>CAVUNL010000009.1:0-178304 GCA_963742795.1 uncultured Actinomycetes bacterium
CAGCCCGTGCCCGCGGGCGATGTCCCCGATCAGCCGCGGCACCAGCTCGGCCAGCGCGGCCCGGGATTCGCGGCTGAACGAGCGGGCGGTGGCCAGGAACGTGGCCTCGTCCGGGATCACGTTATCCGTGGTGCCGGCGTGGAAGCTGCCCACGGTGATCACCACCGGGTCGAACACGTCGAACTTCCTGGTCACCAGCGTCTGCAGCGCGGTCACCATCTCGCAGGCGACCGGGATCGGGTCCGCGGCCCGGTGCGGCGTCGAGGCGTGCCCGCCGCGTCCGTGCACGGTGACCGTGATCTGGTCCGCGGCGGCCAGCATCGCGCCGGGCCTGGTGGAGAACGTGCCGCACGGCAGCCGCTGCGACGTCACGTGCAGGCCGTACGCGGCGACAGGCCGCGCGCCGGCCGCCTCCAGGACGCCCTCTTCGATCATGTACCGGGCGCCGGCGTAGCCCTCCTCGCCGGGCTGGAACATGAAGACCACCGTGCCGTCCAGCTCGGCCCGCCGGGCCGACAGCAGCCGGGCCGCGCCGGCCAGCATGGCGGTGTGCAGGTCGTGCCCGCAGGCGTGCATCGCGCCGGGGATCACCGACGCGTAGGGCAGGTGAGTCTCCTCGGTGACGGGCAGCGCGTCCATGTCGCCGCGCAGCAGCACGACCGGCCCTGGCCTCCCGCGCAGGACCGCGGTCACCGAGCTCAGCCCCTGGCCGGTGCTGATCTCCAGCGGCAGCCCGTCCAGGGCGGCGAGCACCTTGGCCTGGGTCTTCGGCAGGTCCAGGCCGATCTCGGGCTCGCGGTGAATCGCATGCCGCAGCTCGGTGATCTCGCCGGACATCCGTGCCGCCGCATCACGTACCCGCACTGCATCCTCCTCGCGACGAGATCAACGAGAACTCACCCTAACGCCACCCGCCGCGCGCTGGCCGACGGAGTCGCGTCCAGGAATTCCGGCGCGGTCCAGGCGCGCCGGGCGAACGCCTCGGCCACCGCGGTGCGCACCGGCCCGGCCGCCTCCGAGCGGGCCAGCGCGAGCACCGAGCCGCCGAACCCGCCGCCGATCATCCGCGCCCCGAGCGCTCCCGCGTCCGCCGCCGCGTCCACCGCCACGTCCGCTTCGGGCCAGGAGACCTCGAAGTCGTCGCGCAGCGACACGTGCGCCTGCGTCAGCAGCCGCCCGATCTCGGGGTAGACGTCGCCGCCCGAAGACCGCAGCAGCGCCACCACATCCAGCACCCGCTGATCGTCGGTGACGACGTGGCGGGCGCGACGCCGCAGGACCGGGTCGGCGAGCCGGTCGACGTCAGCCACGCCCGTCAGGTACCTCAGGGACGGAACCCCGAGCAGGCGCGCGGCCCGTTCGCACTCCGCTCGCCGCTGACCGTATTCCCCAGTGCGCAGCTCGTGACGGGCCCGGGTGTTGATCAGCAGCAGGCACGAGCCCGACGCCGCGGGATCGAACGGCACCTGGGCGGTCTCCAGCGAACGGCAGTCGAGCAGCAGTGCGTGGCCGCTCAGGCCCAGCAGCGACACGGTCTGGTCCATGATCCCGGACGGCACCCCGACGAAGTCGTTCTCGGCCCGGCGGGCGATCGCGGCCAGCTCGCGGCGGTCGACGGACAGCCCGGCCAGCTCGGTCAGCGCGAGCGCGGTCACGCATTCCAGCGCGGCCGAGGAGGACAGGCCCGCACCCGCGGGCACGTCGGAGTCGATCGCCAGGCACGCGCCCGGCACCTGGTAGCCCGCCGCGGCCAGGGCCCAGGCCACGCCGGCCGGGTAGGCGGCCCATCCGGTGACCCGGCCCGGCACCAGGCCGTCGAGGGCAACCTCCAGCAAGCAGCCCGGTTCCTGGGCCGAGCACAGCACGAGCCGCCGGTCGGCCCGGCGGGCCGCCGCGGCCACGATGCCCTGGCCGAGCGCGAACGGGAGGACGAACCCCTCGTTGTAGTCGGTGTGCTCGCCCATCAGGTTGGCCCGGCCCGGCGCGAGCCAGACGCCGTCGGCCGCCCCGCCGAACCGCGCGCGGAACAGCTCCCGCATCGCACCGGGCGAAGGGCTCAACTGTGCTGGCCCGGGGGACGACCCCCCCAAACCCCCCCGCCGAGGGCTGGCCCGGGGGCGACCCCCCCAACCCCCCCGCCGAGGGCTGGCCCGGGGGGACGACCCCCCCAAACCCCCCCGCCAAGGTTGCGCGCGCCTGCGTGAACTCCCAGGCGTCGGCGGCCATGGTCCGCAGGTCCCGGTCCGCCCGCCAGCCGAGCTCGGCCTGGATCCGCGCGGACGAGGCGACCAGCACGGCCGGGTCGCCGGGCCGGCGCGCGGTCACGTCGACGCCGATCTCGGTCCCGGTGACCTCGGCGCACACGTCGATGACCTGCCGGACCGAGAAGCCGGTTCCGTCGCCCAGGTTGTACACGCGGTGCTGGCCCGGCAGGCCGGCCTGCAGCGCCAGCAGGTGCGCGTCGGCCAGGTCGGTGACGTGGATGTAGTCGCGGATGCAGGTTCCGTCCGGGGTCGGGTAGTCGTCGCCGAAGACCTGCACCCAGCGGTCCGCGGCCGCGCTGGCCAGTACGTTCGGGATCAGGTGGGTCTCCGGGTGATGCCGCTCGCCGAACCAGGTGCCATCGCCGGCCCGGTGCGCGCCGGCCACGTTGAAGTAGCGCAGGCTGATCGCGCCGAACCCGTGGAGCCGGGCGAACTCGGCCAGCGTGGTGTCGACGGCGAGCTTGGACGCGCCGTACGGGTTGGTCGGGCGGGTGGGGTCGGTCTCGGTGATGGGGGTGTGCTCCGGCTCGCCGTAGACCGCTGCGGTGGAGGAGAACACGATCGTGCGTACGCCGATCTCGCGCATCGCCTCGAGCAGTGCGATCGTGCCGCCCAGGTTGGCCGACCAGTACTTGGCCGGCTCGGCCACCGACTCGCCGACCAGCGATTTGGCGGCCAGGTGGACGACCGCATCGATCCCGTCGGCCAGCACCTCGGCGGCGCTGTCGCGCAGCGTGCCCTTGACGAACGCGGCCCCGGGCGGCACCGCGTCGGCGTACCCGGTGGACAGGTCGTCGAGCACGGTAACCTCATGCCCGGCCGCGACCAGCTGCGCGGCCACGACGCTGCCGATGTATCCGGCACCGCCGGTGACGAGCACTCTCACAAGGCCTCCCTGAGTCTTAGCGCTGCCTCTTCCGGGACGATGTCGTTGATCCACACGCCCATCCCGGATTCCGTCCCGGCCAGGTACTTCAGCTTGCCGGCCGCACGCCGGATCGACAGTACCTGAAGGTGCGCCGCGAAGACGCGCCGTGCCTGCTGGTCCCGGACCGGCGCCTGGTGCCATGCTGCGATATAGGGAATGGGTCCCGCGAACAGGCCGTCGAACCGCCGCAGCACGTCCAGGTACAGCGGCCCGAACGCCTCGCGCGCCGCCTCGCCGAGCGCGGGCAGGTCCGGTACCCGGGCGACGGGGAAGATCCGGACCTCGTACGGCCACCGCGCCGCCTCGGGCACGAACGCCACCCAGTGCTCGTTGCGGGCCACGATCCGCGTCCCGGCCCGCAGCTCGGTGGCGAGCAGGTCGTCGAACAGGTTCCCGCCCTCGTACCGGCGCGCCTGCGCCACCATCTGCTCGACGCGCGGGGCGACGAATCCAAAGGCGTAGATCTGCCCGTGCGGATGGTGCAGCGTGACACCGATCTCCTCGCCCCGGTTCTCGAAGCAGTACACCTGCCGGGTCTCCGGCAGCGCGCCGAGCACCTCGCTGCGGTCCACCCAGGCCTCCAGCACGGTCCGCACGCGCCGCGGGCTGAGCTGCGCGAACGAGGCGTCGTGGTCGGAGGTGAAGCAGATCACCTCGCAGCGCCCGAGCGGCTCGCGCAGCGAAGGAAAGCGGTTCTCGAACACCACCACGTCATAGCTGGAGGCCGGAATCTCGGTAGGCCATCCCGGCCTCGACGGGTCCAGCGGGCACTGATCGGCCGGGGGGAGGAACGTGCGGTCCTGGCGGGCGGCCGCGATCACCACCCACTCCCCGGCCAGCGGGTCCCAGCGGATGCCCTGCTCGGGCGATCCGAGCAGTACCCCTGGGCCGCCTGGCGCCGGCGGGCCGGGCGGAGCGGGCGGTACCGCTGGGCCGGCTGGCGCCGGCGGGCGCGGGGGCAGCGGCCGGGTGTCGCGGGCCAGGACGCGGTCCAGGCCGGGCGTTTCGTCGAAGTACACGATCTCGCGCCCGTCGGCGAGCCAGGTACTCGCCTTCCAGATTGGCTCGGTGCTCACGAGATTCATAACCTATCCCGTCTACACTGGCCAGACACATCCCGTACCAGGCAGATAAGAGAATGAGCAAACTAGTCCTGGACATCATCGTCGTCCTGGTCATCGTGTGCATCGGGGGATTCTTCTCGGCCTCGGAGATGGCTCTCGTTTCGCTACGAGAAGGCCAGGTCAGGGCGCTGGCCAAGCGGGGCAAGCGCGGCCAGCGGGCCGCACGGCTGGCCAGCGACCCGACCCGGTTCTTCTCCGCCGTGCAGATCGGCGTGACCCTGGCCACCCTGGTCTCCGGCGCCTACGGCGCCGCCACCCTGGCCGGGTTCCTCAAGTCGTGGCTGATCCGCCAGCACGTGTCCAACGGCTGGGCCGCGACGATCTCGTTCGTCGCGGTCACCGTGTGCATCACGTTCGTCAGCCTGGTGCTGGGCGAGCTCGCGCCCAAGCGGATCGGGCTGCAGCGGGCGCCGCGGCTGGCCCTGCTGGCCGCGCCGATGCTGGACCGGATCGCGTCGCTGGCCCGGCCGGTGGTCTGGCTGCTGACCGTCTCGACCAACGCGGTTATCGCCATCCTGGGCGGCGACCCCCGGGCCGGCCGCCAGGCCATAACCGAGGAGGAACTGCGCGACCTGGTCACCGGCGCGCAGTCGCTCAGCCTGGACGAGCGGCGCATCGTGAGCGAGGTGTTCGACGCCGGGAAGCGGCAGATCCGCGAGGTGCTGGTGCCGCGCACCGAGGTGGTGTTCCTGGACGCCGAGACGCCGGTGTCGGCGGCCGCCGCGCTCGCCGCCGGGGTGCCGCACTCGCGGCTGCCGGTGTTCACCGACAGCTACGACAACGTGATCGGCTTCGTGCACGTCCGGGACCTGCTCGGCCCGGGAGTGACCAACCGCTCGGTGCCGGTCGGCCGGATCGCCCGGCCGGTGAAGTTCCTGCCGATCAGCAAGACCGTGCTGTCCTCGCTGTCGGAGATGCGGCGCGAGCAGGCCCACCTGGCCATCGTGGTCGACGACTACGGCGGAACGGCCGGCATCGTCACCCTCGAGGACCTGGTCGAGGAGCTGATCGGCGACATCAGGGACGAATACGACACCGAGCAGGGCCAGGCGACCACCCTGCATGGCGGCGAGGTCGAGGTCGACGGCCTGCTCAACCTGGACGAGTTCGCCGAACAGACCGGCATCACCCTGCCCGAGGGCCCCTACGAGACGGCCGCGGGCTACGTCCTGGCCGTGCTCGGCGACCTGCCGTCGCCCGGGGCCAGCGTGCAGGTGGACGGGCGTACCATCACGGTCACCGAGCTCGACGGCCGCCGCATCGCCCGCCTCCGCGTCGCGCCCCGGACCGCGCCGGCCAACCCGGCCAACCCGGCCAACCCGGCGAACGCGCCCAACGCGGCGAACGCCGCGGCCGTTCCCGCAGCCCGGCTCGACTCCTCCGAGAAATCCCAGGTGGAAGGCGGTTAGCGTGCCCGGCGGCTTCGATACCGTGCTCGTGGTGGACTTCGGCGCGCAGTACGCGCAGCTGATCGCCCGCCGGGTGCGCGAGTGCCACGTCTACTCCGAGATCGTCCCCTCGACCATGCCGGCGCAGGACATGCTGGCCCGGCACCCGAAGGCCATCATCTTGTCCGGCGGCCCGTCCTCGGTCTACGCCGACGGCGCGCCGCCCGCGCCGCCCGGGCTGCTTGACGCGGGCATCCCCATCCTCGGCATCTGCTACGGCTTCCAGCTGCTGGTCGCCGGGCTGGGCGGCACGGTCGAGCGGACCGGCCTGGCCGAGTACGGCGCGACGACCCTCGAGAGCGCCAGCGCCGGCCGCCTGCTGTCCGGCGCCCCCGCGACGCAGCAGGTCTGGATGTCACACGGTGACACCTGCACCCAGGCCCCGCCCGGGTTCGCCGTGACCGCGCGAACGCAGGCCACGCCGGTGGCCGCGGTGGAGAACCCGGACCGCGGCCTGTTCGGCGTGCAGTTCCACCCGGAGGTGATGCACACCGAGTACGGCACCCGGGTCCTGGCCCGCTTCCTGGAGCTGGCCGGGTGCCGCCCGTCCTGGACGATGCTGAACATCGTCGAGGACCAGGTCGCAGCGATCCGCGAGCAGGTCGGCGGCAGCCGCGCGATCTGCGGGCTGTCCGGCGGGGTGGACTCCGCGGTCGCCGCCGCGCTCGTGCAGCGCGCCATCGGCGACCGCCTGACGTGCGTGTTCGTCGATCACGGGCTGCTGCGCAAGGGCGAGGCGGAGCAGGTGGAGCAGGATTTCGTGGCCGCCACCGGCGTCCGGCTCAAGGTCGCTACCGAGGCGGACGCGTTCTTGACCGCGCTGGCCGGGGTGACCGACCCGGAGGAGAAGCGGAAAATCATCGGCCGGGAGTTCATCCGCGCGTTCGAGCGCGCCGCCCGGGAGATCACCGCCGAGGCCGGCGAGCACGGCGAGGCGTGCGAGTTCCTGGTCCAGGGCACCCTGTACCCGGACGTGGTCGAGTCCGGCGGCGGCACCGGCACCGCGAACATCAAGTCCCACCACAACGTGGGCGGGCTCCCCGACGACCTGAAGTTCCGCCTGGTCGAGCCGCTGCGCGCGCTGTTCAAGGACGAGGTGCGCCGGGTCGGGGAGGAACTCGGCCTGCCCCAGGCCATCGTCCGCCGCCAGCCGTTCCCCGGACCCGGCCTGGCCATCAGGATCGTCGGCGAGGTGACCGCGGACCGGCTCGCGGTCCTGCGCGAGGCCGACGCCATCGTCCGTGAGGAGCTGTCGGCCGCCGGGCTGGACGACCTGGTCTGGCAGTGCCCGGTCGTGCTGCTGGCCGACGTGCGTTCGGTGGGCGTGCAGGGGGACGGCCGCAGCTACGGCCACCCGCTCGTGCTCCGCCCGGTGACCAGCGAGGACGCCATGACCGCGGACTGGGCCCGGCTGCCCGCGGACGTGCTGGCCCGGATCTCCACCCGGGTCACCAACGAGGTCCCCGAGGTCAACCGCGTCGTCCTCGACATCACCAGCAAGCCCCCCGCCACCATCGAGTGGGAGTAAAAGCACCCCGTCACCCCAGGCTCCGCATGGCCCACAGGTCGGGGAAGGTCGGGGTGCCCAGCGTGGTCCGCAGGTAGGTGGCCCCGGCCGAGCCGCCCGTGCCGGGCCGCGCGCCGATCGTCCGCTCTACCATCTTGATGTGGTGGTACCGCCACTCCTGCATGCCCTCGTCGAAGTCGACCAGCAGCTCGCATACCGCGGTGGCGTCGGTGTCGTCGTCGTAGACGTTCTTCAGCACCTGCTGCACCCCGGCCGAGGCCTGCAGCGGCTGGGTCACGTCGCGGGCCCGGACGTCCGCGGGCACGTCGTAGCCCTGGCCGGCCAGGTAGCTCAGGAACGAGTCGAACACCGACGGCCGGGACATCGCGGCGGTGATCCGGGCCCGCTCCGGGCTGTCCGCCGGGTACTGCGCGACCATCATCCGGTCCCGGCGGCCCAGGACCGCCTCGAGCTCGCGGAACTGCGCTGACTCGAAGCCGCTCGAGGTGCCCAGTGCGTCCCGGAACCCGGTGAACTGGGTTGGCGTCATGGTCTCCAGCACGTCGAGCTGGGCCACCACGATCTTCAAGATGGCCAGCGACCGGCGCAGCGTCCGCATCGCGTGCGTCGTCTCACCGGTCTCGAGCTGCACCTGCAGCCTGGCCAGCTCGTGCAGCAACTGCTTGAACCACAGTTCGTAGATCTGGTGGATGACGATGAACAGCATCTCGTCGTGCTCGGCCGACCGGGGCTGCTGGGCCGCGAGCAGCTGGTCCAGCCGCAGGTAGCCGGCGTAGGTGACGGGCTCGACGGGCTCAGTCACGGCTGGCCCCGCCGGAGAACAGTTCAGCGATCAGCGCGCGGGCGGCGTCGGCGGCGTCCCACACGTCGGTGAAGCGGGTGGTGAGCGGGGACAGGCCGAACCGGAACCGGTCCGGGGTCCGGTAGTCGGCGATGACGCCGTCGCTAGCCAGCCGCGCCACGATCCGCTCGGCTTGCGGGTGGCAGAAGCTGACGTGGCCGCCGCGCCGGCTGGCCTCCCGCGGTGTGGCGATCGCGCACCCCAGCGGGACCAGCCAGGCGTCGGCCAGCTCGATCAGGTAGGCGGTCAGCTGCACGCTCTTGGCCCGCATCGGCTCCGGGCCCGCCTCGAGCAGCAGCCGCGCGCCCTCCTCCACCGCCGCCGTGCCCGGGATCGACGGCGTGCCGGTCATGAACTTGGCCATGCCGGGCGCCGGGTCGTAGCTGGGACCCATGTCGAACTGGTCACGCTGGGAGAACCAGCCCCAGATCGGCTGGCGCAGCACCTCGCGCAGCCGGGCCGAGACGTACGCGAACGCCGGCGCGCCCGGCCCCGCGTTGAGGTACTTGTAGGTGCAGCCGACCGCCAGGTCCGCCTCGCACCCGTCCAGGTCGACCGGCACCGCCCCGACCGAGTGGCACAGGTCCCAGAGCATGAGCGCCCCGGCCTGGTGGACGATGGCGGTGATGGCCGCCATGTCGGCCAGGGCGCCGCTGCGGTAGGCCACGTGGGACAGGCTGACCAGCGCCGTGTCCTCGTCCACCGCGGCGCGGACCAGGTCCGGGTGCACGCCCTCGTTGATATCGGTGGCCAGCATGCGCAGTTCCGCGCCGCGCTGGGCGGTCAGCCCGGCCATCACATAGCGGTCGCTGGGGAAGTTGTCGTGGTCGGTGATGATCACGTGCCGCCCGGGCCTCGCGTCCAGCGCCGCGGTGGCCAGCTTGTACAGGTTGACCGTGGTGTTGTCGGTGACGATCACCTGCCCGGCCGCGGCGCCGATCAGCTCGCCGACCACGTCGCCGGCCCGGCCGGCAGGTCCACCCAGTGGTCCCAGGACCGGGCCAGGGCGGTGCCCCACTCCTCCCGGAACACCGTCTCCATCCGGGCCAGCGTGGCCCGCGGCAGCGCGCCGAGCGAGTTGCCGTTCAGGTAGATCAGCCCCGGATCCTCGAGCAGGAACCGCTCGCGGTATCCGGCCAGCGGATCCGCCGCGTCCAGCTTCTCGGCGTACCCCCGGTCCCCTAGGGTGGGTGCGGGGGGAAAGCGCAGCACCTCGGACATACCGCACACGATAACGCGCCGCCGCGAGCGGCTCCCCGGCCGGCTTTCCGGCGGGCCCGTGTTGACGAGTTCCCTCAGCGCTACTACTGTTCGGGTTTAGCACTCACTAGTGTAGAGTGCTAATGCGACGAGGTAGTCTGATCCCCGCGACGGCAGACCGCCACGTTCGCCCTCTCTAGCAACTCACCATTAGCCTTTCCGGAGGGGGAGGTCAGATCGTGACGACCGCCACCAAAAAAGTAGTAATCAAGCCGCTCGAAGACCGGATTGTGGTCCGCCCGCTTGAAGCGGAGCAGACCACGGCGTCCGGACTTGTGATCCCGGACACTGCCAAGGAGAAGCCCCAGGAGGGCGAAGTCCTGGCCGTGGGCCCGGGTCGCTTCGACGACGCGGGAACCAAGCGAGTGCCGATCGACGTGAAGGTCGGCGACGTGGTGCTGTACAGCAAGTACGGCGGCACCGAGGTGAAGTACTCGGGCGAGGAGTACCTGGTGCTCTCCGCCCGCGACGTGCTCGCCGTCATCGACAAGTAGAGCTCGCGGTCCGGCGGGGCAGGCCAGGAGCCTGCCCCGCCGGTCGCCCCTGAACTCGATCCAACCGTAGGTTGAGGATTTCAATGCCCAAGATCCTGGAGTTCGACGAGGACGCCCGGCGCTCGCTCGAGCGCGGCGTCAACAAGCTCGCCGACACCGTCAAGGTGACGCTAGGCCCGCGCGGCCGCAACGTCGTCATCGATAAGAAATGGGGCGCCCCCACCATCACCAACGACGGCGTGACCGTCGCCAAGGAGGTGGAGCTGGAGAACCCGTACGAGAACCTCGGGGCCCAGCTGGCCAAGGAGGTCGCCACTAAGACCAACGACATTGCCGGGGACGGCACCACGACGGCGACGGTGCTGGCCCAGGCGATGGTGCACTACGGCCTGCGCTCGGTCGCCGCCGGCGCGAACCCGATGGACCTCAAGCGCGGCGTCGACGCCGCCGCCGCCGAGGTCTCCGAGCGGCTGCTCAAGTCCGCGCGTGATGTGGAGGAGCAGACCGAGATCGCGCATGTCGCGACGATCTCCGCGCAGGACAGCAAGATCGGCGAGCTGATCGCCGAGGCGTTCGCCAAGGTCGGCAAGGACGGTGTCATCACCGTCGAGGAGTCGCCGACGATGGGCCTCGAGCTGGAGTTCACCGAGGGCCTCCAGTTCGACAAGGGCTACATCTCGCCGTACTTCATCACCGACCCCGAGCGCCTGGAAGCCGTCCTCGAGGACGCGTACGTCCTGATCCACCAGGCCAAGATCTCCTCCATGCAGGATTTCCTGCCCCTGCTCGAGAAGATCGCGCAGGTCAAGAGGCCGCTGCTGGTGGTGGCCGAGGACGTCGAGGGCGAGGCCCTGGCTACCCTGGTGGTCAACAAGATCCGCGGCCTGCTGAACGTGGTGGCCGTCAAGGCCCCCGGCTTCGGTGACCGCCGCAAGGCCATGCTGGCCGACATGGCCATCCTGACCGGCGGCACCGTGGTCAGCGAGGAACTCGGCATCAAGCTGGAGTCGGTCGGCCTGGAGGCCCTGGGCCGCGCCCGCCGGATCGTCGTCACCAAGGACGACACCACGATCGTGGACGGCGCGGGCGACAAGTCCGAGATCGAGGACCGGATCAGGCAGATCCGGACCGAGATCGAGAACACCGACTCCGACTGGGACAAGGAGAAGCTGCAGGAGCGGCTGGCCAAGCTGTCCGGCGGGGTCTGCGTGCTGCGGGCCGGCGCCGCCACCGAGGTGGAGCTCAAGGAGAAGAAGCACCGCCTGGAGGACGCCATCTCCGCCACCCGGGCCGCCATCGAGGAGGGCATCATCGCCGGGGGCGGCGCCGCCCTGGTGCATGTGGCCACCGACCTGGGCGACCTGGGCCGCAAGGGCGACCAGCTGACCGGCGTGCGCGTGGTCCAGCGCGCGCTGTCCGAGCCGGCCCGCTGGATCGCGCTGAACGCCGGCGCGGAGGGTTCGGTCGTCGTGGCCAAGATCGCCACCCTGCCGGCCGGGCACGGCTACAACGCCGCCACCGGCGAGTACGGCGACCTGATGGTCCAGGGCATCATCGACCCGGTCAAGGTCACCCGGTCCGCCGTGCAGAACGCCGCGTCGATCGCCGGCATGCTGCTGACCACCGAGACCCTGGTGGTCGAGAAGCCGGAGGAGGAGAAGGCCTCCGCGGGCGACGGCCACGGCCACAGCCACTAGGGGGACCTCTCCAACGAGTTGAAACCCGGGTTTCACCACGCTCTAGCCTGGTGAAACCCGGGTTTCATGCTGTTCAGGACCGTTTGGGGGCTTGTGTCCGGTGAGCGAATGCTGTCATATTTGATCGGTCTTGATCTACAAGCGGTAACACCAAGCCCGTAACACGGAGCAGGGGGGCCCTGTGCATCTGGGAGGAAGAGCTGCGGTCATCGTCAGCGCAGCGGCGCTGACGGGCGGCCTGGCCGGCCTGGCTGGCCTGAGCGGGCCGGCCATCGCACGAGCCGGAGCGGCAGCGAGTCCAGCGGTGGCGCAGGCGACGGTGCTCATCCACCCCGACATCCAGTACGCAGGGCGCAGCTCCAGGCAGCCGCCGACCACCGCGGACTGCGAAAGCGCGTACAAGGTCGCGTGCTACGAGGCGCCGCAGATCCAGCAGGCGTACAACCTCTCCGCGCTCTACGCCAGCGGCGTGAATGGCAAGGGGGCCACGATCGTCATCGTCGACTCCTTCGGCTCGCCCACGATTCGGAACGACCTGGCCACGTTCGACGGGCAGTTCGGTCTCCCCGCGCCGCCGTCATTCAAGATCATCCAGCCGGCCGGCGCCGTCCCGCCGTTCGACCCGACCAACGGCACGATGCTCAGCTGGGCCGGGGAGACGACGCTGGACGTGGAGTACGCTCACACGATCGCGCCGGGGGCCAGCATCGTCCTGGTCGAGACTCCGGTTGCGGAGACCGAGGGCGTGACCGGATTCCCCCAGATCATCCAGGCCGAGAAGTACGTGATCAATCACCATATCGGTGACGTGATCAGCCAGAGCTTCAGCGCGACCGAGCAGACCTTCTCCTCCAAGGCCTTCGTCGACGCGCTGCGCGGCGCGTACGTAGACGCCGAGCGGCATCACATCACGGTCCTCGCCGCCACGGGCGACAGCGGCGCCGCCAACGTCGGGCTGGACGGGTCGACGTACTTCACCTTCCCGGCCACCACCTGGCCGCCCAGCGACCCGCTGGTCACCGCCGTCGGCGGCACCCAGCTGCACCTGGACGCGAACGGCAACCACACCTCGCCGGACACGGTGTGGAACGACACCTTCAGCGTGGCCACCAACCAGTTCATCTTCGGCAATAACGGGCCCAACCCGCTGGCTGGCGGCGGCGGGAAGTCGGTCCTGTTCTCGCGGCCGTCGTATCAGAACCTGGTACGAGGCGCCGTGGGCCACGCCCGCGGCGTGCCCGACATCTCGATGAGCGCGGCCTGCAACGGCGCGGTCGACGTGTACCAGAGCTTCCCCGGGATCCCGGCCGGCTGGTACCCGACCTGCGGGACCAGCGAGGCCACCCCGCTGTTCGCCGGCATCGTGGCGCTGGCCGACCAGGTGGCTCACCACTCGCTCGGGCTGATCAACCCCGCCCTGTACGCGATGTCGGCGCTGCACGCGCCGGGCCTGGTCGACGTGAGCAGCGGTAACAACACCGTGTCGTTCACCCGGAACAACCAGCATGTCACCGTCCAGGGCTTCAACGCCGGCCGCGGCTATGACCTGGCCTCCGGGCTCGGCACGGTGAACGGCGCCCTGTTCGTCCCGGAGCTGGCCGCCCTGGCCGGCCGCTAACCCGGCCGGGCAGCCGGCACCCTCACTAGGATGGAAGCATCCCCGCTGCCGCTCCCGGTGAAGGTGCCATGACTGATCACGCTTTTTCGGACCAGCCGGACAAGTTCGCGCCCATCGGGCTGACCTTTGACGACGTGCTCCTGCTGCCCGCCCATTCCGCGGTCCTGCCCAGCGAGGCGGATACCAGCAGCCCGATCACGCGCCGCCTGCGGCTGCGCATCCCGCTGGTCTCGGCGTCCATGGACACCGTCACCGAGGCCCGGATGGCCATCGCCATGGCCCGCCAGGGCGGCGTCGGCGTGCTGCACCGCAACCTGGCCATCGAGGAGCAGGCCCAGCAGGTGGACATGGTCAAGCGGTCCGAGGCCGGGATGATCACCGATCCGGTGACCTGCGGCCCGGACGCCACCATCGCCGACGTGGACCGGCTGTGCGGCCGGTACCGGATCTCCGGCGTCCCGGTGACCGGCCCGGACGGCGTCCTGCTCGGCATCGTGACCAACCGGGACATCCGGTTCGAGACCGACCACGGCCGGCGGGTCACCGAGGTCATGACCCCGATGCCCCTGGTCACCGCGCCGGTGGGGGCAAACGCAGACGAAGCCCTCAAGCTCCTGCGCAAGCACAAGGTCGAGAAGCTGCCGCTGGTCGACGACCAAGGCCGCCTCAAGGGACTGATCACGGTGAAGGACTTCACCAAGAGCGAGAAGTTCCCCTCGGCGACCAAGGACGCGGCCTGGCCTGGTGGTCGGCGCCGCGGTGGGTGTCGGCGAGGACGCCAAGCGCCGCGCGCAGGCGCTGGCCGAGGCCGGGGTGGACTTCCTGGTCGTGGACACCGCGCACGGGCACGCCCAGGCCGTGCTGGACATGATCGCGCAGATCAAGGCCAACGCCGACACCGAGGTGATCGGCGGCAACGTGGCCACCCGGGCCGGAGCGCGGGCCCTGGTCGACGCCGGGGCCGACGGGGTCAAGGTCGGCGTCGGGCCGGGGTCGATCTGCACCACCAGGGTGGTGGCGGGCGTGGGCGTCCCGCAGGTGACCGCGATCTTCGAGGCGGCGCAGGCGGCGCACCCGGCCGGGGTGCCGGTGATCGGGGACGGCGGGCTGCAGTACTCCGGCGACATCGCCAAGGCCATCGCCGCGGGCGCCGACACGGTCATGCTCGGCAGCCTGCTGGCCGGGTGCGAGGAGAGCCCCGGCGAGGTGGTCTTCATCAACGGCAAGCAGTACAAGCTCTACCGGGGGATGGGCTCGCTGGGCGCCATGCGGAACCGGGAGCGCGGCCGCTCGTACTCCAAGGACCGTTACTTCCAGGACGACGTGCTGCGCGAGGACAAGCTCGTCCCCGAGGGCATCGAAGGCCAGGTCCCGTACCGCGGCCCGCTGTCCGCCGTGGCCGGCCAGCTGGTCGGCGGCCTCCGCGCGGCGATGGGCTACTGCGGCGCGCGCACCGTCGCCGACCTGCAGGAGGCCCGGTTCATCCAGATCACCGCGGCCGGCCTGACCGAGAGCCACCCGCACGACGTGCAGATGACCGTCGAGGCACCCAACTACGGCGGCCGCCCCGGCCTGGACGGCGCGGAACGCCGGTGACCGACGTGGAGATCGGTCGCGGCAAGTCCGGCCGCCGGGCGTACTCGCTGAGCGAGATAGGGATCGTGCCCGCCCGCCGGACCCGGGACCCCGAGGAGGTGTCGATCGCCTGGCAGATCGACGCCTACCGGTTCGACCTGCCGCTGATGGCCTCCCCGATGGACAGCGTCGTGTCACCGGAGACGGCCATCGCCATCGGCCGCCTCGGCGGGCTGGCCGTGCTCGACGTGGAAGGCCTGTGGACCCGGTACGAGGACCCCGAGCCGCTCCTGGCCGAGGTGACCGAACTCGACGAGCAGGCCGCCACCCGCCGGCTCCAGGCCATGTACGCCGAGCCGATCTCCGAGGAGCTCATCGGACGCCGGATCGAGGAGATCGCCCGCGCCGGGGTGACCACCGCGGCCAGCCTGTCGCCGCAGCGCACCGCCCGGTACTACAAGGCGGTCGTGGACGCGGGCGTGGACATCTTCGTGATCCGCGGCACCACGGTGTCGGCCGAGCACGTCTCCGGCCGGGCCGAACCGCTCAACCTCAAGCAGTTCATCTACGAGCTCGACGTCCCGGTGGTGGTAGGCGGCTGCGCCACCTACGCCGCCGCGCTGCACCTGATGCGCACCGGCGCCGCCGGGGTCCTGGTCGGGTTCGGCGGCGGATCCGGTCACACCACGGTGACCGTGCTCGGGGTGGCGGTGCCGATGGCCACCGCGATCGCCGACGTGGCCGCGGCCCGCCGCGACTACCTGGACGAGTCCGGCGGCCGTTACGTGCACGTGATCGCCGACGGCTCGATGACCAGCAGCGGCGACATCGCCAAGGCGCTGGCCATCGGGGCCGACGCGGTGATGGTGGGCTCGCCGCTGGCCCGGGCGGCCGAGGCGCCCGGCCGCGGCTACCACTGGGGGAGCGAGGCCAATCACACCGAACTCCCCCGCGGCGCGCGCGTCCGGGTCGGCACCATCGGTACCCTGCAGCAGATCCTGCACGGCCCGTCCACCGTTCCCGACGGCTCGATGAACCTGATGGGCGCGCTGCGCCGCACGATGGCCACGGCCGGCTGACTCCGACCTCAAGGAGTTCCAGCGCGTCGAGGTAGTCGTCGCCGATTCCGCCCGCCGCTTACCTGAAATCGAATAAAGATCAAAAGAGGAATCCTGCGCATGTCCCGGCTCCGCGTGCTCTCCGGCATCCAGCCCACCGCCGACTCCTTCCACCTCGGCAACTACCTCGGCGCGCTGCGGCAGTGGGTGGCCCTGCAGGACAGCTACGACGCCTTCTACTGCGTGGTGGACCTGCACGCGATCACCGTGCCGCAGGATCCCGCCCTGCTGCCCGGCCGGACCAGGGTCGCCGCCGCCCAGCTGCTCGGCGCCGGACTGGACCCCGACCGCTGCACCCTGTTCGTGCAGAGCCACGTGCCCGAGCACACCGAGCTGGCCTGGATCCTCAGCTGCATAACCGGGTTCGGCGAGGCCAGCCGGATGACCCAGTTCAAGGACAAGTCGGCCAAGGAGGGCCACGACCAGGCCTCCGTCGGCCTGTTCACCTACCCCGTCCTGCAGGCCGCCGACATCCTGCTCTACCAGGCTGACCAGGTGCCGGTCGGCGAGGACCAGCGGCAGCACCTGGAGCTGAGCCGGACGCTGGCCCAGCGGTTCAACCACCGCTACGGCCAGACGTTCGTGCCGCCGCAGCCCTACATCCTGGCCGAGGTGGCCAAGATCTACGATCTGCAGGACCCGACGGCCAAGATGAGCAAGTCCTCGTCCTCCCCGCAGGGCATCGTCGACGTCCTGGACGAGCCGGACGTGATCCGCCGGAAGATCGCCCGCGCGGTCACCGACCCGGGCTCGGAGGTGCGGGCCGACCCGGAGGCCAAGCCGGGCGTGACCAACCTGCTGCGGATCTACTCGGCCCTGTCCGGCGAGCCGGTCGCCGCCCTCGAGGCCAAGTACGCGGGCGCCGGCTACGGCGGGTTCAAGAAGGACCTGGCCGAGCTGGTCGTGGCCACCTTCGCCCCGATCAGGGAGACCACCCAGCGGATCCTGGCCGACGAGGCCGGCCTGGACCGCGTCCTCGCCCGCGGCGCCGCCCAGGCCCGCCAGGTCGCCGGCCAGACCATGACCGCCGCCCGCGACCGCATCGGCCTTCTCAAGGCCCAGCCCTAGCGGCCTACACCCGCTCGCTCTCCGAGCGCTCCGAGCGGCCGGCGACCGGAAGACGCGGAGCCCGAGGACGGGCCACCCGCCACGACGGCCGCCGCAGGCATCGCCGGACCGACGGCCGCTGCGCCGAGACCAGCGAGAAGCGCGGCGACCAGGACGGCCCGCCGCCCGATCCCGCCCAGCATGAGCCGCCGTCCCTCGGGATATCCGCCTGTCCCGAAGTAACCTGAGCGTTATGGAACGAACCTCGGAGTCCGGGCTACCCATCGATGCCGTCTACGACGACAGCAAGCTTACGGATTTCCGGCCCGCGGAAAAGCTCGGCCCGCCGGGAGAGTATCCGTTCACTCGCGGAGTGTATCCGCGAATGTACGTCGACCGGCCGTGGACGATGCGGCAGTACGCCGGCTTCGGCACGGCGAAGGAGTCTAACCGCCGCTACCACGAGCTGATCGAGGCGGGTACCACCGGGCTCTCGGTGGCCTTCGACCTGCCCACCCAGATGGGATACGACTCCGACGCGCCCATCGCGCACGGGGAGGTGGGAAAGGTCGGCGTGGCCATCGACTGCGTCGACGACATGCGCACGCTGTTCGACGAGATCCCGCTCGGCACGGTATCTACCTCCATGACCATCAACGCGCCCGCCGCGGTGCTGCTGCTGATGTACCAGGCGGTGGGCGAGGAGCAGGGCGCGCGCCCCGAGCAGCTGACCGGCACGATCCAGAACGACGTGCTCAAGGAGTACATCGCCCGCGGTACCTACATCTACCCGCCGCGCCCGTCGCTGCGCCTGGTGGCCGACACCTTCGCCTACTGCCACGAAGAGCTGCCGAAGTGGAACACCATCTCCATCTCCGGTTACCACATGGCCGAGGCCGGCGCCACGCCCGTCCAGGAGATCGCCTTCACCCTGGCCAACGCCAAGGAATACGTCAGAGCCGCCCTGAACGCCGGGCTGGACATAGACGAGTTCGCGCCCCGGCTGTCGTTCTTCTTCGTGGCCCGGACCACCCTGCTGGAGGAGGTGGCCAAGTTCCGCGCCGCCCGGCGGCTCTGGGCCCGCATCATGAAAGAAGAATTCAACGCAAAGGACCCGCGCTCGCAGATGCTGCGCTTCCACACCCAGACGGCCGGCGTGCAGCTCACCGCGCAGCAGCCGGAGGTGAACCTGATCCGGGTCAGCCTGCAGGCCCTGGCCGCGGTGCTGGGCGGCACGCAGTCGCTGCACACCAACTCCTACGACGAGGCGCTGGCCCTGCCCAGCACCAAGGCGGCCCGGCTGGCGCTGCGCACCCAGCAGGTGATCGCCTACGAGAGCGACCTGACCGCCACCGTGGACCCGTTCGCGGGCTCCTACGCGATCGAGTCGATGACCGATGACATCGAGGCCGCCGCCAAGACGCTCATGGACAGAGTTGAAGACCTGGGCGGGGCGGTGGCCGCCATCGAGCGCGGCTTCCAGAAGGCGGAGATCGAGAACGCTGCCTATCACGTCACGCGGGAAATCGACGACGGCGAGCGGGTGGTGGTCGGAGTGAACCGATTCACCATTGACGGCGAGGAACCGTATCAGCCGCTGCGCGTCGACCCGGCCCTCGAGGCTGAACAGGCCGCAAAGCTGGCCCGGCTCAAGGAACTGCGGGATCAGACCGCGTTCGGCCGCGCTATCGACGCGCTCAAGAAGGCCGCGGAAGGCACGGAAAACGTGCTTTACCCGCTCCGGGACGCGTTGCGCGCGGACGCCACCCTGGGAGAGGTCTGCGACGCGCTGCGTGACGTATGGGGCGAGTACCAGCCCGGCGAACTCTGACGATTTCAAATACCGGGCCCGGAGGTCGGTCATGGCTATCGAGTGGAATCCTTCCCGCGGCGCGACGCTCGGCGTCGAATGGGAGGTGCAGCTCATCGACTCCGAGACCCGGATGCTGCGGCAGGAGGCGGGCAAGCTGCTCGCCGAGCTGCCGGTAATCGGCGACACCGGTGAGCACCCGCACATACGTCACGAGCTGATGCAGTCCACCCTCGAGGTGGTCACCGGCATTTGCAGCACGGTATCGGAGGCTAAGGAGGACCTGGCCAAAACGATAGGTGATCTCCAGCGAGCCGCGTCCGAGCACGGTATCCTGCTGGCATGCGCCGGGACCCACCCGGTCAGTGACTGGCGCGACGCGACCATGGCGCCTATCCAGCGTTATGCGGAGCTCGTCGAGCAAATGCAATGGCTTGTCCGCCGGATTCAGACCTTCGGCGTACATGTCCACGTGGGCATCCGGGACGGGCGTAAGGCGATTCCGATCGTCAATGCGCTCGCCGCGTACCTGCCGCACTTTCTCGCGATAACCGCGTCGAGCCCGTTCTGGTGCGGGTACGACACCGGGCTTGCCTCCAGCAGGTCCGTAACCTTCGGCGCCCTGCCGACGGCAGGTCCGCCGGCCCGGCTGACGAACTGGGAACAGTTCGAGGACTACATGGACACGCTGCTCCGTGCTGGGACCATCCGCAGCATCAAGGAGGTCTGGTGGGACATCCGGCCGCACCCGGACTTCGGCACCGTCGAGGTTCGGATGTTCGACGGGGTGCCGACGCTCCGGGAGGTCGGCATGGTGGCGGCGCTCTCGCAGTGCCTGGTCCAGCTGTTCGACCTGCAGCTGGACCGCGGCTACACGCTGCCGGCCCCCTCGGCCTGGGTGGTCAGGGACAACAAGTGGCGCGCGACGCGATACGGGCTGGACGCGACCGTGATCACTGATGAGGCCGGCGCCACCGCGCCGCTCCGCGACGAACTCTACGAACTGCTCCGCGAGCTGGAGCCGGTAGCGTCGAGGTTGGGCTGCCTCGAGGAGCTCTCGGTGGCCTTCGAGGTGCTCGAGCGGGGCGCCTCGTACGAACGGCAGCGGGCCGTCTACGCGCACACAGGGGACCTGATAAGCGTGGTAGACGCCCTGATCACGGAGTTCGCCGACGATAGGTTCTGCACGCAGAGGGTGGTTGGGCATGGAAGAAGCTGATCTGGCCGCGGATCTGGATGCGTTCCTGGCCAGACACGAGGACGAGCTGATCGAGTTCCGCCGCGACCTGCACGCCCATCCTGAGCTGGCCAATGCCGAGCACCGCACCACCCGCCGCGTCGCGCTGCGCCTGGCCGCGGCCGGCCTGCGCCCGGTGATCCTGCCCAAGGGTACCGGCCTGACGGTCGACATCGGCACGCTGAACGACCAGGACGCCTACGCCGACCAGCCCGTGGTCGCGCTGCGCGCGGACCTGGACGCGCTGCCCATGATCGACGAGAAGGACGTCCCCTACCGCTCCACCATCCCGAACGCCTGTCATGCGTGCGGCCACGACGTGCACACCAGCGTCCTGCTCGGCACCGGCCTCTACCTGGCCGAACAGGCCGCCGCGGGCTCGCTGCCCGGCCGGGTCCGGCTCGTCTTCCAGCCCGCCGAGGAGGCCGCCAGCGGCGCCCTCGACGTGCTCGCGGCGGGCGGCCTGGCCTCGGTCGGCCGGATCTTCGCCCTGCACTGCGACCCCCGGCTGGACGCCGGCCAGCTCGGCGTCCGCTCCGGCGCGATCACGGCCGCCTGCGACCGGATCCAGGTGAAGGTATCGGGACCAGGTGGTCATACAGCCCGCCCGCACCTGACCGTGGACCTGGTGTACGCGCTGGGCAAGATCATCACCGAGGTGCCCGCCGCGCTGTCCCGGCGGGTCGACCCCCGGTCCAGCCTGAGCCTGGTCTGGGGCCGGGTCAGCGCCGGGACCGTGGCCAACGCGATCCCCGACAGCGGGATCGTCGAGGGCACCGTTCGCTGCCTCGACGACGAGGCCTGGCACTGCGCGCCCGACCTGCTCAAGGGCCTCATCGACTCGGTGGCCCTGGCCTACGGGGTCAACACGGAGTTCACCTACCAGCGCCACGTGCCGCCCACCGTCAACGACCAGGGCTGCGCGGCCATGCTCGCGGCCGCGGCGCTCGACGTGCTCGGCGCGGGCTCGGTGGTGCAGACCCCGCAGAGCCTCGGCGGCGAGGACTTCGCCTGGTACCTGGAGTCGATCCCCGGCGCGCTGGCCCGGCTGGGCACCCGGGTGCCCGGTTCGACCGCCTCGCTCGACATCCACCAGCCAACCTTCGACGTGGACGAACGGGCCATCGGGATCGGCGTCAAGACGATGGTCGCCACCGCGATCAACGCGCTCTGGGACGACGGCGCGATGGTCGCCCAGGCCCTCCCCGGCGTGACGAGCGGATAGCTCACTCTATTTTCCCGCTCGCCTCCGGGCGCCTCTTGACCCGCCTCCTTCCTTCGTCGCTCCTTCGTCGCGTCTGGGGTGGGTCCGCGGGGAAAGTACAGTCCAGTCGGCGGCGGCGCCCTTTGGCTCGCGGGGGATACCCTGAGTGGATGGGAACCGTGCCCGTCGGCCGCAAGAAGCGCGCCGAGGCCACCGACGGCCCGCAGGTGTTCCGCTCGCCGACCGCGATAATCGTCTGGTGGGTGTGGGTGCTGTTCGCCGTGGCCAACCTGGTCGACCTGGCCGTCCAGGGCCGCGACCGCCTGTCGCTGGTCGCGGCCGCCATCTTGGTGCTGGCCACCGGCATCGCCTACGTCACCGCCCAGCGGCCCAGGGTCATCGCCGACAGCGCCGGGATCACGATCGTCAACCCGCTGCGCGATTACCACATCGGGTGGGCCGGGGTGATCCGGGTCGACCTGGCCGACCTGCTGCGCGTGCACGCCCGGCGGGGACCCGACGACATCAAGGTCATCTATTCCTGGGCGGTGCACTACTCGCGGCGCCGCAAGGCCGCCGCGGAGTTCAAGGCCCGCCGGGCCGCCGCGCGGATGAGCTCCGGCCGCTCGTCGTTCGGCACCTTCGGCCTGGGCGCCGGCTACGGCGGTAGCGGCCGCCGCGACGGGGGGTACGCCGCGGCCGGCGAAGCCGACTCATCGGCCGAGGCGGAAGCCGAACGGATCGTCCGGGTGCTCAGCGAGTACGCGACCGCGGTCCAGGCCGAGACGGTCTGGGCCGAGGGTACCGTCCCGATCGCCGGCGTCGGCCCGGCCGCCGGAAACGAGCCCTCCGGCTACGTCGTCGAGTCGGCCGCCGACGGCCCCGCGGACGGCACTACGGACCTCCAGGTCGCCGGCTGGCTCGAGCCGCTCAAGAGCACCTGGAACCGGACCGCGCTCCTCGCGCTGCTCATACCCGCCCTGATCCTGCTGGTGATCGCCCTCGCCTGAGAGGTCACACTGAACCGTCAGGTCCAGGGCGGCTCGGACTCGTACGGCCCGGTGTTGGCGTCGCCCATCTTCGCGCACGGCAGCGCGCGCAGCGAGGCCACGTAGTCCTCAGGCGCGCCCGCCCGCTCCGCGGAGTCGGCCAGGATGCCGATGGCCCGCGCCGAGGGCAGCCCGCCCTCGTAGAAGTTGAGCACGTACAGCCAGGCCAGCACGTCGCCGTCCAGGGTCTGCACCCGGACCTTGGCCTTGCGGTAGTAGCCCAGGGTCACGCCGTCCCAGTTGTCGAGCGCCGTCTCGTCGCCGGCGGACATGTCATAGAGCACGACGAACACCCGGGATCCAGACTCCTCGACCACCGTGGCCATGGCCCCGTCCCAGCCGATGTCCTCGCCGCCGAAGGTCAGCCGCCAGCCTTCCAGCCAGCCGGTGCCCCGCTGGGGCGAGTGCGGGCAGCGCAGGAGCATCTGCTCCGGGTCCATGTTGCTGCCGTAGGCTGCATACAGTGCCACGGGGGCAAGCGTACGGCGTCCCGCTCCGGTCCGGCGGGCATGCCCCGCGCCCGATACCTGACTGCGACCCGCGCGAGGGGAGAAACCATGTCACGGCACACCATCGCGATCCTGGGCGGCGGGCCAGGCGGGTACGAGGCGGCCCTCGTCGCGGCCCAGCTCGGCGCCGACGTCACCGTCGTCGACTCCGACGGGCTCGGCGGGGCCTGCGTGCTGACCGACTGCGTCCCGTCCAAGACGCTCATCGAGACGTCCAACGCGATGACCCTGCTCAACCGGTCGGCCGGGCTCGGCATCGCCACCGGCGGCCTGGCCACGGTCAACGCCGCCCGGCTGTACGAGCGGATCACCGACCTGGCCCGGGCCCAGTCCGCCGACATCACCGCGCGGCTGGCCGCCGAGGGCATCAAGGTGATCAGGGCCAAGGGCCGCCTGGAAGGCCCAGGCACGGTCAGGGCGGGGGACGCCGAGATCAAGGCCGAGGCCGTCCTGATCGCCACCGGCGCGCTGCCCCGGGTGCTGCCCGGCGCGCCGCCCGACGGCGAGCGCATCTTGACCTGGCGCCAGCTCTACGACCTGACCGAGCTCCCGCGCGACCTCATCGTCATCGGCTCCGGCGTGACCGGCGCCGAGTTCGCCAGCGCCTACCAGGCCCTGGGCTCGCGGGTCACCCTGATCTCCTCCCGGGACCGGGTGCTGCCGCACGAGGACGAGGACGCGGCCAGCCACATCGAGGACGTCTTCCGCCGCGGTGGCATGACCGTGCTGAGCCGGTCCCGCGCCGAGCACGTGGCCCGCGACCGCGACGGCGTCACCGTGACCCTGGACGACGGCCGCATCGTGACTGGTAGTCACTGTCTGCTCACCGTGGGCATGATCCCGCGGACCGAGGGCTGCGGCCTCGACGAGGCCGGGGTCAAGGTCGACGCGCACGGGTTCATCCAGGTCGACCGCGTGTCGCGCACCTCGGTGCCGGGCGTGTACGCGGCCGGGGACTGCACCGGCGTGCAGATGCTGGCCTCGGTCGCCGCCATGCAGGGCCGGATCGCGATGTGGCACACGCTGGGCGAGGCGGTCCACCCGCTCCGCCTCGACCACGTGGCCGCCACCATCTTCACCGACCCGGAGATCGCCACCATCGGCGTGACCCAGCGCGCGGTCACCGCGGGCGAGATCTCGGCCCGGGTGCTCAAGCTGCCGCTGGCCACCAACCCGCGGGCCAAGATGGCCGGCGTCATCGACGGCTTCGTCAAGCTGCTATCCAGCCCCGGCACCGGCGTGATCCTCGGCGGCGTGATCGTCGCCCCCCGCGCCAGCGAGCTCATCCTGGCCGTGTCCGTCGCCGTCGAGCAGCGCCTCACCGTCGAGCAGCTGGCCCAGACCTTCGCCGTCTACCCCTCCCTGTCGGGCAGCCTCACCGAAGCGGCCAGAAAGCTGATGGAGTTCCCCCCCGACACCCCCTAGCCAACCCGCCCCCTCCCTCGCGCCCCCTCCCTCGCGCCCCCTCCCTCGCGCCCCCTCCCTCGCGCTGCCTCCCTGTGCACCGCACCTCCTCCGCGCACCGCCCGGCGAACGGCGCGCCGAACCGAATGAAACCGGGGTTTCACTGCCCTCTAACGTAGTGAAACCCCAGTTTCACTACGCAGCCTCCCCGTTAGCGGCGCCCCACCGATCCCACTGCACTCCCCATGCACCAGGGGCACCATCCATCCGCGCGCCCATCCCTCTGCAACCTGACGTCACCCACCCGTGCCAAACCTCGCGTGTTTGATTTTGGGTGTTAGCGTGCGTTTAATGCTGCCCCTGGACAACTACCCGGGGACGCGACCGCCCTGCAGATCCTCGGCCACGGCCTGGTCGAGTCCATCGCCGAGCCGGTCCGCCTCGGCGGCGGCAGCGCCCTGGTCCTGCACCCCTCAGGGTGACTCGTCTACGGCGATCCACGCCTGGTCACCCGCCACGTTCCATCCGTGCCAGGTACCAGGGGCCATGGCGGCCAGCCTCTCCTGCAGCTCGCTGCGCGGGAACCACACGGCGTTGGCCGGCGCCTGGCGGCGTAGCCGTACGACGCTATCTCCTCCAGGAGGCTGGCCTCGACCCGATCCAGGTCGACCAGCTTGGCCAGCGCCTGGGTCGGGACCGCGTCCCGTTCCCGGATGATGGCCAGGAACAGGTGCTCGACTCCGACGTATGAGTGCCCCATCTCCCGGGCCACCCCCACCGAGTTCTCGAGCGTGCGCTTATAGCGCGGTGTCGGGGCGGGCCCGTCCTCATCGCTCATGCGCTCGCTGCCCCGCTCGGCTGTGCCATGTGGGCGCCCTGTCCGACCGCGTACGCCTCGCGCACCCAGCCGTGGAACTCCTGGTCCAGGTCGTCCGGCGTAGTCAGCCGGATCTGATGAACGAACAGTCGGCGGGTGTAGGGTGCGGCGCTGATGACGCGCCGGTCCTCGATCACCCGTTGCACGTCGAGATAGACCGACAGGCCGCGCCGCGTCGGCCGCGCCCCCGCGAACCCCCGCCGGCCGCCTTTGAACGTGATGATCGTCTTGGTCACCGAGTAGCTGAACGGGCCGCACTCTTCCAGCATCTCCACGAAGCGCCGGTACAGCGCCACCGAGTCGGCGGGCTGGCCGGCCAGGTGATCGTCGACGGTCCAGGTTCGAGGTTCCATGCCAGCCACCCTATGCATACCGCCGTCATTCCGGCGGGGCAGAATCGTGACCGTGAATGCGGATGACTTCGCGGTCCTCCTGGCCGACCGGTTCGCCGCCATCGTCCCGGCCGGGCCACGGGGCCCGGCCGGGGTTCAGTGCGAGGGGCGGCCCAGGTCGGGGTCGTCGGGGGGCGTGAGACCGTGGCGGCGCAGCCGGGAGACGCGGATGTCGTCGGCGTAGATCGCCACGATGCCCACGCTGGAGATCAGGAACAACGCGGGCACCATGATGTGGATGAACAGCGGGCCGGGGAAGGCGGCCAGCGCGGCGGCGAGGGGCAGCGCGACCAGCAGGTGACGGATGGTCAGCCGACCCCGCCACCCGGCGTCGGTCAGCTCGTGCCGCACCCACTCCCGGTTCCGGTCCGGCAGCCGGAATCCCAGCGCGAACAGCACCTTCCGGACCGCGTTCGGATCGCCGGGAAGCCTGCTCACCGCGGATCAGTCCTTGAGCTCGCAGATGGGCGCGCCTGCCGTCACCGTCTGACCCACCGCCACGGCCAGCCCGGTGACCGTGCCGTCCTTGTGCGCGGTCAGCGGCTGCTCCATCTTCATCGCCTCCAGGACCACGATCACGTCCCCGGCCGCCACCCGCTCCCCGTCCGCGACGGCGATCTTGACGATCGTGCCCTGCATCGGGCTGACCAGCGCGTCGCCGCTGCCAGCGGGAACCGAGCGTCGCGACCGGCTCGCACCACGGACCCGTTCGGCCGAAATAGGACCGGGCGAAACGCGGCGCGCCTGGCTGAGTGCGGCGGGGACCACGACCGACAGTCGTTTCCCGCCCACCTCCACCGTGATGGCCTCCCGGTCGGCCGGGTCCGCGACCGACGCCTGTTCCTGGGCCGGCATCAGCGCGGTGAACTCGGTCTCGATCCACCGGGTGTGCACGCCCAGCGAGCCGCCCGGCGCGGTGAACGCGGGATCGGTGACGACCGCGCGGTGAAAGGGCAGCACGGTCGGCATGCCGCCGACCTCGAACTCACCCAGCGCCCGGGTCGCCCGCTGCAACGCCTCGGCCCGGCTCGCGCCGGTCACGATTAGCTTGGCGATCAGCGAGTCGAACACCTGCGGGACCGTCATCCCGGCCGCGTACCCCGAGTCGAGCCGCACGCCGGGCCCGGACGGCGGGCGGAACACGGTGATCGTCCCGGGAGCGGGCAGGAAGTTCCGCGCCGGATCCTCGGCGTTGATCCGGAACTCGATCGAATGCCCCCGGGCCGGCGGGTCGTCATAGCCCAGCGCCTCCCCGTCCGCGATCCGGAACATCTCCCGCACCAGGTCGATCCCGGTCACCTCCTCGCTGACCGGATGCTCCACCTGCAGGCGCGTATTGACCTCCAGGAAACTGATCGTGCCGTCCCGGGCGACCAGGAACTCACAGGTCCCTGCGCCCACGTAGCCGGCCAGCCGCAGGATCGCCTTGGACGCCTGGTACAGCGCCTCGACCTGCTCGGACCCCAGGAACGGGGCCGGGGCCTCCTCGACCAGCTTCTGATGCCGCCGCTGCAGCGAGCAGTCCCGGGTGGAAATGACCACCACGTTGCCGTGCGCGTCGGCCAGGCACTGAGTCTCCACGTGCCGGGGCCGGTCCAGGTACCGCTCCACGAAGCACTCACCCCGGCCGAACGCCGCCGTGGCCTCCCGCACCGCCGACTCATACTGCTCAGCGACCTCATCCGCACGCCAGGCCACCTTCAGGCCCCGGCCGCCGCCGCCGAACGCCGCCTTGATCGCGATCGGGTACCCGTACTCCGCCCCGAACGCCCGGATCTCCTCGGCGTCGCGCACCGGGTCCTGCGTCCCCGGGGTCAGCGGTGCCCCGGCCAGCCGGGCGATGTGCCGGGCCCGCACCTTGTCGCCCAGCGCCTCGATCGCCTCGGGCGGCGGGCCGATCCAGGTCAGGCCCGCCCGCGTCACGGCCCGGGCGAAGTCCGCGTTCTCAGCCAGGAACCCGTACCCGGGGTGCACGGCGTCCGCGCCCGACTCCAGCCCGACCTTGACGAGCTTGTCGATGTCCAGGTAGGTCTCCGGGCCCGTCGTCCCGGACAGTGAATAGGCCTCGTCCGCCATCTGGACGTGCAGCGCGTCCAGGTCTGGTTCGGCGTACACGGCTACGCTGGTCAGCCCGGCGTCACGGCACGCCCGGACGACACGCACCGCGATCTCGCCGCGGTTCGCGATCAGGACCTTGCGCAACTTCGGCCTCCCTGGTTCGCCGACCTGGCCTGCCCGACCTGGCCTGCCCGACCTGGCCTGCCCGACCTGGCCTGCACTGCGCAGGAGTCTAGACGAGGTAGATCATGAGCCACGCCGACCCAAATGGTGCCAGCGAGGTGAGCGGCCAGATTAATCCCCCTCTGAGGGTTGAAGGTCGCCCCGGTGCGAGGTCGAATGGTGACCTGGCGGTGAACGGGACGTAAACAGGTGGGCTAGTGACATCCCAGGAGACCGGCAGCCCGGCGAATCACGCTGATGGCCCTAGGACGGAAGGGGCGGCGATGACTGCGCAGACTGAAGATGCCACGCGGGTCGGCAGGTCCGCAGCGCGGACTTCGCGTGGGGGATTGGCGGCCGGGGCGGCGGAACAGCTAAGTCGTGCGGACCGGGTGGCGCGGGGGAAGGACGCCAGGGCCTTGGCCCCGCTGGAGTCGCATGCGGAGTTCGTGCCGGACGCGTCGCGGGATCCGGTTGGCCTGCTGCTGGAGCAGGAAAAGAGCCGGGTGCCGGAGCTGGTGCCAATCCGGAACGGGCGGATGCTGGTGTCCCCGTTCACGTTCTATCGGGGTGCGGCGCTGCCGATGGCTGCCGACCTGGCCACCACGCCCACGTCGGGGCTTCGGGTGCAGTTGTGCGGGGATGCTCACCTGTCCAATTTTGGTGCGTTCGCGTCGCCGGAGCGGCGGCTGGTCTTCGACGTCAACGACTTCGACGAGACACTGCCCGGCCCGTTCGAGTGGGATGTCAAGCGGCTGGCGGCCAGCCTAGCCGTCGCCGGGCGGGACAACGGCTTCGGCGGCAAGGCCCGCCGCAAAATCGTCCTCGCGGGGGTCGAGAGGTACCGCAAGACGATGCAAGAGTTCTCAGAGCAGTCTTTCCTTGGGGTCTGGTACGCACGCCTGGACGTCGATGACGCCATCAGCGAGTTCCAGGCCCAGATGAAGCCGACCACGGTCAAGGCCACCGAGAAGATGGTGGCCCAGGCGCATACCCATAACAGCATGCAGGCGCTGAGCAAGCTCACTACTTTGGTCGGCGGGCAGCCGCGGATCATCAGCGACCCCCCGCTGATCGAGCCGATCGAGGAGGCCTACCCGGATGAGCAGGCCAGCGCGATCCATAAGCTAGTAGACGGGGTGCTGGGCAAATACCAGCGCACTTTGCAGTCCGACCGCAAGTACCTGCTGCAGCACTTCACGCTGGTCCAGGTGGCCCGCAAGGTGGTCGGGGTGGGAAGCGTCGGGACCCGCTGCTGGATAGCACTCACGGGCGCCGGAGACAGGACCGAGCCCTTGTTCCTGCAAGTCAAGGAAGCCCAGACCTCCGCCCTGGCTAACTACTGCGGGCGCAGCCAGTACAGCAACCAAGGCGAGCGCGTTGTCGCCGGGCAGCACCTGATGCAAGCCGAAAGCGACATCCTTCTCGGCTGGACCCGCGCGGCCGACCCCGATGGAGTAGACCGCGACTACTACGTGCGGCAGCTGAAGGACTGGAAATTCTCCGTGCCGATCGAGCAGATGCCCCCCTCGGACCTGGCGACCTACGCCGGACTGTGCGGGTGGACCCTGGCCCGGGCACACGCCCGCTCCGGCGACCGCATCGCCCTGGCCGCCTACCTTGGCGGCTCCAACAAGTTCGACCAGGCGATCGCTGACTTCGCTGAGAAGTACGCCGACCAGAACGATCGTGACTACGCCGCGCTCCAGGCCGCCGTGAAAGACGGCAGAGCCGAGGCGACGACCAGCATCTGAGACGTCGGCCGGCCCGGGCCCTGTACACCCACCGCAACACGGTCCTCAACCGCCTCCAGCGCGCCGAGC
This sequence comes from uncultured Actinomycetes bacterium, assembly GCA_963742795.1. Lineage (GTDB taxonomy): Bacteria > Actinomycetota > Actinomycetes > Streptosporangiales > Streptosporangiaceae > Palsa-504. The sequence goes on from CAVUNL010000009.1 coordinate 29,468, forward strand.
GGCTGCTCCCGCTCCCGCTGGCCGGCCACGGCCTCGAGGTCGGCGTCGCGCTCGAGATCACCCAGTGGCTGGGGACGCAACCCGGCAGCGCCACCCATGACGGCTGACGCGCGGACACCCCAGCGGCGGGAGCTTAGGACACAACACGCACGATCCCTCCCGCCCGCGCCCGCGAGCCGGGAACTCATGTCATCAGCTCCGATTCCGCGGGTGATTTAGGCGATCATGTTGCCGATCATCCCGGAGCCGGCTCGCGATGCGATGAGCCATCGCCTTTACCGTGCCTGACCTGTTCGATGCCGTCCGCCGCCGTTCACTGCTGGCGGCGAGGCCATGGCAATTACTGGGCAGGAGCCGTGAGTGCGCGGAGGGAGGACTCGAAGTAGGCCAGACGGCTGCGGACCACGTCGGCCTGCTCCAGGCTGGCGCCGCCCGAGGCACGCTCGGCGTCCATCGCAGAGCGGACAGCCTGCAGCGAGGCGAGCGTGTCAGCGATCCTGGCGCCGTCTGGGGAGTGCTGCGGGACCTCCTCGCGCAGGGCGTACAGCGTCTGCGCCAGATCATCGGCGCGCCGCTGGATATCGGACCACCGGGCGGCCGCGTCGGCGGCGGCCAGCCCGCCGGGCGCTTCGGCGACGCTCATCGCGTCATGCAGGGCCGAGCCCTTGGCGTACGCATCGACGAGCCTGGACCGCCAGCCCGCCGTGGCTGCCGAGCGGCGGCGAGAGGAGCGCGCGATCAAGGCGATCAGGCCGGCCAGGACAAGGACGCCCAGCAGAACCCAGAGCCAGATCAGGCTGGTGCCGGAGGAGGCGGCGGGCGCCGCAGAACCGGTGGCCGGCGCGGTCGGCGCTGACGTCACGGTTGCGACGTGACCCGGCTGGGTGGTGGGGGCCGCCGTGACGCTGGGCCTGGCCGGGGCGGTCGCGGTCCGGCTCGGCAAGCTGCCGATCGAGCTGCTGATGGTCCCCCCGCATCCCGCCGCCAACAATCCGGCGACAAGTAGGGTCGTGGGGAGGGAAAGTCTTTTCGCAGAACGCCTCATGCTGATCCTTCCGCGTCGGGTATGGCCGACCGCTGGAGCCTCCGTTTGTCCGCGGCGGGGATCGTTTGTCGCGCGGGCCCGGATGACTTGGTCGCCCGGCCTTGCGATCCGCAGGCTGCCTGGCTGGGCGGATTCTGCCTCCGACACCATCGTGACTGCGCGGCGCCGCCCTTGGGGTCAGATCCGGCGATTTCGGCGCGGCGTTCCGCTGCCTCATCCTGCGCCCGAGCGCTTCGATCACGGTGAGCAGCACCCCCAGGACGGCAGCCAGCAGGAGCCCGACTCCCGGGGAACGCCCCGTCGGCATCAGCCAGCGGGGCTCGCAGCGGCGTTCCCAGACGGCAATCAAGAACCCGAGCTCATCGACGCGGTTGCGGAGGGCAGACAAGGGAGCGTCGTACAGATCGGTCACCGGGAACCCCCGCCGTGCTGGCACGGTGACGGCACGTGGCCGAGATCAGCAGGTTGCGGCCGCTTTCGCCGCCTTGCCGGGCAGCCGTGCCCTGACCTGGGACGGAGCTCGGCGGATGGCGCTGGCTTCCGGTGGCTTCCGCCGCCTTACTGTGGGTGGCCCGCAACCGAAGTGTGATCTCGGGTACGTAGAGTGAGCGCCATACCGGTTGCGAGGCCGTCTTGGGGCTGGGATCCCGGTGGTCGCCGGCGCTCGGTGATACGCCACGTCGGCGACATCTCGTTACGACGAGGTAACGAAAAGCGTGACGCAGCTATCTGTACTTGCCTAGCGTGCGTTGAGGTTTTTATAGACGACACGGCGGAACGGAAGGAGCCCAGGTGCGCCTGATCATCTCGGGGTACCGAGCATGAGCGTGCTTGGCATGCTGGCGTGGTTCGCGGCGGCGGTGAGCCTGTGGCTCGGCGCGCGCCGGCAGCCCAGCGCCTTCGCCCGCGGCTACCGGTGGCTGGCCGGGGCCGCCGCCTTGTACTGCGCCGGGCTCATCATCCAGCAGGTGCTCGGCTCCGCGCTCAGCCCCGGAGCCGGGCTGTCGTTCGCCGACCTGCCGCCGCTGCTGGCCGTGGCCGCCGCCGCCGTCGGCATCGCGATGCTGACCACGGCGGACAAGGACAGCACCGGCGGGGAGCCGTCCGCAGGCCAGGGGAACGACGGGGTCGGCCCGCTCGAGAGAGCGACCAGCCCGGTCCTGCCCGGGCTGGCCGACGGCTACGTCATGGCCGTCGCCCTGCTCGTGATCGGCTGGATCACGCTGTTCAGCGCGGAGTTCCACCGGTCCGCCGAGCGGCCCGGCACCTTCCTGCTCGCCCTCATCCACCCGCTGGCCGACCTGGCCGTGCTCGGCGCGCTGCTGCCCATGGTCACCACCGCCTGGCGGCGGGTCATGCTGCCGTACCTGGCCCTGCTCGCCGTGCTGGTCGGGGACGCCCTGGCCGTGGGCCAGCGGGCCCTGGGCGGGCACCCCGGCGTCGCGACCCAGGTGCTGGCCCTGGTCGCCGCGCTGCTGCTCGGCGCGGCTCCGTGGCGGGTGGCCGAGGCGAGCCGGACCCGCCGGGCCTCGAGCGCGGCCGCCGCCACCATCATCGCCGCGCTGACCGCCGCCGTGGCCACCATCGTGGTCATCGCCAACGGCCTGGCCGGCGCCCCCGCGTCCGGGGCCGCGCTGGTCGTGGCGGGCGGAGCGGGCGTGCTGGTGCTGGCCGTGCGGGTGTTCATGCTGGTCAACCAGAACGGGGTCATCCTCGGGATCTGGCGGGAATCCAGCCGCAGCCTGCGCGAGCTGGCCAGCCGGACCAGCGACGTGGTGCTGGTCTGCGACCCCGACGGCGTGATCAGTTACGCCAGCCCGGCGGTGGGGGACTACGGCTACGCGCCGGGGTACCTGACCGGACGGCGGCTGCTGGACTTCGTGCACCCCGAGGACCGCGGCGCCGTGCGCACCGCGTCCCGGCTCGCGCTCGGACCGGCCGAGGCGCCCGCGTCGGCCGGGCGGTTCCCGGCCCGGGTACGCGCTGCCGACGGCACCTGGCGGCACGTCGAGTCGACCGTGCTGCGCTACCAGGTCCCGGGCGCTGCCCTCGCGGGGGGGCTGGGCCCGCCGCCACAGGCGGCCAGGGCAGCAGGGTCGTCCCCCCGGGCCGACACAGCCAGATCATGGTCACCGCGCGCGACGTCAGCGACCAGGTGGCGCTGCGCCAGCAGGTCGCGCACCTGACCTTCCACGACGGGCTGACCGGCCTGCCCAACCGCGCCTACGTGGAGGAGCGGACCCGGGACGTGCTGCGCGACGCCACGCCCACCAGCCGGATCGGCGTCATCTTCCTCGACCTGGACCGCTTCACCGCGGTCAACGACTCGGTCGGGCACGGCGCCGGCGACCTGGTGCTGGCCCAGGCCGCCCGGCGGCTGCGGGCTATCGTCCCGGTCCACGACACGGTCGCGCGCTGGGGCAGTGACGAGTTCGCCGTCCTGGTCGAGAACGCGGGCAGCGCGGCGGAGGTCTCCGAGATCGGCGAACGGCTGGCCGGCGCGATCGCCGCCGAGCCGTTCCGGGTGGCCGGCCAGCAGATCGCGCTCACCGCGAGCGTGGGCGTGGCCCTGGCCGGTCGGGAACCCCAAAGCCCCGGCACCCCGGACCACCCCGACGACCCCGCCGGGCTGGTGCTGCGCAACGCGGACGTGGCCATGTCCCGGGCCAAGGAGGCCGGCGGCGACCGCGCCGAGGTCTACGCCGCGCACATGCGCGCCGACGTGGTCCGCCGGCTCGAGATCGTGACCGACCTGCAGCGCGCCATCAGCAACGGCGAGCTCACCCTGCAGTACCAGCCCATCGTGGAGCTGGCCACCTCGCGCGTGGTCGGCGCCGAGGCGCTGGTCCGCTGGTGGCGAGGCGGCGAGGTCGTCGCCCCGCGCGAGTTCCTGGGCGCGGCCGACGAGTCGGGCCTGATCGTCCCGCTGGGCGAGTGGGTGCTCCGCGAGGCCTGCGCGCAGGGCGTCGCCTGGCGCCGGGCCTCATGGGACGTCGGGGTCGCGGTCAACCTGTCCGCGCGCCAGATCACCGCGCCCGGCTTTACCGCCCGGGTGGCGGCCATCCTGGCCGAGACCGGACTGCCCTCGACCGCGCTCACCGTGGAGGTAAACGAGCGGATCCTGGTCGAGGAGGACGGGCTGCTCGCGGACCGGCTCGCCGAGCTGCACCAGATGGGCGTGCGGATGGCCATCGACGACTTCGGCATCGGGTACGCCTCGCTGGCCTACCTGCGCCAGTTGCCGCTGGACATCATCAAGATCGACCCCTCGTTCGTAGCGGGCCTCGGCCACGACGACACCCTGACCCTGCTGACCAGGACCGTGGTGCAGGTGGGCCGCGAGCTCGGGCTGCGGGTCATCGCCGAGGGCATCGAGGAGCCCCGCCAGCTCAGCGCGCTGCGCGAGATGGGCTGCGACTACGGCCAGGGCTTCCTGGTCGCCCGGCCGATGGCCGCCTCAGGTGTCGAGGCGCTGATCAGGACCTCCCGGGAGGCGCCCGATGAGCCAACCGAGCACGAACCGAATGAGCCGGCCCGTCTCGGAATGTGAGACAGTTTGCCGATCGGTGGACGTTCCGATCACCGATCGCAGTAAAGTGTTATCCGTGAAGCTCTCGCAGATCCTCGTACTTGGCCGGCGCGCAGCCAGCTGACCAAGCCAGTTCCTGCGCGCTCCCCTCGACTGCCGACCGGCACGAGGGGATTTTTTATGCCGCTCGCCCCACTAGCAAACAGAGCAATTCAGGGAGACCTACCGATGACCGAGCAGATGACGGGCCGCAAGGGTACCGCCGGCCCGGAGAGCCCAGCGGGCAGCCCCGCGCCGCCGGCCTCCGCCGTGCCCAGCCCGCGGGACCTGGCCGCCCGCTCGCCGCACCGCGACGCCGCGCGCGCCGCCGATCACTCCCACGCCGAAGGCCCGGCGCCCGCCGAGCACGCGCCCGCCCAGCATGGGTCAGCAGAGCGGAGCCGGCCCAGCCCGGGTCGGCCGAGGCGCCGCGCGTGCCGGTGACGGGCCCCAGCCGGGTCCGGGCCACCGGCGCGCAGGCGCTGGTGTACGCGCTCGAGCGAGTCGGCGCCGACGTGGTATTCGGCATCCCGGGCGGCGCAGTGCTGCCGGCCTACGACCCGCTGCTCGACTCCAAGATCATCCGGCACATCCTGGTCCGGCACGAGCAGGGCGCGGGCCACGCGGCCACCGGTTACGCGCAGGCCACCGGGCGGGTCGGCGTGTGCATGGCGACCAGCGGGCCGGGCGCGACGAACCTGGTCACGCCCATCGCCGACGCCTACATGGACTCGGTGCCCATCGTCGCGATCACCGGGCAGGTGCCGTCGAGCCTGATCGGCACCGACGGCTTCCAGGAGGCCGACATCTCCGGGATCACGATCCCGATCACCAAGCACAACTTCCTGGTCACCAAGCCCGAGGACATCGCCCGCACCATCGGCGAGGCCTTCCACGTGGCCTCGACCGGCCGGCCCGGGCCGGTGCTGGTGGACATCTCCAAGGACGCGCTGCAGGCCACCACCGACTTCAGCTGGCCGGTCCCGTTCGAGCTGCCCGGCTACCACCCGGTGACCAGGCCGCACGCCCGGCAGGTGCGCGAGGCCGCGCGGCTGATCAGCGAGTCCCGGCGCCCGGTGCTGTACGTCGGCGGCGGCGTGATCAAGGCCCGGGCCGCCGCCCAGCTGCGCGAGCTGGCCGAGCTGACCGGCATCCCGGTGGTCACCACGCTGATGGCCAGGGGTGCGTTCCCCGACCGGCACCCGCTGCACATGGGCATGCCCGGGATGCACGGCTGCGTGACGGCGGTCGGCGCGCTGCAGCAGGCCGACCTGCTCATCGCGCTGGGCACCAGGTTCGACGACCGGGTGACCGGCAAGCTGGACACCTTCGCGCCCGGCGCGATGATCGTGCACGCGGACATCGACCCGGCCGAGATCTCCAAGAACCGCCGGGCCGACGTGCCGATCGTGGGTGACTGCCGGGAGGTGATCGCCGACCTGGTCGCGGCGGTCCGGGCCGAGCACGAGCAGGGCCACCAGCCCGACCTGGGCGCCTGGAAGGCCCAGCTCGATTCCTGGCGCACGACTTACCCGCTCGGCTACGCCGAGCCGGACGACGGCTCCCTGGCGCCGCAGTACGTGATCCAGCGGATCGGGAAGATCGCGGGCCCGGAGGCGATCTACGTGGCCGGGGTGGGCCAGCACCAGATGTGGGCCGCGCAGTTCATCGACTACGAGAACCCTGGCACCTGGATCAACTCGGGCGGGCTGGGCACCATGGGCTTCGCCGTGCCCGCCGCCATGGGCGCCAAGATGGGCCGCCCGGACACCACGGTGTGGGCCATCGACGGCGACGGGTGCTTCCAGATGACCAACCAGGAGCTGGCCACCTGCGCCATCGAGGGCATCCCGGTCAAGGTCGCGATCATCAACAACGGCAGCCTCGGAATGGTCCGGCAGTGGCAGACGCTGTTCTACAACGAGCGTTACTCCAACACCGACCTGCACGCTACGGCCGAATCGCGCACGCCGGCCGAACCGCGCAAGCCGGCCGGCACCCGCATCCCGGACTTCGTCAAGCTGGCCGAGGCGTACGGCTGCGAGGGCATCCGCTGCGAGGAGCCCGGCGAGGTCGACCGGGTCATCGAGCGGGCCATGGCCATCGACGACCGCCCGGTGGTGCTGGACTTCGTGGTCCACAAGGACGCCATGGTCTGGCCCATGGTCGCGGCCGGCACGTCCAACAACGACATCAAGTTCGCGCGCGGCCTGGCGCCCGACTGGGGAGGTTCGAACGAATGACCAGCCATACGCTGTCCGTGCTGGTGGAGAACAAGCCGGGGGTCCTGGTGCGGATCGCCGGGCTGTTCGCCCGGCGTAACTTCAACATCGACTCGCTGGCCGTCGGGCCGACCGAGCACGAGGAGATCTCCCGCATCACGATCGTGGTCAACTGCGAGGAGCACCCGCTCGAGCAGGTGACCAAGCAGCTGAACAAGCTCATCAACGTGCTGAAGATCGTCGAGCTGGAGCCGGGCGCCACCGTGCAGCGCGAGCTGATCCTGATCAAGGTCCGGGCCGACGCCGAGAGCCGGGCCGCGGGTGCTCGAGACGGTCAACTTGTTCCGCGCCCGGGTGGTGGACGTGGCGCTGGACGTGGTCACGGTCGAGGCGACCGGCAACCGGGAGAAGCTCGAGGCGCTGATCAAGGTGCTCGAGCCGTTCGGGATCAAGGAACTTGTCCAGTCCGGCATGGTGGCCATCGGCCGCGGTGGCCGCTCCATCACCGACCGCGCGCTGCGGCCCGTCGAACGCAGTGCCTAGCGGGGGGGCGGGGTAGTCCCCCGCGAACCAACACAGCGCCTAAGCTCTCACAAAACACAGAAAGGCCCGTTTCAAAGTGGCAGAGATTTTCTACGACGACAGCGCCGACCTGTCCGTCATCCAGCGCCGGCACGTCGCCGTCCTCGGCTACGGCAGCCAGGGACACGCGCACGCGCTCTCGCTCCGCGACTCCGGCGTGGACGTGCGGGTCGGCCTGCCCGAAGGCTCCAAGAGCCGGGAGAAGGCGGCCAACGACGGCCTGCGGGTCACCACGCCCGCCGAGGCCTGCGAGGAAGCGGACCTGATCATGGTCCTGATCCCCGACCACCTGCAGCGGGAACTGTACCGCGAGGCCATCGCCCCGGCCCTGGTGGAGGGCGACGCGCTGTTCTTCGCCCACGGCCTGAACATCCGCTACGACCTCATCACCCCGCCGCCGGACGTGGACGTCTGCATGGTCGCGCCGAAGGCCCCGGGCCACCTGGTCCGGCGCCAGTTCGCGCAGGGCCGCGGCGTGCCCGTGCTGGTCTGCGTCGAGCGCGACGCGAGCGGCAACGCCTGGCCGCTCACCCTGGCCTACGCCAAGGGCATCGGCGGCACCCGGGCGGGCGCGCTGAAGAGCACGTTCACCGAGGAGACCGAGACCGACCTGTTCGGCGAGCAGACCGTGCTGTGCGGCGGCGTAGCCGAGCTGATCAAGGCCGGCTTCGCCACCCTGGTCGAGGCCGGCTACCAGCCCGAATCCGCCTACTTCGAGTGCCTGCACGAGATGAAGCTGATCGTGGACCTCATGTACGAGGGCGGCATCTCGAAGATGTACTGGTCGGTGTCGGACACCGCCGAGTACGGCGGTTACACCCGCGGCCCGCGGCTGATCAACGAGCAGACCCGCGAGGAGATGCGCCGCATCCTGGGCGAGATCCAGGACGGCTCGTTCGCGCGGGAGCTGATCGAGGAGTTCGACGCGGGCAAGCCGAACTTCCTCAAGCGCCGCGAGGCCGAGCGCAACGAGCAGATCGAGCAGGTCGGCGCCAAGCTCCGCCCGCTGATGTCCTGGCTCGCCGAGGACGAGTAGGGTTTCACCGCTCCGGGCGGGGTAGCGGGCCGTGATGACTGCGAACACGACCCAGACGCTGACCCGCCCGGAGCGCAAGGCGGAGCACAACGCCGAGCGCAACGCCGAACGCCCGCCGGTGATCGCCGGGACCCGGCCCCAGCGTGACTCCTCCGCGGGCGACGTGGTGCTGGCCTACCTGCGCGTCCAGGCTCACACCCTGAAGACGCTCGAACCCGCGGTGCGCGCCGACGAGTTCGACTCGGTGCACCAGATGCGGGTGGCCACCCGCAGGCTGCGCGCCGTCCTCCGGACGTTCGGCCAGGTCATTCCCTGGACCGACAGCGAGCACCTGGCCGGCGAGCTGCAATGGCTGGGCCGGGAACTCGGCGCGGCCCGCGACGGCGAGGTGCTCGCCGGGCACCTGCGCGACAGCCTGCGTCCGACCCCGCCCGAGCTGCTCATCGGGCCGGTCCAGGCCCGCGTGCAAGGCCACTTCGCGCCCCTCCGCGCCGCCGCCCGCGCCGGGCTGATCGAGGCCCTCGACTCGCCCCGCTACGCACGCCTGCTGGCCGAGCTGGACCGGGTCGCGGCCGGCCCGGCGCGCGGCCCGCTGGCCGGTGCCCCGGCCCGTGAGGTCCTCCCGGCCGCCGTCCGGCGCGCCTACCGCCAGGCCAAACGCCGGATGCGCACGCGCGCGGCACACCCCGGACGGCCCGGCCCAGGACGCCGCCCTGCATCAGGCCCGCAAGTCGGCCCGCCGCACCCGCTACGCCGCCGAGGCGGCGACCCCGGCGATCGGAAAAAAGGCCCGGAGGTTCGCCAAGCAGATGAAGCACGTCCAGTCGGTGCTCGGCGACCACCACGACGCGGTGCTGGCCCGCCAGGCCGCCCGGGACCTCGGCATCGGCGCGTACCTGGCCGGCGAGAACGCGTTCACCTACGGCCTGCTGCACGAGCGCGAGCTCCATCATGCCGAGCGCCTGCAAACGCGAGCCAGAAAGGTCTGGCGGCACGCCTCGCACCCCAAGCACCGCCGCTGGATGAACTAGGACGTGAAAATGCCACCTGGCGAATGAACTAGGACGTGAAAATGCCATCCTGGCGAATGAACTAGGACGTGAAAATGCCATCCTGGCGAATGAACTAGGACGTGAAAATGCCATCCTGGCGAATGAACTAGGACGTGAAAATGCCATCCTGGCGAATGAACTAGGACGTGAAAATGCCATCCTGGCGAATGAACTAGGACGTGAAAATACTGTCTCGAATACTGAGACCGGTGTCTTGCGGGCTGTCCACGGCGGGCAGGAGTCAGGTAGCGTAGCAGGCACTATGCGGCGCTTGGTCCTTGTAACCAGCCGCAGCGGGGCTCAGTAGCCACCCTGATCCTGGGCAGGCCGGCCACCCGCTGCGGGCTGACGTGCTGGCCGTAAGTCCCGTCCCCGATCAGGAGACCCTCTCGTGTACGACATGTATCCCTGGGACAAACGCCCCGACACCGCAAAGCCCAAGCCCGCGACCAACGCGGTGCAGATCGCGCTGGACCGCCGCGACAACGGCGGCGAGGCGACCGCCGAGGTAGGCGCGGCCCGGACGCCCACGGCAGGCCCGACCCGCCAGTAAGGTTCTGGCATGGGTTCACGAACGATTAGGCTCGCCGTCATCGGCGGAGACGGCATCGGCCCCGAGGTGACCGCCGAGGCGCTCAAGGTGCTGCGCGCCGCGGCGCCCGAGGTCGCCTTCGACGAGACCAGCTACGACCTCGGGGCCCGTCGCTGGCACCGGACCGGGGAGACGCTGCCCGACGCGGTGCTCGAGGAGATCCGGGGCCACGACGCGATCCTGCTCGGCGCGGTCGGCGACCCGAGCGTGCCCAGCGGGGTGCTCGAGCGCGGCCTTCTCCTAAAACTCCGGTTCGAGCTTGACCACTACGTCAACCTGCGCCCGGTGCGCCTGTACCCGGGCGTGGCCTCCGCCCTGGCCAACGCGAGGGCCGAGTCCCTCGACATGGTCGTGGTCCGGGAGGGCACCGAGGGCCCGTACACCGGCGCCGGCGGCGTGATGCGCAAGGGCACGCCCGCCGAGATCGCCACCCAGGAGAGCGTGAACACCGCGTTCGGGGTCGAGCGGGTAGCCCGGTACGCCTTCGCCAGGGCCATGGCCCGGCCGCGGCGCAAGCTGACCCTGGTGCACAAGACCAACGTGCTGACCTACGCCGGCGACCTGTGGCAGCGGACCGTCGACGGCCTGGCCAAGGAGTTCGCCGACGTCGCGGTCGACTACTGCCACGTGGACGCCGCGTCGATGTTCTTCGTCTCCCAGCCCGAGCGGTTCGACGTCATCGTCACCGACAACCTGTTCGGTGACATCCTCACCGACCTGGGGGCCGCCGTGGCCGGGGGCATCGGCCTCGCGGCCAGCGGCAACATCAACCCCGAGGGGACCGCGCCCAGCATGTTCGAGCCGGTGCACGGCAGCGCGCCGGACATCGCCGGGCAGAGCAAGGCCGACCCGACCGCGGCCATCTTGTCCGCCGGGATGCTGTGCGAGCACCTGGGCCTGACCGCTGAGTCGGCCCGGATCGAGCAGGCCGTGGCCGAGGACCTGCTGGAGCGCCAGGGCGCCTGGGCGGCCCGCACCACCGTCGAGGTGGGCGACGACATCGCCGAGCGAGTCAGCCGGCTGACCCCGCGGGCACACCGGCCGTGCGGGGTCAGGCAGACGGCTACTGTTGATACCACGGCGATGAGGAAGTACAAATCATGATTGATTTCGAGGTCCGCCCCTCCAGCCACCCGGTGCCCGCCGCTGAGCGCGAGGCGATGCTGGCCGCACCCGGGTTCGGCCAGGTCTTCACCGATCACATGATCACGCTGCGCTGGTCCGCCGACCGCGGCTGGCACGACGGCCGGCTGGAGCCCTACGGCCCGTTCACCTTCGACCCGGCCACCATGGTGTTCCACTACGCGCAGGAGTTCTTCGAGGGCCTGAAGGCGTACCGCCAGGAGAACGGGTCGATCACCATGTTCCGGCCGGACGCCAACGCGGCCCGGTTCAACCGGTCGGCGCGCCGGATGGCCATGCCCGAACTCCCCGAGGAGACCTTCGTCCGGGCCCTGGAACTGCTGGTCGGCCAGGACCGCGACTGGGTGCCCGGGGGCGAGGGGAACAGCCTGTACCTGCGGCCGTTCCTGATCGCGACCCAGCGCGGCCTGGGCGTCAACCACCCGTCGGCCGAGTACCTGTTCTGCGTCATCGCCTCGCCCGCCGCGTCGTACTTCGGCGGAACCGGCGCGCCCAAGCCGGTCACGGTGTGGCTGTCGCAGGAGTACACCCGGGCCGCGCCTGGCGGCACCGGCGCGGTGAAGTGCGGCGGCAACTACGCGGCCTCCTTCGTGGCCCAGCAGCAGGCCGTGGAAGAAGGCTGCGACCAGGTGGTCTGGCTGGACGCCGCCGAGCACCGCTGGGTCGAGGAAATGGGCGGCATGAACCTGTTCTTCGTCCACGGCGCGGACGGCGGCGCGACGGCGGCGCGGACGGCGGTGCGGACAGTACCGGCACCCCGCAGATCATGACCCCGCCGCTGACCGGGACCCTGCTGCCCGGGATCACCCGCGACTCGCTGCTGCGGCTGGCCCCCGAGCTGGGCGTCAAGGCCGTCGAGGACAAGATCTCCATCGAGCAGTGGCAGGACCAGTGCGCCTCAGGCGAGCTGACCGAGGTGTTCGCCTGCGGTACCGCGGCCGTGATCACCCCGGTGGGCCGCGTCCGCGGCAAGTCCGCCGAGTGGCTGATCGGCGACGGCACCCCCGGCCCCGTCACCACCCGCCTGCGCGAGGAGCTGATCGGCATCCAGTACGGCCGCCTCCCCGACCCCTTCAACTGGACCCACAAGATCTGCTAACCCCCCGGCCCCGTCTCAAATAGCGAGACGAATGCGCCAAGAAGCGAACGGGTGTGGCACACTGAGCCCGTGACGTTCGGCCGCATCATTATCGGCTGGCGCGTCGGCACCTAGGGCGCCAGCCCTAGCGCCGGGGAAACAGAACCCGGCCCGCCGACGCGCAGACCTCTCGCGTATTCGCGAGGGGTCTTTTGTTTTGCCGCAAAACCCGAAACCAGCCGCCCAAGACGTAAAAGCCACGAACCCTGGAGAACCGGAAATGCTCGACGACAGCTTCCACGTCTACGACACCACCCTGCGAGACGGCGCGCAGCAGGAGGGGCTCAACCTCACCGTGGCCGACAAGCTCGTCATCGCCCGCCAGCTCGACGAGCTGGGCGTCGGGTTCATCGAGGGCGGCTGGCCGGGCGCGATCCCGAAGGACACCGAGTTCTTCCGCCGCGCCGTCACCGAACTGGACCTCAAGCACGCGCAGCTCGCCGCGTTCGGCGCGACCCGCCGGCCCGGCGTCAAGGCGGCCGATGACCCCCAGGTCGCCGCGCTGCGCGAATCGGGCGCGCCGGTCGTGACCCTTGTCGCCAAGAGTCACGACCGGCACGTCCTACTGGCGCTGCGGACCACCCTCGAGGAGAACCTCGAGATGATCAAAGACACGATCACGCATCTGAAAAGCAACGGCCAGCGGGTGTTCCTGGACGCCGAGCACTTCTTCGACGGCTACAAGTCCAACCCGGACTACGCGCTCGAAGTACTGAAAACCGCCGCCACCGCGGGCGCGGACGTCATCGCCCTGTGCGACACCAACGGCGGCATGCTCCCGGCCGAACTCGCCGACACGGTCACCGCCGTCAAACAAGCCACGCAGGCCCGCCTGGGCATCCACTGCCACGACGACACCGCGTGCGGGGTGGCCAACACGCTGGTCGCGGTGGACGCGGGCGTCACCCACGTGCAGGGCACCGCGAACGGCTACGGCGAGCGGGCCGGCAACGCCAACCTGTTCAGCGTGGTGGCCGGCCTGCAGCTCAAGAAGGGCCGCCAGGTCCTGCCGCAGCAAAAAATCAAGGAAATGGCCAGGATCGCGCACGCGATCAGCGAGGTCACCAACGTCGCGCCGGACACCCACCAGCCCTACGTCGGGCTGAGCGCGTTCGCGCACAAGGCCGGGCTGCACGCCTCCGCGGTCAAGGTCGACCCCATGCTCTACCAGCACATCGACCCCGCCCTGGTCGGCAACGACATGCGGATGCTGGTCTCGGACATGGCCGGCCGCGCCTCGGTCGAGCTGAAGGGCCGCGAGCTCGGCTACGACCTGTCCGGCGACAAGGAGGTCATCGCCAAGGTCACGGACCGGGTGAAAGATCTCGAAGCGGCAGGCTATACATTCGAGGCCGCCGACGCCAGCTTCGAGCTGCTGCTGCGCGACGAGCTCGGCCAGCGCCAGGAGTACTTCGCCGTCGAGTCCTGGCGGGTCATCGTGGAACGCCACCCGGATCGGCGGATGACCAGCGAGGCGACGGTCCGCCTGGAAGCCAAGGGCGAGCGGCTGGTCGCGGTGGGGGAGGGCAACGGCCCGGTCAACGCGCTGGACAAGGCGCTGCGCGCCGCGCTCGAGCAGATCTACCCCGAACTGGCGAGCTCTCGAGCTCACCGACTACAAGGTCCGCATCCTGGCCGGGTCGCACGGCACCGGCGCCGTCACCCGGGTGCTGATCGAGTCCGACGACGGCACCGGCGATACCTGGAGCACGGTCGGCGTCGACGAGAACATCATCGCCGCGAGCTGGCACGCCCTGGAGGAAGCCGTCACCTACTGCCTCCTGCGCTCCGGCCGCGAACCGAGCTGACCCAGAGAGCCAAAGAGCCGAAGATCGTGGGCCGCTCCCCCGTGCAGCGGCCCACGATCCCGCGCAGCCTTACGCTACGGCCGGCACCTTGTCCAGGAACCCGTGCACCGACGCGATGCGCCCGTCCTCGGACAGCACCATCACGTCGAAGCCGATCACGACCGGCTCGGCGCCGTCCGGCCCCAGGTGCCAGGTGAAGCGCGCCTGGTTGTGGTTGGCGTCCACCGGCCCGCCGAGCGTGAACACCAGGCCGGGGAACTGCTGCTGCGCCGCCCCGATCAGCCCGGCGATCGCGTCCGGCCCGCGCACGTCGGCCAGCGGGTCGGTGTAGCTCCCGTCCGCCGCCCACAGCGAGGCGACCAGCGCGACCCGCGCGGCCGCGTCGGTCTCGTTCCACGCCTCGAGGTACCGCTTGATGATCTCCAGCATCGGATGTCTCCCTCCGTAGAAAACCCGTAGACACTCCCGATCCTGCTGGCCCCCCGACAGCAAAACAATTACCTCCCAGGTAATGCCCCTGCTTACGGCCGCCAAATAGACTCAGGAACCATGACCGACAGGCCACAGCACGCCGGGGACCTGCTCCGCCAGTGGCGCCAGCGGCGACGGCTCAGCCAGCTGGACCTGGCCAGCGCGGCCGACGTCTCCTCCCGGCACCTGAGCTTCGTCGAGACCGGCCGCTCCCGGCCGACCAGCGACATGATCCTGCGCCTGGCCGAACACCTCGACGTTCCCCTCCGCGACCGCAACGCGCTGCTGCTGGCGGGCGGCTACGCCCCGGCCTACCCCGAGCGCGGGCTGGCCGAGCCCGAACTGCAAGCGGTCCGCAAAGCCCTGCAAAAAGTCCTCAGGGGCCACGAGCCCTACCCGGCCGTGGTGGTGAACCGCTGGTGGGAGCTGGTCGAGGCCAACGCGGGCATCGCCCTGTTCACCCGCCACGTCAAACCCGAGCTCCTCAACCCTCCGGTCAACGTGCTGCGTCTCAGCCTGCACCCGGACGGCATGGCCCCGCGCATCGCCAACCTGCCCGAATGGCGCGCGCACCTGCTGGACCGGCTGCGCCGCCAGGCCGAGGCGGCCGGCGACACCAGGCTGGCCGAACTGCACGACGAGCTGGCCGCCTACCCCGGCGGCCAGGCCCAGCCGCCCGCCGCGACCGACGTGGTGGTCCCGCTGCGCTACCGCGGTGCCGAAAATGGGCAGGGTCGGGAGCTGAACTTCCTGTCCATCACCGCGGTGGTCGGCACGCCGATGGAGGTCACCGTCTCCGAGCTGGCCATCGAGGGGTTCTACCCCGCCGACGCGCCGACCGCCGCCGCCCTGGGCTGAAAACCTTAAAGACTTTCGGCCGAACGGAACGTGGTGCGTGCCCACCTCATGCGTAACACGCTTCACCGGGGCTGACAGGCCGGCGTCTGCTCTGGAGCGCCTCATAATTAGACCCCGTGCCCCCCCAGCCCGCCGGGGGACTTACGGTAGGGGCATGGACGACAAGGAGATCCTGGCTCACATCGACGATCTCATCAAGACCGAGCACACCCTCCGCGGGCAGCTTGCCGCAGGTCAGTTGAGCACCGCGGCGGAGCGCGAGCAGCTGAAGGCCGCCGAGGAAGCCCTCGACCAGTGCTGGGACCTGCTCCGGCAGCGCCGGGCCCGCGCCGAGTTCGGGGAGAACCCGAACGAGGCCGCCTCGCGGCCGGTTCGCGAGGTCGAGGGGTACATGCAGTAGCGGAGCCAGCTGTCCCGACCAAAGAGGAGTGGCGTGCGTATCGCGAGATTCGCCAAGGGCGACGGGGTCGCGTACGGCGTGGTGGAGGGCTCCGGTTCCGGGGTGACGATCGCGGAGTTGTACGGGCACCCGTTCGGGGTGGACCCGGGCGGTGTCCGGCTGACCGGGAACCGGTACCCGCTGGCCGAGGTGCGGCTGCTCGCGCCGGTGCTGCCCAGCAAGGTGGTGGCCGCGGGCCGGAACTACGCGTCGCACGTGCGGGAGATGAACGGGGAGCCGCCCGCCGAGCCGGTGCTGTTCCTCAAGCCGTCCACGTCGGTCACCGGGCCCGGCGACGCGATCAAGTACCCGGTCAAGCTCACCGAGCGGGTCGACTTCGAGGGCGAGCTCGCGGTGATCATCGGCCGGCTGTGCCGCGGCGTGCCCCGCGAGCGCGCCGAGGAGGTGATCTTCGGCTACGCCTGCGCCAACGACGTTACCGCCCGGGACCTGCAGGCCCGGGACGGCCAGTGGACCCGGGCCAAGGGCTTTGACACGTTCTGCCCGCTCGGGCCGTGGATGGAGACCGGTACCAACCCGGCCGACCTGGAGCTCGTCACCACCGTGAACGGCGCGGTCCGCCAGCAGGCCCGCACGTCGGAGATGCTGTGGGACGTGCCCGGGCTGATCGCCTACGTCAGCCAGGTGATGACCCTGCTGCCGGGGGACGTGCTGCTCACCGGGACGCCCGCCGGGGTCGGCCCGCTGACCGACGGGGACGAGGTGTCGGTCACGATCGAGAGCATCGGGACGCTGACCAACCGGGTCGTCATCGGCGACTAGCCCAGGAACTCCCGCAGGTGCCTGAGCTGGCGCTCGACGTGCGCCGCGGGCACCTCGTGGCCGGTGAAGGGGTGGACGGCTATGTCCTTGCCCGCGGTGATCTCGTTGTACGCGGCGAACACCGTGGACGGCGGGCAGATCGCGTCCATCAGCCCGACGCTGAGCAGGCATTGCGCGGTGATCCGGCGGGCCAGCAGGGCGCAGTCCACGTACCGCAGCGTGTCCAGCGCGGCCGGGACCAGGTCGACCTGGTGGGCCAGGAACTCGGGCACCTCGGTGTAGGGCGCTAGCGGGGCCAGCGTGATCGCACGCTGGATGTCGCACAGGAACGGGACGTCGGCGTGGCACACCGCGACCCGCTCGGGGACCAGCGCGGCGGCCGCCAGCGACAGCCCGCCGCCCTGGCTGACCCCGGTCACCGCCGCCCGGGCCGCGCCGGCCAGCGCGCACGCCGTCTCCACCGCCCGCACCGCGTCGGTGAACAGGCGGGTGTAGTAGTAGTCCTCGGGCCGGGCGATGCCCCTGGTCATCACCGCCGCGTTCTCCGGGCCCGCGTGCCAGCCGTCGGCGTGGTCGCCGGTGGCGCCGGTGCTCCACCGCCCGCCCTGGCCCCGGGTGTCCATCACCAGCAGGGCGTAGCCGAGCGCGGGCAGCAGCGCGTGCTCGGACGGGCGGCCGCGCCCGCCGCCGTAGCCGATGAACTTCACCGCCACCGGGGCTGAGGGGTCAGGGCCGCCGGCGGGCCGCAGGTACCACGCCCTGATCCGGTCGCCGCCCGCCCCGGAGAACTCGGTGTCGTACACCTCGACCGGCGCGTAGGTGCCCGCCTCGTACCTGGTCAGGACCGGCTCGCGTGCCACGGCCCGCGCCTGGTCCAGCCGCTCGCGCCACCACCGGTCCAGCTCAGCAGGCTCCTGCGTGCCGGTCCGGTAGTCCTTCAGCTGCTCTTCAGGCAGGTCATACCAGGGCATCGCTTCCTCTTCCAGCCTTAGCGCGGATCTAGCCATACCATTCTCCTTGTGATGGCGGACCCCCAGGCGAGCGGCAACCCGCCGCGGCGCGGAGCCCGGGGCCGCCGTATCGCCGCGCTGATCGCCCTGGTGCTGGGCCTGGCCGGGTTCGTCATCTCGGCCACCGGGATGGCCACCCAGCTGCTGCCCCGGCGGTTCAGCGCCGCCCAGCAGCAGCAGATCGAGAGCTGGGAGATCGCCGGGCGGTGGCAGCAGCTGACCGCGGGGCAGATCTTCCCGGCCTCGGTCAGCTACCAGCTGTCCGCCGCGGTGCTCCAGGACGCCACGCCGCTGAACCTGAACGCGCTGCGGGTGGCCATCGCGCCGCAGTCCGGCTGCGGCACGGGGGTCACCACCGCGGCCGCGGCCTCGGTGCTGCGCCACGACGGGTGCCAGGCGGTGCTGCGCGCCACCTACACGGACGCCACCGGGAGCTACGTGATGACGGTGGGCGTGGCCGTGCTGCCCAGCGCCGGTGCGGCGACCAAGGCCAGCCGGAGCCTGGCCCAGCCGCGGCTGACCACCGCGAACCAGTCCGAGGCGGGCCGGCGCGGCCGGCATCCTGGTCGTCCGGTACCACGGCACCGCGGCCGCGATGTACGACTACAGCCGGCAGATCTCGGACAGCTTCGCCGACGGCCCGTACCTGGTCATGTACGCCGCCGGGTACGCGGACAGCCGGCCGCGCGTGCCGGTGGCCTCCGACCACTACGCCGACGCGGAGATGACCAGCCTGGCCGAGGGCGTCGCCCAGTCGGTGGCCGGCACGCTGGCCGCCCCGCCCGCCAGCCCGCGCTGCCCGGGGATCCCCGGATGCTGAGGCGGCGCCGGAAATGGGCCCGGAAATGGGCCCGGAAATGGGCCCGGAAATGGGCCCGGAAATGGACAGGGCCGGGCGTCCGGGCGAGCGCGGTCCTGGCCGTGCTCGGCTGCGCCGTGTCGCTGGCCGTGCTGCCCGGCACCCCCGCGGCGGCCGACACGATCCAGGTCGACCAGCAGTGGATCCTGAACATGATGAACGTGCCCGCCGCCTGGCAGCTGACCCGCGGCGGCGGGGTCACCGTCGCGGTGATCGACAGCGGGGTCAACCCGGACGTCAGTGACCTGGCCGGATCGGTCGTCACGGGCCCCGACTACACCGGGGTCAGCACCAAGCCGTCCAACCCGGACTGGGGCGCGCACGGCACCTGGATGGCCTCGCTCATCGCGGGCCATGGTCACGACGGCGGCGACAGCGGGGTGATCGGCGTCGCGCCGCGCTCGACCATCTTGTCCATCCGGGTCATCCCGGACCGGAACGACCCGCGCTACGGCCGCTACTCCCGCGAGCAGGAGCCGGACATCCAGAACTCCCTGGCCGAGGGCATCGACTACGCGGTCCGGCACGGGGCCAAGGTGATCAGCATGTCGATCGGCTACAGCGCGCCGAACGGCGCGGTCAAGCAGGCCCTGGCCGGCGCCTACTCCCGCGGCGTGGTCGTGGTCGCCTCCGCGGGCAACTCCGGCGCCCCGGGCGGGACGCTCGACGGCGGCCAGGCCCCGGAGTCCTTCCCCGCCGACTACCCCGGCGTGATCAGCGTGGGGGCGGTCAACTCGGCCGGGGCGGTGGCCGGCTTCTCCAGTGCCAACCTGTCCGTCCAGGTCGCCGCGCCCGGCGTGTCCGTCCCGGCCCAGGGCCGGGACGGTCAGTACTGGTGGGTCAGCGGCACCAGCCCGGCCTGCGCCCTGGTGGCCGGGGTCGCCGCCCTGATCAAGTCCAAGTACCCGGACCTGGCCCCCAGCCTGGTGGCCAGCGCGCTGACCTCGACCACCACCAACCGCCCGGCCGGCGGCTACGACAGCCAGGTCGGGTTCGGCATCGTCGACGCCGACGCGGCCCTGGCCAAGGCGGCCAAGCTGGCCGGCGACCCGCCCGCCCCGGCCGGCATCGCCGCCGCCGCCCGCTTCGGCGGCGGCCCGGCCGCCGTAGCCCAGGCCCCGGTCCGCCCCCGCGGCTCCGGCCAGCTCTTCCTGTTCGTCCTGCTCGCCCTGACCTCCCTGGTCCTCGCCGCCGCCGCCGCTACCCGCCTGGCCATCCTCCGCCTGGCCCCCCCGATGACCCCGCCGCTGGACGACTTTTCCAGCCGGGTCCTCGACGTGGTGGACTCGATCCCGGCCGGGCGGGTCATGTCGTACGGCGACATCGCCGAGTACCTAGGGTGGGTCCGGGCGGGGGACAAACAGCGGGTCCGGGGGGACAAACAGCGGGTCCGGGGGGACAAACAGCGGGTCCGGGGGGACAAACAGGTGGGCCTGGGCCCGCGGCAGGTCGGCCGGGTGATGTCCGTCTACGGCGGCGCGGTGGCCTGGTGGCGGGTCATCCACTCCGACGGCACTCCCGCGCCGGGCCACGACAGCCGGGCCCTCCAGCACTACCTGGCCGAAGGTACGCCGCTGCGCTCGGCCCGTCCGCCCGTCCGGGTCGACATGCGCCGCGCCCGCTGGCCCGGCCACCCGTAGCGCCCTCACCGGTGCGCGAACCGGCGGGGTTGTCCGGGCTGTTTTAGCCGGCTTGGGGGTGGCGCCGGTTGCGTCGCATGATCCGGCGCAGCTGGGTGATCCGGGCGGTTCCGGCGGCGGCCATCGCCAGGGCGCCCGCGATGGCGGCCAGGAGCAGGGCCACGGCTAGCGACAGGTGCAGGTGCGCGCCGAGGAAGGTGATGTTCACGGCGCGGGCGTTCTGGATGATGAAGATCATCACCACGATCAGGGCGACGAGACCTGCGATCAGGCCGGTGCGCATGCCGCTGATCCGGGTACGCTCGGCCGGCCCGGCGGCGCTTGGGGCGCGGGCGGGGGTGGCGGGGCGGAGCCGTTGGGTGAGGGGGGCGGCAGCGTGCCGGTGGTGCCCTGTGGTGCGGGTGTTGCGGTCATGGCGCGGCTTCTTCCGGAGAGGGAGCGGGGCCGCTGAGACGCTGGCCTGCCCGTTGCAGACCCGGGCTTGCCTCGCGGCCTTCGGCTGCTGCTTCCCGGTGTCCTGTGCTCAGGCTACTCTGGAAAGATAAAACTAGCAATATATTTCCGGAAAAGATGATCCACATTTCCCTATCTGAGGGAACCAGCGCGAAATGTCGGTGGCATCTGCTGGAATCGACGTGATGGAGCAAGCCCACGCGCCCGCGTACCGCCTGGTCCGCCGGCCCGTGCCGACGGCCCCGGCGGCGCGCCTGGACGAGGCGCAGCAGGCCGTGGTGGACCACGCCGGCGGCCCCCTGCTGGTGCTGGCCGGCCCCGGGACGGGCAAGACGACCACCATCGTGGCCGCGGTCGCGGACCGGATCGAGCGGCGCGGCCTGGACCCCGAGCGCGTGCTCGTGCTCACCTTCAGCCGCAAGGCCGCGGCCGAGCTCCGCGAGCGGATCACCGCCCGGCTGCGGCGGACCACCCGCGAGCCGCTGGCCATGACCTTCCACAGCTACGCCTACGCGCTGGCCCGCCGGGAGTTCGTGCTCGCCGGTGACGAGCCGCCCAGGCTCCTGTCGGCGCCCGAGCAACTGCTCGAGGTGCGGCGCATGCTGCGCGGCGAGGCCCAGGACGGCGGGGCCCGCTGGCCCGAGGCGCTGCGGCCGGCCCTGGCCACCCGCGGGTTCGCCGAGGAGGTCCGCGACCTGCTGCTGCGCGCGGCCGAGCGCGGCCTGGACGGCCGGGGGCTAGGCCAGCTCGGCAAGCAGCGGGGCCGCGACGACTGGATGGCCGCCGCGGCGTTCCTGGACCGCTACGCGGCCCGCTTCGACCTGGCCCCGGTCCCGGCCTACGACTACGCGGAGATCGTCCGCATCGCCGCCGCCCTGCTCACCCGTGAGGAGATCAGGCAGCGCGAGCGCGCCGCGTACGACGTGGTGTTCGTCGATGAGTACCAGGACAGCGACCCGGCCCAGGAGTCGCTGCTGCTCGCGCTGGCCGGCGACGGCCGCGAGCTGATCGCGGTCGGTGACCCGGATCAGTCCATCTACGAGTTCCGCGGCGCCGATGTGCGCGCGCTCACCGAGTTCCCGGAGCGGTTCCGCGCCGCGGCCGGCCAGCCCGCGCCCGTCGTCGCCCTGCAGACCTGCCGCCGCAGCGGCCCGGTCCTGCTCGCCGCGTCCCGCCGGGTGGCCCGGCGGCTGCCGCGCGGGCCCATCGGCCACCGCGACCTGATCGCCGGGAACCCCGCGGCGGGTGAGGTCCGCATCCTCATCGCGGACAGCTCCACCCAGGAGGCGGCCCTGGTCGCCGACACGCTGCGCCGCGCACACCTGGCCGACGGCGTGCCCTGGTCCTCGATGGCGGTCCTGGTCCGGTCCGCGGCCCGGCAGGTGCCGCTGCTGCGCCGTGCGCTGACCGTCGCCGGGATCCCGGTTACCGTGGCCGGCGACGAGCTGCCGCTCGCCGACGAGCCGGGCACCCGGCCGCTGCTCATGCTGCTCCGCTGCGCGCTGCGGCCGGCCATGCTCGACGAGCAGATCGCGGCCGAGCTGCTCTGCGGTCCGCTCGGCGGCACCGATGCCCTCGGCCTGCGCCGCCTGCGGCGGTCCCTCGGGCTGCTGGCCGAGGCGGCGGGCGACCGGGTCCGGGCCGGCGGTGACCTGCTCGCCGAGGCGCTGCTAAGCCCGCGGGACCTGATCGCGCTCCCGGACAGCGTGGCCGGACCGGCCCGGCGGGTCGCCCGGCTGCTCGCGGTGGCCAAGGCCGCCATCAGGGCCGGCGGCAACGCCGAGGACGTGCTCTGGGCCATCTGGGATGCGTCGGGGCTGGCCCCGCAATGGCAGCAGGCTTCCGCGGCGGGCGGCGCGGCCGGGGCGGCCGCCGACCGCGACCTGGACGCCGTGCTGGCCCTGTTCGACAAGGCCGCGCACTTCGCCGACACCATGCCGCCGGGCTCGCCGGGCCTGTTCGCGGACAGCCTGGCCGGGCAGGAGATCGTCGGCGACACGCTGGCCGAGCGCGCCGTCCGCGACGATTGCGTCCGGGTCCTGACCGCGCACCGGTCCAAGGGCCTGGAGTGGGACGTGGTGGTGGTCGCGGGCGTCCAGGAGGAGACCTGGCCGGACCTGCGGCTGCGCGGGTCGGTGCTCGGCGCGGGGGAGCTTGCCGAAGCCGCGCGGCCCGGCGAGGCCTCCGGCCGGGGCCAGGGCGCGGACGTGGACGCCGCGATGCTGGCCGCCAAGCTGCTGGCCGAGGAGCGCCGGCTGTTCTACGTGGCGGTCACGCGGGCCCGGCGGCGGCTGGTGGTCACCGCCGCGGGCGGCGAGGACACCGACACTGCGGCCGTCCCGGTTCCTGACCGAGCTGGCCGGCGACGACGTGCCGGTCGAGCGGGTCGGCGGCGGCCACGGGGCGCACCGCTGGCTGTCGATGCCGGCCCTGGTCGCCGACCTGCGCCGGGCCGCCGCCGAAACCGGCCGCCCGCTCGCCGTCCGGCAGGCCGCCGCCGCCGAGCTGGCCCGGCTGGCCGCCGCCGGGGTCCGTGCCGCCCACCCGCGCGACTGGTACGCGCTGACCGAGCTGTCCGACGCCCGGCCGATCGCGGCCGGCGGCGAGACCGTCCGGCTGTCCCCGTCCCAGGTCGAGTCGTTCACCCGGTGCGGCCTGCGCTGGCTGCTCGAGGCCGCGGTCGGCGCCGGACGCTCGGACGTGCTGCGCCACCTGGGCACGGTCATTCACGCCGCCGCGGTGCTGGCCGCCTCCGGGGCGACCGAGCAGCAGGTGGCGGAGCGGATCGACGAGATCTGGCATCACCTGGACTTCGGCAGCGCGTGGTACGGCGCCAAGCAGCGGTCCCTGGCCGAGCGCATGGTGCGCAAGTTCCTCGACTGGCACGCGGCCAACCCCCGCGACCTGGTCGCGGTGGAGGAGTCCCTCAAGGTCCGGATCGGCCAGGTGGAGATCACCGGCCGGGTCGACCGGCTGGAGTCCGACGACCAGGGCCGTGCGGTGGTGGTCGACCTGAAGACCGGGGGCAGCGCGCCGCGCGAGGACGAGCTGGACCGGCACCCCCAGCTCGGCGTGTACCAGCTGGCCGTGCTGCTCGGCGCGTTCGAGCAGTTCGGCCTGTCCGAGCCGGGCGGCGCGGAACTCGTGCAGGTCGGCAAGGCGTCCGGCGTTACCCTGCGGGCCAAGGTGCAGCGCCAGGGCGCGCTGTCCGACGACCCGGAGCCGGGCTGGGCCAAGGACCTGGTCGAGACCGTCGCGGCCGGCATGGCCGGCCCGGTCTTCCAGGCCCGGGTCAACCCCGGCTGCCGCACCTGCCCGGTCGCCTCCTGCTGCCCGGTTAACCCGGAGGGGGAACAGGTGACACCCTGACCTGCATGATCAGGGATCAGTCCGACGTAGCCCTGACCGGTGGCGGTTCTGCCTCCGCTCGTCGTGCTTGCCGGGTCGCGCGCCACTTCGCTACCCACGCCCTGATCAGTAGCCCGATGACGACGATCACGATCACGCCGATCACGGCCTTCGCGCCGACGCTTCCGATACGCTTGGCGATCTCCGCGCCGAGGAAGTACGAAAGCCCGACGTACATCCCGACCCAGCCGGCACCCGCGACGAGCGCTCCCAGGATGAATATCAAGAACCGCACCCGGAAGATCCCGGACACGAAGGCCGGCATCGTCACGGACGCCAGGAAGTTATAACGGCCGAAGGCGCGGTCGCCCTTGGCCAGCAGTTTCCGGCGCGATTTCTCCAGTCGCCCCGGGTGGTCGAGCAGCCGCCGTCCCCCGTGGATACCGAACGCGTATCCGGCCACCGAACCGAGCATCCAGGCGATCATGCCCAGTGCGAGCACGATCCAGACGTTGAGCCTGCCCTCTCCCGCCAGCGTGCCCGCCGCGATGAGCGACGCGTCACCGGGGCCCGGCAGGCCGAACCCCAGGATCGTGACGAACACGAACATGATGATGTATTCGGTCAGGCTCATGTTTACGCGTCCCGGTGAACGGCGACGCGGCCGGGTGAGCGGAGGCGGAAGGCGGCCGGGAAGCCGGCCAGCCCGGCCGTGACCGACTGGATGCCGGACAGCACGGGGATGGCCGGGAACGTCTCAGGCTGTACCGGTACGCGCACGGCGGCCTCCTCTCCAGGCGCCGCTGGCACGGGGCCGGAGCCGCCGTCGCCTTATAACGTCAACCGCCATCCTGGCCCGGCGGCGTGCCTGGGTAGTTCATCCGTGACGGGTGATACCGGCCACTGGCTGGGCGGGTGACGATACCGGCGGAGCCCCGTCCGTTGGTGCGCATGGACATGTCCGCTTGGCGCCGGAAAGGAGCCGAAAATGGCCGGGCTAGAACCCGGGTTCGGCGGGCCTGCGGTGACTGAACCCGGCGGAGCGCCATGGATCGATGTGTCCGTGACCGTCAGGCACGGCATGGCGCACTGGCCGGACAACCCGCCCATCGTCATGCAGCGGTCGATGGATATCGGACGCGGGCACGCCTGCAATCTGTCCCATCTGGCCATGGGCGTGCACACCGGCACCCACATCGACGGGCCCGTGCACTTCATCCACCAGGCAGCCGGGGTGGACGAGATGCCACTGGCGGCCACGATGGGCCCGGTACGGGTCATCGAGATCACCGATCCCCGCCAGGTCACCGCCGGCGAGCTTCGCGGGCACTCGCTCCAGGCCGGTGAACGCGTGCTGTTCCGGACCTCGAACTCGCCCCGGTGCTGGCAGACCGAGGAGTTCGTCGAGGACTTCGTCTACATCTCCGAGCAGGCCGCGGTCCATCTCGCGGAAGCGGGTGTGCGGACGGTCGGGGTCGACTACCTGTCCGTGGGCGGGTACCACGCCGACGGAGCGGCGATCCACCGCATCCTGCTCGAGGCAGGCATCTGGATCATCGAGGGCCTTGATCTCTCCGCCGTCAGGGCCGGCCGGTACGAGATGATCTGCCTGCCGGTCAAGCTGCACGGCAGCGACGGAGCGCCGGCCCGGGCCATCCTCAGGCCCATCGCTCAAGGTCACCGGGAGAGGATATGAAAGCCGTCGCGGTGTTTCCCGGATCTCAGCAGGTCAAGATCATCGAGCAGGAAGATCCGCGGCTCTCCCAGCCTGACCACGTCATGATGCGGATGCTGGACGTCGGCATCTGCGGCACCGACAAAGAGATCTGTACCTTCGAGTACGGCACTCCTCCGGCGGAGGATGATCACCTGGTCATCGGCCACGAGTCGCTGGCCGAGATCGTGCAGACGGGCCCGGCTGTGGAGCGGTTCCAGGCGGGAGACCTGGTCGTCCCGTCGGTCCGCCGCCCCTGTCCCCACGCCGACTGCCTGGCCTGCCGTTCGGGGCACCAGGACTACTGCTACACCGGGGACTTCCGCGAGCGCGGCATCAAGGAAGCCCACGGCTACATGACCGAGTACGTCGTCGACCGCGAGCGGTACCTGAACCTGGTGCCGCCCGATCTGCGGGAGATCGCGGTGCTGGCCGAGCCGCTGACCATCGCGGAGAAGGCGCTCGCGCAGATCTTCTGGATGATGCAGCGTCGCCCGCCCTGGCTCGATCCGGAGACACCCCACCAGGAGCGCGGCCGGGGGCTTTCGGCACTGGTACTCGGCATCGGGCCGGTCGGGCTCCTGGGCGCGATGACGCTGGCCACGGCCGGCTTCACCACCTATGTCTACTCACGCGAGGTGCCTCCTAGCCCGCGGATCGACCTGGTCACCGCCATCGGGGCGACCTACGTCTCCTCCCAGACCGCGACGTTCCCCGACCTGGCGGCGCAGATAGGCAACATCGACCTGGTCTACGAGGCGGTCGGGCACTCCCACTTCGCCCTGCAGGCGTTGCAGGTACTGGGCACCAACGGCGTCTTCGTGATGACCGGCGTCCCCGGCCTGCAGGCGTTCACCCAGGCCGGCCCGGCTCAGCCTCATGCGGAACATGGTGCTGAAGAACCAGATGCTGCTGGGCACGGTGAACGCCGGGCCCGACGCCTTCGCAGCCGCGCTGCGGGATCTGGATGCCTTCCGGCGGCGCTGGCCAGAAGTGGTACGGACCCTCATCGCCGGCCGCTACCCCCCAGAGCAGGCACCAGACCTGATCCTGGGCAGGCCCACGGGCATCAAGAGCGTGATCGCCTTTGACGCACCCGGGTGAGCACCCGGGTCGCCGTCGCGCGGCGACTCAGGGTTTATCGTCGCCGTCTCAGCCGTACATCACCCGCCGTGGGTGAGGTTAGGGAAAGCTCGGTGCGGCAACCAGCCGCACCGCGGGCGGCCTTACGCGGATGCGTCGGCGGACCAGGTGCGCGTGCCGTCGGCAGCCAGCGTGTGCGGGTCGACGAAGCCGACCGGGCCGAGGTCCTCCACCAGGTCAATCCCATGCCGGCGCAGATGACCGGCTATGTCCCAACGATCAGCAGGCTGACGTCAGAGCTCATAGTCAGATCCGGATGGGCCCATCGCCTCGGCGCTGAGCTGCTCGTCCGCCCTGATCAGGTGCATGACGGCGTTGATGAGCGCCAGATGAGAGAAGGCTTGCGGGAAGTTCCCGAGGTGTCGCCCGGAATGCGGGTCGATCTCCTCGGCATACAGGAACAGGGGAGTGGCGTAGGACAAGAGCTTCTCGCACAGCGCCCGGGCGCGGTCCAGTTCACCGATCTCGGTCAGCGCCGACACAAGCCAGAACGAGCAGATGGTGAACGTTCCCTCCTCGCCGCTGAAGCCGTCGTCGGTCTCCTCGACCCGGTAACGCAGGACCAGCTCATCCTGGGTGAGCTCGTCCGCGATCGCCAGCACGGTCGAGCGCACCCGCTGATCGTCCGGGGGAAGGAACCCGAGCAGGGGGATCAGCAGCGCCGAGGCGTCCAGGGCGGTGGTCTCGTAGTGCTGGCAGAAGACTCCGCGGTCGTCGGTCCCGTGGGCGCAGACGTCGGCGTGCATCTCGTCGGCCGCCTTGCGCCAGTCGGCCGCGTGCAGTTCGTCACCGCGCAGCTGGGCCAGCTTCGCGCCGCGGTCCGCCGCCACCCAGCACAGCACCTTGGACGCGGTGAAATGCTGAGCCGGGCCGCGGACCTCCCACAGTCCCTGATCGGGCTCCCGCCAGTGCTTGATGGCGGCCTCGACCTGACGCACCAGCATCGGCCAGCCGCGCGGATCCAGCCGGTCGCCGGTCCGCGTGTGCAGGTAAACGGAGTCCAGCAGAACCCCCCAGACATCGTGCTGGCGCTGGTCCCAGGCGCCGTTGCCGATGCGGACCGGCCGCGCGCCTTCGTAGCCGGACAGATGATCGAGGGTCTGCTCGGTCAGTTCCCGCTCGCCCCCGATCCCGTACATGATCTGCAGGTCGGCGTCCTGTTCGGCGAGGTCGGTGATGAAGTAGAAGAAGTCGTCCGCCTCCCGGTCGAAGCCCAGCGTGTACAGGCCCCAGAGCATGAACGTCGAATCCCGCAGCCAGGTGTAGCGGTAGTCATAGTTACGGTCGCCGCCCGGGGTCTCCGGTAGCGATGCGGTCGCGGCCGCCAGCAGCGCCCCCGTTGGCGCGTAGATCAAGCCCTTGAGCGTCAACGCGGACCTCTGCAGGTATTTGCGCCACGGGTGATCAGGGAAGTTGCCCCGGCTGATCCAGCCGTGCCAGAAATCCCCCGTGGCGGCCAGCCGCTGGTGAGCCTCGGCGAAGGTCGTGGGCGCAGAGCCGTCACCCCAGGACATCGCGCAGAAAACCTGCTCTCCGGCGGTCAGGCGGCGCCGCGCGATCGCCCGCGGCCCCTCGAATCCCAGGTTCAGGTCGGTGGTCAGCCGGAATTGCGGTTCGTCATCGCCCAGCAGTACCTCTGCCTCCCCGTAACCGCTTCCGGTGTATCGCCACGTACCGCGCTGCCGGCCGTAGTCGAACGCCGGCTCACACTCCAGAACGAAGTCGATCGACCCGTTCAGGCACCGCACCGTCCGCAGCAGGACGCGTTCCGCGCTGTGATCGGTGGGCACCCTGGCGTGGGTGCTCGACCGGCGTGAGTCGTGGCGCCACGGTCCGATCAGCAGGACATCACGGACCACGGCCCAGCCACCCGGGGTGGCCCACGTCGTCTCCAGCACCATCGTCCCAGGTAGATAGCGTCGGCCGGCCGGCACGCTGATATCCGCCGGTCCCAGCCGGAACGACCCGGCGCCCCGGTCCAGGTTCGCGGCGAAAATGCTCGGGCTGTCCATCCGCGGCAGGCACATCCATTCCACCGCCCCGCTGGCCGCGATCAACGCGGATACCTCGCAGTCGGACAAAAACCCGTACTCGGCGATCGGAGGGAACGGGCTTCCCCGCAGAGTCGACCGGCTCGACCGCCGGCTCCCGGCCAGTTCTTCAGTCACGGCGTCTGCGCTCCCCGCTGATCACGAGGTGATCCTGGGCAACCATCAGCGCGACAGCTGCCATCCGTCCCTCTGGTGCCGTCATGACGTGCTGGTCGACAGTCTGCGCCCGGCCCGGGATCTGCGACTCATCCCGCCGGGGTGATGCGCGCCGCCGCTGGCCGGCGCCACGCTGACGGGATGCCGGCCATCCACGAACCGCGGGTCGGTCCGAACTCGCGGCGGCAGCGAGCGAACGGCGAACGACATGATCGATGAGGAGCGTCAGCGACGGGGTGATGCTGACCTGACCGGGTGGCCGGAAAAGCCGGTGATCTACGAGGTCAACACCGCGATCTGGCTGGCTGACCTGTCGCGGGCCGCGGGGCGGCGGGTGACGCTGGCCGATGTGCCGGCTTCGGCCTGGGACGACGTCACGCCGGCCGGCATCGACGCGGTGTGGCTGATGGGCGTGTGGGAACGAAGCCCGGCCGGCCTTGAGCTGGCGAACGCGAACGCCGGGCTGCAGGCCTCGTTCCGTGATGCGCTGCCCGACCTGCGGCCTGGCGACGTGATCGGATCGCCGTACTGCGTGCGCCGGTACGTCGTCGACGACTCGTTCGGCGGCCCTCGGGCCCTGGCCGCGGCTCGCGCCACGCTGGCCGCCCGCGGCCTCCGGCTGCTCCTGGACTACGTGCCCAACCACGTCGCGCCCGACCATCCCTGGGTGACGAGCCGCCCGGAACTGTTCGTCAACGGCGACGAAGCCGACATCGAAGCCGAACCGGCGGCCTGGGTACGGGCCGCCGGGCACATCCTGGCCCACGGCCGCGACCCGTACTTCCCGCCGTGGCCCGATGTCGTTCAGCTCGACGCGTTCTCGCCCGCCCTGCGCGCGGCGACCGCGCAGACCCTCACGGACATCGCCGCGCAGTGCGACGGGATCCGCTGCGACATGGCCATGCTGATGACCAACCAGGTCTTCGCCAAGACCTGGGGCGGCCGGACCGGCCCGGAGCCGGACGAGGAGTTCTGGCCGGCCGTCATCGCCAGCCTGCGCAGCCGGCACCCGCAGACCGTGCTCGTCGCCGAGGCCTACTGGGATACCGAGTGGACACTTCAGCAGCAGGGCTTCGACTTCTGCTACGACAAGCGGCTCTACGACCGGATCCTGGACCGGGACGTGCCCGGTGTCCGTGATCACCTGCGCGCCGACCTGGCCTACCAGTCGCGGCTGGTCCGCTTCCTGGAGAACCACGACGAGCCGCGCATCGCGGACAAGCTGCCCGGCGACGCCGGGCGGGCCGCGGCGGTGGCTATCGCGACCCTCCCGGGTGCCACCTTGTGGCACGAGGGGCAGTTCGAGGGCCGGCGAGTGCGCCCGCCGGTCTTCCTGTCGCGCCGGCCCGGCGAGCCACCCGACGCCAGCCTGGCTGGCTGGTACCGGCGGCTGCTGGCCACCGTCGCCAGCCACCGGGTCCGGACGGGTGCCTGGCAGCTGCTCGAGGTCGGCGGCTGGCCCGACAACGATTCCTGCCGCAACCTGCTCGCCTGGTCGTGGTCCGCCGCCGGCCGGCACCTGGTGGTGGTCAACTTCTCCGCTGAGCCCGCCGACGGGCGGGTCGGGCTCGGCTGGACCGACCTGCGCGGCCGCGGCTGGACTCTGACCGACCTGCTCGATGACCGCGTATTCGAGCGGAGCGGCGACGAGCTTGCTGACCAAGGGCTGTTCGTCGCCCTGCCGCCGTGGGGCTGCCACCTGCTCGCCATGCGCTGACATCGTTCCCGCCACGCGCTGATCCCGGGCCCCGCGTCACCCGCTCCGGGTGAGGTACCCGGGCCGCGCCGCGGGAGAGGATCATGCCACGACGGCAGCATAGGAAAACTGCCTCCGGTCACGGTCTGAAACGCGACCCGGCCCTCGTGGGCGTCGCCGCGCCGGACCGCCCGGCACGGTGCCCAGGGATAAGGATCGAGGAGGCCGCCCATGCAAACGGAAGAGCAAGAAACGCCTATGGAGTTTATCGCTGCCAGCACCTGGCAGACGACGCTCTTCCTGGGCGTGGCGACGGTGATCCTCGGGCTGATCGTGAGCTTTCATCCGTCAGGCTCGCTCAACGTGATCGCCGTCCTGGTCGGCATCCTCATGATCATCTCGGGGATCTTCCACCTGATCCGGGTGTTCGACAGCGCTGAGCAGCACCGCGTCTGGCTCGGTATCGCCGGGCTCCTGTACATCGTCATCGGCGTGGTGCTGATTCGCCACCTGAACCTCACCGTGGCCGTCATCGGCCTGATCGTCGGCCTTACCTGGATCGTCTCGGGACTGTCCGCTCTGTTCGGCGGCGTTGTTGGCTCCCGTGAGGGGCGTGGCTGGTGGATCTTCTTCGGTATCGTCAGCCTCATTGCCGGGATCGTGGTGGTGTCGGACCCGATCTCGTCCGTCACGGTGCTCGCCGTCCTGCTCGGGATCTGGTTCATCGTCATGGGCTTGATCGAGGTCAGCGCGGCCTTCATCATCCGGCGGGCCGTTTCGGCGTCGCCCCCCGCGCAGCGGTTTGCTGGCGACGAAGCAGCAACGCTGTAACAGGCTCGCCAGCGGGATCGGCAGGAGCATCACCATGGACAGCGCGAACGAGTCCGGGCCCGATGGGCTTACGTCACCGCCCGTAGTGGCCGATCCGGCCTCGCTGACGGCCGAGGAGCGGCGGCTGCGGGAGGCCCGGGCGGGCGTTCCGTGGCGTGCCTGGGGGCCTTATCTCAGCGAGCGTCAGTGGGGGACGGTCCGGGAGGACTACAGCGACAGCGAAGACGCCTGGTCGTACTTCAGCCATGACCAGGCGCGGTCTCGCGCGTACCGGTGGGGGGAGGATGGCATCGCCGGGATCAGCGACGACAAGCAGCGGCTGTGCCTGGCCCTGGCGCTGTGGAACGAGCGGGATCCGATCGTGAAGGAGCGCCTGTTCGGCTTGACGAACGCCGAGGGCAACCACGGTGAGGACGTCAAGGAGTACTACTTCTACGTCGATAACCTGCCTACGCACAGCTACCAGCGCTATCTCTACAAATACCCGCAGGCCGAATTCCCCTATTACGACCTGGTGGCGGTGAACCGGGCCCGGTCAACGCATGAAATGGAGTACGAGCTCATCGATACGGGCGTCTTTGACGACGGCCGTTATTTCGACGTCGAAGTAGAGCACGCCAAGGCCGGTCCCGAAGACATCCTCTGCCGCGTCACCGTGCACAACCGCTCGTCCCAGGACGCGGCGCTGCACGTGCTGCCCACGCTCTGGTTCCGCAACGTGTGGTCATGGGAAAACGGTGAGCCCAAACCCCGGCTCGCTCGCGTCGAGGCGGCACATCCGGTCGTCCGGGCTGAGCACCACAAGGCTGGCGTTTTCTACCTCCACGCCGAGCCGGAAGCGGCCCTGTTGTTCTGTGAGAACGAAACGAACGTGGCGCGGGTATTCGGCGGCGAGCCCACGACGCGCTTCCCCAAGGACGGCATAGCCGACCACGTCCTGCACGGCGCGGACACCGTGAATCCCGACGGCGAGGGGACCAAGGCGGCGGCTCACGTCCGGCTGGTCGTGCCAGCCGGCGGGCAGGCCGCGATGCTGGTACGGCTGACCCGGGAGGGCCCGGACGAGCTCGTGGCGCCGTTGGCCGGCGCGGATGAGCTGATCGCGCGACGGCGGGCCGAGGCGGACGAATTCTACGACGCCATCACGCCGCCGACGGTGACCGACGACGCGAAGGCGGTCATGCGCCAGGCCCTGGCGGGGATGCTGTGGTCCAAGCAGTGCTATTACTTCGACGTGGACCGCTGGCTGCGTGAGCGCCACTTCCACCCGCTGCGTTCTCCGTCCCGGCGGGGGACCCGCAACGAGTCGTGGTTCCACATGTTCAACCACGACGTGGTGTCCATGCCGGATAAGTGGGAGTACCCGTGGTACGCCGCCTGGGACCTGGCGTTCCATTGCATCCCGCTGGCCATGGTCGACCCGGACTTCGCGAAAAGCCAGATCGACCTGATGCTGTCCCGGGAATACCTGCACCCGGGCGGTCAGATGCCCGCCTACGAGTGGAACTTCGGCGACGTGAACCCCCCGGTGCACGCCTTCGCGGCTCTGTTCCTGCAGAATCTGGAGGCTGACCTCGGCACGGTCGACCTTCCGTTCCTGAAGGAAAGCTTCGCGAAGTTGCTGCTGAACTTCACCTGGTGGGTGAACCGCAAGGATCCCTCCGGCCACAACGTGTTCGAGGGCGGCTTCCTCGGCCTGGACAACATCGGCGTGTTCGACCGCAGCGCGGCCCTGCCCACCGGCGGGAGCCTTGAGCAAGCGGACGGCACCGCCTGGATGGCGATGTTCAGCCAGAACATGCTCGAGCTGGCCCTGGCTCTCCTGCCCTACGACGAGACCTACGAGGAATTCGTGCTCAAGTTCGTCGAGCGCTTCTTCTGGATCGCCGCCGCGGTGGACCCGATCGGCGATCACCCGGACGAGATGTGGGACGAGGAGGACGGCTTCTTCTACGACGTGCTGCGCCTGCCCGACGGCAGCGGAATGCGAATCATGGTGCGTTCCCTGGTGGGCCTGCTGCCCATCTGCGCCACGACCGTGATCGAGGCCGACCTCCTCGAGAGGTATCCGCAGATCACCGAGCAGGCACGTGCCTTCCTCGAACGCAACCAGGACCTGCTGGCCAATATCGCCGACCCCGCCGTGCCCGGCGTCCACGGCCGGCGGATCCTGTCCCTGGTGAACGAGGACAAGCTGCGGCGCATCCTGTCCCGGATGCTGGACGAGGAGCGCTTCCTCGGCCCGCACGGGATCCGCTCAATCTCGCGCTGGCACCTCGACCATCCCTACACCTTCGATGTCGCCGGGGCCGAGTACCGGGTGCAGTACGAGCCGGCCGAGTCCACCACCGGAATGTTCGGCGGCAACTCCAACTGGCGCGGGCCGGTCTGGTTCCCGATCAACCTGCTGCTGATCCGGGCCCTGATCCAGCACTACCGGTACTACGGCAACGACCTGAAGGTCGAGTGCCCGACCGGCTCAGGGACGATGATGACGCTGTTCGAAGTGGCCCAGGAGCTGTCACGCCGCCTCGCCGGGACCTTCCTGCGGGACGGTGACGGGCGGCGGCCGGTCTACGGCGGAACCAGGCTGTTCCAGGACGACCCGCACTGGCGTGACCTCATTCTGTTCTACGAGTACTTCCACGGCGATAACGGGGCCGGGCTCGGCGCCTCCCACCAGACCGGCTGGACCGGCCTGGTGGCCAGGCTGATCCAGAGCCAGGGCCAGTTCGACGCCGACTCCGTGCTCGAGGACCACGATTGGCCGCTGGCCAGGCCATACCGGCGCCTGGCCGCCGGACCCGTGCCCGAGGTCACGACGGCTCGCCAGGCCCGCGGCGTGCCCGAGCCGCCATCACCCTCCTGACCACAGCAGCGGGGCAGGCGAGCAGGTCATGCCTGAGCGGCTAGGTGGCCGCCTCGCCGGCGCCGGCCACGCGCCTGACGACCTCGACGAAGCGCGCCTTTCGCCTGGCGCCCAGGCTCAGCAGCAGTGATCCGGACGCCAGGTTGGCGTCATCGGCCTCGGCGGTGACCACGGTCTGGCCCCGCTCGTGCAGGACACGGAACGCGCGGGCCAGCAGCGCGCGGGCCAGCCCGCGTCGCCGGTACGGGCGGGAGACGCCGACCAGGCCCAGCCGCGGTCTTCCCGGGCTGTTCCAGACGCGGACCAGCCCGATGTAGTCGCAGCTGTCCGTATCGACGGCAATCAGGTACGTCGCGGGATCGAACTGGTCCGAGTCGAACGTCTCCTCGCGGAAGTCACCGGGGTCCCACTTCCACCCCGCCGTGCCCGGCACGTCCTGGCGCAGTGCGTCATCCAGCACCCGGAGCTGGTCCTCGTCGGCGTCGGCAGCGGAGATGATGACCATGCCCTCGGGCTCGGGGACGGCGTCCAGGCCGGTGGCGGCGGGATCGGTGGGGATCAGGTAGCTGCTCTCCCTCCTGCTCACGGTGAAGCCGAGCCGGGTGAGCCGGTCCAGGCCCTGCTCGTCGGTGTCGCGGGCGGTGGTGTACAGGTCCCGGCCGACGTTCTCGGCGACGGCGGCCAGCAGCGGCTGATAGCTGTCGGCTCGGCAGGTATCGAACGCGACGAACCACCGGTTATCGGGGCGCAGGAAGGCCCGGACCGCGCCGACGGCCTGATCCGCGTCCAACGCACGCCAGACCAGGCCGGGCGGGGCCCGTACGACGCGAACGGTGGACGGAGGCATAACGCCAGACCGTACACCCCGCGCCAGTACGCGAGCTTCCGCTAGACCGGCCGGCCCCGGGATCACCGCTGCTGATCAGGTCGGACCTCGGCCTCGGCGGACTCCAGTCTGGCCAGCGCGTCCCGGGCCTCGTGCTCGAAGGGCGGGGGCACGTCGTCCAGGCCCAGCACGTGCCGGAGCGCCTTGCCATACGCGACGTCGTAGGCTTCGGCTTCGCCCACGGCGACGTCGGGGATCACCCCCGTGCCCTGCCAGTTCGTGCCGGTGACCGGGTTGATCGACCGCGCGAACGGGATGCCGATCATCACGGCCGAGCTGACCGGGAAGCCGCGGGTCGGGTGGGCGCCGCCGCCGGTGGTCTCGCCGATCAGCTCGGCGCGGCCCAGGGCCTGCAGGTTGTAGCACAGCTCCTCGCCGCCGGAGAACGTATGGTTGCTGGTCAGTACGTAGACCGGCCGGTCGACGTAGCGGGTCCCCGGCAGGTACGGCAGGGACCAGAACTGCCGGGTCTCGCCGGTATCGGCGTTGAAGATGTCGTTGAGGTGAGTCGGCTCCTCCGTCAGCAGGTAGCTGCACCACAAGGCCACGCCGTCCGGTGCGCCGCCGCCGTTGTGCCGCAGGTCGAAGATGAGGGCGTAGGTCCCGGCGACCAGTTCCATGGCCGCGGCGACGGCCGGGCCGGCGTTGGCCGCCATCGCGACCCGGCGCAGGTCGAGGTAGCCGACGTTGCCGTCCAGCCGCTCCGCCCGCCGGATGCCGAAGTTGTCCAGCCGCCCCCTCTGCCGCATGGCCAGCCGCCTGGCCTCGTGGCTCCGGGGCTCCGTCTCGTCGGGGCCGAGCCCAGGACCAGGCCCGCCAGGTCGGGGGCCAGGCCCGCCTGGCCCTGGTCCTGGCCCTGGTCCTGGCGGCGGGCCGCCGCCCAGCCCCATCCGCAGGTGCTTGTCCCCGGTAACTTCCTGCAGGTGGCTGGTCAGCAGCTCGGTGAGCGTGATCTCGTCCAGGTCGTCGTACTCGCCGGCCGCCAGCCTGGCCTCCACCGCGGTGGCGGCCTGCTCGGCGACCTCGGGGAACACGTAGTTGGCGCGCAGCAGCGACAGGGCGGTGGTCACGATCTCGCGGCCTGACATCTGCTCGGCGGCCAGCGAGCCGTCGTCCGGCATCGTGATCCGCGGCATGGTCTCCCTGGGATCGTCGAAGGTGAACTCGAGCAGCCGGGCCGAGGGCAGCCGCAGCGAGAGCTCACGCCTCATGGTGTCCATCCCCGCCCGGTGGGCCTCCTGCCAGGCGGCCAGGGCCTGTTCGTAGTCCGCCGGCTCCTCCGGCTCCGGGACGAACACCCGGACCATCAGCTGCCCCGGCTCGATGGCCGGGTCCTCGCCGTGCTCCAGCACCACGGCCCGCTCCACCGCGCCCGCGCTGAACCGCTCCTTCACAGTGCGGTTGATGACCCGTTCGAGCCGATCCTTGTCCGCCCGTTCCACGGTGCCTCCCATCCCCGTCACTGTCTCAACGCTCCCCTCCGGAAGCCGGTTCCGCTGAGGCAACCTTCCTGGCGCCTGCGGCGTACTTGGTAGACAGCAGGAGGAAGCTGCAACCCCAACCGGCCACGAAATGTCGGTGGTCTCTGCTGGAATAACGGAGTGACCACGGTCGTGTACAGCCCGGTCCAGCTGGCCCGGCTGCTGCGGGTGCCCGAGCCGACCCCGGAGCAGGCGGCGGTGATCGCCGCGCCGCTGGGTCCGCTCGCGGTGGTGGCCGGCGCGGGCTCGGGTAAGAGCGAGACGATGGCGGCGCGGCTGGTCTGGCTGGTCGCCAACGGGATGGTGCGCCCGGACCGGGTGCTCGGGCTCACCTTCACCCGCAAGGCGGCCGCCGAGTTCGCCGACCGGGTGCGCTCCCGGCTGGAACGGCTCCGCCGCGCGGGCCTCGCAGACCCCAAGGACGCGAGCGCCACCGAGAACGAGGATCCGTTCGCCGGCGACCCGGTGATCGGCACCTACCACGCCTACGCCGGGCGCCTGGTCGGCGACAACGCCCTGCGCGAGGGGCTCGAGCCGTCCATGCGGCTGATCACGCCCGCGCTGTCCTGGCAGCTGGCGGCGTCGATCGTGGCCGCCTACAACGGGCCCATGGACGAGATCATCTGGACCCCGCAGACCGTGACCGCGGCCGTGCTCGAGCTGGCCGGCGACCTGTCCGAGCACCTGCGCGAGACCGGGGAGGTCACCGCGGTGGGCCGCTGGCTCACCGCGGAGCTCGGGGCGTTGCCGGGGCGGGTACCCGGGTCCGTTCGGAAAATAATGGAAACCCAGCGGGCGCGCGAGCAGCTGCTCCCGCTGGTCGAGCGGTACGCGGCGGCCAAGGCGGCCCGCGAGGTCCTCGATCACGGCGATCAGGTCGCGCTGGCGGCGCGGATCGCCAGCCAGCACCCGGAGGTGGGCGCGGCCGAGCGGGCCCGCTACCACGTGGTGCTGCTC
Organism: uncultured Actinomycetes bacterium; assembly: GCA_963742795.1. Lineage (GTDB taxonomy): Bacteria > Actinomycetota > Actinomycetes > Streptosporangiales > Streptosporangiaceae > Palsa-504. The sequence goes on from CAVUNL010000009.1 coordinate 67,299, forward strand.
GATGAGTACCAGGACACCAGCCACGCCCAGCTGGTCCTGTTGCGGTCCCTGTTCGGCGGCGGGCACCCGGTCACCGCGGTCGGCGACCCGTGCCAGTCCATCTACGGCTGGCGCGGCGCGAGCGCGGGCAACCTGCGCCGGTTCACCGCGGACTTCCCGGTGGTGGCCCGGATGCGGCCGTTCGGGGCCTCGGCGCCCACCGGCCCCGCGCCGGTGCTGTTGCTGTCGACCAGTTTCCGTAACGCCGCACGCGTCCTCGACGCGGCCGCGGTGGTCCAGGAGGAGCTGCGCTACGAGGCGCCCGATGTGCCCCGGCTGGTGTCCGCGCCGGACCGCGGCGAGCGGGGCGCGGTCGCCTGCGCGCTGCTGGACACGGTGACCGGGGAGGCCGGCTGGGTGGCCGGGCAGATCGCCGGCCTGCTGGCCCTGGACCCCGGCTGCGCGCCCGACGGCCAGGCCTGGCCGGACGGCCGCCAGGCCGGCGTGCGGCCGTCCGACGTCGCGGTGCTGTGCCGCAAGCGGTCCCAGTTCGTGGCGCTGCGGCACGCCATCGAGGCCCGCGGCATCCCGGTCGAGGTGGTCGGCCTGGGCGGGCTGCTGGTGGTGCCCGAGGTGCAGGACGTGGTGGCTACCCTGCGGGTACTGCACGACGCGGGCGCGTCGGACGCGCTGGCCCGCCTGCTCACCGGGCCGCGCTGGCGGATCGGCCCGCGCGACCTGGTCGCCCTCGGCCGCCGCGCCCGGGCCCTGGTCCGCGGCGAGGGCGACGGCCGGCCCGCCCCGGCCCCCGACCAGCAGCCCGGCCCGGCCCCCGACCAGCAGCCCGGCCCGGAAGCACGCCCGGCCCGGACGACACGCTGGCCGGCCCGGACGACGCGCTGGCCGAGGCCGTCACCGACCTGACCGCGGAGACCGGCAGCCTGGTCGAGGCGCTCGATGACCTCGGCGACCCGCACGCCTACTCGCCGGTCGGCTACGCCCGCATGCACGCCCTGGCCACCGAGCTGCGGCGGCTGCGCGCTCATGTCGGGCGGCCGCTGGCCGACCTGACCGCCGAGGCCGAGCGGGTGCTCGGCCTGGACATCGAGGTGGCCGCGCGGCCGGGCGCCGATCCGGTCGCGGCCCGCGCCGACCTGGACGCCTTCACCGACGTGGCCGACGCGTTCACCGGGGAGGGCGCCGAGCCGACGCTGGGTGCGTTCCTGGCCTACCTGACCGCGGCGCAGCAGGAGGAGTTCGGGCTGGAGACCGGCCGGGTCGGCGAGTCGGACTCGGTCAAGCTGCTCACCGTCCACGCGGCCAAGGGCCTGCAGTGGCCGGCCGTCTTCGTGCCCGGCCTGGCCCTGGGGGAGCGGTCCCAGGTCTTCCCGGCCCGGCCCCGGGTCTCGACCCGGTGGACCGACAACCCGCGGCTGATCCCGTTCGGCCTGCGCGGCGACGCGGGGGACCTGCCCGTGCTGCGCGGGCTCGACGCGGCCGCGCTGGAGGACTTCACCGGCGCCTGCGCGGCCCGGGACCTGGCCGAGGAGCGCCGGCTGATGTACGTGGCCGCCACCCGGGCCGCGTTCTGGCTGGGGTGTTCGGGTTACTGGTGGGGCGAGGGCGGCAGCTGCCGCCTGGGCCCGTCGCCGTTCCTGGAGGAGGTGCGCTCATCCGGGGTCGCCGCGGTGCCGGAATGGGCGCCCGAGCCCGCCCCGGACGCGGAGAACCCGCTGCTGGCCACGGTGGATGAGGGCGACTGGCCGGCCACCCCGGCCGGACGGCACTACGAGGCGGTCCGCGAGGCCGCCGCCCTCGTGGAAGCGGCCGCCGAGCCAGACCTGGACGCGCTCGGCGCCGAGGACCTGGCCCTGGTCCAGGCGTGGCAGCGGGACGCCGAGCTGCTGCTGGCCGAGCGCGCGCAACGCCGCGGCGACGGCGCGATCCCGGTCCAGCTGCCCGCCCGGCTCTCGGTCTCGGCGCTGGTCTCGCTGGCCCGCGATCCGGCCGAGCTGGCCCGGCAGGTCCGCCGGCCGATGCCCCGGCCGGCCGCTCGGCAGGCCCGGAAGGGCACGGCGTTCCACGAATGGCTGGAGCGGCGCTACGGCCAGCAGCGGCTCATCGACGACACCGACCTGTTCGGCCCGGGCGAGCCCGGCGACGGCGAAAACGCCGGCGAAAGCACCGGCGAAGCGACCGGCCAGACCGACCTCAGCCAGCTCCGGACCCGATTCGAGCAGAGCGAGTGGGCCGACCGGTGGCCGCGGGCCGTCGAGGTGCCGTTCGAGACCCTGATCGGCGACCGGCTGATCCGCGGCCGGATCGACGCGGTGTTCGCCGACGCCCCCGGGGGCGGCTACGACGTGGTCGACTGGAAGACCGGCCGCCCGCCCGCCTCCGACGCCGAACGCCACGCGGTTTCCGTCCAGCTCGCCGCCTACCGCCTGGCCTGGGCCACGCTCGCCGGGGTGCCCGTCACCCAGGTCCGCGCCGCCTTCCACTACGTCGCCGACGACCTGACCGTCCGCCCCGCCGACCTGCTCGACGAGTCCGGCCTGACCACCCTCATCACCCAAATCCCCGCCGAGGCCTAATTCCATGATCGTGAACAGTTTCGGGCAGATATCGCCAGTTTCTGCTCATGATCATGAAACCCCACCCGGAGCGGGCCCTCAGGTGTGCTCGGAGACCAGCACAGCGAGGGTCCCCGGTGCGAGCGCCTCGAACACGTGCGGACAGGTCGGCCGGGTAGCAGATGTAATCCCCCGGCCCGAGCTCCACCGGCTCGCCGGCCACGCCGATCAGCGCCCGGCCCGCGCTGAGCACCACGTGCTCGACCACGCCGGCCATGTGCGGCCTGCGACTCGCGCGGGTGGCCGGGCTCGGCCGCGATGCGGTACACGTCCCGGCGGGCGCCCGGCGGGCACGCGGCCAGCAGCGTGGCCTGGTAGTTGGCGTGCGCCGCGGACACCGTGGGCCCCTCGTCGGCCCGGATGAGGAGGACCTGCGGCCGCGGCGGGTCCAGCAGCCGGGAGAACGGCGCGTCCAGCGCCACGCAGATGGCCCAGAGCGTCTCCAGACTCGGGTTGCCGGTGCCCGACTCCAGCTGGGACAGCGTGGACTTGGCGATGCCCGCCCGGCGGGCGACCTCGGTCAGCGAGAGCCCGGTCCGCCGGCGTTCCCGGCGCAGCGACGCGGCGATGAGCTCAAGCGGCGCCCCGCCGGAAGCCCCCGGACGCACCCGAAGCACCCGAAGCACCCGACGGACCGTCGTTCGGCACATCGGTCAAGCGTTCGCTTTGACGAACGGCGGGATCGGTGTTCATAATAAACTCCATGAGTTCGATATATAGAACTCTATCGGGCGGCACCGTGCGGGACATCGCCCTGGCCTGCCTGGCCGTCTGGTTCATCGGCCTGTCCTACGGAGCGATTGCCGTCGCGTCGGGGTTCCCGCTGTGGGTGCCGGCTGCGCAGAGCGTGCTGGTGCTGGCCGGCGCGTCGGAGTTCTTGTTCATCGGGATCGTGGCGGCGGGCGGCAACCCCCTGGCCGCGGCCGCGGCCGGCCTGCTGGTCAACGCCCGGCACCTGCCCTACGGCCTGGCCCTGCCTGATATGACCGGACCCGGCCGGCCTATGAAACGCAGCATGAAACGCCTGCTCGGCAGCCACGTGATGAACGACGAGAGCGTGGTGTTCGCCCTGGCCCAGGAGGACCTGCCCCGTAAGCGGGCCGCCTACTGGACCTGCGGGCTGGGGGTGCTGCTGTGCTGGCCGGCCGGCGCCGTCCTCGGGGCGCTGATCGGCAGCGTGATCCGGAACACCAACGCGTTCGGCCTGGACGCCATGTTCCCGGCCGTGATCCTGGCCCTGATCATGCCCGCGCTCCGCGACCGCCGAGTCAGGCGCGCCGCCGCCATCGGCGCCGCCATCGCGCTGGCCGCCACGCCGTTCCTGCCCGCCGGCCTGCCCGAACTCCTCGCCCTGCTCGCCGTCCTCACCACCATCAAGAACCGGAAAACAACGTGAAGGACCCCACCCTGGTCGCAGCGGGCCTGATCGCCCTGTCCGCCGGCACGTTCGCGTTCCGGTTCGCAGGCCCCGTCCTGCGCCAGCGGATCGCCTTCCCGCCCCGGGCCGAACGCCTCCTCGAGGTCGCCGCCGTAGTCCTGCTCGCCGCGCTGGTCGCCACCACCGGGCTGACCAAGGGCCACGGCTTCGCCGGCTTCGCGCGCCCGGCCGGCGTGCTGGTCGGCGGGGTCCTGGCCTGGCGCAAGGCGCCGTTCCTGGTCGTGGTGCTGGCCGCCGCGGCCACCACCGCCGTGCTGCGCCTGCTCGGGATCCCGTAAGGTCAGCCCTCCAGGTACCGCTCGACCGCCTCCACCTTGGCCGTGAGCGCGCCGGTCACGCCGGGCCGCAGGTCGGCCTTGAGCACCAGGCTGACCCGCGGCGCCCGGGCCGCGACCGCCTCGACCGCCCGCTTGACCACGGCCATGGCCTCGTCCCAGTCCGCCTCGATGGTGGTGAACATGGCGTCGGTCCGGTTCGGCAGCCCGCTCTCCCGCACCACCCGGACCGCCTCGGCCACCTCCGCGGCGACCCCCTCGCCGACCCCGATCGGCGTGATCGAAAACGCGACCAGCACCATAACCTCCTTTATTTCATCCGAACGGACCGTGGTGCGTGCCCCCGGAACCCCGCACGGTGCGGATGGATGGCACAACGTACCAGTTCAAACTTGCGCCCGATTGCTGCCAGAATGGGTTCGTGAAAGTAGCTGGTCAAGCTGACGCGCCCCCGCGCGGCGAGGCGGTCCTGCGCGCCGAGGCGGGACCGCGCCCCGACGCCGGCCATGCCGACGCCGGGCCGCTGCTGACCGTCTCGGGGCTGAGCGTCAGCTTCGGCGGGCTCCGCGCCCTGGAGGACGTCAACCTCAGCGTGCAGACCGGTGAGTTCGTCGCTCTGGCCGGCGAGAACGGCGCGGGCAAGACCACCCTGGTCCGCTGCATCGCCGGCGAAGTGGTCCCGGCCAGCGGCGAGGTGTTCTTCGCGGGCCGGCGCATGCCTGCCGACCAGGCCGCGGCGGTCAAGCAGGGGATCGCGGTGGTCTGGCAGGACCTGGCCCTGTGCGACAACCTGGACGTCGCCGCCAATATCATGCTCGGCCAGGAGCGCCGCCGGCTGCTGCTGTCGGACACCCGTTTCCACATGGCCGCCGCGGAACTGCTGGCCTCGCTGCGCATCCCGCTCAGCGACACGACGCGCAACGTCCGCACGCTGCCCGGCGGGCAGCGGCAACTGGTGGCGGTGGCGCGGGCCATGGGCCGCAAGCCCCGGCTGCTGGCCCTGGACGAGCCGACCGCCTCGCTCGGCGTGAACGAAGCAGCGCAGGTCGAAGAGCTGATCATGAGGCTGCGGCAGCAGGGCACCACGATCTTGCTGGCCTGCCACGATATCGACCAGATGTTCCGCCTCGCCAACCGCATTGTCGTCCTGCGGCAGGGCCGGATCGTGGGCGAGGTGCGCACGGCCGATGCCCACCCCGATGACGTGATTGCGCTGATCTCCGGCCGGCAGCCGGTCTCTTCCGCCCGCCAGCAGCTCACCCGGCTGCACGGGCTCACCGACCGGCTGGTCTCGGCCGATCCGTCGTCGAGCCTGCCGCTGATCTTGTCCGCGCTCGGCGCGGCCCTCGGCAGCGAGCGGCTGTGCATTCACCTGGCCACCGACAAGATCCTCTACTGCGCCGCGTCGCTCGGGTTCAAGCCCGGGCAGCTCGACCCGTGGAGCAGGCTGCCGTTCGGGCCTGCGGGCGGCCCGGTGGGCATGGCCGCGGCGAGCGAAGGCCCGATTATCGCCGACAACGTCCGGATCGGCCTGGCCTCGGGCAGCTTCCGCGACCTGGCCAAGACGGCCAAGGTGGCCAGCTCGTGGTCGGTCCCGGTGCTCGGGCCCGGCGGGCTGTCCGGCGTGATCACCGTGTTCCGGGCCGAGCACGGCGCGCCGGAGCGCGACGAGCTCGACCTCATCACCGTCTACGCGGGCTACGCCGCCAGCGCCATCGAGCGGGATCGGCTGCTCGACCAGGTGACCACGCGGAACCGGGTCCTCGAGACGATCCGCGAGATGCTGGAGACGCTGGCCGGGCCGGTCCCGGTCGGCGAGGGGCTTTCCATCGCGATCCAGTCGCTGCGCCGCGGCCTGCAGGCCCACGAGGTGGCGCTGATCACCCAGCCGGCTGGCGCAGGCTCGCTGGCGCGCCTTCGCCGGCCCGCTCGGCACCGACGGGTCATCGGTCACCCCGCCCATGCGCGACATAGCCGAGACCGCGCTGGCCAGCACGCTCCCCGACGGGGTGGCCCGGCAGCTGCGGAGCAGCCGGCGGCATCGTGTGCGGGCGGTGGCGTTCGTGGCGGCCGGCGGTCCTACCGTGCTGCTGGCCAGCTGGCGGCGGGTGCCGCCGACCAAGGAGGAGACGGCGCTGCTGGAGGACGCGGCGCACTCCCTCCGGCTGGCGCTCGAGCGCGAGGAGGCCGCTCACGCCAACCAGGAGGCGGCCGCGCTGCGCCGGTCCCGGGAGCTCCAGCGCGGGTTCCTGTCCCGGCTGAGCCATGAGCTGCGGACCCCGCTGACGGCCATCAGGGGCTACGCGTCCAGCCTGATGCAGCCCGACGTGACCTGGGACCGCGAGTCCCAGCAGCGTTTCCTCGACCGGATCGCCGCGGAGTCGGCCCGCCTCGGCCGCCTGGTCGATGACCTGCTCGACTTCTCCGCGATCGAGTCGGGCATCATGCGCCTGCAGTGGGACTGGTGCGACATCCGGCTGGTGGTCGAGGCCGCGATCGCCTGCCTGCCGCCGGCGAGCGCCGCGTCGGTCGCACTGACCTGCGACGCCAGCCTGCCCGTGGTGTGGGCCGACCACGACCGGATGGAGCAGGTCTTCGTGAACCTGCTGAACAACGCGCTCCGCCACAACCCGCCGGGCACCCGGGTACGCGTGACCGCGGACCACCGGATGTCCGAGGTGGTGATCAGCGTCCTGGACGATGGCGTCGGCATGGCGCCGGAACTGGCGGCCACCCCGTTCGAACCCGCCCCCCGCCCCCCCGCCATCCCGGGCAACGGCAACAGCAACGGCAACGGCCACCGCAAGAGCGCAGGCACGGGCCTCGGCCTGTCCATCGCCAAAGGGATCGTGCAGGCTCACGGCGGCCGGATCGAGCTGACCCCGCTGCCCAAGGGCACCTGCTTCCAGGTCCACCTGCCGGTCGAGGCCGAGGTCGACGCGGGCCGGATGGCCGCGAACCGAAGGGACCACGACGGTGACGATGACTGAGGACACGCGCAAGACCTGCGCCCTGGTGGTGGAGGACGACCCCAACATCGTCGACCTGATCCGGTCCAACCTCGCCGTGCGCGGCTTTGACACCATCGTCAGCGTGGATGGCATGCGCGCGCTGCAGCTGCTCGAGACCGAAGACCCGGACATCGTGCTCCTCGACCTGATGCTGCCCGAGGCCGACGGCTTCGAGCTGTGCCGCCAGATCCGCGAGCGCTCCCCGGTCGCGATCATCGTGGTCTCGGCCCGCGGCGGCGAGCGGGACAAGGTGACCGCCCTGCACATGGGCGCGGACGACTACATGACCAAGCCGTTCAGCATCGAGGAGCTGCTGGCCCGCATCGCCGCGACGCTGCGCCGGACGCGGCCCGCCGCGCCCACCGAGCAGCAGGCGCCCCCGGTCATCGTGGTCGGCGACATAGTCATCGACCTGGCCCTGCAGCAGGTCCGGCGCAACGGGCAGCCGGTGCACCTGACCCCGACCGAGTTCGCCCTGCTGCGCGAGCTCGCCGTCAACCGGGGCAAGCTGCTCACCCACGCCCACCTGCTGCGCCGGGTCTGGGGCCACGGCTACGAGACCGAGACCGAGTACCTGCGCGTCTACGTCCGGCGGCTGCGCGCCAAGCTCGAGGCGGACGACAGCGCCCCGCTCATCCTCACTCAGCCGCGGGCCGGCTATCGCCTGGCCCCCGAGTAACCTGAATCGCAATTTCAGGTCACACTCGGATCACAATTCCGTCACGCCTGAACTGCCTGTTAACGGTATCTTCACGGGCCGGTGTCGATGTTAAGGCCATGTTAATTCCGGGAACTCTATCGTGACACTAAAGACGCTACACTGCAGTCGTTCGACATCATCACCGGGCGGATTGCCGCACGTCGACGGACGTTCTGCTGACGGGAGGACTTTCGGTCCTGGATGTCTGATGTCGAATGAACTAACTTCTCTCCGAAGGGACACCGGTGCTGCGCTGGTGTCCCGGTCGGCTTATTCCGGTACTTTCGGGCGAAAGGGTGTGGGGAATGCGAGTGAGTAACAGAAGTGAGGGAGGTCGGTACTCCCGTACGCAAGGCGACGGCACGTTCCGGCGCTTCCCTAGAGTGGGTTGGGTGGCCGCGGCAGCGGCCCTTGCCCTGATGGCTGCGGGCTGTTCGTCCTCGTCGAGCTCGTCGTCCTCGTCGAGCTCCTCGGGCTCGGCGTCGGCGACCGGCTCGGCGACCGGCTCGGCCACGGTTCCACCGGTGAGCATCAGCTCCTTCACCGTTAACATCGCGCCGACGATGTCCCAGTTCAAGGCGCTGGCCGCGGCCGGGACCAAGGGAGCCAACAGCCTGCAGGTGGGGGTAGTCCTGCCCGACACCACATCGTCGACGCGGTGGGTCGACTTCGACCAGCCGTACCTGAAGCAAGCCTTCACCGCCGCCGGGTATACCTCGGCGGAGTTCCGCATCGACAACGCGCAGGGAAGCGACGCGACCCAGCTGAGCGACGCCACCGCCGACATCAACCTGGGTGCCAAGATCCTGATCGTGTGCCCGCTCGATGGCCCGACTGGCGTCGCGATCGCGAAGCTCGCCGAGCAAAAGGGCGTCACCCTGATCGCCTACGACCGCGCCATCTTCGAAGGCACGAAGACCTACTACGTCAGCTTCGACAACGAGCACGTGGGTGAGCTGATCGGCCAGGGCTTCAACGCGTGCGTCCAGTCCTGGGCAATCAAGAGCCCCAAGGTCTTCGTCTTGAATGGCGGCGAGGACACCGACCCCAACGCCATCTCCTTTGCCTCGGGTTACAACAAGGTGGTCTGGGGCCAGTCGGCCAAGACCGTCGCCGCGGGCACGAAGAACAGCCAAGGCGACACGCTGGTTGGCGAGAACTTCGCCCCTAAGTGGGACAACACCCAGGGCGGCACCATCTTCCAGCAGGAGTTCACCTCTCACCCGCAGATCAACGCCACCATCGAGGCCAATGACGGGCTCGCCAACGCGGTGATCACCGACCTCAAGACGTCCGGGGTCAAGCCCAAGTCGGTGCCGACCACCGGGCAGGACGCCACGGCCCAGGGCATGGCCTGGATCCTCCAGGGCTACCAGTGCGGCTCCGTGTACAAGGCCGTCTACAAGGAGGCCCAGGACTCCGTGGCCATGGCCACGATCCTGCTGGCCGGCGCCACGCCGCCGTCGTCTCTGCTGAACGGTACGACGGTCGACCCGGCCAACTCGAGCATCACCGAGCCGGCGTCCCTGCTGACCCCGGTATGGGTGACCGCGGCCAACATGCAGTCGACAGTCGTCGCGGACGGCTTCGACACGGCCTCGCAGATCTGCACGATTGCGGGTCAGGCCGCCTGCAGCGCGGCTGGCATCCATTGATCAGCTGACCCGGGGAACCTCGGCGGATCCTCGTCGAGGTTCCCCGCAGCCGGGATTGGCGGACCCGCCATCAGGCGGTCCGCCAATCCCGGCCTCATGAGATAGTTGTGCCTCGGGCAAGACTACTGACGGGTATTCAAGATGACTGAGGTGAACGAGGCCCCGGAAAGCGCGAGCAGCGGCGGGGACGGGGCGGAACCCCTACTGAAGCTGCGGGGTATCGACAAGCACTTCGGGCCGGTGCAGGCGCTCTACGGGGTGGACCTGGACCTGCCCGCGGGCCAGGTGACTGGCCTGTGCGGGGACAACGGTGCCGGGAAGTCGGTGCTCACCCGCACTATCGCCGGCGTGCACCAGCCGGACCATGGCCAGATCTTCTTCGAGGGGCGACCGGTACACATTCGGAGCGCCCGGGACGCCTCCGCGCTGGGGATCGAGACCGTCTACCAGGACCTGGCGCTGGCCGACAACCTGGACATCGTCCAGAACATGTTCCTCGGCCGGGAAACTCTGCGCCACGGCCTGCTCGACGAGGACTCGATGGAACTGAAGGCGGCCGAGACCCTGAGCACCCTCCGGGTGACCACGGTGCGCTCGATCCGGCAGCCAGTGGCCTCGCTGTCGGGAGGTCAGCGGCAGTCGGTGGCGGTCGCCAAGGCGGTAATGTGGAATTCCAAGCTGGTGCTGCTGGATGAGCCCACCGCCGCCCTCGGGGTGGTGCAGACCCAGTCAGTGCTGGCCCTGATCGAACGGCTCCGCGACCGCGGGCTGGCGGTGATGGTGATCTCCCACAACCTGAACGACGTGTTCGAGGTAGCGGACCGGATCGCGGTGCTGTACCTGGGGCGGATGGTGGCCCAGGGGCCGGCCAGGGACTTCGACCGGCAGAGCGTGGTGGAGTACATGACGACGGGTGGCTCCAACGGGCGGCCCTCCGAGCCTGCCCGATCCGCCAGTGGCGGGGGCTGAGCCCGTGGGCCCGGATCGGGAAGTCCCCGTGACCGCGGACCCCGGCGAGACCAGGGCCGGCGTGACGGATGTCACGACGGTGGCCGACCTCACGGCCGCCCCCGAGGCCGCAGCCGACGTCCCACCGGAGCTCGTCGCCCAGTCGCTGAGCCAGTACCTCCGGGCCTGGTGGCTCAAGGTCCGCAGCGGCGACAGCGGTGTCCTGCCCGTGCTCCTGGCCATGGTGTTGGTCGCCGTCACCTTCCAGATCATCACCCCCGAGCACTCCTTCCTGCGGCCGAGCAACCTCGTGTATATATTCGGGCTGAGTACCGTGTACATGGTGCTGGCGATAGCTGAGACAGTGGTCCTGCTCCTCGCAGAGATCGACCTCTCGGTCGGCGCGGTCGCGCTGATCGGCGGAGTGATCGCCTTCAAGCTGGTGCAACAGCCCGGGGCAGGCTGGCCGTGGTGGGCAGCCATACTGGCGGCGCTCGTCTCCTGCGGCGTGTTCGGCTCCCTTGCGGGGACGCTGGTTGCCCGGCTCAAGATCCCGTCCTTCGTTGTGACCCTGGCCGGGTTCCTTCTTTTCTCGGGAATCCTCATCGTCGTCCTCGGCGGCGCCGACGGCTCCGTGAACCTCGACACGTCCGAGTTCAACCAGCGCGTCATCTATGACCTGGTCCAGGGGGTGATCCCCCCGGTTGCCAGCTGGATACTTCTGGCGGTGCTGGTCGGGGCCGTCGGCACGGCCCAGTGGCTGCGCGCGGCCAGGAGGCGACGCCAAGGCCTGGTGGCTCCCCCGAAGAGCGTGACAGCAATCAGAATCGCCCTGCTGGCGCTCGTCGGGGTAGCTGTGGTGGCTGTCTGCAATGTCAACCGCGGAACCGCCCTCAAGACGGTGCAGGGAGTTCCGTGGGTGATCCCGATCGTCCTCGTCGTGCTCGGCATCTGGACGCTCGTGCTCGGGCGAACCCGCTTCGGCCGCTACCTCTATGCCATCGGCGGCAACCCCGAGGCGGCCCGCCGCGCCGGCGTCAGCCTCGCCGGCATCCGCACCTGGGCGTTCGCGTTGTGCTCGGCGACCGCCGGACTCGGCGGCATCCTGCTCGGTTCCTTCTTCTTCGGTGAGTACAGCACCAATACGGCAGACCCCGGTCAGCTCGTCCTGTACACCGTCGCTGCCGCCGTCATCGGCGGGGTCAGCCTCTTCGGCGGCCGGGGTAAGGCCATCCACGGTGTTCTCGGCGGCCTGCTCATCGGCGGCATCGCCTACGGCGTGTCTCTGCTCAACTTGGGTACCCTGTCTACGCCGTTGCAATACATCCTGCCGGGCGCCGTGCTGCTAGTCGCGGTGGGCATTGACGTACTGTCACGGCGCGGGACCGGGGGCACGCACAGTGTCTGACCGCGCGTGGGAGACAAGCATGAGGAAATCACTGTGACTACGGACCACGGCGAGACCCCGACCGCGACGGCGGACCCCGGGACGGCCGACCTGACCCTCGACGCCAAGGCCGCCGCGGCCGACGTCCCACCCGAGCTCGTCGCCGGGTCGCTGGGCCAGTACCTCCGGGCCTGGTGGGGCCGGGTCCGCGGCGGCAACAGCGGTGTCCTGCCCGTAGTCCTGGCCATCGTGGTGGTCGCCGTCGGCTTCCAGATCGCGAACTCGAAGTTCCTGTCGGCGCAGAACCTGGTCAACCTCTTCGAGCAGAGCACCATCTACATGCTGCTGGCGATCGCTGAGATCTTCGCCCTGCTCCTCGGAGAGATCGACCTGTCCGTCGGCCTGGTCATGGGGCTTGGCAGCGTCGTGGTCGCCGAGCTTGTGCAGCCGACCGGCGCGAATTGGCCGTGGTGGGCGGCGATCATCGTGACGTTGCTCGCCTGCTGCGCGGTCGGCGCCATCCAGGGAACGCTCGTGGCCCGGCTGAAGATGCCGTCGTTCATCGTCACTCTCGGCGGGCTGCTGATCCTGGAGGGCGTGGCGATCATCGTCCTCGGCGGAGGGCTCGTCGGCATCGGCAACTCCCAGTACAAGAACGAGCTCGTCCTCTACGACATCTTCTGGGGGACATTCAGCCCGCTGGTCAGCTGGATCTTGCTGGCCGTGCTGATCGGAGCGGCCGGCACCGGGATCTGGCTGCGGGACGCCCGCAAGCGCCGCAGCGGCCTGGAGACTCCGCCGCGCAGCCTCATCGCGCTGAAGATCGTCTTCATGGCGGTGGCGGGAATCGCTGTTGTCGCCATTTGCAACGTCAACCGGGCTCACTTCGGGACGATCGAGGGGGTTCCCTACATCATTCCGATCGTCCTTGTCGTGCTCGCCGCCTCGACGGTCCTGCTGCAGCGAACCCGCTTCGGCCGCTACGTGTACGCCATCGGCGGCAACCCGGAGGCGGCGAGGCGAGCCGGGGTCAGCCTAACGTCGATCCGGACCTGGTGCTTCGTCCTCGCCGCCCTGATCTCCGGGATCGCTGGCTTGCTGTTCGCCTCGTGGCAGGTCTCGCTGACTACCAACATCATCAAGACCTCCAACACCTACGTGCTGCTGGCGGTGGCCGCGGCGGTCATCGGCGGCACCAGCCTGTTCGGCGGCCGCGGCAAGACCATCCACGGCGTCCTAGGCGGCCTCGTCATCGGCGGCATCTACAACGGCCTCTACCTCCTCGGCGTATCAAGCCAGTGGATCGACGTCGTAGTCGCCGCCGTGCTACTCGCGGCCGCGGCCATCGACGTCCTCTCCCGCCGAGGCGCGCCGGGCCAAGCGTGACCTCAACGGAGCACAATCCCCTGGCCTGCCGCAGTCAGACCACCGGATAGGAGGCCATCCGCGGGCCGTGCGCGCATTCCGGACGGTCCGTGGTGCATGATCAGGTGCTGTGGGCAGTTACCCGTGGGCGAGCACGTTCTGGACTGACGCCCGGCAGACGGTCGCGCCGTCCCGGGGCGCCAAGGACGGGCTGCTGCCGCCGCTGCTAGTCGCGCTGACCGTGGTCACCGGGCTGGTCGACGCGTTCAGCTACCTGGTCCTCGGGCACGTCTTCGTGGCCAACATGACCGGCAACGTGGTGTTCTTCGCGTTCGCGCTGGCCGGCGTGCACGGGTTCTCCGCGACCGCGTCGGTCGCCGCGATCGGCTGCTTCGCCGTGGGCGCCCTGGCCGTCGGCCGTATCGGCCGGTCCCTGACGGGCAGCCCTGGCCAGTTCCTGGCGGGCCGCCGTGAGCTCCTGCTCGGCGTCACCGCGGGGATCCAGGCCGTCATCGTGGCCGAGGCGGTGACCATGACCGCGCTGACCTCCAGCCCGATGCCCGTCGGCCTGCGCTACGCGCTGATCGTGTCCCTCTCGCTCACCATGGGCGCGCAGAACGCCACCGCCCGCAAGCTCGCCGTCCCCGACCTGACCACCACCGTGCTGACGCTGACCATCACCGGCATCGCCGCGGACGGCCCGCTCGCCGGCGCGACCGGCGCCCACGTCGCCCGCCGCCTGATCTCGGTGGCCGCGATGTTCCTCGGCGCCCTGGCCGGCGCTCTTCTCGTGCTGCGCGTGCACATCGTCTACCCCCTGGTGATCGCGCTGGTCATCCTGGTCGTGGTGGCTATTACCGCGCTAGCGCACGCCAGGAACCCCCGAACTCTCCAGCACCCGGCTCCGTAGGAGGCCCGATGCGTCTTGCTGCCCTGTCATCCGACACGATGACACCGGAACAGGTCGGCCTGTACCGGGAGATCCTCAGCGGCCCGCGCGGCCAGGGCCCGCGCGCCGTCCTGCTCGACACCGGCGCCGGCGGCCTGGCCGGCCCGTTCAACGCCATGCTGTACGCGCCCGACGTCGGCCGCGCCCTCCAGGAACTCGGCGCCGCGATCCGGTTCCGCACCCAGCTCACCCCCCGGGTCCGCGAGATGGCCATCCTGGTCGTCGCCCAGGTCTGGAACAGCGACTACGAGCGGTCCTCGCACGAGCCGATCGGCCGCGAGGCCGGGCTCACCGACCCCGAGATCAAGGCGCTGCGCGCGGGCGCCGACCCCGGCTTCACCGACGACCAGGAACGGGTCGCCTACCAGGTCGTCCGCTCCCTGACCGGCCCCGCCGACCTGGACGACCAGCAGTACGACCAGGCCGTCGCCACCCTGGGCGAGCAGTCCCTGGTTGAGCTGTCCACCCTGGTCGGCTACTACGCCACCCTGGCCCTCCAGCTCCGTATCTTCCGCGTCGACCCCGAGTAACCCGCATCATGGGCCAGCTGACCCCGCGGTTTCGCGCGGGCCGACATACGGCTAGGATGCCGCGGTGGTCTCGGTTTTGTTCGCGCTGCTCACGGCGTTGTTCAACGGCCTGGCGTCGGTCCTGCAGCGGACGGCCGCCGCGGCCGCTCCTCAGTCTGCCGCCCTGCACCTGTCCCTGTTCAGCTACCTGATCAGGCGCAAGGTCTGGCTGGCCGGGATCGGGATGGTCATCCTGGCCGCGGTCTGCCAGGCCACCGCGCTGGCCACCGGCCCGATAGCGCTGGTGCAGCCCATCTTCATCATCGAGCTGCCGTTCACCCTGCTGGTGGCCAGCCGGGTGAACAAACGCCGGCTGCCCCGGGCGACCTGGTGGGCGGTCGGCCTGGTCACGGTCAGCCTCGGGGCGGGGCTGGCCGCCGCCGCCCCGTCCGGCGGGACGGACCAGGCCAGTACCAAGGTGTGGGTCATCGCGCTGATCGTCACCGGTGTGTTCGAGGCGGTCGTGATCACCGTGGGCGTCCGGACCCGGGGCAACACGCGGGGAGCGGCGCTCGGGCTCGCGGCCGCCTGTGGCTACGCGCTCACCGCGGCACTGATGAAGAGCGCGGTGTCGGCCCTGCCGCGCGGCGCCGGGGCGTTCTTCGGCACGTGGCAGCTGTACGCGACCGCCGTGGCCGGGGTCGGCGCGCTGTTCCTGCTGCAGAACGGCCTGCAAGCCGGGTCGCTGGTCGCCGTCCAGCCGCCGCTCACCCTGGGCGACGCGCTGATCAGCTCCGCGTACGGGGTGACCATCTTCAACGAGGACATACGGACCGGCGGCTGGCTGCTGGTCATCGAGATCGTCGCCGTGATCGCGATCGCCCTCGGCTGCATCCAGCTGTCCCGGTCGCTGTCCATGGTCCACGCGCCGAAACCTGCCGCTCCGCCCGCGCCCGAACCGGCCCGCTAACCCGGCCGGCCGCTAACCCAGCTGGCCGCTCAGCCGCGGATGATCACCGGCTCGCCCGGGACCTTCACCAGCGTGTGGAAGAAGGCCGCGATATCCATGGGGATCCGGATGCAGCCGTGCGAGACGGGCGCCAGCGGCACGTCGGTGTCGCCGTGGATGGCGAACGCGGTGCCGATGAAGAACACCGGGTTGTACATCTCGCCGAGCGGCACCACCACCCAGCCGGGCAGGAACACGCGTGTCGTGTAGTTGCCGGTCGGCGTGATGGCCACGCCGCACCCGCCACCCGGCGAGCAGTAGTAGTACCCGCCGCCGGAGGAGACGTGGCTGATCAGCTGGATCCGGTTGTGGCGGTACAGGACGAGGACCTCGGTGTGCAGGTTGACCTCGATCCGGTTGGGCCCGGCGGCCCGGTCGAGGACGCGCGGCGCCCGCGGGTGGTTCAGCGCCCGCTGCATCGCGGCGCTCACGAAGTCCTCACCCGGCAGCCCCTGCACCTCCTGGAACGCCCAGACGGCCTCCAGCGTGTTGGTGCTGAACCTGCCGTCGATGGCGCCCGGGTAGTACTTCAGCGCGGCCAGCCGACGCTGCAGCTGCCTGACCGACAAGCCGTGCTGGCCGAACTGCACGGTCGTCTGCGCCGTGGCTGGTGCCGTCCGCTCCGCGGGAACCGACGGCGTGGCCATCGCCACGGCCGGTACCGCCAGCGCCAGCACCGGCGCAAGCAAAGCAGACATCCACAGGCGTCGCATCGTCAACCTCCGCACCCACTCCGAGGCAAGTGTTGGCGCCCCGCTAGCCGTTAGATACCCCAAGATTAGGGCTGGGTATCACGAACCCCTAGGACCGGCATATCTCGATCCGGTCCCAGCTGAGTCTCACGCTGGTTAGCCGAGGCAACGAAACCGCGCCCTGCTATGTATGCCAAGCACTGCGCTTGACATACCAATCCGACGCTTGGTATAGTTAGCACACGAACCCGAAAAGGAGAACACACATCATGCCGAGCACCCAGCAGGAAGTGCAGGACGAGATCCTGAACACCGTCCGCAAGAGCCAGGAGACCGTCGTCGAGGCGATCAAGTCCTGGGTCGAGACCGTCCAGTCCGTTACCCCCAAGCTGCCGTCCATGAACGTGCCGCTCGCCGACAAGCTGCCCAAGCCGGAGGAAGTCGTGGCCAACGCGTACGACTTCGCCGAGAAGCTGCTGGCCGGCCAGCGCAAGTTCGCCGAGGACGTCATAAAGGCCCTGACCCCGCCCGAGGACAGCAAGCCCAAGGCCAGCAAGTAACCCGACCAGGAATCCCCACGCGGCAGCACCGGAATCCCGGGGCTGCCGCGTACTATAGTTTGCGAGAATCAGGAGGTGGCCGTGACGGACCCGTGGGAGTCCCAACGGGAGGCGCTCGGCGCCTTCATCCGCACCCAGCGCCGGATGGCCAACCTGTCGCTGCGCCAGCTCGCGGAGCTGACCCACCTGTCGAATCCGTACCTCAGCCAGATCGAGCGCGGCCTGCACCAGCCCTCGGTGCGCGTGCTCAAGCAGATCTCCGACGCGCTCAACCTGTCCGCGGAGACGCTGATGGCCCAGGCCGGCCTCATCGACAAGGTCGCCGCCGACGCGGCGGGCGAGGGCGACGGCACGGAGGCCAGCCCGAAGGCCGCCCCGCCGACTGAGGACTCGATCCGCGCCGACGAGCGGCTCAGCGAGGAGCAGAAGGCGGCCCTGATCGCCGTCTACCGCAGCATGCTCGGCTAAGCCCGCTCTCGAGCAAAGTCCGGCAAAGCTAAGTCCGGCAACGGCAAGGGACCGGTCCCCGCGGGCGTGTACGCGAGCGCGTCGTCCAGGCTGGCGAAAGTGGGGATCACGCGGTCGACCCCGGTGAGCTCGAAGATGCGCGGCACCCCCGCGCCGGACATGGCCAGCAGCACCTGGCCGCCTGCGGCCCGAGCCCGCTTGTGCGCCTCGACCAGGGTCTGGATCCCCGCCGAGTCGCAGAACCGGGTGCGCGTCATGTCGACGACGAACGCCGGATGCCCGGCCGCCTCCAGCCCGGCCGCTTCAAGCAGGGCCGCGCGCAGCCCGGCGGCGTTCGTGATGTCGATCTCCTCGGGGGCCGTCACCAGCGGCACGCCCCGGACCAGCTCGACGGGGAAGCTGTCCTCACGCATCTGCGTCACCTCCCATGACCCGGACCGGTGACCCGATCGCGCTATCAGGATCGGTGCTAAAGCACACACCTGTCAAGAGAAACGCGAGAAAAAATTCACGCGTATATACTCGCGACAATCCTCTCGCGAGTATATGATCAGGTGGCATGAATGACTCTGCCGAGAACGGGGGTACCTGGACCCTCCTGACCGGGCACGGGCACGTCCTGGTCGAGATCGCCCGCGACCCCGAAGCCCGGATCCGGGACATCAGCACCGCCGTCGGGCTGACCGAGCGCACGGTCCAGGCCATCGTGGCCGACCTCGAGAGCGCCGGCTACCTGACCCGGACCCGGGCCGGCCGGCGCACCAAGTACACCGTGAACCACGACAGCCTGTTCCGGCACTCGGCTCAGGAGGGACTCCGGGTCGGCCCGTTCCTGGCCCTGCTCTCGGCGGCCGACGACGGCACCGCGAACGACCTGGACGGCCGCGCCACGCCACGGCCCGTTCGGTAGAAGGATCTTTTTTATCCGAACGGACCCTGGTGCGTGCCCTACCGCCCGCGTGACGCGCCGCCGGCGTCGGTAACGTGCCGGAGCAGCACCGCGGTGGTCACCGGCCCGACGCCGCCCGGCACCGGGCTGAGCGCCGCGACGTCGGCCACCGTGGGGTCGACGTCCCCGGCCAGCCCGCCGTCCGGGGTGGCGTTGGTGCCGACGTCGATGACGGTGGCGCCCGGCGTCACGTGATCCGGGCCGATCAGACGGGCGCGGCCCGCGGCCACCACGAGCACGTCGGCCTGCCTGGTGATCGCGGTCAGGTCCCGGGTGCGCGAGTGCGCGATGGTGACCGTGGCGTTGCGGTCCAGCAGCAGGTGCGCCACCGGCTTGCCCACCACCGCCGAACGCCCCACCACCACCGCGTGCCGCCCTTCCAGCTCCACGTGGTGATGGTCCAGGAGCCGGAGCACGGCCTCGGCGGTGGCCGGCGCGAAGGCCGGCAGCCCGGTCATCAGCCGGCCGAGCGAGACCGGGTTGGCCCCGTCCACGTCCTTGGCCGGGTCGATGGCGGCGGCCAGTTCGGCCAGCCGGGCGCCCCCCGGCAGCGGGGTGGTCAGGATGATCCCGGCCACGGTCGGGTCGGCGGACAGCGCGCTCAGCTGCGCGGCGATGCCCTCCGCGGTCGCCCGCGCGCCGAGGTCCTCGACCTCGCAGCCGATCCCGGCCTTGGCCGCCGCCGAGGCGATCGACCGGACGTACCACGCGCTGGCCTCGTCGTCGGTGGCCGTGACCACGGATAGCCGCGGCGGGTGGTGCGCGGCCGCGAGCTCGGCCGCCGCGGCCGCCGTCCCGGCCCGGATCTCGGCCGCGAGCTCCCGTCCGGACAGCACGGTCACCGGCTGATCTCCTCGCGCACCGCGGCCACCACCCGGTCGGCGCGGGCCACCACGTCGTCGGTGACCTCGGCCATGGCCGCCAGCTCGTCCAGGACGAGGGGATCCTTCAGCCCGCGCAGGTTGACCTCGATGTTGACCTGGGCCGTGATCGCCGCCGCCCGGGCCGCCTCGGCCGCCGCGGCCACGTCGGTGATCACGTTGCGGTTGCCGGCCGGGCGCAGCTCCTCGGCCAGGCTGACCAGGAGCAGCGCCAGGCGGACCACGTCGGCGGGCGGCCGGGCCGCCTCGGCCAGCGCTTCCGCGATCCTGCCCGAGCGGGTTGCTTTTTCTTCGTCGGTGTCCTTGGGCAGCGCGTAGGCGCCGGCCACCGCCCCGAACGCGGCGGCGTCCCGCTCGGCCAGCGTCAGGGCGTCGTTCCTGATCCCGTCGGCCTCGGTAATCACGTGGTCCATCAGGCCGGCGTCGTACTTGGCGGCGTCGCTGTAGCGGGCCACCATGGCCAGCAGGGCCGCGGACTGCGCGGCGTGCAGGGCGGCGGTCGCGCCGCCGCCCGGAGCGGGCACCCGGGCCGCGAGCTGGTCGAGGAAGGCGGTGATCGTCTCGTCGCGCATACCGTGAGGTTATCGATTCCATCGCCTACAGTTGGATCATGCGCGGGTATACGCAGGACAAAGATGCTTACCTCAAGCGGCTGCGTCGCATCGAAGGTCAGGTGCGCGGGCTCCAGCGCATGGTCGAGAACGACACCTACTGCATCGACATCCTGACCCAGGTCTCCGCGGTGACCCGGGCGCTGCAGGCCGTCGCGCTCGGCCTGGTCGAAGACCACCTCGGGCACTGCGTCGCGCAGGCCATCGAGGAGGGCGGCCCGGAGGCCACCGACAAGGTCAAGGAAGCCTCCGAGGCGATCGCCCGCCTGGTCCGGTCCTGAGCTCAGAACACCGACCGGGGCAGGTCCAGCGGCGGGACCTCGAAGTCCGCGCGCGACTCCTCGAGCCAGTCCTGCACCGGCTGCGGATCGGCGCCGGTCACCTCGCGTACCGCGGCCGTCACCGTGTCCGCGCCGCCCTGCCGGATCCAGTCGAACAGCTCCAGGTTCCCGTCCGCCTGCCACGCGCTGACCCCGCTGGCCAGCAGTTGCTGGAGCGCACGGTCAGGCGGCTGGTCGGTGTAGTCAACTTCCCGCGCGAACACGGCCGAGATCCGCTCCGCGACGTCCTTGAACCGCAGCGCCTCCGGCCCGGTCGGCGTATACACCGCGCCCTCGTGGCCCGGGCTGGTCAGCACCTGGGCCGCGACCGCGGCCACGTCGCTAGCCGCCACGAACCCGACCCGCCCGTGCCCGGCCGGCACGGAGATCTCCGCCGACTCGCGCATGGGGCCCGCGAAGGCCAGCAGGTCCTCCATGTACAGCGCCGGGGCCAGGTAGGTGGCCGGCAGGCCGGTCGCGTCCAGGTGCGCGGCGATCTGCCGGTGGCTGACCATGAACCGGACCTCGCAGCCCGGATCGGCGAAGCCGTCCGCCGCGACCTTGACCACGTGCGGGCCGTGGCCCGCGGCCACCAGCGCGTCGATGAACACCGTCTCGAGTTCGGCCTGCTCCTCGATCGCCGGGCTCAGCAGGAAGACCCGGTCGAAGCCGCGCAGCACCTCGGCCGGCGGCGGGTCGTCGAACGTCGCCACCACGTGCTGCGGCGTCCCCGGCAGGTCGTCGGCCTTGGCGTCGACCCGCACCATCGCCGTGACGTCGGCGCGCGCGTCGGCCAGCGCCTCCATCAGGTGGTAGCCGACCCGCCCGGTCGCTCCAGTTACCAGTATCACGACGATCACCCTATAGCCCCGGCCCGGAATCTGAGCGTCACCCGGATTCCCCACGTAAAACCAATACCAACCGCCGCCACCAACGAATAAAGCATGACAACCCCTGTGGCGGCGATGCGCCGCCGACCGGATCCGGCTTTCTCCGGAAGGAAGGCAGTAGATGAGCTTCGTGTCACGTCGGCGCCGACGGCCAGCCGCCCGCGCCACAAATGTACAGCGAGAAGCAACGCACTTCCTTAAGCACGGCAGGTCGGGTGCCCTGGTGCTCGGCTTGGCGGCGGCCGCAGCCGTGGCCATCCCCGCCTCCGCCTCCGCCTCCACTTCAGGCTCCGCCTCCCCGGTGGTGGGTCATGTGTACGTCAATGACAACACGAAGGGGACCAACACGATCGGGGCGTTTGACCGGCACGCGGACGGCACGCTGACCCCCGGGGCCGGATCCCCGTTCGTGGCGGGCGGGGCCGGCACCGGCGCCGGGCTGGCCTCGCAGGGCGCGATCCAGATCACGCCGGACGGCCGGTTCCTCATCGCCGTCGACGCGGGCAGCAACCAGATCTCGGTGCTGCGCATCGGTTTCGGCGGCTCCCTCAGCCTGGTCCGCCACGGCGTCGTCTCCTCCGGCGGCGTCCTGCCGGTCAGCATCGCGGTCCACCGCGGCCTGGTGTACGTGGCCAACGCCGGGCCGTCGGGCAGCAACTTCACCGGTTTCCGGCTCGGCCTCTTCGGTCAGCTGCGGCCCATCCCGGGCTCCACCGTCGCGCTGTCCGCCACCGCCCAGCCCGGTGACGTGCTGTTCAACGGCGACGGCAGCAAGCTGGTGGGCACCCTGGTCGGGACCTCCCAGGTCGCCAGCTTCACCGTCGGCTTCGGCGGGCGCCTGACCGCGGCGCCTGGCTCGCCGTTCCCGGCGCAGGGCCTGGGCCCGTTCGGCAGCGAGTTCCGCCCGACCGACCCCGGCCAGCTGTTCGTGTCCAACGCTCACAACGTCGGCGCGGGCACCGGCACGGTCTCGGCCCTCGCCGACTCCGGCGACGGGACGCTGACCTCGATCGGCGACTCCCCGTTCCCGGATAAGCAGACGGCTCCGTGCTGGGTGGAGATCACCCATGACGGCCAGTTCCTGTTCACCGTGAACACCGGATCCGGCGAGATCTCCCGCTACCAGATCGCCCCAGACGGCACGCTGACCCTGCTGGGCAGCACCCCAGTCGGGCAGACCGGCGGGGTCGGGGCGGTCGACGCCCGGCTCAGCCCCGACGGCCGTTACCTGTTCGTCGATGAGAACCGGATCGCCAAGGTCGGCGTGTTCGCCGTCAACGGCGGCAACGTGACCGAGCTGGCCACCTCGCCGGCCTCGCTGCCCTCCGGCGCCGCGCCCGCGGGCATCGTCGCGAACTAGCTCTCTGTCCCTACCGACCGGAGCCGCGGTCCCCCGCGGCTCCGGTCTCTTTTACCGAACGGATCGTGGTGCGTGCCCCAGTTGACCCAGACTGCCGGCGGGACGACACCGGCGGCGCGGCCAGCGGCCGTCCCCGTGCGGCACAATGAGAGCGACCGCCGGGAGGTTGGCATGGCACGGCATCCGCTCATCGGCTATCTGGTCTGGCTGGTCCTGTTCGGCGCCTTGTTCACCTGGGAGGGCCTCGCCCTGGCCCGGGTGACCGGCGTCCCCAGCCTCAGCGACGTCTTCCGCGTGATCATGCGCTATCCCTTCGGGCGGTGGGCGCTGTTCGCGTTGTGGCTGTGGATCGGCTGGCACTTCTTCATCCGCGGCTGGCACTTCCTGCTCCGGGCCTGAACCTGCCATGGCACCGGACGGTATCCTCGCGCTGACTACGGCGGACCGCCAGGCCCTGATCCCGATGTCCGCCGGTTACCTGATCCTCATGACGGCGCTCGGCTTCGGCCTGCGCCGCCTGTACCGGCCACGCGGGTCTCGGTCCGGCGCGGAGCCACCCCCGGGCCAGGGCGAGCAGCCAGAGCAGGCCCCGGCCACGCCGCCGGACAGGGCACCCGCCACGCCGCTGGGCAAGGGGCCCGCCACGCCGCCCAGCCCGGGCCAGCGCACCGGCCGGGCCGCGCTGGCCTGGCAGATTGCCAGCACCGTCATTGGCGGGTACCTGCTGCTGATGACGGTCATCGTCGCCTACTACTTCGGCGTCGCCCGGGTCGGCTCCGGTTTCCTGGAGAGCGCGCTCACCGGTACGGCGCTCCTGCTCGGGCTCGCGGCCCCGGTATTCGTCGCCCTGTCCTGGCTGGCTGAGCGCCGAGGCCGGAGCTGAGCCACCCGGTCAGCCCCGGGGCAGCTGGGCCAGGACGAGCTCGGCGAGTATCTCGGAGCCTCGTCACCCGCATCAATGCGCGGTGTCAACCACGCCCTGGCGATTGCCTAGCCCTGACCTGAAAGGCCGCGGATGCCTTCGATGGTGCGAGATGTCTCCGCGGAAGCGCCTAGCCCGCCATGCGTATCGGGTACGGCAGGCCGGTCATGAGGTGCCACACGCCCCGGTCCACGCCAGCCGCATGCACGCGGACCAGCATCTCGTCGCCGGCGATCTCGGGCTGGCCGATGTCCCGGAGCTCGAGCGCATCCGCCGAGCCGTAGCTGTCCTGGACGATCGCCTTCATGTACTTCTCCTTGCTGAGGCTGCCTGCCCACAGGCTACGTTTGCAACCTGTAACAAGCAATGTTTTTCAAGAAACAAATGTAGTAGATTAACTGCATGACGGAGTGGGGCTTCCTAACCAACCACGCCCGGGTCCTGCTGCACATCGCCCGCGACCCGGACGCGAGACTGCGCGACATCGCGGCCAGCCTGGGCATCACCGAGCGCCGCGCCCACGGCATCATCACCGACCTCGCCAAGGCCGGCTACGTGATCACGCAGAAAGACGGCCGCCGCAACCGCTATCAGATCCAGGCTCACCTGCCTATACCCGAACCGGGCACCAGGGAGCCAGCCGTCGGCGAGGTCGTCGCCCTGTTCGCCGCCCGGCGGCGGGCCGGAAGCAGGCCCGCCCGGGCCGGTGACCGTGACGCCAATGGCGCTCGCCAGGCGCAGCCTCCCTGACCTGGCGGGCCGGCCCGACCCGGACCTAGCCGGTCAGGAAACCCGGCCCTGGGCCGGGTCGGTCAGGTGTTCAGCCAGGCGAGCAGGTCGGCGTTGATGGTGGCGGCCTGGGTGGTGGGCATGCCGTGGGGGAAGCCGTGGTAGGTCTTCAGCGTGCCGTTCTGGACGAGCTTGGCGGTCAGCGGCCCGGAGTCGGCGTAGGGCACGATCTGGTCATCGTCGCCGTGCATGACCAGGACCGGCACCGAGATCTTCTTCAGGTCCGCGGTGAAGTCGGTCTGGGAGAAGGCCACGATCCCGTCGTATTGCCCCTTGGCGCCGCCCATCATGCCCTGCCGCCACCAGTTCTCGATGATCGCCTCCACCGGGGTGACCCCGGGCCGGTTGAACCCGTAGAACGGCCCGGCGGGCAGCGCCCGGTAGAACACCGACCGGTTCGCGGCCAGCTGGGCCTGCAGGTCATCAAAGACGCTCTTGGGCAGCCCGCCGGGATTGGCCGGGGTCTGCACCATCAGCGGCGGCACCGAGCTGATCAGCACCGCCCGCGCCACCCGGCTCTCCCCGTGCCGGCCGATGTACCGGGCCACCTCCCCGCCGCCGGTGGAATGCCCGACATGGATCGCGTCCCGCAGGTCCAGGTGCGCGGTCACCGCGGCCAGGTCATCGGCGTAATGGTCCATGTCATGACCGCCGCTGGTCTGCGTCGAGCGGCCGTGCGCGCGCCGGTCATGAGCGATCACCCGGTACCCCTGCCCCAAGAAGAACAGCATCTGGGTATCCCAGTCATCAGCCGACAGCGGCCACCCGTGACTGAACACCATCGGCTGACCCGAACCCCAGTCCTTGTAAAAGATCTCCGTACCATCAGCCGTCGTGATCGTACCCATGCGCTGCCTCCGTTTGATCTAGGCGATGAAGCCGAAACGTCCGCCCTGACAGGCTAACCATCTTTCTGCGGGCACTCCAGGGTGCCAGGCTCAAACTGGGCGCTCATCGTCTTGGCGCGCGTGCGACTCGCCCGACGCCGGCCAGCGATGTACGCGCCGTCGTTCTCCAGGCTGATGCGCTGGGCGGATACTGACGTTACGGTCAGTGCTGTGGCTAGGAATCATCTGGCCGGGGATCCGTCCCGGGGGCACCCTCTCGCGGCCCTCAGCGAGCGCCAGTGGTCGGCCTCGGTCGTGCTCGCCGCGGGCGCGGGACTGGCGATGCTGGCCCTGGCGGCCGGGCCCTATTCCCACGCGCCGCACAACGGAATTGTCCTTGCCCTCTTGGTGTGCGGCCCGATCGTGCTGCTGCGACGGTGGCCGTTGCCCGTGCTCGCCGCCGCGGCGGTTGCGACGGGAGTGGTCACGGCCGCGGGTAACGCCCCGTTGCCGTTCGGCCTCATGCTCGGGCTCGCGGTGTACTTCGTGGCCTCGCAGCTGCCCAGACGCTGGTCGGTCCTCGCGGCCGCGGCGACGGCGGCGGCGCTTGGCGCAGCGCTGCTGTACGCCGCGCTCGCGGTCCGGACCGCATCGCCCGCCGGCGAGGCGGTGGCGGGCCTCGTGCCGGTGGCTGCGGCCTGGTTCATCGGCGACAGCGTCGCGGCCCGGCGGCGCTACCTGGCTGGACTTGCTGAGCAGGCGGAGCGCGAGCGAGCCGCCGAGGCCGAACGCGCCCGGCAGGACGTCCGGGAGGAGCGCGTGCGCATCGCCCGCGAGCTGCACGACGTCGTCGCCCACACCCTCGCGGTCATTACCGTCCAGGCCGGGGTCGGCCGGCGTCTCGCGGCCAAACGCCCGGAGGAGGCGAGCGCCGCGCTCGAATCCATCGAGACGATCGGCCGGACCGCCCAGGACGAGCTGCGGGTGGTGCTCGGCCTGCTCCGCGAGGAGGAGGCCGGAACGGCCCCGCTCGCGCCCGCCCCGGGGCTCGCCGACGTCGAGGCGCTGGTAGCGGCCGTGCGGGCCTCGGGGACGCCGGTGGACCTGCAGATGTCGGGAGCCGATCGCCAGCTCTCCCCGGCGCTCGAGCTGTCGGTCTACCGCGTCATCCAGGAGGCGCTCACCAACGTGGTCAAGCACGCCCCCGGTGCCCGCGCAGCGATCGACCTCGCCGTCTCGGCGAATCACGTCCGCCTCGAGGTCGCCGACGACGGCGGCCCAGCCCTCGACGGCGGCCCAGCCGGCAACGGCCCAGCCCGCGAGGGCGAAGGGCGTCAGGCCAGCCCGGGCACCGGCCACGGGATCGTCGGGATGCGCGAGCGGATCGGCGCGTTCGGCGGCCGGCTCGCCGCCGGGCCGGGTGCCGATCGCGGCTTCCGGGTGATCGCCGAGATCCCGATCGAAGGGGCGTTGTGACGACCAGGGTCCTGGTCGTCGACGACCAGGCGCTGCTCCGCACCGCGTTCTCCTCGCTGATCGACGCGGAGGACGACCTGGAGGTCGTCGGCGAGGCGGCCGACGGCCGCCAGGCCGTCCAGATCGCGGCGCGCCTCGGGCCGGACGTCGTCGTGATGGACGTCCGGATGCCGGTGATGGACGGGATCGAGGCCACCCGGCAGATCACCGCCGGCCAGGGCGCGGGCGTGCCCCGGGTGCTCATCCTCACGACGTTCGACCTGGACGAGTACGTCTTCGAGGCACTGCGGGCCGGAGCGAGCGGCTTCGCGCTGAAGAGCCGCCCGCTGGAGGAGCTGCTGAGCGCGATCCGCACTGTCGCCGCCGGCGAGGCGCTGCTGGCTCCGAGCGTGACGCGCCGGCTCATCGCGCATTTCGCCCACCGCGCCCCGGCGCCGCCGAGAGCGGCCCCCCGACCTGGCCGAACTCACCGAACGCGAGCGCGAGGTGCTGGCCCTGGTCGCCCGGGGCCTGTCCAACACCGAGCTAGCCGGGACGCTGAGCGTGAGCCTGCCGACCGTCAAGACGCACGTGAGCAGGATCTTGACCAAGCTCGGGGCGCGCGACCGGACCCAGCTCGTCATCCTCGCCTACGAATCCGGGATCGTCACCGCGGCGTGACCGACCTGGCTGGATGACCACCCGTCATTCCCGGGGATGACGCGCATCTCGCCCGCGAGCCCGATGACGGCGGACCGCCGCGTCGGCCACGATAGCTGCCATGCACGCCATTGCGCT
Organism: uncultured Actinomycetes bacterium; assembly: GCA_963742795.1. Lineage (GTDB taxonomy): Bacteria > Actinomycetota > Actinomycetes > Streptosporangiales > Streptosporangiaceae > Palsa-504. The sequence continues at coordinate 94,679 of CAVUNL010000009.1, forward strand.
CGCCGCCGGGTCGTCGCCGCATCACGCCTTCGGCGGCGGGGTGCTCATCCTCGCGGTCCTGGTGATCGCCGCCCTGGGCTACGGCGCGACCCGCGTCACCAGCGGGCGGCGCTCCGGTGGCCACCGGCCGGAACCGCCCTGGCCCTCCGGTCGTCCAGCGCCGCCGTCGGCCGGACCGCCGCCCGAGGAGCGCATCACCGCGCCAGCGACCGCCCCCTCGCGGCCGCCCCGCGCCACGGTCCCGTCCGACGAACCCAAAGGGGGATGGGCGGTGCAGACCCATGGCCTGACCAAGCGGTTCGGCAGCAACGTCGCCGTCGACGACGTGGAGCTGCTCGTCCCGCGCGGGTCCGCCTTCGGCTACCTGGGCCCGAACGGCGCGGGCAAGACCACCCTGATCCGCACCTTGCTCGGCCTGACCAGAGCCAATGCCGGCACGATGTCGCTGCTCGGCATCCCGGTCCCGGCCGAGCGCCGCCGGGCCCTGGCCCGGGTCGGAGCGATCGTCGACGAGCCGCGCTTCCACCAGCACCTGACCGGACGGGAGAACCTGCGCCTGCTGGCCGCGGCGCGGGGCGGCGACGCGGACGACCGGATCGCGCCGTCGCTGGCCAGGGTCGGCCTGGTCGACCGCGCCGAGGACAAGGTCGCCACGTACTCGATGGGCATGCGCCAGCGCCTGGGCGTGGCCGCGTGCCTGCTCGCCGACCCCGAACTGCTCATCCTGGACGAGCCGATGAACGGGCTCGACCCGGCGGGCATGCCGAGATGCGGGCGATGATCGCCAGCCTGGCCGACGAGGGCCGCACCGTGGTGCTTGTCGTCGCACCTGCTGGACGAGGTAGAGCGCACCTGTGACGCGGTGGCCATCGTCGACCACGGCCGGGTGATCCGCCAGGGCCCGATCGACGAACTGATCCGCGGCGCGGGTGCCCTGGTCGTTCAGGTCGACTGCGCCGAACCCGCCCGGGCCAAACAGCTCATCGACCAGGCTGGCATCGCCGCGGGCACGGCGATGGCCCACACCGGGCTGACCGTCACCCTGCCCGCGGGGGCGTCGCGCGAGGCCGTCGCCGACCTCAACCGGCGGCTGGTCCGCGCGGATATCGACGTATACGGCCTGCGGGAGGTCCAGACGTCCCTGGAGGACTGGTTCTTGTCCGTGACGAGCCGACTGGGAGAAGCATCGTGACCGCGACCGAGCCCTCGCTGTCCGAGGGACGATCCGAAGCGCCCGAGCCCGGCCGGCGCAGGATGCCGAGGGCAGTCCCCTGGATACCCACCTGGGATCTCATCACCACCAAGAACCTGGAGATCCGCAAGCGCCGCGGCCTGATGATCACCATGGTGGTGCTGATCATCGTCCCGACGGTCCTGTTCTACGGTCTCCGGCTGCTGTTCCACGCGGTCGATCCGCACAGCTACGGGCTGGCCGGCAGCCCGCGGCCAGTTCTCCGGCGCGACCAACCTGCTCGACGAGTTCGGGTTCATCGCCGCGGCGGCTCTCGGCGCGGCGGCCGGGACGACCGACCTGTCCGACGGCATGTTCCGCCACCTGGTCATCACCGGCCGGTCCCGGCTGGCCCTCTACCTGGCCCGCATCCCGGCCGGCCTGGCCATCACGGTCCCGCTCGTGGCCCTGGCCTTCCTGATGAACTGCCTGGTCACGAGCTACGAAAGCCCTCCGAACCCCACGACGGCCAGCTTCTACGGCGTGACCGCGCCTAACAATCTCGACCAGGCCGGGCTGCAGACCTTCATGCTGGCGCATCCCCAGCAGGAGATCAACGGATTCCTCCCCGACATGCCTGGCGGCCCTGGGACCACTGCGACCGCCGCGCAGGTCCGCTCGGCGATCGACCAGCACATCGCGTCCTACTACAGCGACTACACCGCCGCCGAGCTCAGCGACTCGACCCCGGCGGACAATGAGATGGTCAAGATCGGGCTGTGGCTCGAGCTCGACGTCGGGATCGCGTTCCTGGTCGGCCTCGGCTTCGGCGCGCTCACCGGCCAGCGCACGACCACGGTCATCGTGCTGATCGCGTTCGAGATCATCGTCACCCCGCTGCTGGCCCATGCGCAGCTCCCCTACTTCATCGACGGCCAGCGGCTCATCATCGGCGTCGCGATGGACCAGTTGCGCCCGGCCGCGCTGGCCGCCGCGTCAGGCCCAGGCCAAGGCGGGGGCGGCGGGATCCTGCTCGGCGGACGCGGAGCCATCGGCTTCCCGCCGATGCCGACCTGGGCCATGATCTCGGTGATCGCCGGCTGGATCGTCGGCTGGTCCGGCCTCGGCGCCTGGCGGATGATGACCCGCGACGCCTGACGCGCCCCGTACCCGGTCCGCACGCACCGGCTCAGGCCGTAGCACCACGGCCGTTCGGGATAATTTGAAAAATCTTTTGGCCGAACGGTCCGTGGTTCCCCCCGCCCGTCACCGCTCACGCGGCCCGGGTGTCTGCGTGCTGAGGAAGCCCGCAGGCGGCCAGCCCTGCGAAGGGCATCCGGGAACGGATCAGTTAGCCTGCCTGCATCGGTCTTTTGCACCAGCCGACTGTTGGAGGTCCCGCATGTCTGACCCCTACGAGCCGCCCCGGCCCCGCGATGACGCCCTCGAAAGTGAGCTTGAGTCGCTGCACCAGCAAGAGGAAGAGGGGCACGCGACCCCCAAGGAACAGCGCCGCGCCGAGCAGCTCGAACGCCGGCTGCGGGTAGACGAGCACGGCGAGGAAGTGCGGGACCGGCGGCAGGAGGACCACGAGCGGGATCTTGAGGAAGAGCGCCATCGTCACCACCACTGATCTACCGCCCAGACCGGCGCGCGGCTATCCGCGGTCACGCAGAAGAGGACGTCATGAATCTGGAAGAGACGCTGGACAAGGTCGCTGAGCTGAGCCGGGAAGAGCTGGGCATCGTGCGTAAGCGGGGCGAGGAGAAGACGGCCGCCCGCGAGCACGGCGAGGACTTTCACGAGATGCAGCGCGCCGCCGATCGGCTGGACCATTACGCCCACCAGCTCCGCAGGCTGCACGACGCCGAATTCGGCCAGGACTGGCGGCACGAGAGCCTGGGGGACGCGCCCCGCTCCTCGTGAGGGGCGTGCTACACCTATCATACACGTAAGGTGTAAAGTAGGTGTATGAGCAGAGTGCGCACGAATATCGAGATCGAGGACACCTACCTCCAGGTGGTCATGGACCGTTATGGCCTGCGGACCAAGACCGAGGCCGTCGAACTGGCCCTGCGGCACCTGGCCGGGCAGCCCATGACCCGGGAGGAGGCGCTGGCGATGCGGGGCGCGCACGCCATCGATGAGCCCCCGGCCGACACACACCCGCGGGGAGCCTCGTGATCCTCGCGGACACTTCCGCCTGGGTCGAATACGACCGGGCCACCGGAAGCGCTGTCGATTGTCGCCTGTCGGAACTGATCGCCGCCGAGGGCCCGATCGCCGTCACCGAGCCGGTGATCATGGAGGTCCTGGCCGGAGCGCGCAGCGACGCCCGGGAGGCAGACCTGCGTCGCCTTCTGCTGCGATTTCACCTGTATCCCTTCGACGCGGCCGCCGACTTCGAGAGCGCCGCACGTATCTACCGCCGCTGCCGGCAGGCCGGCATCACGCCTCGCGGACTGACCGACTGCATGATCGCCGCCGTCGCCTGGCGGTATAAGGCGACGCTCCTGGCCTGCGACGTCGACCTCGATCGCGTGGCGCGCGTCATCGGCGTCGAGCTAGCCGAACCCGCCACGCCGGCCAGCGCATGACGGCCAGGACGGACCCGGGTGCGGCGGCGCCGCTACTGGGCCAGCCACGAGGACCCGCGCTACTCGACCCCCGTCCGCTACGACGAGCCGGACTAAAGACCGGCATGCTCACGGCTGGCCCTCCTGGCCGGATCCGGCGAAGCGCGCTCGCGCCGCGCGGACCGTAACGCTGGTCCCTGGCCTTCGCCGCGCGCTGCTGGCCCAGCCGCCTGATCATCACTTTCGGGCGGCGCAGAAGCGGCCTGGGCCTGGCGGCGCGCAGTCCGGAAGCGTTGCTGGGCACCCTGTTTGGTCAGTCCGTAGCACGCGCCGATCTCGTTCCACGTGACGCCGGCCTTGCGGGCGGCGTCGATCTGGGCGGCCTCCAGCTCCTCTGCCGCTTCTCGCAGCCGCCGGGCGGCGTCGAGCCGGCTCGTCGGCCCGTCGGCGATGTCCAGGGCGCCGAGCGCCGCGGTGATCCGCCGCAGGAGACTCTTCGTGGCCATTGTCACAGCGTATCGACAACCGACGCCGGTCAATGATACGTTGACGTCTTCCGGTCAACATATCGTTGACCGTCCGAGTGGGAACGAGGTGATAGGCGTGGCCAAGAAGAGCAAGAAGGCCAAGAAGGCCAAGAAAGGGAAGAAGTAGCGGTCCCGACCTGAACGGCAGCGGTCCGGCGACGGACCGCTGCCGTCCGCACGCCGAAGTCCTGGGTCGCGGGCTGGCTATCGGCTCGGGAGCGATCGCGGCAGCCCGAACCAGGGGAGCGCGCTGTTGTCGAACCGGGTCATGGCGCAGATCCGGTCGCCGGTGAGGGTGAGAACGTAGAGGCCGGTCCCGTGGCGCATGCCGCCAGGGGCGCGCAAGTAGGCCCCGAACGCCGGCTGGCCGTTGGCTCGCGTCGGCACGAGGTCGAACCTGCGGCCCGCGCCGAACAGCCCGGCGCAGAAGCGAACCACGACGTCCCGGCCCTCGTACTCGAAGGGCATCGGCGGCATCGACATGAAGACGTCGTCGGTCAGCAGGGCCACCAGCGCATCGAGATCGGCGGACTCCCAGGCGCGGACGAACTTCGCCACGAGCGCATCCTCGGCGGGTGAGCCGCCGGCGGGCGGCGGTTCGCGGCCTGCGGGCGGCGGCTGCTGGCGCTGCAGGCTGGCGCGGGCCCGCTTGAGGGCGCTGTTGACCGACTCGACGGTCGAGTCCAGCATGCCGGCCACCTCGCTGGCGTGGAATCCGAGGACGTCGCGCAAGATGAGCACGGCGAGCTGGCGGGGCGGCAGCACCTGCAGGGCGGTCACGAAGGCCAGGGAGATGGCTTCGACCTGCTCGTAGCGGGCCTCCGGGCCGGGCGGCACGTCGATCGCACCCTCCAGGAGGGCGTCGGGGAACGGCTGCAGCCATACGACCTCGCCGAGCCGGGTCGGTTCGGGCCATTCCACCCCAGACACATCCCACTCCTTAGCCGGACGCCGGCTGGCCGCGCGGCGCGCGTCGAGGCACCGGTTGGTGGCGATCCGGTACAGCCAGGTGCGCAGCGAGGCGCGCCCCTCGAACCCGCCCAGGCCTTGCCAGGCGGTCAGCAGGGTGTTCTGGAGGGCGTCCTCCGCATCCTGGAAGGATCCGAGCATCCGGTAGCAGTGCACCTGCAGCTCCCGAAGGTGCGGCTCGGTCAGCTCCCGGAACGCGTCACCGTCCCCGGCCCGCGCCCTGGCGATCAGGTCGGCTGCCATCCTCGCGTCACCTTCTTCCCTCACCGTGCCGAACTTCCATCGTGTATAGACGCCGCCCGAGCGGCGAACTGGGCGGCTGGCGCGCGCCCACTTTCCCGGCACCGCGGCGCCTTCATCGTCGACGACTGAAACCGACTTCGGAGTGGACAGGAGAACCACCATGGGAAAGATCGTGATCAGCACGAACGTCTCGTTCGACGGAATCGTCCAGGACCCGGACGGGCTGGAGGGCTTCAGGCTGGGCGGCTGGTTCGGCCAGTTCGGCGGAAAGGACCTCGAAGAGTGGGCCAAGGTCGAGTTCGAGGAGGCACTGGGCACCGAGGCCCTGCTGCTGGGCCGGCGCAGCGACGAGTGGTTCGCCGAGCGGTGGCTACCCAAGAGCGGCGAGTGGGCGGACAGGCTGAACGGCCTGCCCAAGTACGTCGTGTCCTCGACTCTCCAGGAGCCCAAGTGGAGCAACGTGACGGTCCTGAGGGGCGACGTGGTCAGCGAGGTCAGCAAGCTGAAGCAGGAGCTAGACGGGGACATCGTCGTCTACGCCAGCTATCAGCTAGGGCGCACGCTGATCGAGCACGATCTGGTTGACGAGCTGCGGCTGTTCGTCTACCCGGTCGTGCTCGGGGCCGGCGAGCGCCTGTTCGGCGAGACCAGCGACAAGAAACCCCTGCGCCTCGTCGACACCAAGACCGTCGGTGACGGCCTCACCTTCCTTACCTACCAGTTCGTACGAGACGCCTAGCAAGCGCCGGACGGCGCCAGGCTCCGAAAACCCGGATGCCCGCCCCCCGCCGGGCGGGCCTCCGGGTCTCCTAGCAAGTGGCAGCTCGCCAGGCCGCCTGGACGCTCGCCATGGTGCCGGTGCGAGCCATGCTGCCAGTGCGTCCGGTGGTGCGCTCGGCTCCGGGATTATCTGGGAGGATATGGGCTTGCGGGAGAGGTTTGTGCACCATAGACCCCTAAACTCACCCTTAAGCCCGAATGCTCCCCGGTAAAATGTTAAGCTGCCCGAACTGGTGGTCGGTAATGGCCTGGATGGGTGCATGGGACCGGTGGGGCAGGCTCAGCTGGCGGCGAGCCTTTCGGCGGCGGTCTGGGCGGCGTCAGCCGTGCGCCGCAGGAAGCCAGCCAGCAGCTGGAGATCCTGGTCGTCGTACTCGGCGCAGATCTGGTCGATCGCGGTGTTCATGCCGGAGTCGACGAGGTAGAGGCGGAGGATCTCCGCTCCGCGGCCTCGGGCCGCCTGGACGACGACGCCGCGGCGGTCGACGGGGTCACGGCCGCGATCGATCCAGCCACCGCGTTCGAGCCGGTCGAGGATGCCGGTCATGGTGGCGGGGTGCAGCCCGGCGCGACGAGCCAGGGCGCTCGGGCTGAGCGGGCCGTACCGGGCGATGAGGTCAAGGCACTCCAGGTCAGCGTCCTTGAGATCGAGGCGCGTGCCGACGCTGTGGTTGAGCCGCGACAGCTGGGCACCCAGCTCCCGCAGCGACTCCTTGATCGCGCGGTTCAGCCGCCCCTGATGCGGCCCCGCGCCCGGCAGTATCGATTCCATATGATATGATCTCCGTATTGCATGACTTCCGAAATAAATGTACCGGAAGACAACGGCACCCGGAGAGGCGAACACGATGAAACTCACTATCCTCGGCGCGACGGGCGCCACCGGAACGTACCTGACCAGCCAGGCGCTCGCGGCTGGCCACGAGGTCACCGCGGTCGTCCGCGATCCCGCCCGCCTGGCCCTGCCGGCTCATCCCCGGCTGCGGACCGTCACCGCCGACGTCATGGACCCCGCATCCATCGCCCCGGCCATCGAGGGCGCGGACGCCGTCATCTCCGCGGTAGGCCCGCGCGGCACCGGCCCCACCACCGTCGTCCAGGACAGCGTGCACAGCATCATCGCGGCCATGGACAAAACCGGTGCCCGGCGGTTCCTGCAGGTCAGCGGCTCCATCGTCGCCGACGAAGGCGAAAGCCCCTATATGCGCTACCTGGTCAAGCCGGTGGTCAGGCGCACGTTCCTGCGCCACGTCAGCGCCGACATGCGCCGCGGCGAGGACGAGATCCGGGACAGCGACCTGGAGTGGACGATCTTCCGCCCGCCCGCGCTGAACGACAAAGCCGCCACGGGCGCCTACCGCACCGCGATCGACCGCAACCTGCCGCACGGATTCACCGTCTCCCGCGCCGACCTGGCCGCCTGCATGCTCGCCACGCTCACCGACCCGGCCACCGTGCACCGCCACGTAGCCATCGCCAGCTAAGAACTCCTAACTAAGTGTGGCGACTCGTGATCGGTGAGTTCTGAACCTGGTCGTCCTGGGCTTGTTCTTGAACGATCGTTCGCGTATTGTCGCTGTCATGGCCCGGCCGCGGGAGTTCGAACCTGACGACGTTCTCGAGTCGGCCATGCGGCAGTTCTGGGAGCGCGGCTACCGTGCCACGTCCGTGGACGACCTGGTTCGCGCGACCGGCGTGAAACCCGGCAGCCTCTATTCGGCCTTCCCCGGCGGCAAGCACGCCCTGCTGATGGGATCGCTCGACCGGTACTCCAGGCTGGTCGTGCCGCAGAAACTTGGCGATCTCGGGGAACCTGGCGCGTCCGTGGCACAGATCAGGGCGTACTTCGACGGACTCGTGCGCGACCTGCTGAGCCCGGAGGGACGTCAGGGTTGCCTGCTCATCAACAGCGCGATCGAGAACGCGGCGGTCGACCCCGAGGTGGCCGCCGTCGTGCGCGGCCACATGGCGCGGATCGAGCACTGCTTCACCGACGCGTTGCGGACGGCCATCGACCTCGGCGAGATCCCGGCGTCGGTCAACGTGACCGCGGTCGCCAAAGGCCTGGTCGCGACGGCCTCGGGCATGATGGTGGTCGGCAAGGCGAACCCTGACGAGGAGGTGCTGCGGATCATCGTCGATAACGCCTTCGCTGGCTTGATGTAGGAACCTCGGCCGCCGCCTGGCGGCCTCTTCTACGCCTCAATAGATGAACGATCACTCAAGAAAGAAGGCAGAAGATGAAAGCCATTATCATCAGCTCCTATGGCGGCCCCGAGGTGCTCACCGTCACCGAGCTACCCGATCCCGTGCCCGCGCCTGACGAGGTGCTGATCGCAGTAAGGGCGTTCGGGCTGAACCACGCCGAGGCGTACATGCGCAGCGGAGCCATGGGCGAGGTGGCCCAGGTAACCGGCATCGAGTGCGCGGGCACCGTGGTGACCGACCCGAGCGGCCGGCTGGCTGAGGGAACCGCGGTGGTCGCCATCCTCGGCGGCATGGGAAGGACTCGTAACGGCAGCTATGCCGAGCTTGTCACCGTACCGGCCAGCAACGTGGTCGAGGTCAGCACATCGCTGCCGTGGACCGACCTCGCCGCCCTGCCCGAGGTGTACGCGACCGCGTGGGCCGGGCTGCGCCAGAACCTTGACCTGCGACCCGGTCAGACCGTCCTGATCCGGGGTGCCACCTCGGCGCTTGGCCAGGCCGCGGTGAACGTCGCCGCCGAGCAGGGGGCCACCGTGATCGCGACGACCCGAAGGCCGGACCGTACTGCCCTGCTCGAACGAATCGGCGCCAAGATCGTCCTGATCGATGACGGCCGGCTGGCCGACCAGCAGTTCGGCCTGGTTGACTGCGTCTTCGATCTGGTCGGGAACCGTGTGCTACGCGACTCGCTACGCGTCGTGCGCCCGCGCGGCCGGGTGTGCCAGCTCGGCTTTCTCGGCGGCCTCGAGCCGGTGACCGGGTTCAACCCGATCGCCGACTTGCCGAGCGGCGTGCAGTTCAGTTTCTACGGCAGCGCGTTCGTGCTCGGCACGAGTGAGTTCCCGCTGACCGAGATCCCGCTCACCGAGATGATCAGCAAGGCCGAAAATGGCCCCTACCAAGCCAAGCCCGCGAGGGTGTTCGGCTTCGATGACATCATCGAGGCGCACAAGGTGATGGAATCAGGCCTGGCCGGCGGCAAGATGACCGTGTCGGTAACCTGACGCGGCTGAGTCCCGCATCTGCGTTGAATGTATGGCGCGGTCCTGCGTATCCTCGCGCGTAGCAGGTACCCGCCGCCGGCGTTAGGCGCTCTCGATGGTGAACGAACGTGGCCGCGATGGACCCCAGGGCGGGAAAGGCCCGGTTACGATCTTCGGCCCGGATTTCCCGTTCCCGTTCGACGACTGGATCGCGCACCCGGCCGGCCTGGGCTCGATCCCGGCCGAACGTCACGGCGACGAGGTTGCCGTCGTCGGCGCTGGCATCTCCGGGCTTGTCGCTGCGTACGAGCTGATGAAGCTCGGTATCAAGCCGGTGGTCTACGAGGCGTCGCGGCTGGGCGGGCGGTTGCGTTCGCAGGCGTTCGAGGGAGCCCAGGGCATGGTCGCGGACCTGGGCGGGATGCGTTTCCCGGTCTCGTCGACGTGCTTCTACCACTACGTGGACATGCTGGGCCTGCAGACCCGGCCGTTCCCCAACCCGCTGACCGAGGCGGCCGGCAGCACGGTCATCGATCTGGAGGGCGTCACGCTTTACGCGCGCACGCTGGAGGACCTCCCGCCGCTGTTCACCGAGGTCGCTGACGCATGGGCGCAGGCCCTGGAGGAGGTGCGCTGCACCGCCATCCAGGACGCGATCCGGGCGCGCGACGTCCCCGCGCTCAAGTCGTTGTGGAACGATCTGGTCCTCCGCTGGGATGACCGAACGTTCTATGACTTCGTGGCGAGCTCGAAGGCGTTCTCCTCGCTGTCGTTTCACCACCGCGAGATCTTCGGCCACGTCGGGTTCGGCACCGGAGGCTGGGACTCGGACTATCCGAACTCCATGCTGGAGATCTTCCGCGTCGTGATGACCAACTGCGACCGGGACCAGCGCCTGGTGGTCGGCGGCGCCGAGCAGGTTCCCCGCGGGATCTGGCGCCATCGCGCGCCCGGGCTCGCCCACTGGCCGGCCGGTACCTCGCTGGCCTCGCTGCACTCCGGCGCGCCCAAGGCCGGCGTCGCGAAGCTCGCGCGCGACCCCGACGGCCAGCTCGCGGTCACCGACGCCTGGGGCGAGTGCCGCCGGTACCCGGCGGTGCTGATCACCTGCCAGAACTGGCTGCTCACCACGCAGATCGAATGCGAGGAGTCGCTGTTCTCCCAGAAGATATGGGCCGCCCTTGATCGCACCCGTTACATGCAGTCATCCAAGACCTTCGTGCTGGTCGACCGGCCGTTCTGGAAGGATAAAGATCCACGTACCGGCCGCGACGTCATGAGCATGACGCTGACCGACCGGCTGACCCGGAGCACCTACCTGTTCGATAACGGCCCTGGCCAGCCGGGCGTGATCTGCCTGACGTACTCCTGGATGAGCGACGCGCTGAAGATGCTGCCCGAGCCGGTCGACCGCCGGGTCCGGCTCGCGCTCAACGCCCTGCACAAGATCTATCCCGATGTAGACATCGCCAGCCACATCATCAGCGACCCGATCACCGTGTCCTGGGAGGCCGACCGGTACTTCCTGGGCGCGTTCAAGGGCGCGCTGCCCGGGCACTACCGGTACAACCAGCGCATGTATGCCCATTTCATGCAGGATCGCACGCCGCCGGAACAGCGGGGCATCTTCATCGCCGGAGACGACGTCTCCTGGACACCCGCGTGGGCCGAGGGAGCGGTCCAGACCTCGCTGAACGCGGTCTGGGGGATCATCCACCACCTGGGCGGCCGGACCCACCCCGGCAACCCTGGACCCGGGGACGTGTTCGACGACATCGGACCGATCGAATTGCCCAGCTGAGCCGCATGCGGCGCCTAGCCCTGGGCACCATCCCCGGCGACGCTGTCCGTCAGGGCGGGGCTGTCGGTCAGGGCGGGGCTGGCCGCCGGCGCGGCGTCGGCCGTCGGCTCCATGTTCCGCAGCTCCTCCAGCCTGCGCCGGGACGGTATCAGCAGAACCGCCAGCAGCGCGCCGACGCCGAACAGCGCCGCGGAGACCGAGAACGCCACGCCGTAGCCGTGCACCGCGGCCGTGGCCGGGGCCAGCGGCCCGGCGTGGTGCGCGGTGAGGTAGGTAGCCGTCGCCGTGAGCGCGATCGTGCTCAAGGCCGCGGTCCCGATCGAACCGCCCACCTGCTGCATGGTGTTGACCAGCGCCGACGCCACTCCTGAGTCACGCCGGGCGACTCCGGCGGTGGCGGTGTTGATGGCGGGGGAGAAGATCATGCCGAAGCCCAGGCCCAGGGCCACCAGGGCCGGCACGACGCTGACCGCGTAGCTGGAGGTCACGGTGAGCTGGGTCAGGTAGGCCATCGCCCCGGTGCCGAGCAGCATGCCGGTCACGATCAGGGCCCGTGGCCCGACCCGCGGCAGCAGCACGATGCTGGAGGTGTTCGAGGACAGCAGGATGCAAGCGATCATCGGCAGGAAGGCCAGCCCGCTGGTCACCGGGCTGTAGCCCTTGATCGTCTGCAGGTAGAACGTCAGGAACAAGAAGACGCCGAAGACCGCGATCCCGGTCAGCCCGACCGAGATGTAGGAGCCGCCCCTGGCGCGGTCGAGGATGACCCGCAGCGGCAGCAGGGGCTGGCTGACCCGGCTCTCCGCGAACGCGAATGCGGCCAGCAGGATCACCCCGCCGACCAGCGAGCCGATGGTCAGGGGCGCAGTCCAGCCGGCCAGTTCGGCGTGCGAGAACCCGAAGACGAGTGCGAACAGCCCGGCCGAGGCCAGCACGGCGCCCCACCAGTCCATCCGCGGACGGGTGTCCGGCTTGTTGGTCCGCATGTAGGTCAGGGCGCCGGCGATGGCGATCGCGGCGAAGACCAGGTTGACGTACAAGGTCCAGCGCCAGGAGAAGTACTGGGTCAGGACGCCGCCGAGGATGAGGCCCACGGCACCGCCGCCACCCGCGACGGATCCGAAGACACCGAACGCCCGGCCGCGCTCGCGCGGGTCACGGAAGGTGCTGACCAACGTGCCCAGGGCGGCAGGCGCGAGAATAGCGCCGAATGCGCCCTGCAGGGTCCGGGCGGCCACGAGCATTTCGAACGACGTGGCGGCACCGCCGAGCGCCGATGAGAGCGCGAACCCGGCCAGACCGGTGATGAAGACCCGCTTGCGGCTGAACATGTCGCCCAGTCGGCCGCCGACCAGCAGCAGGCTGCCGAACGCCAGCGCGTAGGCGGTCACCACCCACTGCCGGTCACTATTCGGGAAGCCCAGGGCGCGCTGCGCCGACGGCAGGGCGATGTTCACGACGGTAGAGTCCAGCACCACCATGAGCTGGGCGATGGCCACGATGACCAGGATCAGCCACCGATGGTCGGCTTCCGCGGGACGCTGACGGCCGGCGACGGCTGTGACGGATGACATAACGAGCTGTACCCCCGGTGAGAAATGTGACTGGTACTGGCCGTGATGGTGTGACGGGATGCGGCGATCATGCCGAGACCGCCGCCGGTACGTCCGGCGTGGCCGGTGCCGAGATCAGCCTCTGGGCCGCCTCATCCAGGCCGTCGAGCAGGCGGAAGAGGGTCTCCCGGTCCGTCTCGCTCAGCGCACCGAAGATCTGCTTGAGCAGCCGCTCCCGCGTAGCGTTCGCCACGTCCAGGCCGGCCTCGCCCGCGTCGGTGATCGCGACGAGCTTGGCCCGGCGATCGGTAGGATCCGGCCGGCGCTCGGCCATGCCCAGGCGCTCCAGCCCGTCGACGATGTCGGTGATGGAGTGCGGAGACAGCCCGAGATCGGTTGCCAGCACGTTCTGCCTGGTCGGCCCCTGCTCGTGGAGCCGCCGGAGCACCTTGGTGCGGGCCATCGACAGGCCGCATCCATTCATCTCGTCGTTGACGGCCCGGAACATCCGGTGATGGACGGTGAGGTACCGTTCACCAACCTGCTCAGGCGTAATCATCAGTGGCCTTTCTGCCGTGCACCGACGCTGACCCGTCTCACATTGACGAACCTAACGTTGATACCTCTCATAATGAGGAGCCTCACGACTTTATTTCCGGTCGCCGGGGCCCGAATAAACTGCACGGATGCCGAGCCGAGCCGAGATCGTTTCGTTCGACAACTCTCCGCCGCGGCCAATGCGAGCGGCGAGCACGTCATGCAGTACAACGCCCGCAAGCAGCAGGTCGTCCGGGAGATCTACCACCGGGCGTTCCTCGCCACCGGCCTGCTCGAGAAGTAAGATCGCGGCTTTGCTGGGAAATGTGTATTTCTGTTGGGATACGCGTTTAACGCTGGACTGCCTGGGTAGTTCACGTCGGCGTGTCGGCGGTTCCCGCTCACGCAGGCTCCGTCGGCGTCCGATGTCGCGGCGCAGTGGAGAGGAACGTCATGGCCAGATGGTCTATGCGCACATTCCTGGCGGTTGCGGCCTCGGCCGCGATCGGCCTGGTGTGGGCGGGTACGACGAGCGCCGGCGCGCAGACGGTGCAGACCGCGGGCAGCGCCCAGCGGTCAGCGGGAGGCACCCCGGCCGCCGCGGTATCGGCTGTCCCTGGGGCGGGCGCGGCCCCGACCATCAGCGCCACCTCACAGCTGTCCGAACGCCGGTTCGTGGCGGCGGGCACCGAGGCCTACGTGGTCGGGGTGGAGGACGGCACGTTCCCGCCGATCGGTTGGCACACCACCGGCCAGATGGGCGGGGTATTCACACCGCCGGTCAAGCTGCTCGACGGGCTGTGGTTCGGGCTGTCGGGAAGCTGGCTGGCTTCGGCCAGCACCTATACCAGCGGGCCCGGTTTCGTCCGGCTCACCTTCCCGGTCACCGACGGCCTGCAGCCTACCCTCACCGAATTCGCCCCGGACGGGCTGTCGGCGGTGCTGTTCGGCCTCACCCTGGTCCCGGTGAACGGGAGTGCCGCCACCGTGACCGTGACTGCCGACGCGCACAGTGAGGTGAGCGCGACCTATCCCTGGGGATCGACCACGCCTACCTGGGATCAGTTCAACCACCAGAACACCGTCTCGGCGTCGGGCGGCGTCATCAAGTTCAACCAGGAGCAGACTCCGTGGTACGCCGAGGTAGGGGCGGCCACCACACCGTCCAGCACCGCCACCGGATCCGGTGACTGGGGGCCCACCTCGGCCAGCGACCAGGCCGTATTCGGCACCAAGGGCGAAGGCGGCCAGCTGACCTGGAACCTGTCCGTCCCGGCGGCCGGGCGCACGCTGTGGCTGGGGGTGTCCGGCTCGCAGAACGGGTCGGCTAACGCCAGCCAGGCGTTGCAGGCCGCCCTGGCCAACCCGGCCGGGCTGCTGCAGAGCAAGATCGCCGAACGGGACGGCGTGGCCGCCCAGACCAACCTGCAGGTCCCGGACTCCGGCGTCCAGCAGGCGCTGCTGTGGAGCAAGCTCAACCTGGCCGACCTGAACCGGACGATCGCCGACGCCGCCATCAGGGACGTCAAGGCGGGCACGGTGTACCCGGCCCCGCTGGCGACCGTGCCGCAGCTGTCGGCCATCGACGCCGCCTACCCCGACTACGCCGAGTTCTTCGGCACCGACGGCGCCTACAGCAGCTATGGCCTGGCCGTCAGCGGACAATGGCAGACGGCCGCCAACTGGCTGAACGCCATGCGCACGGTGTCGCAGATCGAAAACGGCAGCACCGGCAAGGTGGTGCACGAGGTGACCTCCACCGGCGCGGTCTACTTCGGCGACAACTCCGATCCCGGGGACATCAACGAAACCGCCCAGTTCGCCATCGCCGCCGACCTGGCCTGGCGGTGGTCGGGAGACAACGCGGTCCTGACCGACAACTACAAGTTCATCGACGAGGGGGAGCACTACCTGGCCAGCCTGGCCACGGGTCCCGACCACCTGTGGCCGGTGGGCGACGGCATCGTGGAGAACCCCTCGCTCGGCGGAGAGGCACTGGATGTCGCTTCCGAGACCATCCAGGCCCTGGCCGCGCTGCACGACATGGCCGTAGCCATGAACGACACCTCCACCGCCAGCTGGGCCGCCCAGCGGGAGCAGGCCATGCTCAAGGCGTTCGGCCAGTGGTGGATCTCCAGCCAGCACCTGTACGCGGACTCGATGTGCACGGCCGCCGGAGCGGGCGCCGACTGCACCGCGGCGGGCCAGCAACTCCAGCAGCGCTGGTGGACCAGCGTCGCCCCGATGGAGCAGGACATCGCCCCGGTCGCCAACGCCAACGCCGCGCTCGGCCAGCTCGAGACACCCACCTTCACCGGGTCGTGCGGCCTGTATGTGGACGGCGTGGGCGGCCCCAGCGGCACCAGCGGCCAGAGCTGCTACTTGGTCAACACCGGCGCCCTGGCCGTGGGTGAGGCCAACTACGGCCGCCTGCCCCAGGCCGTCACCGACATGGACAAGATCGCCAGCCAGCTCACCGTCGAGATGCCTGGCTCGCTGCCGGAACTGGCTGCCAGCGCCCAGTACAACCCGTTCGAGGCGTTCACCAGCCGGGCCAACGTGATGCAGGCCTGGTCCGGCTACGGCCTGCTGTGGACCGTGGTCAACGATCTGCTGGGCGTCACCCCCGACGCGCCGGCCCGCTCGGTCGCCGTCGTCCCCGAAGTCCCGTCCTCCTGGCCGTCCATGTCGGTCGGCAACCTGCACGTAGGCACCAGCACGCTGGGCGAGACCGCCAGCCGCCATGGCGCCGCCTACCGCACCGAGGTCACCGGCGCGCAGGGCTTGGCCCTGACCATCGGCACGGTGCTGGCCGCGGGCGCGACGGTGCACTCGGTCACCCTGAACGGCGCGCATGTGGCGTACCAGCTGGTGACCACGCACCGCGGCACTGCGGTCGAGGTCTCGGTGCCCCATCCCGCCGCCGGCGAAGTGCTCGCCGTGCAGGCGTAACAGGGCGCCAGGCTCAGCCCGCAAGACCACTGCGGGCCCGGCCGTTCCGCGCGATCCCGTGCGGAACGGCCGGGCCCGCAGCGCGCCGTTACATGTGACGCTGCCGGCCTTCGCGCGTCAAAGTCGCCATTCGCACCAGGGCACCAGGGGTGACGGCCCGTCCGGCCGCCAGGTCCGCTTCATTACCCTAGAGCCGGGAGAGCGAGGTGCTGCTCACCATCAGAGGAACGAGCTCGTGATGACGCGACGATCACGTTGCCGGAGTGGCGGCCGTCGTGGTCCAAGGCGCGGCCCGCCAGGCGGCCGCGACCTGCGGTTCAAGGACCTTTACCGGACCGCCAAGGAGTTCGAACTCATGCAACGGGCCCTGGGCTTCGCTGCCCTGGCCATCCTCACCGTGATCCCGGCTCTCATCGTCGTTGCCGCCGCCGACCCCGCCCCGCACCCCGGCCTCGGGGCGTGGGTGGTCTACGGCATGGGCCTGACCGGCTCGGCTGCCGGCTCGGTGATACGGCTGTTCTCGGCGCCGGCCCGGGTGCTGGGCACGACCGGCCTCTTCAGTGCCGTGGTCCTGGCCGTCTCCGGGGTGGCGTTCGCGGGCAGCGTGCAGGCCGGGTTCGAGAGAATCTGGGGCCTCCCCGCCGGGCCGTGGCACAAGATCTGGCGTCAGGCAGTGTGGGTCGTCGCCCTCATCGCCTACATCCTTGCGGCGGCCACGGTCGGCTCGGTGACGCACGGCGGGCCGGCCGAGACGGCGGGCCGGGTGGCGGTGGCGGTGGTGCTCGGCATCGCCTTCTTCTGGTGGGGGCTGCGCTTCCTGCTCGGCGGCCGGGTGAGCTATCTAGCGGCGATGCCGGGCGCGGCGGCGACGATAGTGGGCCTGGCTGGCCTGCGGGCCTTCTCCGGCCTGGTCTTCGAGCCGCTGATCGCCAGGAATGCGGTCAGCTACGGCGCGCTGGGCACGTTCCTGATCGTGCAATCGTGGCTGATCGGCGTCGGCTGGGTCGTCTACGGCGGCCAGTTGTTCGGGCGCTGGTTCCACGACGCCAGGCTGCAGGCCTGGGCGGACCGCCGCCGGCGCCGCAGGGAGCCGGGCGGCGGGCAAGACGGCGCGCCGGGACCCGGAAGTCAAAGCACCCCTCCTGCGTAGTCGACAGTGGCCGGTTCCCGCACAACGGCGTGATCGTCAGGCCGTTTGTTCCTGGCCGGGCTCTGCCGGCTACCGCTGGCGGCGGCCGCCTACCTGCTCGAGCGCCGCGACGCCTGAACCTAGCCGAACAACCTAGCGGGCCGGGCTGGTCGTGCATGATGGGCCTTGGCCGCGCCGGCCCCGAGATGGGAGTGACCGATGATAAGCGGGATCACGTGGTATGACGTGCTTGGGGTGCTGCCCGACGCGCCGACGGAGGACATCCGGACGGCGTGGGAGGAGAGAAGGGCCGTGCTCCAGCCGGCCGCGCTGGCGGGGGCCCCGCCGGAGGTTCTGCCGGCGGCGGAGCGGGCGCGGCAGGTGGTCGACGAGGCAGCGGGCGTCCTGGCCGACCCGGCCGCCCGGGCCTGGTATGACCAGCAGATCGGTTTCGCGCGGCCGGGGGAGGGCCTGGCCCCGCCCGGGCGGGGGCCGTCGGGGCCTGATGTCAGCCTGGGCCCGGGGTGGTCCACGGCGGATGAGGAATCGCTGAAGCCGTATGCGGATCCGCCTTCCCGGGTGGTCGTGCCGGATGTCACGGGCCTGTTCTACCGCGCGTGCATGGAGGTGGCCGGCGCTCGGCCTGCACGTGGCCCCGATCCGGCTGACGCCGCACCCGATGCCGGTTGACGGCCTCGTCGTCGGCCAGCGGCCAGCCCCTGGTGAGCGGGTACACCGCAACAGCACGCTGACCGTCCAGGTGTGGCACCCCTCCGAGCCGGACCGCTAGCTCAGGCCGGTTAACCACGGCCCGTTCGGAAAATTGAAAAATCTTTTTGTCCGAACGGACCGTGGTGCTTCTGGCCGGATAAGGTGACGCGCGCCTGCGTCGTGGCCAGGCTGGCGATGAGCACGCCGCCAGTTGGCCGTCCGGACAACTCCTGGCTCGATGATCTCGAAGCCGTGAGCGGGAGTTTGCTCGCGCGCGGCGCTCTTGAAATGCTTCGCTTATGCCCTCGTTTCCAGGGACGTTCGCTGAGGATGTCATCAATCAGCCAGCCCGTGCCCAGTTCGAGGCGTTCCTCGACGAGCACCGCGGTGAACTCAATCGCTGCCTGGACGGGCTGACGGAGGATCAGGCGCGCCAGTCGCTGGTGCCTTCCCGGACCACATTGCTGGGCCTGGTGAAGCACGCGACCTTCCTTGAGAAGGTCTGGTTTGACGAAGCTGTCACATGCCGGTCACGTGCTGAGATCGGTATCCCCGCGACCTCGGACGAGTCGTTCATTCTCCATGACGACGACACCATCGCCAGCGTCCAGCAAGCACACCGCGAGGCATGCGAGTCATCACGGCGTGCGACGTCATCGCTGGGGCTGGACGACACGGTCTACGGCTACTGGCGCGGCCCGCTCCCGCTGCGCTGGGTGTACTTCCACGTACTGCGCGAACTCGCCCAGCACGGCGGGCACGCAGACATCCTGAGGGAGCAGATCCTCAACGGGTAGCGCCGTTCACTGACCAGCCGCGCCTGGCAGCGGCTGCCTACCTGGCCGCTTCAAGGGCTCCTCCCGCGGGCACACCTAGACGGGCAGGCGCGATCCCGGTTTGTCCGGCACGCAGCTACAGGGTGAACGGAAAGTGAATTAATCTGCCGGTGGCTGCCGTACCGATTTGCCGCGGTTGACCTGATCCGAGGCTTGGTATCAGCATGTGATAGCTGACTGTTCTGATGCTGATTGGGGCCATGAGCGACACCGGCGTGCGTGAGCGGCCTGTCCGGACGCACCAAGCGGGCGGGTCGCCGTTCGACCTGACCGTATCGAAGCTGCTGCGCCCGCTGGTCCGGCCGGGGACTATTCGCCGTGCGCTGCTGCTGGACCGCCTGGCGGCCGAGGATCCGCGCCGCATCGTCTCGGTGGTCGCGCCGTCGGGCTACGGGAAGACGACCCTGCTGGCGCAGTGGGCCGAGCGCGACGGCGCGGCCTTCGCCTGGGTCTCGCTCGACGAGCGGGACAACGATCCCAAGGTCTTGCTCACCTACGTTGCCGAAGCGCTCGATACCGTCGAGCCGGTCGGCGGGCAGGTGTTCGACGCGCTGGCCTCTCCTGGCAGCTCGGTGCCCGGCTCGGTGGTGCCCCGGCTGGGGTCGGCCTTCGCGTCGATGACCGTGCCGGTCGTGCTGGTGCTCGATGACGTGCAGCTGCTGCACAACACCGAATGCCGGGCCGCGCTGTCGGTGCTGGCCGATCACGTGCCGGCCGGGTCGCGGCTGGTGCTGGCCGGGCGGGCCGAGCCGCCGCTGCGGGTCGCGCGGCTGCGCGCCGAGGGCCGAATCCTGGAGATCGGCCCGGCTGACCTGTCGCTGACCTGCGTCGAGGCGGCTGCCCTGCTGCGCGACGCGGGCCTGGAGCTGGGTACCGATGTGGTCGCGGAGTTGCATCGGCGGACCGAGGGGTGGCCGGTCGGGCTGTACCTGGCGGCGCTGTACCTGCGCGACGGCGGCTCGCTCGGGACGGCGGCGGTGTCCTTCGGCGGTGATGACCGGCTGGTCAGCGAGTACATGGAGGCCGAGTTCCTGGCGCGGATCTCGGAGCGGCAGCGGGTGTTCCTGACCCGGACCGCAGTGCTGCAGCGGATGTCCGGGTCGCTGTGCGAGACGGTACTGGAAGTGCCCGGGTCTGCTGCGGCGCTGGCCGAGCTGGCCCGGTCCAACCTGCTGCTGGTGCCGCTGGACCGCCGGGGGCAGTGGTACCGGTACCACCACCTGTTCCGCGACATGCTCCTAGCCGAACTGCGCCGCCAGGAACCCGCCCTGGTCCGGGTTCTTCACCGGCGAGCGGCGCAGTGGTTCGAGCGCAACGGCATGCCCGAGGAGGCACTGGAGCATTCGATGGCCGCCGCGGATATCGACATTTCCGCCCGGCTGATCGAGCAGCGGTGGCTGGTGGCCTACCGGCAGGCACGGGTCACGACCGTCGAGGGGTGGCTCGGGTGGCTACAGGACCGGGGCGCGATGGAAAGGCGGCCGATGGTTACCGTGCTCGCCTGGTTCCTCGCCACGCAGATGGGGCGGGCAGCGGAGGCCGAGCGGTGGGCTGATGCGCTCGATTGCTGGCAATACGGGGACGCGGCCCAGCCGGGTGACCGTCACGCCCAGGCGTGGGCCGCCCTGCTGCGGGCGATTTCGTGCCGCCGGGGTGTCGAGCAGATGCGCGCGGACGCCGATGAGGCCGCGCGGAGGTTCGCGCAGGAGCACATCATGGAGTCCGCACCTGCGCTGTTCCAGGGGCTTGCCCGGGTTCTGTCCGGGGATCTCGAAGGCGGCGACGCATGTTTTGAAACAGTGCTGAGCGTCCGAGAGGAAATGAGCACGCCCGAAACTGTCGCGGTCGCGCTAGGCGAACGATCGCTGCTGGCGATGGCGCGCGGGCAGTGGAGCCGCGCCGAGATCCTGGCCGACGAAGCAGGCGCTGTCTTGCGCAGGGCCAAGTTCGAGGGCGCCCTGGCCTGCGCCGTGCTAGCCCGCGCCGCCGTGCACCGCGGAGACATCCCGGCTGCGCGCCAGCACCTGGTTAATGCGCAGCGGGTCCGGCCGACCCTGACCTACGCGATCCCCCACCTCGCCGTTCAGGCCCGGATCGAACTGGCCCGTGCCCACCTCGGGCTCGCCGACATCGCCGGCGCCAAGACGCTCATGCGGGAAATCGATGAAGTGCTCCGGCGACGGCCCGCTCTGGGCACCCTAGCCGACGAGGCCCGGGCGCTTCGGGCCCGGCTGGCCAGCGAGCGCGACTCCACCATCCCCGGAGCGTCGGCCCTGACCGCCGCCGAGCTGCGCGTTCTGCCGCTGCTCGCCACGCACCTGTCATTCCCCGAGATCGGTGCCGAGATGTTCCTGTCACCGAACACCATCAAGTCCCAAGCGATGTCTATCTACCGGAAGCTGGAAGCCTCCTCACGCAGCCAGGCAGTCACCCGATCCCGCGAGCTCGGCCTGCTCGAAGGATAAGTGACCTGTCATCCAAGTACGTCCCAGCGCTGGCCGCAGGTGGGTGATCGCCCAGCCCGCCAGGGTGCCCGGCGTCGTCGTCATCAGCGAGCGCGGCTGCTCCGGGGTGAACCCCTCGCGCTTGCCGATGTTCATGCCGACGATCCCCTCGACGGCGACCTCGCTCATGCCCGCGTCGCGCAGGGCGGCGCGCTGCTCGTCGCCGGTGATCTGCTGCGCTTTGATCGGCACGCCGGTCGCGGTCGACAGCGCCGCGGCGGCCTCGGTCCAGGTCAGGTCGGCCGGGCCGTGCACCGCCTGCACCTGCCAGGCCGGTCCAGTCGTCGGCGAGTAGGCGCGCCGTGGCCACGGTGGCGATGTCGCGGGGGTCGACCCACGGCATCGGATCATCCAGCGGCCGGATGGTGGTCAGCCGTCCGGCCCGCAGCCCGTCGAGGTCCATGAGCAGATTCGTCATGAACAAGCCGCAACGCAAATGCAGCAACGCGGTACCGGTCTCCTCGCGCGCGGCGTCGAGCCGCTGCTCGACCCGGGCCAGGCCGTCGACGAAGCCCGCGCCGCAGCGCCTCTCGGCGCCGATACTGCTCTGGAACACCACGCGGGCGATCCGGTTCTGCCGCATCGCGGCGGCCAGGCCTTCCCCGGTGCGTTCGGCGTCGGCGTCGGGGTCGGGCAGCGACCAGTCGTCCGGGTGTACCCAGTAGATCGCCGCGACGCCGCGGGTCGCTTCGGCCACGTAGCCGGCGTCGCGCTGGTCACCGACGGCCAGCTCGACCTGATCACGCACCTCGGCGTCGAGGCGGTCGGGGTTGCGGAGCAGCAGGCGGGGACGGACGCCGGCCTGGCACAGCATCCGTACGGCGTGCGATCCGACGCGGCCGGTCGGGGTGGTGACAGCAATAGTCACGGCGATCTCCTCTCGCTTCGGGTGCGGACCAGCTCAACGGGCGCTACCCGCACCGCCAGAACCGAATCACCACGCGGCGCCCCGGACCGGCCGTAACGGAACCTTCTACGGGAACCCCCAGGCCGTGAGACCCGCGAGGGACGTCCCGTAAGACCCGCCCAGTGAGCATTCTCGCAAAGCGGCCTCACACGGGACACCCTGCAGACGCCGTCGGGTCTTGCGGTTGTCAGAGCAGCATGCACCGAGTTGCGCAGGGGTTTCGGAGCTGGACAGATTGGATTCGCCCTCTGATAGGCGGGCGGCGCACGGAGCTGGTGCCGGCTGAGGAGTGATTTGGGATGCGCGAGACCTGTGATCACGCGATCGTTTTCGGCGCGAGTTTGGCTGGGCTGCTGACCGCGCGGGTTCTGGCGGAGTTCTGCAACCAGGTAACGATTGTCGAGCGGGATGCACTGCCACCAGCCGGACAGCATCGCAAGGGAGTGCCGCACGGCCGTCATCTGCATGGCCTGCACCCCAGGGGCAGAGAGATACTCGACGAGCTGCTCCCCGGCTTCACCGCCGAACTGACCGCCGCAGGGGCCGTGTGCTGTGATGTGCTCGCCGACGGGCGGTGGCAGCTCTCCGGCCATCAGCTCAAGCAGCGCCACGCCGGCCTGCCCGCGCTGCTCGCGAGCCGGCCGTTCCTGGAGGGCTACGTGCGCGAGCGCGTCTTCGGACTGCCTAATGTCCGCGTGCTCGATGGCCACTCCGTGGCCGGCCTGATGGCAGCGCGGGGACGACGGAGGGTCACCGGCGCGCGGGTGAGCGACGCCGAGGGCAAACCCGACGTGATTGATGCCGATCTGGTGGTAGACGCCAGCGGCCGTGGCTCCCGCGCCCCCCGGTGGCTCAGCGAGCTGGGCTACCAGGTCCCGGCGCAAGACCGGGTGGAGATCGGCCTGGGCTATGCGACCAGGACGTACCGCCTGCGGCCGGGCGCGATGAACGGCGACCGCCTGATCTTGGTCACTGCCACGCTGGCCAGCCCACGTTTCGGAGCGCTGGCGGCGATTGAGGGCGGCCGGCACATGCTGACTCTTGGCGGGATCTGCGGGGACTACCCGCCGACCGATCCTGCAGGCTTCGCGGACTTCCTCTCGGCCCTGCCGACCGGCGCCATCGCTGCGGCGGTCGCCGACGCCGAGCCGCTCGATGAGGCCGTGCCGTTCCGGTTCCCTGCCAGCACGAGGAACCGCTATGAGCGGCTACGCGAGGTTCCCGCGGGGCTGCTGGTGACCGGCGACGCCGTATGCTCGTTCAACCCGGTCTACGGACAGGGCATGACCGTGGCCGCGATGCAGGCGCTGGTGCTGCGCCGGTACATCGGCGCGGGTACCGCCGGCACTCCGTCGCGCTTCTTCAAGGACATCGCCGCGGTCATCGATATCCCCTGGGACATCGCCGTGGGCGCTGACCTGGCCTTCCCCCAGGTGCCCGGCCCACGGCCGGCAAAAGTGCGGTTCGTCAACGCCTACCTGCCAAGGCTGCACGCGGCCGCGGCCGGCGACGGCGAACTCGCGCTGGCGATGATCAGGGTCATCGGCCTCAAGGACCGGCCAGAGGGGCTCCTGCGCCCGGACCGCATGCTGCGCGTGCTACGCGGCAACCTCCGTCGGCGGCAGACCGCAGCCTGTACCGAGACTCCTGCCGGAGCAGCAGGGCTATTACACGTTCCTGGCTCATCACAGATGAGGGTGTAGCGGTCTGGCGGCGCGTTTGACAGCGACACGGCGACCGACATGATGCCGGTTGCGCACCGCGTCGCCGGCGTGCTAGCGTTCCGGCGATCGTGATCCATCGGCAGGAGGTGAGACCCATGAACGCAGTATCCGCAGTGGGTGCTCCCCTGCAGTCCACGATCGCGCGACTGAGGTAGTCGCCACCGGGAGCGCTCGACAGGCAATTCGCGAAAGGCGACTCCCATGAACACAACACCTTCTTCAACTCTGCACTTCACCTTGACGACGACCTCCGATGGCATCGCCGGGCGCACCTTCACGGTCGGCGACATCAGCGGCGTGCCGTGGTCGTCCGGGTCGGCGACCGACGGCGCGCCCCCGCTCCTGACGGGCCACGGCAGCGGCCTGCACAAGTACGCTCCAGGGCTCGTCTCCCGGGCCCGCCGGGCAGTGGCAGGCGACGGGTCGGGCAACGGGTCCGGCGACGGGTTCACGGTCGCCGCGATCGACGCGCCAGGGCACGGCGGCCAGCCGAGGTCCGACCAGGATCAGCGGCAGGTCGACGCCATAAGGCGGGCACCCGCCGCGGGCGAGCGAGCGTTGGTCCTTGGTGGTGGCGGATCGGCAGGCAATGCGTGGTTGATCGGCGTCATCGCCGGCCTGTTTGATGCCGGGTTGGATGTGACCGAGGCTGATCTGATCATCGGGACGTCGGCCGGATCGACGGCCGCGGCCCAGATAAGCAGCGCGACCCAGCCGGCCGAACTGCTTGCCGGCATCCTTGCCGCTGCGCCCCAGCCGCGGACTGGTCCGGTCGGAGCCGACGGTGGACGCGCTCCGGATAGGCCGGCGGCGGACCATATGGAGAGGACGAGCGGAATCATCGCTGCCGCTGAGGATGCGGCCGACATGCGCCGGAGAATGGGCGCGGCGGCGCTGGAAATGGATGCGGCGTCGGGCAGTTCCGGGCAAACGCAGCGGCGCGCTGCCGTCGCCGCCCGGCTGCCCAGCCAGCAGTGGCCGCAACGGCCGATGCTCATCGTGGCTGTCGATGCGCGTACCGGTGAACCGGTCGTGTTCGACCGCCACAGCGGAGTCGACCTGGTGGACGCCGTCACCGCCAGCTGTGCCGGGCCCGGCGTCCCTCCGCACAGTATCGGCGACAGCCAGTACATCGACGGCGGCTACCGATCCAACGAGAATGCCGATCTGGCAGCCGGATACGGGCGGGTGCTGGTGCTGTCACCACTTGGCGGCAGATCACGGGCGCCGCTGGACTGGGGCATCCATCTCGCAGCGCAGGCCGGCGAACTACGCGCACGCGGCAGCAGAGTCGAAGCCATCTTCCCGGATAGCAACTCCCGCGACGCGTTCGGCGTCAATCTGATGGATCCGTCGACGCGTCCGCCCGCCGCTCGATCCGGTTACAACCAAGGCAGAGCCCTTGCCGGGCACCTCACCGAATTCTGGCGCTGACGCCTGCGAAACCAGTCGGCTCGGCAGGCGTGACGACACCTGCTCATGCCTCGGCTGGCTGGTCGTGCCGGTATCCGGCTGGACTGCGGTCCGCCCGAAAACCGCTGGCATGGCTGATTCATCGGAACGTAGCCTGATTAGGCACCGTTGTCGCGGCAAAGCGTGAACGCGGGATCGAGCCGTTCGCGCAGTGGGCAGCGCCACCGGTGTCGCGGTCACGAGGGCGTACGCCGCAGGGTGTACGGGCCGTGAAAGTTCATCCGCCAGGCGGACGCCGCCAGCGGTCACTTTCCATAGCGTCATACATGGGGCCAGATCAGTCAGGGGGCTGAGATGCAGCTAACCATCTACCATCCCGTAACTAGCGTGGTCTGGGCCGACGCCTTGTTCGCGTCAGTCCTGCAGCGCTCCGATAACCCCAGCGCGGGTCAGGTCCGGAAGGCCGTCGCGGCGGCCGTGCGCGCCTACGGCGGCTTGGGGTGCGTCCAGCGCGTGGCCCAGGAGTTCGGCGACCACCCGGAGGCCGCGGCGGACCGGATGCGCTGGGCTCGGGCGGTCGCCGGCCAGCTGTTCGCCGCACCGTCCGCACCTGCGCAGCAGAGCCGGCGAAGACAGCCCAGACCGCCCGTGGCCAGCCTCCCGACATGGCGGCTGGCCGGGTGATGAAGCGCATCCGCGCCGGCAAGCCGAGGATCCGGCGCGAGCGCGCCTGGACAGAGGACCCGCCGGCCGACCCGCGGGACCCAGATGTGGTCCGGGCCAAGGCGCTGGCCCGTGCCCGGCTGACCGGCTCGTCCCGGGCCAGCCAGGCTCAGTAGGCGGACACCCTGGCCCTGGGCACATGGCGTACGCGCCGGTGAAGGTTCACCTGTCAGGCGGGCGCCGCCCGCCGCCACTGTCCATAACCGAGGAAGTGCGTCATGAAGAACTTGATCACGCCGAACATTACCCTGGCCCTAGTCCTTCTGGCAGCGATGGCCGCGGTCGCGCTCCGGGCTGCGGCCAGGCGGCCAGAGCCACGGCGGGCGTCCGGCGCCGGATCCGCGCCGTTTACGGTGAGGACACCTGGCCCCCGGGCCAGGCAGGCCGGTGCCGTTGAGCAGATGCAGGACGTATTTCACGAGCTGCACGCCGATGGGCGCAACGCTGCTTGCACGGTCTGCGACGGCCAGTACTGGCCGGCGTAAGGCCACTAGCCGACCGCAGCCTGAACCTCTGATCCTTGGTCTCGTCCCGGACCAGCCAGCGCCCGGCGCCGAAACTGACCGCGTACACAAGGCCATCTACTGTCGGCAGCAGGCCGCTGAACTGTCCCGGCCCGGTTGTCTCACCGAGGCCCGCGCCGCCCGGCCAGCCGACGCTGGCGGGCAGGTGCCGCAGGGCACTGCCACGAACGTCGGCGAACCCCCGCGACGCCGCCACACCTCGTCGGCACCCCGCCGCCAGTCAGACAGGCGGCCATATGTTGCGTCGCGCTCTCCGTGGCGGGGTCCGGTGCGATACATACGCACTCGGCCAGCGCGCTCACGTGCCGAATTGAGGGCGTTGCCCAAGCGCATACTCATGCACGGCTAGGCATATTCCATCGAGGGGCTCGATGGACACGATGATTGCCGAACTCGCCTGCGTCATTTAGTTAGTTATAAGACGAGCCGAATGCTTAATACGCGCCGGGCGTGAACGATTGAGGGCTGTGACAGCAGCAGAATGTGCCACGCACAGATAAACCAGTTCGGCGACCGTTTGTCACCGCTGACGAACCACGTCATAGCCTGCTTGCCAGTAGCCCTTATTGCGGCCATTGCCGGATGTCGGGTAGTCTGGGGGCTCTACTCTGACTGAGGTTCTGTAGTCCGCGCTTTTCCTTTTACCTTTTGTCGGCTTACTCTCGATTGGTTGGCCATAGCTATGGCAGGAGTTGTACGCGAACACGGGGCATTCTAGCGACTTTGTGGGTTACGGTGGCATGATGCGGAGTACGGAGTATGGAGCTACCCCGAAGGTTTGCAAATCCATGTCTGCTGCTTGCTGCTTCTCCCACTCGCGGAGCTCTCGCACAGGCCAAGGGGTCCAGCCAAGACACGGCGCCGGTTCGACGGTTAGCGTCCACTCTGTGTCCTCTGGACGCAACGGAAACACTTGATCGACGACGCTCCAGACTGTGGCAGTCGGCTTGTGGGCGATAGGGGTTCTTATGTAATCGCCACCGCCTACCGGGGCATCGACCCAAAGGTTGACCAGTTCGGTGTCGAGGAGTTGCTCCAGCGAAATGCGCCCAGAATCGAGTTCGCGGAGAACATCACGCTCAGCTGGAACGTCCGGGTCGAGATGGATGGTGAACCGTGGTGGTGCCAATTTGCCGGTTGGCCGGTAGTGATGTGTCCAGTCTGCCCAGCCACGGATCATCTGGACCAACGAGTACGCTGCCGGGAACGTTCGCCGGGACCCGCCGGCAAGAAGCTCAGAATGCATGTGCATGACGCCTAGCGGCGCGGCCACTCGCATCAGCTTCGCGACTGCGGGGGCAATAAGGCGCAGGTCACGGGCGTACTTGACCCGGTTGTAGGCAGGATTATCTTGGGGTGGGGGCAGCCGGGTCGGCCGAAGGCGAGCCGACGACGGGAGGCGCGGCGACGCTCGGACGTAGACACCCACAATGCCGGTTGGCGAGCACCTCTCACTCTCCGAACGCCTCTCATCCTCCATGTATAGCGGGAAAAGCTCATCAGGCCCCTCCTGAGCGCAGCGCCGCCAGGTCGCGGGCAGGTACCTGTCGTCCCAGCCGAGATCTTTACCCGCTCTGACGTTCTGGGGCCTGTCGCGGGGACCGCCAAGGCTAATGACATACCACTCGCGCTCTTTAACTTCGATGACTGGCAACCGCGATCCTTCAACATGCACAGCTGCCGCAGGAGATTCGGAGGGCGCAGCATTATCGTCTATGTCGCATCCAGAAGGAATTGTAACGGTCACACTGACGTGGCGCTGCCGGACAGGTATTTCTCGAAGAAAGTCCTTAACCTCGTCGCACGTTTCTAGGAATATAGGATATATTCCGTGCGTACGGGCCATCTCTTCGCGCCACGGCCGCTGGCTGGCGGCCTCCTTGCAAAAGACGGCAAAGTGCGGGCCGGGACTCGGGCCATATAGTTCGATTATCTCACTGAACAGGTCAAGAAGGTAGCGTTCGACCGACGACCCGAGAAACAGGAACGTGCGAGAGCGAAACACCTCTGCAAAGGACCTTCGAAAATATGGTTCTGCATTGGTCACGCGCCGGTATTCTGCGTGTCCGACGACTAGCTGCCCTTCCAGCTCGCCGCGTGTCGCCTCACCTACCCGTCCTTTGACCTGTCCCCCAAGAAACCCCTGGATACTCCAGATCATCGGATGATCAGGAGTGCGAAGCGACCGCAGGACTCGGCGGCAGTCCGCCGCCCCCCGGCCCATGACAATCGGTGCCTCCTGGTCGTCGCCCGAGGGCTCCTGCCGGTCGTGTCGCGGTGATTCCTGCCTGTTTTTGCGGCTCTGCTGGACGGCGGCCGCGAGATAGACGTCATCATAATTCGTACTAATAACCAGTGGGCAGCGCAGCCCTGCCAGTGCCATAGTCTGTTGCGGCACGTCGTCGATCGACTCCAACGTCCCCAGGTGCTCACGGATTGCAGCAGGGAGGCGCCCCTCCACGCGCAGCCGTGTCGCCGCGCGGTCTGCACGCACCACAAGCTCATCACCCAAGACGCCATGAGCGGCTGGAAAAGCGGCAGCCGCCTCCAGCCCACAGACCAGCTCCTTCCAACCGGCCAGGCCACCTCCCCTGTCTCTCATGCTCATCCCCGCCCCGATGAAAGGCGTCAGCCCACCAGCCATGTAGGCACCTCGCAACGTCCGCAAAGCCTGGGTTCGTTCCACTTCTTCCCCCTTTGATACAGCAGGCATATGCACCCAGCGCACCAGCCCGCGCCTGTCTAGTCAATACCGCCAAACCACCCAGTGCGGCACTGGACAGGGGCAAACGCGCAGAGCGGCGGTCGGGACGCGCCTATTTGGCCGATTCTGTCACGCGGCCAGCGTTCCGGCATCATGGCATCCACGGCGCGATAGCGAGCGTGCCCTGGATATTTTTGCAGAGCGAGGTGTCCCCCAGAACGCGCGCACATGCCGCGGACCGGGCGGCCGCAGCTGATGGTGCGGCGGTCCACGTGGGCGAACAGATTGCCGCCGCGGAGTGGAACCTCGACTCGGATCCCGTGTTCGGGGAGGTGCCGCAGCCCGGACGGTTCGGCGCATTCTCACGGAGGTCCGGCTGCAGATTTCGCATCATTGGACGCGCCGTGGCTCCCAGTACACCTCGATCCGGTGGCCGTCCGGGTCAAGGCATTTGAACGCCACGTAGGCTGCTTCATCGTTCCGTTCCACGATGGTGACGCCATCAGCCTCCATGCGTTCCATCAGCGCGCGCACGTCAGCTGGCGCTGCGGCTTTGAAGCCGGCATGCAGGAACGCTGGCGATGGCTCGACCTGCCTGACCGGGTGCAGAGCTAGGTCGAACCCGTCCGCGTTGCGGATGATGACAGTGCCGTCCTCATACTCCTGAGCAGTGGCCGGGTCAAAGCTGAAATAGGCCGAATAGAACTGCTGGCTGCGCCGTAGGCCGCTAACCGGCAGCCCGAGATGGTTGAGGTACATGACCGCAGCGTTGCTTACCCTCATGGACAACGACAAGTGATTAGCTTCTCCGGGCACCGACCGGACCGTCAGCTGGTTCCATAGCGGCTTACTCTCATGCCGCGATGCGGTGGTGCTGCCGGGTTCATGGTCAGAAGAGAGTGCGGTGCCTGCGGGTATGGCCTGGGGCTTGCATGCCTGGTACTGGGGAATCGGCTCGCCGGGCGGTCCGGCCAGGATGGCTTGCAGATCTGCTGCGGAGGATTCGGCCAGCCGGTAGATGCACGGCTCGCCGGTCGAGTGGAGGAGGCGGCCGTCTTCGCTGACGTGACGGACCGGCCCGCCCCGCCTCGGCTGGTAGGTCAGGTGCTGCAAGATCTCGCCGGCAGCGGGCCGTGGAGCGGGATATCAGTTCCCTCGACGCCGGGGACGACCTCGATGGTGCAGGTCGAGGCCAGGACCGCCAGGGACCGTCCGGCCGAGCACATACAGGACCTCGTCGCACACGCCGATCGGGTACAGCAGGTCGCCGGGCTGCACAGCGGCCCTGCCGGAAGCTGGGCTCGCAGTGGTGCGGGCCGCCGAACAGCACGGCAAGGCGGCCATCGCTGTCGGGGCCAGTGCACCGAGTACGCCCGTGCTCATGGCCGCGCGCTACCGCCCGGGTCCGGCATCCCGGATCCGCCGGAGTCCGCCACCTGAGCTTCCCGGAGCCTCCGGACAGCACGGCGGATGATGCCCGGCATTTCCGAATAGAGCGCATTCCTGAAGGTATAACCAGCTCACGCTAACGAGGTGAAGGAGAAGCCGATGAGCTTCGGCCAAGTGAGATGGGCGTTGGTGCAGCTTAACGACTTGACCTGGCTCGTTGCGCAGTACCGCGGCTGGGTGATAGCGCTCGCCACGGTGATCGGCGGCGCGGTGCCGCTCCTGAGCGCAGCCAGGAAAAACTTGCCACGGCCAGCGCCGTCGCTGGTCATTCGTAGTGGCGCCATGGCCCTGATGCTCTCCGCGGCTGCGGTCGCCATTTGCTCGCTGTTGCACTTCAGCGATCTGCGCTGGCTGGCGCCCGGCCAGCGCGGAAGCGTGCACCTGAGCGCACCAGGCGGCTTCCTCGGTTTCGCCAAGCCGGCCGTGAGCATGCTCAATACAGTCGCTGGCCTGCCAGCCGAATGGCAGGCAGCCCAAGTATCAGTCCACACCGCCATCATCTGCGCGCTCCTAGCGGTAGCAGCTTTCGCGTTGGCGATACTAACTTGGCGCCGGGCCCGCCGCGCCGATATCCGGCAAATCGTGCGAGAGGAAATACGGAAGGCGGTCGGCGGTAACCGGTTATGCAGCACCGGGCCGGGCTGACCGCGACCAAGGCAACCAGCGCAGCGGCCTTAGCTATGATTAATGCCGGGTTCCAGTTCGACTGAGCGGACCATCACCCGCAGGCCACGGATCTCATCCTCGGTGAATTCCATAGCATGATATCTCCGGCGGCTCGTTCCCTTCAGTTGAATATGGTAACCTAATTCTCCCGGGGAAGTGGGCCGCTTTCGCGTGGGCACGCCACAGGTAAGTCGTCAATTCAGTTAGTTTTCTGATTCTGTGAATAGCCCTCCGTCCAGATATCAGCGCACTCATCTGCCGCTGATCGGGTTGACCGCACGGGGTGTGGCCGGGACTGCGCGAATCTGGGTCATTTGACCGGAGAGCGGGCTATGTTAGTCGGCAACGAGCGAGGGGGTGATGCGATCACGGCCTTCTCGGAGCAGGGCTGTTCTAGCGGCCCTCACGGGTGCAGGCCGTAGGCGCTCTTCCTACCGCTCTGTTAGAGCGCTGTAGCGGCACACCCGCCGGAGGTAGGGTGTCGTCGGCGGCTGGGGCTGGTCAGTGGCCGGTGAAGTGTGCCTCGCGCCGCTCGATGAAGCTGCGCAGCCCTTCGGCTGCGTCCTGGCTGCGCAAGATGCCCGGCAGCAGCGACGCGATGCACTCGCGCCCCGCGTCGGGGCCGCGGCCCAGGCCGGCGCGGGCGCTGGCCAGCGTGGCCTGCACGCCCAGCGGGGCCTGCCGGGCGATCAGCTGGGCCAGTTCGGTGGCCCGCGTGATGTGCGACCCGGCCGGCACCACCTCCTGCACCAGCCCGATCCGCAGGGCCTCGGCGGCGCCGAACTCCTCGGCGGTGAGCAGGAAGCGCATCGCGTTGCCCCAGCCCAGCTGCGCGGGCGCACGGAAGGTGGCCCCGCCGAACGGCACGATCCCGCGGCCGATCTCCAGCTGCCGGAACCGCACGTCCTCGGCGGCGATCACGATGTCGGCAGCCAGGGCGAGCTCGATCGACAAGGTGAACGCGATGCCGCTGACGGCCATCACCACCGGCTTGGGCACCGGATCGCCCCAGACACCGAACGGGTCGAAGCGGTGCGAGCCGACCAGCACCCCAGGGCCGCGCCCGGCCACCGCCGGGCCGACCTCGGCCAGGTCCAGGCCCGCCGAGAAGTGATCCCCGTGCGCGAACAGCACCCCGGCGCGCAGCTCATCATCGGTGCCCAACATCTCGTACGCGCCGCCCAGCGCCTCGATGGCCGCCAGGTTGAAGGCGTTGCGCTGAGCGGGACGGTTAACCCCGATGAGCAGGACGTATCCGTCGCGCTCCACGGTGACGGGCTCAGTCACGGTCGCTCCCCGGTGGTCGGCTGGCAACGGCCAATCCGACTATACGGACCTGCCAGCGGGGCACGACACCCAGCACAGTGATCCCGCCCGCGGCCTGCTTCAGCTCGAGGCAACCCGGCTCATAGCACGATCTGCCAGGCCACAGGACACGTTTGCCAGATTGACAGAGTCGACCACTCGTGCCGAGATGAGAGCTTGCCTGTTTTATCGGCGGCTACCGCTAAATTAGCTTATTGCCGACATGCCCGAGACCAGCCGATCGACGTCCTTGACAATTTCCCGGTAAGCCTCTTCCCGATAAAGCTGCTCTTCCGATTCGGCGTAGGCGATCCTGCCCGGTTCGCCTACATCGGCGACTGACCATATTCGCGGGCCGGCAGGAAAGGCCACGATCTGCAGGCACTCGTCATAAACCCTTTGATTCATGCAGATTGCGATGTCAGCCTTCTCCAGGCGCGACTGCGTCAGCTGATCTCCATAGCCAGCCTTGGCAAATTCCCGTATGCCGTGCTTCTCGAGAAGCACGAGCGTTTTCCTGTAATAGACCAGATTCCGCGCTTTGTCCAATGCCGCCGCCGTCCCGCTCGAAAGAACGCTCCAACCCTTGACCTCGAGCGAGTTCAGATAGGCTTCGGCGATAATGCTCCTGAATGAGTTACCGCGGCAGATGAAGTGGATAATCACCCGGTCAGGCTAGCAAACCCCTTTTACTACGCGACGTCGCGACGGTTAACGCATGCCTGCTACTTGCCGTCAGGGAAAGTCTTGACAGCGCACACCGCCAAGTTTGGTCCCGTCCAGGTTCAGCCGCCGCAGCGCCACCATGCCTTCGGCTGCCAGCAAATGGCCAAGCTGAAGGCACTGTCCGCTCCGGCCCGGATGGCACAGAGCATGAGACCGACCTAACCGCAGAGCAGGGCCCGGTTCTCCGGCAGAGGCTGGCCTGCCATGCAGACGCCGCGGGGCGAGGCAGTTTCAGTGCCCGGCACCAGCGCGCGGTGGATGCAGGACGCCAAGCCCCGGTCCTAGGGCGAATCAACAAGTAGCCGGGATGAGTGATGGGATCGGTGGTCATGCTTGGTCTTCGGTCAGGCGTGAAGACAATCAGACATTTCAGGCTGGAGTGGAGAACCCCCCTCGCAATCCTCTAGTCGTGTGGCAGCATCGCGGTGTGACTGAAATATCACGCGGCCAAGCCAACGAGATCCGTGCATGGTTGGGCGGGAACGGCTTCCAGCCGGTCCAAGGCCAGCCTGACTATTGGTTCCGCGATGAGACCGGCGTACGGCTTCTCCAGAGCGGAAAAGGATATAAAGTCGATATTCTTCATGCAACTGCCAGTCAGGAATGGCGAGGCATGGATGAATTGCTGGCCATGGGTAGCACCTGGCCTGAGGCGACTACAATGTTGCCGATCGAACTGGTGACGTCTCCGCAACTTTATGCACACAGGAAAAGCCTCTCTTTCCGCCGTGCTCCGGGAATCTGGCTTTATCACAAAGCTAAGCCTTGGGCCCATGGAATTAAGGTGTTTCTGCAGATGATCGTAGTTGTAGGGGCGGTCATCGACATCGCCTGGCATGTTGAGCGTTCAGTCTCGACACATAAAGGTGCAGCGCCGTTCGCTCCCAACATTATGACAAGTGTCGCAGTTATTGCGTCCGCGCTTGCAGTTGCCGCAGCGATTGAGCTTGCGTACACACTATTTATCCCGGGTCCGGATGAGGCCTTGGAGCCGCTGATGCTGGGCTTGTCTTCGGGGATCCTTTTTCTGATCACCGAGAACGTAGATAAGAACCTGTCGGCGCCTGCGCAGTTTTCTGCTGTACTGTTGGGAGTGCTCGCCTTGGGCGTGCTATTTCTCATTCGAAGCCGCTTCCTTCGCGACGATGACGACTAAGTTGGTTCGCCCGATAAGCACCAGGAGGTAGCAATCGTCGCGCATCGGCGCGACCAAGCACGACGACAATGGAACCGCGGACCAGGCCGCGTAGGGTGCGCCTGTAACGCTAGAAGCGAACTTCCTCATCTGCCGCATGTAGTACGTATCAGGTCAGCCATGATGCGATCGTCTCACACCGGCTATCCTTCGACCGATAGCTTTGTCACCAGGGCCCGGGCGGATTCGCCATCGGCCGGTCTCTGAGGTGACCGTTCACTCACGATGATCTTCCCGCCAAGCTCAAAGATCCATCTGTTAACCCTGACAGGTGGTTTTTCTATTATTATCCTGTTATGCCAGGTGGGGCGGGGATTTTGGTGGGCGGGCGGTACCTGCTGGCCGAGCCGGTCGGTGAGGGCGGCATGGGGCGGGTGTGGCGCGGTCACGACCATGTCCTCGATCGCGAGGTGGCGGTCAAGGAAGTGCTGCTGCCGCAGAAGTTGGCTGCGCCGGAGCACAACGAGCTCGTTGCGCGCACGATGCGAGAGGCGCGTGCCGCGGCGCGGCTGAGCCATCCCGGGGTGATCACGATCCACGATGTGGTGGAGCATGACGGCGCGCCGTGGATCGTGATGCAGTTCATCTCCGGCCGGTCTCTGGGCGCCGAGATCACCGCTACCGGACGCCTGCCGTGGCAGCGGGTAGCAGAGATCGGCGCGCAGATCGCGGACGCGCTAGCCCACGCGCACGCTGCCGGGATCGTGCACCGTGACCTGAAACCAGACAACGTGCTCCTGGCCGGGCAGCGCGCTATCGTGACCGACTTCGGCATCGCCCGGATCATCGACGCCACGACCAAGCTGACCAGCCCCGGCAAGATAATCGGCACGCCGCAGTACATGGCGCCAGAACAGCTGGAGGGCAGCAGCGCCGATGCTGCCGCGGACATGTGGGCTCTCGGCGCCACCTTGTATACCGCCGCCGAGGGAATCCCGCCGTTCGACGGCCCTACCCTAGCCGCCGTGATCGCGGCCATCCTTACCAGGGCCCCTGCCGTGCCCGAACATGCCGGGCCGCTGCGGGAGTTGCTCGCCGCGCTGCTGGCGAAGGACCCCTCTCAGCGCCCGTACGCGCTGAGTGCCGCATATGCATTGACCAGTCGGCGCTCCGGGCCGGCTACAGACCGCTGGGCCGGCGCTACGAGCCCGCCAGCAGCCGCCTCCGCGGCCGCTCGCCCGCAGCCGAGGATCGCCGAACAGCGACCCGAGTTCTTCACGTTGGCGCCGGCCGAGCCCGGGACGGCTGACCCGGCGACGGCCGTGACCAGGGATTCCGATCCCCGCAACGCGTCGGTCGATCCGGCGGGGATACCTTCGGCGGCAGTAATCACAACCGGGTCCAGCCACCTCCGGGCGGAACAGGACATCCCTGAAGACGCCACGGCGGCCAATGCGGCTGTGCATGCGGTTGGGGAACCGGAGATCGCTAGCGAGTCAGGCAGACTGAGAGCAGAATCGCCTGCGCCGACGGCGGATGTTCGTGGGTCGCCCGAAGCGGAGAACCTCCTCGTGGCAGCGCCTTTGCGCGCGATCTTGTCGATGGTGGCCCGCAGCGCCCGTGCGCAGCACAGGCGAGCCAAGGGTTCCTCCGGTCGCCGCCGGTGGCCGATCGTGACGACCGCGATGGTGGTGCTGCTGGCGGTGGTGATCGGCGGCGGTTACATCTTCTACCGGGTGAGCCAGGAGCAGTACTACGTCGCGGCCGACAGCAGCGGCCAGGTCGTCATCTACCGCGGCATCAGCCAGCACATCGCCGGATTCAGCTGGTCCAGCCCCTACGAGACGACCGGGATCGAGCTGTCCCAGGTGCCGTCGAACTACCAGCAGACGGTGAAGACCGCCTACAGCACGGGCAGCTTGACCCAGGTCCGCTCGACGGTGACGAACATCCGCGCCGCCGTCGACAACTGCCGCAACGCGTACGTCGCGCTGCAGAACTGGGCGACGGCGGTGAACAGGTACAACACCGCGGTGACCCAGGCCCGCAGGGCGAGGAAACCGACCAACGACATCCCCAAGCCGCCCGCGCAGCCAGCTGGCGCGGGGGCGATGTGCCCGTCGCCGGCGGCGTTCGGCATCCCGGCCAGTGCCCTGGCGCCGGCCGCCTCGGGGTCCTCTTTATAGGAGATGGAAGCCCGAACACCCTCGGCCACCTCTAAGCCTGCCCAGGTGACAACGTTTTGGGAAAGGCCAGCCGCATACCAAGCAGGACCGTCCGGTTCGGGCTGGATAGCACCGAGCACGAGATCGGTCCCGAACGCCGGGCACACGCCAACACTGCGGGATGAGCTGGCGCCCTGTGTCCGTGCCGCCCGGCGGGCTGGCGGCGCAGCCCCGGCGGTCCGCGCGCGGCGGCGCAAGACGCCCGCGGCAACCTGAATGCCGCTCAGTTCCGCGAATGGACCACGGCGTGGAGTATTGAGGTTAAGGACCGCGGCCGGACGCCAGCTGAGCTGGCGGCAAGGTTCAGCGACCACCAGAACGCCGGCTCGCGAGCGTCACCGGCTCGCTCAGGCTATAAGCGTTCTTCTGCCGAAATGAGTGCGATGCATCCCGTTGCTTATTCGCCATCCGACGCTGCGCAAGCTCGGCAGCACTTTGGGACGGCTGGGGCGGTTCGAGGATGTCATCACTCCCTACCAGTAGGCTGCCGAAATTTACCGTGAGCCCGGCAGCTGGCACCGCGAACTTATCGCGCGCCACGCCGGATAGCTGGATCCTCGCGACCTGGCCGACGCCCACTTCGGCTAGCTTAGGTTCCGGTCATCCGCCACAGATAGACTTGGCCGTCGTAGTTGCTGGCCGCGAGCTTTCCCCCATCGACAGTAAATGCCATCGACGTTATGAGGCTATTCGGGCCGACGAGGGTTGCAGCTCTGTTTCCGTTGGCAATGTTCCAAAGGTAGATATGACCTTTGAAATCACCGGTTGCAAGTATCTTGCCGTTGGGCGCGTAGGCGAGCGACTCGATGCTCTGTCCGGCAGGCTCGGTGAGCGTCGCGATCCTAGCGCCAGTGACGGCGTTCCACAGATAGCTGTGGCCATTGTCATCGCCGGTTGCAAGTGACTTGCCGCCCGGCGCGAAGGCGACGCACAAAATCCCTTTCGTACTAGGATCGGTGAGCGTTGCGGTTATGCTATGACTTACGGTGTTCCAAAGGTAGACGTTTGTTTGGTCGGTAAAAGCAATAGCTTTGCTGTCAGACGCAAAGGCAACCGCCCAGGGGGAGTTATGCCCGGGGTCGGTGATGGTTAGGGTTTTGGTGGCAGTACCGATATCCCATAGATAAACGTGGCCGTTCCCGTCAGCGATGGCAACCGTCTTTCCATCGGGTGCAAAAGCGATCGAGAAGACGCCTGCACTGCTCGGGTCGGCAAGGACTGCGGTCTTAGTATCGGTGGTAGTGTTCCAGAGGTAGACGGCTGTGTCATTAGTGGCTGCGAGCGTTTTACCGTCGGGGGCGTAAGCGACGGCGGGGTAGTAGCCCCCACTGCCAGGGATGCTAAGCGCTGTCCTAGTACGGGTGCTGGTGTTCCATAGATAGGTGCTGCCATTGTCATCGCCAGCGGCGAGGGTTTCGCCGTTGGGCATGAATGCTACGGAGTCGACTCGTCCGGGGTTAGGGAGGGTCGCGGTGAGGGTGCCTCCGGGCGGCCGGGTATTCGACTGCTGGCTTGAGGGAGATGTCCTCGGCGATCCTCCGGAGGGGGAGTTGCCGCCTGAGGGAAGGGTAAGAGGTATCACTATGGCGGCGATGGCGGCCACCGCGGCCACTAGTACGGCGATCGTGCGCCGTCGGCCGCGCTTGCGAATGGTGGCGCCGGTTGATGCCGGTGATTGAAGACCGGGCGAAGGGCTTCCACTCGAGCGTCTAGGGACGTCGGCGGTTGAAGCGGAGGACTCGGGCGAATTCCCAGTGGCCGCCGCGGCTTCCCGCGAGGACATTATCTGCCCGCTCAGGCGGCTGGCCGGTTTCCTTGGTTCATTCGATGCACGCAATTCAGGCGCGCGCGTCCGGTAGTTAGCGAGCAACGCAGCAACATCTCGGGCGTGGGGACGCTGAGCGGCCTTCTTGGACAGCAGCAACCCGAGCAGCTCGCGCAGCTCACCCGCATGGTCGGCCGGCAGCGGCTGCCTGGTTACGATGGCCGCCAGAAGCGCGGCCAGGGTTGGAGCAGCGAACGGGGGGGCGCCTTGCACAGCTGTGTACAGCGTAGCTCCGAGTGCCCACATGTCCGCAGAAGGACCGACGTTGCTGGCTTCCAACTGCTCCGGCGCCATGTAACCCCATGTGCCGATCCTTACTCCCGTGCCGGTCAATTTTGTTGTTGCGTCAATGATCAAGGCAATGCCGAAGTCGGTCACGACCGCCCGGTGGCCGGACAGCAAGATGTTGTCTGGCTTCAGATCACGGTGAACGATTCCGGCCGCGTGCGCGTGCGCCAGCGCGTCCGCTACTTGTGCGCCGATCTCCGCGACGCGCGGCCATGGAAGCCGTCCGTTTTGGGCGATTTCAGCGCTTAGCGACAAACCCGAAATGAACTCCATCACGATCCAGGGCGTGCCCTCGTGCTCTACCACATCATGGACCGTGACCACGCCAGGATGGCTAAGCCGGGCGGCGGCCCGCGCTTCCCGCATCGTACGGGCAAGCAGTTCAGTATGCTCCTCGGGTACCTGGGCAGGCAGCAGGACTTCCTTAACCGCAACGTCACGGTCAAGAACTTGGTCATGAGCGCGCCATACCCGGCCCATGCCGCCGCGACCGACCGACTCGATCAGCAGATACCGGCCACCGACTGAACTTCCCACCCCACCCGGCATAAAAGGGATCCTAAGGCAGAAGCAAAGTTTTAGCTGAAGAAGCACGCTTACCGGGAGACGCCAGGCCTTGTCTCGCAGTTGATCGGTGATCAACTTAAGAAGCTGATAGCTTCGCGGCGAGACATAATATCAGGCAGCTCTGCATACAGGAACCCGCGGGCCGATCAGTTGTTACCCTGGCGCCTTAGGCAGGCAGGCCGTCTCCGGGATATGCATCTGACCCTGTGAGTCGCTCCATAGCACTGATCCCCTCATGCCGCAGTCAGGGCGAGGTAGGCGGGACTGTCGCTTCCGATTGGGTTACCGATCTTGACCGGTACGGAGATCCGGTCCTGCCTTGGAGCGGGGCGCATAACCTGCTGGCGTCCGGCCCGAAGGGGCCGCACTCCACCCACCGGGCGATTTGTGACATCCTCGGGATGTCAGTCGGCGAGTGTGCGGGGCATGCTCCGACTGGGCGGGCCTGCCAGCCGGCAGGGCCTTTGATGCAGAGGCTGCGAGTGACCGTGGAGAACGCAACCAGCGAGGACTCGTCGCACGGTCCGGTCTGCCCGCACTGCCGAGAGCCCCTTCGCAGCAATCTTCGCCAGGAACAAGTCACCCCGCAGCAAGCGACCGATCCCGGACCCGAGCTCGCGATGACGCTCACGTACTGCGGCAGGTGTGGCTGGACCCTGTACCTTGCCCCGGCGCGAGCCGACGGCCCGGCCGGTCACGGCCTGGCGGCGTACGAAGAGGTCGCCGCCCCCGCGGATGAACAGACGCTCGAGGGCCAGTTCCAGCTTCGATGCCGCGACCTGATCGGCGAGATCAGGTCACTCGGCTTTAACCCGAATGTCTGGGTGGCCATGATCAACAGCCTCGGAGCTGCCGGGGCGGCCAAGAAGCTCCTAGCCGATCATCACATGCTCGTCGTCACCCCGTGGCTCGTGCGGCGAGGCCGGCCAGAACTCACGCTAGAGCACGAGATCGGGCAGCCGAGATGGTCCGGACTGTTCACCGATCAGGAACGCGCCGAAGCAGCACGGCGGCAAGCACGCGCCGGCAAGACGCCGCACCGGCGGAGGGGCTGGCTGAGAGCGAGACGTGCGCCCAGGAGATCCGGTTTCTGACCCACGCCTGGCCATGTCGTCCGGTTGCCGGCAGCCGCGAGAGAACATCGCACAGGATGCCGCGCTGCGACTGCATCTGCCCGCGACATAGAGCCGGGCCGGCGAGTGGTTATCAAGAGCTCTTCGCGTCCTAGGCTGTGTGGCGATCCCGGTACCGCCCCAGCTCACAGCCGGCCGGGCCGAATGTTTATGCACCGCCGCGCCTCCGCGTGAGTGAATGCGCGCATCTGCCTGAAAGTAGTGCGTTCCCAGACTCGTCAGCGCCGGGTTGGTGATGTACGGCGCCGTTCGCGCCAGCGAGATGCTTAGGTAGCGTGGCGGCGCTGGCGCAAGGTGACCGCGGAGAGCAGCGCGGCGCCTGCGAGCAGCGCGGCCGACAGATACAGCGCATCGTGGAGCGCGCTGGTGAAGGCCGCGTACCCTGCCTGGATGATCTGGTCCAGTGGCGAGCTTCCGGTTGAGCCGCCGTGGCCGAGGGACACCGAACCCGTCTCTATTACCTGAAGCACATATTGCTGAAGCGCGGCCGAGGCACCCAGATGCGTCATCCGGCTGACCAGCCCAGACCGCAACTCGGCGTTGACGACGGCGCCAAGGATGGCGATGCCAGTGACCGCGCCGAACTCCCGGCTGGTGTTCGTGGCCGACGCGGCCATCCCGGACCGCTCGGCGGGTACCGCCCCGAGCACTGAGGAGGTGATCGGCACGACGCAGGTGCCGATGCCGACGCCGGCCAATCCTAGGGCCGCGGCGAGCGGCAGGTAGGCGGGGTTCGGGCTGATCACCACGTTGGTCAGCAGCAGGCCGGCGGCGAACAACAGGCAGCCGGCGACCAGCAGCCAGCGGGCGCCGACCACGGTTGTCAATCGGCCCGTCAGCAGCGCCGCCAGGATCATCGTCGCGGTCATCGGCAGGAACAAGCCTGCGATGCGGTAAGCGGAGTAGCCGGCTATCACGCTCAGGTAAAGCGCGGTGAAGAAGAAGATCGCGAACGTCGCGAAATATGTGCAGTACGCGACCACGTTGGGGGTCGTGAACCGCGGGACCCGCAGGTAACTCAGGTCAAGCAGCGGGAACGGGGCGCGGCGCTCCCACAGCAGGAAAGAAGCACCGGCGACGAGGGACACGGCGAACAGCGCCAGCACGCTGGGCGCGGCGTAGCCGGCACTCTCGCCGTTGATGATGCCGAAGATCAGGGCGGCGAGCGCGCCTGCGCCGAGCACGGTGCCTGGCATATCGACCCGGCCCGCTTGCGGGTCGGCGCTCTCGGGCAGGACCATGGCCGCTACGACCAGCGCGGCCAGGCCGAAGGTCACGTCGAACCAGAAAATCCCCCGCCAGCTCCACACTCCGACCAGCGCCCCGCCCAGGACCGGCCCGAGCGCGAGCGAGAACCCGGATACCGCGGCCCAGACCCCGAGCGCACGGTTGCGGCTGCGTTCATCTGGATAGAGCTGCCGGATCATCGACAACGTGCCGGGTTCACTCGCCGCGGCCCCCAGCCCCATGACCGACCGTGCCGCAATCAGTATCCCGATGCTGGGAGCGACCGCGGCCAGCGCGGCACCGACGCAGTAGACACCCGCTCCGGCCAGCATGATCTTCTTGCGGCCGAACTTATCGCCCAGCATCCCGAAGGCCAGCATGAAGCTGGCAAACGTCAGGGCATATGCCCCGACCACCCACTGCAGCGCGGCGACTCCGCCGTGCAGGTCCGACTGGATGCTGGCCAGCGCGACGCTGACGACCGTGTTGTCGAGGAAGGTCAGGAACAGCAACGTGCACAGCGAGGCAAGGGCTAGCGGGCGACGCCGCGGGGTGCGCATGCCAACCGCGGCGTGCGCGAGCGTACCGGCCACCCCGCTAGCTCCGGCAGACAGCGGGCAGCTGGGGGCTCCCCTTGGGGTACTGCAGGTAGGCCAGCCCGCAGAAGCTGGCGATCGCTACCTTCCAGATGCCGTCCAGGTAGACCGCCATGCCCACCTGGTTCTTCAGCAACGGCGTGCCGAGCAGCAGGACCTCATAGTGGACCGTGGCCTGCGACGGTGACGTAATCGTCACCAAGCTGACCGTAGCGGTGGACCCGGCCGCGGCCGCTCCGAACGATGTCTTGGCCTGGGCCTCAACAAACGCGGCCACCTGCGGCCCGTCCTGAACCAGCGCGAGCCGGCTCGGGATCGAGGCCTTGCCGTTGAAGACCGTCTTCCAGTTGGCCGTGATCGCGGCCACGGCCGCCGGGCCGCTGGTTGGTTCGGCCGCAGTGGTAGCACCCGCGGTCGGTTTCGGGCTGGTCGGGCTCCCGCCACCACCCCCGCAGGCGGCCAGGATCAGGCATCCCGTCGCCGCCAGCGCGGCCGCTGCGTGACGCACCCCCGGCCAGTGCAGGCTACGCATGGTCGCAGTGTGCCACACCAAAGCCGCGCGCATACCGGTACGGTATCTAGATTGCCTGGCGGCCCGCCAGCGGCGACCTCCACCCCGGACATCGCCTGCGCTCCGGCGGTCTTATAGGGCCAGAGAGAACCGGGGAATTCAGACCCAACGTCGTGGCCACAGGATGAAGATCGCGGCGGACGGCGAATGCCCATCGATCTGACCTGCGCAGCCCGTCATCCTTCTCACCATGGCAGATAAAGCTGACGACCAAGATCAGGCCGCTTCTCGCGGGAAGTCGGTGCGATTCGTCGAACTGTCCAGCGCGGGCTGGCTTCCGCGACGCTATCGGCTATGGTGAAGGCGTGTGCTGCTCCCCTGCCATGAATATCCGGACCGCCGCTTAGCGGCGGTACCGAGGCTGCTGTAACCGCGGCCTCAGCGCCTGCCCCTGTCGGGGTCAGCGCCAGGGCGTACCGCCGGATCAGTGTCCCGCCGGCGGCCACTCGCGTATCCATCCCTGCGCTGCCGGACCGTCCTGCCCGATCAGGGGAGTCATGTCTCAGTTGCAGCGATCCGATTCGCATTCACAGGACGAAGAGCCATTCCCGCACCCGTCCGCAGCCGTACCCGCTGTCACGAACGGCCAGCCCGGCCCGGCCCGGCAGGAGCGCCTGCCCGCCTGCCAGTCTCGCCAGCGGCCGCCGGCACCCGCCGAGAGGCGGCCTGGCTCCATCGCGGCGCAGGACCCGTGCGCCGCCACGATGCTCCTGATGGTCGGGCTCCCCGGAGCCGGGAAGACCACCCGGGCCAAACAGCTCGCCGCGGTGCACCGGGCGCTGCGCCTGACCCCGGATCACTGGATGATCCCGCTGTTCGGCGATCCGATGGCCGATGGCAAGCGCTTCGTGCTGGAGGGACGGCTCATCTCGGTTGCTCTGCAGGCGCTGCGCCTGGGGACCAGCGTCGTGCTCGACTACGGGCTCTGGGGCCGCGACGAACGGTCGGCACTGCGCTGGCTGGCGCGATCGGCCCGGGCGTCCTGCCAGGTGGTCTACCTGCCCGTGGACAAGGACGTCCAGCTCGCCCGGATCGCGCACCGCCAGGCAATGGCACCGCATCAGACGTTCCCGATGAGCGAGGCCGACGTAGACCACTGGCGGAAGCAGTTCCAGATACCTGATGCCGCCGAGCTCGGCGGCGGTGAAATCCCTGGCCCGCCAGCAGGGTGGCCGGGCTGGGCGCAGTGGGCAGCAGACCACTGGCCTTCATGCACCGACAGCTAACCTGACCGCCTGTCCGGGGCCGTCCTGGCGCCGTTCGTGCCGGTCAGCGATGCCGCTGACGTATTACCGCAACTCTGCCGACGCGTCCGCACCGGCGGCGGGCGTGCCCAGCATGCACGCTCGCCGTCCAGGATGGCCAGACAATCCGGAGACTGACGAGCACCTGCCGTGTCAGGTCTGCTAAGACAACGAGCGGATGCGTCAGCTCGACTGAGACGGGACAGCTGGCTCGCCGTGCGTTCTCGACTTCGTCGGCTTGCTGGCAGGTTTAACGCACATGTCTGTTGAGCGGATGTTGGAACTGTCGTATGCTTATGCGCTGACCTGCATATCGCGAACGATGG
This sequence comes from uncultured Actinomycetes bacterium, assembly GCA_963742795.1. Classification (GTDB taxonomy): domain Bacteria; phylum Actinomycetota; class Actinomycetes; order Streptosporangiales; family Streptosporangiaceae; genus Palsa-504. Next base: position 139,437 of record CAVUNL010000009.1, read on the forward strand.
CAGCAATCTTCAATAAAGTTTCGTCGTTCGTACTGGGGACGAGGCGAACGAGTGATATACGGGCGATATCTCCGCATACCGAACCGAAAATATCAGTGATGATCACCCATATATCTAGCGTTATACGGCCCGAGGGGCTCGGTGATCTTCGATCACCCGTAGTGCGCCGAATCTGTGCGCATGATGAATGGCTATCCGTGGTGGTACATACGCGTACAGATTGTTCAGTTCGGCATATCCAGGTTGCCGCAGCGGGAGAGGGGGCTGGCTGAGCATACGAGCCATCATCCACCATCCGCCGGGCCGGTCAACTTGTAATAATTATCTCACGATATGGCCCGCCAGGCCTCCCTGCATAAAAGATCTCCCTATGTCGGGAGTCCTGGGGCTGGGCCATTTCCCGTCCTTTGACTACGGCGTCAACCAGGCGTGGCTGGCCGCCGCCATGATCGCGGCAATCCTGCTGGCCTGGCTCAAGCTGCTGGCCCTGGACGGCGACCTGGCCAACGCCGAGCCCAAGACGCTGCGCTACCGCGTCCTGCACACCGCGGCCCGGCTGGTACGCGGCGGCCGGCGGCGATGGCTGAAAATCCAGGCAACCTGGCCCTGGGCTGCGGCAATCACCGCCGCCTGGCAGCGCATCGACGCGCTCCCGCAAGCACCCTGACCAGCACGAACCCCGTCCCAGCGACCGGAAAGGACAACCCGGCGCCTGTGGAACCCCCGGCCACCCGGCCCGCCCAGCCGGGCTACCGTCATACCCCAGCACTAAAATCTGGGCCCAGAACGCCGCCCCGAGATCAGCCAGCGCCAGCCATCAACCCCGATGAAAGATCAGGGTTATCGCCGCGACCGCCGAACTGCACGGTGCCGGAGGTGCTGCATGTCGACGGCGACTACGACCTGATCGCCGAGGTAACCGGCCAGCCAATGCGGCGTTTGCTCGATCCCGGCCCCCCGTAACCACGCCGATGAGCAGGCCACCCCGGCTGCTGCGCTGGTCAGGGCGAGCCACTCGGAGCTTGAGTAGCCGGTTTCGGATCTCGGGAAAAAAGTTTCCAGAGGTCGATATCGTACCCGATAGCGGCGGTGCCCTGCCACCCCCATGACCAATTGCCATGTGAATCCACTTGGCCAACCCCACTTATGCCGAGGGTAAAGTTCCAGGCTCCCGACGCCCAGCCTAGATTAATCCCCGGGCCGAACTGATGGCCCGTGAGCGGTGGTGGTGCGCCCTTCGGGGGGAGGAGGGCCAGAGCTTCTGGGGTTGGTACGCGCCAGTGATCGTGAGCTTTGGCACAAAAGGCTTGAACGGGCTCTCCTTCTGCGCCGGGCTCGGCGGCGTTGTCGGCGTTTTTTGCGGCTCCTGCTCGGACGCTGTCTTATTGGCGTCGGGGGTGGCAGTGTTTGGCGGCTTCTGGTCAGTTGGCGGTTGGGCACCGGCCGTCTGCTGTGGTGCCTCTTGCGGTTGGCCCTTGTCTACTGTGATTAGGGCTAGTAGCTTTTCTTTGTCCTCATTTACCTTGTCCTGGGCCGTATTCAGTGCGTCCGTATCCTTGTCCAGCTTGGCTTGCTCGGCTTGTATCGCCTTCTCGGCCTTATCCACCGCCGGCCCGCTTTTATAAAAGGCGTCGACAAACTTAGCTAGGCCAGCTTTTAGCTGAGCCTGGTCGGCACCTACCTGTTTCGCGAGCTTAATCACGGTTTTTTCGTCTTTACTCAAGGTGTCTGCCGCTTTGGCCACATCTGCCGCTTTGGCCGCGTCTTTTTTCTTGGTGTTGTCGGCGCCCGTGGCATCAACACCATTCGTGCCTCTCGGGTCACGCAACCGAATTGGATTCCCGCGCACGTGCGCGTACAGGTTCACACCGTCGGCCAGGCCAGCTGGATCGCAGCTGGTCCACCGGGCTAGCCAGGGCGCATAGTACCGGGCGCCGTGATAGTAGAGGCCGGTCTGGATGTCGCGTTCCTGGCCGGTATAGCGGTAGCGCTTAGGAGCCTGGATGCCGGCTCGTACGGCCTGATAGGAGGTGCTGCCGTACGGGTAGTACTCCTCGTAGCTGATTACCCGGGCATCCTGGTCCAGTTCGAACATCGACGACCCGAGGTGGTTGCTGAGCTGGTACCGGATCAGTTCGCGCGGACCGCTGTCAGTGCCTGCGGTCCGAGTCTCGACCAGGGCGATACGTTGCTTGTCGTCACGGACGCTCAGGGTTTCGCGTTCGAGGGTGACCGCGCCGTGGGTGTCGTATTCCCGGTAGACCTCGAAAGGACCGACGTAGATCCGCTCGGACTTGCCAGAAGCATGGGCGCCGTTGGCCGCGCGCTCGGTCGCCTTGCGCGCCCGCTGCCCGGCCGCGTCATAGACGTAGTAGGTGGTCTCCGGAACGCCAGGGCCATCCGCCTGGCGGGCAGTCGCGTGCAGCCGGTCATACTCGTCCCACCGAAGGACCGGGATCTCCGGCATCGCAGTGATGTTGCCTTGCTCGTCGTAGCGGAACCGTTCCGGCTCGGTCATGGCCCGGGCGGAGCTGACGCCGGTCAGCCGGTTGCTGTGCCGCGTAGGTTCAAGCAGGCTCGGATCGCGGTAACCGTAGTCGCGGGTCCAGCCGCCGTAGGCCTGGTCAGCGGAACGGTGGGCCAACCGCAGCAGGTTGCCGACCTCATCGTAGACGTACCGTTCGGTGTAGCGTGCCATCGCGGTACCGTCGCCCGGCTGCGGCAGGCCTACCCGCGGGCTGTCGGTGGCCGACGGCGGGACGGGTCCGCGCGTCCCGGCGGCGGCCTGGCCGAGGTGCTCGCGACCGGTGGCCTCGATCAGCCGGTACAGCGCGTCGTAGGTGTAGCAGGCGGACGGGTCGACCACCCGGTTGCGGAAGAAGATCCGCTGCTGGGCATCGTCGCGGATCAGCACGGGGTTCTCGACCGGGTCGTAGGTGTAGCGCAGATCCTGCAGGCGCTCTGCACCACGCAGCGCCGTCAGGCTGGCCAGCCGGAACGTCAGCGGGTTGTACACGTACCGGCACACGCTCCCGTTGCCGTAGGAAACCAGGGTGCGCTGGCCGCGTGCATTATAGTCGATGTGCGCGACGAACGTGGTGGTCTCGGCGGCGCCGCGGAGTCGGCTATTCACCCGGTCGAGCTGGCTGGCCTGGTTGTAGGACGGCAAGACCACGCTGCCGTCCGGGCTGGTCATGCTGATCGCCCGGTTGAGCGCGTCGTAGCTGGTGTGGCTGGCGTAGTCCCGTTCCTCCAGCGGGACCTGCGCCGCCCAGTCGATCACGTCGCGGTAGATCGCGGCGAACCTGCGGCTGGTCAGGAGCAGGTTGCCCTTGAAGTCGTAGGCTCCCTGGATGGTCAGGCCGGCGCCGTCGTACTGCGCCGCGACCCGGGTGCGCAGGTTCCTGGCCTCGGCGTCGGGCACGCTCTCGCCGTATTCGGTCCGCGTCGGCAGCGCCTGGCCGGTGATGCCGGGACCAGCGACGTAGGTGCGCACGGGGCGGCGCAGCGCGTCGTACTCGGTCTGGAACGTGAACCCGCGCGAGTTCCGGGAGTAGACGGACTTGCCGGTCACGTCGGGCAGGAGCAGGCCGCCGCCGGTGTCCATGCCGGCGTGCGTCACCTGCCCTGACGTCATGGTGTAGCCGTAGCGCACGACCGCGCGGTCCAGTGCGTCGCGGACCTCGTGCTGGTTGCCCTGGATGTCCAGCAGGCTCCGTGTTCGGCAGTACTGGTCGGTGAGGCCGCCCTGCCCGGCCGGTACACGGTTATGCGCCACGGCCAGGAAGGTCCGGCCGAGCGTGTCCAGCCAGGCCCGGGCCGGGGTGTCGGCGTGCGGGACGGTCTGCTCGGCGGCGCCTCGCGCAGCCGAGCCAAGCGCGCCTCCGATGCGTTGCGCGTACCAGGTCGCCCACCCGCCCGGCCGCTGGCTGAGCGCCGCAAGGTAGCGGCCGGCGTAGCCGGCCACGTCCGGGTCCTGGCGCGGGTCGAGCAGCAGGGTATCGTTGCCGTCCCAGGCGTCCTGACGCCACGGGTCGAAGACGGTCTTGCCGTAGCTGTCGTCCGGGTGCAGGGTAGCCACCACCCGGCCGACCGGATCGTAGAACAGGACCGCGCTGATGCCAGTGGCGCGGGCGAATTCGAAGCCGGGCGTGGCGGCGAAGAACGGCTCGTACTTACGGACCGGGAGTCCCTTGTTGTTGAAGACGGTCCAGCCGCTGCCGATCCACCGGTGCTCGAGGACGGGTCCGCCGTCAGTGACCGGCCCGGACGCCGCCTGGCCTTTGCGCTGGATCACCCGGCCGAAGCCGTCCGAGTAGCTGAACGAACGCTGGATCTTCGTGTGCTGGTCCGGTGGCAGGTCGCTGACATGGGTCTCGCGGGCGAGCACGGCTGCTCCGGTCGGCTGCGGCTGGGGCTCGCCGCGGGTGCGCCGATAGGCGTCAAGGTCGTAAAGCATCCGGGTGGTCGCCTGGCCGAGCAGCTCGTGCGCGTTGGCGAACGGGTCGGCGTAGTACGCGCCGACCACTGCAGGTTCCGGATCCGGGTCGAAGCCCTCAAGGGAGTCGCCGAGGTGTTCCTCCGGCTTGCCCATCGCGGCGGTGCCGCTGACCCGGCCGAGCGTGTCGAAGGTGACGGCGGTCCGGTTCCGGTTCGGGTCGCTGACCAGACGCGGCGCCAGCACCCGGTAGTTGTTGCCGTCGGTCGTCAGGTGGCCAGAGGCGTCCCGCTCTCCGGCCGTGATCATGTTGCCGAGCGGGTCGCGGGTCTGCGCGACGAGCAGGTTGTAGCGGTCATAGCTGACGACTGTGGTGTGGCCGAACGGGTCACGAAACCGGTGCGGCCGGAAGAAGTTCCGGCGGGCGTAGCCGAGTTCGGCGGCCGGGCCGTCAGGATCGTCAGGGGAGTAGAACACCCGGCCCGAAGGGAGCCACCAGGTCTCGCCGTCCCTTATGTAGCCAGCGGCCGTGAGCATCCTGGCGTCCACCTGGTCTCCGTACAGGTATGTGGTCAGGCTCCTGGTGAAGGCCTGACGGTAGCTGCGGTACGGCAGTGCGAGTGGCTCGAGGATGCCCAGCGGAAGCGCACCGGACATGTCATCACGCCGGTAGCGGACCCTGCTGCGGGAGATGAGCCGCCGCGCTGGTGCAGGCAGCTCCGAGCGGCTGGCATTCCAGTCCTGGAAGGGCAGCTCGGCGTTAATCGCAACCAGGTCATCGCGCAGGTCAGAGAACCCGAACAGGACGCCGCAAGGATGCAGGCCGACGATCTCGAAGGTTCTCGTCTCGGCTGGCATCGGGGTGCGGTGAGCATCGGGCTGTTCCACCGGGTTGGTGTAATCGTTCACGGTGTGCGTGAGCCTTATGGCCCGTTCGGCCTCTTGGTCTTCTTCGTTGAGAGCCGGGTCGGGGAACCTGCGGCCGTAAGCGGCCGACGCCGACCGCAGCGGGTTGCCGTAGTCGTCCACGGCCAGCACCAGGTCGTGGGTGATCCGGGGGTCGGCCCGCGGCTCCTCGTCCACCCGGTAGAGTGCACGCTCGTAGTGCGCGGTGACGGTCTCGCGGCCATGGGTCAGGTAGACGGCGTGGTAGTTCTGCGGCCCGTCTGGCCGCGACTCGGTGCCCGGCTGGAGCAACTCGATCGTGTAGTTGTGCTCGGTGACGATGTACGGCCGGGGTTCGGCCTCGGTGCCGTCGAGTCCGTAAACCTCCTCGCGCAGCGGCAGGCCCTTCAGCGCCCGGCAGGCCTCGCGGGCCTCATTCCGCGACAGCCGCCACGGCCGAGGTGCCTGCCCGGTCAGTCGCAGCGTGTCGGGCAGCGCGGTGTCGGGCAGGTCCGGGCCGCCGCCGCCGGGCTGGCGGTAGTACTCGTGCGCGTACAGCCGGGTAACCCGGTCCTCGCCGGGGAACACGCCGGTATGCAGCCAGGTGCGGGTCAGTACCGGCGGCAGGTCCGTGCCCGGGTCCAGGTTGGCGAAATCGCCCCGGGTGCCCTCAAGCACCGCGAGTTCCTCGGTGTCCCACTGCTCGACCAGGCCGAAGCCGCGGAACTCGCGCTCGAAACCGTCGTAGTAACCGTGGTGGTAGGCGCGGCGAGTGGTGAACTTGTTGTGGTTGATCCGGTCGATGGTCTCCACCCGCTCGACCACCTGCACGGGGAACGGCAGCCGGGTCGCCCACGGTCGCCCGGCCGCCTGGTCCTCAAGGTAGAACCGGGTGGACGGCGCGTAGCTGACCCTGGTCTCCGCGCCCAGGTTGTTGACCATCTCGGTAAGCATGTATGGCTTGCCCGCAGCCATCAGGTCGATATAGCGCACCTGCCGGCCGGAGTCGCTGGGCAGCGGAGAGGACCAGACCAGGCAAGCGGTGCCCCGGCCGAGCAAGTCGGCCACCATGACCTGGGCCAGGCTGTCCAGGCGCGGGAACGCGTGCGGTAGCGTGTGCGGTTCGCCGAAGCCGTTGCCCGACTGGTTGAGGTACAGCCGGGTGCCGTCGGGGTGCAGGTAGACCAGGTCCGCGGCGCCCGTGCCGTCCACGTCGGCCAGCCGCACCCGCCGCTGGTCGAAACGGCCGGGTTCGTCCAGCGTGGGGCTGCCGTCCATGGTCACCTTCGCGCCGAACCGGCCGAACCCGAGGTTGGGCCAGTAGCAGACCTCGTCGTTGCGCACCCGGACCAGGTCGGACAGGCCGTCGCCGGACATGTCGGCTAGGTAGATGGTCTGCTCGGGGTCGGCGAGCATCAGGCGGGGGCCCTGCTCTTCGCCCCACGGATGGTAGGCCCGCCTGGCGGGTCCGAAGCCCTCGTAGCCGAACGAGGGGTACCAGGTGAACGCGTCGTCACCGGTGATCAGCACGTCGGCCAGGCCGTCGCCGTCCAGGTCGACCATGCGCAGCTCAGGGTCGTCCCATGCGATGTTCGGCTGCGATCCGAACAGGCGGAACGGCCGCCAGTCGCGTTCGTGGGTCCGCTCGTAGAAGCCGGCCATCGGGGCGCCGAGTTCGGCCAGATCCAGGTGGCCGTCGCCGGCCAGGTCGAGCAGCTGCTGGCGCCCGTGGCCGCTGACGTCAGCCAGGGCAGGCTGTGCCGCGAGCATGCGCCCGGGCGCGAACCGCCCGTTACCCAGGTTGGCCTTGTAGAGCCAGGCGCCGCCCTGGCGGGCCAGGACGCCGGACAGGCCCTCGCCGTCCAGGTCGACCCACTGGTAGGCCGCCCCGCCGATCCCGGTGGGCAGGTTCTGCAGCGCGTCCGCGCCGAGGTCGCGGGGCTCGTGGCCGATGACGGCCTCACTGTAGCGGAACTCCAGCGGCGGCCACGACTCGGCCCGGTAGCCGCCGGAGCAGCGCTTGTACCCGGTCAGCGTCACCGAGGCCACCGTGGTCATGCCGCTGCCGGCGGTCTCTCGGTAGGCCAGGTCGGTGGAGCGTACCAGGCAGTCGGCGCCGACACCCGGCTCGCCGGGGAAGTGATGAAACATCAGCACACGGTGGCACCGCCGGTAGGTGCGAACCTCGAAGCCCGGCCGGTAGGTGGAGAACGGGTCGGGGCGGCATGGCCACGACCGGCTGGGTTCAGGCTGCGGGGCGTGCTGGTCGTGGTCGCCGTAGTCGAAGACGACTTCGAACATCCAGTCGCTGGCGTCCCGGTCGGCCCGTTCGGCATCGTCCTTGCTGTTGGCGGCACCGGCCGCCTCCGGCCACGGGGTCCGGTTGCCGTACCTGACCCGCTTTGGGTAGCGGCCCGCTGACCTGGACTTCTCGGTGCGGTTTTGTTCGCTGGCCAGTCCGGCCGGTACGCCGACGCTGTCCTCCGCCACGTAGTCGTATAGCGCGGCGTTGCCGACGTCGTCGTAGGTCTCGCAGATCAGCCAGCTGAACACGCGGGAGGGGTCGGCCGGATCGGCGACGCGGCTGCCGGGGGTGGCGCCGTACACGGTCGTGACGTTGCCCGAGCTGATCGACCGCCAGTGGGTCTCGCCCGAGCTGAGGTCCCTCCAGCGCTCGATCCTGGCGAACAGGCTCTCCACCCGCGGCCGGTACCGCTGGACCTCATACTGCCTGCCGTCCAGGCTCCGTCGCTCCGGCGCCTGGACCCAGGCCCTATCGCGCTCCGCGCGGACGGGAACCAGGTCCTCGGCCCCGCTGAGGATAAAGGTGTCCTGGTCAGGGTCGTCCGAATAGCGGGGCAATCCCTTGTCGGTCTTGCGGGTGATGGCCGGCAGCGAGACTTTCCAGCCCAGCCCGAACGGGCCGTTGCCCGCACCGGAGTCGTAGGTCAGGCTCAGCGACGGGCCGAACCCGGCGCGCCCGGGGCTGGTCGCCACCGGGACGGTCAGGCTGGCGGTGCCGGTGGCGGCGATGACCGAGAAATTCTCCCCGATGTCACGGATGGCGCCACCGCCCTTGGGCAGCGACACCGACGGCGGCGCGGGTGGGCCACCTGCGGCTGGCTGCCACGCCCCTCCCTGCCCGCTGCCGGCGGACCCAGCGGGAGTGCCTGGGCGGCCAGGGTCGGCCCGGTCGGCGGGCACAGCCTCGGCGGCACCGCTGGTCGGCTCGGGTGACGCCGTGGGGTCAACGGGCATCATCGCTCAGCCCTCCAGGCCGGGAGAAGTCCGGCTCCAAGGCTCCTTATCCCGGGGCGCGACGTCGTAGCTGGTCAGCACGAATACGTTGCGGATCTCGCCTGCTTCCTGCGGGATCTCAAAGGTGCAGGTCGCGGAGCGACCGTCCCACAAGGGCCCGAGCGGGCGCTCGCGCAGGTCGACCGTGCCCTGGAAGTAGCCGGGCCACCCGTCGCTCGCGACGCACTTAACCTCGGCGGTTGCGTCATGCTCGGCGTCGTCGCGCCAGAAGCGCACCAGGTGGTGGCGTCCAGGTCCGGCATCGGGAGCGGCGAACACCAGCGTGAGCCGGTCGATGTTCCGGACGGGCCGCCCGGGGACGAACGGGAACATGGCCGCGGTGAAATGCAGCCGCAGGCGCCGCGGCCGGTGCCGACCGCCATCGCGGTCGCCGTTCGCAGCGGATTCGCGCAACGCGGGCCAGGCGTCGGGGAAATCGTGGCGTACATCGAAGAACCGGAGCCCGTCGCCGGGAAGCCGGCCGCGGGCGGCGCGGGCGGCGGCTTCGCGGAGCAGGGGGCCGCCGGGACGCGCGGTGTGGTGGTGATGCAGGACGAAGTCCGTCATCGTGTCGGGGTCGAAATAGTTGTTCTCGAACGGCACCTCGATGAGCATCCGGGCGGCCGCGCCGCGGAACTCGAACGGCAGGTATCGCTCGTCGCGGAAGCTGAGCTCGAACAGGCCCGAGTCATTCTGGCCGCTGGACGTGGCGATCGATTCGCGCGCGTCGTACTCGTGCACGAACCGCGGGTCATCGAGGCAGGGCTCGTATTCGTCGTGCTCCCGGCCGCCGGAGCAGCAGCACCGCTGCGCGGGCGGGCGGAGCTCGGGGCTGATCCGGGTGGCGCTGCTGAGCAGGGTCAGGCGGCAGTGCACGCCGGTGTACGGGCCCGCGACGCACGGCACCGTTACCGCGATGTCCTTGGTCCTGCGCAGGTAGTGGCCCGGGTAGTCGAGGTCGAACCGCCACTCCTCGATGCTGATCTGGCAGCGGCCGGTAATCCGCAGCTCCATGTACGCGACGGGGAAGTCCTGTCGCAGCGAGAAGTGCTTGGTGAGCTCGAGTTCACGCCGGTTCTCGTCGTAGTAGGCCGTCTCCATGCGCCGCAGTGCAAGCTCGAGGCGCTCACCCGCCATGAGCCCTTCGTGCAGGTTGTCCCAGCCTTCTTCGGGCAGGAACTGGCGGTGCGTGTAGCCGAGGTCGAAGTTGAAGCACCGCTCGGCTTCCCGTGCTTTGTGCCAGGCCAGCAGGTACATCTGGCGATGCACGGCGAGGGTTTCTCGCTGCAGCCACAGATACAGGTCGGCAGCGGTGAACTTGTCGCGCAGGAAGTCGAGCACCTCTGATGCGTGCTCGAGCTGTCGCTGCTGATTGTTGAGCTCGCGCATGGCCTTGTCCCGGCGCCGGTGCGCGCCCAGGATCTCAAGCTCGTTCTTCTGGATGTCGATCGGCAGCTTCTGCATCTGGTGCAGCCATTCGACGGCGCGACGCTCCCAGCCTGCCTGCGTCAGGTCCATCGCGGCGGTGGTGCTGAATATGTCACCGACTGCTTGCATGATCCGGGCGACGGCTTCGAAGACGTGCGCCAGCTTGCTCCCCACCGGTACCGAGGTGCCGCTGGACATGGCCCCGACGAACGGGTCCGGGATGAGGTTCATGATCTCGCCCTCGGCCTCGGTCTCGTTGGCGCTCGTGCGGGCCGCCAGGGCGTTGGTGGTGAGGTCCTGGTTCTGGATCTCGTTGTTGATCAGGCCGTTCTGGTACAGGTTGACGTAGTAGAGCAGCTCCGCCTGGCTGAGGTCTTTGGTCTGCTGCAGCGCCTGGACCTGCCAGTCGGCGTCGCGCCACTCGTCCTGCCGGATGGCGATGCCCAGCGCCAGCATTTCTCGCTCCTGCTCCGCGTGGATGGAAGCAAGGTATTCGGCGTCGCCCTTTTCGTGCGCGGACAGCTGCGCCGCGGCCATCTCCCGGACTCGGCTGGCCAGTTCGATGGCCTTCGGGATCTGGGCCAGGAACCGGTACGGACTGGGCCGGCAGCACAGGTCTTCATCGTCGCAGCAGTCACCGCCGCAGGAGCAGCGGACGGCCGCGGTCTGACCGCGGCCGTCCCCGAAGTACGGCATGTCCCGGCCGGGTCGGCCGTTGCGGATCCGTTCGGCGTTGACGGATCGGTGAACGAGCTCAAGCCGGTCCGCAATCACGTCGTAGAGGTCCATGAGCTGCGGGTTCAGCGGCGCATAGGCCGGCACGAAGTCGGTCACCGTGGCTGGGGAGGCAGACTCAGGGAGCAGGATAGACCGCGGCCGAACGCCGGTGATGCGGGCTGCCGTGTCATACATGATGCGTGCCTGCTGGAACGCCTCCGGCGACCGGTGGCAGCGCATCAGGGCGTCCCCGGCCTCGACAAGCGTCCGGCAGTAGAGCAGCGTCACGGCTCGGTTCCGCGCGCCCTGCTCGGTAACGTGCGTGGCGTCGCAGCATCCGCCTGGGCGTGCTGGTTGCGTGCCGTCCGTCGGTGTGGCGCTCGGCGTCGATCCGCCCCGGACGACGGCGTCGGGCTCCAGTCCAACCGTGGTCCCCGTGGGCATGGTCGCGGTCCCCGTGGTCGTGGTGGTGGTTGTCGTGGCCGTCGTCGTGGTCATGGTTGTTGTGGTCTCGGTACCGTTGGGGCAATGCACCCAGGTGCAGTCGTACTGGAGTGGATCGAACGCGCGCCGGTACCATCTCAGGGCCAGGTCGTGGGCGCAGCGGGCCCGCAGCGCGTCGGCGATGGCCAGCGCGGGGGCGAACCACGAGGCGGGGAAGAGCCGGGCGCCCGGCTCGTAGTAGGCGAAGAACGGGTACGACGGAAGCCCGCCCGGGTAGCTGGTACTAGGCGTCTTCGGCTTCAGGACCTGGGGCAGCGCGACCGCTTCGTCCCGCGGAAGGTCGTAACGGAAGCCTGGCGGTGAGGGGTCGCCGTTCCCGTTGCCAGCCGGGTCGTAGCCGGGCGGCGTTGCGGCGCCGGTGACCTCAAGGAACAGCGAGTCACCGGCACGGCCGAGGAAGGTCAGCCCGGGCGCCTGGTCGATGGCGACGTACCCGGTGGACCGGCGGGGCTGCATGAACTCACCGTTGTGCACGCGGCACCACGCGAGGCGGACGGCCGGGCCCGGCTGCCACTTGGCGAGCAGGGCGGGCACGACGTTCTCGTTGTCCCATTCGGCCGACTGCTGCTGGAACTGGTCGTAGTAGGAGTCCTGGAAGCCGAACTGATAGGTGCCCGTGAAGCTGGCGTCGCCGTTGCCCGAGGAGTCGGTGTCTTCGGTGTAGGTGTACACCTTCGAGTCGATGAGCCAGAAGTAGTACTCGTCCATTTCCGCAGGATGCTCGCAGCCGCATTCACGGCAGCACGCGCTGCGCGGCTCCTCGCCGTGTGGCGCGAAGCCGAGCGCAGCGGGCGGTGCCCCCGCCGCCGCGACGCGCACGAACTGCGTGCCGAGCTTGATCGCCGATTCCATCCAGAGCGGCAGCGATTGGGGCTGCGTGCCGCCCGATGCTGCCGTCGTCGCGAGCGACTGGAGAGTGACGTCGCCGGTGCCGGTGCCTGTCGCGATCGTGCCCAACGCGGTCGGGGCAGCAACCTGCACGGGTGTGCCGGGCGTGCCGGGCGTGCCGCCGGCCGTGCCGCTCTGCGTCTGTGTGCCGGCCGTCCCGGAGGATCCAGACTGGTTGTCGCCCCCCGTTCCGGTGCCGGATGCGCTCGGCTGAGGGACGACCGCCACCCAGCTCGGCTGGGCGGCGTACTCCGGTCGGCCGAGCATGGTGAGCCCCTCCGGCGCCTGCGGCAGCGCGTGGAGTTCGGATGGCGCCTGGCGCTGCAAGAGCTCAGGAGTGCACTCCGGGGCATGGACATCGCCCGGCCACCAGTCCAGGCCCCCTGGCGCGGCCAGGGTCAGGGCCGAAGCGCGCAGCCGTGACTCGAGGAACTGGAAGGCCTTGATCCGGCGGGCCTTGCGCAGTTCGTCCCACTCGATCCAGTTCTCCCGGTACAGTTCACGGCGCCGGGCTCGTTCCCAGGTCCGGTACGTCTCGAACCGGCTGTCCCAGAGCCGGGCGAAGTCCCTCGTCACCTTCCAGCCCGGCTCCAGCCCGAGCCTGCTCCGCCGGATGAATGACTGCGCAGCGGTGATGGCCTCCTCGATCCGGCTCGCCTTCTCCCGCAGGCCGGCCTCGACGTCGATCAGGAGAAGGTCGCTCAGGTCGGCGGGCTTGGTGGCGTACAGGTCAAGCTGCCAGGGCAGCGGTACGCGGTTCATGCGACACAGGTAGGCGATTAGGGCCCGGCGGCCGCGCTCCCGCAGCTGATCGTTGATGCGCCGCAGGTCCTCATAGCGGCACGGCAGTGAGTTCTCCAGGCAGCCGTCGGTGACGAACGCTACGAGGTTCGCGTTTCCCGTCTGAGTCTCGCCTGGTAGCCCATTGCTGGGATCGTCGCAGGCCCACAGGTCCGGCCGCGCCGCCTCGATCTCTCCGGCCGCGAAACGACGCTGCGCGGCCGTGAGCCAGCGATCGGCGTGCCACGCCCGCAGGGTCCACCGGTCATCGGACAGGTCGGCGCTGGTCACCTCGTACACGGCGGAACCGTGGCCCTGGAAGTAGCGCAGGTCGAGTTGCCAGTGCCTGGCGTCCGCCGCTAGCTGGCGGAGCAGGTAGGCCGGATGGGCCGGCTGCTTCTCCTGCGCCTCGTCGAACAGGTGCCACAACCAGCGGCCGCTCCGCCGGTGCACGTCCTCGCGCGCCGCGGCGTAGTCGAACAGCCGCTCCCACCAGTCGAACATCGCCTGGACCCGCTGCGGGCTGGGAGCGGTGCGCTGGTCCGTGCCGGAGGCCGGGGCCCAGTAGTCATCGAGGAGCGGAAGGAAATCGAAGTCGAGGTTCGCGGCATGCTGCGTGAACGCTCCGGTGGTGCCGAAGTAGCCGACGCCGGCGAAAAGCTGCGACTGCGCGAGCATGTACCCGAGCTCGGACGTGCCGTGCGGCTCTGGCTTGGCCGACAGGCCGAGCCTGCGGCAGAACAGCGCTGCCTTGAAGGCACGCTGGTACGTCCGTCGGATATCGCGCAGTGAGCTCGTGTACAGGCCGCCCAGGTATGCCGCTGCCCCCGCCGCGAGCCCGTCGATCTCGGTCGGCGGCTGGTCCTTGCGGACCGAGAACAGCGCGGTGTGCGGGATGACGGTGCGGTGCCCTTCGCTGTCGGGCCCGCAGTACTTCACCTGGAAGCCCGTGTGCTGAGGCCGGAGCTCTTCGTCATGGCCGAAATCCGGACCGGGCTGGATCAGCTCGGCCGTTACTTCGTACGCGCCCCGCTTCAGCGGCAAAGCGGTGGCGGGATGCTCTTCCTCGCTGGGCCAGTGGTGACTGAGGATTACCCAGGCGCGCTGGCCGCGGCGCAGGGTGACCCGCCACTGGCGATGCTCGGCCGCGACCAGGTCGGGCCGGTCATCGCCGGGTGTCGGCGCGCCGGCCCAGAACTCGTAGGTGCCCTCGTGCTCGATCAGCAACGCCCCGGACCATGTCGCGGAGAATCCCTGCGCGCCGCCGAGCCAGGTGCCGTCCGAGTCCCTCATCAGGAACCCGTTGTGAACGCTCGCGAATTGCATCTGCTGCGTGGTCAGCGTGGCGGTGACGCTCGGCAGCACCGTCGGAACGGGACAGTTCTCGCGATCTCGCTCATCCCCGAATCCGGCGAGTCCCGCCGTGTAGTCACGCCACGCGACTGCACCTCCAGCCGGGGTGTACTCGACCCTGAGGCCGGTGCCAGTCAGGCCCAACAGCGCGGCAAGCGCGCCACCACGAGGCAGGGTCCAGGTCAGCTGGGGTGGTGTACCCGAATTGTCTTCCCAGCTTCCGCTGGCCGCGTTCTCGTCGGCGGCGAGCGCCCGGAGGATCAGCTCGGCTTCACCGGCCTCGTCCGCGGCGGGCTCACCGGTCACGGCTGTGACGTGACCCGCCAGGTGTGAAGCGATGAGCTCGCGGCGGTGCCGGCAGGCCAGGAAATGACGGCGGAAGTAGGCGAAGCGGCGTGCCTCGTCCGGCTCCTCGATCAATATCCGCTGGGCGGCGGCGAAGTCAGGGAACAGCAGCGCGAAGCCCGCGATCATGGCGCGCGGCTGGAAGAACAGATCCTGCACGGCCTGCTGCTCACCGGGAGTGAGGTCGTGGACCTGGGTCAGCTTGGTCATGACCGCCCGGTCGCTGAGCGGGATGCAGGCGGACAGTTCGCCGGCGACGGGGTCGTACTGCAGCGGCCCGTCGGGCGGGTCGTTCCACATCGAAGGCGTGCTCGCCACGCTGCTCACGAAACGGGCCGCCGACGGCGTGCCTGCCTGGCCTGCGGACCTGGCCAGGACACCGGGAAAGAAGTGCTGGGCCAGAGTCGTGACATCGCCAGCCGCGAACCCGAACTCGGTCTGCAGCACCATATCGATGCGCCGCCACGGCCAGTCGTCGGCTTCGCCCTGGCCGTCGTCTGCATCGTCGGATCCGGCCTCGGCGTCCAGCAGCTCACGACGAAGGCGCCACAGCCCGTGCTCGGGCTCGTCATCGGGCAGCCCGAGCGGCGCGTCCAGCGCCTCGTTCTCGCCCTGCAGGGGGAACGGGTCGTCCCCGTCCAGATGCGGGTCCGCGGTGAACAGGTAGATCAGCTCGCCGACGGTGAAGCGCGAGGCGTAGACCTTGGACAGGACCTCGGCGAATCGCAGCGTGTTCGTCGGGAGCGAGTGCCACGATCCGATGGCGGAGTCGGGATCGAACCCGGCCAGCCGGGACAGCGGGTCCAGGTTCGCGGTCAGGAGCTTTACGAAGTCCGGCGAGCGGCGATCACGGCCGTGACGTCGCTGCGCGTGCTGCTCGACCCGGGTGATCAGCTGCCGCACCGCCCACGACCATGGAGCTGGAGCCGTGGTCGGGTCAACCCACAGCGCCAGCAGCTGCGTCCGGAATTCATCGACTGCGTCCGGCGCGACCAGGGTGGCGGGATCGGCCAGGGCCAGCCCGAAATCGTCTCGGAGCATCTGGAACGCGGCGAGCTGCCGGATGAAGTCGGGGTTGACCGCGTCGGCCGTCTGCAGCTTCAGGACGTCGCAGATATCGCGCAGCTCCGCGAAGGAGTACCCGCTGTGGCAGGACTCGCGCAGCTTACGCCCGAGCCGGACGAAGACCAGTAGCTCGGCTAGATCCTGTTGCTGCTGCCCTTCGGGGAACTGCAGCCACAGGCTCTCCGGGCAGCACGGTTCGCACTCCGGGAAGTCACCGCCGCTCCCGCCCCCACCGTTGCCCTTGCCGTTGCCGCCCTCGCCGTTAGTGGTTCCGTTGTCGTTCTGGGCATCGGTCGTGCCGCACTGGAACGGGACGAAGCCCGACTTCCAGAGCTCGTAGAACTCGCAGTAGCTCAGACAGCTGTCGGCGAGGAACTGCGGCAGCGTGACCGCGAGCCGTGACTCGACCGGAGCGGTATTGACAGCAGCCGAGGGCGGTGCCGATCCCGCGCAGGGCGGCGCGGCGGCGCCGTGGAACAGGGTCGTGTACTCCTCTGGCGTGATGCCGAGGTACTCGATGGCGGTGTCAATGCGTACCGGGTAGCGCCAGAGCCACGACTGGAATCCGGCCGGCTCGTGCGTCGGGTCGAGCACGAACTCGGTGATGCACCGGCGGAATGTCCGCATCTCCTCGAACCGGCTGCTGCCTAGTTCGCCGAGGTAGGTCCTGGAGACGTCAAGCGCTTGCGAGTAGGGCAGCGCACACGACGAGAAGTCGCGCTTCAGGTTGTTGAACGCGGCCGGTTCGACCGAGGCGTTGGCCTGGTCAGGGGTCGCAGGCGTGGAGTGTTCCGGTAGCGCCGCCAGGAGGCACGCCGGGTCGTGGCGGCGCGCCGGACCATCATCGGCGCAGGGTTCGTCCCCGGGGTCGGCATTATCGCCCACGGCGAGCGCGTAGCCGGCCAGGACATCTTCTGCGGTGCTGTACACGGGCGTGGTCGTCGTGCCTAGGTATTCCAGGCACTCGTTGACCAGGTCGATCAGCGGTAGCGGGGTCTCGAGGTTGGCGCAGCTGGCCACGAGATCCCCGAGCGGCCTGCGGCGCTGGGTCAGCATCGTGCCCAGCGTCGTGCCCGAGCCTGCCAGGTCGTCGCAGGTTGACCCGGGGGTGAGGGTCAGCATCTCCTGCAGGTAGGCGATCGGTCCGGTCGGCGAGAGGCACGGCGGCGGGATGCAGTCGACCAGCGAGCCGTCTGGGTTGACCGGCTGGAAGCCCGGCGCTGGCTGCCCGCCCGTCGGCGCTGCGGGCGTGCCCGCGTTCGCGTACAGCGCCGCATAACTGTCGTAGGCCACGGTGCCGACGAGGGACTGCTGGAAGTCCGCTTCGGACAGGGCCAAGATGTCGGCCGCGCGCCGGTAGCCGCGGGCGTATAGGGCCTCCATGACCGAGAAGGCGAAGCTGACCGGGTACGGCAGCGATCCCATGGTCGGCGTGGGGTCGGGTATGCCCTTGGCGATCTCCCACAGTTCGTTGATCGTCGTCATCGCCTGGACCAGCCAGGCTTGCGCGGCATCGTCGCCAGGGAACACATCCTGGGCGGCATTGGCGAGGCCGGTTGGGTCCAGGGGTGCGCTGCCGAAGGCGAAGCTGCTGGAGATATCGCCTGCGGCCAGCTTGATGGGGTCATACGCGGGTCCGAAGGTCGGCGCCGAGCCGGCCTGCGGCAGCGCCGCCGCGGTGGCGGCGGTCGAAACCGTGAAGAACTGCTGGACCGCCCGGACGAAAGCCCGGACGCGCGCGGCGACGTAACCTGCCTGCGGGGTGGTCGGCCCGCCGGACGCGCCGGCCGCGACCGGCTGGGTGAACGGCGGCAGCCACTGAGGGTAGCCAGGCTGCGCGAAAAAGCCCGTCCACTGGCCCGCCGTGACCTGCTTGAGCGTCGCGATCGTGGGGCTAGCCGTAGCCGGCGAGGTTGTACCGGGTAGCCACGCGCGGATTTGGTCGGCGAGCGTGCTGGGGAGAAACGCGAACGTGATGTCCGCGTCCGCCTGAACATCGGCCATGGCCGCCGCGGCCGCGTTGAGCGTGACAGTGGTGGGGGTAACAGCCTGAGCGAAGGCACCCGCGGGGATGCCAGTGCCGATGACCGACATGCCGACGCTGATACCGCCGGTGCCGCCGAAGGTTAGCTCCCCGGTGGCAGACGAGTAGTTGGTAGCCGTGGCAGTCACGGTGGGGAGCGGACTGTCGGCGGCCAGGGCGAAGGTAACGGCGCAGTCCTGGGGCAGGGGCGGCGTGATAACCGTGCTGAGCGTGACGGTCGTCGCGGTCACGTCCCATACAATCGTGCCGCTCGGGATGTAGTCCCACACAGTCGTGCCGGTCGGGATGTATTTGCCGGAGGCGGACATACCGACGCTGATACCGGTAGTCGCGGCGAAGGTTAGCAGCGAGCCCGCGGATGATTCAGTCGTACTGGCCGTGACGGCCGACAGCGATGAACCGGGAGCAATGACGAAGGTTATGGTTGCGCCGGCCTCGACGTTCGCCCCGGCACTGAGGACCACGCCGGTGGGCGTGACGTCTGTCACGGTCGTGGCAGGCGCGATACCTGCGCCGAGGACGGTCATGCCAGCGCTGATTCCCGTCGTCGCGTCGAGAGACAGTGCCGTCTGGCCAGACTGGCTTGCGCTAGCCGTGGCCGTCACCGGCGCGGTAGCGAGGTTGAACACGAGGACCGTGGAGGTCGTGACGTCCGTGACGGCCGCGCTGAGTGTTACGCTGGCCGATCCGTCGGAATTGAAGGTCACGCTCTGGACCGTGGTGCCGGCGGTGATCCCCGGCCCGCTGACGGGCATCCCCGCCCCGATCCCGATCCCCGGCCCGAAGGTCAGCGACGAGCCTGAACTGGCATCAGCGGTGGGGCTGGCCGCAAACGGCGGGATGACGTAGGCCTGCGTCAGCGCGTCCAGGTCGAGGTCCAGGTATCCCTCTGTGTCCTGGGCCAGCGTCTGCGACCAGATCGTGAAGTCGTTGTTCTGGTAGCCCGGCGGCGGATTCTGGCTGCCCGAGGGATCCGTGGCGTTAAGCCAGTCGCTGACCAGCGCCGCCAGCGGGCTGCTGGCCAGGACCGTGACAGCCGGGCTGGGCGACGTGGCAGGCACCGCCAGGGCGGTTAGCCTTCGTGCGGCCTGGAAGGACGTGATCGCAGGCAGGTTCTGGAGGGCCGGGTCGGAAAAGCCTTCCGCGTCCGTGATCACTCCGGCATCCTCCGCCGCGGCGAACTGCTGGCGCAGCCGCTCGACGGCGTCGCCCGTGGCCAGTCGCAAACGCTGTGCTACCGTGCTCGCCTTGTCCAGGCCCGCCCCCAACGCGTAGAAGAATGCAGCCGGGACCCCGAAACTTAGCCCGCTTGGCCCGCCCGCACCGAGCCCGCTGAGGAGAATCTCGCTTTCGACGGCCGAGGCGAACGAGGCGGAGGGGTCTACGGGGAATTCGAGCAGCGCGGTCGGCGCGCTGGCGCTGATCTGCTCGCAGGCCAGCGCCGCTGAGGCCGCGGCAACGAACTTGGTGAGCCGCTCGGCGCTCGCGTTCCGCGTCGCGTAGAAGCTGTTCAGGGCCCCCTCGAACTTCTGGCGGTCCATCTCCAGGGGGTTGGTGGTGCTGGGAGGGCTGCTGCTGCCCGAGGAGGTCGTGCCGGGGCCGCCGCCGCCGGGGTTGGGCGGATTGGTGTACAGGGACTCGATGGGATCCGGGGGAACCGGCAGGTCGTTCTGATAGCTCCAGACGATGTCGTAGGCGATGCGCGTACACCAGGCGGTCTGATTGATCAGGTCGGCGGCGCTCGTCACGCCCGTGATCTTGTCGTAGTTCAGCGCGGACTCGATGGCCTGCAGAAGAGCTTGGAACGGCGGGGCGGACCCGTCTGGCGGTATCACGAGCGAAACCGTGCTGGCGCCGGGCGTGGGCGGGACCACCAGGTACAGGCTCGTATCGGTCGCGGGAATCTGCTGGTACAAGGAGGTCAGGTCTGACGAGCCAGTGTCAGCGGGCAGTACCTGCACGTTGTAATACGTGCTGGTCTCCGGGATGATCTCCGTGCCGCGAGTCGCCTGGATCTTGACGTCGAGATAGTTGAGCGGCGTCTCCGTCAGCTGAATGACCGCCGTGGCCACGGCCGCGGGAATGACGGCGGGCACCGTGATGCTGAAACCATCCCAATTCCACGAGATGGGGACCGTCTCGGTGTGCTGGACGATGCCGTTACTCAGGGGGAAGACCAACGTGATGGTCGGGTCGGTGGTCGGCCATGGGTTCTCGAGCGCCGGGGAGATCACGAGCGTGGTATCCGTGGCCTGCGTCACGATGGTACCGTCCGCCACCAGGTGGGGGATCGGGCTCAGCAACGCGCCGACCGGGATCCCCTTAGTCCCGCCGGACGGGAAGTTCAGTGTGTTCGGCGTCCTCCAGCCTGATTTGGGCTTGGCCGGGCTGGCCGACGTCGGCTGGCAGGTGAAGGCCGCATACGGAGCCTGCAGTGTGAAGGTGACCGAGCCCGGCGACGACGCCGAGCCCGTGATCGGATTCGAGATCATGACGGTCGTCGGCGTGACCGCGACAACGATCGTATTTGCGGCTATTGACGGTCCCGTGACCGCCATTCCGATCGTGACGCCTGCGGTATTCGCAAAGCTGAGGATCACGTACTGACCGCTCGCGTCCTTCTGGGCCCCGGTGGCCGGCAACGCAAAGGATGGGCCGGGCCCCGAGGGTGTGGTGCCCGTTCCCGGCAACTGGCCGACGAATGTCACAACCGTCCCGGCGGGCACGAAGTTCGGCAGGGGAGCGCTCAACTGCACACTGCCCGGCTTGACCTCCGTTACTTGGATGTTGCTGAGCCCGGGGATGGTCGTCTGATCCGCGCTATAGACGTACGACCCGACCGAGATGCCGTTCGTCGAGTCGAACTGCAGGGTCTTGCCGTTGTCGTTCTTGGACACGTAGGCCGTGGCAGCCGACGTGGCCTCGGTTGCGTAGGACAGATACGTCCCAGCGCCGGGCGGCCACTGGAGCACCGTCAGCGGCGAGGCGTAAGCAAGCCCGCTGATCGGATCGCCGGGGGGGTTAGCGTCCAGAACTTGCAGGGTCAGATTGTCGAGGTAGGTGGCGAAAGTTGCGCCGTCGACGGGTGAGTCCGGAACCAGCCGAATTACTACGTACGGATAGGCCATTTCAGCGTCCCTGTTTCGTCGCCGTGATGGGATGGGCCAGCGGGTGCGGTGGCGTGCGTGCCGCTCTGCGGCAAGTCACGCGGCAGATTGCGGATAACTCGTCGTGTGCGGGTCGGCGCTTGGGCATGGGGCGGTCTCCTAGGCGCATCGGATCCGTGTGCCCGGCGCGGCGACAAGCAGCCGTCGGCACACCGAAGGTCTCGCGATACGGAGAGCCCCCAAACGGCCCAAATACCTCCCAGACCACTGGTAAGTGAATTGTTACCGCCAGGCCATACAACGTTCCTTCCGCGACGTGACCCACAACGCCGGCCGGGTGCGGTTTACCCCCACCGGTGTCGCGATGTTTCTCGGGCGGGGCCGTCGGTTTGTCAGACCCGAGCGTGATGATGGTGGCACGCCCACCGCCGGGCGAGCCTGAGGAAGGGAGCGGATCCGTAACCGAGGACTCCCGCCGCGCCGCGTTGCTGCAGGAGGCGCGCTCCCGCCTTCGTCGTGTGGATCCGGTGCTGGCGCGGCTTATCGCCGAACGGCCGGACTTCGACCCTCGGGCGTGGATGGCGCACCTGCCGCCGATAGATCTGTACGCGCCTACTGTTTCAGATCGCGGGTCGCGTTTCTCTGGCGGAAGGTCGTCACGCTCCGCGACCTCGCCAGCGGCTGACCGACGGTCGGCTGAACGCGGACGTCTACGGCAAGGCCGTCGGCCAATGAAGGTGGGCCAATGAAGGTGGAGAGCCCTCCGTTGAAGGAAACGAGCCTCCGGCCACATGACCGGAGGCTCGCTGCAGCAGTACCGCCCTGGACGCAGCTCTGCGGTAGACAGCCGCAGCCACCGCGTCAGTACGGGGGCTCCGTCTTCAGCGCGGCCTGGGCCGGCCCCGTGCCAGACTGGCCGCGATGGGAGATCAACCCGGCACAGGAGGCAGTCATGACCGAGCCGCGCGAACTACAGGCCGAAGCAGCAGCGGAGGTGACCGGTCATGGGTGAGGCACAGCCGGCTCCGGGGCGGTGGGGGCAGACGTGGCCGTACGGCAGCGGGCTGGCCGGCCACGTCTACCAGATCACAGACGCCACGGCCTTCTTCGAGCCGATCCTGTTCCCGGGCCCAGGGGAGCCGCAGGGATACGAGCCATGGGCAGGCCTGGAGGTGAGGACCTGGTCGGTCAACGACCTGCTCCCCATCCCGTTTCCCGGCGGCTCGGCCCAGACCGGCTCCGACGGCAGCTTCAACATCACGCAGACCCCGCCATATCCGGTGGTGGGCGCCGGCGTCGGCCAGGCCGCGGACATTCGCTTTGGCCTGGTGGTGTCGGAGGGTTCCTTCCCCTATCGCCCTCTGTACCGCTCGGACCTGAGCCTCACGGTGGCGGCGGCCGAAGCCACTGAGCTCAACGTCTGGATCCTGCCTGAATCGATCGATCCCAAGGACGGCATCAGCGCCGCTCAGGTGAGCAAGGTACTGCAGGGCTCCGGGCTGCCTGGCAACACGGAGATCACCGCGAGCGCCAGCGGCCTCGCCTTCTCCGGCTCGGACTCCGGCGCCGATATCAAGTTCGGGATCTCGATCACCCCCGACACTTCCTTTGACCTGACCACCTTCCTCGACCTTCAGCTCAGCTCGTGGAACATCCACGTCGGTTGGCCGGCCGACTGGTGCACGAACGCAGGCGACATTCTCGCCGAGATCGTGCAAGGCCTTCAGAACGCCAGCACCTCGATGAACGCCTCGGTCCTGACCAGGATCAAGAGCGTCTTCGAAACCGAAGAGCCCCTCCTTCCCACGTCCATGGTCAACACGTTCTTCGACTCCGATGTGTCGGTGACGTTCAAGGACATCACGTATCCCGCCCCGCATACCTGGAAGCTGACCAACTCCAAGGACGCGACCGTCGTCATCGGGGGCGATCTGTGCATCGGGTACCCGCGCCACCTGTCCTCAGACCCGTCGAGCCGGCCTGTCAACGCACCGCTCCGGCTTTCCCGCGCTCTGCGACAGGTGCTGGTTTAGGAATCGCCCATTTACACGCGAGGAAGCGCTCGCATCAACAGGACCGCGATGCACCTTAGCGGGACAAGCGAGTTTTGGGGTCTCCACTTAAGCGGAGCAGACGAGCAACGACCGCGAGATGCGGTGGTCATGGCAGTCGGCCGCACCAGGATCTTGTGGTTACTCCGGTTAGATGGAGACCCCGGAGCGGTTTAATGGCTCAGGTGCAGGACGCCTGAATCACGTTCGATGGGACGGGACACTGGACATGACCAGCGACGTCGCAGTCCGGCGACTATGCAGCGATCCTGCGATCCTGCTTTCGTGGACCGGGTCACTCGGTCCTTGGCCCCGGGCTCGTGATCATGCGGGTGTGCAGAAATGGGCCTTTGACCTGCAACTTCGCCGAGCCGGCTACCGGAATCGAACCGATGACATACGCATTACGTTAGCTGCACCGATAGCACGGGTAATGGCACGGATGGCACTGGCGGCGCTGGGATTAGCCGGCGACCCTGTCCACGAACCGGTCCACGCCCGAGGCCCCTGCGCCCCGGGATCCTGCTACTGTGCGTAAACGTTGCTGATGACATGGATTCAGGCCCGCAAGCGGGCACAGCGCCGGGGCCGACGGCTAACCTTCATGCGCTGCGCACATGGTCCGGTTATCCGACGCCCGGATCTGCCGAAAAGAGTGCGTCGTCGGGCAGCCTGCCGAATCACGCTCCCCCGGTGACCTAACCCCAGCGGCGGCGGCTCGCCAATGTCTCGCCCCTGCGACGGCTGACCAGTACCGGCAGGGCTTGCCGACCCGGATGAGCTTGCGTTTAATCACGCCTTTATGCACCGATTTCGACAAATACCTCCCCATCGGCGCCGCCGAAAAAGACGTTAGGTATCTCGCCAGTTTCCGCCGCTGATTTCGATCCCGCTCTCCGGACAGCGCGCAGACGGTCGACGGCCTCGAATCGGAGATTGCTACCGTTCAGGGTAAGCTGAACTACAGCGATTCCGAACGTGACTGGCTCAGGACCCGAAACAACAAGGTAGCCTTCTTCGTTTTTGGCTACATCCACAGACGTCTCCGCCTTTATAAGCTGCTCGACCTCCAGTGCCAATTCAGCCGCTTTTTCGCTATTCGCACTGAATGCGACCTTAATCTCCTTCGCGGCGGCGGCTGCATAGGCGACGAAGAACTCCCTTCCGGGGCTGTACAAGGCGTTGTCCCGTCGCAGGACACGACCCGCGAGTTCATCGCCGAGAGCCACTAGGTCCGTGCTCCGATACTCCGCGCCGTTCAGGCCAAAGACGACCGACACCTCGCGCGCCCGCTTAAGCCTGGCACCGATCGACGACACGCCGATCGCGCCCAGTGCCGTCAGCAGGCCGGCCAAAGGGGCAGCCGCGATGCTCGCGGACACCCGTACCGACGTTAGGCCGCCCAAAGCCGGCAGAGGCACCGGCCCGTCTACCTGGAAATCGAGTTCCGGATCGAAGAATCTCCCAATACTACCAATACACTTAAGATCCTTCCCCTCGTTAATCAGAAGCTCGCCAACCTCCACATTACTTCGGGGCAGTCGCAAGATATTCAACTTGTATCGATCAGTGAGGACCCGCACAAGCGGATCGTTATCAGAACGCCTACACATACCTTACCTCCGCAGTCAAGATCATTCTTGGAACATCTACGCGAACGAAGAAGGTCCTTCACCTGCCTCTCAGCGCGGTCGCAGAATAGTCTCCCTGCGCCGCATATGCTAGCCACGTCGGGTCAGAATCGCGCGACCGTGATTGCTCACGTGCGGCATGAAGTGCCTTAGCGAACGGAAGGCCGTCAATGTACAGCGCTTTGTAGAACTCTTTCGCAAAGGCGCTTGCCGTTGTGGAACGGACGTCCCACATCGAACCGATAAAGCCGCCCGCTCCCGCCTCGAAAAATCGCTCCGCCCATGACGTGAACTGCGTGAACGTCTGGCGAGGCTTTGCCGTGCCACAGGCATTAAGAAATACCAATGGGCGTCGGCCGGACCATCGTCCGCCACCGCTCGCGAACTCATTTAGGTCACGAGGCGAGAACTTCTGCTGAGCTGCTAGGCTGACAGTACCCTGTCCGTCACGGTCATGAGCGGCGACGTGAAAAAGGCCGAACGGCACGTTTCGAAGGACCTGCTGCAGCTGGACCTTCTCCGTGATATAGGCATCAACTTCGACCGGCCCATCGAGCATCTCGCTGATGACGCGTGCCTCTTCCGGAGCCCCGGGCAGTTGATCGTCCGGAAGGACCATCGCAGCGGGACAGAGCATGAACTCGTCGCACCAGGCCGCCGAACTCTCAGGTGTCCGGGTCACATTGAACAGCTGAACCAGAAAATCTGAGTGATCACCCACGCGTTCGATGGGGTACAGCATCTCCCATGGGACGGCGAAAGTCGAATTGGTGCACGAGATACTCAGCGTATCCTCGCCAACACGCAGGTCAGTCAACGCCTCCCTGATGTTATCCGGAAGGAAGTCGCGCCAGAGATCACTGCCTCGGGCTCGAAGTTCGTCGTGCAGACCTGCCGGGCGCCAGCCGCCGCTGCCCGCCGCCATCTGGCTCAGGTCGCGGGTCAACTCCTTGAGCCTGGATCGGGGATCGGCGCTCATCATGAGTTCGCCAGTGACCGGTGACCGTCCGGATCGCGTTAGAACATAGAAGTATTTTCGCGCAGCGGTCCTCGCCACGACGAGTGTGGCTGAGGTCGGATCCGGCTCGCCCATCGCGTCGGATATATGAGCGCGTCCATCGGCCCAGTGGGCCTACTCGAAACTCTAATAGCAATCGGCTCGCGCGCGAGAACCTGACCTCGTACGTCACCCCATAGAATGGTGATAGCAAAGCGGTAGGTGCCGGCCTTTTCCGGCGCTCGGATAACGAAGCGTGCTTCGTCAGAATCTCCTCGCGGTGGCAACTTGATCGGCATAATCGCGTCACTGATGATCTGGCAGCCCGGCGGCGTATCGAGAATAACCTGCAGCCGTGCAGCCGGCATCCTCAGGAATTGCCGGGATCAAGAAGGGTCTCGCGCTCTGTGTTTTACGGACTTCGGTTATTCTTACGATGATCAGAAATTCGCTCGAAGCGCACACATTCTCGGGTGAACGGCACTCCAGAAAGCGCTTCCGCTGCTGCTCGGCATTCCCTTCAGGGGAAAGTGAAGGTTCCAGACCGATACTGGCCTTAATCGCGCTGGACGCAAGAGGAATACCAACCTGTATGGCATTCTTGAGTGCCCACGTACCTGCATACTTGAGCCTGTGGAGGGTGCCGGCGATATCCCCTTCCTTGGCTGCCTGCGTAGCACGGCTTAGTTCAGCGAGAGCCACATACTGGTCGGGATCACTGGCCGATTGCTCGAGCACTCCGGTAAGCACTTCGAGTTCCTCGGCAAGTACAGGCATGTCAATATTGCTCAAGACGTCCGCAGCGTTCGCTTGTGCCCAACGAGTACCGCTTACTGAAGCATTGCGGCCTACTGATCCGGCCTGGCCGACGATGTAGCGGTCTCCTCCAATGTAACCTCCGGAAAATGTCGGCTTGCTAGCCAGTTGAAAAATCTCATCTTGGAGTTGCTGATTTTCCGCTTGCAGCTCGGCGATCTGCGCATAGAGCGACTGTTCGCGCTTGATATGTTGACGGAAGGAACCGGCAATCTGAGAAGAAACTGCTTGAGCAGACCCGGAAATTGTGCCGCTTTGCGGGATACCCAGCTCCATTGCTTTCGTAACCACCTGACGCCACTGATCCTCGGCCTCGGCAAGTTTCCGTTGTACCTCATCCCAATTCTGGCTGTTCGCAGCGACCTCTGCCTCGGCGTATGAGAGATAGGCCGCTGCATTAAATCGAGTCAGTTCAATCGACCGGCGGATGATAGGTGCGAGATCTGAATTATCCTGAGCGGAATTATATTCAACCAATGCAGCGGCGTGCGTGACTGCCTCTTCAAATTCCCCGTCAGAAACGGCAGCCAGCAGAAGCGCTTGCCCGGCCGCCGTCTTATAGGCGTTACTGTCGGCCGCGAAGCCGGCCAACATCGCTTCATTAACGTCTCCCGACTCGAGTGCGAGGCCACGAGCTTGATCCGCTATCTTACTGGCTTGCAGATACGTGAGTGCCGCGTCTCTATATTGAAGGTGAAATTGTTGGGCAGTACCGACCGCGCCGAGCCGGACTCCCTCTGCCGCGGTGGCCAAGACGGAGGCGACCTGCCACCCACTTTCAGCGACCGCCTTAAATAGTCGAATTGCTTCCTTAGCCGAGGCTTCGGAAGCAGCCGGATCGTTTGAGAGCCGTTGGGATATGGCATTACATAGTGAGGCTTGGGCCTGAGCGAAGGTGCTAAGATTCGTACAAATCTGTCTGTCGCCGGCGAGCTGATCAACGTCACGACTATCCGTCGAAGAGTGCTGGATAATAAGGTCTATGATCGAAGCCGCGCGATCGTTGAACTCGGCGATGGTCGTCCAAAGTTGGGCTGCATTCTCGAACTGGCCGCTCGCCGTATGCTTCTCAACCAACTCCAATAGCCTGCGCTCAAGAGCGTCCTCGTCGCTGAGAAGGCTGGCCCAGGAGTCGGGGGCCAGAGATCCGGTTTCAGCCTGCTTTAGTGCCTGTTCGAGCCGACTCATCATGCTTAGGATCGGATCCATATGCTTCATGCTCAAACCCCCACCCAGTACGGCACGATAGTACGTGCAGAGAAGCTTGTGGGTCTAGCGCTCCCGGCGGGCGGAACGGCCATGTCAAGGCGCTGCGGATCAGCATAGGCGCTCAGTGAGTCCATGCTCCGTCCGCCCCATACTCACCGAAGCACTTAGATTTAGCCCGGCCACCGCGTTTCAGCAGAAACGCTTGTACATGCCGCTGACCGGGTGCAGGCCGAACGATGGCGTCCTCGGTAGGCCAAGCCGCCCGCGCTCGACGAACAGCGCTCACATGCCGCCAGGTGCGTGTTTCGTTGGCTTCACGGTGACCGGGACCCGGCGCAGTGTCAGGGCATGATGACCTTTACCGAGCTGGCCCCAGCGGCCAGCGATCCTCCTGAGCCGTTCACCGACCGGCTGCGACTGGCAGTGGCTGCCTACCTGGCCCGCTTCAAGGGCTCCTCCCGCGAGCACACCGAATCCGACCTGCGCTGCTACCTTGCCTGGTGCGCCCAGCGCGGCCTGGACCCGCTGGCCGCTCAGCGACCGCACCTGGAGCTGTACATCCGGTGGATGCAGGAGATCGGCCGACTCAAACCCTCCACTGTCTCCCGCAGATTCTCCGTTGTAGCGGGGTTTTACCGGACCTGCGTTATCGACGGAATCATGGAGCACTCGCCTGCCGAGCACGTCCGCCGTCCCGCGGTGCCGGCCGAATCACCCACCCTGGGGTTCACCCATTTGCAGTTCGAGGCCCTGCTCACCGCCGCCAGGGAATCTGCCAACCTGTCCGACTTCGCCTTGGTGGCCATGCTCGGCCTGCTCGGCCTGCGGATCCTCGAAGCCACCAGCGCGAACATCACCGACCTCGGCGAAGAACACGGCCACCGGGTCCTGCGTGTATGCGGCAAAGGCAGCAAGGTGGTCTAGGTCCCGCTGCCACCCGCCGTCAGCCGCGCGATCGACCGGGCCACCGGCCTGCGGGACCACGGGCCGATCCTGCTCAACAACCGCGGCACCCGAATGGACCGCCACGCGGCCACCCGCCGCCTTCGGCGCCTCGCTGGCAGCGCCGGGCTGCGGACAAGGGCACACCCGCATATGCTCCGCCACACATTTGTCACCACGATGCTCGATGCTGGCGTTGACCTCCGGGACGTCCAGATCGCCGCCCGTCACGCCGACCCGCGCACGACGATGCGCTACGACCGGGCCCGCACCAACCTCGACCGCCACCCCAACTACATCCTGGCCGCCTACATGTCCTCAGCAACCTGGCCAGCCCGCGTCTCCCCGGCTCAAGTCCGGGGAGACGCCCTGCATTGCGAATAGCGGACGTTGCTCTTGCACGTGCTTATGCGCCGATCAGCATGCACATTCGCTATTGGCAATCTCGTCGGAGGTGGCGGGCCAAGCGCTTGACCCAATCCTGAGGCGACCTGCCTGCCGACTCGGTACCGCGTGCAGGTGGTGGTCGCATGGCGGTTGAGCGACGTAGGGAACAACCGGTTACGTGCCGGGCGGCGCACCCCTGGGCCGGCTCGCTCGGGTCCGGTGACGTAACGTCGTTGTGGCCGCCTCTCCAACCCCGAGGAGAACCCATGCCTGGTCCCGCCGTCGTCCTCGTCCACGGTGCCTTCGCCGACGCATCCGGGTTCGCGGGAGTGATCCGCGAACTCGAGAGCGCCGGCCACACGGCGCTCGCCCCGCCGAACCCGCTGCGAGGCGTCGCCTTCGACGCCAGCGTCGTCAGCGACGTGGTCAAGGCCATCGACGGCCCGGTCGTGCTGGTCGGGCATTCCTACGGTGGCGCCGTGATCGGCCAGGCGTCGGCCGGCCTGGAGAACGTGACCGGCCTGGTCTTTCTCGCGGCGTTCGGGCTGGAGGCGGGCGAGAGCTGCGCGAGCGTGCAGCAGCCGTTCCCGCCGCCCCTGCTGGCCAAGACGGCCGCCCCGACCCCCTACGACGCGCCCGGCGCCGCGGGCGGTCCCGACCTGTACGTCCAGAAGGACGGGTTCCGGGAGACGTTCTGCGCCGACGTGCCGGTGGACATGGCCGATGTCATGTTCGCGACCCAGCGCCCGCTCGCGGCCGCGGCGCTCAACGAGAACGCCACCGCGGCGGGCTGGAAGACCAAGCCGTCCTGGTTCCTGGTCTCCGAGCACGACCACGCGATCTCGCCGGACGCGGAACGGTTCATGGCGCAGCGGATGGGCGCCACGACCGACACCATCGACGGCTCGCACACCGCGTTCATCGCCAAGCCGGTCGCCGTGGCCACGTTCATCCGGCAGGCGCTGCGGTGACCTCGGTAGACCGAGATGTGGTCCTGGCTCTCCCCGGTGAACGGGCCGCGGTCCCGGTCCTGGTAGCGCTCCCGCAGCCGCAGGCGGCCAGCCGGTCCGTCAGGTCCGGTTCACTCGCCCGGCAGCAGCGCAGCCGTAGCGGCCGCAGCGTGGTGCCCGCGCGTCGAACCTAACTCGCTGGCAGGAGACGGCCTGCGCCACCGGGTCGTCGGTCAGGAACTCCATCTCGACCGAATCCTCGGTCAGCGCGCGGGTGGCGACCGAACCCATGATCTCGCGTTCACCAGGCCTGTGCCGAGCGACGCCTGTCGCACTCTTCTGACCCTATAAGGGCCGGGCCTCTTCCAAGCTCAGCCCGGCAGCAGGACGCTCCGGGTGAGAGATTCCAAGCTCGGGAGAGGAGACCCGGCAGTGTCTGTCTACGTCGGCATCGATGTGCATCGCAAGCGCTCCCAGGTGGCTGTAGTCACCGAGGACGGCCAGGTGCAGCTGAACAAGAACGTGGTGAACGGATCGGAGCCGTTCCTGCGGCTGATCGGGGATCTGCCCTCAGAGACGCCGGTGGCGTTCGAGGCCGCGTTCGGCTGGGGCTGGCTGGTCCAGCTGCTGGAGGACTACGGCTTCGACGCGCACCTGGTGCACCCGCTGCGGTGCAAGGCCATCGCCTCCGCGCGGCTGAAGAACGACAAGGTCGGCGCGGCGATCTTGGCGCAGCTGCTCCGCGCGGACCTGCTCCCGGAGGCGTGGATCGCCCCGTCGGCGGTGCGGCAGCTCCGCGCGCTGCTGCGGCACCGGACCAGCCTGGTCCGTCTCGGCACCCAGCTGCGTAACCGGATCCACGCGGTCGCCGCCGACCACGGCTACGACCGGCCCGCCAGCTACTGGACCGGACCAGGCCGCGGCTGGCTGGCGAAGCTCGACCTGCCCCCCGCGTCGCGGGAGATCGTCACCGACTGCCTGACGATCATCGACGGCCTGGCGCCGCTGACCGACCGGATCGACGGCGAGCTGCACCAGCACGCCAAGACCGACCCGCGGGTCAAGGTACTGCGGACGCTGCCCGGCGTCGGGGAGTTCACCGCGCTGGTCATGCTGGCCGAGATCGGCGACATCAGCCGGTTCGGCAGCGCCCGCAAGCTGGCCAGCTGGGCCGGGCTGACCCCGACGGTCCGCGGCTCGGACCTGACCGTCCGGCACGGGCACATCTCCAAGCAGGGCTCGGCCTGGCTGCGCTGGGTGCTGAACCAGGCGGCGCAGACCGCCAAGCGGTCCCCGGACTTCGCCGCCACCTACGCGGCCATTGCCAAGCGGCGCGGGAAGAAGATCGCCACCATCGCGATCGCCCGCAAGCTGCTGACCCGCGCCTACCACCTGCTGGCGGACATGCAGGCCACCGACACCACCACGCCGCCACGGCGGCCGTGACGACGGGAGGGTCGCCAAGCCCCGGGCACGCTCGCTCCTGCGGCATGAGCCGGCGCCAGCGCCGCGCTCGATCTTCTGACTGAGCAGCCCGGTCCCGGACACATGGTCATGGCAGCCGCCCGCACGCTGGCGCGGCGCCGGATGGGTGCTTGCGAGACCACTCCGCCAGCCACGCACCGGGAACCAGCACACGACCCCGCATAAGCCAAAACCGCAAACCGGCCCTTCCTCGCCCTCGAGGATCTCCCGCCGCTTGCCGGCGTCAAGCTCGTTCGTC
Source organism: uncultured Actinomycetes bacterium (assembly GCA_963742795.1). Classification (GTDB taxonomy): domain Bacteria; phylum Actinomycetota; class Actinomycetes; order Streptosporangiales; family Streptosporangiaceae; genus Palsa-504. The sequence continues at coordinate 170,994 of CAVUNL010000009.1, forward strand.
CTCGCCGCTGCGCGGCTGCGGGCGCTCCAGCGTGACTCCTCACGCACGGCGGCAGACCGGGCAGCAGCGAGGAAGATCCAGAAGAACAGTCAGCCCGACGGCGCGCGTAGTCACCGGGCCAGGTTCGTACGCCCTCTTGACACTGATGGCCCTTATGGGTGCCGCTGCGAAGGCGCGGTTGGCTTGGATCTGGGATCTGTCAGAACGGCGTGTGCTGGAGCCAGTGGATGAGCAGTGCCTGCTCGCCGAGGATTTCGATACCAGGATCGGAGGGCGGCAGCCGGCGGGTCAGGACAAGCAGCAGGCTGGCTGCAGGCCCGCGGACCGCGACGTCGGCTTTGCCGTGGCCATGCTCGACGGTAACGCCGGACGGTGCACGTGTGACCAGCCATTCGCCCGTGCCGGACAGTCCAGGGTCGGTGGCGTGAAAATGCAGGCTCTGGCCGTCTCCGCGCAGGTCCTGTGCCTGTGCACGGGCCGGGTCGGTGGTCCCCCCGGTGCCGGCGGCGATGCGGGCGAGCCATTCGTCTACGCCGTCGGCGGCAACCTCCGGGGCCAGATCGACGTGCCGTCCGGCCGCGAGCTGGGCGTCTGCTAGGTGGACGGCGGCTTCGTGGGCCCGGCGGCGCGCCCAGAAGCTGGCCGGGCCGATGCCGGCCAGCGTCCACACCGGGTCGCTGCCAGCGGCCGTGACCGCGTCGATGACCCGGTCGGCGCCGGCGTTCAGCCATGTCGCGTGCTGCGCCGGGTCCTGCGGCAGTTTCCCGTCGGCTACTTCACGCATCGGGATCGGCGTGGTCGCCCGGGTGGCCACGATCTGGGCCGCCCACCGATGGCCGCGCCCAAGGTGGGTGGCCAGCTGCCGGAACGTCCATCCCGGGCAGGTCGGCACCGGCCGTTCCAGATCACCGTCGATGATCCGGGCGAGTTCTGCCGTGCAGCCGCGCAACTCGGTAAAGAAGTGATCGTCGCCGGGCGCATGCATCGGCGTCCTCCTCACAGCGCGAACCAGAAAGTACAGCAGAACCCGGAAATCCACACTACCCAGAACCGGCTACAGCACCAGCACCGGCTCACTCACCTGACCCTCAGCCGGCCTTCCGATGGGCTGATCTCGACCAGGTGGCCATCTGGGTCTCGCAGGAAGCAGCGGATCTCGGTGCCCAGTCATGCGGCGGAGTCAGGAACGCGGCGCCCCTGGACCGCAGCGCCTCATAGGCTGCCTGGCAGGCAGCCACGCGCAGCGTCATCGCGTGACTGACCCGGTCCGCGTCAGCGGGCGGCCGGAAGACCACGCCGGGCTTGTCGGCGGTCGGGCCGCCCCCGCTGACCAGCAACAGCCAGGTGCCGGCGAATCGCAGCACCACGCTGGTTCCCCGTACTCGCGGTACAGTTCCGCGCCCAGCACGCCGACCCAGAAATCCCGTGACCGTGCCGGGTCGGTGACCACCCAGGATGTGCGTGACCGCCACGTCGGCCCCCGAGCGGGCTCGATGGCAGCTGCCGGTTCACCATGATCCTCCCGCATCCGCAACATCGCCTGGCCGTCACCAGGGGGGCGCACAGTTTACCCACGGGCCGTGCTGGCGGCGTGACCAGAACGCGGGCTGGACTTGGCCCTGCGTCGTGACAGATGGAGATGCCGGCCCGGTCCAGCCTGCCTGCCTTGCCTTGCCTTGCCTTGCCTTGCCGGACAATGAGCTCGGACGAGCGCGCGATGCTCCGTCCGGAACCCCGCGCTCGCTATCACGGCCGCACCAACGGATGCCAGGCGCCACCGCACCCACACATGCCGAATAGCGGTCGTTGCCTGCGCACGCACTTATGCACAACTGTGCATAACCTTCCATGATTCAGCCGGCGCGCTTATGTCGCAGCGGCAATTGCTGCACAAGGTTTTCACCTGGCCACATAGAGCCAGATCGCCGAATCGGCGCGCATGCCGATCGCGTCGGTCTTACCGTGAGATGCGCTCAGATCATCCGCTTCTGTATTGGCTGCCATCCTGCTGAACGGGGACTGGTTACTGTCCACCGGCTGGCTACGGATCATCATTCGGCAAGGCACCGGCCGTGCAGCGCCGGCCCATCCCAGGCCGCCGAATGCCTGCTTTGCGGTCTCGATGCACCGCCACTGAGGACAACAGCCGGTCGCGCCGGAGGGTTTGCGCAGGTTCTCCGCCGCTATGTCCCGCGGCTCAGTTACGACGCGGGTCGCCTGGGCTGCGGCGGAGTTCTGGGCGGGGCGGGAAGCGCGGAGGCGGGCTGGCTGCGCGAGCTGATGCCCCGTTGGTGAAGACCTTCCGCAGGTGGTAACCGACGGTGGCGGGCCTGACGAACAGCTGCGTGGCGATCCGGGGTTGGACGCGCCGCTACTGGCGAGGCGGGCCGAGCCTCTTGCGGGGTGAGGTCGTCTCGTGGATCGGCGCGCTTGCGCGCGGACCCGCCGCTGGCGCGCAGCTCGGCGCGCGCCCGTCCGGCGAACGTGCCGGCATCCATCGAGTCGAAGGCCTCGTAGGCGCTGCGCAGCTGGTCCCGGTTCTCGCGGCTGCGTTGCTGTCGGCGCAGCCATTCGCCGCAGAGCAGCTGGGCGCGCGCCGGGCGGTCACGCGCAGCGTCCGCTCCACCGTCCGGGGCTATGACCCCGTGGGCGGCCCGCAAGAGGTACCTCAACTTCGCCGAGACCGGCCGTGACCTGTGCAGCTCCTGGGATCCGCAGGCCTGCAGCCGGCTCCGCCGGGTCAAGGCCGCGGTCGGCCCCGAGGACCGGATCCAGTCCGACCATCCCGTCCCGCCCGGCACTACCCACTGACCCAGGCCGGCACCCGAAACAACGACGATGCCCAGCCACACCACTACCGCCGGCGGGGCTACTTGCCGCGCCGGCTGTCCGGCGCCGCGGGGTAAGCTCAGTATCCGGCACGCGCGGCGACGGCGGCACCGTCCGGTTCTACGCCATCACGAAATCAAGAGCTTTTGAACAAATGTTCGGTTATGTCCGTCTGTGACGGAGCCGGTGCTGGGCGAGGTGATGGTTGCGGCCGTGCGGGTCGCATCGGCGTGAGGAGGGCACGGTGACGATCCCTGCAGGCCTCAGGCCCCAGACGGGCGTGATGTCGGCCGAGTACACGCAGCTGCTGCTTCCCAAGCTCACCGACGGTCAGCTGGCGACGTTGATGTCTTATGGCACGACGGAGCAGACGTCGGTCGGGCAGATCCTGGCTGCCGCCGGCGACCTCAGCTACGACCTGATGGTCGTGCTGGAGGGAGAGGTCGAGTGTTCCGACATGCACGAGGGACGCCCTCGCGCCCTTCTCATGCACGGGCCCCGTGACTTCATCGCCGAGCTTGACCTCCTGACCGGTCAGCGGGTCTACGCCACATTCGTGGTCACCCAGGCGGGTTCTATCGTGCGGGTGCCCCGCCCTGCGGTGAAGACGATTATCGAGGACGACAGCGCGCTCGGCGAACTGCTGGTGCAGACCTTGTTCCGCCGCCGCGAGGCGCTGCTTCTCCTCCGCTCGGGCATGCAGCTCATCGGGTCGCGCTACTCACCCGACACCCAGCGGCTGCGGGAGTTCGCGGCCCGCAACCGCTTGGCCTATTCGTGGATCGACCTCGACACCGACCCTGTGGCGCCGGCGCTGTTGCGGACGCTGGGGCTTGAGCTGCGTGACACTCCCGTCGTGCTGCTCGGCGGCGCTGCGGTGCTCGTCAACCCGTCCAGCGCCGAGTTCGCCACCGCCGCCGGGATCGCCGAGGATCCAGTGCCGGGCAGCGTGTACGACCTGCTCGTCATCGGCGCCGGGCCGGCCTTGGGGGCCGCCGTGTACGGAGCGACCGAGGGGCTATCGACGGCAGTGATCGACGCCCTCGCCGCCGGCGGGCAGGCCTCGACCACCTCGCGCATCGAGAACTACCTCGGGTTCCCCACCGGCGTGTCGGGCACCGAGTTCGGCGAGCGCGCCCTGCTGCAGGCGCAGCGGCTGGGAGCGCAGATGTTCGTGCCCCACGCGGCCGTCTCCCTGTCCCATTCCGAGGGTTACTACCACGTGAGTCTCGATAACGGCGCCGAGCTGCTGGGCAAGGCCGTCATCATCGCCACCGGGGTCACCTACCGGCGGCTTGACGTCGCCGGCGTCGAACGGTTCGAGGGCCTGGGCGTGTTCTACTCGCCAGTCGACGCGGACCAGGTCGAGGCGGGCGAGCCCGTCGTCATCGTCGGCGGGGGTAACTCCGCTGGCCAGGCGGCCACCGCACTCGCCGCGTCGGGGCACCGCGTGTTTGTGCTTGTGCGCGGCGATGGGCTGGCCCAGACCATGTCGACCTATCTCCTCGACCGCATCGAGCACGATACCCATATCACCGTGTACCCGCACACGGTGGTGGCCGCGGTACACGGTGACCGCCAGCTCGAGGCGGTCGTAATCGAGGACCGCCTGACTGGCGAGCACACCGACGTCCGCACGCACTACCTGTTCGCCATGATCGGCGCCGAGCCGCACACATCCTGGCTCGCCGGCGCCGTGCAACGGGATCGCTCGGGGTTTATCTCCACCGGGGACGACATCACTGCCGCGGTGCTGTCGGACAACAACTGGGCGGCCGTGGGCAGAGGCCCGTACCTCCTAGAGAGCAGCCTGCCAGGCGTGTTCGCGGTCGGCGACGTCCGGGCCCATTCGGTCAAGCGGGTCGCCGCCGCGGCCGGAGAGGGCAGCATGGCCGTGCGCTTCGTCCAGCAGTACCTTGGGCAGGCCGGCTAATTGAATCGCCGGAATGGCCAGCGGTCTTGAGCACGCACTCTGAGCTGGCGCGACCGTGACAGAACCTTCGTTCCCGCGCGTCTGGTCGACCATCCCGGCCGAGCGCCAGGCCGCGCCGAACGGCGGTTCGCGCACTTGATTTATGAGTACGCGCCAGCACGTTCCGTAACGGCGTTGATCGGCCGGCCAGCTGGACCTGCCGGGCTTCGCGCCGCCAGCGGCCATCGCGGCGGCGGCGAGATGCGGGCGTGTTGTTACGGGCGCCCGGGCATCACCTGGGGGGTGAGCTGTTCGATGTCATGGCGGCCGCGCAGCTCGGCGATCGCCGCGTCAAGCGGGCCTGCCGCGCTGGCGACCAGCTCGGCGAGCTCCCGCTGGTAGTGCTCGTGGCCGGAGGGGGAAACCAGGAAGATCATCCGGGCCGGGCCGGGACCCGGATTGGCGAATGCGTGCGGGCAGCCGCGCGGGACATACATCATGCTGCCTGGCCCGCCGCGGGCCACCGTGGCCCCGGTGCGCGACTCCCAGCCCTGCCAGTGGCCCGGAGTCCGGACCCGCGGTTCGAAGGCGAGCAGGTCGAGCTGGCCCTCCAGGACATAGAACAGCTCTTCGGCGTTGCGGTGCAGGTGAGCGCCGACGTCAAAGCCCGGCCCGATGTCCACCACCTCGAACATCGACCAGGCCTGCGAGTTCTTGTCGCCCACCTTGAGCGTCATGGCCGGCGAGACCCGCTCGCCCTCGCCGGGGCCCCTCACGAAACCATCTGTCATGAACGGATGATCCCACCGGACCAGCCCGCGTCAAGCGGCAGCCGTCTGCAACGGCGGTTCGCGTTCGTCCCGGGGTCGCGGTCATCAGCCCCAGCACGGCGGGAGCCTGCTCGTGACAGCCACGCTCGGGCAGACCCCGCACGATGGCCACGGCCAGCGACCGTGACGCACCGTCACCGCGGCGCCGAAGAGAGAGCTACGTTATCGATGCTCCTATGTCTGTCAATGGCTCGGATGATGTTTTGGTTCTTTAATTTCCGGGTTCGGGGAATGTTGCTCTGGCTGGGGCTGCTGGGTGCGGACAAGACAGGGAAGGGCCACTCCGGGTGGAGGGCAGGCTCTTATTAGGTCACGCGGGCAGCGGGTCAGGTTGGACCGGGGGCGGCCGACAAATCGATAGAAGGCCAGCACCTGGGTGCGGCAGCCGATTAGAGGGTCAGGCCGCCCCCGGAGTCAGGGCTGTCAGTCAGCGGCGGCGCGGAGGTGGGGGTAGACCTCGCGGGCGACGTAGCGTTTCAGGCAGCGCATGATCTCTTTCTTGGACAGGCCCTCGGCGGTGCGCCGCTCGACGTAGGCGCGGGTCGCGGGGTGGGAGCTCATCCGGGTGATCACGATCCGCCACAGGGCGTGGTTGGCCTGCCGGTCGCCGGCGGGATTGAGGCGGTGCCGCTTGGTCTTGCCGGAGGAGGCCGGGATCGGGGCGACGGCGCACAGGTGGGCCCAGGCGGCTTCGGAGCGGAGCCGTTCGGGGTGGTCCCCGGCGGCGACCAGGAGCAGCGCGGCGGTGTCAGAGCCGACGCCGTGCAGGGCGAGCAGGCCGGGGGCGTGCCCGGTGACCAGGGGCACGATGAGCGCGTCGAGGGAGACGATCTGGCTGTCGAGGAACTCGGCGCGGCGGCCCAGCTCCCGCAGCGCGATCCGGGTGTGGTAGCCGACGACCGCGCCGGGCCGGGGCCGCAGGGACGCCAGGTCGGTGACCAGGTCAGCGGTGGCGTGCGCGGCGAACCGGGCGCGCAGGTCTTCGGGGCCGGTCACGATCAGGGCCCGGGCCTGGTTGATGGCCTGGGTCCGCTCGGAGCGGGCGCTGCGCTTGGCGACCATCAGCGTCCGGACCGCCTCGACCGCGCCGTCCCGGCCTTTCGGCGCGCCGCGGGCCCGGCCGGACTGCGCCGCCCGTGCCGCGCTGACCGCGTCCAGCGGGTCGGATTTGCCCTGGCGGCGGCGGTCCTGCCGGTCGGAGCGGTCCACCTCCACGACCCGTACGCCGGCCGCTGACATGTGGCGGGCCAGGCCGGCGCCGTAGCTGCCGGTGCCCTCGATCCCGACCAGGCACACCGTCCCGAACCCGCCCAGCCAGCCCAGCAGGCCGGCGTACCCGGCCGCGCTGACAGGGAACTCCCGGACGCCGAGCAGCCCGCCGACCGGATCCAGCGCGGCGGCGACGTGCATGTCAGCGTGGGTGTCCACGCCGCCGGTAATGGCGCGAGTCTCTACAATGGCCACTGCCATCTCTTTTCTCTGGTTGAAGAGGTGGCACGCACCCGCTGGCCGTCGGATCCTGTGAACCCCGGCCTCTTCCCAGGCCAGGCAGATCAGACCGGCACGCCGGTGGGTGCCTGAAAATCTGGGATCCCGGCCGACAAATCGATCGCAGGACAACCCGAAACGGCGTCAGCCGATTAGGAGGTCAGACCGGGACCCAGGCTCCCGACCCTACGCCCGCACCACCTCAAAACCGGGGAAGCCGGGCCGGAAGCACTTATCCACATCCTCCCTGCC
>CAVUNL010000010.1:0-198634 GCA_963742795.1 uncultured Actinomycetes bacterium
GGCGATCGGCAGCGGCGCTGGCGCGGCCTGGCCGGGCTGTACGAGCGGCCCTCTGAGCCTGGCCGGCTGGCCCGGTGCCGATGAGTACGGCCTAATCCGGCGGTGTATGACGGCGGTTGACTGCGGGGTGCAGGACTCTGAGCGGGTCAAGGGCTGGGGCGGTCGGGGGACCGCTGTCCCCCTGGTCCTGGCCGCCATCGGCCAGGCCGCCAGTCCAGCCGGGCCCGCACCCGGTATACATCAGCTTGACAGCGTTTGAGCACCCAGCGCGGTGGCTGGATCTGCTCAGGCTGCTGCGCAGGTCCCGAGGTAGGGTACGGCTCGTACATCGCTGCTCCCCCGGGCGCTACTGATGGCGACCCATAAGCTGCTCAACGTGCTGCTTGGTGCCCTGGTTCTGTCAGCTGTCATCCACCCGACGGGAAGCGTGGACCGAACGGCGTTGCGCTGGCACGTCGGGGTCTGGGACCTGTGGTTCCTGGTATGAGCGATCTTGCTGCGCGCTGGGTACCGCCGGCTATTGGCGCCGGACGGTAACGGGACCTCCGCGTGATGGGGGCAGCTAACGGAGTCAACAGTTAACGAGGCTGCGGCTAACGGCCGGGCCTGCGGACCAGGCTCGTTACAAGGTGTGATCGGGTCCCACGGTTGCCGTGTCGCTCGATCGCCGAATGCGGGCGGATGGCCTGTGCGTCGGTAGCACTCGGGCTCACGCAGGTGATCCAGTGTCGGGGTGCGACGGTCGGCGAGTGGATGGCCCTGATCAGCGAGCCTTTCGCGCTGCGCGACGAGCGGGCTTGCGGACTGGCGCCGTCTTGCACGCGTCGGCCAGGTAATCTACAGTAGAGACGAGTCAGAGAATACATTTCAGAGAGTACTGATCGGAGATTCCGGTGCCTGCTATGACAGTCTCAGGCCACAGGTATGAGCTTGACCGCTATCGCGTGCAGGCAGCACTGGAGGGCGTTCTGCCGGAACCGATCCATGAGCACTTCGTCGTGATCAACGGGCGACGCTGGCCACCGAAGCAGGTCCTGGCCCTGGTAACGGGGCTGGACCGGGCTGACTTCACCACCCATCAGGCGCGCCGCGCCCTGACCCGGCTCGGCTTCCCTGCCGCACGAGCGGCAAGCTCCCGGGAGCACCACATGCGGGCCGCCCAGGCGGCCGGGCCGTCAGAGCCGGGGGTCGTCGAGCCCGGTAGCAAGCCGCGAACCCTGGTCGAGGCACTACGTCCGTTCGTCGGCTTGTGGGTAGCGGTGCGCGGGGATGAGGTGCTTGTCGCCGCGCCCTCGCCCAAGGACGTGGTGGCCTGGTTGGCCCAGCACGGCCAGCGTGCGCAGTCGATGTTCCGGGTCCCGGACTCTGACCATGCCATCACCGGCGCAGCACCGCAATGAGGTTCCCGTTCCGGGCGCTTCCGGCGGCAAGCGGAGGCGAGCTGATGCCTCGGCCTGTCGTCGACATCGCCCTGGAAGGACTGCTCGCCGCGCCGATGGAGTGCCTCCTGGACACTGGCGCGCTGCGGACGCGCATGAGCGCTGAACTCGCGCCACTCGCCGGGATAGAACTAAACGACGCGCCAGCAGAGGAGTTCTTCGTGGCCGGGCTTAAGACGGCCGGGTCGCTTGCGCGTGTCAACCTCACTGTGACCGATGGGACCGAAGAGTTCTCTTGGGACGCGCCGGTCTGGTTCTGTGATCCGTGGCCGCATCCTTTCGGTCTGGCCGGGCTCGAGGGTTTCCTGCACCACTTCGTCGTGACGATCCGCGCCTACGACGGATACCTCGATATCGAACCTCAGCCCTAACGATCTTCACTGGCGGGGGTTACCGGGTCGGGCCTGCTGTTACTGGAGGGGTTCAGCCGATGCCGCCCGGAGCCGGGCTAGCGATCCGGCTGCGGACAGGGCCCGGCCGGCGGCGATCCTCGGTCGGCGCCGCTGCACGGCCCGGGCCGCCACCAGGACATAGGTCACGGTGCTGAAGGTTTCGCTGGCGATCGCTGTCCCGCCGCAGTACTCCTGCCGAGGGCGGGTTCTGCACCTTCCAGCCCGTCGTCGACGGCGGCGCCTGCCCCTGGAACCTGGACTGCCACAACTGTGACAAATTCGTCTTGTCCGGGGCTGACCTGCTCTACTGGCGGCGCAAGCGCGAGCAGTGGCGGCTGCTGGCTGAAGGCGCTCCCGACGACGCCACGGCCACCTACCTGCACGACTATTTCGAGCCCACCGCCCGCGCCATTGACGGCCTGGAGAAGGCTCTGGCCGGACTCGGCCTCCTGGACGACGCCCTCGCCTTGGACCTGCGCAAGCCCCAGGACTATTTCCACCGCGTCTGGAGCACCGCCTTCCGGGCCTCCGACCTCGCTGCCGCAGAATCAGGCGGCGGTATTGCAGAGGACGACGACGGTCAGCACGACACCGGCGATGACGAGCACGGCCAGAATGCACGGGCGTACGCATGACCGGCGGCGATGGCGGACGCACCGCCGCCGCGGTCGCCGTCCGCCGGCTCAACGCCCAGGCCGCGCTCGCGCGGGTCCGTGACGTCCTGGCCCGGATGAGTCGGGAGAAGACCCCGGTGACCGTCGCCGCCGTCAGTCGGCGAGCCGGGGTCTCCCGCACCTTCCTCTACTCCAACCCCGGGGCCCGGGCACTCCTGGCCGACGTCACAGCCGGCACACGGGCTCGCACGGCGCAGGACCTGGCCGACCGCGACGCCAGGCAGGAGGCGGCCTGGCGGAAACGAGCGCTCAACGCCGAAGACGCGCTCAAGACCGCGCACGCCGAGATCGCCCGGCAACGTGAACGCATCGGCGAGCTCCTCGGCCAGGTCCGTGACCTTGAGGCCGACTGGACCCAGGACGCCATCCAGCGCGTCACCACCGAGAACACCACCCTCAAACAGCGAGCACGCCAGCTCACCGGCGACAACCGGACCCTGGATGAGCGGCTGAAAGCCGCACGGTCGAACCTGCGGTTCCAGGACCGGCGCGTCGCTGACCTCGAAGCCCGGCTCCTCGACTCACCACAGAAATCGCGAGGCCAGACCCGGCCCGGCCGGCCCGGTCGTCACCCGGCGACCGGGCCCTCTGAGACTTGCTGGCGGTCACCGGAAAGCTGCCCGCTGGCGACCGGCCATCAACGGCAGCCCGGATACGGCCGACTCCCATCACCGGACGTCACTGGCGCGTGGAGGTGCCCGCGCGCAGCCGATCTGGGCGGCGTCCGCGATGGGAGGCCGCCACCCGTGTTGGGCGCCGAGCTGGGTGATCTGGTCGCATGTTGGGTGGCCGGCCACACTCGCGCTGCCAATTGCAGGTCGCGGTCTTAGTCAGGTGGCGGCCAGGCGCCCAGGGGACGACCGATTTCCCAGTGATGGCCGAACGGGTCGGTGATCCGGGCAAGGCGCCAGCCGTGTTCGTTGGCTGGCTGGGCAGTGGGGGTGGCGCCTGCGGTGACCGTCTGGCCGAAGACCGCATCGGGGTCATCGACGACGAGCAGGGTGCGGCCGGTGGCGCCGCCGACCGCCTTCGGATGGACGCGCTGCCCGGCTGACCCTGCCCGGGCGACCCAGAACGCAGCATTCCCGATGGCGAGCTGGGCAACGATGTCCTCGCCCTCGCCCACCCGGTGCAGGACGATGGCACCGAAGGCGGCCTGGTAGAACGCGACCGCCTCAGCGGCGCGGTCAACCCACAGTTCCGGCTGGATGCTAGTCACGAGAGTTCCAGGGATTGGCCGGCGCCGGAGAGCAGCAGGCGGAGGATGGCATCGGCAAACCAGTCCCGGAACCGGGCCGGGCTCCAGTGCCGGTCGCGGGTCAGGCGGCAGAAAAGAGCGGGGTCCATCAGCGCCCACACGGTGTCGACAGCGGCGGCGTAGTCGATGCCGTTGCGCAGCCGGGAGCGGCGGCGCAGGCCGTCCACGATCCAGGCGGCCATCACCTGCCGCTGGGCCATCAGCTGCGCGGCCACCGCGGTGATATCCGCGTCCGTCCGGGCAGCTTCCAGGGCCACCAGCGTCAGCCCGGCGGCCCGCCGCGCTGACTCGGCCAGCTGCCCGGCGCAGACGGCGGCGAATCCTGCCGCCCCGGCCGCGGACTCCGCCTGCCTGGCCCACTCCCGTTCCAGCATCGGCACCGGCTCGTCATCCCCGGCGATCGCAACATCGATTACCGCTTTGAGCAGCTTTGCCTTGGTCCCGAAGATCAGCTCCACGGTGGGCAGCGCCACCCCGGCGTCGGCGGCCGCCGCGCGCATCGTGGTCCCGGCATAACCGCGGGCCAGGAACCGGCGGGCCGCGGCCGCGATGATCTGGGCCCGGGTGTCCCGGGCCTGCTGCTCGCGGCGCGGCGACCGGTAACGGCGGGCCCGCGTTCCGGCCCCGGCAGGGTGCTGGGAGGCCATGTTCGGCTATGGTAGCACCATAGTTAAATGGAGAGGGGCCATCATGACTGAGCAGAACACCGGCGGCACCGGGGTGGAAGACCGCGTGGCACGGCCGGGCGGGGTCTCCTACCTGCGGATTCCCGCACGTGACATCGCCGAGTCGGCACAGTTCTACCGCGCCGTGTTTGGCTGGCGGCTGCGCGGCAGCCCCGACGCGCCCAGCTTCAGCGACGGCACCGGCCATGTGATCGGCCACTGGCGCACCGACCTGCCCGCCGCCGGCCAGGCCGGGGTACTGCCCTATATCTACGTCACCAGCCTCGACGACACCCTCCGCGCGGCGGCCGAGCACGGCGCCGAGATCGTCACTCCGCCCTACCCGGAAGGGAACCTCTCGGTGACCACCATCCGGGACCCCGCAGGCAACGTCATCGGCATCTGGCAGGCCGGGCCACGCTGAACCGGCCGGAGCAGCTCTCAGACGTCCCTGCCGATACGCCCCGCACGCGGGCGGTCCCGGCTCCGTGCCCGCCAGCGGACAGATCCCGATGGGCATCCACAGTCATTCACGCTCGAACCGGGTGATCTTCCCGGAACCGCCTCATCTTCCATGGAGAACATGTAAGCTACGTATTAGCGCAGGTCAGACGGCAAGTCCAGGCCGGAGCGGTCGGTAAAGTTGACGAGATCCACAACCTGAACCTGGCCACCCGCAACGGCGCCGAGGCCTCCGACACCCTCAAGTACTTCTCCGAACGCATCCCGGCCACCTTCTACGCCGGGATCAGCATCGAGCGGGCCGGCCTGGTATCAGGCACCCGCGGCGAGCAGATCGCAGGGCGCTTCGCGACGATCCGGACCGGCCCTTTCCCCCGCGATGCCCAGTGGACCAGCCTGATCGCCGCCCTGGAACACAGCCTGCGGCTGCACCGGCACGACCCTGGCGCGCTCCCCGGCCTGGACCTCTACCTGCACCAGCGGACCGGCGGCTCGATCGGCACATTGCTGCGGCTGATCCGCAGCGCCGCCATCCAGGCCATCCTTGACGGCAGCGAGCGCATCACCACCCAGACACTCGAATCCATCGAGGTGGACATCGCCGCCGAGACCGCCAGACGAAAACCAGGTCACGCTAGATGACCGCCAGCCAGGCGCCGCTGCCACCGGTCCCGCTGCCGATCCGGCCCCGGCCCCGGCGCGGCGAGACAACCGAGTTCTACGCCCGCAGGCTCGCCCGCGCCAACCACCTGCGGCCCAGCTACCTGCGTGCGTTCCTCTGCGACCCGCCACGGCGCACCGGAGCGATCCGCCCATGGCGGCTCGCCGCCATCTCCGGCCGTTCCGTCCGGGCGCTGCAACACGCTCACGCCGACCTCAACCAGCGCAGCCCACCCGCACGGCAGCCGCGGGTGCCCGGCTCAGTACGGACACTGATCAGCACCTGGCTCCTCACCAAGCCCGAACTCACGCCCGCGCAGATATGGCAACGCCTGCTCGACGAGCACGACGCCGGAGTCTCCTACACCACCATCGGCCACTACCGCCGCTCCATCATTAACAGCAACTACCGTCTCAACGCCGCATCCCGGGCCGGATCAGATGACAGCAACCAGCCGCAAAGCCCGATCACCACGCCGTTCACCCCACATCTCACCCCAGCCCAATTGCCAGCCAGATAGGCCCGGCCAGGTCAGAACCACAGCCGCGGGCCGACTTATCTGGCACAGGACAACCAGCGGCGCGACGAGCTCTTGATAACGCGCGCCCCGACCCGCCGTTGTGCACGCTCAGGCGGTCTGCCGGCGACATCGTGAGTTGGGTACCAGAACGAGGGGATCTGTAGCTGCCGTGGCGCGCGAGATGTGCGCCTCCTCGGCGGCCTGGGCGGCGGCGGGAGTCAGGGCGCGGCGTAACCGCCAGTGCCGGCGCTTGCCGTTCTGGGCCGGGCAGCCGCCCGGCTGGTGACCGCGATGAGCAGGGTTGTTATCAGCGTGAGGACCAGCTCTGCCGTGGCGATGGCCACGAGGGTGCGGGTTAACGTCAGGCGGTCACCCGGGCGAGCGGCAGCACGAGCTGGCGGACGAATGCCGCCGGGTCGGGCCACGGGAAGCGCGGGAGCGCCGCGCGCAGGGTGACGGTCCCGTGCAGGGCGACCCACACGGCGGTGGCGTCGGCGGCGACGTCGGTGCTCGCGGAGACCCCTGCGGTGACGCAGTCCTGGATGGCTTGGACGAGGAGCGCGAATGACTGGGCCCCGGATTCGGGCGCCGGCCGGCCGTCGGGCCCGGTCGGGACCGGCTCGGGGTGGTCCGGCGCGGCCGGCCGCTGCGTGGAGAACAGCACGCCGTAACGGGCGGGGTGCTCGAGGCCGAAGGCCACGTACGCCTCGCAGCCTGCGACCAGGCGGCCGGCCGGGTCGTGGCCGGCCGTCTTCTGGCCTTGCTCGATCGTCTGGGTCAGCTCGTCGAAGATCCGGGCGATGACGGCCGTGAGGATGGCGTCCCGGTCCGGGAAGTGGGCGTAGATCGACGGGGCGGCGATGCCGGCCTCCCGGGCGACCGCGCGCAGCGTGACCGCCTCCGCCGAGCCGGTCCGCTCGATCAGGGCAAGCGCTCCGGCCACGATGTCCTCGGTCAGCCGGGCTCCCTGGCCGCGGGGGTTGCGGTGCCGCGTGCGGATCGCGGCGGACGGCCGGGCCAGGGCCGCTGGCCGGGGTTCCGCCGTCTGTGGTGATGATTTCACGTCTCCTACTTTACATCTGTTAGCTCATCTGCGTATAGTTACGAATGTAAGGTAACATGCGTAAGCAAGCGACTGTAAGGAAAACTCTGATGAGCACCACGACCGCCGCCCGCCCGCCGGCACCCGGACCGGGTAACACGGCCAACTCCCAGTGGCCATCGGGTCACCCCCGGCGCCGGCTGATCCTGCTGGTGCTCTGCCTGAGCCTGCTCGTCGTCGTGATCGACAACACCATCTTGAACACGGCCCTGCCCACTCTGGCCCGGGTGCTGCACGCGGGGACCAGCTCGCTGCAGTGGATCACCGACGCCTACACGCTGTGCTTCGCGGCGCTGCTCATCCCGGCCGGGGCGCTCGGCGACCGGTACGGCCGCCGGCTCTCGCTGCTCGGCGGCCTGGCCGTGTTCGCCGCCGGCAGCGCCGCGGCGGCGTTCGCGCCCGGCACCGGCATGCTGACCGGCGCGCGGGTCGTGATGGGCCTGGGCGCGGCGTTCGTCATGCCGGCCACCCTGTCGATCCTGAACGCGGTCTTCCCGCCGAAGGAGCGCCCCCAGGCGATCGCCGCCTGGTCGGCCGTGACCGGCATCGGCATCGTGATCGGCCCGACGCTCGGCGGGCTGCTGCTCACGCACTTCTGGTGGGGCAGCGTCTTCCTCATCAACATCCCGCTGGTCGCGGTCGCACTGGCCGGCGTGATCCTGACCGTGCCCGAGACCGCCGACCCCGGCAGCCACCGCTTCGACATCTTCGGCACGGCGCTCATCGGCGGCGCGCTGTTCGCCATCGTCGACGCCATCATCGAGGCGCCCGGCCGGGGCTGGACCGGGACCGCGACGCTCGCGGAAACCGCCGCCGGGCTGGCCGCGCTCGCCGTCTTCGCCTGGTGGGAGCTGCGCATCGCGCACCCGCTCGTCGACCTGAGGATCTTCGCCTCACGGGCCTTCTCCACCGCCGCCGCAGCAGTGACCGTCATCTTCTTCGCCCTGTTCGGCAGCCTGTTCGTGCTGACCCAGTACCTGCAGCTGGTGCACGGCTACAGCCCGCTGTCCGCCGGGCTGCGCGCGCTGCCGTTCGCCCTGGCCATCGGCGCCACCTCGCCGCTGTCGCCGATCCTGGCCAAGCGCTTCGGCACCCGCCTGGTGATCCCGGCCGGCATGGCGCTGATGGGCATCGGCCTGCTCGACCTGTCCACCGCGGGCGTGCACACCGCCTATCCGCCGATCGCCCTGGCCGTCGCGATCATGGGCGCCGGCATGGGACTGGTCATGGCGCCGGCCAGCACCACCATCATGACCACGGTGCCCGCCCACCAGGCCAGCGCCGGCAGCGCCATCAACGACACCATCCGCGAAGTCGGCGGCGCCCTCGGCATCGCGATCGTCGGCAGCCTCGCCGCCGCCGTCTACCGCTCGCGGCTCACCCACGTGCTCACCGCGCAGCACGCGCCCGCTCTGCTCGCCCACATCGCGACCAGCTCGGTCGCCGCCGCCGATGCCGCCGGCCAGCAAGCCGGCGGCGCACCAGGCAGCGAGCTGGTGGCCGCCGCGCACAGCGCCTTCGTCAGCGCCATGGCCATGGGCGTACGCGTCGCCGCCGGCGTCGCCCTGATCTCCGCCGCCGCCGCGATCTTCGCGCTTCCCCGCCGCCGCGAGCCGCAGGCCACCCGGGCCGCCACGGTCACCGAAGTCACCAGGCTGGCCACCAAAACGCTCCTCCCGGCCGCCTGACACCACCGTCATCGCTGAGGCCCACCCCGGCCGCTACACCGACCGAATCCGGCGTCTGCCTCACCGGGACACAGCTCCCGGGCCGGGGCCCAGCCGCCGGCTCCACCCAGGAACCGGCAACCGGGACGCCGAGCCCGGCCAGGGCCCGGCGCCAGGCGGTGAGACCCTGCAGCACAGCGGAACACCCGGCATAGCCGATGAGTTCGCCCATCCCGGGCAGCGTACCGGTCAGCCCCTGGTCACCGGACTATCGAGCGGACCGGTCTTACGAGACAGCATTTCCTCAGCCCGCGCCGCCCGCAGGGCAGCGCTCCGGCATATCCGGCAGGCGATCGCCATACGGACCGAACGAAAGCCGCTCCAGATCCGATCTGGCCTGATTTTCAAAGTCGGTTCTGAGTGCTGTGGCTGGCACCTATCGCCGTTATGCGTGGCGGCGGGCATGGCCGTCGATCGTGCAATCGTGGGTGTTCACGTCGCTGCGTGGACCCGGGTCTCCGCGGTTCCATCTGGTTATGAGTAGTCGGCGGTGACTCGGCGTGCGGTGCCGTCGACGGTGATGGTCCCGCCGTGCGGGAGGATCCACTGCGGGCGGGTGTGGCCGAACGGGACACCGACGCACACGACAGCGTCCGGGTTGTACCGGCTGATGATCCCGGTCACGACGTCACGCTGCTCAGCGCGCAGCCGGGCACGTTCTCCTGCTGGGGGACGGCGGGTGAAGTCCGATACCGGCGGGCGGGCCACCAGGACCGCGTCTACCGCGGCGAGGATGCCGCGTTCGCCCAGCGCACGGACGATCCACCCGACATGCCGGGCGGGAAGGAGTTCTTCCGACGTTTCGAGAAGCAGAACCCCGCCATCGAGCACGTCGGGGGCAAACGAGAACCGGCCGGCGATGAAGGTCTCCTCGATCACCTCGACGCAGCCGCCCCAGGCCTGGCCGGTGACCGTGCGGGCCGGGCCGTGCCAGCTCCACGGCCCGGCCGGCTCACGCTCACCGAAAAAGTCCAGGGCGCGCGGGTCGGCCCAGTCCACCCCGAAGTCCTCGGACTCGCCCGGCTCGGTGATCTCGATCCTCTCCCCGGTGACCAGCGCCGCGCGCAGCGACCGGGCATGTACCTCGTCCACCCCGGGACCTGGCCCGAGGTGCACCTGGGACGACCCGCCGTAGAAACTGGCGATGCCGTTCGCCCACAGCCAGTGATGCATGTTGGTGTTGTCGCTGTAGCCCAGGAACGGCTTGGGGTCGCGCCGGGCAAGGGCGGCGTCCAGGTGCGGGATGACCGTGATCTGGTCGTCCCCGCCGATCACCGCCACGATCGCGCGGATCCCCCGATCAGCGAACGCGGCATTGACGTCCGCGGCACGCTCGGCCGGCGTGGCGCCGACCTTGCGCGTGGTCGGGAACTCGACCGGGACCAGGCCGGTGACCTCGGCAAGCCGGCGCATCGCCTGCTCATGCACCGCCGGGAACGCCCCGGCCGCGGCGAACGACGGCGACAGCACGGCAACCCGGTCTCCCCGGCGGGCCTTGGGCGGGCGGACCAGGTCGTGCGGCATGCGTGCCATAGAACCACGCCCATCGCACCGGTACCTAAGTGATTTCCGCGTCCGAGCCTCCAGGCGGCCCTGGCCCGTAGTGCCGGCTGGCGACCACGTCTGTCACACAATGTGACAGCCGGCAAGGTTCGAAGCGCGCGCATACTGCCGATCTGTATCCCCTGGCGCTCCCGCTGTAGACGGTGGCCTCCGTTCAGATCAGGTCACTATGAGTGCGGGCCGGCAGCTTTCTGCGGCATGTCCCGGCGGCTGGCGTGGCGGCACGGGCGGGTGGCCGGGACGGCCGCGGGATGTTGCCTCCACCGTGGGTTCGTGCGACGCTGGCAGTACTTAGCGAGCCTGGATCGGTCCAGACCATGCGCTCCCTCGCCGCTTGCAGCCCTGCACTGAAGGTGGCGAGAGCTATGCGAGACCCTGGGATGGGCTCTCCGTCCGGGGCTGACGGAGCGCGACACTCCGGGCATACATCCAATGCCGGCCGTCGCGCGCTGTGCATCTACTGCCGGACGGACAGATTTGTTTACTGGCCGTCAGCGATCCGGCTGTCCTTGGCCGAGTGCCCGGGTTGCCAGCGGCCCGGGCCCGCCGGCCGGGACATCGCACCGCTGAATGGCCGACCGGCCGCAGAGTCCAGCCGGACCACGCCAACGGCTCGCGGGCTGAGCGCTGCCTCGCGGCTCCGGCATCTACCACCACCCGATTCAGCACGGGCTGGCACGCCACGTCCTTGACCGCGCCCTTTACCCCCGCACCGGGCCGATGCAGGTCATAGGTGCGCCCGTCGCTCCGGACCCTGCGGCACGGCCCAGCTTGGCCCTATAACAACAAGGAGCTGCCACGATGTACCGGATACCAGGTGTTCTGTCCGCAGCGACCACAAAACCCGCACCGGCCGTCCCCCCGGTACAGCCGACCCCCGGTCTCCCGCCAGGCAGCCCGCAACCGGCCGAAGACGGCCGCGCCACCGGCCCAGCCGAAGCCATCCCGGGCCAGGCCGAAGACCGCGAACGGATCGCCCTGGGCCTGAACGACGTCGTGGTCCGCCGACTGCTCACCGCGGGCCAAGACCTGCAGGCAGCGCTGGGACTAATGGGCAATCACCCCGCGAGCGGCAAGGTCCGCCACGCCGTGGATGAGATGGACCAGGCCATCCGGGATATCCGGGACACTATTTCCGATCACCCATCGGGTGAGCGGCCCCCCTCGACACATCCACGAGCACAACCTGAATCAGGAAAGCCATAGCAGCCAGCACGGTGAGAACTGACGCGGTCCGCTTCCGCGGAGGAGCCGTCAGTCTGGCCCCGGTGATCGTGGAACCTGCGTCGGGGACGCCAGACGAGAGGTCATGCATCAGCACCCCCGATCGGCGGCTCCGGGTCTTCGTGTCCTCGACCCTTCAGGATCTCAAGGTGTTCGAGCCGGCGTTGCCCGGCCGCAGCAGCATCGCCAGTGACTCGGCGGTATTGGCCAGCCATGCCCCGAGTGGGTGGAAGCCGTAGCCCATCTTGAACGTGGGAGCGGCTCCTTCCTTGTCGCTGCGCGCGGTGATCAGCGTGCCGTCCAGGTCGATGACCAGCCAGCCCGCCAGTACCTTCCCGGCGATGGCCAGCCACGGGAACCCGGCCGGCCTTGCCGCGATCAGCGCCCAGACGTGCGCGCGGACCCGGGCCCGGACCCGGGCGATCTTGTCCAGGGTGGCCGGATCGGCCAGCTCCAGCGTCCGCCGCACCGTGGTGTCGCTCGGCTCGGGACCCAGCACCGGGGCATGATGGGCCAGCACGGTGATGTCGGTCATGCTGGTGGCGCCCAGCGCGATCGCCACCGCCATAGACACCAGTGCTATACCGCGGTCCACCAGGGGGAACTTCCCCTTCCGCGCCAGCGCTGCCCCCAGGGCGGCGGTCAGCCCGGCCCGGTCAGCCAGCTTGCGCAGCAGTACTGCCCCGGCGTGCCCGATCAGGCCCTGGCCCTCGCCGGTTACCGTCAGCCCGTGATCCCGCCGCGTATCCTGCATGACGAAGAGTGCTCCTGCCCGCGAAATGACATGGTGTGGTTACCGGGTAATTTCCCTGAACCCGGGGCGCTCTTCGCCCGCCGGTGCCCTGTGCCAGAGCAGTTGAGGCATCGTCAGCGCGGGTCTCAGGCATCGGGCAGGCCGTTGCCAGTTAAGTTGAGGCGCCTTGCGAGCCAGCCCGGATCTGCTGGCAGATGAGCGCCGGCAACTGCATTCCCCGAAGAAGGCCGTCCACCATGACCGAGATCCCGATGGGAGGAGGGAACGTCAGCAGCGGCGTGGTGCGGGTCGGCGATACCGTGCGCCGCCCCGCGGGGCCGTGGACCCCGGCGGTGCACGCCCTGCTCGGCCACCTGCACGCCGCCGGGTTCCACGGCGCACCCCGGCCGCTGGGCCTGGACGAGCACGGCCGCGAAGTCCTCACCTTCATCCCCGGCACCATCCCCTGGCCGGACAACTTCCAGCTGCTCGACCCCGACGACCGCCTCCGCCGCGTCGCCCGGCTCATCGGTGACTTCCACGACGCGGTCACCGGCTTCTGCCCGCCGCCGGATGCCCGCTGGCAGGCCCTCATCCCCGCCGAGGGAACCGGCATCATCGCCCACCACGACCTCGCCCCGTGGAACCTGGTCACCAGCCCGCGCCGGTGGGCGTTCATCGACTGGGACACCGCCGCGCCCGGGTCACGGCTATGGGACCTCGCCTACGCCCTGCACGGCTTCGTGCCGCTCAGCGCGAACCCGCGCTACCAGCGCGGCAACCCCGCCCACCGGATGCGCCTGTTCGCCGGCGCCTACGGCCTGGACCAGGCCCAGCGCCACGAACTGCTCCCCATGCTGGCCCGGCGGACCAAGGCCATGCACGACTTCCTCGCCGGGCAGGCAGCCGCAGGCACCCAGCCCTGGGCACATCTCTGGCACGCAGGCCACGGCCGCGCCTGGCAGGCCGACACCGACTACATCGCCGGACAGCAAGACACCTGGCACCACGCGCTGCTTGACTAACCAGCCGCGTCCGGCAACCAGATGCCGCACGATAGCTCCGCCCGATCGATCCCAAGCTCGCAGCCATGCTCCCGCACCCACCGGGTGTTCGCTCTAACCCCGTACCGGCCAGCCCTCAACCAGAAACACGCAGCTCAAAGCCACGAAGAAACGATCACGTCCCAGTCCGCGGATCAATGCTGAATGGCGGAGGCTGACAAGGCGGAGATTGCTAGCAAGTATTCCAGTTCGTGTATAGGTATGCGTGCGAACGGAGTGCTCATTTCGGCAGAGTCGGATGCCGGGACTGACAGGCGTCGCCGGGTTACGGTTCAGGCGGCGTGGGGGGCTATATCCACGATGAGCTCGGCATCGAGGGCCATGCTGATCCGTTCCAGCAGCGGGATGGTGGGCACGACGCCGCCTGCTTCTAGCCGGGAGAGCGCGGGCTGGGTCATGCCGGCCCGGGTAGCCAGTTCGGTCTGGGATAGGCCCAGGGCCAGACGGCGCTCGCGGACGGCCTGGCCGATCAGGAAGGCCCGGCGGGCCTCGGCGTATCCCTGGCGGTATTCCTCGCTGCCGCGGCGCTGGCGGGCGAGTTCTTCATAGGCGGTGTGCTCGTCCGTCATGTCAGTCCACCTCCCGGTCGAATATGTCGTGGGCCTGGCTGTGCTGGGTTTCGCAGATCATCTGGGCGCGCGGGGCGCGGGTGACCTCGGCGGTCTCCGCGCTGCGGGACTTGCGGAAGACTGTCAGTAATACCACCCGCCGGCCCGGTGCCAGCCAGTAGGTGACCCTGGTCTGCTGGCGCAGCAGGTGGAACCGCAGTTCCCTGACCTTCCCCCCGAGGTGTCGGGTGTAGGGCTCGCCGAGGTCCCGGGCGTGCTCGGCGAGCAGGCCGACGAGAAAGTCGACCCGGCCGAAGTCGCGGTCGGACAGGCTGGCCAGCCAGGACCGGACTTCAGGCTCCATCTCGATCTCATATAGCCCTGTCATGCATCTGATGCTATATGCATCTGCTGCTATAGCCAAGGCGGCGCGATATCACGTACCGGAGGCCTTGTAAGCGGCGCGGATGTAGTTCGAGTGGCGCCGCACCCGTTCGGCCTGGGGCGGCTCGAGGGCTTCTTGCGCCACTTCATCGTGACGATCCGGGCCAGTGACGGATGCCTCGATATCGAGCCTCAGCCCTACCGCAGCGAACATCCCGTCCCTCGGCGGCGTGCGTCGCGTCAGGCTGCCAGTTCTGCAGCA
The DNA here is from genome assembly GCA_963742795.1 of uncultured Actinomycetes bacterium. Classification (GTDB taxonomy): domain Bacteria; phylum Actinomycetota; class Actinomycetes; order Streptosporangiales; family Streptosporangiaceae; genus Palsa-504. Next base: position 14,679 of record CAVUNL010000010.1, read on the forward strand.
GGACAACGCGAACGGGAATTCGCTGGGGCTTGCGTCTGGCCAAAGGCCCAGAGCTTGGCGGGCACGGGGAGTCGATGGGGAGCAAAACGGGAGCAAGCGAGCGGCGATATCAAGCCATGCCCGGCGATGTAAGGCGACTAACGCTGCTGGCTGAGCCACATACGGCTACATTGCGAGACGATAAAGATTTATATGGCATGCGAGAGGTCAGGGGTTCGACTCCCCTAAGCTCCACGCCTTTTCGTGTACTTGTTCGAGACAAAGTGACAATCAAGTGACAACGATGCCGGACTTTCCCGTGCCGGAGCACAGGTGAATGAAACACGCCGGATCGAACCCGGCGATGTAGAAAGGTGTGTCCGGCCAGGTAAACAGGGCAGAAGTTGCTGGACGATGGCGCGAGCACGTCCAGTTGCGGCCTCTGATGGCTTGCACGAAACGCAAGAGGCCAGCCATTTGAGGTGCCCGCCGTTCGAAAGCTGGTAGCCAATGCGACGGAGCCCTCGCTAGGCCACGCGCGCATAAGGGGTTCGGTGCGGGTCGGCGTGCCATGGCGGTTGGCTGGCGACCCGCTCATAACGGACCAGAGGGTGCATCTGCAAGGGGTCGTACAGCAGGATTCGATGAGCTGGCGGAGCACGGCTAGCTGGGCGCGCATATGCCGGGGGTCGTTCATTGACCGCGACAGGATGAACGCGCGCTGGAAGGTGACGAGGAGGTGATCGGCTAGGGCGTCGGTGTCGAGCGCACGGAAAGTGGGCGCCTCACTAAAGTGGCAGCGCGGGTTTCATCGAGCCACCTGGCGTTGTCATGCGTGAGACGGCTGCCGCACGGCTGCTAACCCCGAATTTGCGGTAGATGTGCTCGAGGTGCTTTGCTACGGTCCGAGGGCTCACCTCCAGCGCGTGGGCGATGGAGGCGTTTGTGCGGCCATCAGCGACTAGCCGCAGGATCTGGATCTCTCGTTCGGTGAGATCGGCAAGCTCGGTGTAGCCCATGGCGGTGTAAATCTGCCGGGCCTGCCGGCGTCTGCGAGCGCGGAGCAGGGCGGCCATCAGCGGGGCCCGGAGCACGCTGAGCAGGGCGCGATCCTCGTCGCAGAAGTCGTGGCGGGCCCGGCTCATGGCAACGCCGATGACCTGCTGATCGGGGCCCGGCAGGCTGAGGGCTACCTGGTGTTCCACGGGTATGCCGCGGAAGAACTCGGCGTACAGGCCAAGGCGGTGGAATCGCTGCAGAGTGAGAAAGTCGCTGATCATCACCGGCTCCCCGCTGCCAGTGGCACGGTAGTGGTTGACCAGCGGGTGCTCGTACACATACGCCGCGAACACCGGCTGGGTCGCCGGGTCCAGGGCACCAGCCGGGTAGTCCGCGTAGCGCGTCTGGCCGAGGGCTGGCTCGATCTCGTTGTAAGTGATGACATCGCAACCCACCAGCGTGGCTAGGCCGGGGAGCACGATACCGGCGAAGCCAGCAGGGTCATCGAGTTCGGCGAGGCTGTCCACGAGCCCGACCGCCCGCTTCAGGGTTTCCAGCGACACGTACATAGCCGCACCCCCCGGCTACCGCGCCCAGTGCGCAATGTACGTATAGACACTTCCCTGATCAGCCAGTTTAGTCAAGCACAAGCGCAAAGTGACGACGGAGCCGGACGGGGTGGCCAACCTGCTGGGCGCGCTGTTCTATCCGGCATCGACCATGACCTGCACCCCCGTCTCGCTGTCCCAGGAGGCCGGTGCGGCAGCCCCGATGGGATCTAGCCGCTTCCGGGTTGTCTGCAGTCGGCGTTTGTCTTGGCTCCGAGGGCGCTCGGCGACCGGAACGGTGTCGGGGTGCGTCTGCGGTCGAAGCGGAGCGGGAGGCTCGCGCGGCCAGCGGCGGGCTTTAGCGAGGACTAGAGAGCGCAGGGAGAAATGAACATGACAGACGCAAGGGTCGAGGGGCCGACAACGGGACTCAACGTCGGGCACCTGCGCGACCAAGCACGAGGCCGTGTGATAACCGCTGACGACGTGGGTTACGACGAGGCGCGCGCCGTACACAACGGCATGTTCGACAAGCGCCCGCTGGCCGTGCTTCACGCGGAGCAGGTCGCTGACGTCATCGCCGGCGTCAACTTCGCTCGGGACAACGGGCTGGACCTCTCCATCCGGGATGGCGGGCACAGCGCACCCGGATTCGGCACCAACAACGACGGCCTCGTCATCGACATGACGCCGATGCACACGGTGCGTGTCGACCCCGGGAACAAGACCGCGCACGCCGGCGCCGGAGCCACGTGGGGCGACTTCAATCACGCGACGCACGCCTTCGGCTTGGCGACGACTGGCGGCATCATCTCGACCACAGGCGTCACGGGCCTCACACTGGGCGGTGGCATCGGTTACCTCGCACGTGGCTGCGGACTGTCCATTGACAACCTGATCTCAGCCGACGTGGTCACGGCGGACGGAAGATTCGTCACCGCCAGCGAGCGTGAGAACGAGGATCTCTTCTGGGGGCTCCGCGGCGGGGGCGGCAACTTCGGCGTGGTGACGTCGCTCGAATTCCGCCTGCACGAGGTCGGCCAGGTGTTTGCCGGACCGATCTTCTACAACCTCGAGGACGCCGCCTCGCTGTTCCGCATGTTCGACGAATTCATCCGGGACGCGCCCGAACAATTCGGCGGTTTCCCGGGGTTTCAGATCGCGCCGCCGCTGCCGTTCATCCCCGAGAACCGGCACGGGGACACCCTTGCGCTCGCCGTGGTGCACTGGGCGGGCCCGTTCGACCAGGCGGAGAAGGTTCTCAAGCCGTTCATGGATGTCGCCCCGATCGTGGCCAACGGGACGGGCCCGCTGCCGTATCCCGCGCTGAACGGTGCGTTCGACGGCCTCTATCCCAAGGGGATCCGGGCCTACTGGAAGGGCGCCTTCGTCAAGGAACTGCCCGAGGCCGCGATCGCGGCTCATGTCGAACATGGGTCCAGGGTTCCCGAGGTGAGCGCCACGATGCACCTCTACCCCATCAACGGCGCCTGCCATCGTGTCGGCCCGGGCGACACGGCCTTCGCCTACCGCGAGGCCATCTACGGGATGGTGTTCCTCGCCTCGTGGAACGACCCCGCGAAGGATGCAGAGCGGATCGGGTGGGTGCGCGACTACTACCAGGCGATGGCTCCGTATTCGGAGCCGGGCGGATACATCAACTTCATGCAGGACGACGACTACGGCAAGATCCAGGCCAACTACCGCCAGAACTATGACCGGCTGGTTCAAGTCAAGCGGAAGTACGATCCCGATAACCTCTTCCACATCAACCAGAACATCGCGCCATAAAGAGCCTGACCGCGAAGACCACCCGAACACCAGACCCCGCCCCAGGAGCCGCCCAGCCCCGTCCGCAGCACGCTGCCCGCCGGACAGCTCATAACCATGCCGGCCGCCGCCGGGAACCACCCCGGACACCAGCCGGGCACCGCGCAGGCCCCGCCACATCACCGGCCAGGGTCAACTGCCGTGCGCCCACAAAGGACCCAATTTCGTGTCAGTGACAACGACCCCAGGCAACACCAGATACAGCCACCTCGGAGGAAGCCGAGCAGGCAGCAGGGACAGCGCACGGTCTTATCACCGCCGCGGTCAGCCTGCTGCACCAGCTGGCCTTCTTCAGCCAAAACCAGAAATTTGGGGAGCACCGCAGGAACTGCGGCATGGAATCGCGCATGTTGCCAGCCTTCGCCGACTCGCTCGCCACCGTAAGCTCGTCTTGCGCGAAAGGGCGGCCCCAAGCGTCCCTGGCCAGGGTTCAAAGGTTTACATTGAATTAACGCCGTCCAGTGAACAGCGGTTCAGTGTGTGCTGCGTGTCCCGGGCATCGGTGTGCGGCTCGCTGCCATCGGCTCCGGGAGCCGCGCGGCCGTCTTGGCGCTGTGAACCGTTTCCGGCAGCTGTCCGCACGAGTCTGCCCCAGGCGGTCCAGCAGGTCACGAAGCGTAACTGGCCTTTAGTCGAGTAAGCGTGCGTAGCCGTTAGGGGCGGCAGTCTTATCGCGGGTCCCGTTCATCTGCGCCGCGCCGGAACGGCCGTTCTGTTGCGCCAGTGCGTGCCGAACACTCACCGCCGGATCCGTGTGTGTCAACGGAGATTGGGAAACTGGCCGCCGTCACGTGTGCCGCGTCACGGTCATCATCGGACCAAGCCCAGCTGCGAATCAACGACAGTTGAAGAGGCGAGTTCACCAGAATCAAGCCCTGTTACCGAGGTGAGCCTGGTCCACCTCGACGACGAGGTATAGCAGCGCTAGGTGGAGGGGCTCGGGATGATGACGTATTTCGAGCCGGTCGCCTGCCGGCCGTAGTCGGCGATCGCGTCGAGGGAGAGCGCGCCTGGGAGTGATACCTGCGCTGTGTAGCTGCAGGCGAACGTAGTGGTGAGCCCGGCAGCGACCTGGTCACGCAGCTCCGCAACGCGCGCCAGGCCGGCCTTCTGCAGAAACGGCGTCAGCAGCCACCCGCCGATGCCCCAGGCCATACCGTAGCTGCGGGTCAGCTCGGTCGGGCCGCGGTCAAGCGATCCGTAGATGTAGACCTGCTTGTGCACGGCCGATCCGTACCTGCTGTAGCCGCCCGCGGCGGCGCTGGCGGCGGCTTCCATGCCCGTGAGGATCTGGCTCGCCAGCCGGCCGCCGCCGATGGCGTCGAAGGCAAGCGTGGCACCGGTTGCGGTGAGCGCACCGGTCAGCTCGGCCATGAAGCCGGCGGACGTCGAATTGCAGACGTGGACGGCACCAGCCGCGCGGAGCGTCGCTTCCTGGCCTGGCTTCCGCACGATATTCACGAGCGGAACCTGCTGCTCGATGCAGAGCCGGTTGAGCATCTGTCCGAGGTTGGAGGCTGCGGCTGTGTGCACTAGCGCGCTGTGATTCTCCATCCGCATGGTCTCGACCATGCCGAGCACCGTCATCGGGTTCACGAACGAGGCTGCGCCTTCGATCGCCGTCGCTCCGGCCGGGAGCTCCAGGCACAGCGCAACGTTGACCGGCCGGTACTGCGAGTACATCCCGCCGCCCACCGCAGCGACGACCTTGCCCAGCAGAGCCTGCGCGGCCGCAGACTCGCCCGCCGCCACGACCGTGCCCGCGCCCTCGTTGCCGACCGGCAGGGGCGTCCCTACCCGGCCGGCCAGGCCCCGCATGGCGGTATCGGGGATGGGCGCGGTGACGACCGGGCGCTCAGCAGCTCCGCTCGCCACTGCGGCACCCATATCGGCTCCCCCGAAAAGCAGGCCCATGTCTGACGGGTTAAGCGGTGCTGCCTCAACCCTGATGAGGACCTCGTCTGGTCTCGGCTCTGACACCGGGACCATGTCCAGGAACAGCTCTAGCATCTGATCGGCTCTGACCAGCGATCGCAGCTGGAGCGCTGCGGCCGGAATCTCTGCGGACATAGGTGAGATCCTCTCAGAGCGCACTGGCCAGCCGCTCGTAATCGCTCATCCAGTTGCAGAGCCGGGCTGACAGCCGAACCCACCGCCAGCCGCCGTGATGGGCGACGGGGCCCGACCCGCAAGGGAAGAGTCACGGGCGATACCGAGCCGACCCCCGCAGCGTTACCCTCCCGCGGTCGTTCCGATGCGGGCCGGCGGATGGCAGATGGACGGCACCCCAGCTCACCGCCACCGCGCCCGCCTCTCCGGGTGCGGCGGGCCGGCGCCCGGCTCCCAGCCCAGGCCACCGGCAAGCTCCACGTCGCCGAACCCGGGGATGGTGAAGACGCCCTCCAGCTCCAGCCACCATTTGATCGGGTCGCCCACCGTCACTGGCTGTCCTGAATCAGACCGGACCAAAGAGAATCCGCGGCAGCTGAATACGCGACGTTACCAGTACGACGGGCTCTGCCCGGCAAGCTGGCCTTGGCGGCAGTGGCGGGAGTTGCACATACTTCGGGTTTAGAAACCAAGGCATCGCAGGCGCCATAGGCAATCGACGCTCGCGCACACCAGGATGTCGGGGCTGATGAGGCTGCTCCGAACGCTGTGTAATTAATCCTTGCCGAGACAGCGCAAGTACCCGCCGATATGAGAAGTTACCCGATTGCGCGAGCAACCGCTATGGGCGGCCATTGGCGTTCTTGATGCTCCTTGGCAGGGGGAACAGACGCAGGGGGAACAGGCAGGGACGATCTGGAGCATCGTGTGCCCGTGCGTGGTTGGTGTGGGGTTACCTCGGGGTGGGCATGTCGGTGGCTGCGGCGCGCAGGGCATCGGTGAGGCGGGCGGCTGGCTCGGTGAGCGGGTGCGGGAGGCGGGCCAAGATGATGCGCCGTTGTTCTTGCGACCCGCCGCGCACGGCCAGAATCCGTACCCCCGGGGGAGCGATGGGCGCGAATGAGGCGGGTACGGTGGTCAGGCCGCATCCTGCCGCGACGAGGTGCAGTTTGGTCAGCCAGTCCCGGGCGATGTGGGTGATCTCAGGTCGCTCGTCCAGCCCGGGCCAGACCCCCATCAGTGTCTCATCTGCGGCGGAGGGGCTGGCGATCCAGCGCTGACCGCGCAGGTCGGCGACGTCGGCTGCGTTCTGGCGGGCGAGCGGGTGGGTGGCGGGGACCGCGAGGCACAGGCTGCGTTCGGCGAGCACCTGGAGGTCCAGCGGGGGTGTCTCGGTGTCGGGTGGGCGGAACGGCGGCGCCGAGGCCAGCAGGGCGAGATCCACGGTGCCGGCCCGCAGCGCGCGGACCAGCGCGGGGGTGCTGCCTTCCCGGGTGATGACGGTGATGGCGGGATGGGTGCGGCGCAGGGCCGCGAGGGCGCGGGGCAGCAGGCTGGCGCCCGCGCTGGTGAACCAGCCCAGGCGGACCGTGCCCGCCTCGGCGGGCAGGCCGGCGAGCTCCCGCGCGGCGGCGTCGATCTGATCGAGCACGGTCGCGGCGTGGCACAGCACGATATGCCCGGCGGTGGTGGGCCGCACCCCGTCGTGGCGCCGTTCCAGCAACGGTGCCCCGGCCGCCCGTTCCAGTGAGGCGACCTGCCGGGAGACCGCGGACTGGGTGTAGCCCAGCGCGGCCGCGGCGGAGGTGAGGGTGCCCCGCTCGGCCACCTCGCGGAAGACCCGTAGCGCCACCAGCGACGCATCGGCGAAGTCCATGACTGTTACGCATACCACATATGCGTAACTTTCGTTAGACGCATGACCCGGACGTGCTTAGCGTGATAGTCATGTCAGACGCGCGTATCGCCTTGGTCACCGGCGCCAACCAGGGGCTGGGGTTCGCCCTCGCCGCGGGCCTGGCCGCCCGCATGGACCCAGAGGACCTGGTCCTGCTCACCGGGCGCCACACCCGGCGCGTCGCCGACGCCGCCGCCGCGGCCAGCACGCGCGCCGAGACGCGGAGCCGGGTGATCGGCCGGGTTCTCGACGTCGCCGATGCCGGCGCCGTGGCCGGGCTGGCCGCAGAACTGGCTGACCGCCACGGCGGGGTAGACATCGTGATCTCCAACGCGATCGCCGCGCTCACCCCGGACCGGCCGCAGTCCGAGCAGGCCGACGCATTCATCGACGTCGCCAACGGCGGCACCCACGCGGTGCTGCGTTCCTTCGGCCCCGTGCTGCGGCCCGGCGGCCGGCTCATCGTCGTGGCCAGCTCGCTGGGCACACTCGGCCACCTGGACCCCCGCCTGCGGCCGCTCTTCGACGGGGCCACCCTGGAGCAGGTCAAGGCGGCCGTGGAGTCCTGGCGGACCGCCCTCCACGACGGCACGGCCGAGGAACAGGGCTGGCCCCGCTGGATCAACGTGCCCTCCAAAGTGGCCCAGGTCGCCGCGGTCCGGGCGGTCGCCGCACAGCGGCGGGCGGCAGACCTGGCCCAGGGAACCCTCCTCGCCGCGGTCTGCCCCGGACTGGTGGACACCCGGGCGTCCCGGCCATGGTTCGACGACTACACCCGCGCGCAGACCCCCGACCAGGCCGCACGGGCCGTCCTCGACCTGATCCTCGCCGACCGGCCCGACCCAGCGACCTACGGCGAGCTCGTCCAATTCGGCCAGATCCTGCCCTGGCACAGCGGAACACCATTCCCCCGCCAGGACCAGATGCTCAGCAGGTAGCACAGGACCAAACGCGCCCCTCGCCACGGCCGACGAGCTTCCCGCATTTCCCGACCGGCAAATGCGGCAGCCGCTGCTGCCAGCGGCGACGAGGCGGACGAGGCGGACGGGGCGGATAAGGACCCCACCCGCTGAGGGGTCTTTCGGGAGGCACTCATAACCGATACGGCGGTCCACGTGATCCCTGGCATTCGTCGGCTGAGCCGCGCGGGCCACGTAAGAGACCGGCCGTTTGAAATGTCGGTCGCTCGGCAGTCGGTCACCGAACGCGACGGAACCTCCAGTAGACCACACGGGTTAACCGCCGTTCCGGCCGGACCGACCCATGACGCCATCTCTCCGAGAGCACAGATCCAGGCGATCTGCACGGGTCAGGCCCACTCCTGCTACTCACCGGTTAAAGTGTCGTCGTCATACACCGTTCTCAGCCCGGGCACGTCGCTTGCCATTCGCCGATGTTGAAGCACCAGTTCCATACGCCATTCTCGGTCCTGGCCCCGCTGACGCGGAGCCTGCTGAAGTAGCGCGTACCGCCATGCTTCTCGACGTCATAAAGTTTCAGCCTGGCATGGCCCTCGTAATGCATGCCGAAGTCGATGACGTACATCGTGGCCGTACCGGCCGCGGTCTTACTGTCCCAGCTCGACCAGTGAGCGCCACGGAACTCGGTGGCAGGCCCGATGGTCAGGTACCACGACGACGGCCGGACCACGCTCTTGACGGGATGCGGGCCGGTGACGGCCGGCTCATAGACCACGACCGGCCGCGTCGCGGCTGAAGCCGGTGCCGCACCGGCCATGACTCCCAGCCCGCATGCTGCGGTCAGAACGACCACCGTCATCACTCGCTTCATCCTGCTCTCCCCTCTCACCACGCCGCCCGGGCGGGTGATCGTCCTCGGCTCAAATCGCCCGGTGTCATACGACGGGGGGTGCCGGGAGTGGCCCAGCCGGTCGCGTTGCCGCACGGGTCCGCGAACCTCCCGGTCCCGGCGTACGTATGACCGCGCCAGGTGAAGCGGAAGGCCAGCCGCGAGAAGTATGGCCTGCCGGCGTGCGTGGCGACGGACGATAGCGTGACCCTGGCAGCGAGTGCGCCCGCGAGGATGAGCTTTCTCACGAGGCACCGCCTATCCAGCCGCCAGCCACGAAGGTGCCGTGCCCGAATACCTTGTAGGTGTACCTGAGGGTCCGGAAGCCGCGGCCGGCGATGACCATCCGGCTGAAGTAAGGCCCCGGACGTGGGCCGCCGCGATATCGGACATCCGACAGCGTCACCGTGACCTTGTAGTAGTGCTGGTCGGCCTTGGTGCAGCACGGGCCGGAGCGGCTGTAGTCGGTGGCTCTGCTGGTGACGGCCGTGCTGTGGTTCCAGCGGGCCCAGTGCATGCCGATAACGGCCCCGCTGCCATCCGCGAAGATGTAGAAGACCGCGGGCCTGACCTCGGGCTCATTCCAGACCGATCCAAGACCTCCGCCCAGGTTGTACAGGACAGGCAGCGGGGCCGGCTTCGAGGCCGCGGCTGGTGATGCGCTCGCCAGGCCGGCCGAGCCCGCCAGCAGCGCGGCGGCAAGCGCCAGCGCGAGCAGGATCTTCCTCATGTGTTCATGTTTCCTTTCGCGTGGATCCGGTTCCCCCGCAACGGATAACGGGGTTTCTGTTATGCGCTAGTTCTTAAGCGGTGATGCCGGGCCCAGGCGCGCAGTTGGCGATATTGTTCTGCACCCATGTGCCAGGACTGGTCGGCGAGGAAAGGAGGAATATCCCGTAGGCGAGCCCTTTCACCGTATAGGTGAAGTCGAGGCAGGTGAAATACCCGCTGGGATTGTATGTTGCCGGCAGGCTGATACTCGTCACAGACCCGGTAGCGTCGGCGGGCGTCCCTTTACCGGGCGCGACGCAGCCGATCGTTGATGTGCTCGCCTCGCAGGTGCCATTGGGCGCGAAATACGCCCCGGTCCAGTAGCATTTGCCCGACGCGCAAAGCTCTTGTGCGGTGGTCACCTTCAGGACGTATTTCACGGTACCGTCGGTGTAGGCGATAGTCAGCGGGTAGTTCTGATAATTGGACTGGTACATGCAGGTATGGCCGGCGCAGAGCTGAGCCCCAGTGCCGGTGATCGCACCCGCGGCGCCCGCGCCAGAGACGGCGCTCACGGCCAGCCCGGCCACGAACGCGGCCGCAATCAGGAGGTATTTTTTCATTCCCCGCCCCTTCAGGCCTCCGGCTCACAGCGAACCAGCCGAGACGCTCCGCCTAGGTGGCCGAGCAGTAAGCCCAGTGTGTAGAGGGCCGGAGTCTGACAGCAGGGGCCGGGCGGCCCCATCGGGCGTGCCGGGTGTGGGTCGAACGGCCCATTCATCCCGGGAGGCCGGTCGTGTGGGGCCAGGGAGGCCAAAGCTCTCAGGGGGAGGGGGCGATCGCTTCGATGCCGGCCTGGAGGGCGTAGCGGACCAGATCGGGGCGCCGGCGGGCGCCGGTCTTGTCGCGGATCCGGTCCAGGTGGGATCTGACCGTGTTGACCGACAGGAACAGCCGCCCGGCGATCTGGGCGTCGGTCGCCCCCCCGGCCAGCAGCGCTACGATCTCCCGCTCTCGTTCCGATAGCGGGTCGGCTGAACCGTCCGCCACTGCCTGGCCGGCGTCGGCAACGGTGCTGGCGGATGCGACCGCGGGACCAGGCCCCGCCGCGGCGGTGGCCAGGGTGATGGCGTCGGCCTGGTTGAGCGTGCCGCCGCGGGCGTAGGCGGCCTCGAACGCGGCATCGCCCAGCGCAGCGCGCAGTTGGGCGTGGTCACGGTCGCGCAGCCCGGCTTCGAGGACCTCGAAAACGCGTCCGGCCTGCTCGTATTGTTCGTCGGCGACGCCGTGCAGGGTGGCCGCGACGGCAGGGTCGCCGTCGGCGCCGGCCGCCAGGGCCAGGCCGAGGAGCACGCCGGGAAGATACGACGTGACACCGGTAATCCGGGCGGTGTCCAGGCTATCGAGGAAGTGGCGGCGGGCGTGGCGGGGATTGCCGTCAACGAGGTCGACGAGACCCAGGTTCTGGTGCAAGCCGGCGGACAGGTTCTGGTAGCCGAGGTTGTCGGCGAGCGTGCTCGCCTCCTGAAGGTGTGCCCGTGCCACCCTGAGCTTCCCCGTCGCGTGCTCGTCGATGGCGAGGTTGGCCAGCGTGGTGACAAGCCGGTAGTTGTCTCCGGCCGCCCGTGACAGGGCGATGGCTTCCTGGTTGTCAGCGAAGGCGGCGTCCAGATTGCCTGCTTCACTGTTGAACACCGCACGGCGGGAGAGAACATAAGCAACCAGCCGAGGATCTGCGGCCCTGCGGGCCAAGCCGACGGCGTCGTCGATGCGGGCCAGCGCGGCAGGCAGATCGCCGTGCTCGAAGCTGAGCCAGCACAGCTGGGCGACGGCGTCGGCAGCGACGGCGTCATCGGCGAGGGCACGGGCGATCCTGAGGGCCTCGTCGGCCATCGAGGGGGGCGCCGCATCGTCGCCGAAGAAATCGAGCAGGTGGCAGCTCACGGTGAGAGCCCGGGCCCGGGTCCGGGTAGGCGCTTGAGCGTCGGGCCGTTCGAGCAGGACGCTAAGCGCCTGGAGGATTTCGCCGCCGTGGCCGCGCATGGTGCAGAACCGGTGCAGCCCCGCCGCCAGCCGCAGGCCGGGCTCGGCACTGGCCGGATCGGCGAGGCTGAAGGCCAGTGCGGCGCGGATGTTGTCGAACTCGGCCTCGAGCCGGTCCAGCCATGCGGCCTCGTCCGGGCCGCGCAGGTGCATGTCGGCGGTCTCGACCAGAGCCAGGTAGTAGTCGCGGTGGATGGCGCGGGTGTGGTCCAGCTCCGGGCCGGACCGCCGGGCTAGGCGCTCGGCGGCGTAGTGGCGGACCGTCTCCAGCAGCCGGTAGCGGGTCGAACCGCTGATCTCGTCGGCCTGGACCAGGCTCTTGCCGACCAGGGCGGCCAGATGGTCCAGCACCTGCCATTCCCCTGTGCCGCCTGCTGCGGTGACCGCTTCGGCCGCCGCCAGGGTCCAGCCCCCGGCGAAGACAGACAGCCGGTCCAGCACGATCTGCTCTTCGGGGTTGAGCAGGTCGTAGGACCAGTCGATCAAGGCGCGGAGGGTCTGATGGCGAGGCAGGGCGGTACGGCTTCCCCCGGTCAGCAGCCGGAACCGCTGATCGAGCCGGGAGCTGATCTCCGGCACCGACAGCGAACCCAGGCGGGCCGCGGCCAGCTCCAGGGCAAGCGGAATCCCGTCCAGCCGTACGCAGAGCGCTGCCACCGCCGCGGCGTTGCCAGCGTCCAGGGTGAAGCCCTGCCGGTACAGCACGGCGCGCTCCGCAAACAGCTGCACCGACTCGAAAGCGGCCAGCCGGCCGGGGGCGGCCAGATCAGCGGGCGGGACGGCCAGCGGTGGAACCCGGAAGACGTGCTCTCCGCTGACGCCCAGCGGTTCCCTGCTCGTGACCAGCAGGCACGCCCGCGGGCAGCACCGCATCACGGCGTCGGCCAGCTTGGCGACCGCGCCGAGCACGTGCTCAGCGTTGTCCAGGACCACGAGCAGGTACCGGTCGCCCACGGCGTCGACCAGGGTGTCGAGGATAAGCCGTCCCGGCTCCTCGCGGACCTGGAGGACAGCGGCGACGGTGCGGGCTACCAGTTCGGGTTCGGCCACCGGCGCCAACTCGGCTAGCCATACACCGTCACCGTCGCCATCCAGCACCTCGGCCGCCACCTGCAACGCTAGCCGCGACTTGCCGATCCCGCCCGGCCCCGCGATCGTGACCAGCCGCGACCCCCCCGACACCAGCGACCGCAGCTCGCCCAGCTCGGCGGCCCGGCCCACGAAACTGGTAGCCTGCGCGGGCAGGTTGTGGCGCAGCGCCGGGTTGTCCAATGTGCGCAACGGGCCGAACCGCTCGGCCAGGCCCGGCCCAGTCACCTGGAAGACCCGCTCCGCGCGACCCAGGTCCTTCAGGCGATGCTCGCCCAGATCCCCGAACCCGAGCCCGCCGTGCAGCCGGCCGGCCAGCAACTCATGTGTCGCTACGGTCACCAGGACCTGACCACCATGCCCGGCCGCGAGCAGCCGGGCCACCCGGTTAACCACCGGGCCGAAGTAGTCGCCGTCGCGCTCCACGCAGGCCCCCGAATGCAACGCCACGCGCACCCGGATGGACAAGCCGGGCGGCCACCGCTCAGCACCGACCGCCCGCTGGACAGCCGCCGCCGACGCCACCGCGGCGAACGGATCGGTGAACACTGCACGAAACGCCTCCCCCACCGCCTTGACGACGTGACCGCCCGCCATCTCGACCTGCTCGCGGACAATGCGGTTATGGCGAACCGACGCCCCCGCCATGGCCTCGGGATCGGCCTCCCACAGCCCGATCCCGCCCTCGATATCGGTGAACAGCAACGTCACCATGCCGGAGGGGAACCCCATTCACCCATTGTGCACCCCCCGATCCCGCCCCCGCGGTGTCCGACTAGTCCCGCTCCCAGCCACGCTCTGGGCCGACGACAGAGTGTTTGATTACAGCAAGATGATCAAAAGACCCAAGCCGGATTCTGTGGCGTGCTGAAACGACCACTATGAACCAGAACTGGCTGATATGTGCTGAAGCAGACACAGTTCCCCTGGAGTGCGCAACGAAAAATAATCGGCTGACGCCGAGGTATTACTGCAGCGGTCACCCTTGTAGCTGGCGCGTCCTGTAGCTGCCGATTTCCTGTCGTCGTAGTAGATCACGATGACCGCTTGGCGTGATTGAGAGCCGCCGCTGATTATGCCGTGAGCCCGTCTGGGCCGCCGGTTCAGCCCGGGGGGAGTATCGGGGCGGGCAGATGCCCGAAGCTGGACTGGTCACCCGAAAAGTTCGCGGAGCACGGCGGCGGTCCATCCTTGCCATCCGAGCGAGCGCTAGTTAGTATCAATCCTATGAACTAGCGCTCGTTAGTACACTCGCAGACGAAGGAGCAGCTATGGGTGCCGACGATCAGAACGTGGAGGTGGGAATGATGGGTGCCAGATCCGGAAGGCCGCCGGCCAGGCGAAGTGCCTTCCTCGCGGGCGCGGCCGCGGCTCGATCGCCGGTGGCGTTGCCCAGGGCGCAGCGACGCGCTGGCAGCATCGCCATGGGCAAGGCGGAACTGGACGCCTTCCTCACGAGGCAGCGCACGTGCCGGGTCGCGACCGCCAGCCAGGACGGCCCGCACCTGACACCGCTTTGGTACGCGTGGGATGGGGCCGCGCTATGGCTGTACTCCGTGGTCAGGAGCCAGCGCTGGACCGATATCAGCCGTGACCGGCGGGTCGCGGTTCTCGTCGACGCCGGCGACGCGTACGGTGAACTGCGCGGGACTGAACTGCGCGGCATGGCCGAGGTCGTCGGCGAGGTACCGCGGACAGGGATACCTGACGCCAGGCTGGCGGAGCCCGAGCGGCTTTACGCCCGCAAGTACGAAGGCACCGACGTGATGCACCACACCGGCCATCACGCCTGGCTGCGGCTGGCTCCTGGCAAGATCACCAGCTGGGATTTCCGGAAGAAAGCCGCCTTTGAGGGCGATGCCTTCGACTTCGGCTGAGATGAGCATGCAGAGCGGTCAGGAGTAGAGGACCTGGCGGGCCTCGTGGCCCAGGCGGCGCTGGCACACACCCTCGCCCGCAAGGAGCGCGCACACCTGGCGCGCGTGAACATCGTCGTTCGGGAACTGGCCGACACCGAGAGCGGGCTCGTCCCGGTGCCGCTGACCTGAAGTCCGGCACCCGCGTCTTGCCGATCACGATCGCGTCGGCCGCCTTGATCCGCTCCGCCGCCGCGTCGTCGTCATCGGGGATGAAGTCGGCGAAGCCGTATGAGCCGGAGGCGGTGCGCACATTTCTGGTTCAGATCAGATCCTTGACCGACCGGCAGCGAGCCATACAGCCGATTGCGTCAGCTGATCACTGAGCGTGGCCGAATTCTGACGCCAAGAATGCACGCGAACCCCGTTCTGCACCCGCCGTGCAGTCGAGCCCGGGGGAGTGGTAGCCGCGGCCGGCGGACAGGGTCAGCGTCACGCCGGGGACTGCTTCGCTGGTGACCGTGGTGCGTTCACCGGTTCGGGTCATCAGGCCCTTGCTGCGCCCGGCCGGCCGGTGATGGCCGGTCCGGGACGAAGCCGGCGATGCGCAGCGCGAAATCCGCGTACTCGTCTGCTACCTGCCCGGCGGTGAGGGCGCCGTCGTCGCGGAACCAGCGGGCGATGCTGAGGCACATCTCCAGGATCGCGAACGAGGCAAGCGCCGGGGAGCCGACGTGGAAGTCGCCTGTGCCGACGCCGTCGCAGATAATGGCGCGCACCGCTCGTTCGTGGTCGCGCTCCCGCTGGCGCACCCGGGTCCGGGCAGGCTCGGGCAGGCTCGCGGTGTCCCGGTTGGCGACCAGCGCCTCGCGGCGATGGGTGGCGTGCCGCAGGGCGTAGACCCGGACGGCCCGGCGCAGTCGCTCCACCGGGTCGCTCAGGCCATCGACGGCACTCCGGAAGTCGTCCCGGACGGCGTCGACGGTCCGTCCGATGATCGCCTCGAGCAGGTCCTGCTTCGAGCGCATGTGGTTGTACAGGCTCGGGGTGCGGATGCCCAGGCGAGCGGCGATCTGGCTGACGGCCGTGCCGTGATAGCCGCGCTCAGCGAACAGCGTGAGCGCGGCGTCGAGCACGGCATCGGCGGTGACGGCGGGCCGGGCCCCGGCGGCTGCGGGATCGGCATGCGCAAGTGACATGACCGAAACTCTACCCTTGCCATCAGAGCGAGCGCTAGTTAGTATTCTTCTTACGAACTAGCGCTCGTTAGTAACCTCGCAAGCGAAGGAGCAGCCATGGATGCCGACGATCAGAACCTTGAGGCGGGGATTATGGGCACCAGATCCGGAAAGCCGCCGGCCAGCCGAGGCGCCTTCTCCCCGGGCACGGCTGCGGGCAGGGCGGCCGTGCCCGGCACCATGCGCGCGGTCGTCCTGGATGCCCCGGGACCGCCGTCCGCCCTGGCCATCCGCGAACTCCCCGTCCCGGTACCGTCCGCCGGCCAGGTGCTCATCAAGGTCAGGGCGTTCGGGCTCAACCGCCTGGAGCTCTATTTGCGCCTGGGCCTTTCGGAAGGGGTGACCTTCCCGCGGGTACCCGGCGTCGAGGCGGTGGGCGTCGTGGCCGAATGCCCCGGCGGTGAATTCTCTACGGGTCAGCAGGTCGCCGCGCTCATGGGGGGCATGGGCCGGGTCTTTGACGGCGGGTACGCGGACTACACCTGCGTCCCCGCCGCCCAGGTGATCCCGTTCCGCAGCGACCTGGACTGGGCCACCCTCGGGGCGGTCCCGGAGATGCTGCAGACCTCGTACGGGTCGCTGACCACGGGCCTGGACGCCCGTCCCGGGCAGTCCATCCTGATCCGCGGCGGCACCTCCTCGGTCGGGCTGGCCACGGCGGTCCTGGCCCGGCAGCGCGGGATAACCGTCCTGGCCACCACCCGCAACCCGGGCAAGGCCGGGGCGGTCACCAAGGCCGGCGCGGACCACGTGCTCATCGACGACGGGCACGTCGCCCGCCAGGTCCGCGAGATACTCCCCGGCGGCGCCGACGCCGCGCTCGAGCTGGTCGGAACACCCACGCTGCCCGACACGCTGCGGTCGGTCCGGGTCCACGGGGTGGTGTGCTTCACTGGGATGCTGTCCAACCAGTGGACCGTGCGTGACTTCTACCCGCTGGACTACCTGCCCACCGGGGTGCGGCTGACTGCGTACAAGGGGGACGCCGCCGACCTCCCGCCACGGGTCCTGCAGGACTTCCTGGACGCCGTCGCCGCCGGCACGGCCGCCGTGCCGATCGGCCGCGTGTACCGGTTCGACCAGATCGTGGAGGCGCACACCGACATGGAGCAGAACAGGGTCAGCGGCAAGCTCGTGGTCACGACCTGAGATGGCTTGCGATGGCGGGAGGAGCGAAATGAAGATCGCGGTTCTGGGAGCCGGCCGCGTCGGCTCGACGGTAGGCAGGCTCTGGCACGCCGCCGGCCACGACGTCACGTTCGCGGCACGGCACGCCACCCGGCCGCGGGCGCTGGCCGCCGAACTCGGGCAGGGCGCGCACGCGGCCTCGGCGGACATGCAGCGGCGTTTTGAGTTCCTCGGCGGCACCGGGGTATGGCGGCTCCTGAGCGACGCGTCCCGTGACATCGGCGGATGACTCAGCTGTACCGGGGTGAACTCCAAGGGCGGCCCGCGCCCACCCCGAGTGGTACTGTCCAGCCTCGCTGGTACGCACGCGGCCGAATCCCCCTCGTTCTCAAGTTTTGGGAAGAAATGAACCGTGATCTGATATGGACCTTCGTTCCCTGGCTTTATGACTAAGTTCACACATGACACCCAGTTCACTGACGGCGGCGGAATACGATTCGCGTCCGTTAGTCTAGAATAGGGTCTTGAGAGAGCCCGATGTGAGGAGTACGATATGCGAGCAATCGCAGTCCGGAGCTTTGGCGAAGCTCCGGCACTCTACGACCTACCGATTCCAAGCGCGGACAGCGCGTTCCTTATACGCGTGACGTATGCGGGGATCAACCCGCTCGATGACATCCTTGTGGAACGGCTGACCGCTACCTCAAAGTATCCTTTCGTCCTGGGCGTAGACTTCGCGGGTATCGTTGAACGCGCTCCGGCCGGAGAACTCAGTCTCCGCGCCGGCGAACGAGTCTTTGGCATGGCTCGAACGCACGGAGCGTACGCCGAGTTCACTGCCGTCGCGCCGGGGTGAAGACAGAACCGCTGGCCCGCATCCCCGACGGTCTCACCGACGAACAGGCAGCCGCGCTGCCAATCGCCGGTATAACCGCGCTCAGGTCACTTGAGTTGCTGGGCGTCACGCCAGGCCAGCATCTCGTCGTGATGGGCGCGACCGGCGGGGTCGGCGGCTATACGGTGCAAATGGCGCGGGACCGGGGCGTGCACGTCATCGCAACAGTTCGCGGAGACGCTGACGAAGCTCGCCGCATTGGTTCAGAAGAGGTCTACGACACCAAGGCTGTCGACGTGTTCGACGCGCTGCGCACTTCTCATCCGGACGGCGTCGAGGCCGTCCTCGATCTAGTCAACGGTTCAGACGTAATCCGCCGGGATGCGGAGATTCTCAAGCCCGGAGGCGGTCTTGTCTCGACGCGTTATGCGGCAGACGTAGAATGGTTCGCTGAACGCCAGATCACCGCATTCAATATCGCAACACTCACGAATCCATTGTCCTCTCCGCAGGGACTTACTAAGGTCGCGCGCATGCTCGCGGATGGCACGATCACCGCGCATTCAGTCCATTATTCCGCCGGACCATATAGGCGAGACGCGCGAAAAACTCCGCAACGGCAACCTCCACGGCAAGGCTGTCATACGCTTCTAGCTGGTACTTGGCATCCCAGGCTGCCGCTACCCGCAGAAACTGGTCAACGGCGCCGGTACCTGCCCCGCCGCGCCGACGCTAACCTGATATCGGTGGCGCCCATGCGACGCTTTACTGGAACAACTGGCTGACCCGGTTATGGCGGGAGGGGCGGTGCAGATCGCGATTCTGGGAGCGGGCCGAGTCGGCTCGGCACTAGGTCGGCTCTGGCACGCGGCCGGCCACGACGTCACGTTCGCGGCACGGCGCGCCGCCCGGCCGCAGGCGCTGGCGGCGGACCTTGGGGAGCGCGCACACGCGGCCTCGGTCGCCGACGCCGTGGCGGGCGCCGAAGCAGTGCTCGTGGCCGTCCCGGGCCCTGCTGTGGCCGACGTGCTGCAGGCGGCCGGCCCGCTCGACGGCCGCGTCCTGATCGACGCGGCCAACTCCTTCGGGCGGCAACAGGTGACACTGCGGTCGCTGGCCGGGGCGTTCCCGCGGGCGCGCTGGGTGCGTGCCTTCAACTCGCTCTCGGCGAGCATCATGACGGACGACAACCACCGCCAGCCGCCCTGGGTGATGTTCCTGTCCGGCGATGAGGGAGCCAAGCCGGTAGTCGCCCAGTTGATCCGGGACGCCGGATTCGACCCGGTCGACCTGGGTGGCATCGACGACAGCCGGCTGCAGGATCCCGGCGGCGCACTGTGGCTCACCGTCCTCACCCACGACGAGGCGACGGCGCTCGTCGCGCGGATCAAGTCCGGGGACACGGCCGCGGCCGATCAGCCGGCGCTGCGGACACGGGCGCGCGAGCTGGCCGCGCCGTTCGAGAAGCTCCGCGACCACGCACCGGACGATCCCGCGTTCTTCCTCGAGCACCTGTCGCGCTCGGTTTTCGAGGCCGGGATCAGCTGGCGCGTCGTCGAGGCCAAGTGGGACGGCATCCGGGAGGCGTTCCACGGCTTCGACCCGGCGCAGGTCGCCGCCATGCCGCCCGCGGAGATTGCGGCAGTAGAAAACGACAGCCGCGTGATCCGCAACAAGGCCAAAATCCGGGCCACGGTGCAGAACGCGCGGGAAGTCCTCGCCATCCTCGACCAGTACGGCAGCATCCGGGGCTATCTCGCGTCCTTCCCGGACGCGGCCGCGGCGGCCGCGGACCTGCGACGGCGCTTCAAGTTCCTCGGCGACACCGGCGTGTGGCGGCTGCTGACCAGCGCTTCGCGCGACATCGGGTGACCCAGGTGTACAGCCGGCTGTCGGCCGCGTCCGCACTTATCAGGCGCCGGTCCGCCAAGAACGCCTTCCAGCCAGCCTCAGCGGACAGTCACTGGTGCTCGTGCCGTGGCCGCTGCCCGGTACGGACCCGGGTGCCTTACGCGCCTTCGCCGCCTTGCTCTGCGGGGGTGCCCGGTTGCGTCTGTACTGGCGGAAGCGCAGCCGCGTGCTTGTGAACGGTATGGCTGGCGCTGGCCAGCATCATCTCGGCAGCGCCGAGCCGCATGGCCGCGTCGACCATGTCATGAGCCATCGCCTCGCGGCCAGCCTCGATGGTCTGCATGCAATGCTCCAGATTCCGATCTACATCCAGCGGATCGCTCATCCCATCCTCCTTGTCAGCCGCGGTAGTGCCATGCTAAGGCAGCCATCAGCGCTAACGGTAGGGACGCTCAGGCGCGGTGAGGCCTTCGAGCGGCGCCGCCGGCTCGCCATCCCGCCGCGGTCCGCGGCCGGGCTGTTCGGCACGCTGGCCGAGAGCTGGCCCAGGGCGGGGTCGGTTGACCCTGATCATCGATGCCTTGATCCTGCCGCGGATGCGCGTGTGCGACTGGTCCTTCTTATGCGCAGGTGCATCTGCGTTCCGGACGACGCTGGTGCCGTAACGATGCGGTAATGGGCGGTCTTTAATCTGGCCTTCAGTGTCGTATGCGGATAATCGGCTCATGAGGTGAGACATGCCCCGGGCAGCGTTCTGGCGTGCGTGGTCGATGCGGGCCGGCCAGCGGCGCAGCTCGCGCGGGGGGCGCGAATGACGGTCCGGATCCTGCGGTGGGCGACCGGCTGCGTCGCAACGGTATCTGTTGCGCTGGTGGTCACGGTCACCACGGTGTGGGCTGATGAGCGGCTGTATTACCCGGTGCACGCGGTGCCGTACACCCCGGCGAAGCATTTCGCGAAGGGGAAGAGCGACCCGGGGTTCCGGACCAAGCTGGCGATCGGCGCGGACCTGGCGGTCAGGGCCCGGGATGCGGGGTTCGTGTTCCGCGCGGTGGCCGCCGACAGCGCCTACGGGGATCAGGACGGGTTCCGCGCCGAGCTGTCCGAGGCCGGGCTGCCGTTCGTGATGGCGCTCAAGCCGCGCCGGGGAACCTGGGCTTACGGCCCGGACGCGCACACTCCGGTGGACGCGGCCCGTGCCCTGGCCTGGGGCGGGCCGGATGATCCAGGCGACTGGCAGGCGGTGACCCGGACCTTTCGCGACGGGCGTACCGAGACCTGGTGGGCCGCCGACGCCGCCCTGGGCTGGTGGGGCCCGGACGGCGCCCGGCGCCTGGTGGTCGCCACCGCCGATCCGGCCACCTTGCCGGATAAGGCCACCTGGTACCTGGTCACCAACCTGCCCCGCCCCGGCAGCCCGCGCGAAGCAGACAGCCCGCACCCGGCCGCCAGCCTGGCCGAGATCACGCGGATCTACGGCATCCGGCACTGGATCGAGCAAAGCTACAAGCAGGTCAAGGACGAGCTGGGCTGGGCCGATTTCCAGGTCCGCTCCGATGTCGCCATCCGTCGTCACCAGGCTCTGGTCAACTGCGCGTTCAGCTTCTGCTGGGCTGCCTGGTTCGCTGATCACGTGCCGCACCACGACGCGGCACCGCTGCCGGAGCCCGGCCGCGGAGAGAGGGGGGCCGCCGCCGCCGTCCCCCCGCCAGCGCCGCCGTGGCCCCGGGCGCTGCGCGCAATACGCGCCTGGCTCTCCCCCTGGATCGCCCTGCAACGCTGGTGGCCGGCATGGTCCACAGCGCCCCCGCCCCCGCAGCTGCAAGCCCTGATGAACTCGGTCGCGGCAGGCTGCGGCCTGCACCTCTACATCCCCTAGTTGGCGGGGTGGCGCTGTCATACGTCGACCGGCACATAGGGCCCCTGAGTCGCTGGAATTTCTCCAATGTCTTCGAGGAGGCCACGTTCATCGCCGTCCCGGTGGTGGGCTTCGGCCCGCAGCCACCGTGACCGGCCGCCAGCCCGACTGACCTAGCATCGCGTTACGGATGAGCCTTCTCGGTGCGATCAGTCAAGGCAGGATCTCGACGTACCCGTCGGTTCCGTGCACGCGGATCCGCTGGCCATTGGGGATCAGCCGGGTGGCATCTACCACACCGACGACGCCCGGCAAGCCGTACTCCCGTGCGATCACTGCGCCATGGGTCATCAGGCCTCCCACCTCCGTGACCAGGCCCGTGATCGCCACGAACAGCGGCGTCCAGCTGGGGTCCGTGTAGGCCGTGACCAGGATGTCGCCCGCTTCGAGATCGGCCTGCGCCATATCCAGGATGACGCGGGCCCGCCCTTCGATGACCCCGGCGGAGACCGGCAGGCCGACCAGGGCACCGGTCGGCACGTCGTCGCGTCGGTACGCCCCGGTGACGACCTCGCCGTCCGAGGTGAGCACCCGGGGGGGCGTGAGCGCTTGATACGACCTGAACGCGTCCTTGCGCCGGCAGATCAGCTGGTCATCCACGTGGTTCGTGCGCGCGACGTCGTGGAGCTCCGGGAACCTCAGGTAGAAGATGTCTTCCTTCTCGCGGAGCACGTGGGCCTGCACGAGGCGCTCGGCCTCTTTCAGCAGGGCCTGCTTGTACACGAAGTAGCGGCTGACCATGCCGTACTTCGGGTACTCCCGGTACCCGATGAAGGTCCGCACCCGGTCGATCATCCGCTTGGCCTCTTCGGCCTTCCGCTCCCCGTCCGGCAGGGCCCGCAAGCGCTCCAGCACGTCCTGTTCCTTCGCCCATGCCTCCTGCCGCCCTTGCTCGAAGCGCCGCACGCCGGCGCCCGGCTCGAAGTTCTTGATGTTGCCGAGGATCACGGGCACGAGCGTGGAGGGGCGCTCGCTCCAACGCGGCCGCGTGATGTCGATCTCGCCGATGCAGCGCATGCCGTACTTTTCGAGCCACGCCTCGATGGCGTCTCGCGCTTCCGGCCCGCCCGAGAGCTTGGCCAGCTCGTCCAGGAAACCCTCGTGGTCGACGTGGTGCAGAAACGCCACCACGTCCGGATGCGGGCGGATCACGTCCGCGACGTCCAAGAGCGCCAGCCCCATCTCCGATGTGACGTTATGAGGAACGGACTGCGTGAGCGTGTCAGCAGCGTTCTTCTCGCCCAGCCACGCCTGCAGCTGATCGTTGAGCCACCACGCGGCCTCCATCGCCGACATGAACACCTGATGGCTCTCCGGATCGAACAGGATCCGCTTCAGCTCCTGGATGTCCGCCCGGATGAAGTCGAGCAGCGCCTCCCCGGACTTCGTCCGGATGTCGCGTTCCGAGGCGGCGATTGATTCCTGGCTGCGCGCGATCAGCTCGGTGACGATGGCCGGATCGGTCTCGATCGGGGCTGGCGCGCCGCCAAACAGCGGCCCGGGGGGACCCTCGTCAGGGAGCGGCCGGATGAAGCCGTCGCGATCGAGGATGGTCTGCAGCGCGTCCCCGGTCAGCGGATCGGATCTCCCCAGGGCCTCCAGGAGGCCGGCGCGGCTCGCCGGCGAGGCCAGCCTTTGGGTGACGTCGACGAACAGGCGGCCGCCGGCCTCGGCCATGGGCGCGGGGGTCGTCATCTGCCAGAAGGACAGCCCGAGGGGCATCATGGGGTCGGTCATCATCTGCTGATGACCGACGGAGACATAGACGTGGTTCTCCCGGTCGCCGGACTCGGGGATGGGGAACAGCGTGGTGATCGGCCGGCTCTGGACGATCTGGAAGCCATCATCGACCAGGCACCATTCGATGTCCTGCGGACGGCCGAAGTGCGCTTCGATCCGCCGGCCGAGCCGCGCGAGCCGCACAACCTGCGCATCCGTCAACGCCGGCTGCTCCTGCCGCTGCGGGTCGATCGCCTGTTCCTGCGTCCCGCCAGCCGGCGAGGCGTGAACCGCGCGCTGCTTGGCGGCGATCGCCTTGGCGACGACCTCGCCGTCGCGCACCTTGAAGACATCCGGGTTCACCAGGCCAGAGACCAGGGCCTCACCGAGGCCGAAGCTGGCCTCCGCGGAGGAGACCTTCCGGTTGCCCGTGACGGGGTCGGCCGTGAACAGGATGCCGGCCGCATCCGGGAAGACCATCTGCTGCACGACCACGGCCATGTGGACCTTCCGGTGGTCGAAGCCGTTCCGCAGGCGATAGGTCACGGCCCGGTCGGTGAACAGCGACGCCCAGCACCGGCTGACGTGCTGGAGGATCGCCGTCGGCCCCACGACGTTCAGGTACGTGTCCTGCTGGCCGGCGAAGGAGGCCGTCGGCAGGTCCTCTGCCGTCGCGCTGGATCGGACGGCGTAGGCGGCTTGCTCGCCGAGCCGGGCGAGAGCGCGGGTGATCGCCGCCGCGAGATCGCCCGGGATGGCGATCCCTTCGATGGTCCGGCGGATCTCCGCGCTGAGCGCGCGGATCGCCTCCCGGTCGTCCGGGTTCAGGCGCGACAGCTGATCGAGCCGATCGTCGATCGACGGCGCTTCCGCCATGATCCGCCGGAAGGCGTCCGTCGTCACGCAAAAGCCAGCCGGCACGCGGATGCCGTCGATCCGCGATAGCGCGCCCAGGTGCGCGCCCTTGCCGCCAACGACCGCGACCTGCATCTCGTCAACCTCTTGAAGACCCAACACGTGCTGCTCGCTCACCGCGCTACCTCCGAGGCAGCCGTGCTCCGTTGCACCGCACTGGCCGATCGGATCACCGGCGCCTCCAGCTCTGTTGAACCTCGTGTTGGGCACGTCCTCATCTCTCGCTGCCTTTCTTGGTCCGGTCGCCAATTCTGCAGCACGACCCGGGTCTTGCCGCAAGCCCCCCAATCTGCTATACGTTAGAAGTGGCAAGGAGTGAGATCTCCTTGCCTTTGTCGTCCGCTGGGAATTGACAACCTTCTTGCCAAGCGGCGGTGCGCCACGTACGGCGGCACACGTCGCTGGCCCAAGAGGATGTCCCATCGGCCCCGCGACGAGACCATCATCGTCAGCGAGATGACTCGGTGTCCACCGTCCCGCATCGGGGCTGATCACTGGGCCTGCATGGTCATCGTGGCCGTCGCGCCGCCGTGCAGTCAGCCTGGCTGCAGGAGGTCGCCGGCCGAGGAGATGTCGCAGGTTCCCTGGAACGTGCCACCATCGGCCGTTCGGACAAAAGAACTTTATTTGCCGAACGGCCAGTGGCTTTTCCTATCGCTAATGGACGAACACGGCGGGCGTCGCGCCGAACCGGGTGACGGCCTTGTCCGAAGTGCAGTGCGGACGCCCCGTACGTCGCCTGATCCGCATCAGTCGGCCCGGGATGTGCAGAGGCCGATGTTTGAGGAATGCGGTGACGGTCTCCCGTACGGCAGCTGCGGGCGGATGGGCAGGGCTGAGCGTCTCAGGCGAGGGGGTCGATGATCCCGTCGTCTGCTTCAGCGAGGTGGCGTCATATGGGCTCAACAGCGCTCCGCGCCGCCAGTGCCGAGGCCACTGCGACGATCGTGGTGACCAGACCGATCAGGGACGCATTTTGCGACTGTGTGAGCTGCCACCAGGCGAATCCGATACCCAGGGCCAGCGTGGCTGATACGAAGGCCGTAACCGTGCCCGCTACCGCGACCGGCTGCTTCTTGGTCTGCGGCCATAGATGAGCGGTTACCGCGCTTGCGAGCGCCCAGAACGCAGCGACCTCGGTCGCCACCAGCGTGGTCTGCGCTGACGTCCAGTGCACGGCATTGAAGCTGGTCATGAGGCCGATTACAGCGCCGGTCAGCGCGGTAAGCCCAGCCAGCAGAGCCGCGATCTTCGGTGGCACCGGTGGCTGATTGGATCCCGAATTGGATGGCGTGCTCGCGGTCGGATGGTATGGCGAGGTGTCCGTCACTGCCATGAAAATTCCCCCCCTTGCGGGAATCGGTCGGACTGCGCGTCAAAAGAGCCCCGCCGAGGCGTCGTTGGTGAGGATCGCGCCTGCCCACGTCTTCAATGAGCCGGAGGCGCGCCGCTGGATTTTGATACGTGCAGGTCTCCACCGTCCCAGTGCCAGCTGTCGTCTGGCGTAGGGTCGGTTGTTGTGTCTGACCGGGAGCTGGTGGTGCTTGGGACGGCGAGCCAGGCGCCTACCCGTAGCCGCAACCACAACGGCTACCTGCTGCTGTGGGATGACGAGGGACTGTTGTTCGACCCGGGCGAGGGGACACAGCGGCAGATGCTGTTCGCCGGGGTCACGGCAAGCCGGATCACCCGCATCTGCATCACGCATTTCCACGGGGATCACTGCCTCGGCCTGCCAGGCGTGCTCGCGCGGATGTCCCTGGACCGGGTACGGCACGCAGTGGACGCCTGCTACCCGGCGCAGAACCAGGAGGTATTCACCCGGCTGAGGCATGCGGCGCTGTTCCGCGACGCAGTGGACCTGCGGGAACGGCCAGCCGAGACCGCCGGCCCGGTGCTGCGGGCAGCCGCGTTCCACGTGGAGGCCCGGCCTTTGTCGCACACCATCCCGGCCCTCGGTTACCGGCTGGTGGAGGCCGACGGGCGGCGGATGCTCCCGGACAGGCTCGCCGCCCTCGGCATCACCGGCCCGGACATCGGGCGGCTGCAGCGCGAGGGCCGCCTGGTCGCCGGTGAGCGCCTGGTGACGGTTGCGCAGGTGAGCGAGCCCAGACGGGGCCAGCGGTTCGCGTTCATCATGGATACCCGGCTGTGCGATGCCGCCTTCGAGCTCGCTGACGGAGCGGACATGGTGGTGTGCGAGTCCACCTTCGCCGACACCGAGGCCGGGCTAGCGCGCGAGTACGGGCACCTGACCGCCGGGCAGGCCGGCCGCATCGCGGCCGAGTCCAGGGCGCGAGTGCTCGTCCTCACCCATTTCTCGCAACGCTATGAGCATGGCGACGGTCAACAGCTCGCCGCGCAAGCGGCGACGGCGTTCGGCGGGCCGGTGGTGCTGGCTCAGGATCTGGACCGGATCCCGGTGCCATCCCGGCATCCCTCGGCCGGTTAGCCGCTCCGCGGGTCCGGCGGCAGGCGGTGAGCATTCAGCCCAGGCTGGCCAGGTCGCTATCGAGGGTGGCCCGGTCGTCGGCATCGGCAATGCTGGCTGACTGCGCCCGGGCCAGGGCCACATGCTCGGCCGTCTTTCCCGTATCGCCGATGATCTGATAGCAGCGAGCGAGCGCCTCATGAGCGGCACCCACGTCGAACGGCCCCAGATCATGGCCGGTAGCTAGCTCCAGGCACCGCCGTGCGTGATGCAGCGCGGGCTCGGCGCGGCCCAGCACGGCATAAACCCGCGAGCACTGCCATTCGCCTCGCGCCCACTGCACGGGCCCGCCGACCGCGCCCCAGTGGTACCGGCTGGCGTGCGCGGCGTGGACCATCTGGTCATCATCACCGCCGCTGCGATCAGGCTTGTCCAGCAGCACCCATACCTGGTTGAACAGGCCCGCGGCAAGCTGTCGCTCGACGCCAGCGTCCAAGCGGGGCAGCGCGGCCGGCATGAACACCTCCCGGATAAGAACCACCGTGGGGATGACGATACCCAGCACCGCTGAGGGTCAGCAGCGTCCGCGACCACGAACCAGCGGCAGATGTGTGCACCCGCCCGAAGATAATCCCGATGAGGGTTCATGCCCGGGGATTAGGCGGTCCTTCATGATCATGGGTCAGTGTCACCTGCCGAGGGAACGGATAGGTGCCGTACAGAAAATATCCTTGCCGCGGTTGATCACGGCTGAGCGGAATACGGCTTGTTCCTCGCGGCTTGACCGGGTAGAAGCGGCTGAAGATCCGGACACGGTAGACCGGCTGGAGGGCAGGGGGCCTGTCGGGGCCATGGATGGCAGCGACGTGCGTGAGCAGCCCAGGGCGTCATGGCCTGAGGGCGGCCCGGCGTTCGACCTTCTTGAGTCGAAGCTCCGTGGCCCCCCGATGCGGGCTGGGACGGTTCGCCGGTCGTGGCTTGTCGAGCGGCTGGTGCGAGACGATGTCCCTCCGATCGTGTCCGTCGTTGCCCCGGCGGGCTACGGAAAGACGACGCTGCTGGCGCAGTGGGCGGAACGGGACGGCAAAGAGTTCGCGTGGGTGTCGTTGGATGAGAAGGACAACGATCCGAAGGTGCTCTTCGCCTACGTCGCCCAGGCCCTCGACGCGGTGCAGCCGGTAGACCAGCGAGTGTTCGATGCGCTGAGTTCGCCGGCCAGCTCGGTACCAGGGTCGGTCGTGCCCCGCCTGGGGGCGGCGTTCGCGGCCATGACCACACCGGTGGTGCTGGTCCTGGATGACGTGCATCTGGTGCGCAATTCCGAGTGCCGGGCGGCGCTGTCGGTGCTAGCCGATCATGTGCCGGATGGTTCCCGGCTGGTGCTCGCCGGGCGTGACGAGCCGCCGGTGCAGATCGCCCGGCTGCGCGCGGAAGGCCGGGTCTTCGAGATCGGTCTGGGTGACCTGTCGCTGACGCGCCACGAGGCGGCATTCCTGCTGCGCGCGGCCGAGGTGACGCTCGGCGAGGATGACGTGGCCGAGCTGCACCGGCGGACCGAGGGATGGCCAGTCGGGCTGTACCTGGCGGCGCTGTACCTGCGGGAGGGCGGTTCGCTGGCGCGGGCAGCACTGTCTTTCGGCGGGGACGACCGGCTGGTAAGCGAGTACGTGGAGTCGGAGTTCCTGGAGCGGATCTCCCAGAAGCAGCGAGTGTTCCTGATCCGTGCCGCGGTGCTGGAGCGCATGTCCGGGCCTTTGTGCGAGGCGGTACTGGACCTGCCCGGGGCTGCCGCGGCGCTGACGAACCTGGCTCAGTCGAACCTGCTGCTGGTGCCGCTGGACCAGCGGGGCCAGTGGTTCCGCTATCACCACTTGTTCCGTGACGTGCTCCAGGCCCAGCTGGAACGCCACGAGCCGGACCTGATCCCCGTCTTGCGCCGCCGGGCGGCCAGCTGGTGCCTGCACCACGGCCTGCTTGAGGAAGCGCTGGAGTACTCCATCGCCGCCGGGGACGTCGACGAGGCAGCTCGCCTGGTAGAACGGCTCGGAGTGCCGACCCACCGGCAGGGCCGGTCCACCACGCTCCAGCGGTGGTTCGGGTGGCTGCACGACCAAGACGGGATGGACGGACACCCGATGGTCGCTGTCCTGGCCGCGCTGTTCTTCGCGATGATGGGACGACCGGCCGAAGCTGAGCGATGGGCTGATGCCGTCGATCGCTGGCAGTACCGGGACGCGGCGCAGCCCGATGCCCCGCACGCCGAAGCGCACGCCGCCATACTCCGCGCGCTCATGTGCCGCAGCGGGGTGGAACAGGTGCTGGCCGACGCCGCCGACGCGGTACACAGGTGTGCCCAGGAGAACATCGTGACACCAGCACCAGCGCTCTACCGGGGACTCGGCCTGGTTCTTCGCGGTGACCTCGATGGCGCCGACGAATCCTTCGCAGATGCGGTAAGCGCCGGGGAACAGGCGGGCGCGCATGAAACTCTCGCCGTCGCGCTATGCGAACGATCGCTCGTGGCGGCGGCGCGCGCAGAGTGGAGCCGCGCCGGATTCCTGGCCGCGGAGGCGCGCGCAGTGCTGCAGCGTGCCCGGATCGAGGAGAGCTACGCAACACCTCTGGTCTGCGCCGTGCAAGCCCACGTGGCTCTCCGCCGCAACGACATCACGGCGGCGCGCCAGGAACTGGTCGGCGCGCAGCGCCTGCGGCACCTCTTGACCTACGCGATGCCGCAGTTCGCCGTCCAGGCCCGGATCCAGCTGGTCAGCGCCCATCTCGCGCTCGGTGACCTGGCCGGGGCCAAGACCCTCATGCAGGAGATCGACGAACTGCTCAGCCGACGTCCCGGCCTGGGAATCCTGGCCGACGAGGCTCAAGCGCTCCGGACGCGGCTCGCAAGGCAGCGCGCTCAGGGCGTCCCCGCGGCATCGGCTCTGACCGCCGCCGAACTGCGCCTGCTGCCCATGCTGGCCACGCATCTGTCGCTCCCCGAGATCGCCAGTGAGCTGTTCCTGTCACCGAACACCGTCAAGTCACAAGCGGTGTCGATCTACCGCAAGCTCGGCGTCGCCTCGCGCAGCCAGGCAGTCGCCCGGTCCCGCGAGCTGACCCTGCTGCAGGGTGATCACGCCATGATCGTGGTAATCTCTCCGCCCTCACGCTAGAACTCGAGGAGCATAGCGGTGTTCCTGGCTGCGGACGGGCGGCTCGTTGACACGGCGTGCGCGACGACGGTGTACTGCCCTGCATGACGGATACGACGAGTACGGCAGGCACCCCCGGGTCCACGGCTGCTGCTTTTCCTGTCACCACTGCGTTCGAGCTGCCGGGCATGGTGGTGGAACGGAATCTCGGCATCACGTTTGGCCTGGTGGTGCGGGCGATGGGTTTCAGCAAGACCGTCACGGGCGGGATTTCGTCGCTACGCCAGGGCGAGGTTTCACAGTTCACGGTGGTTCTCGAAGACGCCCGCAGGCATGCGATCGACCGAATGATCGAGAACGCGAAGCTGCTCGGCGCCAACGCGGTGATCGCGATGCGCTTCGACTCCTCCGAGATCGGCAAGGCGCGCGCCGAAGTCGTCGCCTACGGCAGCGCGGTGATCGTCACGCCGTCGGCATGAGCGAGCCCGGGGGCGGCGCGCCGGCCGGACGGCGCTCGCTGCTCGGGGACGCCGACCGCGAGCGCCTGATCGCGCTGCTGCGCGAGCACTACGCCGCGGGTCGGCTGGAGCTGGACGACCTACGCCACCGGGTCGGTGTCGTGCTGGCCGCCGCCTATGCCGAGGAGGCCGCGGTGGCCCTGGCCGACCTCCCGCCCGCCGGTGTCCCCGATACGCCGGGCGCCGGGCGCGGCGGGGGTTCCCGCGGGCGGCACGCCCAGACGCGCAAGCCCGAGCCGGGCTGGGTGCCGACGGCTGAGCGGTTCCGCGACCCGTCCAGCGGCGTGATCATGCGGGTCTGGATCGATCCGTCAGACGAGAGCCGCCACTATGTACCGGATGACGCCCCTACACCTTTGTGAGCTAGGCCGGTCAGGTCGGCCGGGTCAGAATTTGAGTTAGCGTTTGTGAACGAGCACGACAGTGGACAGGTCGTTAGTCATCGGAATCTGCAGCGCGGGCAATGATCTGTTCTCCCGAGATGCGCCTGGCGCTGGCCGCGGAACGGTCGCGGGCCAACGCGACCGCCATCGGCAGCGACAAGATGGTCCCGACCGTGGATCTTCGTCACGGGCACGGACGCCACCGCCGTGGCCTGGGCGCGGAGTCGGCCTGCTGCGATGGTCATGACGACGGCCAGCCAGCGGCGGGATAGCCGACGGAACGCAAGTACTCGCGAGCCTGCGCCACGGCGGCATCGACATCGGGCAGGCCCAGGCCGACGATGTAGTCCTCTGGGTTCCGGGTGCCGTCGGTGTCATAGCTGAGCACCCAGCCGGATCGCCAGCCGCGGCCGACCGGGTAGTGCTCGTGCCAGATGAGCATGGGCGTCCGCTTGCCGTCGAAGACCAGGTCGCCGGGACCCAGGTCATCCTCGAACACCCGGCTGCTCAGGTCGGGCGGGACGATCACCCGGACAACGGGTAGTTCTTCCTCGCGGAGCTGGCCGATCTCGCCGGCCGGGTTAGCCATGGAGCAAACTCCAGCATCCTTGCTGCGGGGACATCATGAACTGGACCGCCTGACGACGGGCGGCGAAGCCTCCACCGGATCAGTCGGAACGGACCGGGCGCAGGACGGCATCGAGGTTCCGCCGATCGAGAGCGTAACGCTGAGTGATGGGGAAGGACAGGAGAATGCGCATAGTGCCGCCGTATCTGAAGTCCGCTGGCTCGAGTCCGATTATTACGTAGGCCGTCCAGATCGAAAAATTCGCCTGTGCTGGTGACGAAGGCCGCCAGCAAGATCTCGGGGCAGCGCGTGCGAGGTCAGGGCCACGGCCGACAGGGCCACAGCCATCGCGGCCAGCAGGAACATCTTTGCCCCGTCGAGCCGGATGAACACCTGGTAGGCGGTGCGATCTGCCAAGCGCGTTTAACGATCGCCTTAGATCCGCGGCAGGAAAATGGCTTGCCGCACGATGCGGGGTCGGGGGAATAGTAGACCCCGTGATCTCGGGTCCTGGGTTCGTGCTTCGGTACCGCGAGGATGAGGTGACCCGGCAGCAGGTGCGGCCGGGGACGGTGCGGCGGGTCTGGCCGTATCTGCGCCGGTATCGCGGGCCGATGGTGCTGCTGCTGGGAATCACCGCGGTGGATTCGGCCATCGTGGTGGTGAGCACGCTGATCTTGCGGCTGATCATCGACGACGGCATCCTGCAGCACCGGGAAAGCGTGGTCGTCACGCTGGCGCTGACCGTCGCGGGGCTGGCGCTGGTGGGCGCTGGCGCGACGTACGTGAAGTCGTTGTATTCGGCGTGGATGGCCGAGAGCCTGGTACTGGAGCTGCGGACGAGCGTGTTCCGGCATATACAGCGGCAGCCGCTGGCGTTCTTCACCCGGACGCAGACCGGGGCGCTGGTCTCCCGCATGAACGATGACATCAACGGGACGCAGCAGGCGGTCGGTGTGCTGATGCCCGAGTCGGTGTCGATGCTGCTGAACCTGGTCCTGGTGCTGGCGGCGATGTTCTGGCTGTCGTGGCAGCTCAGCCTCATCGCGCTGGCGGCGGTCCCGCTGTTCGTGCTGCCTGGGAAGGTGACCGGGAAACGGGCCCAGCGGCTGCTCCGGCAGGAGATGCAGCTCCACGCCGAACTGGCCGCGATGACGGCCGAGCGGTCGGACGTATCCGGCGCGCTGCTGGCCAAGCTGTACGGACGGCCGGAGGAGGAAGCCGGGCTGTTCACCGGCAAGGCCAGCCGGATCCGTGACCTGGCCATGGCCAACCTCGCCTGCACGGAGCGGCTCTGGGTCCTCATCACGCTGCTCTTGGCGCTGGTTACGGCCCTGGTGTACGGGCTGGGCGGCACGCTGGTCATTCACGGCGTGTTCCAGCTCGGCACGCTGGTGGCGTTCATCGCGCTGGTCTCACAGCTGTACGGGCCGCTCAACGAGGTATCCAGGCTGCCGCTGGAAATTGTCACCGTACTGGTCAGCTTTGACCGCGTCTTCGAGATCCTGGACCTGAAGCCGCTGATCACCGAACGGGCGACGGCTTTCCCGCTGCCGCATGCGGACGGGGCGCCGGGTGTGGAGGTGGACGGAGCGTGGTTCCGGTATCCGGAGGCGGACCAAGTGATGCTGGCCTCGCTGGAGTCGGTCACGCTGCCCGCGCCGGAACGTCCCAGCGATGCGTGGGTGCTGCGGGACGTGACCTTCCATGCGCCGCCGGGGAAGCTGACCGCGCTGGTCGGGCCGTCGGGGGCGGGGAAGACGACGATCACGCACCTGGTGCCGCGGCTGTATGACCCGGTGCGCGGGGCGGTGCGGATCGGCGGGCACGACGTCCGCGACCTGACGCTGGAATCGCTGCGGTCGGTGATCGGCGTCGTGCCGCAGGACCCCCACCTGTTCCACGACACGATCCGGGCGAACCTGTTGTACGCGCGGCCACCGGCGACCGAGAAGGAGCTGATCGAGGCGTGCGAGGCGGCCCGGATCTGGGAGCTGATCTCGTCGCTGCCGGACGGGCTGGACACGATCGCAGGGGACCGGGGCTACCGCTTCTCCGGCGGGGAGAAACAGCGCCTGGCCCTGGCCCGGCTGCTGCTCAAGGCCCCGTCGGTGGTCGTGCTGGACGAGGCCACCGCGCATCTGGACTCCGAATCCGAAGTGGCGATCCAGCGGGCACTGGCGACCGCGCTGGCCGGGCGGACGTCGCTGGTGATCGCCCACCGGCTCTCCACGGTCCGGGCGGCGGACCAGATCCTCGTCGTCGACGGCGGGCGGATCGCCGAACACGGGACGCATGACGAGTTGCTCGCCGCGGGCGGGGTGTACGCGGGGCTGTACCGGACACAGTTCGCGCCGCAGGCAGCGTTACGGTCGTTCCAGGAGGCAGGCTGGCTGACCGTCGGTACGGACCGGGGTCCGGCCGCCGGATGAGAAGATTTCTCCCGAACGGCCAGCCGTGCGTGCGCCCGGCCAAGCCCTGGGCCTCCCGCGGGTAAGCCGCCAGCTGGCCTGGTCGCGGTCTCGGCGGAGGCGGACAAGATCAGCAGGTCGAGGATCCGCACCTCGGTGAGCGCGTAGCCGCTCCTCGCGAGCTCCTCCCGTAGCGCTCGTAGCGCCGCCCAGTTGCGATCCAGATCGCGTTTGTAGCCGTGTACGAGCGCGAGCGCGCGCTCTCCGAACGGAGCGTGGGCTCCGAGGTCGTCGTCTCGCAGGTACCCCTGGACGATGCTGTCGAGCATCGGGATCAGCGCCGGGCGCTTCGGGTGCAGCGCCTTCGTCATTTTCGCGAAGCCGACTCCCCGGATATCCGCGAACGCGTCGAAGAGCTGCCTCAGCACCAGCCACGGCACCGAGTCCGCCGCTCCCCCCAGCGAAACGTCCGGAGCGATCGCCCGCAGGGCTCCCTCGATCGCGCCGCGCCGCTCGAGGATCGCCGCGATCTCGGCCGCTGAGATCCGGGCGCCCCCCCGGTTCGCCAGCCTGAGATCCGGCTCGCCGAACGCCGCAGGCTGCGCCGGGTCGCTGATGCCGAGGCGCCGGTAGGCCCGCAGGAGATCGAGCACGACGCCAAGCGGATCCTCGATGCCGACGCCGTTCCGAAGGACCACCTGCCGGACAGAACTAGTCGTCACCTGGTCATGGTAGTGACCTGCGTAATGTAGGCCGGGCGGCCGGGCCCAGGCTCACCATGAGTCGCTCCCGCATCACCGTACCCACGCGAAGGCGAACGGTAACGGACAGATGCCCAATTTCGCTTAGCTTTTACGTCCCGAAAGTGTCATACATAGACGACGCGAAAGCGTCCTACATAACAGAGAGGAGGTGTAAGGCTATGGTGACCATTGACCATCTGGCTGGCAGGGCCGCCGGCAGCGCTCCTTCCTGTCGGTCGCGCTCCCTGCCAGATGGTCTGGCAACGCCCTAGGAGAGAGCGAAACAGAACGGGGTGAAGCCTTGCACTTCAAACTCAGCAGAGCACTCGGGATAGTAGTTCCCGGGCTGCTCGGGAGTGCGCTCGCTGTGGGTGCGGCGGCACTCCCTGCGAACGCCCAGACATATCAGGACACGGCGCTGAGCGCCACTGCCGTCTCACCCGCCACGTTCGGCGGCTCCAACCTCACCGCCACCAATGGCACCAAGGTCATCACGCTGGCCGGGACCAACGTGACCTGGTCGCTGCACGGCACGGTGCCGAGCGGCGTGTCCTTGTCCGGGGCCACGATCAGCAATACGGGCACCGCGACCAGTACGGCCAGCATCGTGGCCGACGCCACGGATGGCACCGGGAACGCCGAAGCGCTCGTGATCCCGGTCGCGCTCACGAGCGGCTCCATTCAGCTGGGCAGCGGCGCGGTCGTCAAGGTGTCTTTGTCCGCGCTAGCGGATTCGAACGTCTCCGGCACCGTGAAGTTCAGCGCGACCAGTTCGATCAGCACCAACGCCATCAACTTCGCCGAGACGAACCTGCCGACCGGGCTGAGCTCCGGGAATCCCGTGCTGACCTACGTCGGCGGCACCGCTGCTCCCGGCACCTACAACGGAGTCGTGGTCACGGCCACCGATGCTGACGGCGCCGTGCTGCACGGCAGCTTTAACCTCACGGTCGAGGCGAACGCCGTCAGCAACTACGGCAACGAGGTCAACCGGTTCGGCAACGGCTTCGATGCCTTCCGGCAGCACCAGTACCCGGGTGCGATCATCGCCGGCTGGCCAGCGACCCAGTCTGACCCGGCGACGCACTTCCTGCTCACCAACGGCACGCACCAGGGTGCCGTCCGGCTCGAGTACGCCCCCCACGGCACGGGGACCGGGCTCTGCGTGTCCGATCCCGGCGGTGGCTGGTCCTCTGACCCGCTGCGCGACGGCCTGATCCTGACCTCGTGCAACACCGGTCCGTGGCAGCAGTTCATTCCGCAGTCGAACGGCTCGCTGAAGAACGTTGCTACCGGCCTGTACGTCAACCCCAACGGCACCGGCGCGCAGCTGCGCGGCGGCGCCTCGGCCACGCCGTGGGGTGGCTCGTTCTACCGCTTTATAAACTTCTCCAGCCTGCCCGCGTGAGGAACTAGCGCCGACCTGTGGAGGGCCCCCGACCGGGAGCCCTCCACAGGTCTTTAACGGGTACGCAAAGACCGGTGACTACACGGCCGGGTGGACGGGCTCTTCCTGTTCGCTCGGCGCCTGGCCGGTGCTCGGCGCCGGCGGGCTCGTATCGCTGTCCCGGCCGGCCATCGCCCTCACGCCGAGCACCGCCGCGATCGGGATCAGGTAAAACTGCGGCAGTTCGTACCGCCAGTCGAAGGTCGCGATAATGAACGGGGGCACGACCATGGCGATGGTGCCGAGCGAGAACAGCAGGCAGGGGCCGCGCAGCCTGCTGCGCCGGGCCCGGCCGAGGCCAGCTGCTCCCGCCAGGCCCAGGACCAGGCCGGCGGCCAGCAGCGGCCCGGGCACGTAGAAGTCGTGGCCGTAGCCGGTCAGGAAATCGGCCAGCGCGGGCTGGACGCGCCCGGTGCTGCCGGTGTAGGCGCGCAGCGTCGCCAACTCACCCTTGCCGCTCGGGAAGTACGTGTGGAAGTCGTGATAACCCTTCGGGTAGCGCTCGGGCCCGTTCCCGCGGACCGGGGAGAAGCTGTAGAGGATGTCGCCGCCCACCGCCCCCAGGTAGCTCAGCGGCTGGTGTTCGATGATCCGCGAGTTGAAGTCGTGGATGATCTGGCCCTTGCTCAGCCCGGCCGTCGGTTGGAGGAGCACCTGCGGCGACTGCGGCGCCCACATGTACCAGTCCAGGTCGCGCTGCGCCGGCGGCTGGGTCGGGCACAGCTGCCGCTCGTACGAGGGCAGCGACAAGCCCGTGCAGTCGGCGAACTGCACGATCCGCCCGTACAGGAACTGGTTGCTGTAGGTGACGAAGTTGAACGTCCCGAACCACACCGCGAACCAGCTCAGATACCCGAGTACCGGGATGGCGCAGCCGAGCAGCGCAATCCCCGCCAGCCTCGCGCAGCGCCGCCAGGGCCGGATGACGGCCACCATGTACAGCAGCGCGGGGATCATGACCAGCAGGTCGGATTCCCTGATGATGGCGGCGGCGGCGATCAGCAGCCCGGCGGTGAGGGCCGCCCCCTTGCCGAGCGCGTCACGCTTCCACACCAGCACGACCAGCGCCAGGAAGACCAGGAACGTCGCGCAGACGTCGGTGAGGATGTACTGCTCGAGGTCGAGCTGGAGCGGGTCGAACAGCACCGGGACGGTCGCCAGCGCGGCCACCCAGCGCCGGGCGCCGAAGTGGATCAGGGTCGCGTAGATCAGCACCGCCGTGGCCAGCCCGAGCAGGTGCTGGATCGCGACGACCACCGAGAGGTTGTGAGCCAGCACGGCGGGCATGAGCAGGAGGGAGTAGCCGCTGGTGCGCAGCCAGTCCGGACTCCACTGTCCGGTGAGGAAGTTGTGCGCGTACTGCAGATACCGCTCGCTGTCCGGGAAGATCAGCGCCTGCTGGTAGGCCAGCTGGACCACGACGCGCAGCGCGGTCCCGCAGACGACGACGATAGCGAACAGCCAGTGCTCGCGCACCGCCCGCCGGCTGCGTCCGGCGAACTCGTGGACCAGGCGCCAGGACCAGGCGAGCGTCGGCCGGGCCAGGCGCGACGGGTACATGGTCCTCAAGCTAACCGCATCCGCGGCACCGGATGCGCCAGTTGCCGGCAACTCGCTGTGACAGCGAAACCGGTACCGGATAGATCACCGGTGTACCGGACAACGCAGCCGATGTTCTCCCCGACAGTGATGCCCACCCCATCAGCCTCGCCTACCATGCAGGTCATGGATTCCTTGGTATTGGGGCGGCCTGCCAGGCCAGGGGGTGCCCCCGGACGCTCTGGCCCGGGGTGATGCGATGACCCAGGGTCCGGTTACCAAGGCATCAGATCCCGCCGCCGCACAGCCCGCCAAGCTGGCCGAGCCGCCGATCCCCGGCGGCCGGGTCGAGGCGCTGATGGGCGTGCTCATCCGGGCGCTGAAGTCCAGCCCGCTGGCCCGGCCGCTGCCCGCCGTGTCACTGTCCGCGCTCGGGCTCGGGCTGCTGGCGTTCGTCGGGCTGTGCGCGACCGCGCCGCGCGCCAGCGAGGCGGCGCTGCCGGTGTTGCTGCCGCTCACCGCCCTGGCCCGTCGGCTGGGCGCGCCGCCGCTGTCGGCCGGGGTCACCAACGCCATCATGTACCCCGCCATCACGTTCTGCTGCCTGGGCCTGGCCGGGATGTTGTGGGCCAACAGCCGTGGCTGGCAGCCGAACCCCCGGGGGGTCTTCTGGTCCGCGGTGGCGGTGGTCGCGGTGGTGGTGAACATCACACCGGTCGGCAGCTCGGACCCGGCCAGCCTGGCCGCGTACGGGCGGATCGCCGCGCTCGGGCACGACCCGTACACCTTCCTGCCCGCCAGCCTGCCCGGCGGTGCCCACAACCCGTACGTCGCCCTGGTCGACCCCCGGTGGCGGACCACCCCCTCGGTGTACGGCCCGGTGGCCACCTGGACGCATCTGGTCGCGGCGCTCGCCGGCGGCAGCAAGCCGTGGCTGACCATCTGGGTCCTGATGATCATGACCGGGATCGCGTACCTCGCCGCCGGATACCTGCTGCTGCGCTCGGCGGCCAACCCGGTGCGAGCCGGCCTGATCTGGGCCGCGAACCCGCTGCTGATCTACGTGCTGGTCATGGGCGCGCAGCTTGATGCCTTCGTCGCGCTGGCCGGGATCGCGGCGATCCTGATCTCGCGCCGCGGCGCGACCGTCTGGCACGACCTGGCCACCGGCGCGCTGATCGGTGTTGCCCTCGGGATCAAGATCAACGCGGCGTTCGTCGCGCTGGGCATCGCGGTGCCGCTGATCCGCGAGCGCGCCTGGGCGCGCCTGCTCCGTACCGCTGGCGCCGCCGCGGTGGCCACGTTCTGCCTGTATTTCTTCACCTATGGGGTGAACGCGCTCCGGCCGCTTCCGGCGGCGTCGGGACGGGTCATCTCGCCGTCGTTCTGGCGGCTGTTCCAGATCGTCGCCTACCACCTCGCGGCTCCGGCGACGATCAACGCGCTGATCGGGGTGCTGTGGCCGCTGCTGCTGATCGCGCTGTCCTGGTACCTGTACAACCGGCTGTCCCCTGACGTGCCCGCTGTGCTCGCGGCCACCTGCGCGCTGACCTTCGCCTGGGTGCTGGTGGCCCCGTGGTCACTGCCCTGGTACACCGCGGTGGCGTGGGTGACGCTGGCCTTGCTGCCGCGTAACTCGCTGACCCGCTGGCTCGCGCTGGCCACCTTGGTGCCCGCGCTACTGCACTTCAGCGCCGGGCAGCCGAACAGCCACCCGGGCGGCCCGGCCCCGACCCCGTAAAACCCGTGGACCAGTACCGCGCCTGGGCCAGCGAAGCCGTCGGCGCGCTGCAGCGCTGGTACAACCCGAGGACCGGGCTGTGGAAGACCGCGGGCTGGTGGAACTCCGCTAACGCGCTGACCGCCGTGATCCAGCACAGCCAGCGGACCGGCGAGCACGCCCACCGGTACGTCATCGAGACGACGTTCACCCGGGCCGAGCGGGTCAACCGCGGATTCAGCAACCTGTATTACGACGATGACGGCTGGTGGGCGCTGGCCTGGATCGCGGCGTACGACCTGACCGGCGAAGTGAAGTACCTCGATATGGCGCGCGGGCTGTTCGCCGGGATGGCAGCCGGCTGGGACGATGCGTGCGGCGGCGGCCTGTGGTGGACCCGCCGGAAGACCTACAAGAACGCGATACCGAACGAACTCTTCCTGCTCATCGCGGGCCGGCTGCACCAGCGCCGTCTCCATCAGGGCGCAGCCGGCGGTTACCTCGACTGGGCGTTGCGCGAATGGCAGTGGTTCTCCAGCAGCGGCATGATCGGCCCGGCCGGCCTGGTCAACGACGGACTGACCGCCGACTGCGCGAACAACGGCCGGGCGACCTGGACCTACAACCAGGGCGTGATCATCGGCGGGCTCGCCGTGCTGTACGAGATCACCGGCGACGACGCCTACCTCGGGCAGGCGGAAACCATCGCTGCGGCGGCGCTGCGCGACCTCACCGTGCCGCCGGGCATCCTCACCGAGCCCGGCGAGCGGGAGACCGGTCGCCGCGACCGCGACCGGCCCCAGTTCAAGGGCATCTTCGTCAGGCACCTGTACGAGCTCTACCGGCACCGTCCGCAGGCCGGATACCGCGACTTCATCCTGGCCAACGCGACCTCGCTGTGGCGCAACAGCAGGAACCGCCGCAACCAGGTCGGGCTGGCCTGGACCGGGCCGTTCGACCGGGCCGACGCGGTCCGGCAGGGGTCGGCCCTCGACGCGCTCAACGCCGCGGTCGGCGTCACCGATCCTGTAGCGTCCGGGCCGGATCCCACCCGGTGAAAGGCCCAGGCCGGCCTGTCAGCCCTCGCCGCGTTCTGAACGGTCTATCGCCGCCGCCAGCCGCACGCGCTCGGCTTCACTGAACGGGATGGCCCGGTGCTGGCCGGGGTCCCAGCGGACCGTGACCACGCGTGCCTCGGCCACCACGTCCCCCGAGGAGATAAGGATCGTCTCGCGGGTAGTCAGGCTGGTGGTGCCCAGCCGTTCGGCCTGTATCCGCACCGTCACCTGCCGGTCCGGGTGCCGGACCTCGGCGCGCAGGTCTACCTCGACCCTGGCCACCACATAGCTGGGATCGGCCCCGATGACGTGCTCGAAGAACGCGTCCCTGGCCTCCTCGAGGTAGGTGAGGAACACGGCGTGGTTGACGTGTCCCTGGCCGTCCGTGTCACGCCACCTGACCGGGACCAGGCGCTCGAACACCGCGGCCTACCGCGTGCGGAGAAAGTCGAGCACGCGCCGGACCAGGAGCGCGGTGGCCTCGGGGTCATAGGACGGCAGCGAGCTGTCGGCGAACGCGACGACACCCGGGGTCAGTCCCTGCGCGTGGTGAAAAAGCACCACCTCGGCTCTTTGCACCTGAAGAGCTTAACCGCCGACCATCGACCCCACGTCGAAGGTGGGGAAGCCGAGGAACTGCCGCATCACGTCGGCGACCCGCTGGACGCGCACCGCGTCGACCGGCCCGGTCGGATAGTTGTCCAGCGCCATCACCGCCGCCGTCACCGGGGATACTCCGAGCGGCGGGGGCAGCGACTCCATCGCCTGCTCCACGGCGGCCCGGTCGGTGTCCGCGATCTCCTGGCCCTGCTCGAACGCGGCCCGGAACGCGGCCAGCTCCGCCGGATGCTGCGCGGCCCACGGCCGGGTCACGGCGCACCCCTGAACCGGGAACGCGACGGTGGCGCCCTGATCCAGGTCGGCGAGCAGTGTCACCCCCATCGACTGTTCGGCCTGGCTGGCGAAGGGCTCGGGCAGTACCGCCGCGGCGATCTTCCCGGCCTTCAGCATCGCGGCCATCTGCGGCAGCGGATAGTAGGCGAAATGCACCCCGGACACGCTCAGCCCGTTGTCGGCCAGCACGGAAGCGGCCAGCAGGTACAAGATGTTGCCCGGCGCGTTGACCCCGATGACCTTGCCTTCCAGGCCGGCCAGCGTCCGGATGCCGGAATCGGGCGTCACGTACAGACCCTGGGCGCCCGTTTCCATCACCGAACCCTCGGCGAAAATGTCCAGGTTGGCGGCGACCGTGGCGCTGCTGGCCGAGGAGGACCGCTCGCCCTGGTTGTAGTTCTCCTGCGCCTGGATGTAGCTGACGTAGTTGCCGCAGGAGATGTCGATCCGGTCGAGCGGCCGGTTGAGCGCCTGGGCGTTGATGACCGTCTCGGAGCTGACCGCCGGGATGAACGTGACGTGCAGACCGTGCGCCGCGAACAAGCCCTGGTGCAGGGCTACGAAGAAGCCGGCCGAGTCGACGGCCGGTACCACCGCCACGTTCAGGTCCGGCTCTCCGATAGTCGGCGGCGGGGCGGCATCGCCGCCGCCAGTCAGCTTCGGCAGGAACAGGATCGCCAAGACTGCAACCGCCACTATGGCACCCACCACCTCGGCGCCCCGGACGGCCCGTGTGAACCTACGCGCCATCGACGGCTCCTCCCTTTCTCGGGGTCGGCAAAGACATCACGGCAAAGACATCACGGCACAGACGAGCCCCCGGGACCGCCTGCGGGCTCGAGCTGATCCGGATCGCGCTGGTTACTGCGCGCTGCTCCCGGGGAAGGTCCGGGCGGCTACGCAAGCGCCCGGCGCCGGTTGCGAGAAAAATATTGCTGCAAATTGCAGTGAGAGACATCGGTCAGCTGACCGATCTTGTTACCCGGAGCCGCCTCGAAAGCGCTTCCCGCGCTCCCCGACGCCCCGACCTCAGGCCCGGCCTGCGCGCCACGTCCCTAAGCGAGGCGTTTGGGCGGCGCGTGCACGATGGATGGTGCCTGTGCGGGCCATGGTGCCGGTACGTCCGGTGGTGCGCCCCGCTCGGGGATTATCCGGGATGATTGGGGCTTGCGGGAGTGGTTTGTGCACCATAGACCCATAAACTCACCCTTAAGCCCGAATGCTCCCCGGTAAATGCTGATCTGCCCGAACCGGTGGTCGATAATGGGCTGGATGGGTGCATGGGACCGGTGGGGCACGCCAGGGAGCGCGGCCCACGCAGCAAAACGACCGGGCCGGAGACACTCTCCGGCCCGGTCGCAGTAAGCAGTAAGCAGCGGGCTACGCGATGCTCAGAACGAGGTTTCCTG
This sequence comes from uncultured Actinomycetes bacterium, assembly GCA_963742795.1. Lineage (GTDB taxonomy): Bacteria > Actinomycetota > Actinomycetes > Streptosporangiales > Streptosporangiaceae > Palsa-504. The sequence goes on from CAVUNL010000010.1 coordinate 57,201, forward strand.
CGGGTCGTCGTTCAGGGTGGCCTGGGTGGCCGCGCCGGCCCCGTTGTTCACCACCGTGACGGTCTGATGCAGGCCGAAGTTCGCGCAGTTGAGGTTGTCGAAGGACGAGGCCAGCCGGTTGGCCAAGAAGGTGTACAGGGTATCGCCCACCGTGGGCACCGGCGAGGGCCAGGCGGCGAAGACCTTTTCGTTGGCCGCGATGAACGCCGTCTGGATGTTGACCATGTTCTGGCAGAACATCGCCGGGCTGCTGCTCGCATTGGTCTGGCTGTCGACCGGCGCCTGCCCGATCTGCGCCCGGTAGAGGTCGGTCTTGGCCGGGTCCAGCGAACCGCCGAGGCCGAGCACCATCCCGTCGTTCTCCGGGATCAGCGCGGCGTCCTTGGGCTGGTTCCTGGCCGCGAGCAGTTCGTCGAGCGCCTGGGAGGTCGCCATCGCGCCCTTGTTCCCCAGGTCGGGCGCCATCAGCGGGGTGCAGCCGAGCGCCGGGTCCAGGAAGTCGTCGATGAGGGCGTTGTCGCTGCCGTTGACCAGCACCCGGGCGCCCTTCATACGCGCCGTGTTGGCCGCGTTGTCCTGCGCGGTCTGGCCGGTGGCCGGATTGATCAGGTACATGGTGGTCACGTTGTCGCTCGGGTCCTGGTCGATCATGTCGAAGTTGCGCGTCGTCGGGCACTCGCGGCCCGTGCCGAGCGCGCCCGCGGAGGCCACCATGGTCCTGGCCATTCCCGCCGACGGGATGGTCAGCCGTCCGGTCCGCTCCATGCGGAAGGCCGCGTTGAAGAAGTTCGCGCCGTTGCAGAACGACACCTGCCCGAAGGGCGACCCCGGCATGCCGTCGACGCAGTTGCCCTCGCTGAGCGCGCCGGGGGTCGCGCCCTTCTGGATCAGGAACGTGCCGTTGAACCCGAAGTCGATGGTCACGATCGCGTTCTTGGGCAGCTTCGGCACCACCGGCTTGACGGCCGGGGTGGTGCCCGCGGTGATGACCAGGGGGTTGTACACGTACAGCTTGCCGGTACGCGGGTCCAAGATGGTGGCCTGGACGAACGCGCCCAGGTTGAGCGAGTTGACCATCTGGCAGCCGGTGGCCGCGGGTGTTCCGCCGGCCGCCCCGGTGAGCTGGTACGGCGTCGCCAGGCCCTTGGCCGTCAGCGGGTGGGCCGGGACGATGATGTCGCAGGTGTCCTCGACGGCCGTGGACGAGACGCCCGCCGAGCCCGAGGACGCCGCCGAGCGGAGCTTCGGGGTGTTATGCCCCGACGCTCCGACCACGATTCCGACCGTCACGCCCAGCGCCATCACCGCGGCGACCGGGATGGCAATACGCGCCGCACGATTGTTTCTGCCGCGCCGCCGTCGCGCCGACCGAAGACCGCTGAGCACTCAGCCCACCTCCATTGGTCCACCCTGGAATGCTCTCCGGCGCACACGGTAGACCAGCGACGATGCCGAGATCAGCAACTTTAGAAGATTCGCTTTTTGTCCGTTTTTAAGCGCAGAGCGACGCCAAATTCGCGGCAATTCATTGCGAAGTCCTTACGTCGCAGGTTACGGGCCTGAATCCGGCCCGGGATCACCTCGTGACCAGGTCAGCCTGCGTCGGCCGGGCGCCACGGCGGCCAACTACGGACGGAGAGTATTTATAACGATTCTCTCCGTAGCGCAATGTTCTTACGGCGCGGTTACAGGCCAGGCCCCAGTCTGCCGGGCGCCGTCCGGACCCTGGTCCGCGGCCTCCGGCTCACGACCCTCTTTTTTGGCCGAACGGAGCGTGGTGCCCGCACCCGGCTCCCTTGACGCAGGCTCGTTGCTAGGCCGATACCGCCGACGAGCCGGCGCCCGCCCCTGGCGCCGGGCTCGTCGCCGGAGTCCCCGTCGCGCAGGACGTCACCACTACTACGCAAAGACGGGGACAGCCACCCGGGCGAGAGATGACGGAGTGGTGATGCGTCGCATCGTGCCCACCTCTCACCCGGGGTGCGTTCCCTAACTAACCGCGCGGGCGTGCAGGACAGTTGTCACCGGTGTGGTGAACCGATGAAGAACTGCGATCCGCCGGCAACGTCACCACGGGCCGCCCGCCTCAGCGTCACATCGAGGGCAGTACCGCGCTTCGGGGATCAGAGCGAGCAGCCCGGCCGGGATCGCAGATTCGCACTGCTCACAGCGCCCGTACCGGCCGGCCGACAGCCGGCCGAGAGCCTCCTCGACATCCTCCAGCTTCCGGCGGGCCGCTACCGCCCGGCGCATCAGCAGCTGGGCCTGGCGCTGGGCCGGTTCGTCCACCCGGGCGTCCACGATGGCCTCGGCGGTGGCGTGGTACGCCAGCGACAGTTCGGTGAGTTCGGTCAGCCGGGCCTGCCAGCGCGCCTCCAGCAGCGCCCGCCAGTGCGGGCCGTCGAGGACCGGCGTCGTCGTTGCCGTGCTTCGCTCTTGGTTGGACATCATGCTCCTGCGGGTCGAGGTGCTGCCCATCAGTGCAGCCGGCGGCCGTGCCGGCAGGGTGAAGCCGTTGTGGTGACGGCGTGGAAGCCGGTATCTCCACACAATCTCCACATCCCGTGCATCCGCCCTACGCAGGCTCTTCCTCGGACCGGTACGACACGCCGGGTTGCCATTGCGTTAAATCCCGTAACCGTGCCCGCGGTTCCGCGATAATCGAACGCGCGTACCCTAGTTGAGCGCCTGAGTGGAGAGAGCAGTTGATCAAGACAACCAGGCCTGGGCAGGACGGCACCGTCCGCGTTACTTTCGCACTACCCGCCGATGAACCGGACGGCGCGGTGTCGGTGGTCGGCAACTTCAATGACTGGGATCCCTTCGCCCACCCGCTGCGGCGGCGCGCGAACCGTACCCGCAGCGCCGCGGTGACGGTTCCGGCCGGCAGCACTCTGCACTTCCGTTACCTCGCTGAAGGCGGGAGATGGTTCGACGACGAGAGCATGTCTGTGCCCGACGGCCAGGACGTGGCCCTTACGGTCTGATTCAGGCCGGGGTGGCCGGCGCCTGAGGTCGTCTAAGCTCCGCGGACATGCCCAGGCTGCTGGTCGTTCATCACACTCCGTCGCCTGCCCTGCAGGCGATGTTCGAGGCTGCGGTCAGTGGCGCACGGACCGACGAGATCGAAGGCGTCGAGATTGTCGTCCGCCCGGCCCTGACCGCAGCCGCGGTCGACGTGCTGGAGGCCGACGGCTACCTGCTCGGCACCCCCGCCAACATTGGCTACATGTCCGGTGCCCTCAAGCATTTCTTCGACGGCATCTATTACCCGTGCCTGGAGGCCACCCGGCGTCGGCCCTACGGGTTGTACGTGCACGGCGCCTCCGATACCGGCGGTGCCGTGCGCGCCGTGGAGTCGATCGCCACCGGCCTGCAGTGGCGGAAGGTCCGGCCGCCGGTCTGCGTCACCGGAGCTCCCAGCAGGCCGGATCTGGAGGCCTGCTGGGAGCTTGGCGCGTTGCTGACGGCGGAGATCGCCGGTTAGTCGGAAGTGGCGACCACCTCGTCTAAGGGAGGACAGGCGATGACGGATCCCGACTTCCATGCCTGCGCGGCGGCCGGAGCCAGCACGCTGCAGCGGTGGTACGACCCGTCGACCGGCCTGTGGACGAGCACCGGCTGGTGGAACGCGGCCAACGCGCTGACGGCGGTGATCGGGTACAGCAGGCTGACCGGGGACAGCTCCTACGACGGCTGCCTGGCCGCGACGTTCACGGCCGCCCAGCGCCAGCACGCGGGCTTCATCAACGACTACTACGACGACAATGGATGGTGGGCGCTGGCCTGGGTCGCGGCCTTCGATATGACGCGGGACAGCCGCTACCTGGACGCGGCTCGCACCATCTTCACCCACAACACCGGGGGCTGGGACGACACCTGCCGTGGCGGCCTGTGGTGGACCACGTCCAGGAACTACAAGAACGCCATCACCAACGAGCTGTTCTTGACCCTCGCGACCCTGCTCCATCAGCGCACGCCGGGCGACAACAGCTACCTGAGGTGGGCCCGGCGAGAGTGGGAGTGGTTCTACGCCAGCGGCCTCATCGGTCCCAGCGGCCTGGTCAACGACGGGCTCACCCCGGCGTGCGCCAACAACGGCGGCACCACCTGGACCTACAACCAGGGCGTGGTCCTGGGCGGGCTGGCCGCCCTGTTCGAGATCACGGGCGATCGCGCCTACCTGCAGCAGGGGGAGGCCATCGCCAACGCGGTGCTAGACAAGCTGGTCACCCGGGCCTCGGCCCATCCTCCGGGCATCCTGACCGAGCCCTGCGAACGGGCCTCCGGCGGCTGCAACGGGGACCAGGCTCAGTTCAAGGGCATCTTCATCCGCTACCTGTACGAGTTCTGGCTGCACGGCCGCCAGCCGGCCTACCGGACGTTCATCCTGGCCAACGCCCGCTCGGTGTGGGACAACAACACGAACGCGAGCCACCAGTTCGGCCTGCGCTGGACCGGCCCCTTCGATCAGGCCGACGCCGCCCGGCAGAGTTCGGCCCTGGAGGCCCTCAACGCCGCGGTCGCCCTGGCGGGCTAGCTCAGCCGTCGAGCGGGCTGTAGGGAGCGGCCCTTCGCTGAGCGTCTTCCCGGGCCAGTTGCTGAAGCGAAAGATGTGTTGTTGCGTACATGGTTGGCTGGCCTGCTCCCCGACCGCCCGCGCCGACGTCGAGTCCCCGGGGAAGGGTCGGCGAGTCAATGATCGTCTGGCTGCCAGCCAGCGCCGCGATGATTCCGAGCAGCGCGCCGAGTACCGCGCCGAGCAGCGCGTCGCCAGCGACCTGCTTGAGCGGCGTCGCCGCCGCTGCGCTGGTCGCAGGCTGGAGGATCTGTGCTGACGCGTACTCGCCCATGTAGGGCAGAGCACCGGCATCGATGATGTAGCTGCGAGCGGCCGCATGGGCGATGGCCTCGGCCCGGGCGGCGGTCCCGGCGGCGACGCTTATCGACACGACATCACCCGTCACGGGCTTGACCTGGACTCCGCTCGGAAACTGCTTGAGCAGCATGGCCTCGATGAAAGCGGGCGAGAACATGGGCCCGCCGCAGATGGCCCCGGCCGGGCACGTCGGCGCCTCAAACACCACCAGCGTCTGGCTGGAGGACGCCGGCGGGTTGAGCGCGGCGAAGACCACGCCGACCAGCGCGCCCAGCAGGGCCGCGAGGCCAATCAGACTCCAGTACCGACCGATGATCTGGACAGACCTAGGCAGGTCCGACGCCTGCTGGTTCATCTGGCCTCCGCAGTGATATCCGGCCCCAGACCAGCATGGTCTCTGATACCCATCATGCTACGACCCGATGTCGGCGATGACCAGCCTGCCTCAGACGCAAGTAAACGCCGGGTGCCCGGGGCCACGCCGATGGCCCTACCGCGCCAGCGACGTACTCGACGTTCCCGCGGAAGCGCGCCTTGTGCACAATTTCACAAGGCGTCTCCGCGGAAACGCCCGCTCACGCTTCGGACGAGCGTCTGTGTGCGGTTCCCAGTACTGAGCCTTAACTGATGAGCGTTTCCTTTGGGTGTACCGCCGGGTTCTTCCGTCTTCCTATAGATGGATGATATATTTCATTCATGCGTAGTGAAGCGCCAGCGCTGTTGCCTATCCTGCGCTCCCAGCACCTCGCCGAAATTCTTACCCTTCTCCTACTCCACCCGGACTCTGAGTACAGCATCACCGAAGTAGCCAGCAAGCTCGGCCTGCCGCTGACGACGGTACAGCGGGAAGTGACCCGCCTGTCCAGTGCTCAGCTGATCCGGGAACGTCGTGTCGGACGCTCCAGGCTGGTGTCGGCGGACCTTGCCAGCCGGTACACCCGCCCACTCACCGAGCTTGTCACACTTGCGTTCGGCCCCCGCCTTGTCATCGGCGAGGAATTCCGTTCTCTTGACGCGATCGCGGTAGCGATTTACGGATCCTGGGCCTCGCGCTATGAAGGCATCGCGGGCCGTGCACCGCACGATGTCGACGTTCTGGTCATCGGCGAGGTCGCGCGTCGCTACCTCTATGAGGCGGCCGAGCGAGCCGAACAGCGGCTCGGGCTGCCGGTGAACCCCGTTTTGTGTTCCCTGTCTCGATGGTTCGCGGCATCGGATCCGCTCATTCAGCAGATCCGCTCGGCGCCGGTTGTCTGGGTAGTCGGGGAGGAGCCTCGGGAGGGCGAAGGCTGATGCGATGGAGTGCCGGAGAGGCTGAGGTTGAGCGCCTGCTCGACCAAGGGAGTATCGAGCGGGTGCAGGGCGCGCAGGCGGACGGCGAATCCTGGCTCGAACGGGCGCGGCGTGGCCTCGATGCGGCACGGATCGTCGCGGAGGCGGCACCTGATAGCAGCATCATTCTTGCCTACGACGCCGCCCGGCAAGCGTGTGTCGCCCTGCTAGCCCAACAAGGCCTCCGCCCCACTACCTCAGGCGGCCACTATGCGATCGAAGAAGCGATCCGCGCCCAGTTCGGCCCTACCCTGCGGGCTTTCGGCGGACTGCGCCGCAGGCGGAACGAGCTTGAGTATCCCCTCTATCCCACCGAAAGGGCCAGCGCCGCTGAGGCCGCCGAAGCGCTCAAGACTGCCGACGAGATCATCGACGCTGTCACCCGGCTCCTTCCTAACCTCGGGTTCTTCTGATACGGGCTTGTGTCGCGGTGGAAACCTCGTGATCCTGGGGCGAGCTCCCACTCCGCTCAGCCTTAACCGGCGTCGGTTGGCAGGTGTTGATAGGCAGGGAAGAGCTCGTTCCACCGCGTCTCGGCGTCGCAGCGCTCCCGCCCGGCGAGGTGGGCGGCGAGATCTTCGACATGGACCTGGATCCCCGCCCCGTAGGCGGCGAGATAATCCAAGGGCATGCCCCGTTCCTCCCAGACCAGGATGGTCTGGTCGCCGTCGGCAGCCAGCGTGACCTCGATGAAATGCTCGTCCGGCTGGTCCGGTTGCATGGTCTGCAGCAGCAGCCGCCGCGGGGGCTCGCACGCTTCCACCCGCCCGGTGCCTTCCCACCCGCTGGCAAAAAAGCGCGCGCGGAACTCACCGCCGAGGCGGAGGTCGCCCTCGACCTCGCCGAGCCAGCGGGCCAGACGCAGGGGATCGGTGAGCGCGGACCACAGGTCGTCGATATCGGTGTCGAAGCGGTCCTGCATGCGCACGACGCCCTTGCCATCTGCTGATCGCAGGCTGCCCAGGATGCGGGTGCCCGCACCTGCGTTGTTAGTCATCTGGTGCTCCTTCGTTCGTGTTTCCCCCGGGCGACTTCGGTGTGCAGGGCATCCAGCCGCTGCTCCCACAAGGCCCGGAGCCAGTCATCGACCTCGGCGAGCGGCTCGGGACGAAGACTGTAGACCCGCCGCTGCGCCTCCTGGCGGACCTCGACCAGCCCCGCTTCCCGCAGCACCCGCAGGTGCCGCGATACCCCCGGCCGCGCAATCGGCAGCAGTGCTGCCAGCTCACCCGCGGTTGCCGGACCGCCGGTCAAGGTCTCCAGCATCGTCCGCCGGCTCTCGTCCGCCAGTGCCCGCAGCACAGCTTCCATGGCGTGAAGGTACCGAAGTAGTTACGTAACTGTCAAGGTACATAAGCGAACGCAAGCGAGCCCCGTACGCCACCCCGGAACCAGACGCAGTTCAACCCATCGCCTGCGGCCCGAACACCGCACCCGAGGCGCTGCGGCCCAGCCTTCAGGCGTACGCCGCGGGAACTTCCCGGGTTCTGTTGTCAACCGCGCGTGCCGGGTAGATGGTGGCCTTGAGACGCCTGGTGCGCAGGGCCAGGTCGCCGGAGGAACGTCGCGAGGAGGTTGCCGTGCCCGCTGGCTCAAACGCCTACAACAGTCTGTGGCAGGTCCGGACCGATGCCTGGTCCGCCCTTGAGGAGTCAAACGCTCAGCTGGCCCCGGCCGGCGACCAGGTCGTGTCCACCACCTACGTCACGCCCTACCCGCCCGGCTTCCCGGTGCTCGTGCCGGGCCAGGTGTTCAGCCCGCAGATCCTGGCCTTCATGCGAAGCCTGGACACGCCCGAGGCGCACGGCTACCGCGCCGACCTCGGCTACCGGGTGCACGTGGACAAGGCCCTGGAAACCGCGGCCACCACCCGGCCCGCGCCGCCGCCCGACCCGATCGGCCCCGCGCCCGCCAGCGCAGCGCCCGCCAGCGCAACGGCCGCCACCCCGTCGACCTCGCCCGACGCCCCCTAGCGGCCCGCCCCATGTGCACCGACGAGAGCCCGGCCAGGCTGGCCGCCCCGATCCTGCACGACGTCGAGCCGGCCATCGAGATCGACCTGGAGCCGGTCGACTCGGTGGTGGTGACCACGCTGATGGACAACGTCACCGACATGCTCCTGCCGGACCAGGGCCCGGCCCACCGGATTGCCCTGGGCGCCGGTCCGCGCCGCCCGTCGACGACCATGGTTGACGGCCTGGTTCCGAGCGCGCTGATCGCCGAGCACGGCTTCTCCGCCTTGGTCACGGTGGCCAAGGGCGGCGCCGAGCACCGGTTCCTGTTCGACACCGGCACGAGCCCCGACGGCATCATGCGGAACATGCACTACCTGGACATCGATCCGGGCAGCATCGAGGCGGTGGTGTGCAGCCACGGCCACTTCGACCACACGGCCGGGCTCGACGGGCTGGTCCGCTCGCTGGGCCAGGTGAACATGCCGGTGCTAATCCACCCCCACTTCTGGCGGCGGCGGCGCCTGATCCTGCCCGGCCGGGACCCGATGGAGATTCCCACCACCAGCCGTCGCGCGCTGGAAGAGGCGGGCTTCGACATCATCGAGGAGCAGCAGCCGAGCTTCCTGTTCGGCCGGTCTGTGCTGATCACCGGCGAGGTCGCGCGGACCAGCGGGTACGAGCCGGGCTTCCCGCCGCAGCAGGCCTGGCTCGACGGCCGCTGGGAGCCTGATCCTCTCGTGCTCGATGACCAGGCGCTGATCGTCAACGTCAGCGGCCGGGGCCTGGTCGTGATCACCGGCTGCGGCCATGCGGGCGTGGTCAACATCGCCCGGTACGCCCAGCGGCTCTGCCGTGGCGAGCCGCTCTATGCCCTGATCGGCGGCTTCCACCTGGCCGGACCGGTGTTCGAACCGCTCATCCCGAGGGTCGTGGCCGAGCTGGCCGAGTTGAACCCCGGCGTGATCGTTCCGGCCCACTGCACCGGCTGGCGCGCTCAGCACGCCCTGGCCGCGCGGTTCCCCGCCGCCTTCATCCCGAACTCCGTCGGCACCAGCTTCGACCTTCGTGCTCCCGCCTACGACGAGCCGGACCAGCGCAAGGTGAATCCGTCCAGCGTGTAGCCGAGGGCGTTCACCGTCGGCTGGACGAAGTTGTCCCGGATGATCTGCGCCGCCTCGTTCTCAGCGGAGCTGACCAGCGGCCGCGTGACCTGGGGATTATGGGTCGCCTGGTAAAAGGCGAGATTCTGCGCCTGGGCGTACAGCACCATGGGCGCGAACTGTGGCTTGAGCAGCGCGCCGCAGCCGAAGCCCGGATACGTCCAGCTGTGATCGGCGCTGATCACGTGGGACAGGGTGTTGTCGACCGTGATGTCGTGCACCGACTGGGGGAGCTGCGGCGGCGGCAGGACGATGGTGACCATGACCCGTCCCGCATGGCCGTCCGCTGGCCGGCTCAGCGTGGTCAACCGGTAGTGGCCCGAGGCCGGGGCCCACCAGCCCGCCCCCGGGTTCAGGTCGACGGTTGCCGATGCCCGGCCCACCGCGTAGAACGTGCTGGAGTACCAGCAGGGCCAGAAGCCGATGCTCTTGCTGACCTTGTGGGTGAAGACAAAGTTGAAGTTCTCGGTGCCCAGGGCAGGTCGCGAGATTCCCTCGATCTTCTGCAGCACCCACGGGCCGATATCAGTGTCGGTGGTCGTCCCGGTCGCGATCGACGTCCAGGGCCAGGCGAGCTTGATGCTCGGCAGATGGACGTTGAGCCCGATCAGGTGCAGCGCCCCAGACAGCGTCACGAGCACCGCGAACGCGATCGCCTTGCGGAACACCAGGCCTACCAGCGCCACTACCACGGTCCACTTGACCCAGCGCGGGACCAAAGGCCGTCGTCTGCCCGGCAGCTGGTCACGGCGGCGCGGCCGCGGGCCGGCCGCCTCGCGCCGCCGCTGCGCCGCAGGCAGCGACTCACGAGGAACGATCCAGGTATCGTCCGCGGCGTAGCCGGGGCCCTCGAGCCAGGGGCCTGGCTCTTCCCACTCGTCCTCGTCCGCCGGGCGGGACGAGCCCATCTCCAGCTTGCTCGCCCTCGTCGTCACCATGCCCAGCAGCAGAATCAAGAAGCGAAACATGAGGCCTGCTTTCTATGCTGCCGCGTGGTCTTCACGCGACGGCCGGATAATTGAGCCGCAGGACGACCGGCACGGCCCCGAACGACATCCGGAACCGCGTTCCGGGCTTGTCCGGAGCGTCGTCGCCGATGTCGGGCCAGCGCATTTTGATGTGCGCGGCCGTCAGGCCCTCTACCGAGTACGGGAACTCCATCGCCGAGATCCGGTGCGCCTTGAGCAGCCCGCCCCACCGGAACGCCGCGAACACGTTGGCCAGGTCCCGCACCGACAGCAGCCGCCGCTGCCTGAGGTTGATGCCGTACACGGCGGCCGCCAGCTCGACCAGGTCAGCCGCGCACTGCTCGAGCGCGTCGGCCTTGGCCCGGTACACCGTCCCGTCGGGGTTCTTGGTGCCCAGGTACTCGCCGTACACCGGCGAGACGCCCGGCTGGGCCTGGCATTGCATCCAGTCACAGGCCGCGAGCAGCTCCCAGCGGACGCCATGGCCCTCGGCGACCTGCTGGTAAACGGGCTTGGCCCGCAGCAGCGGAATCTTCGCGGTGGTGACGAAGTCAGTCAGCACGATCCGCGGCATCTGGGTCACGTACCGCCGGGTGCTGACGTGCAGGTTGCGGGGCCCGGCCCGCAGCGCCTGCCCACCGGTCGGCTCCAGGTGCGCGCTAGTTGTGGCTGCTGAAGAGGCCGACGCCGCCGTGCCCGCGTAGTCGTCGATCCCGGGAATGCTCGCCCCGCCCGATCCCTCCGAGTCCGGCCCCGACGCGCCCTGGCCCATCTGACCCGCTGTCGGCCCGCCTGCTCCCGACCCATGGCTTCCGGCCGCACTCTGCGCCGCTGCCGAACCCTGCCTGCCAGCTCCCTTCGCCGCGGCGTCGCCCTGAGTATGAGCAGCACTGTGCGCCGCAGCGTCGCCCTGACCAGGAGCAGCGCTGTGCGCCCCTCGGCCCTGACCGGCCCTGGTACCCGTCCCCGCCCCGCTGTGAACAACCGCGCCCTGACCGGCCCCGGCACCCGTCCCCGCCCCGCTGTGAACAACCGCGCCCTGCGCCGCCCCGCGCCGCGCGCTCGAACCCCGCGCCGGGTGACCATGCGCCGCCGTAGCCGAACCGGACGTGCCATGCCCCGCCGCGACGGACCCGGACCCGGCGGCCTGCATCGGCGCGAACCCCAGCCCCGACGCGTTCACCTCCACCGCACCAGGAATCTCCGCCGCCCCACTCTGCCCCGCCGCCCCACTCTGCCCCGCCGCCCCACTATGCCCCGCCGCGCCGCTCTGACCCTCCGACCCGCTCTGACCGACCGACCCGCTCTGGCCCGCCGCGCCGCTCCGACCGACCGCGCCGCTGTGACCGGCCGACCCGCTCTGCCGCGCCGAGCCGTTGCGCGCCGCCGACGTCCGGTGAGCCGCCGCCGTCCCGGCGTCGAAGCGGTACAGGTTGTACTGCCGCATGATCGTGATCAGGTTGGCGCCGTAGTTCGGATCGGTGGCGTAGACGCCGGTCAGGTCGTTGGCGAAGGTGTCGGGGGAACGGCGGTCGGCCATGGCCTGCTTGTAGCTCGAGCCGGTCGCCAGCAGCAGGCTGTGATCGGTGATGCTCTGCGCCATGCTGCTGTACACCCGGAACGGCGCGTTCACCGTCACCGTCTGGCCGTTCTGGTACTCCTGCGTGGTCCGCACAACCGAACCCGCCGGGCCCGTCCCCTTGATCCCGAACAGGTTGTTGTCCTGAGTAGCGAGCAGGCTCTGGCCCCAGCCCGACTCGTCGATCGCCTGCGCGATCGTGACCGCCGCCGGGACGCCGTACTGCTGCTGCGCGGCCAGCGCGCCCGGCGCGATCTGGGCGATGAAGGCCTGCTGCGCCGATGAACCCGGCGCCGCCGCGGTACCCGGCGAGGGCTGGCTCCGGCTGTACCGGACGCTCGGCGTGACCGAGGAGTAACTGGTCACGCTGCCCGCGAGCGGCACTGCGCCCGGGATGGTCGCCGTCGCGGTCAGTGCTGTCTCCGCGCCCGCGGACCGCCCCGACCCCGACTGCGCCTGACCCCCCGACTGCGCCTGACCCCCCGACTGCGTCTGACCCCCCGACTGCGCCTGACCCCCCGACTGCGCCGTGCCGCCGAGGCTAAGCGCCGGAAACACGATGCCCGGGACGTCCGCCTGCCCCTGTTCAGCCTGCCCCTGGGCCGCAAAGGTCGGGGCCTCGTGCCCCGCGGACTGGTTCTGCGCACCGCTCGACGACTGGCTGGCCGCGCTAAGCAGAACGCCGTTGTTGACGAACCCGGTCACGCCCTGAGCCGCCAGCGGGCCGTCGTACTGGTGTGCGTTGACTGACAAGTTCGGCATCGAGTCGCCGCCGATGGTGTACAAGACGCCGCCGGCGTACTTGGTGACCACCTCGACATGCCCGTCGAACAGCACCCAGTCCCCGGGCTGGGGGGTGTAGCCGTCCCCAATCGGATGCCAGCGCTGATGAGCCTGCGCGTCCTGCAGGACGGAGATCACGCCCGGCGAGTCGGGATTGGGGTCGACCCGGGAGTCGACCCACGGGTGCACCGGCCACGGATAGGTCGACCCGCCGCTCACCCAGCTCTGCTCGCCGGTCGCCTGCGCACCCGACTCGAGGGTGAGGCTGGCGAACGCCGCGCACGATTCGCCGTGGTCCACACCGTCGGTGCTGTCGTTCTGCCAGATCAGCGCCTCCATGGTCGACGGCGACCGGTTCTGCGCGAGGCTCAGGTAGTACCGGGCGGCCTTGACGATCGCCGACCGCAGCGCGCTGTCGCTGGCCGCGGCCGACGTGGCCGGCTCGTTCATCGCCGTGAGCTTGACCGGGATCCTGCTCGGTGAGGTCAGGTCGGCGACCGAACCGTGAGCGAAGGAGAATCCGGTCATCGCGCCGCACGTGCTGAGGCTGACCAGCGCGGTGGCCTGCTGCCACCGCGCCTTCCTGGAGGACTGCACCGGACTACCTCCTTCCGCTCTCGGCTCTCGCGCCCGGACCGGGCCTGGGCGGCGGCTAGGCCGCCGACCCGAACAGGGTCTTGAGGATGGCCTGGACCTGCGGGTTACCCGGGTCGTTGGCGTTCTGGTACAGCACGCTCGCGTCCTGGGCGAACGCGGGCGAGGATCCGACGAACCACTGCTTGTAAACGTCGGCCACCAGAGCCGCCTGGCCGCTCGCGCTCGTCACCGCGGTGGCGCACAGATCGGGGTACCCGGCGCGGGTGACGACGGCGGCCGAGCCGGTGTACCTGGCGCAGTTGGCCGGATTGCTCTCCAGCCCGGGCTGGACGGCCGGCTTCCCGTTGCTGCCGGTCAGGCTCGCCCCGCCGATGATGTTGTTGATGGCCCGGGCCGCTACCTGCAGGCTGTCGAGCGCGTCGTACGGGTTGTACGGATGATGCAGGTTCAGCGACCAGGCCACCTCGCCGCCCTGGGTCGCCGAGATCGGCTCCAGGCCCTGCCGGCCGGTCTTCGCGTCGCTGAAGTTCGGATTGTCGCCGCTGGTCATCAGCGAGAACACCCACAGGATCTGGCTCGTGTCCTTCCCGCACGCGAAGTTGACCTGATTGGGCTCGGAGACGACGTTGGGGTTCTGGCAGGCCGTGCTGATCTCGTTCTGCACCAGCGCCACGCTGCCCGGCCACGAGGCACCGGACCGGAACACCACCATGATCAGCACGGTGACCGCGACGACCAGCACCGCCAGCGCGATCATGATCTTCTGTGTGCGGCCGAACCGCCGCCGGCGCACGCTGCGCCGCCCGTGGTCGATCAGCGCCCTGGTGCGCTCGTCGGCGCGGGTCCGGCCCGTGACACGCGGCTGGCTCGGGCCCGTAGGGCGCGGCCGGCTCCGGCCCGGGGCTCGGCCGGCCGCCGTATGGACCGCTGCCCGCGAGCCGGCCTGCGGTTCCCGTTCTGGCGGGCCAGCGACGCGGCGGAACGACTCGTGCGGCGGGCTGGGGACCGGTTCCGCGGCGTAGTCCTGTTCGGTGAGCGAGCGCTGGCGGACCTCGCGCCAGACAGACAGCTCATTCTCCAGGTCGATGGCCCTAGTTTCTAGATCAGAGAGCCAGAGCTCATCATCGTCGCTAAAGTTTTCGAAATCGGCGCTCGTCGTACTCACCTCTGTATATGTGTCCTGAACTGGGTACTCAGGCCTAAGGGCCGGTGGGCCGCCGGCCGACGGGGCGGTCGGGCACCGGCCGGGCGCCGGCCCGGGCGCAGCGCCCGGCACCCTCCGGAGGCCGCCGCGGGGTCGGCGGCGCCCCTCGGACCTGCTCCTCGCCGGTTACTCCCATGTCAGTATTAGAACATAGAAGCGAGCGATTTGGAAGGGCGAATTCTCGAAATAAGATATGTTCGAATGGCCAGATCGCCTGGTGAGCGGCCATGCGCGGGTCGCCGAGCGGGATCATCGCGGCCCGGCGCGCAACGGCCGCCCGGGCCGGGCCTCGGGCACGATCGAACCGTCGCGGACCACGAAGGCGCCGTTGACCAGGACGTGCCGGATCCCCGCCGAGGGGCGCGTGCTGTCGGCGTAGGTAGCCCGGTCCGTGAGGGTGACCGGGTCGAAGACCACCAGGTCGCCGTCGGCTCCGGCCTGCAGCCGCCCCTTGCCGCGCATGGCCGCGACGCGCTCCTCGAGCAGCCTGGCCGGCTCCAGGCTGCACCGGCTCAGCGCCTGGGCCAGGCCCAGCGGCTGGTCGCCATGGGTGAGCAGGCGCATCGCGCGGCCGAACGTCCCGGCGGTCCGCGGGTGCGTCATCGCGGTCGGCGTCGGTGGCCACGCCAGCGGATCGGCCGGCCCGCTCCAGGTCAGCGGCATCGCGTCGCTGGCCACCACCGCGCCGGGGAAGGTCAGCGACCGCATCAGCAGCGCGCGGTCGGCCGGGTCGTCCTCGTTGAGCAGTTCGATGATGGCCAGCCCGCCCGGATCGGCCTGCCTCAGCTCGCGCAGCCGCGCCTCGGTCCCGACCCGTTCGCCGGTCCTCGCGTAAGTCAGCGACGACGGTCCCAGTCCGCGCTCGGCGAGCCGCTCGGGCGCCAGGAACGCGGCGCCGATCGCGGTCATGCCCGACCCGTAGGGATAGGCCTCGGTGCTGATCCGCGCCCCAGCCGCCTGGGCCCGCGCGACCAGGCCGAGCACCCGGTCGATATGCCGCTGCGAGGTGCTGTTCACGTGGCAGTAGTGCATGTGCGCGCCGGTCTGGCCTGCCACCCGGACGATTTCCTCGGCGCCGTCGACGATCGCGTCGGGGACCATCTCGATCAGGTCCCGGGCGTGCGTGAAGGTCGGCACGCCCGCCTGCACGGCCAGCTCGGCGACCCGCACGTATTCCGCCGGGTCGACGGCCGGCGCGTAGCCGAGCAGCAGGCCGATGCCGAGCGCCCCGTCGGCCAGGTCGCCGGCCAGGCGGGAGATGAGCGCGGTGAGCTGCGCGGGCGTGGCCGGGCGCTGCCAGGCGGGGTGCCCGAGGCGGCCCAGGACCTGGGCCAGCGTGCCGCCCGGTGAGAACCCGGCGACCTCGGTCATCCGGGCCTGTGCCCACGACGCGGCGAAGCCGTAGTTGATCGGCCGCCCCTCGGCCGCGACCGCCCGGTAGGCGGCCGCCACCGGGCTGGCTCCCGCCTCCAGCTCCAGCGCGGTCGTGACCCCGTCCAGCGCCTGCAGGCGCAGTCCGGCCAGGTCGTTGACGTGGCTGTGGAGGTCGACGAATCCCGCCGTCACCACCAGACCCGCGGCGTCCACCTCGGCGCGCGCAGCGCGCAGGCCGGTACCGATCTGCGTGACCCGGCCCGCTCCGATGGCGACGTCGGCGATGGCGTCGAACCCGGACTCTGGATCGATCACGCGGCCGCCGCGCAGCACGATCTCCGATTCGGCCATCCGCCCGCTCCTCTCCGGCGCGGCTAAGTGTAAGGTGCGTCGTGACCTCAGTGAGGGGCGTGGTGGTCGTCGCGCACGGCGGCCAGTCGGTAAGCACCGAACCCACTACCGCGTATCAGCTGGCCGTGCTGCGGATGATCCCGCTGGTCGCCGCCATCCGGCACACGGTGCGTGGTCAGGGAGTAGTAGTACGTCGGCCTCGCTTCGAGGTCCGCGGTTGGAACGACGCGAACGCCTCACCGGTGCGCGACCTCACCCGGCTCCTGGACGACATGCGCGCCGGGTTCGGGCCGGTCCCGGTCGTCCTGGTCGGTCACTCGATGGGAGCACGCGCCGCACTTCGCGCGGCCGGGCACCCTTCCGTGGTGGCTGCTGCCGGCCTGGCGCCCTGGCTACCGCCCGGCGAGCCGGTCGACCAGCTCGCCGGACGCCGCATCCTGCTCGCGCACGGGACCGCGGACGCCGTCACCAGTCCGGCGGACACCTGGGCCTATGCCGAACGCGCCCGCGCGCTGACCGCCGTCACGGAGATTGAGGTACGCACCGGCGAGCACACGATGCTCTGGCGAGCGCCGCTGTGGCACGGCCTCGCGGCCGCGTTCACGTGCCTGTCGCTCCGCCTCCCTGCCCCCTCCGGAGCCGCGGCCGCTGCCGTAGCCGACGCCCGGCCACCCCAGCGCACCGTTGTCTAGGTGGGCATCTGATAGGAGATGACCATCGCCGCCTCCGGGTACCCGCCGTTACCTCCGTTCCCGCCGTAATTCCCAGTTTTATGCCGAACGGTCCGTGGTTCCCCGCATCCGGACACGTTTCTCGCACCGGATTCCCACGGCTTGCCGGTGGGCGTCTGGGAAATAGGCAATACCACCAGCGACCACTTCCCGACCGTTTTCCCGCGGCGCTCAGTTATCTGGGCCACATCACCTCGTTCCTGTCCCGCCGGGCGGCTTCGGGCGGCCGGTGGGCGGCGCCGCCTGGCACAACGGCCCGGCCGACAACAAGCAGAGCGAGCCTTACGCCGCGTTGAACCGGTTATCTCCCGTTTAGTCGCGAATCGATTTATCTCGTGCAATTCCGTATACCGGTCGATAACGGTTCGCGTACGATCCCCGGGCGCGCATACGGTATGACCATGGTGCTGGCATAGAGTCCGGCTGGCAGCCAACTGCGCAGAAAGTGAGGCTTGCCATGAGCGACTATCCCGGCCCCGGCGGCGAACAGGATCCTGTGCAGCCGCCGCCAGGACAGCCCTACCCTGAGTCGGCGCCGACGCAGATCAATCCGCAGATCAATCCTCCGTCGTGGCAGAACCAGCAGGGCGGCCAGCAGCAGTATGGCCAGCAGCCGCCGCCGCAGTACGGCCAGCAGCCGCCGCCGCAGTACGGCCAGCAGCAGTACGCCCAGCAGCCGCCGCCGGGCTTTCCCCAGGCTCCGCCGGTACCGGCCGGCTACGGCTACGGCCAGCCGGGCGGCCAACCCGTCCCGGCCGGGATGTACCTGGACCAGGAGTCCGGCCTGATGCTGCCGCAAGGCACCGTGCTGGCCACCCCCGGCCGCCGGATCGGCGCCTTCTTCCTGGCCATCCCGCTGGTGATCATCACGCTGGGCATCGGCTATGTCGTCTGGGGCCTGATCGTCTGGGGCAACGGCCAGACCCCGGCCCTGCAGGTGCTGGGGATGCGCTGCTTCCGGCCGGAGACCAATCGCGTCGCGGACTTCTGGTGGATGGCCCTGCGCGAGATCGTCGGCCGCATCCTCGAGGACATCCTGTCCATCATCACCTTGCTGATCTCGCTGATCTTGATGCTGACCAGGCCTGACCGCAAGACGCTACACGACCTGGTGGCGGGCACGGTGGTCCTGCACGACCCAAACAAGGTGCTGGCGCACTAGCTGGCCCGCGACATTGAATTCTCCCGGCGCCCGCCCTCCGTTACGGTGAGCGGGTGCCGCTTAACGTCGGGGACATCAGCCCGGTCAGCGTGCCCCCGGCCATCGGCGGCGCGGTGCTGGCCGCCGAACCGCTGCGCCACGGGCAGGCCAACGCCGCCACCGGCGGGATCTGGCGGGTCCGCGGACCGGATGGCACCGCGATCCTCAAGGTCGCCCGCCACCCGGCCGGAACGGACCCGGCCAAGGGCTTCCCGACCAGCAACGAGCCGACCCACTGGAACTACTGGCGACGCGAGACGTTCGCCTACGAAACCGGCCTGGCCGGCACCGCCTACGCCGACGCCGGGATCACCGCGCCGGCCCTGCTGGAGACCAGCACCCGGCCCGGCGACGACGTCGAGCTCTGGCTGACCGACGTGCCCGGCACTGGCGGCTTCGACTGGCCCGTGCCGCGGCTGGCCCGCTTCGCCCGTGAACTCGGTGCCACGCAGGCCCGCTGGGCCGGCCGTGTCCCGCCGTTCGGATGGCTGTCCCGCCGGTGGCTTGCCCAGTACCTGGCCCAGGCGCCTAACTGGCTGGGCCCGGTCGAGCCCGCCGTCTGGGACCACCCGAACCTGGCGCCCTGGCCCGAACCGGTCCGGACCCGGCTCCGTGAGCTGTGGACTAGCCGGGACCGGGTGCTGGCCGTCGCCGAGGCCGGCCAGCACACCCTGTGTCATCTGGACGTCTGGCCCGCCAACCTGACCGACGACGCCGGGACCTCGGTCCTGCTCGACTGGGCCTTCACCGGGGAGGGCGCCGTCGGCGAGGACATCGCCAACCTGGTCGTGGACTGCTTCACCGACGGCCTGATGGACGTGGCCCTGCTGCCCGAGGTGGCCGAGACCGTCGTCGACGGCTACCTGGTCGGCCTGCGTGAGGGCGGCTGGACCGGCTCGGACGACGGGGTCCGCACCGCCATCCACGCCTGCGGCGCCGCCAAGTACAGCTGGTTCGGCCCCGCCATGGCCGTCCGTGCCGCCCGCGACGACCTCGGCCGATCCTCCTACCGCCAGGACACCTCGGCCGCCGCGGCCATTGCTCGCCTGACCCCGCTGGTGACCCTCATCGCCGACTGGGCCCGGTGGACTTAGCGTCTCCACCCGGCCTCCACCCGGTCTGGACCTGGCCTCAAGCCGCGGGCCGACGCGCCCGCAGGCCCGCTTCCTACCGTGAGTGACATAACCGAATCTCACCAAGGGAGCCCGAAGCGGTAACGTTCTCGGAACGCTCTGCACCTAGCGTGGTCTCGTGGGGAGGACCCAGCCAGGACCGGCGCCACCGGACCTCGCGGCTCGCCGGCCGAGCCGGTCCTGGTTGACGTCCCCGCCACCGCCGCGCCTGCCGCAGGCCTAGCCGCGCCACCCGGATCCGACAAGGGCTGTTATGCCGTTTGCGCTGACCGCTGGGCGGTAAGCGAACTACGGTGATGCCCATGCAGGACCGGGAGGTGGTCGCCGCCGTCGTGGCGGGCGACCCGGCAGGGATCGCCGAGGCGTACGACAGGTACGCGCTGCCGCTGTACTCCTACTGCCGGGCCCTGCTGCGTGAGCCCGCGGACGCCGCCGACGCGGTGCAGGACACGTTCCTCATCGCCACCGCCAAGCTCGGCGGCCTCCGTGACCCGGGCAAGCTCCGGTCCTGGCTGTACGCGGTGGCGCGGAACGAGTGCTACCGCAGGCTGCGTGCGGGAGAGGTCGCGGCCGCGCTCGACGAGGCGGGGGACATGCCCGCCGCCACAGGCGGCCAAGCAGGCATGGCCGAAGCGGCGGACGTCGCCAGCGCCATCGAGCAGGCCGAGGTGCAACAGTTCGTCCGGGACGCGATCGCGGGGCTGAACCCCAGCGAGCGCGATGTCATCGAGCTCAGCCTGGTGCAGGGCCTGGAGGCCGACGAACTGGCCGACGCGCTCGGGGTGTCCCGTAACCACGCGCACGCGCTGGTATCCCGGGCCCGCAGCCAGCTGGAGCGATCCCTCGGCGCGCTGCTGGTCGCGCGGACCGGCCGGGAGGCCTGCGCCGCACTCGACGCCCTGCTCGCCGGATGGGACGGGCAGATGACCGTCCTGATGCGCAAGCGGGTCAGCCGGCACATAGACCAGTGCGAGATCTGCGGCGAGCTCAAACGCCGCGAGCTGAGCCCGGCCCTGTTCGCCGGCGCGCTCCCGCTGGTCGCGCTGATGCCCGGGTTCCGCGAGCACGTGCTCAAGATGTGCGCCGACCTTTCCGCCGCGGGGCTGGCGCGCCACGCGAGCGTAGCGGCCCGCGCCGGCCAGTTCGGCCCGTCCGGCTTCCCCAAGCCGAGCCTCCCGCCCGGAGTGTCCGGCTGGCACCGGATCCTGCGGCATCCCCACGCGCTAGCGGCCAGCGCCGCCACCGCGGCCGTGGCCGCCGGGGTCGGCGCGGTGCTGGTCCTCGGCGGCGGGGCGCCGCACTCCCACGCGCCCGGGGCCGGAGCCCGCGGCAGTGCGGGCCCCGGGGTGGTGGCCAACTCCCGCGGCGCTCCCTCCCGTGGCTCGGGCGGATCGCCCGGCGCCGGCGGGAGCGGGCTGGCCCCGTCGGCCAGTCCGGGCGGCCCGACCGCGCCGGCGGTGCTGGCCACGGGCCCGGGCTCACACCCGGCGCCGGGAACGTCGGGCTCCGCGTCGGGTTCATCGTCGTCCGGGTCCGCCTCCTCGGCTCCGGCCTCCTCGTCGTCCTCTTCCTCGCCCCCCGCCTCGTCCTCGGCGCCGGTGGCCCAGGGCACCCTGACCGTGTCGGTTAACCGGCTGGTGCTGGTCGCGGTCAACGGCCACGGGGTGGGGACGTTCACGCTCACCGCCAAGGGCGGCCCGGTCAGCTACTCGATCTCGGCCGCGGCCGGGCTTGCCATCTCACCCGCGTCAGGTTCGCTCTCGGCGGGCGCGAGCGCGACCGTGACGGTGACCTCGTCCAGCCTGATCTCGCTCAACGAGAAGCTCACCGTCAGCCCCGGCGGCTACACGGTCACCGTAGTGCTCAACATTTCCCTGTAGGGGAGAACCACGGCCCGTTCGGCAAAAAGATTTTGACCGTAACGGTGCCGGAACGCTCGCCCGGTACGGTGGCGCGCATGACGGCGCAGGCAGGCCACGTCCGGACGGACCGAGGGCGGGCCCCGGTCTGGGTGGCCATCGCGCTGGGTGCGCTGGTCACCGTCCTCACCATCGCTGGCCTGGTGGCGATCGCGCTGGCGGGCCAGTCGGATGGCCAGCTGATCCGCCTGGCCGGGCTGCCGTCCGCGGCGGCGATCGGCGCGCTGGTGGCGAGCAGGCGGCCGGGTAACCCGTTCGGCTGGCTGCTGCTGGGCGCAGGCCTGTTCCTGTCGGTCAGCGACGGCGCCGCGGCCTACGTGGTCCTGGACTACCGGCTCCACGATGGCCGGCTGCCGCTCGGCCGGCTCGCGATCGCCCTCGAGCCGGCCTATCTGCTCGGGCTGGTCCTGATCACCGCCTGCCTGTGGCTCTATCCCGATGAAGGGCTGCCCGCAGGACGCTGGCGCCCGGTGGCCTGGTCCTTGTCCGCTGCCGGGCTGGCCATGGCCTGCTGGTGTTCGTGCCCTGGGTGGTCGCGGCCCTGGCGCCGCAGGTGCGGGTCGACGCCACGGGGACGCCCGTCGCCATCGATCAGGGCGCGGCCGGGTTGATCTGGCAGGTCACGCTGGTGGGAGTCCTCGGGCTGCTGCTCTGCTGGATCGTGTGGCTGGCCGTCCAGGTGCCCAAGTACCGGCGCTCGCGCGGAGAGCGCCGCCTGCAGCTCAAGTGGCTCTACAGCGGTGGCGTCGTGTTCGTGGTCAGTCTCGCGGTGACCGTCCTCCAGCCGGGCTCGGCCACGCTGGCGTGGGGGATCATCACCGGGGTGGCCGCCGTCGGCCTGGGCGGCCTGCCGGTCGCGCTCAGCGTCGGCATCATGAAGTTCCGGCTCTACGACATCGACCGGATCATCAGCCGCACGCTGTCCTACGCGCTGGTCACCGGGCTGATCATCGGCGTGTACGCGGGCGCTGTCCTCCTGGCCACCCATGTCCTGCCGCTGTCCGGCTCGGTCAGCGTGGCGGGCTCGACCCTGATCGCCGCGGTGCTGTTCAACCCGCTGCGCCGGCGGATCCAGCAGCTGGTGGACCGGCGGTTCAACCGGGCGCACTACGACGCCGAGGCAACGGTGGCCGCCTTCGCGGGCCGGCTGCGCGAGTCGGTGGACCCGGCCTCGGTTCAGGGAGAACTGACCGCGGCCGTCCAGCAGGCCTTCGAGCCCGCCCACGTCTCGGTCTGGCTCCCTGGACCCTCCTCCAGCCGACGCTGAGCCGTAACGATGCCGGAACGGTCGCCCGGTACCGTGGTGTGCATGGTGACCGCGGATCGTCTGCGCGGAACCGCCCGCTACCATTCCACGAGCATCCAGATCTCCGGCCGCGGCGCGTCGCCCACGTCGACCGAGGCGAACCGCCGGGCGGCCTCCTTCAGGTGGGTTATGGCGGCGTCGCCCTGGCCGTCCGCGTGCAGTAGGTCGGCCATGTTCGTGTGCAGGGCCGCCACCCGGTGCTGGTCGCCGAGCTCGCTGCCGAGCTCGAGCGCCTCGGCCGCGACCTGGAGTGCCTCGCGGTTCCGGCTCGTCTCGGCCAGCAGCCGGGCCAGGTTGTTCAGCGCGGCCACCGCGGCGCCGAGTTCGGGCAGCTGACGCGCCTCGGCCAGGCTGTCCCGCAGGTAGGTCTCGGCCGCGGCGGTGTCCCCGGCCCGCGCGGCCAGCATGCCCAAGACGTTGAGTGCCTGCGCGGTTGCGCCGCGGTCGGCGGCGGCCCGGGCGCAGGACAGCGCGGCCCGGCCGAACGCCGCCGCCTGCTCGGCGTCGCCCCGCCGGTACGCGACCACAGCCCGGTCGGCCTCGGCCTGGGCCAGCCGGCCCGGCTCGGCGGAGGCAACCAGCTCGGTGACCACGGCCAGGTGCGCCTCGGCCAGGTCCCAGTCGCCCAGCCGGTGGTGTACGTCGGCCAGCTTGTGCTCGATGCTGGCCTGCACCGCCCGGTCGCTGGCCGAGGTGCCGGCCTCGTCGCCCATCTCTTCGCTGACGCCCGCCCCGGCCAGCGCCGCGGCGGTCTCGAACTCGGCAAGCGCCTCCCGGTACCGGCCGAGCACCACCAGCACCTCGCCCAGCGCGATCCGCCCGGGCAGCTGCGGGTAGCCGAGCGCCAGGGCGCGGACCAGGTGCGCGTACGCCTCGGCGTGCGCGTACAGCTCGCGGGCCACCTGCGCGGCCCGCCACCACCACTGCGCGGCCTCGGCATCCCGCCCAGCCAGCTGCAGGTGGTCGGCCACCGTCGCGGCCCGGGTGGTGGCCGGGTCCCGTTCGTACCTCCGGGTCAAGATGTCCGCCGCCCGGCCGTGCAGCAGCCGGCGCCGGGCCAGCGTGGCCGACTCGTAGGCGGTCCGGCGCAGCGCCTCGTACGGGAACCCGTAGGAGGGCGCCTGGCCCGCGGCGGGCGGGGGAATCTCGGTCAGCAGCGACCGGGCCAGCGCCTCGTCGATCGCCTCGACGATCTCGTCCTCGCCTCGCCCGCTGACCGCGCGCAGCAGGTCCGCGTCGTTGTCGCTGCCGAGTACCGCGGCCGCGGTCAGCATCTGGCGGGTCGGCTCGCTGACCGTCTGCAGCCGGGCCCGCAACAGGTCCCGGACGCTGGCGGGCGGCCACCAGTCGGCCTGCTCGGGCCCCTGGGCGCCCGGCTCGGCGGAGTCCTCGGCCGACCGCAGCGCCTCGATGTACTCGCGGACCAGCATGGGCAGCCCACGCGTCTCGGCCATCAGGCGATCCACCTCGACCTGCGGCATCCCGTCCAGGTCCAGCAGCGCCGCGATCGCCTCCGGCCCGAGCAACCCCGGCTCGATCATCTCGCCCATCGACTGGTCCTCGGCCTCGCTGAGCGCGGTGCGAAGCACCCGCAGCCTCCCGGCCTGCTCGGCCTGCCAGCTCAGCACCAGCAGCAGCGGCCAGTCGGCCAGCCGCCGCACCAGGTAGGCGAGCAGCCCGAGCGACGAGCTGTCCGCCCACTGCACGTCCTCGACCACGACCACCCCGGCCGGCCCCTTGGCGTCCGCGTCCGCGTCGGCGCCCAGGATCGCGGTCCGCAGCGTGTCGGCGATCGCGGCGTACAGCCGGGTCACGGCCACCGGGCTGTCCAGCGCGGGCGCGACCGAGTCCGGGTGGGCCGCGGCCAGGGCCGGCACCAGGCGTCCGGCCATCGCAGCCGTCTGCGCCGGGAGCACGTCGGACAGATCGGGCCGCACCGCGAGCGCGGTCCGCAGCAGATCCGCGGCCAGCACGAACGGCAGCGTGGTCTCGCCGTCGTGGCAGCGGGCGGCCAGCACCACCGCAGGCCCCGGCGGCTTCGTCGCCTCGGTCCGGAACTCGGCGATCAGCCGCGTCTTACCAATGCCGGCCTGCCCGGCGATCGCCACCACCCAGCCCGCTGCGCCGGTCGCCTGCCAGGCCGCGCGGAGCGTGGCCAGTTCGGCCTCCCGCCCGACCAGCGGCCAGATCCCGGCCGCGCCAGCAAGCTCGGAAGGCGCCGTAGCCTCGTCGGCCGCTGCGGAGGCTGAGGTCGCTGAGGTCGCTGAGGCTGAGGTCGCTGAGGCTGAGGTCGCTGAGGCTGGGGTCGCTGAGGCTGAGGTCGCGGCGGCAGGCGGCTCCGCGGCCCGGACCACCGAAGGCGCCGGCGGCGGCTCCAGCCGCCCGGCCCGCACGTCGTCGTACAGCCGGGTCGTCTCCGGCAGCGGCCGAACGGCCAGGTCCCGGTCCAGCACCCGGACCAGCGACCGGTACTGCCGCATCGCCGCCGAACGCTGGCCGGCCCAGCCGTGCAGCCTGATGATCGCCTGATGGGCGGGCTCGTGCAGCGGATCGAGCTGCAGCCAGCGCCGGGCATGCCCGGTGGCGCGCTCCAGATCACCGTCCGCGATGCACGCCGCGACCAGCCGCTGTAGCCCGCGGGCCAGTGCCTGCCGCAGTCCCTCGGCCACCGACGACTGCCACTCCTCGAAGTCCGGGCAGCTGCGCAGGACGAAACCCGACAGGAAGTCATCCCGGTACAGCTGGACCGCCCGCTCCAGGGACTCGGCGTCCGCCCGAGCGATCAGTGTCTCGAACTCGCGCACGTCCACTTGGACCGCGGCGAGCTCGAGGTTCACCGCCGCCCGGCTGATGGTCAGGCCCGCGCCCATGGCGGCCGCGGTGACCGACAGGGTGCGCCGCAGCGAGGCCCGGCCCTTGACGCTGTCGGCCTCTGGCCACAGCAGGTCAGCGAGCTGCTCGCGGCTGTGCTCGCGGCCGGTCACGGCGAGCAGCGCCAGCAGCGCGACGGCCTTTCTGGTGTCGAAAGTGACCGGGAGACCGTCGCGCAGCACGACCGGCGGCCCGAGCAACGCCAGCCTCAGCTCCGTCATCAGCCACCTCCAACGGGCTCACCGTAACGCATGGGCGAAAAAAACACACCGGAAGACTTGACGGCCGTAACGATCCCGTATCGCAATCTTTCTATGGTGAAGGTGCGTCGCAAGACGAGCCGCGAACCCGGAGTGTGACATGACGCAACAGATGGGGAGTACCAGCGGGACCGCACCTGTATCCCGTGAGACGGAGGTAACGCCCGGGGGGGCGTCTGAGCTGACGTCGGAGCCGATGACGGCACCAACGTCTGGTGGGGCGTCCGGGGGGACGCCTGGGGTCACGGAGGCTGACTGGCAGGAGCCAGGCAGCACCGAGCCAGGCGGCCCGATGTCGGCCGGCTCCGAGACCAGCACCGCAGACGGCACCGCAGACGATGCCACGGACAGCACCGCTGACGACGCCACGGATAGCAACAATGCCGCCCGCCGGCGGAACTGGCTGCGCCGTACGGCGCCCGCCGCCGCCGACATCGTGCCGATCGCGCCGAGCGTGGTGGCGGCCGGGCCCGAGCTGGACCTGGCCTCCAACGACCCGCTGATCGGGTACCTGCTCAGCGCGGCCAGCGCGGTGGACATCACCGCCCTTCAGCTCCAGTCCCCGGCGCTGAAGGCCCTGCAGGAGGCCGGCGTGGTCCTGGTCGTCCCGCTCATCTCGTCGGGCAGTCTGGTCGGCCTGCTCAGCCTCGGCCCGAGAAGGTCCGAGCGCGGGTACTCAACCGACGACCTGCGCCTGCTCAACTCCCTGGCCGGCTACGCAGCTCCCGCCATGCGGGTCGGCCAGCTGGTCCGCCAGCAGCAGGCCGAAGCCCGTCAGCGTGAGCGGCTCGACCAGGAACTGAAGATCGCGCAGCTCATCCAGCAGCAGTTCCTGCCCAAGGAGCTGCCTGACCTGCCGAGCTGGCACGTAGCCGCGTTCTACCGCCCGGCCCGGACCGTCGGCGGGGACTTCTACGACTTCATCCCGCTGCCGGACGGCCGGGTCATGTTCGTGGTCGGCGACGTGACCGACAAGGGCGTGCCCGCGGCCCTGGTCATGGCCAGCACGCACTCGCTCTTGCGGGACGCCGCGCCGCGGCTGATCTCGCCGGGCAAGGTCCTCGGGCACGTCAACGACATGCTCTGCGTCGACATCCCGGCCCACATGTTCGTCACGTGCCTGGCCCTGGTCCTGGACCCGGCCAGCGGCGAGGTGGAGTTCGCCAACGCCGGCCACGACGTCCCGTACGTGCGAACCCAGAGCGGCGTGCAAGAGCTGCGCGCCCGCGGCATGCCGCTAGGTCTGATGCAGGGCAGCTCGTACGAGGAGATGAGCTTCCAGTTCGAGCCGGGTGACTGCGCCCTGCTGCACAGCGACGGCTTGGCCGAGGCGCACGCGCCGGACCGCGAGATGTTCGGCTTCCCGCGGGTGTCGGCACTGGTGGGTAAGGGCCCGTCGGGCGAGGGGCTGATCGATCTGTGCCTGACCGAGCTCGGTAGCTTCACCGGTCCCGATCACGAGCAGGAGGACGACATCACGCTGGTCTCGCTTCAGCGCTCGCCGTCCGCCTGGCGCCAGGAAGCACGGCACCCAGAAGAACTGCACCCAGAAGACACTGCACCTGGAAGCACTGCACCCGGAAGCACTGCAAACGCAAGCCCTGCAAACGCAAGCCCTGCAAACGCAAGCCCTGCACCAGGATGCGCGGCACCAGGACACGCGGTACTAGGAGCAAACGCGATGACTCAGGTAGCCCGCCCCGCCCCCCGCAGGCTCGATGCGTTCGAGCTGCCAAGCGAACCCGGCAACGAGCGCCTCGCGCTGGCCCGGGTCGCGGAGACGGTGCAAGGGCTTGGCCTGTCCGACTCCCGGCTGGAGAAGCTCAAGACCGCGGTGGCCGAGGCCACCATGAACGCGATCGAGCACGGCAACGGGAACCGCGCCGAGATCCCGGTGGAGGTCGAGGTCACCCAGAACGGCGACGAGATCGTCGTCGCCATCAGCGACCAAGGCGGCGAGGTGTCCAGCACACCCAAGCCGGCCGAGCAGCCCGATCTGCTCAAGAAGCTGGACGGCGGGCAGAGCCCGCGCGGCTGGGGCCTCTTCCTCATCCGCAACATGGTCGACGCCATGGACATAACCATCAATGGCCAGCGGCACACCATCTGGCTGACCATGCGAACTGGAGGTGCTGCACATGGCGAGCATGTGTGAGGCCACGACCCGGGTGCTGCCCGGTGCCGCCGTCATTGAGCTTTCCGGTGAGGTCGACGGGTCCGCCGCCGACGTGCTGACCAACGCGTACCAGACCGCGGTCGGCACCCACGCGGACCTGGGCACGGTCGTGCTCGACTTCGCCGCGGTGGACTACATCAACTCCACCGGCATCGCGCTGATCGTCAGCGTGCTGGCCCGCGCCCGGGCCGAACGCCGCAAGGTCGTCGCCAGCGGGCTGTCCCCGCACTATCGCGAGATCTTCGACATCACCAGGCTGTCGGACTTCATCGAGCTCTTTCCCGACCTCGACCACGCCGTCAGCCAGCTCACCGGACCAGCCGCGTAGAGCGGCACGCTAACGAACATAAAAGGGTCATTAAGGGGAGGAAATCAGATGAGTGCACCGACGATCACGATGGATGTGCGGCGGATCGGCGACGAGGTGGCGGTCGTCGACATCAAGGGTGAGGTCACCGCGGCGTGCGAGCCCGTGCTGATGTCAGCCTACGAGGCCGCCAGCGACGGCCGGACGAACCGGCTCGTGCTGAACTTTGCAGGCCTTGAGTACATGAACAGTGGCGGCATCGGCATGCTGGTCACCCTGCTCGTGCGGGCCAACCGGCAGCGTCAGCAGCTCTCCGCCTACGGGCTGAGCGCGCACTACCGGGAGATCTTCGAGCTCACCCGGCTGGACGAGGCCATCACGATCTACGACAACGAGGAATCGGCGCTCAACGGCGTCGTCAAGTAAAAGGAGAGGGGGGCTGGCCATGACCGAGACAGCAGGCCCGGACCGGGTGCGGTCGACGGAGCAGATCGGGCTGAGCGCCCGTGAGGCCGCTGCGACCCCGGTGCCGCAGGCGACGGGCAACGCCCCGCCGCGGAACGCGGCTCAGGCAAGCAGGGCCGCGGAACGCGGCTCAGGCAGCAGGGCCGCGGAACGCGGCCAGCTGGGCCAGGAAGGTTGACCGGCTCGAGGTGGACCCGCGGGCCGGCGTCCGCGGGACCAACGTCGCGGGCCGGCGGCTCACCGGACCGGTTCAGGGCTTCGGCAAGATGTGGCAGAAGAGCTACCGCATGAAAGCAGGGCCGGAGATCGCGCCGGAACAGGCGATCGCCACCTGGAGAGAGCACTTTCCCGAGTTCTGGCCGAAGGGCAACCGGTTCGCCGGCGCCCTGACCGGCATCAATCCCGGCGACGTGGCCCTGCTCGACCTGGCCATCGGCGGCGGCGTGAAGCTGTCCACCGGGGTCTTCGTCCTCTACGCCGACGCCGAGTCGTTCACCCTGATGACCCCGCAGGGGCACATGTTCGCGGGCTGGATCACCTTCTCCGCCGAACGCGAGGCCGACGAGACTGTGGTGCAGGCCCTGGTCCTGATGCGAGCCAACGACCCGCTCTACGAGATCGCGATGACGTTCGGCGGGCATCGCAAGGAGGACAAGTTCTGGGCCGCCACGCTGACCGCGCTGGGGGAGCGGCTGGGCCTCCCGAACCCGGTCGTGGAGACCAAGACCACCTGCGTGGACACCAAACGCCAGTGGCGTCACGCCAACAACGTCTGGCACAACTCGATGATCCGCAGCGTGTTGCAGACCATGGCGGCTCCGGTGACCGGCCTGGCCCGTAGGCTCCGCCGAAACAAGCAGGCCACCACCTGAAACAGAGAGATGTCATGCGGGGGAATCTTGACGCGGTGATAGTCGGCAGCGGCCCGAACGGTCTGGCCGCTGCCGTCACCCTGGCCGCGGCAGGCCTGAGGGTGCAGGTGATCGAGGGCGCGCCGGAGATCGGCGGCGGCTGCCGGACCGAGGAGCTCACCCTGCCCGGCTTCCGGCACGACGTCTGCTCGGCGGCGCATCCCCTGGCCCTGGCCTCGTCCTTCTTCCAGCGCTTCGACCTGGCCGCGCGGGGCGTGCGGTTCGCGCAACCGGAGGTCGAGTTCGCCAACCCCCTGGACGGCGGCCGGGCGGCGATCGTGACCCGCTCGGTGGCCGAGACCGCCGCCCGCCTCGGCGCCGACGGCCGCTCCTACCGCCGCCTGATCGGCCCGATGGCCCGCCACGTCGACGACATCTGCGCGGAACTGCTCAAGCCGCTGCGCCGCCCGCCCGCGCATCCGCTGGTCATGGCCGGGTACGGCAGCCGCGGCATCCTGCCCGCCGCCGCGCTGGTCCGGCGCTGGCGCGGGCCAGAGGCGCGGGCGATCATGGGCGGGGCCGCGGCTCACTCCATGCTGCCGCTCAACGCCGTCCCGACCGGGGGCATCGGCCTGATGCTGATCGTGCTCGCGCACGGCGTGGGCTGGCCGCTGATCGAGGGCGGCAGCGCCCGGATCACCGACGCGATGGCGGACGCGGTGGTCACCGCCGGCGGCAGCATCGAGACCGGCCGCTGGGTCCGCTCGCTGGCCGAGCTACCCAGGGCGACCGCCGTCCTGCTCGACGTCTCGCCCAAGAACCTGGCCGAACTGGCCGGCGACCAGCTACCCGGCCGGTACCGCGCCGCCCTGCGCCGCTACCGCTACAACCCCGGCGTCTGCAAGGTCGACTTCGCCCTGTCCGGCCCGGTGCCGTGGGCCAACGAGGACTGCCGCCGGGCCGGCACCTTGCACCTGGGCGGGACCTTCGAGGAGATGGCCATAGCCGAGGCCGAGGTCGTCGCGGGCAAGCACCCGCAGAACCCGTACGTGCTGGTCGTCCAGCCGGGGGTCGCCGACCCGTCCCGGGCCCCGGCCGGGCAGCAGACGCTGTGGGCCTACACCCACGTGCCGGCCGGGTCCGACGTAGACGCGACCGACCGGATCGAGGCGCAGATCGAGCGGTTCGCGCCCGGCTTCCGCGACCTGGTCCTGGCCCGCGCCGTGCGCACCGCGGCCGACGAGGAGGCCCACAACCCGAACTACGTGGGCGGTGATATCGCGGTCGGCATGCAGACCATGAAGCAGACCGTATTCCGGCCGACCATCCAGTGGAACCCGTACCGTACCCCGATCCGCGGCGTCTACCTGTGCTCCTCGGCCACCCCTCCCGTCCCCGGCGTGCACGGCCGCTGCGGCGAACTCGCCGCGCTCACCGCGCTGCGCGACATGTTTGCCATCCGCGACGCCCCCGACATCAGCCCGGCCCGCCTCCGCCCCGCCCCGAACGTCCCGACCAGCCCAGCACCGTAGCGCGCCTGACCCGCCTGCCCTGTTTTCAACCCCTTTATTCCGAACGGACCGTGGTGCTCGCCCCCGGCTGCCGCCCTGCCCCGAGATGCTGCCGCTATATCCGTTATGTCCAAACTTAAGGTTGAGACATTTCGGGCACGGCTCATGATCGTGAACAGTTTGGGTCAAATAGCGCCCAAAACTGTACATGATCATGAAACAGCTCCGCGCTGGGATGTGCGCCAGCGACACGGGAACCGGGACGCGCCGCCCGGAGCTACTTACGGGAACCCTTGATCGAGCCGTTCAGGGTCGCACCGGCGGGCTGCTTGGACGTTGAGTAATAGGCGACGCAGTGCAGCGCGCGGTCGCCCGTCGGCCAGGTCGAGGCGTCCGGGATGATGTTGGTCCAGGTGTAAATGGACTTCTTGTAGGTAATCCCGACGTAGGCTTGGAAGGCGCTGTCGCACGCCGCGGTGCCGTCCTTGCTGATCGTGCTGGCCCCGGGGAACGGGCCGTTCTGCGGCCAGAAGTTGTCATCGGCCAGGAACACTTCCGCGGTGTGTGGCTGGTTGCACGGCACGGCTTGGGTCAGCTTGGGCCACGGGTCGCTGGTGTTCAGCTCCATGTTGGTTCCGCTCAGACAGTCGCCCACCTGCAGCTGGGAGAGCTGCAGGTTCCCCAAGGTCGGGGTCGGCGTGACGCTGGGCGCCGCGGAA
Source organism: uncultured Actinomycetes bacterium (assembly GCA_963742795.1). Taxonomy (GTDB): domain Bacteria; phylum Actinomycetota; class Actinomycetes; order Streptosporangiales; family Streptosporangiaceae; genus Palsa-504. The sequence continues at coordinate 88,833 of CAVUNL010000010.1, forward strand.
CTCGACCCCGCGCTAACGCCCGACCCGGCCGACGCCGCGTGATGGCCGGAGCCGAGCGACAGGACCACGGCCGCGACGATCACCGCGCACACCGCCGCCGCCGCGCCGACCGCCCACGGCCACCGCGTCCGCCGCCGCGGCATCGGCTGCACGAGCGGCGAATACCACTGGCTGCCCTGCAGACCCGGATACGCCGGCTGACTCGGGTACCGCATCGGGGGCGGAACCTGCGCCCCGCCTCCCGGCTCCTGTGGCCCCTGCCCCGGGCCGGCGCTGGCCCAGGTATCCCCGCGGCGCCGGATACGCCTGGGCTGCCGCGAGCTCGGCCTCCACCACAGGCTCGGCCTCCGCCACAGGCTCGGCCTCCACCACAGGCTCGGCCTCCGCCACAGGCTCGGCCTCCACCACAGGCTCGGCCTCCACCGCGGGCTCGGCGTCCGCCACGACAGCCGCGTGCGGGCTGACCTCCGCGACTCGCTGCGCGGAGAGCTCCACGAGCCGGGCCGGCAGCCAGTCGGCCAGGTCGGCGGCGGTAGGGTCGACGGCGGCCAGCTCGGCCAGGAACTCCGCCGCGGTGGGCCGCGCCGCGGCGCTCCGGGACAGGCACCGGCTGATCAGCGGCCGGATCTTGTCCGGGACCTGATCCAGGTTGGGCGTGCCGTGGACCACGCGGTACAGCAGCGCCGCCGTATCCCCGCTCCCGAACGCCCCTTCTCCTCGCGACGCGAAGACGACCACGCCGGCCAGGCTGAAGATGTCGCTGGACGGCCCGACCGGCATCCCCTCAGCCTGTTCGGGGGACATGAACCCGGCCGAGCCGATCATCAGCCCGGTGCCGGTCAGCGAGGCGGCGCCCGCCGCGGAGGAGATCCCGAAGTCGATAATCCGCGGCCCGTCCGGCGCCAGTAGCACATTGGACGGCTTGAGGTCCCGGTGGATGACCCCGGCCGCGTGGATCGCGCTCAGCCCTTCGGCCAGCCCCGCGGCCAGCGCCAGCACCGTCGTGGCTGGCAGCGGCCCCTGCTGTTCCACCGCTTCGGTCAGCGAGGCGCCCGGCACGTAGGCGGTGACCAGCCAGGGTACGGGGCTGTCCAGGTCGGCGTCGACCACCTGCGCGGTGAACAGCCCGCCCACCTTGCGCGCCGCGGACACCTCGCGCGCGAACCTGGCCCGGAAGCTGTCGTCCTCGGCCAGCTGCGGCCGGATCACCTTCACCGCCACCTGGCGCCCGCCCGGTGACCGGGCCAGATAGACCCGGCCCATCCCGCCGCTCCCGAGCCTGCCCAGCAGCACGTATGGCCCCACCCGCTGCGGATCGTCGGCTTGCAACGCAGCCAAACTAGTCACCCCCACCTGCTGCCTGACGACGCGCCGGCGAAACTACACATATCACGGTCTTTAGCGGCGGCCCGGACCCCGCGTAACGCAACGGGCCGGCCGCAAGCCAGTTCCCTACAGTAGTGCGGATTACGGCCATATGGCGGGTTAAGCGGCAATCGACCAGCGGTTATGGCCCTGGCCGAAGCCCCGGGGGAGCCAAGGGAGCCGACGGGATCATCCGTACCGGGCCGGTCGAGCCGCGCATCTCCAGTGCGCAGCTGAACCGCCCGCGCAGCCGGATCTACTACCGGATCGTGCTCACCCTGGTCGTGGTGATCTTCACCCTGGTCTTCATCGGGCCGCTGTACTTCCTGTTCAGCGACGGGCTCAAGTCCACCCAGGAGGCCGTCCAGGTGCCGCCGACGATCATCCCGGCGCACGTGCACCCGGGCACCTACGCGTCCGCGTGGAGCCGTGTGGGCCTCGGCCGGCTACTGTTCAACACCCTGTACTACGCCTTCGGCGCGCTGGCCCTGCAGCTCGTCTTCGACGTAGCCGCGGCCTACTCGCTGTCGCGGCTGCGGCCGGTGCTCGGGAACGTCATCTTCGCGCTGATGCTGGCCACCTTGATGATCCCGGCCACCGTCCTGATCGTCCCGCAGTACATCACGGTCGCCGACCTGCCCCTCCTGCATCTGAACCTGATCGGCTCCCCGGCCGCCATCTGGTTGCCGTCGGTGGCCAACGCGTTCAACATCTTCCTGCTCAAGCGGTTCTTCGACTCGATCCCGGGCGACCTGCTGGCCGCGGCGGCGATCGATGGCGCGTCCCCGCTGCGCACCCTGCGCTCGGTCGTGCTGCCCATCTCCCGCCCGATCATCGGCGTGGTCTCGATCTTCTCGCTGGTCGCCGTGTGGAAGGACTTCCTGTGGCCGCTGCTGGTCGAGTACGGCTACAACCCGAGCCGGGAGACCCTGAACGTCGGCATCTGGGAGGCGTCAAGCACCACCCCGCAGAACCTGGTCCTCGCCGCCTCGGCCATGGCCGCGGTCCCCACGCTCATCTTCTTCCTGATCTTCCAGCGCAATATCTTGGCCGGCTTGACCGCGGGCAGCCTCAAGGGCTGAGGCCACCTCTCGAAATCACCGAAGAAAGCAGGTTCTCCTTGCCTGACATCAGGGACGGCACCTGGTGGCGTGGTGCCGCGATCTACGAGCTGTACGTGCAGAGCTTCGCCGACGGCAACGGCGACGGCCTGGGTGACCTGGCCAGCGTCCGGGCCCGGCTGCCCTACCTGGCGGCTCTCGGCATCGACGCGATCTGGTTTACCCCGTGGTACCCGTCCCCGAAGTCCGACGCCGGATACGACGTCGCGGACTACCGCTCTATCGATCCTGCCTTCGGCACCCTGGCCGACGCCGACGCGCTGATCGCCGACGGTCACGCGCACGGCATCAAGACGATCATTGACATCGTCCCCAACCACTGCTCCGACCGGCACCCGTGGTTCCAGGCCGCGCTGGCCGCCGCGCCCGGGTCCGCCGAACGCGCCAGGTTCTGGTTCCGGCCCGGACGCGGCCCGGTCGGCGACCTCCCGCCCAACAACTGGCGGTCGATCTTCGGCGGCCCCGCGTGGACCAGGGTCACCGCGCCGGACGGCGCGCCCGGCGAGTGGTACCTGCACCTGTTCGCCCCGCAGCAGCCCGACTTCAACTGGGCCAACTCGGAGGTCCGGGCCGAGTTCGAGGCGGTACTGCGGTTCTGGTTTGACCGCGGCGTGGACGGCATCCGCATCGACTCGGCCGCGCTGCTGACCAAGGACCCTCGCCTACCTGATACAGAGCCTGGCGACGAGGCGCCCTACACCGACCGCGACGACGTGCACGACATCTACCGGGCCTGGCGCGCGGTGGCCGGCCAGTACCCCGGCCGGGTCCTGATCGGCGAGGTCTGGCTGGCCGACGCCGCCCGCCTGGCCAGGTACCTGAGCCCGGACGAGCTGCACACCGTGTTCAACTTCCCCTACCTGTGCTGCCCCTGGGACGCCGCACGGCTGCGCGAGGTGATCGACAGCACGCTGGCCTTCCACGCCGTGGCCGGCGCGCCGCCCACCTGGGTCCTGTCGAACCACGACGTGGACCGGCACGTTTCCCGGTACGGCCGCGCCGACACGTCCTTCGGCCTGGACCGGCGCAACCACAGCCAGCCCGTCGACCTGGAGCTGGGCACCCGCCGGGCCCGCGCCGCGGCGCTGCTCACCATGGCGCTCCCCGGGTCGGTCTACCTGTACCAGGGCGAGGAGCTTGGCCTGTGGGAGGTCGAGGACATCCCGGACGAACGGCGCCAGGATCCGATCTGGTACCGCACGGGTGGTGCCGACCCCGGCCGGGACGGCTGCCGGGTCCCGCTGCCCTGGGCGGGTCTGGAGCCCCCGTTCGGTTTCTCACCGCCCGCCGGCGCAGCCGGCCCAGCCAACACGCCCGCCAGCGCAGCCGGCCCGGCCAGCACGCCCGCCAGCGCAGCCGGCCCGGCCAACACCGCCACCGTCCCGCCCCTGGCTGCCCCAGCCCAAGGAGTGGCGCGAGCTGACCGTCGAGCTGCAGGCCGGCGACCCGGACTCCATGCTCGAGCTGTACCGCGCCGCGCTGCGGCGCCGCCACGCCGAGCCCGCCCTCGGCGACGGACCCCTGCACTGGCTGCCCGCGCCCGCCGGGGTGCTCGCCTTCGGCCGCGGCGACCTGTGCTGCGTGGCCAACCTCTCGCCCGGCCCCGTCGCCCTGCCCGCTCACACCGCCGTGCTCCTGGCCAGCGGCCCGCTCGACGACGACCTCCTCCCCGCCGACACCGCCGTCTGGCTCCGCATCCCCTGACGTCTCCGCGGGAAACGCCCAACCCACGCCCAGCGCCCTTCCTCGGTGCCGGACAGCTACCATCGCTGTGAACAGGGAGACAGATGCCGAGCGCCGCTCACTGCCATCACTGCTATGGCGACTGCCCCGGGACCTGCCTGCTACCGGGCGGCGGTGGCCTGTGCATTCACAAGCCGGTTCCGAAGCTGACCGTCGGCCAGTGGCTGGGCGTCTTGCGGACCCGGCGATTCTGGCATCAGGTCCTCCGCGGCACCCGGTGATCCTCCGCTGTCACGACAGCCGTCGGCCCGGCCACCCGAAGGCAGCCGGGCCGAGGAAACCAGCTAGTTGCTGCGCAGCCAGGTCGCGCTGAAGTTCTCTCCGCTGGACAGCGAGGAGATGGTGTCCTTGTCGCGCCCGGCGTTGTCGATCATGATGATCTCGGTCAGACCGCCGGCGTTGCCGATGGCCGATCCGTTGGCCGTGGTGCCGGTGAAGCTCATCGTGCCGAAGTCCGTCAGCGGCAAGATGCCGCCGCTGGCCGTACAGCACGGCGCCTCGGCGATGGCCTCGGCCGAGGACAGGGATGGCGTCTGGCCCAGGCTCGCGTCGGTGGTGTGGCTCCAGCCTTGCGTGGTGTCGGAGATGAACAGGCTGAACTGCTCGCCGCTCAGGTAGGTCACCGTGGCGGTGAAGTGGTCGCCGGCCTTGACCGTGTTGGAGTAGTTCTCCGAGGGACCCGGGAACATTTCGAACCAGGCGACGTACTGGGCGGTGCGCCCGACGCAGTCCACCTCGCTACCGGTCTGCTCCACCGTGCTGCTGTTGAAGCCGTCCAGCCCGACCCAGAAGGCGGCGTACTGGTCGCCCCGGCTGCAGATGCCGGCCGGCTGGATCCAGCTCGCCGAGACGCTGGTGTACCGGCCGGTGGTTCCCGCGTAACCGGACCAGTTCGTGCTCTGCGCCTCGAAGCTGAGGCCGCGCGTGTGCGCGGCGCTCACGCCCATCAGGTTAGCCAGCCCGCCGGGGGAGAAGTGCCTCGCGCCGGCCGGCGCGGCCGGCGCGGCTGACGCGCTGGTCGCGGTGAGGGCCGTGCCGACCGTCAAGGCCGCCAGGGCCAGGGCCATGCACCATCGTCGTAGCATTCGAACTCCTTGGGTGTCGGTAGCTCGGCCCGATCGCGGACGAAGGAGCAGATCGTGCTCATGATGGTTTGTGTCGCCTTTTGTCGGGCTAGCTGGGGGTCGCCACGAGTTGACTCTCGGTGAGCGTAACGCACCAAAACCACCAAGAAAAGGTGTTAAAAACGAATTTGGTTGACTTGACGATTTCTTGGCGGTTTCTTGAAGAATCGTGCCCCCGTTTACCGGAACACCCAGGTAAGCGTGGCTCAGATCGGCCCAGCCTCGGCTCAGCCCAGGTCAGCCCGGCCTCAAGCCCGGCTCAGCTGCTGCTCTCGCTGCTCTCGCCGCTCGTCAGCTCCGGCGGCGCGCTGCCCGGCCCGATCTGTGCCTTCAGCGCGGCCAGCTCGGTTTCCACGTCGGCATCTGTGCCAGCTTGATCGAGTTCCTTCTGAATGTCGTCGGTATCGCCGCCCACGTCCTCCAGCACGCCGGACTGCAGCAGCTCGTCCAGGGCGCCCGCGCGCGCCTGCATCTGGGCGATCTTGTCCTGGGCCCGGGCCAGCTCCGCGCCGGAATCGGACAGCGTGCCGGAGATCCCCGCTACGCTCTCGTTCACCGAGCTCTCGGCGCTGGCGGCGGTGTACTGGGCCTTCAGCGTCTCCTTCTGGGTCCGGAACGTGTTGACCCGCTGCTGCAGCGCCGCCAGGGTCTGCTCGAGCTTCTCCTCCTGCTCGGCGAGCTGCTGGTGCTGCGCCTCCATGGGGTCGATCTGGGCCTGGGTCGCGGCCTTGCGGGACAGCGCCTCCCGGGCCAGGTCCTCCCGGCCGATAGCCAGGGCCCGCTTGGCCTGGTCCTCCAGGTGGTCCGCCGAGTGCTGTAGCTGCTGCTCCTGCAGCTCGATCTGCTTACGCGAGGCGGCTACCGACACCAGCGCCTGGCGCACCTTGGTGAGCTGGTCGAGCATCTGCTCGTAGGACAGGTCGAGCATTTCGTCGGGCTTTTCCGCGGCGTCGAGCGCCTTGTTGGCCTTGGCGTTGAGAATGTCGTGGGCCCTTTGGAAGAGAGTTGCCATGTCGATCTGCTCCTTAGTCGACGGTGACCGGCCAGCTCCTACGGCAAATCTAGCCGCCCGCCACCCTGCGCGATGCTGGTCGATGGGCGCACCGTACCAATAGGAGCCGGTACGACGGCCCATCGACCCGCGACCAACGCGGCATGCTGGCCATGTGCTTTGCCGAACAGCCCGCCGAGTTCGCCACGACCGTCACTTCTTTTTCTGGCCTAACGGACCGTGGTTCGGGCTGTAGCGGTATGAAGGGGCGCATGCTACGCGGAGAGCTGACCGGCCTGCGTGCCCGCTACGGCTTCTCGGTCCGCGGGCTGCACCGGATCCAGATCACCACCCTGGCCGACAACCACGCGATGATCGCGGCCGCCGTCCGGGCTGGCTTCGTCCTGGAGGGCACCTCGCGCGACGCGGCCTGGGTCGACGGCGGCTTCGCGGACGGCGTGACCCTCAGCCTGCTCGCCGGCGAATGGTCCCCGGCCGGCCGCTGATCAGCACGCGTCCCTGGCCAGGTTTCTACCGTGACTTGAAATCCGGCAACTGAAACTACTACCCGAGAGAATACTCTTGGGGTATTCTCTCGGTTATGAGTGTTCCCCTGACCCTTCTTGGCTTGCTCGAGCGGGGGCCAAGCCACGGATACGACCTGAAACGGGACTACGACGCGTACTTCGGCCGGGGCCGGCCGCTGCGCTACAGCCAGGTGTACGCGACCTTGTCCCGGCTGGCCAGGGACGGAAAGGCGGTGGCCGGACCCGTCGAGCAGGGAGCCGGGCCCGAACGCCGCCGGTACGTCATCACCGACGAAGGCATCGCCGACGTGGAGCGGTGGCTGGCCCAGCCGGCCCCGCCGGAGCCAGACCTGACCAGCGAGCTGTTCGCCAAGGTGGTGCTCGCCCTGATGCTCGACCGCCCGGCCAACGGCTACCTGGACGCCCAGCGGGCCGCGCACCTGCAGCGGATGCGCGAGCTCACCGAACTCAAGCAGGCCGGGAATCTGCTCGACCTGCTGCTCGCCGACCACGCGCTCTACCGACTGGAGGCTGACCTACGATGGATAGACCATACCTCGGCCCGGCTGGACCTGCTTGCGCGGGAGGTACGCTCATGACCGCGAACCTCCCGGGAACCGCGAAGATCATCGAGGCCCGGAACCTGGAGAAGTCGTTCGGCGAAACGCCGGCCCTGCGCGGCGCCTCGCTGGGCGTCCGGCCGGGGGAGATCGTCGCGGTCATGGGACCCAGCGGCTCGGGCAAGTCCACCTTGTTGCACTGCCTGGCGGGCATCTTGGTCCCCGAACGGGGTGAGGTCTGGTTCGGCGGGCAGCGGCTGGACACGCTGAGCGATGACCGGCGCAGCGCCCTACGCCGGAACCGGTTCGGGTTCGTGTTCCAGTCCGGTCAGCTGGTCCCCGAGCTGACCGCCGAGGAGAACGTCGCCCTGCCCCTGCTGCTGTCCGGCACCCGCCGCGGCCCGGCGATGACGGCGGCCAGGAAGTGGTTCGGCACGCTCGGCCTGGACGGCCTCGAGCAGCGCAGGTCGGGGGAGCTGTCCGGCGGGCAGGCGCAGCGCGTCGCGCTGGCCCGCGGCCTGGTCGCCGGGCCGGAGGTGCTGTTCGCCGACGAGCCGACCGGGTCGCTGGACTCGGTGTCCGGCGAACTGGTCATGGACCTGCTCACCGCCGCCGCCCGCGAGCAGGGCACCACCGTCATCCTTGTCACCCACGACGCCCGGGTCGCCGCCTACGCCGACCGGGAGGTCGTCGTCCGCGACGGCAAGGTCGGCACGCTCACCGGGGCCAAGCCGTGATCGCGCTCGGGCTGCGGCTGGTGATCAGCGGCGGCCGCGAGGCCGTCATCCGGTTCCTCGTCCTGGCCATCGCCGTGGGCCTGGGCGTGGGCCTGCTGCTGACCGCCGTGGCCGCGACCAACGCGGTCACCAACTGGAACAACAGCCACGCATGGCTCTGGACTGCCACCACATCCCAGCCCCCGGGCCCGGCTACGACCGGCATCGCCCCGCTATGGTGGCACCCCAGCAGCGACATCTTCGACGGCCGGAACATCTTCCGCTTCGACGTGGCCGCCACCGGTGCTTCGTCCCCGGTGCCGCCAGGCATCCGCCGTGACCCGGGACCGGGCGAGTATTACGCCTCACCCGCGCTGGCCGCGCTGCTGCGCAGCACCCCGGCGGATGAGCTGGCCGACCGCTACCCGGGCCGCCTGGCCGGGGTGATCGGCGACGCCGCGCTATCGTCGCCGGACTCACTGGTCATCGTCGTCGGGCACACCCCGGCGCAGCTGGCGGGCACCCCGGGCAGCGCGCCGGTGACGTCGATCGCCACGACGCTGTCCCGCAGCTTCTCGGGTCAGGCGAACCCCAAGGGCCTGAACTACAGCCCGCCTGAGGCGGGAATTCAGTCCAGCGGAATCGACCTCATCCTGTCTGTCGTGGCGCTGGCCATGCTGGCCCCGGTACTGATCTTCATCGCCACCGCGACCCGGCTGTCGGCCGCCCGCCGCGAGCAGCGGTTCGCGGCCATGCGCCTGGTCGGCGCGACCCGCAGGCAGGTCTCCCTGCTCGCCGCCACCGAATCGACGGCGGCCGCGATCCTGGGCGTGGCGGCCGGGTTCGGGATCTTCTTCCTGCTGCGCGCCCCGGTCGCTGCCATCCCGTTCCTCGGCGAGCCGTTCTTCCCCGCCGACATGTCGCTCAGCCTGCCCGACATCCTCGCGGTCGCGATCGGCGTCCCCGTGGCCGCCGCCGTGGCGGCCCGGCTGGCTCTGCGCCGGGTGCACATCTCCCCGCTCGGCGTCGCCCGCCGGACCACGCCGGCGCCGCCGCGGGCCTGGCGGGTGCTGCCCCTGCTGGCCGGCCTCGCGGAGCTCGGCTTCTTCGTCGTGCACGGCACCCCGGCCTCCCCGGGCGCGGAGATCTGGGCGCTCCTGTCCGGCTTCCTGCTCATCATCGTCGGGCTGGTCATCGCCGGCCCGTGGCTTACCATGGCCGCGGCCCGGGTCCTGGCCCGGCGGACCAGCCATCCTGGCGCGCTGATCGCCGCCCGGCGTCTGGCCGACGACCCGAGGGCCGCCTTCCGTGCCGTCAGCGGCCTGGTGCTCGCGCTGTTCGTCACCACCGTCGCCGTGGTGAGCATTACCACGCAGGACGCCAAGGATTCCACCCAGTCTGCCTCCCCCGCGGCCGCGGCCGTGGTGACCGACCAGCTGGCGGCGTCGGGCATGTTCACGTCCGCGCAAGAGCCCGGCAAGTCAGGCTCGGGACCGGCCGCGCCCGCCGCGCCGCTCGTGGCCCAGTTGCGCCGGACTCCGGGCGTCCAGGGGGTCGCCGTGGTCCGCGCGGACCCGGGGCTGGCCCTCCCCGGGACCTTCCACAACCTCGGCACCTTTGGGTCCGGCCAGGCTGTCCCGATTCCGGCGGGCGTGATCTCGTGCGCGCAGCTCGCGTCCGTTCCCGCCCTGGGCCGCTGCCCGGCCGGGGCGATCGCGGCGGCGTTCCCGGAAGACGGGTTCGCCGGCCCCCTGGACGCCGCGACGTCGGCCGGGATCACCTGGCCGGCCGTGAACGTCCCGGCCTCGCGCCTTGACACTTCCGGAGTCGACGCCATCAACGTGGGGACGAACGGCTCCGTGCCAGCCATCGAACGGGCCAGGACGGTGCTGGAGAACGCACCCGGGTACTCCGCCCCCGGCGGGCCGTCCACCATCGGCGAGGTGATCAACCAGGATAATTCCGCCAACAACGCCTACCAGCAGCTCGCGAACACGGTGATCCTGGTCAGCCTGCCGATCGCCGGCTGCACGCTCGCCGCGGCCATCGCGGCCGGCCTCGCCGACCGCAAACGGCCGTTTAGCCTGCTGCGCCTCACCGGCGCCCGGCTCGCCACGCTGCGCCGCGTCGTCGCCCTGGAAAGCGCCCTCCCGCTGCTCGCCGTGGCCGCCGTCGCGATCGGCACCGGGTTCGCCGCCGCCGCGGAGTACGCCTCCGTGGCGCAGCACCACTCGATGGTGGCGCCCGGCGCCGCCTACTACCTCCTCGCCGCGGGCGGGATCCTGGTGTCCCTCGGCATCATCGCGGCCACCTTCCCGCTGCTGAAGCGCATCACCGGACCCGAGGTCGCCAGAAACGAATGACCCCGCTTCCCCACTGACCGCACCGGCCCGGAGTGCACATACCGGAGCGCTCCGGGCAGGATGGCTCCCATGGAGACCACGGCCCGGGTCCAGCAGATCGCCCGCGACGTCCTCGGCTATCCCGAGCTGCGGCCCGGTCAGCTGGAGGCGGCCGCCGCGCTGGCCGACGGCCGGGACTGCCTGGCCATCTTGCCCAGCGGCGCCGGGAAGTCGGCCATCTACCAGATCGCCGCGGTCGCCCTGGGCGGCCCGGCCGTAGTGGTGTCCCCGCTGCTGGCCCTGCAGCGAGAGCAGGCCGACACGCTCCGGGCCCGGGGCCTGACCGCCATCACGGTCAATGCGCTGTCCGGCGCGCCCGCCCGCCGGGAGGCCGAGGCGCTGCTGGCCAGCGGCGGGACCGGCTTCATCTTCCTGGGACCGGAACAGCTGGCCCGCGACGACGTGCGGGACCACCTGGCCCAGGCACCGGTGCGGCTGTTCACGGTCGACGAGGCGCACTGCATCGCATCCTGGGGTCACGACTTCCGCCCCGACTACCTGCGGCTGGGCGGGATCATCGAGGCGTTCCCGGCCCGGCCCGCGGTGGCCGCGCTGACCGCCACCGCCGCCCCGCCGGTCCGCCAGGAGATCGCCAGCCGGCTCGGCCTACGCGATCCGCGCCAGGTCATCCGCGACTTCGACCGGCCCGAGATCCACCTGGCGGTACGCTCCTTCCACCGTGCCGACGACCAGCGGGCGGCCGTGCTGGCCGCGGCGCGCGAGCAGGCCGGCGCAGGCCTGGTGTACACCGCGACCCGGGGCCAGGCCGAGGCCTACGCCGGGCTGCTCGGCGTCGGTTATTACCACGGCGGCCTGGCCCGGGCCGACCGGCTGGCCGCTCAGCGGGTCTTCGAAGGCGGCGCCACCATCGTGGCCACCAGCGCGTTCGGCATGGGCATGGACCGGCCCGATGTGCGCTTCGTCGTACACGCCTCGGTGCCCGGCTCGCTGGATGAGTACTACCAGGAGATCGGGCGCTGTGGCCGTGACGGCCGCCCGGCCGCCGCCATCTGTTGCTACCGGGCCGAGGACCTGGGCCTGGTCCGTTTCTTCGCCGCCGGGATGCCCGATCAGGACGACCTGGCCGCGGTGGCCGCCGCGGTGGACCGCCCGCTGACCCGGCGCGAGCTCGCCGCCCGCACCCAGATGCCGCCCGGGCGGCTCGCCGAACTGCTCAACGTGCTGGAGGCGGTCGGCGCGGTCCGGCTCGGCCGCCAGGTTGAGCCGGCCCCGGCCGCCCCGCCCCGGCGCAGGCCGCGGCCCGGGCCGTGGAACTGGCCGGGCACCACCGCTCGGTCGAACGGTCCCGGGTGGAGATGATGCGCCGGTTCGCGGAGATGACCGACTGCCGGCGCCGGTTCCTGCTGCAGTATTTCGGCGAGGCGGTCTCGCAGGCCTGCCAGAACTGCGATAACTGCGACGCTGGCCTGTCCCGGCCGGTCGTGGAGGCCGGCCTGTTTTCGCCCGGCGAGCGGGTCACGCACCACCAGTGGGGTCCCGGACTGGTACTCGAGGCCGAAGCCGACCGGCTCACCGTCCTGTTCGACGACTACGGGTACCGCGAGCTGTCCGCCCAGGTCGTCTCCGGCCGGCACCTGCTCGACCCGGCGTGACCCGCGCCGCGCGTCCTGGCCACCCTGGCCCGGGAGGCCCGGGCTACGGGCTCACCCTGGCCGCGGTACGGTCGTGGTCATGAACGCGCCCCGCATCGCGGTCGGGCCCGAGCCTGCGCCCTGGGCCGCGGAGGCGATCCGCAGCGGTGGCGGGCAGGTCGTCCCGCTGGACCAGGACCCCGAGGGGCTGGTCTGGACGGACGGCGACGCCATGGACGCCCTGCGCTCCGTGCTGGCCGCCCGGCCGAAGATCACCTGGGTCCAGCTGCCGCAGGCCGGGGTGGAGCGAGCGTTCCAGGCCGGGGCGGTCGACCCGCAGCGGCGCTGGACCTCGGCCAAGGGCGCGTTCGCCGAACCGGTCGCCGAGCACGCGCTCGCGCTGACCCTGGCCGGCCTGCGCCTGCTGAAGGTCCGGGCCCGGGCCCGGACCTGGGGCCAGCCAGCCGGGGAGACCCTGTTCGGTCAGCCTGTCACCATCCTCGGCGCGGGCGGCATCGCCGCTGTGCTGATGCGCCTGCTTGAGCCGTTCGGGACCCCGGTCACCGTCGTCCGGCGGCACCCCGAACCCGTATCCGGTGCTGTCCGGACGGTCACCACCGACCGGCTGACCGACGTCCTGCCCGGCGCGCGGGCCGTCGTGGTCACGCTGGCGCTCACCCCGCAGACCCGGGGCCTGATCGGCCGGGCGGAGCTGGCCGCCATGGCGCCGGACGCCTGGCTGGTCAACGTGGCCCGCGGCGGCGTGGTCGACACCGAGGCCCTGGTCGACGCCCTGCGCGCGGGCCAGATCGGCGGCGCGGCCCTGGACGTGACCGACCCGGAGCCGCTTCCGGCCGGCCACCCGCTCTGGGACCTGGACAACTGCCTCATCACGCCGCATACCGCCGACACCGAGGAGATGACCCAGCCCCTGCTGGCCCGCCGGATCACCGAGAACGTCCGGCGCCTGGCCGCCGGAACCGAACTCCTCGGGCTGCTCGACCCAGGCCAAGGCTACTGAGGAGCGACTGAGGCTACAGAATGGCGGCCAGCGACTCGGCGATGGCGGCCGCCGCGGCCGCGGCCTGGGTCTCCGGCAGCAGCGCGTAACCGCAGACCAGCGCCCGCCGGTGCAGCGGCGCCGTGCTGAACTGGCCCAGTACGTCCACGGCCAGGCCCGCCTCGGCCAGGCGCCGCTGCACTTCGGCCTCGTCGGCACCCGGCGGCAGGTCGGCGACCAGGTGCAGCCCCGCGTCCACGCCGGTGATCCGCAGCCCCATCGAGCGCAGTCCCGCGATCAGCGCGCGCCGGCGGCCCGCGTAGGTCCGCGCCGCCCGGGCCAGGTGAGAGGCCAGGTGCCCGGCGGCAATGAAGTGCCGGCGCGCCGAGATCCGCGCCACGCGCCGCCGCGAACTGGCCGCCACCATGGTGCTGGCCATGCCGATCCAGGACTGGTCGCTGAAGATCTCGGGCGCCTGGCCCACCGACCCCGCCGACGATGTGGCGGGCAGCACCTGGGCCGGCGTCATCCCCTTCCGTGTCCAGTACGGCGACCCGCAGCCCGCTCCCGACCTGCGCGCGGGCATCGGTGTCCCCGCGTCGGTCCGCGCCCTCACCCACGCGCTCACCCGAGAGGGGATCACGTCCTGACTGAGGAGGAGTGGCTCGAGCTGTGGGCCGGCCACGAGCAGTACCCTCAGTGAAGGCGCGTCCATTCCGTTATAGAGCATCTTGAACCTGCGGTCCCGGGAGCACGTGGTGACAGGTATGGGGAGCCATGAGGGGTCGTCGCGGCCCCGGCGGTCCTGGCTAGGGATCGTCGGGGCAGCACTGCTGGTCGCGTCGGGTGCCATTCACCTTGACCTGTACCTGACCGGTTACCGGACCATACCGACCATCGGCCCGCTGTTCCTGCTGCAGGTGATCGCCGCGTTCGTCCTGGCCGCCGCGATCCTGATCACCGGCAACTGGGTGGCCGAGGCGGCCGGCGCCTTGTTCGCGGTGAGCGTGCTGGGCGGCTACCTGCTGTCGCTGTGGGTGGGCCTGTTCGGCTTCACCGAGGTGCGCACCGCGGCCGGGATCTGGGCCGGGATCATCGACGTCGCCGCCTTCGCCACGCTGGCCGTCGCCGCCGCGCCCGGCCTGCCGTCCGCCTTGAACCTCGGCCGCCGCCTGCTGCCCGCGGTCGCGGTCGCCTCGGTCGTCGCGCTCGCGCTGCTCTTCGCGGCCGTCGCCACACCCAAGAGCCAGCCCGTGGCGACCGGCCCGGACGTCCTGAAGGCCCGGACCATCGGCGGGGTCAACCTGCTCACCAACTCCCGGGGGCTCACCGTGTACTGGTTCGCCCCGGACACCTCGACCAAATCGGCCTGCTACGGCAGCTGCGCCGCCTACTGGCCCCCGGTGACCGGAACCCCGTCGGCCGGGCCCGGCGTCACCGGCACGCTCGGCACTATCACCCGGACCGACGGCACCAAGCAGGCCACCTACGACGGCCATCCGCTGTATACCTATGTCGCCGACAGCGCGCCCGGCTCGGCCAGCGGCAACAACATCAACCTGAACGGCGGCCTGTGGCACGACGTGCCCATCACGGGATAATGGCCTGACCCCACCCGAGGAGGGTCAGCATTTCCGGTCAGACCGGAGAATACTTTTCTGCCGAACGGACCGTGGCGCGGGCCCCGCGCCACGCAACGACGCCTAGCCGTCCTTCTCCGCGACGCACTGGTTCACGCACTCGCCCAGGCCCTCGATCCACGTCCGCAGCACATTGCCGGGCTGCAGGTAGACGGGAGGCTTGCGGGCGTTGCCCACCCCGCCCGGCGTGCCGGTCGCGATCAGGTCGCCGGGTCGCAAGGTAACCGCCTGGCTCGCGTAGGCGACGATCTCCGCCGCGCCGAATAGCAGGTCCGAGGTCCGCGACTGCTGCATGACCACCCCGTCGACCTCGCACCTGACCTCCAGGTCCGGCGCGCTCCCGGTCTCGTCCGCGGTGACCAGGTAGGGCCCGGCCGGCGTGGTGCGCTCGAACATCTTGCCCTGCAGCCACTGCAGGGTCCGGGACTGCCAGTCCCGCATCGACACGTCGTTGACCACCGTGTACCCGGCGATGGCGGCCTCGCCTTCGGCCGCCGTGGCCCGGTACACCGGCCGGCCGATGATCACGCCGAGCTCGACCTCCCAGTCGACCTTCTCGCTCACCGACGGCAGCACCAGGTCATCCCGCGCGCCGGTCAGGGTGTCGGCGAACTTGGCGAACAGCGTCGGGTACTGCGGCAGGTCCCGCCCGGTCTCCAGGATGTGCGCCCGGTAGTTCAGCCCCACGCAGATGATCTTGCCCGGCCGCGGCACGACCGGCGCGAAGTCCGCCTCGGCGGCCGGCACCGGCGCCGCGCCCTCCCGCGGCCGCCCGAGCCCGCCCGCGGCGAGCACCTCGCCCACGTCAGCCGCGTCCAGCGGGACCAGCACGTCCCCGTCCAGCCGCGCCGCGGTCGTCCCGTACTCAGTCCGGATGGTGGCCAGTCGCATAGCGCCGAGGATAGCGTGCCCCCTCGCGGCCCAGGCTCAGGGGCGCTGCGTACGACCGGCCCGGCCGGTTCAGGTGGCTGGCTTCCGCGCCCAGTAATCCTGCGCTGCCTTGGAGGCGGCGAGCGCCTGCGGTGTGCCGAAACCCGGCGCCATCGAGGCGGCCGTCCCCGCCAGCACCTCGTGGTGCTCGATGTTCAGGAGCCGCAGCCAGCTCTGCTGGCCCATGGTCAGGGCGATGAAGCAGCCGAGCTCGACCAGCTCGGGCTCGGAGAAGTACTGGTAAAGCCGCTCCCACAGCGCATCGTCGGCGTCCAGGTGCCAGGTGATCGCCTCCGCGTAGGCCAGCGCCGCCTTCTCGCGTTCGCCGAGCCCGGCCGAGCTCTCGAAGTTGAGCAGGTCGTCGTACTGCCCCTCGCTCAGGCCCTGGGTCCTGGCCTTCTCCGAGCGCTGGTTCCCGCAGTACTCGCATTTCACCGAGCGCGACACGTACACGCGGCATAGCTCCTTGATGGCGTGATCGCATACTCCGTCGCGGAAGATCGTCTCCCACGACCGGGCGAAAGCCCAGAAGCAGGCGGGAACGTGCGCGCGCACCGCCGAACTCTCCGGCCGGGGGGTGCCCTCGCGCATGCACCGGTCCATCTCGGCCCGCATCTCCTCGTCCATCGCCTCGAGCGGCAGGTAGCTGATGCGCTGTTTGCGGTCCATCGCGTCTCCCTCAAGCGTCGCCAGCCCGACCACCACAGGCTAACCGGGCCGTCCGCCCTCCGGCACCGTAGCCGAGCCGCGACGGCCCCGCCGTGCACAGCCCGGGCCAGGTCATGGCCGGGTGGCCGTCCAGATGGTGCGCGTGTTGCGGATGGCCAGGTCCCGGCGCCGCAGGACGCTACCCGGCCCGTCGTCGCCGATCAGCACGTCGAGCGTGGCCAGGTCGTCGGCGGCCAGCGCGCCGTCCAGATGGCCGCGTACGCGCCGCAGGTAGCCCTGGGCGTAACGGCCCGCGGACCCGGGCAGCGGGGCGCCTAGCTCGATGCCGAACGCCCGCTCGGCCACGCCCGTGAACCCGGCCCGCGCCACCAGCGGACCCCAGTCCGCGCCCAGGTAGGGCATCGTCCCGGAGTGGTGCTCGGCCACCGCGGCCTGGGCCCGTGCCTCGAGCCCGGGGCGGCCCAGACCGACGTCGTCGGGCAGGAAGCGCATCGGGGCGGTGCTCTCGGCCACCGCCAGCAGCCCGCCGGGACGCGTAGCGGCGAAGATGCCCCGCAGCGCCCGGTCCGGGTCGCCCAGGTGGTGCAGGGCCATCGACGTCCAGGTCATGTCCACGGGGCCGACCGCCGGCCAGGCCTGGTCCAGGTCGGCCTCGACGGTCTGCACCCGGTCGTCCAGCCCGCGGTCGCGGGCCCTGGCCCGCAGCCGGGCCAGCAGGTCACCGGATTGATCCACCGCGATCACCTCGGCCCCGGGGAACTGCCTGGCCAGCGCGAGGGCGCCGTTCCCCGTCCCGGACCCGACGTCGAGGATCCGCCGTACAGGCCGCCCGGCCGCCACCTGGTGGACCCAAGCGATAGCGTCGGACAGATACGCGTGCAGCACCTCGCCGTCCAGATCCAGCAGGTCGGCCATGGCCGCCCAGTCGTCGGCGGAGGGGTCGGTGTGGTGATCGTGCAGATGCTGATCCATGCCTGCGACGCTACGCGATTCCTGCAGGCCACGGCGTGATGTCGTGCGCGGCGCTATCCCGCACGCCATCGGCGCCCACGGCGGCCCCGTCGATGTCCTCGCCATCCTCGACCATGACGGCGACCGCGCCCACATCCGGTCCCTCCAGATATGATTCTGCGCACGATGGCAGCCCTGGAACGGGTCCCCGGCAAGGTCGTCGCGGTGCACTCCAGCTACCGGAGCCGCGCGGCCGAGCGCGGTACGATGCCGGCCTGGCCGTCGTACTTCCTCAAGCCCTCCTCCTCGCTGGCCGAAAGCGGCGATCCGGTCGCGCGCCCGCCCGGCTGCGAACTGCTCGCCTTCGAGGGCGAGGTGGCGCTGGTCATCGGCCGCCGCGCCCGCCGGGTCCGCCCGGCCGACGGGTGGGACTACGTGGCCCACCTCACCGCCGCGAACGACTTCGGCGTCTACGACCTGCGTTACGCCGACCGCGGCTCCAACGTCCGCTCCAAGGGGCTCGACGGCTTCACCCCCCTCGGTCCGCGGCTGATCGATGCCCGGAGCGTCGACCTCTCCAAGCTGCGCCTGCGCACCTGGGTCAACGAGAACCTGGCCCAGGACGCCTGGCCCGCGCAGGACCTGCTGTTCGGCTTCGGCGACATCGTGGCCGACCTGTCCCGCCTGCTCACGCTGGAGCCCGGCGACGTGATCCTCACCGGCACGCCGACCGGCTCGACCGTGGTGACCCCCGGCGACGTGGTGGACGTCGAGGTCAGCGCGGGGGACCTGTCGTCTGGCCGGCTGCGCAGCCCGATCGTCGAGGCGGACTACCGGCTGGACCCGCCCGGCGCCATGCCCCGCGCCGACGACGCCGAGCGTCAAGCCGCCTACGGCGCTGCGCACCAGCCCCCCGCACGCCAGCAAGAAATCCTGACCGAGCTCAGCAACGTCTCCACCGCCACCTTGTCCGCCGTACTGCGCAAGCGCGGCCTGAACACCCTGACCCTCGACGGCCTGCGCTCCACCCGCCCGGAACAAAAGATGGCCGGCTACGCCCGCACGGTCCGCTACCTGCCGCTGCGCGAGGACCTGTCCGCAGCACAAGGACCGATGAACGCCCAGAAGCGCGCGATCGAGGCCATCCGGCCCGGCGAGGTCCTGGTCATCGAGGCCCGCGGTGAGTCCACCGCGGGCACGATCGGCGACATCCTGGCCCTGCGCGCCCAGGTACGCGGCGCGGCCGGCCTCGTCACCGACGGCGCGATCCGCGATTCCAAAGCCCTGGCCGGGCTGGACATCCCGGTCTACCACGCCGCCGTCCACCCGGCCGTCCTCGGCCGCCGCCACGTCCCCTGGGAGACCGACGTCACCGTGGCCTGCGCCGGGGTCACGATCCAGGCTGGCGACCTCCTGGTCGGCGACGCCGACGGCATAGTCGTGCTGCCCCCCGCAATCGCCGCCGAGGTGCTGGCCGAAGCCCGCGAGCAGGAGCGCCAGGAAGAGTTCATCGCCGAACGGGTCGCCGTCGGCGAGAGCATCGACGGCCTGTTCCCCCTCCCCGAGTCCCGCCGCCCCGAGTACGAAGCCTGGCGGGACCGGCCATGACCGTCCCGCCCGGGCTCCTGGGCAAGCTCGAGCATTTCATCGGCGGCGCGCACACCCCGAGCGCCGACGGCGCTACGTTCGAGGTCGCCGACCCGGTGACCAACCGGCCGTACGCCACGGTCGCGGCCGGCGCCCCCCAGGACATAGACCACGCCGTCACCGCAGCCGCCCGCGCCTTCACCGAAGGCCCCTGGCCCCAGCTTCCCTCCCGTGCACGGGCTCGCATCCTGACCAAGATCGCGGACGGGATCGAGGCCCGTGCCCAGCGGATCGCCGAACTCGAGACGTTCGACACCGGGCTGCCCATCACCCAGGCCCGCGGCCAGGCGGCGCGCGCCGCGGAGAACTTCCGGTTCTTCGCCGACCTGACCGTGACCCTGCACGAGGACGCCTTCCGGACCAACGAACAGTTCGGCTACGTCATCCGCAAGCCGGCCGGGGTGGCGGGCCTGATCACCCCGTGGAACACCCCGTTCATGCTGGAAACCTGGAAGCTGGCCCCCGCCCTGGCCGCGGGGTGCACGGTCGTGCTCAAGCCCGCCGAGTGGACCCCGCTGTCGGCCAGCCTGCTGCCGGAGATCATGACCGAGGCGGGCCTGCCCGACGGCGCGTTCAACCTGGTCCACGGGATCGGCGAGGTCGCGGGCGCCGCGCTGGTCGCGCACCCCCGGGTGCCCCGCATCTCGTTCACCGGGGAGACCGGGACCGGCCGCACGATCATGACCGCCGCCGCGCCGCACCTCAAGGGCCTGTCCATGGAACTGGGCGGCAAATCGCCGTGCGTCATCTTCGCCGACGCCGACCTGGACCGGGCGATCGATAGTGCCCTGTTCGGCGTGTTCTCTCTGAACGGCGAGCGGTGTACGGCGGGTTCAAGAATTTTGGCCGAACGTACCATCTATCCCGATCTGGTCACCCGGCTCGCCACCCGGGCCGAACGCATCCGGGTGGGCGACCCGTCCGAGGAGGCCACCGAGATCGGGGCGCTGGTGCATCCCGAGCACTACGCCCGGGTGCTGTCCTACGTCCAGGCCGGCCTGGACGAGGGGGCGCGCCTGGTGGCCGGCGGCTCCCGCCCGCCAACCCAGCCCGCCGGCAACTACCTGTCCGCGACGGTATTCGCCGACGTCGAGCCCTGGATGCGGATCTTCCGCGAGGAGATCTTCGGCCCGGTGGCGTGCGTCACCCCGTTCGACGGCGAGGCCGACGCGATCGCCCTGGCCAACGACACGTCCTACGGGCTGGCCGCGTACCTGTGGACTGCGGACCTGGCCCGCGCGCACCGCCTGGCGGGCGCGGTCGAGGCGGGGATGACCTGGATCAACTCGCACAACGTGCGGGACCTGCGGACCCCGTTCGGCGGGGTCAAGGCCAGCGGGCTCGGCCGCGAGGGCGGCGCGCACAGCCTGGACTTTTACACCGAGTCGCGTATCGTCCACGTCCCCCTGGCCGACACCCGCGTCCCCCGCTTCGGAGCCTGACCATGGTGCCTCCCGACATCGTCCGGGCCGCGTACGCCGAACTGGTCGTCACCGACCTGGAGCGGGCCCGCTGGTTCTGGGTCGACCTGCTCGGCTTGGTGGTCACCCGTGCCGACGCGGGCGCCCTCTACCTGCGCGGCTATGACGAGCTGACCCACCACAACCTGATCCTGCGCGAGGGCCGGGAACCCGCCGCCGCCCGGCTCGCGTTCCGGGTCCGGACCGCGGCCGACCTGGACCGGGCCGAGGCGTTCTACGCCGCACTCGGCGCCCGGACGGCCCGGCTGCCCGCGGGCGTCACGCCCGGGGTGGGGGAGAGCGTCCGGGCGCAGGACCCGCTCGGCTTCACCGTCGAGTTCTTCTTTGCCGCGGACCGCCCGCAGCGCCTGCACCAGCGCTACGACCTGCGGCGCGGCGCCGAACCCGCCCGGCTGGACCACTTCAACATCGTCGTGTCCGACGTGCGGGCCGCCTACGAGTATTACTCCTCGCTCGGGTTCGGCCTGTCCGAGACCATCGAGGACGGCGACACCCTGTACGCGGCCTGGATGTTCCGCAAGCAGACCGTGCACGACGTGGCGTTCACCGGCGGCGACGGCCCGCGGGTGCACCACCTGGGGTTCTTCGCCCACGAGTCGCACCAGGTGCTGCGGATCTGCGACATTCTCGGCGCCCTGGGCGAGGAGGCCCGCATCGAGCGCGGCCCCGGCCGGCACGGCGTGTCCAACGCCTTCTACGTCTACCTGCGCGACCCCGACGGGCACCGGGTCGAGCTCTACACCAGCGACTACTTCACCGGCGACCCGGACCATCCCGTGCTGCGCTGGTCCGTCCACGACCCCAGGCGGCGCGACTTCTGGGGCCACCCGGTGATCCCCTCCTGGTACACCGAGGCCAGCGCCGTCCTCGACCTGGACGGCCGCCCGCGTCCCCTGCTCCCCGAGCAGCAGCCCGCCGAGGTCAAGGTCGGCGCCGACGGCTTCAGCTGACCCGCTCGACGTCCAGGTCGCCGTCGGCCAGGCGGGCGCGGAGCACCTTCTTGTCGAACTTGCCGACCGCGGTCTTGGGGATCTCGGCCATGAACGTCCAGTTCTCCGGCACCTGCCAGCGCGCCGCCTTGCCGGTCAGGAAGTCGGCCAGCTCGGCGGCCTTGGCCGTCATCCCGGGCCGGAGCACCACGGTGGCCAGCGGCCGCTCGCCCCAGCGGGAGTCTGGCATCCCGATCACCGCGGCCTCCTGCACGGCCGGGTGGGCCATGAGCTGGTTCTCCAGGTCGACCGAGGAGATCCACTCGCCGCCGGACTTGATCACGTCCTTGATCCGGTCGGTGATGGTGAAGAAGCCGCGATCGTCGATCGTCCCGACGTCGCCGGTGCGCAGCCAGCCGTCGTGGAACTTCTCCGGCGCCGGGTCATTGTGGTAGGACCCTGTGACCCACGGGCCGCGGACCTCGATCTCGCCCTCGCTCACGTCGTCCCACGGCAGCTCTTCGCCGTTCTTGCCGACCAACCGCATCTCGACCCCGTGGATGACCCGGCCTGAGCGCATCCGCCAGTCCAGGTCCTCGGTCGTCCCCTCCGGTACCTCCGCGGGCGGTATCGCCATTCCGCCCACCGGGCTCATCTCGGTCATGCCCCAGCCCTGGATGATCCGCAGCCCGTAGCGGTCACCGAATCGCTCGAGCATGACCCGGGGCGCGGCCGAGCCGCCGGAGTTGCCCAGGCGCAGCGAGGACAGGTCGATCTCGTGGTCCCGCCCGTAGTCCAGGATCGCGTTCCAGATGGTCGGCACCCCGGAGGTGACCGTGGACCGCTCGGCGGCAATGAAGGCGGTCAGGTGCTGGGGCTGCAGGAACGGGCCGGGCATGTGCAGCGTGCTCCCGGACAGGAACGCCGCGTAGGGCAGGCCCCACGCGTTCGCGTGGAACATCGGCACGATGGCCAGCGCCCGGTCCGCCTCACTGATGCCCAGCGGCGCGGCCATGACCGCCATCGCGTGCAGGTAGGTGGACCGGTGCGAGTACACCACGCCCTTCGGGTCCCCGGTGGTGCCGCTGGTGTAGCACATCAGCGCCGCGGCGCGCTCGTCCAGTTCCGGCCAGTCGTACCCGGGCTCCTCGCCGGCCAGCAGGTCCGCGTACCGCAGCACCGGCACCGACCCCTCGACCCCCTCCAGGGCCGACGCGTCGCCCGGGCCGCTGACGATGAACGCCTCGACGGAGGGCATCTGGTCCCTGATCGCGGCCAGCAGCGGGACCAGGCTGTCGTCCACGATGATGATCCGGTCCCCGGCGTGCCTGACGATCTGGGCCACCTGCGCGCCGGGTAGCCGGATGTTCAGCGTGTGCAGCACCGCGCCCATCGCGGGGACGCCGAAATAGGCCTCCAGGTGCTCCTGGTTGTTCCAGCAGAACGTGGCCACCGGGTCGCCGGGATTGATTCCCAGCCGGGCCAGCGCCCCGGCCAGCCGCCCCGCGTTCTGCGCCACGGTCGCGTACGAGGCCCGGCGAGTGCCCGCCCCGGTCCAGGTCACGCACTCGCTGCGGCCGTACACGCGGGCGCCGTGCCGCATGATGCCGCCAATGGTGAGCGGACCGTCCTGCATGGTGCTGCGGATCATCTGGTGCCATCCTCCTCTAACCTCATCCACACCGAAAGATGAGCGGGCTCCAGAGCATTCTGCACCGTAGTGGCCAATTCGTCCTGGACCGAGTCCAGGCTAGCCGGATCCCGCAGCCTCGCCGCGAACGCGGCCACGATACGGTCCGCGTCATACCGGGCCCGGTTGAACCGCCGGTCCACGGCCCGCTGCACCCTCTGCCGCATGTGCCCTATTCGGCGTCGGCGGCCCGGTTCGCGAGCTCACGTTCGATCAGCGCCACCAGATCCGGGTGCTCACTCAGCCCCCAGAGCACCTCAGCTGGCACCCCGAGCTGGCGGGCGGCCTCGCTGACCGCGGGCCGGAGCATGCCCAGCGCCTGGGCCAGCCCCTCGTCCCGCGTGTAAGTCGCCGGCAGGTCGTCGAGCGACAAGTCGCCGGGCCGGCGGAAGGCCCCGTCCCGGCCCGGCAGCCAGGCCTGGCGCGCCGCGGCCTCGCCCATCGCCGACCTGGTCTCCTCGAGGCTGGAGTCGCTGAACGAGGTGAGCACCGACCGCTCGACCACCCCCGCCACCAGGCGGCGGTTCGGCGCGAGCAGCACGTTCCAGACGTACTCCGAACGGGCGTGGCTGGGATGAGCCAGCGCGAAGTCCAGGCCGTCGACCGCGGCACCGGGGTCGAACCCGTCCAGCCCGCGCTCGTTCCGCCCGAAGTCGACGGCGATCATCACGTACCCGGCCGCGTTCGGGGTGCGGGCGCTGACCTCCACCGCCTGCCGGACGCCCATCGCGCGCAACTGGACCAGCCACGGCCCGTATCCGTCGCGGGCGAACCACGCGTCAGGGTTTCCCTCGAAGTAGGCCTCCAGGTCCTTGGACCGCTGGTACAGCCGCGGTGGCGGCAGCAGCGCCTGGTCGCCGGTGGCGGCGTTCTCGCCGATGAGGAACGGCGTGGCGGTCACGCTCTCGAGCAGTTCGGCCCGCCGCCCGGCCGCCGCCTCGTCCATGGCCCGTGCCACCCGTTCAAGGTCGGCGTCGTGCTGGGCCGGATCGAGCGCCGCGAGGTCCAGGCCGTCGTACCGGGGCAGGACCATCTGGAGCACCTCGGCCACCACGTCCGGCACGGTCAGTTGCAGCGCCGTCAGGAGGGCCCGGGCCGCGGGGGAGTCCGCCACGGCCCGCCTGACCGTCGGCAGGCTGCTCGGCGCCGGACCGGGCAGGTACACGGCCGGGCGGCCCTGCCCGTCGAACGGCGCGACCTGGCGGCCGTCCTCGAGCCGGATGATCGGCTTTCCTGTGGCCGTCGGCCACAACGACGGATGGCCGGCCAGGAAGCGGTAGAAGCGCGTGATCCACGGGTCGTTCTGTTCCTGGAGGAACTCTTCGGTGAGCCGCGTCACCACGGCCTCGGGCGTGATCTCGTCCACGCCGATCTCGTCCCGCAGGTACCACCACAGCGCCGGTGTGCCCCGCTCGCTGATCGCCGCGTCCGCGAACCGGACCGGCCGCCCCGCCCCGCATAGCACGCCGAGCTGGCCGGGGTCGAGCAGGTCGAGCACCTCCGCGCTGCCGGCCAGCAGCAGGTCGACGGCCACGCCGTAGCCGCCACCCGCCATCGGGATCAGCGCCTCCGCGGTCAGCGCATCACCCGCCGCGTCAAACAACGGCCGGAACATGGAGCCGGCCGGAAAGCGCGCCTCCTCCAGCGGCAGCGCCTGCAGCGCATCGGGCGTGAGCAGCCCCTGGTCACGCAGTTCCGGCAGCACCTCGGTCAGCAGCGCGGCGGTCTGGCGCACCAGTGCCTGGTTCGACGGGTCGTCGCCGGGGATGTTGTCGCGGGCTGGCGTGGTCCGGTAGGGACCCTGGATCAGGAAACCGAGGAAGGTCTCCTTCTCGGTCGGGAAGAACGCGGTCAGCGGCGACGCTATCACCGCCGCCACCCGCCCGCCCTCCAGCCGGAAGGCGACCTCGACCCGCTGCTCCGGGTGGCCCTCGACCGGACGCTGCCAGGTGAGCCACCCCTCCCGCCGCCCGTCCCGGGACACCGTCACGCGCCGGGATGCCCCCGTCCCGTCCGTGACCGAGCGTTCCACTATCGAGTCGGCCGCGCCGGGACCGCCGGTCCGCAGCCGCTTGATGTTCCGCAGGAACAGCAGGATCCGGGGCTGGAGCGTGCCCAGCGCCGCCGCGATTTCCCGGGTCGCGACCTCGGCGGGCACCGTGTCATGGTCGAACGGGAACACGAACAGCGTCTCGGCCGCCGGCTCGGCGGGCGGATTCACGGCGTAGGGCCGGACGAAGTTCTCGATCCGGAACGCCTCGCCGCCGCTGTAGATACGCGGGGTCCTGGTGTACGCGTACACCGACTTGAAGCCGATGCCGAACTTCCCGATCGCGGTCAGGTCGCCGGTGATGTCGCTGGCCTTGTCGCTCTGGCCCACCCCGCAGACGCCGCGCACGTCGGCCTCGGTGAAGGGCCGGCCGTCGTGCCGCAGCTCCAGCCGGTCCTCGAACAGCTCGAAGGCCAGCTCGGTCGCGCCGGCGTCCTCCGCGTTCTGGATCAGCTCGAAGATGAAGTGGGTGCGCTCGCTGTAGAGCTGCCCGAGCAGGTCCAGCACGGCCGTGTCCCAGCCGTACCGGGCGATGTTCTCCTCGCGAATCCTCTGATAGCCGGCTGGCACCGCCGTTCCTCCCCGCTCTTGCCCCTGCGCTGAATCTACCGGGAGAAGTTTGCGGCTTTGCCTGAGTCGTCCGTGCCTGAGTGGCTAACTTGGATGAGGAGCCTGCATGCCGACCTCGCTCTGTAGTACCCCGACGTACCACAGGGTGCCCAAGGTCGTCGTGGCCGGTGTCCGTGGGAGGAACTATGGCCGCATCTGCCTCGCCAGCTTTGGCGATGCCCGTGTCCGGGGAGTCCGGGGAGTCCGAAGAGCTAGCGGTCGTCCGATGAGTCGCCAGTTCGCATGGGGGGACTCATCGATGGCCACGCAGCGTGACGACCGGCAGCGCCCCTTGCCGTCAGCGCAGTGCTCGTTGTGCGGTATCGCGCTACCGACCGGCCTGATGGTGCCCGATGGCGGCCAGGCCTGTGCCGACATCCGCTGGTACTGCAAGGACGCCAAGTCGTGTACCGAACGCTGGACTGCGAGCCTGCCGCGGCACCCGCATATCGCCCCGACCCCGGCCAGCCTGGCCCCGGCGCTAGCGCCGATGCCGGCGAGCAGCCCGGTGCCGGCCGAGGTGCGTGGCGCCCCGGAAGAGGCGTGGTCCATCGATCCCTCTTAGCGGGACACCAGGCCGCGCAGGGCGTTTCTGATCGGCCTGCCCGCGAAGCGTGGCCAGCGCATGCTCGTGACATCCAGTCTCGTCCGTGCCAGCGCCACCGGTGCCCGCGAGGCAGGTGGAAGATCCGCTCGGTGACCTGCGCCCGCCCATCCGGCCCCGGCTGGAGCCGGGCTAGCTGCGTGAAGTCCTCGTGGTTCCCGTCCACGAAGGACAGCTCCGCGCCGGATTCCGCGAGCGCGGCGTCGAGCCGGGCCAGGTACTCTTGCCCGCCGGGTCCGGGCCAGATGCCGAAATCGCCCAGGTGCACGATGACCCGCGGACCGTCCGCGGGCAGCAGCGCGGTCATCTTGCGCACCGCCCGGGTCGCCCACTCGGTGTTCCCGTGCCAGTCGCCCGCGACCCCGATGCGTCCCGGTACCCGTTCCATGTATCAGCAGCGTAGGCGAGAAACCACGGACCGTTCGGCCCAAAAAGGACATGAGGGGTACGGCGGGTCACCTACCTGCGAAGACATCTGGGCTTTGACAGATATCCACCCATTCGTTTAGCGTCGTTTGTCCCGCGTAAATAGTGGAGGGGGGCGAAGCATGCTGCGAATGCCGGCGGTCTCGGGCCTGACCTTGCGAAGCCCGGTCAGCGGGACGGGGATCGGCGGGCGGCGCTCGCCGGTGGAGGTCGTCGCCACCATGGGGACCTACCTGACCCGCACCCACGCCGCCGAGGTGTCCGGGCTGCGCGCCGGGCCGTTCGGGCGGTGGGCCGACGGCGTCACCGCGATGCGCGCCGACTGCGTCGCCTTCGCCGGTCACTGGCAGACGCACAACGAGCAGGTTCTGCGGACCGCGACGGCCGGGCCGCTGTGGGTGGTGCTGGGGGACTCGACCGCGCAGGGCCTCGGTGCGCCGACCCCCGAGTACGGGTACGTCGGCCAGGCCCTCGGCGCGCTGCGCCACCGGACCGGCCTGCCGTGGCAGGTGCTCAACCTGTCCGCGTCCGGTTCGCTCATCCGTGACGTGCTGCACCACCAGCTGCCTCGGCTGCCCGCCTCGGCGGAGCTAGTGACCTGCGGGATCGGCATCAACGACGTCCTGTACACCGGGCCTGGGAAGCTGTTCGGCGACCTGCGCGCGCTGCTCGCGGCCGTTCCCGACCGCACCGTCATGCTCGACCTGCCCGTGCCGGCCGGGTACGCGGGCCTGCTTGGCCGGGCCAGCCGGCCCTACCTGACGCGGATCAACCGCACCCTGCACGAGGCGGCCGCCTCCCGGGGTCTGCCGGTGGCAGAGGTGTCGGCGCACTTCCTGCCGCCCTGGACCGGGAAGTTCGCGTCCGACTGCTTCCACCCCAGCCAGGACGGCTACCGCGACTGGACCCAGGCCCTGCTAGCCGTCCTCTGAGCGCCGGGTCCCTCTGGCGGCTCGTGCGGGGTTGACCACGTGGCAGGCTCGGAAGAGCATAGAGCGGCAGATCCCGACGACCACTGATGACTTCCGGCGCGACCTGCGGCCTTTTGATCAGCGCGTACCGGGAATCCCGACTTTCATGCTGATCGTATGATGCGCGGTCGGCATCACTGACGTTGGGTGGTCTTTGGGGGGCGAACGCGTCGTCCCTCATGACGACCCGGAGGTACCGATGGCTGCCCAGGTTCCCGGCCAAGCGTCCACCCGCGGTCGGTGGTCGGCCGTGTCCGGCGGCGACCCCATCCTGACCTCCAAGATCACTGCACCGAACGTTCCGGACTGGGCGGTACCGCGCCAGCGGATCACCAGGCTGATCGCCGAGGGCACGCGGTGGTGCCCGCTCACGGTCGTCACCGGTCCTCCAGGGGCGGGCAAGACGATGGCCCTGGGCCTGTGGGCGGCGGCTGAGCCCGGCGCGGTGGCCTGGGTCGGGCTGGATGAGTTCGACAACCGGCCAGGTGTGTTCTGGTCGTACGTGGTAGCGGCGTTGCGTCAGTCCGGCGTCGCCATCCCGAAGGCGGTGCGGGCCACGTCGCAGGAGCGGCAGGGCGAGGACGGGTTCCTGCTGCGGTTGACCGCGGCGCTGGCCGCGCAGGACCCTCCGGTCACGCTGGTCCTCGACGACCTGCACCTGCTGACCGATCCCGGGACACTGAAGGGGCTTGAGTTCGTGATGCGGAACGTGGGGCCGGGCCTACGGCTGCTGGTCGCCTCGCGGATGGATCCGCTGCTGCCGCTGCACCGGTACCGGCTGGCCGGTCAGCTGACCGAGATCCGGGCCAGTGATCTGGCCTTCAGCCTCGACGAGGCCGGCCTGCTACTGGACCAGCACGGCGCCCTGCTGACGGCGGACGCGCTGGAGAGCCTGAACCGCCGGACCGAAGGCTGGGCGGCCGGCCTGCGCCTGGCCGCGATATCCCTGGGCACTCATCCGGATCCGGATCTGTTCGTCAAGGAGCTGATCGCCGAGGACAGCGCCATGACCTGCTATCTGGTTGACGAGGTGCTCAACGTCCAGCCACCGGAGGTCCGTGAAGTCCTGCTGAGCACCAGCATCCTGGAGCACGTCTGCGGGGCAGCCGCCATCGAGCTGACCGGCGATGAGCAAGCCGCCAGCATTCTGGCCGCCTTGGTCCGCACGAACGCGCTGGTCCAGCCGATCGGCTCCGGGTGGTACCGCTATCACACGCTGTTCGCCGAGATGCTCCGACTGAGGCTCCGGTACGACCATCCGGACCGGGTGGCCGCCTTGCATCAACGGGCGGCCAGGTGGTACGCCCGGAACGGCATGCTCGCCGACGCGGTCCGGCACGCCGCTGCGGCTGGTGACTGGCCGCTGGCCGCGGCCATGGTCGTCGACGACCTGGCGCTCAGCCAGATCATCGAGCCGCAGGACGGCCAGCGCCTGGCCGGTGAATTCGCCGGTATGCCGTCCGGCGAGGCCTGGACTACGCCGCAGCCCCACCTGGTTACGGCTGCGATGGCGCTCCGCGCCGGACAGCATGACGCGGGTGCCGCCGCGCTGAATGCCGCTGACGCCCTGTTGGAGCGTCTTCCCGCCGACGGGGAGATCAAGGCCCGCCTGACCGCCGCGGTGCTTCGCCTGACCGTCAGCCTGGGCACCGGGGACCTAGCGGCGGCGGCGTCGGCCGCCAGCCGCGCGCAGTTCATGCTCGACGAGGTTCCGGGCCGGAAGCTGGCCCGGCATCCGGACATCAGGCGGCGGGTGCTGTCCGGCCATGCCGCCGTCGAGCTGTGGTCGGGCCGTCTGGACGGGGCGGCCGACGTCCTCGAGGCTGCCGTGACCGCCGAGGCCGCTTCCGGCCGGGAGCACGAACGGATCAGCCTGACTGGGCGCCTGGCACTGGCGGAGGCGTTGCGCGGACGGCTCCGCCGCGCTGCGGAACTGGCCGGCCAGGCGTCCGCCATGGCCAGTGAGCACCGCCCGTCAGGCCCCGGCCCTGCGGCGCTGGTCGCGCTGGCCTGGGTGCACCTGGCCCGCAATGAACTGCGCGAGGCACGCACCCGCGTCAAGCAGGCAGACGCCGCCCTCGGCGTCAGCCCGGACAAGCTGATCGCGGCGGCGGCCTACCTGGTCGCCGCGAGCGGTGCCCTGGCCGAGGGACGCCCCGCGGTGGCCACGCAGATCATCGCCCGGGCCAGGTCCGGGTGGTCCGTTCCGGCCTGGCTGGACGAGCAGCTGAGCCTGGCCGAGTCGCGAGCATGCGCGGCGGCCGGCGACATCCAGGCCGCTCTGACCGCGGCCGAACGGGCCGGCACCTCGCTGGAGGCGGCGATCACGATCGCCCGTGCTTGGGCGGTCGCCGGAGACGGCGAGGCCGCCCAACGCGCCCTGGCTCCCGCTCTCGCGGCCGATGGCCAGGCACCGGACCCGGTACGCCTGCAAGCGTGGCTGGTGGACGCCCGGCTCGGCTACGACAGCGGCGACGATGGGCGCGGCCGCCGGTCGCTGGCATGCGCCCTGCGGCTGGCCGAACGCGAGCAGTTCAGGCTGCCGTTCGTGCTGGAGCGTGGCTGGCTTGGCGCGGTGCTCCGGCGTGACCCCGAGCTAGCCGACTGCCACCGGCTCCTGCTCGCCCCGGCTCTGGGCCAGGACCAGCTTCCGGCGCCCGTGGACACTGCCGGCCAGCCGCCGGTCCTGATCACGGAGCCGCTCACCGAACGCGAACGGGAGGTGCTCGTGCACGTCTCGGCCATGCTGAACACGGCCGAAGTCGCCGAGGAGATGTACATCTCCGTCAACACCGTCAAGACCCACCTCAGGAACATCTACCGCAAGCTGGCGGCGGCGCACCGCAGCGAGGCGGTGCGCCGGGCCCGCCAGCTTCAGCTGATCTGACGAGGTGCTCAGCTGGCACCGCCGCCGTGCAGGGCGTCCTGAAGCTCCGCCTCGCCACGAGCAGTCCATCAATGAGCGCGCGGCCGCGCCCCACCCTGGGCGGGTGAGACACCGGGCTCAGCGCGCCCAAATTCACCCGCTACGAGTGGGGCGCACCGGGCCGTGACGCGTCAGGGTAGGAGCTTGGCCGTGATTCCGAGTTGCTAGGGGCCTGCGGTGCCATCGTCGTACTATGAAATCCGGGTAGCGGGCGTCCTCCCGGCCGAGGTCTTGCTCGATTTCGGCCGGCTCACCGCCTCGGTCGAGCCGGTCGAGACCGTCGTTCACGGCCCCATTCAGGATCAAGCCGCCCTGCAGGGACTGCTCGCCCGGCTCGAGACCTTCGGCGTGCAGGTCGTAGAGGTCCGGCGGCTGCACGACAGGGATCCCTCGGCCGACGACCGGGACCGCCGGTGACCGGCCCGGCCCGGCCCGCGACAAGGGTGCGGGCCGGCCCCTCCGCGGGCCCGCGGCACGGGCGTCCGCCGCTCATCATCCGCACCGGATGATGTCCCCTCCTGCCTGCCGAAGGATAGTGGAGGAGAGAGCTGGCCAAGGAGGGCGTGATGGCGACCCGATCCGGGAAGGAGGCCCTCGTGACCGCCTACGAGATCAGGGTGATCGGCTCCTTTGGCCCGGCGGCGCGTGAGGCGTTCGCCGACATGATGGTGGAGGTGGAGCCGACCATCACGGTCTTGTCCGGTGACCTTGACCAGTGCGGCCTGCACGCCCTGCTGGATCGCGTGCGCGCGCTGGGTCTTGAACTCGTCGGCGTTAGGCAGGCTCCGTCGTCGGCATGACGGCCGTCACGTGCTGGCTGTCCGCCTTAGCTCGTACCGTCGTTCAGCCGGCTCAACTCCACGAGTTCCATCCCGAGCGCCAGGATGCGGTTGAGCGCGCCGTACAGGGCCGCTTGGTCCAAAGTGCCGGTGAGCACGGTATTGGCGCCGTTAGCTTGGATACCGAAATCCGCGAAGGCCTCGCGCCCGATATCGCCCAGGCCACCAGCAATGGTTATCCGGTAGCGGTGCGTACGCACGTCCCCTCCACAGACATAAGTGGCCGGGTATGCGCAACGCGGAGTGACCCGTGCACCGGAACTATATAGGTGCGTGATAATACGGTTGCACGTTAGTGGTCACATATGCCTAAGCGTTATCTACCGTGGCCTTACGGAACGACGGCCACTACTGGCCGTGTCCCGTACGACGCAGCGGAAGCCCAAGTGGGAGGTGGAGGTATCGATGGGCTGGGCCATCCGGGCGGCGGGGCGGTAGCGGCGGCAGTAGTTCGGCGCCTCCAGAGCCGGCCGTCGGTGGTACGGCCGTGCCCCTGGCGTCCGCCCTCCACCACCGCCTCCGCCGTGTAGAGGACCTTCTGAAGCTGAACGGCCATGACGTGATCCCTTCGAGTCAGCGATTCGCGCGTCCAGGTATGTCAAACCACGGTCCGTTCGGAAATATGTCAATTCAGAACAGACCGTGCCGCGTGATGGGCGACAAGCACATGGTCAGCATCAGTGCTGCTGCCCCACCGCCGGCAGGAGCAAATGACTGGAAGGCCGCTCGGTCAGCGGGTTACACTCCCGGCATGGTCCAGACGGCCCGCCTGCTCCTCATGACGCCGCACTGACACGATCGGTCAGTGCGGCAGCCCCTCACGCGTGAGGGGCTTTTTCGTTTCCGGCCAACGATGGGACGAGGAGAGCCCGATGGACGAGGGGACGCCGCGCTTCAGGTACGACGCGCGGCTGGCGAACGAGATCGAGCTGCGCTGGCAGGACCGGTGGGAGCACGAGGGCACCTTCCGCTCCCCGAACCGGGTGGCGGGGCGGCCCAAGGTCTACCTGGTCGACTTCTTCCCCTATCCCAGCGGCATGGGCCTGCACGTCGGTCACCCGCTGGGCTACATCGGCACCGATGTGTTCGGGCGGTACCTGCGCATGACCGGGCATGACGTGCTGCACCCCTTCGGCTTCGACACCTTCGGTCTGCCCGCCGAGCAGTACGCGATCGACACCGGCCAGCACCCGGCCGTGACCGTGCGGCAGAACGCGGCCGCCATGCGGCGCCAGCTGCGGCGCCTAGGCCTGGGACACGACCGCCGCCGTGAGATCATGACCAGCGACCCGTCCTTCTACCGCTGGACGCAGTGGATCTTCCTGCAGATCTTCAACAGTTGGTACGACCGGACCGCCGGGCCGCCGGGCTCGAGGGGGCGGGCCCGGCCGGTCAGCGAGCTGGTCGCCGAGTTCGCCTCCGGGCAGCGTCCGGTCCCGGGCGGCCGGGCCTGGGCCGGCCTGTCCGCCACCGAGCAGCGGGACATCGTCGACGATCACCGGCTGGCCTACCAGGCCGAACAGATCGTCAACTGGTGCCCGGGACTGGGCACCGTCCTGGCTGACGAGGAGGTGACGGACGAGGGCCGCAGCGCGGTGGGCAACTACCCCGTCTACCGCAGGCCGCTGCGGCAGTGGCTGCTGCGCATCACCGCCTTCGCCGAGCGGCTGCTGGCCGACCTGGACGGCGTGGACTGGCCGGAGAACGTCAAGCGCCTGCAACGCAACTGGATCGGCCCGAGCGGGGGACCGTACCGGCTAAGGGACTGGCTGTTCTCCCGGCAGCGGTACTGGGGCGAGCCGTTCCCCATCGTCTACGACGAGGCCGACCCGGCCCGGCCGATCGCGCTGCCCGAGGAGATGTTGCCGGTCACGCTGCCCGACGTGGCCGACTTCCGGCTGCTGCCCCAGGACGACGCGAGCGACCCGGTGCCCGCCCTGGCCCGGGCCATCGAGTGGTCGCAGGTCACACTGGATCTGGGCGACGGCCCCAAACGCTACCGTCGCGAGCTGAACGTCATGCCCCAGTGGGCGGGCTCGTCCTGGTACTACCTGCGCTACCTGGATCCGTTCAACACCAGCGCCCTGATCGGCCCGGACATCGAGCGCTACTGGATGCGGCCGGGCGGCGTCGACCTGTACGTCGGCGGCGTCGAGCACGCGGTGCTGCACCTGCTGTACGCCAGGTTCTGGCACAAGGTGCTGTACGACATCGGCGTGGCGAGCACCGCCGAACCGTTCGGCCGGCTGTTCAACCAGGGCTACATCCTGGCCGACGCGTTCACCGACGCCCGCGGCCAGTACGTGCCCGCGGCCGAGGTGACCCGCGAGCCGGACGGCTGGGCCTACCGCGGGCAGCCGGTCACCCGGCGGGCCGGGAAGATGGGCAAGAGCCTGAAGAACGGCGTCAGCCCCGACGAGATCTACACTTCCTACGGCGCGGACACGCTGCGCCTGTACGAGATGGCCATGGGCCCGCTGGACGCCGACCGCCCATGGCACACCGACGACATAGTCGGCATGCACCGCTTCCTGCAACGCCTGTGGCGCCTGATCGTGGACGAGTCGACGGGGGAGACGCTGCCGTCACCAGACGCTCAGGAGCCCCTGGACGCGGCCACCACCCGGCTGCTGCACCAGACGATCATCGCCGTCCAGGACGACTTCGCCGCGTTGCGGTTCAACACCGCGATCGCGCGGATCATCGAACTGACCGCGCACGCCTCCCGGCTGGATCACCT
Organism: uncultured Actinomycetes bacterium; assembly: GCA_963742795.1. Lineage (GTDB taxonomy): Bacteria > Actinomycetota > Actinomycetes > Streptosporangiales > Streptosporangiaceae > Palsa-504. The sequence continues at coordinate 123,076 of CAVUNL010000010.1, forward strand.
ACCGCGCGCGCTGGCCGAGCCGCTAGTTCTGATGGTGGCGCCGCTGGCCCCGCACGCCGCCGAGGAGCTGTGGCAGCGGCTGGGGCATCCCGCGTCGCTGGCCTTCGAGCCGTTTCCTCAAGGCGATCCCGCCCTAGCCGCCGAGGCCACCGTGACGTTGCCCGTCCAGGTCAACGGCAAGCGCCGGTTCACCATCGAGGTCCCTGCCTCCGCCGGCGAGGCCCAGATCGCCGAACTGCTGGCCGAGCATCCTGGCTACCCACAGCACGACGTTGCCCGCGTGGTCATCGTCCCCGGCAAGATCGTCAACGTCGTCCTGCGCTTAGCGTGCCGGGTTTAGCGCGGCAGCTTTGCGAGCGTTGCGAGGCACCCCCTACACTCCCGGTCCCGTCACTGGGCGCTGGATGGCCTGCAGGGCCTCCAGCAAGGCTGGGTTCGACACCCCGGTCCAGTCCTGGGCGAACAGCCCGTAGCTGGAACGATCGCCGAGCGCGAACTGCAGCTGGTTAGTCTGCGGGGTGGTGCCCCGGCACATGGTTCCGTCCAGCAGCCACCAGCACCAGTCCACGTCTGTCTGCCCGGCCCACGCCAGGAAGTTGTTAAACCACGCCCCGAGGTTCCCGTCTGACGGACTGGACGCCCCGATCACCGAGGAGGCGCCGACGGCAGCCAGGCTGTCGTTGCCGGTGCCGAACTCCCCTATCCACACCGGCGCCGTCCCCTCCGTCATCAGGAACCCCCCGGCCTTGTTCATCGCGGTGATGTAATCGGCCTGCGACTGCCCGGATGGGTGGTACCAGGCATAGTCGTGCATCGAGTACACCACGCAGTTGCCATGGCCCGGGGTGACCAGGCTTTTCTGGGTGCCCGTCAGGTCCCCGGCGTAGGACAGGCCCTCGCAGAAGAACAGCGCGCTACCGTCCGCTGCCTGGATGCCGGTGGCCGTACTGGTATAGAGCTGGCAGAAGTCGGTGTCAGTGTTCCCGTCGCCCCACGACGGGGTGTAGGTGGTCCCGCCGATGGTGGCCGTCCTCGGCTCGTTCTTCAGGTCATAGCCGATTACCAGCGGGTTACTGGCGAACGCGCCGGCCACCGTCAGCCAGTCGTTCGTGAACCTGGAGCTGGGCCAGTTCCCGTTCCACCACAGGCCGTTCCCGTCGTTCCCCGAGCAGCACCAGCCCTCGAACAGCAGATGGCAGTTCGGGATCACCATCAGGCCCGCCTCGGTCAGTGCCTGCACGCACGCGGTGTACACCTGCCAGGGGGTGCGGCCGACCAGATCCGGGTTGGCGGCAACGCCGGAGGAGGCCACCGGAGAGCCCCAGGTCACAGTCTGCAGCGCGAACGGAAACCGCACGCTGTTGAACCCCCACTCCGCGATCTGGGCCGCGATATCGTCGCGCTGCCGGTAGTCCAGGCCCCCGGGTGTCATCGCGTCCTGGTGCGCCCCGGCCCAGTTGACCCCGGCGAGCTTGACCCGGTTGCCGTTCGCGTCGGTGATCCACCGCCCCGAGACCGACAGCGGGGTAGCAATGGCCATAGTCATCCTCCGTGTGAAAGCAGGCGGCAGCCATGCTGGTTCCCGGATGGTTATCTAGCATTCTGAGCCATAGCAAGCCTGCCCGGTCAGCGCCGGCCGGGACCACATACCCGGTAAGAAGGCGGCTGTGGCGCTGGAGTGCCTGAGGTGTGTGCAAGATGGCATGGTTGGGTGCACATTGGGCTGATGAGGATACGACACCTGGACATGGCTCCGTCCGTCCACCCCGAGGCCTACGTGGCGCCGACGGCGGTGATCAGCGGCGAGGTCCGCATCGGCCGCGGCAGCTGCATCATGCACGGCGCGGTAGTTGCCGCCGAGGGCGGCCCGGTTGAGATCGGCGCCAATTGCATGATCATGGAGAACGCGGTGCTGCGCGGCACCCCGCAGAACGCGCTCATCATGGGTGATCACGTCCTGGTCGGCCCGCACTCGCACCTGACCGGCTGCGGGATCGCCGATGAGGTGTTCATCGCCACGGGCGCCAAAGTCTTCAATGGCGCGCAGATGGGCCGGGCCAGCAGCGTCGCGCTCGGCGGCACGGTCCATATCGGCTGCGTGGTGCCTCCGCTGGCCCGGATCCCCATCGGCTGGGTGGCGGTCGGCGAACCCGCACGCCTCTACCCGCCCGGCGATGCGGAGGCGATCCGGGCCGGCATCGCCGAGTTTGGCGGCGGCTTCCTTCCGTTCGTGTTCGGCATCGAGGAGGCCGCCGACCGCCGCGAGCAGATGCAGGCCGCGCTCCAGCGCTACACCACGGCGGTTGCCCGCCGCCACCGCCAGGACGAGGTCATCCCTGCCGCAGAAGGCGACGGATGACCTCGGCAGCGGCAACCTAGGCGCCTGGCTTGGCCTAGGCTGTGGGTTCCGCATCAGGCCAAGGAGGTATCGATGGCGCGAGAGATCGACCGGGAACAGGTTCGCCGTTTCATGGAGCAGGGCGCCCAGATCGTCGACGTGCTGCCGGCCCGGGAGTACGGCGAGGAGCACCTGCCCGGAGCGATCAACCTTCCACTGCGGCGGATCGAAGCCGAGGCGAGCCAGGTGCTTGATCGCAGCCGGCCCGTGATCGTGTACTGCGCGGACTCTGCTTGAGACCTCAGCCCACGAGCCGCGTGCCGGCTCGAGACTCTCGGGTTCACCGAGGTATACGACTACCGGACGGGCAAGCAGGACTGGGTGGGAGCAGGCTTGCCCACCGAAGGGACGAACACGCAGCGCCCGCGCCTGGTTGATGTGGTCAGGCGGGACGTACCGACGTGCTCCCTGGGTGAGCGACTGGGCGACGTCCGTGATCGAGCCATCGCCGCGGGATGGGACGCGTGCGTGGTCGTGAGCCAAGACCGGGTTGTCCTCGGGCTGCTCCGGGCCAAAGAACTCCAAGCCGATCCGTACCTCCTGGTCGAACGCGTCATGCGTCCGGGACCGAGCACGTACCGGCCGTTCGTGAGCGTGGAGGAGATGCGTCGCACGATGACCGAACGCAACCTGGAGAGCTCGCCCGTCACGACCTCGGACGGCAGGCTCGTCGGGCTCGTCCGCAAGCAGGACGTGGGCATCACGTAGCGGCCAGGCTCTGTCCCTGGCGGCCGGGCGGCCCGGACCGCCCGGCCCGGGCGCGGATCCGGGTCACCAGCGAGCCCGTACCTGGCCGGGAAAACCAGGCGACAGACCGAGGGTGAAGCGGCAGGATCGCCGATGTGGTTCCTGAGTTCATCCCCGGTCTTCAGCTTGCCCGCGGGTTCTACGCCACCGTGGTCCGCCCGCTGCTGGAGGAGCAGTTCTCGCAGGTGCCGTACGCGGCGGCACTGCTCGGCCCCGGATCGGAGGTCGCCGGCTTCGACAGCCAGCGCTCCACCGATCACGACTGGGGTCCGCGCCTGCAGATCTTCCTGCCCGACAGCGACGCAGACCGCCACGCCACGGCCCTCACCGCGATGTTGGCCCGCCGCCTGCCAGGGTCCTTTCGCGGCTACCCGGTTGCGTTCCCCGTCACCAGCGAACCTGGCGGCGCGGGCCGGCACCGGGTGGAGGTCACCGGCCTGGGCACGTGGCTGACCTCGCAACTCGGGTTCGACCCGCGACCCGCCGTCACCCTGCTGGACTGGCTGGCCACGCCCGCGCAGCGGCTGGCGGAGTTCACCACGGGAGAGGTCTTTCACGACGGGCCCGGCGAGCTGAGCCGCGCCCGCGAGACCATGGCCTGGTATCCCCACGACGTGTGGTTGTACCTGCTGGCCTGCCAGTGGCAGCGTATCGGGCAGGAAGAAGCCTTTCCCGGCCGGTGCGCGGAGGCCGGCGATGACCTTGGCTCTGCCATCGTCACCGCACGCCTGGCGCGCGACCTGATGCGGTTGTGTCTGCTGATGCACCGGCGGTACCCGCCCTACAGCAAATGGCTGGGAACCGCCTTCGCGCGGCTTCCAGGCACCGCTGGACTCACCGCATCCCTGGCGGCCGCGCTATCCGCTGGCAGCTGGCCCGTACGCGAGCAGCACCTGCGCGAGGCTTACCAGATCGTCGCCACGCTGCACAACCAGCTGGGACTCACCCCGCCGCTGGATACCTGCACGCGCGGCTTCTATGACCGGCCCTATCAGGTCATCGGCGCCGACCGCTTCACTGCCGTGCTGCGAGAGGCGATCACGGACCCGCAGATCAGATGGCTGCCGCCTGCCGGCGCGATCGACCAGTTCGTCGACAGCACCGACGCCGCCAACGACCTCCGCTTCCTGCGTGCCTGCGCCATAGCAGCCTGGATGGGGGAAACCCCAGGACACGACGGGGGCTAACCGCATTCCGCTCGCCTGCCCGAGGTCCATACCGTTTCTGCAGGAGTTAACGGAATGTTCGGAGGGCATGATGGCCATAGATAGCCAGGCTGAGATCGCCGCTTCGGTGGCCGCCCTGCAGGACCTTGGCCCCGGCTTTGACCAGGCACTGGCCGAGGGTCTGGTGGAACGCATCGGGGCGGAGATCGACAAGCGGATCGCGGCCGAGATCGACAACCGGGTCACGGCGGAGGTGGACAGCCGCATCCTGACCCAGCTGGACCGGTACGCCGGCTGCAGGCACCAGCGCCGCCGGGCCAAACGCATGATTCGGGCCGAACGGCGCATGGCCCGGGCCGCTCAGGCCGACCGCCCCGGTCGGCAGTCCCTCATGCTGGCCCTCGGGTCCATGCTGGTCACCCTGCCGGTGACCGCGATCGTGCTCAAGGGGTCCCCGGGCTTCGCCGCCATCATGCTCATGGCCCTGATCTGGGTCATCGTCGGCATCATCAATGTGGCCTACGCCGTGCGCAAGTTCCCGCAGCAGTAGCAGCCAGCTAGGGGCCTGTTTCGTGGATCTTGGTTGTCCACCAACCCCCGCGAGTGAGTGGAAGGCGTGGCCGTCGGCGAATCCGTTGCTGAATCGCACGCCGTGCTCCTTCGAACCGTCGAAGTCGGCGAGCGTTACCCCGAGTGAGAGGGGAATGATCGCGCGAAAGGTCAGCAGTGCCAGCTGGGTGTATCACCAGCCCGATTCCGGCCTCCGAGAAACTAGACCACTGCCCGGGCTATGGGCGCGCTCCTATGGAGGTAGTGCCTGCCTGCGGCAATGGTGGTTACTAGAAATGAGGATGACCGGTGAATCAGGAGAGCCCTTCGGGCGGTATGTTCAGCATCTCCTACGCGACGATGCGTAAGTTCGTCGGATGGCTTGGCTTGTCACTGCCATTCATTCTTCCAGCCGGTTTCGTGATCTTGTTCTCGCGTCACGGCTTCCCGGGATCTATAAGTGGCTATTACTACACCGGAATGCGGAACTATCTAGTAGCCGCCCTGTGTGTCCTGGGGGTGCTCCTATGGATATGGGTGCGGTTTGTGAGGTGAGCTGGTTACGCTGCGAGGATGAGGTCTTCGCGGTATATGGCTCGTGGATGCGCTTATGCTCTTGGCGCAGGTGGAAGCGCCAGTAGTCTCGAAGTCGCCGGTTGCGGTGACGGCGCGGAGTTTCAGGATGGCCTCGGCGCCTTCGAGGCCCCACCTCGCACCGGTTATGTCCATTCTGTCCTTTACGATGTGCCTGCATGCGCCTCGATGATCGGTGGCGATGGGCCAGCCTTTCTCAGCGCGGTGGCGTAGTCAGGTACTGCTGCTTGTTTTCAGGTAGCGGGCGGCTTGTGGCGCAGGCGCGCTCGGCCGGGGAGTAGGTAGGCGGTGGCGCGGCGGCGGATCCGGCGCGACCTGCCGGGCGCTGCGTGCAGGATCTTGCGGGCCTGGGCGCGACCATTCCTCGGCGGCGGGCTCGCCTTTCTCGAAGAAGGACCAGGCGGCCTTCCATGCGTATTCGAGCACGTGGATGAAATCGATCACGATGTCGCGGTGATGCCCCGGCGGGCGGCCTCGGCGGTGACGGCCTTGATCTGGGTGTTGTTCCCGTCGATCAGGACCGCCCATTCCCGCGCGTGGTGAGGGTCGAGGCGCTCCGCCTCGTAGAACGCGGCGGCGATGACGGCGGGTATGTCATCGGTGACCGAGGCGGTCAGCCACTTGCCCCGCGCCTGCGGCTCCCGCGGCTTCTGCTTGCCCTTCGGCTTGCTGGCCTGCGCCTTCTTCTTCCGCCGTTTCTGCGCGGGCGTGCTGATGACGTCCTCGGGGGTGCGCGGGACGGGGGCGGCGTCGTAGACGCAGGCCAGCTCGGCCATCCGCTTGCGGCCGGTCTTCTCCCCCGGCGACAGCCGGGTCGCGAGCTTGCCCTCCGCGGATGCCGCGGCCTTCGCGGTGGCCGGGCGCAGCGCCCCGGGCAGCATCACGATGCCCTTCCCGTCGAAGGTCAGGATCAGCGGCCAGCCGTCCGGCGGCGGCTTGATCACCCGCTGCAGGTAAAACGCCTCCACGTGCGCGGCGCAGCGGCGGGCCAGCTCTTCCGCCTGGCGTTTCCCGATCTGCACGCCGGTCGCGCGGGTGATCGCGGCGGCCGCTGCCTCGTGCGAGCCGCGCGCGGACTCGATGGCGGCGAGCTTCCGGAGCCCGTGGGAGTGCTTTTCCTCCGGCAGGTTCAGCGCCGCGTCGAGCGGGTGCACGTTCGGCCTGCCCGGCGCCCGGTAGGCGATCCGTGACACCGTGACCTGCCCGAACTTCGTCATCAGCGGCCGTTCGCGGCCTTTCTCGGCGCGCGTGCGCGGAACCCCGTCCTCCCCGGCCACGTCATGCCGGCGGTCCTCGCGGGCAGCTGCCAGATCCAGCGGGCCCTGGAACAGCCGCCGCAGCAGCTCCCGGCCCCGCATCTCCAGCTGTTCTTCCAGCTCACCGTGCTGCAGTCCTGCCGCCTCCGCCGACGCCATCCAGTCCTCCAGCTCACCGAAGCACTTCCTGGACTCCGCGAACGCCTCGTCCTGGCCAGGCACGTACCCTTGCATCGGGCTCCTTCTTTTGCGATCCGGTCGTCAGATAACCGGGACCGTAACGAGGAGGAGCCCTTTACGCACTCACCGACACGGGCAAACCGGACACAGCGGCAACGACCACGCTAAAACTCTTCACGCTGCATCACCCCAGAAGAGCCGCACCCATTGGATATGACGCATATCACGACAGGCTCGACTTCTGGATCACGAATCTCGCTGGCATCTTCGCTGCTGGCGTAGCCTTCTTCCCGACCGCACCGGCAGCAGCGTCTGCTCATCAGCAGGATATCGGACACATCCACTTCGTTTTCGCCGCGCTCCTGTTCACTATGCTGGCCTTCATGGCACTGCGGTTCACGAAGACCAATCCCGATGGCGACCCAACGAGTCAGAAATCACGCAGGAACGTCATCTATATATTCTGCGCCGCCTTGATCGCGGCCAGCATGCTGATAGCATTCGTAGCGAACTTCCTGCCCGCGGCTGTCAAGCAAAGCGGCTCTTCGAAGTTAACCGGGATCGTGTCGCCGTCCGGTTACCGATCGCGATTTCTCTGTGGTTACTTGTCGTGAGCGCCGTCGTGTGCCCCTGGTACAGGCGATGCGGACGCGCCTGCGCTGGTTTACCGGGTTGCGGAAGCCGTAGGCCAGGCGGGCTTCGAGCTTGGCGAGCCGGTTCAGGCTCTCGGAAACGGAATTCGTGATGCCGGTCAAGACCGCGGCGACGATCTCGCTTTCCCACCGGGATACCGTCTTGGCCAGGGACAGCAGCTCGGGGATGTCATCGTTTTGGGCGCACCAGTCGTAGAAGGCGAAGAGCCGGTCCCGGACGTTGCGCTCGCACGGGACCGAGCCGGTGACGCGGGCACGCAGGTTCAGGGCGTGGCGGAGTTTCTCCTTGCCGATCCAGGCGGCGGCGATCTCCTGCCCGCCCGGATCGCTGCCCAGGATGCCGGTGACCTTGGCGAACTGGCCCGGTGACAGGTGCTCCAGGTTCCGTACCAGCAGGCCCTTGATGCCGTACTCCGGGTCGCCGGAGCGGCCCCGGCGGCCGTACTTGCCGCGGACCACCCGGCGCCGCACGTCCCCGGTCATCTTGACCGCCAGGTGCACGACGTGGAACAGGTCCACCACGAGCTGCGCGCGCGGCAGCATGCGGCGCACCGCCGAGGCGTAGATGCTGCACATGTCGATGGCGACGGTCTCGATCCGGTCCCGCCAGGCGGGGGTGGCCTGCGCCAGCCAGTACGCGGCGTCATCGGCGGTGCGGCCCTCGACCTGGCCCAGCAGCCCCTGATCCCCGGACAGGTCAAAGAAGCAGGTGTGCCACCGGTCTGCGAGCAGCAGGTATTCCCCGGTGTCCGCGTCCCGCGTCCAGCGGGGCCGGCCGCGGCGGTGCTCGTCGATGCCCAGGTGCGCCACCGGCGCGCAGGCCTGCTCCAGCACCGGGTCCGCCGCGGCGGCGAACGCCTCGTGGGCCACCGGCCAGGAGATCCCGGCATGCCGGGCCGCCTCCGCCGGGGTGATCCCCCGCCCGGCGACCTCGGTCCCGGCCTGCTCCCGCAACCGGGCCGTGAGCCGGCACCGCGGCGGCACCTGCGGCACCCGCTCGGTGAACGTCTTACGGCGGCAGCCCGGCGCCTGGCATTTCCAGCGGCTCTTGACCCACCACACCGCCACCGGGTCAGGGCCCCGGCGGACATCCCGCGGCCGGGCCAGCACGGTGTCATGCAGGCGGGCCGAGACCGTCCCGCAGTCCGGGCACGCCGCCGCGGCCGGGTCATCGGTGACCGCCCATACCTCCAGCGTGCCGTCCGGCAGCGCCTGCGCATCAGTGACCTGCAAGCCCTCCACGCCGAACAGCACAGACGCCGTATCCTGGAACACGATGCCCGCGGCTTTCTGATGATCTCGGATCCTGTGGTAAGGCCCAAGATCGTAAAAGCCGCGGGCTCCCGTATTACGGCGGCACGCCGCAACTACGCCATATCAGGCGAACCCGGCAGGACGCCGGGCCGGGCACGCCCGGTAACGCCCCCGCCTCACTCAAAGTCATCACGCAGTGACAACGTCCCGGTTAACCTCGAAGGCCCCAGCAAAGCATGCCTTCGTTGTTCTGGTTCGAGGCAATTGCCGTGGTCGCCTTCAGCGTCTCCTGGCTCGTGAAAGGGGCGGCTTTCCCCGTCCTCAACGACAAGCCATCCGTCGCGGTGCAGCCTCAGCCGGAACCGAGCGAGTTCGACACGTCAGCTAGTTGAGGGTGCCACCGACGCTTTGATCGGCACCTGCAAGGGCGTGCCGACTCATGCGCCGTCGCGCGTGCCTTCTCCGGGATACGCGTTTCCGCTGACGAGGGTCACGATCGTCATCTGACCAGACCCGCCTGATTCCTCCCGGCTTGACGTATGCCGATATGGGCATATGATCGTGGCATGGCACGAGCAGCGACGACGTCGGACGTCTTCAACGCGATCGCCGAGCCGCAGCGCCGGGAGATCCTGGTGCTGCTGCGGGCGGGTGAGCGGCCGGTGACCGAGTTGGCCCAGGAACTGAGGATGACCCAGCCGGGGGCGTCCAAACACCTGCGGGTGCTCCGGGAGGTCGGACTGGTGCGGGACCGCAAGGCAGGCAAGCAACGCCTGTACGGCCTTGACGCCCGCGCGCTGCGACCGGTTCACGAGTGGACCGGCGGGTTCGAGCGGTTCTGGAACGAGAGCTTCGACCGGCTGGACGAGTACGTGCAGGACCTCAAGCAGGCAAAGCAGGAGGAGTAGCTGATGAGTGCGACGGGACGAGGAGCGCCGGCGCAGTCCGCGACGGCCGACCGCGAGATCGTGATCTCCCGGGTCATCCGTGCCCCACGGGAGCTGGTGTTCGAGGCGTTCACCGAGGTGCGGCACCTGTCGCGGTGGTGGGGACCGGAGGGGTTCACCACCACCACGCGGGCGTTCGAGTTCCGCGCCGGCGGGGCGTGGGACTTCGTGATGCACGGACCGGACGGGACGGACTACCAGGAGTGGATCTCCTGGACCGAGATCGCCCCGCCGGAGCGGATCGCGCTGCTCCACGGTGAGTCCCGCGGCGACCCGAACGCCTTCGAGTCGGTCTTGACGTTCGCGCCCGACGGCGCGGCGACCCGGATCGAGATGTACACGGTGTTCCCCACCAAGGAGTTGCGCGACCAGGCGGTCGAGAAGTACCACGCGATCGAGGGCGGCCAGCAGACCCTGAGCAACCTGGCTGCCTACGTCACCGAGATCGTTCGGAAGGGAGTTGAGGACTGATGGCCGGGAAGGTGTTCTTCAGCGTGACGATGTCGCTGGACGGGTTCATCGCGCCCGAGGAGCGCATGGACGACCCGGATGTGCAGCGCTGGACGGCGCAGTGGATGGAACTGCAGCAATGGATATTCCCGCAGCGGTTCTTCCGGGAGAACCTGAAGCTCGGCGAGGGCGGGGAGGAAGGGCCCGAGAACGACATCGTGCGGGAGACGTTCCAGCGCACCGGCGCGAGCGTGATGGGCAAGCGCATGTTCGACCTCGGCGAGCAGGCGTGGCCGGAGGAGGCGCCGTTCCACACCGCGGTCTTCGTCGTGACGCACGAGAAGCGTGACCCCTGGGAGCGGCCGGGCGGGACCACCTTCCACTTCGTCAACGACGGCATCGAGCCCGCGCTCGACCAGGCCCGCGAGGCCGCCGGCGACCGGGACGTCCGCATCGCGGGCGGCGGCGCAACGATCCTGCAGTACGTGAACGCCGGCCTGATCGACGAGTTCACGATCGCGCTCTCACCCGTGCTGTTCGGCTCCGGAATCCGCCTGTTCGAGGGCGTGGACGCGGGCCGCGTGGCTTTGGAGCCGGTCCGCGCGGAGCCGACGCAGCGGGTCACCCACCTGACCTACACCATCCACCAGCGGTAGCCCAGATCGCCGGCTCGGGAACGATGGGGGGGCCGAGCACATGGTTGGTGTGGCCCGCGGCTTGCTGCGGTTGCGTGAGTCGGTCGCCGGGACGGTGAGCGACGGCTACGAGCGGCTGACCCGGCGCCCGTTCCCGCGACTGCGTCCTCGCCCACTGTGGTACGAGCAGCCGCTGTACTACAAAGGCAACCCGGCCACGTTCATCGGCGACGGCGATACCGTCCGCTGGCCGGCCTACGCCCAGCTGCTGGACTACGAGCTCGAGGTCGGCGTCGTCATCGCCCGGGACTGCGCCGACCTGACCCGCGAGGAGGCCCTCGCCGCGGTCGGCGGCTTCGTGCTGCTCAACGACTTCAGCGCCCGCGACGTGCAGTTGCGCGAGATGGTCGAGGGTCTCATGGGGCCGGCGAAGTCCAAGGACTTCGGCACCGCGCTCGGCTCCGTCCTGGTCACCGCGGACGAGTTCCTGGGCACCCTGGACGAGCTGACCGTCGAGGTCCGTGTCGACGGTGAGCGGTGGGGCGTCGGCCGCACCGCCGGGATGCAGCACTCGGTGGCGCACGTCATCGCCTACGCCAGCGCCGGCGAGCGGCTGGAAGCGGGCACCGTGATCGGGCTCGGCACCGTTCCGGGGTGCAGCGGGATCGAGACCGGCCGGTGGCTCTCGCCCGGCGACGTGGTCGAGCTGTCGGCGGGCCCGCTGGGCCGACTCCGCAACACGGTGGGGGAGCCGGAGCCCTGGCGGCAGCCGGGAACCGCGACCCGCGCCCGGTGGAGCATCGTAAACCGGGCCGGCGAGCAGGCCGACCCCTTGGCCGACCCGGCACCCTGGACTCCGCCGCCGCGGCCGGCCCTGACCGGCGTTCTCGCCCCCAACCAGGTGCTTGACCAGGTTGAGCGATGAGTTCGCCGCCGACGACTAAGGCTCGGGCTGCGCATCAGTGACATAAGCCGCCACCTGGCCCACGAAGTCCTCAAGGTCGCCCAGGCTCTTCAGCCTGTCGACGACTATCGAGTCATCGACCTCGATGTAGTCATGCACGAGTACGTTACGGAACCCGACAGCCTTGCGGATCGAGATAGCCAGCTCAGGTGTAAGGACTCCGTGCCCTCCGAGCAGCCGGACGGCGTCACCGTTGTCGGTCGGCGGCCCCCAGCCTTCCGTCGCGCAGAGGTGCTGCGCGACATCGACGCAGGCCTCGATGGCGGTAACAAAGGTGTACTTCACGCCGCGCAGCCACATGGGATCCAGGCGGCGCTCCTCACTGGCTCCGGCTTCCTGCCCCAGGACGGCAGTGTCGTCGGCAATGCTCCGGAGCAGCCGCAGGACGCGATCTTCGTCTACCACGGGCTACCCGCGTCTGCCAGTGACACTGGCCGCGAACTCCCGGTGCGCGCGGGTGATGCGCGGGAGCTCGTCGAAGTAAATCTTCCTGGTGGTAGCCTCCCACCGGACCCGGCTGACGGGATCATCATCGAAGAGCAGCCTGCCGCGTGCCGCTACCCGCCCAGCCAGTTCCAGCGGAGCACGGTCGAGTACCAGGAGGTCCACGCCAGGCGGCATCAGGATGTCAAACGCGTTCGGCGGCTGGCCGCCGAAGTACGCCGCGATGTCAACGTCCGAATCCGGACGGTACTGCCCAAAGGCGCGACTGCCATGCAAATAGGCGAACCGTGCCCCGGCCCTCCTGAGCACGACAGCAGACTCCGCCGTCACCTCTGCTGCCCTGGCTTCGTCCACAATCCCAGTCTGGCAGATCATCGGGATGCCTGTTTGCTGGCCGACGCCCGTGCCCTGATGACCGGCAACCGACGGCGAGTGCGCCGACTTGCCCCCGCCCGCTTCCGGCGGCTACGTACCGGATTCCTTGAACGAAGCGGCCACGCCTTGCGACATCGTTTAGTGACAAAAGTCTTGTGCGGACACCGGGAACCATAACGGACATCGTCGCTGTCTCCCCAGGCCAGCAGACTATATCCCGATGCAGCCATGATCCCCTCTGCAGGCGCCACCACCACCGGGCCGAACAGGCCTCAGGCTGGCACCTCTCGCGGCAGGGGTCATCATCGCCGCCGCTGGGTCGCAGCTGAACTACCGGGGCTGGTGGTCCCCCGAGCACCGGGCTCAGCGCACCCGCACGTGAGCCACTGCGCGGCCCAGAATGGGATGGCTGGCCGAAACCGCAACGTGTCCCGCCGAACTCGGGAGCGACCGTATCCAGACCGCACCCACCCCACCCGCCGCCGCGAAGTCGAACGGGCTCTCGCCGACCAGGACCGCTGGACCGGAGACCGCCAGCGTGACCTCTCCGGTGACGTACGGCCGGGGTGCCCCGTGGCCGTCCACCGCCCGGAACGCCACTCGCGTCGCGTCCGCCCCGTCGCCCGCGATCTCCTCGTCGTCCGCCGCCAGCCACAGCGTGTCGAGTGACGGGTCGGACGAGAACGACCGCGACGTGACCAGGTCGGATCCCAGGTACCCGTCGATCCGCAGGTCGGGCAGCGAAGACCCGTCGACCCTCCGGAAGTCGACGAACGACGGCGGGTAGGCGAGCGACCCGTAATCCCCGTCATCCGGCGTGACCGTGGCAAAGTGCGCCTCGCCCACGTACACCTCCAGCCGGTCCAGGTTGGCGCAGATCATCGCGGCCGGCAGGCTGGTCACCGGCGAGATCGGTCCGAAGTCCCAGTAGAACGCGGGCGCGATGACTGGCCTGACCTGCGGGTCGACCTGCGCCCGGTAGATGGCGGCGCCCGGCTTGGCCTCCCGGAACAGGTCCACCACCCCGGTGTATTTCACGCCCCGGTACACGTTGCCGCCCGCGCCTGACGGGTAGTCGATTCCGGACCAGGCCAGCAGCCCGCAGTACCGGTCGTCGGCGGCCACGATGGCGTGCACCCGCGCGTGCGCCGTGGCCTGCCCCTGCTGGACGGCCTGGGAGTCGGTGCGGCGGTAGAACCGGGCCGGTCCGGACAGCGTGCCGACCGCCTCGGTGACCAGGTAGGGCCGGCCGACCCCGTCCATCGGCGGCTCCAGAGACGGCTGCTTGGCGCCGTCCGGCCCCGTCACCGAGGAGTAGTCGTTCTCTGCGAACACGTCCTGCTGATAGTCCATGGTCAGCCGCATCCCGGCCATCGCACCGGCCGTCGGCCGCGAGTCGTCCAGATCGTGGGCCAGTTCGTTGGCGCTGGTGTAGAACGCGGTGTTATTGGGCGTCTCGTTGAGCCGCGCGCCCCAGATCACGATCGACGGATGGTTGCGGTCTCGCACGATCATCTGCCCGATATCGCGGGAGGCCAGGGCCAGCCACGCCGCGTCTCCCAGGTAGCCCCAGCCTGGCGCCTCCTCCCAGGCGAGCAGCCCAAGCTCATCGCAGGCGTCGAAGAAGGCCTCCGACTGCGGGTAGTGCGAGCAGCGCACCATGGTGCAGTTCAGCTCCCGCCGGATGATCTCGGCGTCCCTGGCCTGGACCCGGGCGGGCATCGCGCCCCCGGCGAACGGGAAGAACTGATGCCGGTTGACACCGAACAGCTTGACCCGGCGCCCGTTGAGATAGAACCCGTCCGGCGCGAACGTGGCCTCGCGGAACCCGATCCGCACCCGGTACTGGTGCCGCCGCTGCCCGTCGACCAGCAGCGCGGCCACCACGTGGTACAGCTTCGGCTCATCAAGGTCCCACAAGATGATGTCGCCCAGCCCGGCGAGCGTGACGGTCACCGTCGCCTGGCCCGGCCCGGCAAACGCCACCGGCACCCGGTCGGTCGCGATCACAATCTCCTCGTCCCGCAGCGAGATCTCGACCTCCACGGACGCGTCGGACACAACAGCCGCGTCCACCGTGGCCTGCACCACCACCTGCCGCGCCGCCGGATCCAGCACGGTGACCGGCTTGGCGAACACATCGGACAGGAACACCTCTGGCACCACCCGCAGTCGCACATCCCGGTAGATCCCGCCCGGCTGCCAGAAGTCCACGTCGGTGCTGACCGCGGGAGCAGGCCGGTCCGGCGGCACGTTGAGGTTGAAGCCGGAGTCCAGCCGCACCGCCAGCGCGTTCCCGGCCGGCTCCAGCACGCCAGTGATCTCGCAGCTGAACGGCAGGTACCCGCCCAGGTAGTCGCCCACCTCGGTCCCGTTCAGCGTCACCGTCGAGTGGGTCAGCGCCCCGCCGAAGTCCAGGAACACCCGCCCGCCGGGAAACTCGACACCGTCGAAGTGCTTCCGGTACACCCACACCCGCTCCCAGTCCGCCGGATCCCACTCCTGCCAGGACAGCGGCGCCACCGTGTGCGGCAGCGTCACGGCCTCGAACCCGCTGTCGTCGAACCCGGGCAGGCTGCTGCCCTCGGTGGCCGGCCCGAAGCGCCACCCGGTGCCGAACGGGATGATCTCGTTGATCATCAAAGCCTCCGGAACGGTTATCGTCGGTGCGTGTGCACCGTCGTGATCAGTCTCGCGCCCGCCGAACCGATGCCGCTGCTGCTCCTGGGCTTCCGTGACGAACTCACCGGCCGGCCGTGGCAGCCACCGGCCCGGCACTGGCCGGGATCACCGCTGGTGGGCGGGCGTGACGAGCAGGCCGGCGGCACGTGGCTGGCGGTCCACCCGCAGATCCCGCGGGTCGCCTGCATCCTGAACGCCCGCGGCGCGCAGGCCCCGCCGCAAACCCGCCACTCCCGCGGCGAGCTCCCGCTCCGCGCCGCCGCCGAGGGCCAGCAGGCCCTCAAAGACCTGTACGACCAACGAGACACACTGGCCAGCTACGACCCGTTCCTCCTGATCTGCGCCGACCTGTCCTCCGCGCTGATGCTCGGCTGGGACGGCACCCGCGCCGCCCTGGAGAATTTCGAGCCGGACCAGACCCACGTCATCACCAACGCAGGCCACACCTACCCGTCGGCCCCAGAGCACACAGACGCCAAGGCCGGGCACTTCGGTGCCAAGTTCGCCGCGTACCGTCCCGACGCCGACCCGGCGGCCACCATCAAGGATGCCTGGGGCGACTGGCTCACGCTGGCCGGCGGGGACGGCCTGTCCGACACCGACCCGGCCGCGATCGTCGTCCGGCACGAACTGCCCGACGGCCGCGTGTACGGCACCACGTCGGTCAGCCTGGTCGCCCTCGGCCCCCACGCCCTGCGCTACGACTTCCAGCCCGTGCCCGCCGACCCGACCACCTGGTACCCCATCGACCTCCAGGCCCGCTGACCGCTCCCGCCGGCCGACGGCCAGCGGCGAGAAGACGGCCAGCGCGATCGCCGCCGGAAGGGCCAGGGCCCAGCCGCAGAATCCCAGCATCACGGTGACGGCCAGCCCGGCCAGCAGGGCAGCCAGCCGCACCCGCCCGCGCAGGACCCGCACCGCGGCGGCCATGGCACCCAGGTACACGGCGAGGAACAGCACCGTCGGCACCGCGACCAGGGCGGCGGTACCGACGATCCGCAGCCCGTACAGGGTGATCAGCAGCAGGCCCGCGATGCCGATCGCCGCCAGCAGCCGGACCATCGGCGCGGAACGCCGGCCGCCCGGTGCGGAGTACGAGCCACCTGGTGCGGCCTGGACCAGCTGCCCGGCCAGCGCGGCGGCGCCGTTGATGTAGGCGTTGGTGGCGCCGAGGGTCAGCACGATGGCGGCCACCGCGGCGGCGTCCGGGCCGACCGTGCCGATGGCGCGGCTGAGCAGGGCGGCCAGCGGGATGTCGGTGGCCGCCGAGGGCCCCAGGACGCTGATGGTGGCGACCGCCAGGCCCAGGTACAGGACGGTGGTGACGGCCAGGGCGATGGCCACCGCCCGCGGCAGCTGCCGGGCCGGGTCCGCGAACCGCGTGGTGAGCGGGGCAACGGCCTCCCAGCCGGCGAAGGAGAACATCAGCGTCGCCGCCGCGCTGCCCACCGACAGCCAGCCGTGCGGCGCGAACGGGGTCCAGTTGCCGGCCCGGGCGGCCGACGCTGACCCGGTCACCGCCACGACCACCACCACGGTCAGCAGGCTGACCAGGACCAGCTGGGCCGTCGCGCTGGCCCGCAGCCCGCCGGCGGCCAGGGCGAGAACGGTCAGCAGCAGCACGGCGGCCACGGCCGCGCGGGTGACCTGGCCGCCTCCGGTCAGGTCGGTGACGTAGCTCGCGCCGATCAGGCAGACGATCGGGGCGCCGCCCACCACCCCGGCCAGGAACATCCAGCCGGTCGCCCGCCCGGCCCGCGGTCCCAGGCCCGCGGTGACGTAGCCCATCACCCCGCCGGCCGACGGGATCTGCCTGCCCAGGGCCGAGAACACGGCGGCGAACAGGCCGGACAGCCCCAGCAGCGCCAGCCAGGCCAGGATCGAGGCCGGGCCGGCCTCGGCGGCGGCCAGCCCCGGCAGGAGCAGCAGGCCGGGGCCCAGGATCGCCCCGATGTAGAGCGCAGCCCCCCGCGAGGTGGTCAGGTGCCGGGATTCACCGGGTGTCAGTGCCATACCTTCACCATCGCCGAATCGGCCCCGCACGCGATGGCAAATATTGCGCTAGTCAGGCCTATTAATGCAATGCTGTTGCGTGATTCAGGCCTTACCTTATATTTCATGCCTGAACATGTCCCGGACCGGGTAGATCGTGCCATCCTGGCCACGCTCCAGCGCGACGGCCGGATGGCCAACGTCGATCTCGCGGACGCCATCTCGCTGTCGCCGTCGGCCTGCCTGCGCCGCGTGAAGGCGCTGGAGGCCAGCGGCATCATCGCCGGGTACCGCGCGGAGGTCAGCCGGGCGCGGGCCGGGCTCGGCCTGACCGTCTTCATCGGCCTGAAGGTCGAGAAGCACTCGCAGGAGACCTCCATCCGGGTCGAGCAGGCCCTGCTGGCCATCCCCGCGATCGTCGCCTGCTACCTGGTCTCCGGGAGCAGCGACTTCCTGGTCGAGGCCGCCGTACCGGACCTCGCTGGCTACGAGCAACTGCTCCTCGGACAGATCCTCACGATCCCGTCCGTGGTCGAGGCCCAGAGCACGTTCGCGATCCGGACCGTCCTGAACCGCGGGCCGTTGCCTTTGGACCACTGGCGGGGCCAGCCAGGCCGCTAACAAAGGAGAAGCTCAGAAGAACTCGAAGTACTCCCGCATCTCCCAGTCGCTCACGTCCGGGACCCCCGGATCCCCGGAGGCCGCCGACGACGCCAGCGCGTCCTCGTACCGGCGGATCTCGGCCCGCTTCATCATGACCAGGTAATCGACCAGCGTGGCCCCGAACACCGACCGGTAGAACTGGTCCGCGTCCAGCGCCGCCACCGCCTCGCTCAGCGACCCGGGCAGCGGCGGCGCCTCGGCGGCGTACGGGTCGGCCGACACCGGGGGCGGCGGCTCCAGGTTCCGCCGGATGCCGTCCAGCCCGGCCGCGATGTTCGACGCCAGGTAGAAGTACGGGTTCGCGGCCGGCTCCCCGAGCCGCATCTCCACGTGGCTGCTGGCGTCCCCGGGCGCGCCCTGGACCCGGACCAGCGCACCGCGGTTCTCCTCCGCCCAGGACACCCGGTCCGGCGCGAACGAGTAGGGGCGGAACCGCTTGTACCCGTTGACGGTGGGCACCGCGAACACCGCCATCGGCGCGGTGTGCTCAAGCAGCCCGGCCACGTACCGCCGGCCGATGTCCGACAACGCCCCGGAAGCAGAGGCGAACGCGTTCGACCGGGCCGGCCGGTTCAGCAGCGACTGGTGCAGGTGCCAGCCGGAGGAGAAGAAGTTGGGCAGCGCCGGCCGGCACATGAACGTGGCCAGCAGCCCGCGCCGCTGGCAGACCTGCTTGACCGCCGACCGGAACAGCACGGCGGCATCAGCCGCTGCCATACCAGAAAGAGGCGAAAAGCTGACCTCGATCTGCCCTGGGCCCCACTCGTCCTCGATCGACCGCGGCAGCAGCCCGACCCCGTCCAGCGCGTCGCGGATCGCCTCCAGGACCGGCCCCATGCCATCCAGCCGAACCTCCGACAGGTACTGGTAACCCCGCTCGAACACGCTGACCGCCGGCGGCGGCGGCGTGAACCCCGCGTCGACAGGCGACAGCGGCCCCGGAGTAAGGACCACGATGTAGAACTCGACCTCGATCCCGGCCAGGAAGTCGTACCCCGCCTCGGCCAGCGAACCAAGGACCCGCCGCAGCAGCCCGCGCCCGTCCAGCGGCATCGGCTGCCCGTTGCCGAAGTACACGTCGCACAGCATCCACCCGGTGCGATCCGCCCACGGCAGGACCCGGAACGTGGCCGGATCGGGCACCAGCATCACGTCCGGGAACCCGGTGAACTCCTCGATCCCGAACCCGCCGCCCCGCGCGAACGCGGGCACGAACACCTGGTTGCCGGTGTCCAGGCTGTAGATCGCGCCGGAGAAGTCGAGCCCGTCGGACATGGCCGCGATGGCCGCCTCCGGGGACAGCATCTTGCCCCGCGGCACGCCGTGCTGGTCGACCACGGCCAGCCGGACCGTCCGCAGCCCCAGCGAACGGATCCGAGCTATCACCTCCTGCGCCAGGGCCTCTCGCTCCGGGGAGGCCAGTCCGTGCCGGCCTACGAACCCCGGCTGCCCGACACCAGAAGGATCAATGCTCACAGGAGTCAATAATGCCGTGAATCGCTCACGGCAGGCGCGCCGGCAGGCCCAGGCTGGCGAAGATCGGCTCGGTGTCGAGGAAGAACGTCAGACGGCCGAACCGCCCGTCCCAGGCCTGGTGGACCTGCAGCGCCCACGGGATGTGCCCGCCCGCCGGGTCCGGCTTGTACTGAGCCCACGCGGGCACGCCGTTGACCTGGCCCGCGGGCACCAGGATTGAGTCGCGGCACAGGCTCGGCGTCGGCTCGACCATCCAGCGGCAGATGTCCGGCGCACCCTTGAGCCACAAGGTGTACGGCGGCATGGTCATGACCGCGTCGTCGTGCAGCAGCGTGACCAACTCGTCCAGGTCGTAGCCCTGGAACGCGTCCACGTACCTGGCCAGCAGGTCGGCCTGATCGGCCTCGACCGCGACCGCGCGCTGGTCCTCGGGCAGCGCGGCCAGCGTGGCCCGGGCCCGCTGCAGCGCGCTGTTCACCGCGGGCACGCTGGTGCCGAGCGTGGTGGCGGCCTCCGCTGCGGGCATCCGCAGCACCTCGCACAAGATCAGCGCGGCCCGCTGCCGGGCCGGCAGGTGCTGCAGCGCGGTCACGAACGCCAGCCTGATCGTGTCCCGGGCCACCGCGATGTCGGCCGGATCGCCGTGCTCGGGCAGCACCCGCTCGTCGGCGATCGGCGAGATCCAGGCCTCGTCCGGGCGCCAGTCGCCGAACAGCGCCTCGACCGGCGGCGAGGCCGGCCCTAGATCCATCGGCAGCGCCCGGCGCTGTCGGCCGCGCAGCATGTCAAGGCAGATATTGGTCGCGATCCGGTACAGCCACGACCGCACGCTCGACCGGCCCTCGAACCCGTCGGCCGCGCGCCAGGCCCGCAGCATGGTCTCCTGCACGGCGTCGTCGGCTTCGAACCCAGAGCCCAGCATGCGGTAGCAGTACCCGGTCAGCTCCCGGCGGTACTCCTCAAGCTTGTCCGGGCTCACCTCGGCTGATGTGGTAGACGGCATGCTGGCACCCTACGTCGGCCCCCTGACATTTAAGGCGGGGATATTTTCAGGCGGGCTCCATCCCGTACCGGCTCATCAGCTCGCGCTCGGCCTCCCGGGTCGGCGGCTCGGGCCCGGCCCACAGCGTGTCCAGCTCGGCGAAGTAGGCGTCCATGGCCGGGGCGTGCAGCACCAGCAGCCGGGCCGGGCCCGCGCCCCGGTTGCCGAACGTATGACCCGCCCCGCGCGGCACCAGCAGGAAGTCCCCGGCCCCGCCTGCTAGTTCCGCCGAATCCAGCCAGAAGGTGATCGTGCCGTCGAGCACGAAGAACGCCTCCGAGCAGTTCACGTGGCGGTGCGGCGGCGGGGTGCGGGCCCCCGGCGGCACGGTCCGCTCCATCAGCGAGAAGTCGCCGCCCGTCTGGGCCGCTACCGCCTTGAACGCCATCACGTTCCCGCGCGCGGTCAGCAGCCTCCCCTGTCCCGATGGCACGATCCCCGTCATGATGCCTATCCTCTCAACATGAGCGACCTGCTCGCCGACGCGAAGGCCGAGCTGTACCAGGGCGACCCGGAGGAGTTCATGGCCCGCCGCGGTGAGCTCGTCGCCCAGGCCCGCGAGGCCGGGCAGGCCGCCGTGGCCAAGCAGATCGGCGCGCTGCGCAAGCCGACCCGGTCGGCGTGGCTGGTGAACCGCCTGGTCCGCGCCGAGCCCGAGGTCACCGCCCGGCTGGCCGCGCTGGCGACCGAGCTTCGCGACGGGGGACTGGACGGCGGGCGGATCCGGGAGCTGACCGTGGCCCGGGCGCGGTTGGTCGACGAGCTCACCCGGCAGGCCCTCGACGGCCTCCCCGCCGCGCCCGCGGGGGTCCGCGAGGAGGTGGCGGCCACCTTCGACGCGGCCCTGGCCGACCCCGAGGTGGCGGCGAATCTCGGCACCCTGGTCCGCGCCGCGCACTGGGCCGGCTTCGGCCTGGACCCGAGACGGCGCGCCGGCGCCACCCCCGCCAGCTGCGAAAACCAAGAAACCCGCGCCGGCTGAGCCCAGTGCCGAGCGGGAACGCCGTCACCGCGAGAAAATCATTTCGGCCGAACGGGCCGTGGCTGAAGCCGACGGTGCCGCCGACGCCGCTAACGCGGCTGAGCGGGAGCTGGAGGACGCGGTCCGGCGGCTGGAAGCCGAGCTGGCGCAGGCCCGCCAGCAGCTCGCGGACGCCCGGCGGCAGGCCTACCGGGCCGAGTCGCAGCAGCGGCGGGCGGGCGAGACGCTGCGCCGGCTCCGGGAGTAAACCTTCCGGGGTGGCCAGCGTCTCTAATACACGTGAGGCCGCCGTGCCTTCTGGAAGATTGTGCCGGAACGGAGGATCGGTGGACACGCTAACCGGGGTTGAACATCTAGCCGAGCCGGATGGGTTTCGTGACTTCGTCGAGGCGCGATCATCGGCCTTGCTGCGGTCTGGCTGGCTGCTGACGGGGGACTGGCCGAGCGCGGAGGACCTGGTCCAGACCGCGCTGGCCGCGACCTGGCCGCGCTGGTCCAGCCTGCGCAGGCAGGACGCGCCGGAGTTGTACGTGCGCAAGATCATGGTGAACACCTTCCTGCGCTGGCGGCAGCGGCGCTGGAACGGCGAGATCGCGACCGGCCGGCTTCCCGAGACGCAGGCCTACGACGTGTTCGCGCAGGTCGATGCGCGCCAGTCGCTGCTCGCGGCGCTGGACCGGCTGCCCGCCAGGCAGCGGGCCGTGGTCGTGCTCCGCTATTTCGCCGACCAGACCGAGTCGCAGACCGCGGAAGCGATGGGCTGTTCGGTGGGTGCGGTGAAGTCTCATGCGTCCAAGGCGCTGGCCCGGCTGCGGAACGCGCCAGGCCTGGCCGAGCTGATGACCGGAGAGGTGGCGTCGTGAACACTGAGGAACGCAAGCTCGCCGACGTCCTGCACCGGATCACGCCCGAGCCGCCGCGCCGGCTGACGGTCGAGCAGGTCGCGTACCGCCTGGTCAGCGAGCCCAAGCTCAGTCGTCAAACCCGGGGCCGGGAGCCTGCGGGTCCCCGCCTGCGGCGGCGTGGCCCGCTATTCAGCCGCGCCCTGGCGCCGGTGCTGGCCGCGGCGGCCGTCGTCGTCATCGCCGGCGCCAGCGCCGGCATCGCGGTCCTGGCCAACTCGCACCACACCCCGCCGGCGTCGGCCGGCGGCGCGTCCGCCTCGTCGGCCAGTTCGTCCGCCTCGGCCTCGTCCTCGCCGACCCAGACGTCCTCCTCGACCCAGCAGACCACGCCCGCGACCGGCCTCGCCGGAGCGCCCTGGGGCGCGGAGCTGATCGGCCACCAGGCGCTGGTCCAGGGTTCGCTGATAAGCGCCGACGGCTCGCTGTACGCGATCGGAAACACCAGCACGCTGGACCGGATCGACTCGGCCACGGGGGCCGTCGTGGCCTCGGTCCCGTACAACATGCCGGTCTGGAACCCGCCGGTCGTCGTCGGGAACACCGTCTGGATGGTGTCGTCCTACAACGGCGGCAACATCGTCCTGCAGGGTTATGATGCCCGCACGCTGGCGCGAACCTCCTCGTTGCTGGTGCCGGCCATCGGCGGGGTCTCCATTGGCGGCCAGGGGGTGCTCACCAGCGGGCCCGACGGGAACCTGTACGTGGCTGCGGGCGAGACGGTGGCGGTGGTGAACCCGGCTACCCGCCAGGAGATCCACCGGGTCCAGGTGCTGGCGGGCAAGACCAGTTCGGTGGCGGTCTCACCCGACGGCAGCAAGCTGTACGTCGGCATCGGCTCGTCGACCTCGTTCCGGCTGGTGGTCTTCAACCTGCCCAGTGACACGATCGCCAACGAGTCCACCCTGACCTCCGGCCGCGCCGGCGGGGACCTGGTCGCGACCTCGGGCGGGGTCTGGGGCACGACCGGGTCCGGGAACAGCCAGTGGACCTGGTTCGCCCCGAACGGGAACCTGGCCCAGGCCGTCCAGGTCGGCCGGGGCGCGGGCGGTGGCTGGATCTCGCTCCCCAGCTACAGTGGCGGCGTCGTCTGGGTCGGCGGCACGGGCGACGTGGTGTGCGCCAGCCCGGCCACCGGGCAGGTCCTGGCCAAGGCTGACATCCCGGCCGACCATGGCGTCGCCCAGTACTTCGCCAGTTCCGTGGTATCCGGCGGCCAGGCCTACTCGTACTACCAGAGCGACGCGTCGCAGCAGACCGGCCTGGTCCGCATGACCCCGCCCGCCGCCTGCACCGGCAACGTCAGCTCGTAACTCCCGGGGGGACGACCCCCGGGATCCCCCCGCTCATGGGGGGGCTCCCCGCCCCCCATACCCCCTCGGCAGGTGGCGGCGGCCCCGGCGGCGTCCCGTCGCCGAACGGCCGTCCGCCCAGCTCCTCGCGGTAGTGCGGGGTGGTCCAGCCGGACAGGTCCGGCCCGGCCGGGACGATCCTCGACGGGTTCAGGCCGGTGTGCACCTTGTAGTAGTGCTCCTTGGTCTGCTGAAAGTCGATCGTGTCGCCGAACCCCGGGGTCTGGAACAGGTCCCGGGCGTAGGCCCATAGCACCGGCATCTCGGTCAGCTTGGTTCGGTTGCACTTGAAGTGACCGTGGTAAACCGCGTCGAACCGGACCAGCGTGGTCCACAGCCGGACGTCGGCCTCGGTGATCGTGTCGCCGACCAGGTACCGCCGGGTAGCCAGCCGCTCGGACAGCTGGTCCAGCCGGGCGAACAGGGTCCGGTAGGCGTCCTCGTAGGCGTCCTGGGTGCTGGCGAACCCGCACCGGTACACGCCGTTGTTCACGTCCCGGTAAACGCCCGCACTGACCTCCTCGATCTCCTCGCGTAGCCGCTCCGGGTACAGGTCGGGCGCGCCCGCGCGGTGAAGTGCCGCCCACTCGCGCTCCAGGTCGAGGGTGATCTGCCGGAAGTCGGCGGTCACCACCGCGCCGGCCGGGATGTCCACGATGGCCGGGACCGTCACGCCCCGCTCGTACCCGGGCACGGCCTTCTCGTAGGCCTCGCGCAGCCAGTGGATGCCCAGCACCGGGTCGAGCCCGCCCGGGTCCAGGTCGAACGTCCAGCTCCGCCAGTCGTGCTCCGGCCCGCAGATGCCCATGGACAGCGCGCCCTCCAGCCCGAGGAGCCGCCGGACGATCATCGTCCGGTTCGCCCACGGGCACGCCCGCGCCACCACCAGCCGGTACCGACCGGCCTGCACCGGGAACGTCCCGTCCCGCCCGTCGGCCGTGATCCGCCCGTCCAGGTACCGCGTATCCCGGACAAACTCTCCCGTGTCGCTCATTGAACCGACGCTATCGCACCCGCCGCCGGTCTCAACATCAGACTGACAAGGTTAGTTAGGTTAGCCTAAGCTAAGCTGCCATCCGGATCGCGTGGCATGACGCTGACCAGGGGAGAGGGTATAGCAACATGAGGCGCTGGCCAACTGTCGTCCCTCATGTCTCCGGGATATCGTCAGGCAGCAGGCGGAAGGCGTCATGCTTGGTCATTGGGCGAAGCATGCGGAAATGGCGGCGGTCAAGCGTCGCGATGACGTCGGTGCGGAACTCGCGCGCGAGAACCACGTTCATGGCGTCGGCTAGTCCGATCGCCGGATAATCAGCGAGCACTTCATGAGCGGCGAGTAGGATCGGGCCGATTCCGGGTACCTCCCACCGGCCGGCCGCTACCCGGCCGGCGATGTACTGCAGTGCCGCCGCCGCGGGCCCCGGTCCTTGCCTGGTGGTGACGAGGTAGTCGAACTCGGTAAGCACGCAGGGTGATACGACGAGGTGACCCGCTCGCGCGATTCCCGCGCGAACCGCAGTGTGGTTCGTGTCTGCCTGGTTGAAGAAGGCGATGAGTGCGGATGTATCAGCTATGACTACCGGCAGTGGTTCACTCATCGCTGCCGAAGCCAGCCATCAGCTCATTCACCCGCTCGGAGAAGTCTGCTGCGCCGTGGAAGGTCGGAACCGAGTCGTCCTGCCCCATGGGATCCGTGCGAAACGGGTACACCGCCGGATCCTCGGAGCCATAGGGCCTGAGGATCGCAAGCGGCCGACCGTTCTTGGTTACGGTGAAGGTCTCACCGGCCTCGACCCGGGCAAGGACCTGCGCTGTATGTTGGTTGAGATCCCGCGCGGTCGTTTCCATGACACCAGTGTACTACATGTAGTACATACCGGCGGGTAGCGTGGCCAGGCGCTGTTCGTGGGCGCGTACGGCGCGGTGTTTGCCAGGAAGTGCCGGAACTGCCAGGCTTTCGGCTACGGTCTGGTGGCTCAGCGACGGGAGTTGCTCATGGCGGCGCGTGCTCGGCGGTCGGTCCGCGTTTCCCGCTGGGCCGGCGCCGCGGTCCTCGCCGCCGGCCTGACCCTGGCCGTCGCCTCCCCCTCAGCCGCGGCCAGCGACACCCGCGTCGGCGCGACCGGGCCGGCCGGCGTGCAGGCCAAGGCGGCCGCGATCGCGCTCGCGTCGACCGGCCAGGTTTTGTGGAGCCGGGACCTGAACACCGAGGTCCCGATGGCCAGCATCACCAAGGTGATGACCGCGCTGGTGGTGATCAGGGCGGGCCATCTGGGCCGGCGGATCACCGTCCCGTCCGCCGTGATCGGGTACGTCGAAGAGCACGACGCCAGCGGCGCGGGCCTGCGCCCGGGGGACACCCTGACCGCCAGCCAGCTGCTGGCGGCGCTGCTGTTGCCTTCCGGCGCCGACGCCGCCTACACGCTGGCCGAGGCCTACGGGCCCGGCCTCAGCGCGTTCATCGCCAAGATGAACACCACGGCGAAGCTGCTCGGCATGACCCGCACGCACTTCAGCAACTTCGACGGGCTGCCCTATCCGACCGGGTACTCGACGTACTCGACCCCGGCCGATCTCCTCAAGCTCGGCCGGGTGGCGATGACCTCGGCGGTCTTCCGCCCGATCGTGGACCGGCGCTCCTACCGGGTCACGTCGGGCTCCGGGCATCACGCGTATTTCTGGGCGAACCTCAACCCGCTGCTCGGCGTGTACCGGGGCGCGATCGGCATCAAGACCGGATACACCCCGGCCGCGGGGCACTGCCTGCTGTTCGAGGTCACCCGGGGCGGCCGTTCGTTCATCGGGGTGAACCTCGACAGTCCCGGCGTGGGCACCACGGTCAACGGCGCGGACGCGACCCGGATGCTGAACTGGGCCTTCAGCCTGCCCGGCCGCTGATCACGATCGCGGTCCGCCTCGACACGAATGCGCTCGGAACAGGCGAAATGCTTGACGAGGCCGCTGGCCAGCCGGAATCATCGTAGGCCTTGTGCGCTAGTGAACCGCAGGCACGTCAGATTCCGCGGATCGGAGACCTGGACATGAGGGGATTCAAGAACTTTCTGATGCGGGGCGACGTGATCGTCGTCGCGGTGGGCCTGGTCATAGCCCTCGCGTTCAGCGGCCTGATTTTGGCCTTCACGAGCGATATCATCAAGCCGCTCGTCAACTCATTCGAGAGCGGCAAGAACGGACTGGGCACGGACATCCGGGCCGGCAATTCCGCGACGTTCGTGAACTTCGGCGATTTCATCTCCGCAATCATCTATTTCATCATCTTCGTGGCCGTGGTGTACTTCCTCATCGTGGTGCCATACAAGATGGTCCAGGCCCGGCGCGGGCAAGTGGTGTTCGGTGACCCGGCGCCCGTGAAGACCTGCCCCGCGTGCCTGTCCAACGACCTTCCGGCCGCCGCCTCCAAGTGCAAGTACTGCGGCACGGAGCAGCCGCCCGTCGCCCCTGACCATGTCGGGGCACCGTAAGCCGTGGCAGGAAAGGTGGGGTATTCGTCATTGCTGCCACCTGGTCGCGGGCGGCACACTGACATGCATGCGCACGGTCCTGATCGTTCTGTTCGACGGGGTGCAGAGCCTGGACGTGACCGGCCCGCTGGAGGTGTTCGCCGGAGCCAGCCGCTGGCAGTCCGGCCGGGACCATAGCCCAGGTTTCCCGAGATCACCGTCGACCCGGACCCGATCTTCGTCACCGACGGGCACGTCACCACCTCCGCCGGGGTCACCGCCGGGATCGACCTGGCGCTGGCCCTGGTCGAGGACGACCTGGGCCGGGACGCGGCGCTGGACATCGCCCGGCACCTGGTGGTGTTCCTGCGCCGACCGGCCAACCAGGCCCAGTTCAGCTCCCAGCTCGCCGCCCAGCTGGCCGACCGCGAGCCGCTACGCGAGGTGCAGCGGTGGATCGCCGACCACCCGGCCGCCGACCTGTCCGTCGAGACGCTGGCCAGCCGGGCCAGCCTGTCCCCGCGCCAGTTCGCCCGCGCGTTCGCCGCCGAGGTCGGGATGCCGCCCGGCCGCTACGTCGACCGGGTCCGGCTCGAGACCGCCCGCCGCCGGATGGAAGACACCGCCGACGGCGTGCAGGAGACCGCCCGCCGGTGCGGCTACGGCACACCCGAGGCCATGCGGCGCGCCTTCGTCCGCGCGCTCGGCGTCAGCCCGGCCGAGTACCGCCGCCGCTTCCGCCCCGTCCCGTCCCGATAAATCCTGAGGAGTGTCATGCAGATCGTGATCGTGCTCTACGACCGGTTCACCGCCCTGGACGCGGTCGGCCCGTACCAGGTGCTCAGCAGCCTGCCCGGCGCGGAGGTGGTCTTTGCCGCCGAGCAGGCGGGCCGGGTCAGCGACGACGAGCGGAGCCTGCACCTGTCGGCCGAGGCCGCGCTCGCCGATGTGCCCAACCCGGACGTCCTGGTCGTCCCGGGCGGCCCCGGCCAGCACGACCAGATGGACGACGGCCCCTTGCACGACTGGCTACGGGCCGCCGACCAGGGCACCACCTGGACCACGTCGGTGTGCACCGGCTCGCTCATCCTGGCCGGCGCCGGACTGCTGAACGGCCGCCGTGCCACCTCGCACTGGCTCGCCCTGGGTGAGCTCGGGCAGCACGGCGCGTTTCCGCTCAGCGAGCGGGTGGTATTCGACGGCAAGTACGTGACCGCGGCGGGCGTGTCGGCCGGCATCGACATGGGCCTGGCCCTGGCTGGCCAGATCGCGGGCGATGAGGCCGCCCAGGCCATCCAGCTCGGCATCGAGTACGACCCCCAGCCCCCCTACGACGCGGGCTCCCCGGACCGCGCCCCGCCGGCATCGTGAACACCATGCGCTCCCGCAGCCGCTTCATCCTCACCGGTTCCTGACTCCCAAGCACCAGAGGGCTAGGCCGTCAGCGCCGTGATCACGTAGCGTGAAGGCGTGCCCGAGCCAAGCGAGTCAGCTGAGGCAGGTGAGCCGCTGCGTCGCTGGGTGAAGCTGCTCGACCAGGACCGCTGCATCGGCTGCCACGCCTGCACGACGGCCTGCAAGTCCGAGAACGAGGTCCCGCTCGGCGTGACCCGGACCTACGTAAAGTCGGTCGAGGTCGGGACGTTCCCGCAGGTCCAGCGCGCGTTCCAGGTCACCAGGTGCAACCAGTGCGCCGACGCGCCGTGCGTGTCCGCCTGTCCGACACAGGCCATGTACCGGCGCGACGACGGCATCGTCGACTTCGACAAGCAGATCTGTATCGGCTGCAAGGCGTGCATCGCCGCCTGCCCTTACGACGCGATCTTCATCAACCCGGAGGACAACTCCGCCGAGAAGTGCAACCTGTGCGCGCACCGCCTGGAGATCGGCCTGGAGCCGGCCTGCGTCACGGTCTGCCCCACCCAGGCGATCCTGGTCGGCGACCTGAACGACCCGGCCTCCGCGGTGGCGGACATCATCAACCGGGAGCCGGTCACCGTCCGGCGGCCGGAGAAGGGCACCCGGCCCGGGGTGTTCTACAAGGGCGCGCACCAGGCCACGCTGGATCCGCTGGCCGCCCGCCGCCCCGACGGCGGGCTGTTCGCCTGGGCCACCCAGGGCGGCGAAGGCGACCCGGGTTTCGTCGCCGCCGGCCATCCCGGCCGCCCGAACTCCAGTGCCGAGGCGCTGCTGTCCTACGACGTGGGCCACCATGCGCCCTGGGGCTGGCGGGTCAGCCTGTACACCTGGACCAAGAGCGTGGCCGCCGGCGGCATGCTGGTCCCGCTGCTCCTGGTGCTGGCCGGCCGGCTGGGCTGGGCCAGTCCGGCCGCCCGGTGGGCGGCGCCCGGCGTGGCGCTGGGCTTCCTCGGCCTGACCGGGCTGCTGCTGATCTGGGACCTGCGTCACCCGATGCGGTTCTACCTGATCTTCACCCGGCCGCACTGGCGCAGCTGGCTGGTCCGCGGGTCGTTCATCATCGGCGCCTACGGCGCCGCCGTCGCGCTGTACCTGCTCGGCTCGCTGGCCGGCTCGGTGGTGCTCCGCCAGGTGGCGGCGGGTTTCGCCATCCCGCTCAGCCTGGCCACGGCGTGTTACACCGCCTACCTGTTCGCCCAAGCCCGGGCCCGTGACCTGTGGCAGAGCCCGCTGCTCGGTCCGCACCTGGCCGTGCAGGCGGTGCTGGCCGGCGCGGCGGCCACGCTGGCCTTCACGTCATGGCTCGGCCCGCGGCCGGCCACGACCGGCGCCGAGGTGCTGCTGGCCGCGGCCGCCGCCGCGCACCTCCTGATGGCCGGCAGCGAGTTCACCGTGGGGCATCCCACCGAGCACGCGCACCTGGCAGCCGCGGCGATGACCACGGGCCGTTTGGCCAAATTTTTCTGGCCTGGGCTGGCCGGCGCGGCCGTGGCCGTCGGCGCGCCCTGGATCGGCCCGGTCGCCGTCCCGTTCGCCCTGCTCGGGCTGCTCGCCTACGAGCACGCCTACGTCCAGGCCGGCCAGTCCGTCCCGCTCGCCTAGCCCAGAGGACCGACATGACCGATGACATCAACGAAATCGCGCTGCGGGTCTCGGCCGCCCGCGCGGCCACCGAAGCGCGGGGCGAGACGTTCTACCCCGGCGCGAGCCGCGTGCACCTGGCCGCGTTCCCGCCCATCGAGCGCTGGGACGACTGGGTGGAGCTGTCCTCCCGGGCCTGGCCGGCCCGTGAGGAGCGCCACTACATGCTGGTCCCGACCACCTGCTTCAACTGCGAGTCGGCGTGCGGGCTGCTGGCCTACGTCGACCGCGACACCCGGCAGGTCCGCAAGTTCGAGGGCAACCCCGAGCACCCCGGCTCCCGCGGCCGCAACTGCGCCAAGGGCCCGGCCACCATCAATCAGGTCACCGACCCCGACCGGGTGCTGTACCCGCTGCGCCGCGCCGGGCGGCGCGGCGAAGGTAAGTGGGAGCGGATCAGCTGGGACGAGGCCCTGGACGCGATCGCCGCCCGGATCCGCCGGGCCCTGGCCGAGGGCCGTCACAACGAGATCATGGTGCACATCGGCCGCCCCGGCGAGGATGGCTATACCGAACGGGTGCTGGCCAGCTGGGGTGTCGACGGGCACAACTCGCACACCAACGTGTGCTCCAGCGGCGGCCGGGCCGGGTTCCAGTTCTGGATGGGCATCGACCGGCCCAGCCCCGACCACGAGCACGCCAAGGTCATCTACCTGATCAGCGCCCACCTGGAGGCGGGCCACTACTTCAACCCGCACGCCCAGCGGATCACCGAGGCCAGGCAGAACGGCGCCAAGGTGATCGTCGTGGACACCCGGCTGTCCAACACCGCCAGCCACGCCGACCACTGGCTGTCGCCGCACCCGGGCAGCGAGGCGGCCATCAACCTGGCCGTGGCCAACCACCTCATCCAGACCGGCCGGTACGACCGGGACTTCGTCCGCCGGTGGTGGAACTGGCAGGAGTACCTGACCGAGTGCCACCCCGGCCGGCCGGTCACCTTCGAGGCGTTCGAGCAGGTGCTGGCCGGCCTGTACGCCGATTTCACCTTCGAGTTCGCCGCGGCCGAGTCCGGCGTCGACGCCGCGGTGATCGCCGAGGTCGCCGAGGTGGTGGCCGGCGCCGGGACGCGGCTTTCCGTGCACTGCTGGCGCAGCGCGGCCGCGGGCAACCTGGGCGGCTGGCAGGTCTCCCGGACGCTGTTCCTCATATCGGCGCTGCTCGGCGCCGTGGGCACCGAGGGCGGCACGTTCCCCAACGCGTGGAACAAGTTCGTGCCCCGGCCGATCCACACCCCGCCGCACCCGTCCGTGTGGCAGGACCTGTGCTGGCCAGCGGAGTTCCCTCTGGCCCAGAACGAGCTGAGCTTCCTGCTGCCGCACTTCCTGAAGGACGGCCGAGGCAAGCTCGACACCTACTTCATCCGGGTCTACAACCCGGTGTGGACCAACCCCGACGGGCTGTCCTGGATGGAGGTACTCACCGACGAGACCAAGGTCGGCTGCTTCGTGGCGCTGACCCCGACCTGGAACGAGTCCGCCTACTTCGCCGACTACGTGCTGCCGATGGGCCACGGCCCCGAACGACACGACACGCACTCCTACGAGCAGTACGACGGGCAGTGGATCGGCTTCCGGCAGCCGGTGCTGCGCGCGGCCCGCGAGCGGCTCGGCGAGCAGGTCACCGACACCCGCCAGGTCAACCCGGGCGAGGTGTGGGAGGAGAACGAGTGGTGGACCGAGCTGTCCTGGCGGATCGACCCGGACGGCTCGATGGGCATCAGGCGCTACCACGAGTCCCGGGCCCGGCCCGGCGAGAAGCTGACCGTGGATGAGTACTACGGCTGGATGTTCGAGCATTCGGTGCCCGGCCTGCCCGAGCGGGCCGCGGCGCAGCGCCTGACCCCGCTGCAGTACATGCGGCGCTACGGGGCCTTCGAGATCAGCC
This sequence comes from uncultured Actinomycetes bacterium, assembly GCA_963742795.1. Lineage (GTDB taxonomy): Bacteria > Actinomycetota > Actinomycetes > Streptosporangiales > Streptosporangiaceae > Palsa-504. Next base: position 155,187 of record CAVUNL010000010.1, read on the forward strand.
GCGGCCAGGGCGCGCTACACGACCGCGAGGTCCCGGCCGGCGAGCTCGCCGACCTGGCCGTCACCCCGGCCGGGCGTGTCTACACCCGGGCTCCCGTCCCCGACAGCCCCAACATCGTGCCGACCGGCGCTCCGGTCCCCGACGGCGATGGCCGTCGGCCCGCCGGGGTGATGATCGACGGCACCGTCCGCCGCGGCTTCCCCACCCCGTCCGGGCGGCTGGAGTTCTGGTCCCCGACCCTGGCCGCCTGGGGCTGGCCCGAGCACGCGCTGCCCGGCTACATCCGCAGTCATGTGCACCCCGCCGAGCTCGCCCCCGGCCAGGTCGTGCTGCTGTCCACCTTCCGGCTGCCGACCCAGATCCACACCCGCTCGGCCAACAGCAAGTGGCTGGACGAGCTGGCCCACACCAACCCGGTCTGGGTCCATCCGTCCGACGCGGCCCGGCTGGGCATCGCGCGCACCGGCGACCTGATCCGGGTGGAGACCGAGATCGGCTACTTCGTGGCCAAGGCCTGGATCACCGAGGGCATCCGCCCCGGCGTGGTGGCCTGCTCCCACCACATGGGCCGCTGGAAGCTATCCGGCCCCAACCAGGACGGGCACGACCAGGGCGGCGCCGGAGCCATGATGGCCACCGTCGACCTGCAGCATGGCGACGACGGCTGGTCGATGCACGCCACCCGGCACGTCGGCCCCTACTCCTCATCCGACCCCGACACGGCCCGGATCTGGTGGTCCGACACCGGCGTCCACCAGAACCTGACCTTCCCCGTGCACCCCGACCCGATCTCCGGCATGCACTGCTGGCACCAGGCCGTCACCGTCCGGCCCGCCCGGCCCGGCGACGCCCACGGCGACATCGCGGTCGACACGGCCAAGGCCCGCGAGGTGTACCAGCGGTGGATGGAGCAGACGAGGCCGGCCTGCCGCGTGTCACCCGACGGCACCCGCCGGCCCCAGTGGCTGATGCGCCCGCTCAAGCCGTCCGCCGACGCGTTCGTGCTGCCGGCCGGAGGTGATCAGTGACCACGGCGGCCATGACGGCGGGACGCTGGGAGCTGCTGCGGGCCCTGGGCGCCGTCCCCGACAGCCCCGCCGCCGCCCGGTGCGTCGGGCCGGCCCTGGGCCTGGACCCGGTGAGCGACGCCGAGCACACCGAGGCGTTCGTGCTGAACTGCCCGCCCTACGCCGCGATCTACCTCGGTCCCCAGGGCGCCATCGGCGGCGAGGGCGCCGACCGGGTGGCCGGCTTCTGGCGCGCCATCGGGATCACCCCGCCCGCCGAACCCGATCATCTCGCCGTCCTGCTCGGGCTGTACGCCCGGCTGGGCGAGGCCGCGGCCGGCGCCCGGCGCCCGGCCACCGCGGCCGCGCTGGCCCAGTCGCAGGCGGCCCTGTTCTGGGAGCATCTGTGGCCCTGGCTGCCTGCGTACCTGGACGCGGTGACGGATCTGGCCGTTCCGGCCCTGACCAGCTGGGCGGACCTGGTGCGGCGCGCCCTCGCCGCCGAGTCCGGCGATCTGCCGCCCTGCCCGCGGCAGCCGCTCGCGCTGCGCGAGGCGCCCCCGGCCGCCCAGCTGCCCGCCGGCCCTGGCGACCTGATCGAGCTGGTCACCATCCCGGTGCGCAGCGGCCTGATCCTCACCCGGCGCCGCTTGGCCGAGGGCGCGGCCCGGGCCGGGGTAGGGTTCCGCATCGGCGAGCGCCGGTTTGCGCTCCGCGCCATGCTCGAGCAGGATCCGCGCGCCTCCCTGGCCTGGCTGGCGGGCGAGGCGGGCCGCTGGGAGCAGCGGTACCGCGACCGCGCTTCCAGCGACGAGGCCACCGGCTGGTGGGCCGCACGCGCCGCCCGCACCGGGCACGTGCTGCGCGACTACGCCGGGGCGGCGAAGACGCCCTCGCGAAGGTCGTAGTCGTAGCGGTAGATCTCCCGGCCGTCCAGGAACGCCCGCTCGGCGCGGCTCATCACGTCCAGCGGGTCGCCGGTCCAGACCACTAGGTCGGCGTCCTTGCCGACCGCCAGCGAGCCGATCCGGTCGGCGCAGCCGATGATCCGCGCCGGGTTGATCGTCACGGCCCGCAGCGCCGTCACCGGATCCAGGCCCTCCTTGACCGCCAGCGTGGCCTGGTGGATGAGGAAGTGGATCGGCACCACCGGGTGGTCGGTGGTGATGGCGATGGTCACCCCGGCCGCCGCGAGCCGGCCCGGGTTGGCCAGCGACCGGTTGCGCAACTCGACCTTGGACCGGCTGGTGAACAGCGGCCCGATGATGACCGGGATCTGCGCGGCGGCGATCTGGTCGGCCAGCAGGTACGCCTCGGTGCCGTGGTCGATGACCAGGTCGTAGCCGAACTCCCTGGCCATCCGCATCGCGGTCGCGATGTCGTCGGCCCGGTGGCAGTGCTGGCGCCACGGGATCTCCCGGCGCAACACCCGGCTGAGCGCCTCGAGCTTAAGGTCGCGGTCGACCACGGTCCGTTCGGAAGAATCTTTCAAGGCCGAAGCGGCCAGCTTGGCCTGGTAGTTCTGGGCCGCCACGAACGCGCCGCGGATCACCGCGGCGGTGCCCAGCCGGGTCGACGGGGTCTCGTTCCGCTCGCCGTAGACCCGCTTGGGGTTCTCGCCCAGCGCGGACTTCAGGCCGGCCGGCTCGCGCAGCACCATCTCGTCCACGGTGCGGCCCCAGCACTTGATGGCCACGGTCTGGCCGCCGATCGGGTTGGCCGAGCCGGGGTTGACGTTGACCGCCAGCACGCCGCCGCCGATGGCGTCGCGGAAGCCCTGGTCGGCCGGGTTGATCGCGTCCAGCGCGCGGACGTGCGCGGCGTTCGGGTCGGTCCGCTCGTTGGTGTCCTGGCCCGCCCAGCCCTCGGCCTCCTCGGCCACGCCCGCGTGGGCGTGCGCGTCGATGAAGCCGGGCAGCACCCACTTCCCGGTCGCGTCGATGACCTCGGTGCCCGGAGGAACCGCAAACCCAGGCCCCTCGACGGCCGCGATCTTCCCGTCCAGGAGCAGGACGGTCCCGCCCTCGATCGGCTCACCTTCGACCGGGACGACCCGGGCCCCCACGATCGCAGTGCTCGTCTCCGTCACCCGGCCAATCTTAGGGGCCGAGCACGGCCGGGGAACGCCGCCTTGTTACGCAGCGCCCGGGCATGGCCGCGGCGGTCTCCTCCTGCACGGTGTCATCGCTAGCCGCCGGTGTTGATGGCCCGCATCTCCTCCGGGCTCAGCTCGATGGCCACGGCAGCGATGTTCTCCTCGGCGTGCTCGGGCGAGCCGGTGCCCGGAATCGGCAGGATGGCCGGCGAGCTGGCCAACAGCCAGGCCAGGACGATCTGGCGGTCGGTCACGCCGTGGTTCTCGGCGGCGGCCGCCACCGCGACCCGCCGCTCGGTCTGCTGGATGGGCGCCCAGGGCAGGAACACCAGGTCGTCTTGCTCGGACAGGTCGATCAGCGGCTGCGACTGCCGGTCGGTGACGTTGAACCGGTTCTGCACCGACACGATCGGGACGATCTGTTGCGCCTCGCGGAGCTGGTCCTCGGTCACGTTGGAGACGCCGACGTGACGGATCTTGCCCTCGTTCTTCAGCTCGGCGATCGCGCCGAGCGACTCGGCCAGCGGAACGTCCGGGTCGACCCGGTGGAGCTGGTACAGCGGGATCTGCTCCAGCTTGAGCCGCCGCAGGCTCCCCTCGCAGGCTTCGCGCAGGTGCTCCGGGTGCCCGTCGGGGACCCAGCGGTTCGGGCCCGGCCGGATCTGGCCGCCCTTGGTCGCGATGACCAGGTCGTCCGGGTACGGGTGCAGCGCCTCGGCGATCAGCTCCTCGCTGACCGAAGGCCCGTAGGAGTCCGCCGTGTCGATGAAGTTGACGCCCAGTTCGACCACCCGCCGCAGCGTCGCGATGGCCTGCTCGCGGCTGGGCGGCTCGCCCCAGACCCCGGAGCCGGTGATCCGCATCGCGCCGAAGCCCAGGCGGTTGACCGTCAGGTCACCGCCGACGTCGATGGTCCCTGCTGCCGCTGCGGTTGGCTGCGCGCTCACGCCGTACCTCCTCATGCTGACCGGTTCTGAATAACGCTCACGGGCAGCTTCTCATGATCTCCCCGCGCCGCCGTAGCGGGGGGAGATCATGACACGGCTCAGCGGCGCTTGGGGGCGTGCCGGCTGAGGCGCGGCGAGCGGTGCGCGGGCGCGCCTCCCAGGCTGGCACGATGATCCGCGGATGTCCCGCAAGCCGGGACTTAATGAGCCGTGCCGAGCCGTAAAACCCGTAATCGGGCTCTGATTTTCGTCCGGGCCAGGGCCAATTTAACCGCCTTTGACAGGTTTTCGATGTCATAGGCGCCGTAATGCCGCATGCCATTGACGAAAAACGTGGGAGTTCCCGATACGCCGGAAAGGTCAGCGGAATCGGTATCCTCGGCCACGCGCGCCGCTCCGACGTGCTTGCGCAGGTCCGCGGCGAACCGCTCGACGTCCAGGCCGAGCGAGGTCGCGTACCCGATCAGGTCGCGCACGGTGAGCGCGCCCTGGTGCTCAAGCAGCAGGTCGTGCAGCTCCCAGAACGCGCCCTGCTTGGCCGCCGCCTCGGTGGCCTCGGCGGCGAGTTGCGCGTGCGGATGGACGTCGGTCAGCGGCAGGTGCCGCCACACGTACCGCACGTCGCCGAAGTCGCTGAGCAGTTCCCGCACCGACGGCTCGGCCAGACCGCAGTACGGGCACTCGAAGTCCCCGTATTCGACCACGGTGACCGGCGCCTTTTCGGGCCCCCGGATGTGGTCGCGTTCGTCGTCGACCGGGACCACCAGATCGGTGATGACCTCGGCGGTGCCCAGCAGCGCGCGCAGCCGCGACCGTGACGGCAGCCGGTTCACCGCCCGGAAGATGATCCAGGTCAGGCCCGTCGCGCACAGCGCGGCGGACAGGATGCCGAGCTTGGCCTCGGCCAGGTCCACCCCGGTCAGCGCCAGCGACGCGATCAGCAGCGAGACGGTGAACCCGATGCCGGCCACCGCGCCGGCCCCGGCCACCGCGCCCCAGCCGACCGGCGGCCTCAGCCGCCCGTGGCTGAGCCGGGTGACCAGCCAGGCGCAGCCCGCCGTGCCGACCGGCTTGCCGACCAGGTAGCCGAACAAGATGCCGAGCGTGACCGGCGAGGTGTAGGCCTGGGCCAGGAACGAGGCGTTGAGCACGATACCCGCGTTGGCCAGCGCGAACAGCGGCACGATGACGTAGCTCGACCACGGGTGGAACAGCTGCGCCAGCCGGTCGTTCGGCGAGATCGCGACCCGCACCACGTCGCGCGCCGACTGAGCCAGCTCCGCCGTGGGCTGCTCGCGGAAGTTCCGGAACGCCTCGGAGGCCTGCTCCAGCGAGGCCCGGGTGGCCGGGTAGGCGTACGACAGCAGGCCCAGCACCAGGCCCACCACCACCGGATCCACGCCCGACTTGAAGAACGCCACCCAGGCGGCGATCCCGATCAGCAGGTACGCGGGCCCGTACCGGACGCCCCGGGCTCTGATCAGCAGCACGAGTGCGAGGAACCCGATGCCCCACAGCAGTGGCACGATCTGGATCTGCTCGCTGTAGACGATGGCGATGATCGCGATCCCGGCCAGGTCGTCGACGACCGAGAAGGTGAGCAGGTAGGTCCGGACGCGATCGGGTAGCCGGTGGCCGACCAGGGCCAGCGCGCCGAGCGCGAACGCGGTGTCGGTCGCCATCGTCGTGCCCCACGCGTGCGCGGACGGCCGGCCGGCGTTCGCGATCAGGTAGATGCCGATCGGCACGATCATGCCGCCCAGCCCGACCAGGACCGGCAGCGCCAGCCTGCTCCGCACCCGCAGCTCGCCCACGTCGAACTCGCGTCGCGCCTCTAGCCCCACAACCAGGAAAAACAGCGCCATCAGCCCGGAGTTCACGAACTCGTGCAGGCTCATGTCCAGGCCCGAGCTGCCGACGGACACCGCCAGCCTGGTCGCCCATACCCGGTCGTAGGAGGACACGCTGATGTTCGCCCACACCAAGGCGGCCAGCGTGGCGGTGGCCAGCACGAGGGCGCTGCCCGTCTCGGTGCGCAAGAACTCCCGCAACGCCGTGCGCTTGTGCCAGATCGTCCGGCCCGAAAACAGCGACCCGGAGGTCTCAGCCGACGACGGCTCGCTCACCGCGGATCATCACCTCCCCCGGGCGGGTACTAACGATCCACGATCTCAGACTCGCCGAGGGAGGCGCGAATGGCCCTGATGTTTTTGAACGGGGACGGAATGCGAGAGGGACGGGCGCATTACACGATTGAGGGTGTGCCGCTGGTCGGCGAGCTTCGAACGGCGGCGCTCTACCGGTTCTACTCGATCCGCGACGAGTTCCCGGCCCTCTACCCGGTGGCCGAAGGCGGCCAGCCGGTGCTCGGCGAACTATACGACGTGCCGATGGGCCCGCTGAGCGCGCTGCTGGCCACCGAACCCCCCGAGCTCGAGCTCTCCATCATCGAACTCGAAGGCGGTGACCTGTCCTTCGCGATGGTGCTGCGGGACGCCGAACACGTCCGCGGCATCCACAAGGACATCACCAGTTACGGAGGGTGGCGGGCCTACCGGGCCGCTTCGCTCAGCGAGGAGCCTGATCCGAGACGTCCCTGATCCACACGCCAGCCACGTCGGCCGGGGTAGCCAGGGCGAAGATCCTGGCCAGCGCGTCAGTGATGTCGCAGGCATGCTTGAGGTTGACCGCCAGCGTGCTGCCCGCGGGCGGGCGCAGCCAGACCGCATCGAAGTCCTTGCCTACCGCGAAGTCGCCTATCCGGTCGTCCAGGCCCAGCGCCCGCGCGCCGCCGCGGGTCGCCAGGTACAGGAGGTGCGCTGGCTTCAGCGGGAGCCCGTCCGGGCCCAGCAGCTGCTGGATGAAGTAGGCCTGCAGCGCCTCCTTGGGCAGGAACAGCCCAGCGCCCGCGCCCACGTCGGAGCCGAGCGCGACCCGGACGCCGTGTTCGATGTGCCGCCGCAGCGGGAACAGCCCGCTGCCCAGCGCGCAGTTGCTGGTCGGACAGTGCGAGACCGAGGCCCCGTATTCGGCCAGCACGGCGAGCTCGGTGTCATCGGGATGGACGTTGTGCGCGAACACGCTGCGCTCGGTGACCAGCCCGTGCCGGCGATAGGTATCCAGGTAGTGCCGGGCGCCGGGGAACAGCCCGGCCACGGTCGCGATCTCGGCCACGTTCTCGTTGACGTGCGACGTGAACCAGACGCCCTGGCCGAGCAGCTGCGCGCACACGTCGAGCATCTTGTCGGAGGCCGACAGCGAGAACCGCGGCGTGACCGCGTAGCGCAGCCGCCCGCGGCCGTGCCAGCGGGCGATCAGGTCCGAACTGTCGGTCAGCGCCGCGCCCGGTGACTGCAGCAGGTCCGAGCGTAGGATCCGGTCGCTGAGCACCAGGCCCGAGGTGATGTTCAGGCCGCGGTGATCCGCCGCGGCAAACAGCTCGTTCATGGCCGGGACGAAGTGGGAGCCGAACACCAGCGCGCTGGTCGTGCCGGACGCGATCAGGCCGTCAAAGAACTCTCCGGCCACCTCGCGGGCGTACGCCTGGTCGGCGAGCTTGCTCTCCTCGGGCAGGGCGCATCGCTCCAGCCAGTCCAGCAGCGGCATGCCCAGCCCGCCGATCGCGCGGATCTGCGGGAAGTGCACGTGGGTGTCGACGAAGCCGGGGACCAGCAGCCCGCCGTCGAGCCGAGTGACCGGCTCGACGGGGTGCTCGGCCCGCAGCGCGGCAAAGCTGCCCCGGGCGCGGATGACGCCCTCGCGCACCAGCAGCGCGCCGACCTCGGCCAGCGCGTCGCCCGGGTCGCCCGTGAACGGGTCACCAGGCGTATCGACGATCGTCCCGGCGTACAGGGTCATGTGGTTACCGCCCGCGTCCCCAGGGTTTCCAGCAGTGTCGTTTGCAGCAGGGCGGCTGCCACCGCCACGGCGATCACGGCCGGGTCCTTCCCAGTGATGCCGGGCTGGCCGATCGGGCAGGTGATACGGGCGATTATCTCAGGGCTGTGACCCGCCGCCGCAAGCTGAGCCTGGAACCGCGTCCACTTGGCGGCCGAGCCGATCAGCCCGATGCCGCCCAACGGCCGGTTCAGCCGCAGCGCCGCGTCGCACAGGGCGTAGTCCTCGGCGTGATCGTGCGTCATGATCACCACGTGCGCGCCGCGGGGGAGCTGCTCGAGCACCTGCTCGCCGAGCAGCGTGTGGTAGATGCTGACCTCGGCCGCGCCGTCGATCACGTCCGCGAGCCGGACCCGGTCCAGCTGCTCGGCGCGCGAGTCCACCAGTAGCAGCTGGATCGGCAGCCGGGACAGGATGCGGGCCAGCTCGTACCCGACGTGACCGACCCCGAACAGCGCGACCACGGGCCGGACCGCGAGCGGTTCGAGCAGCAGCTTGACCACGCCGCCGCAGCACTGGCGGCCGTGCTCGCCGCGCGCGTGCGGGTTGAGCTGCAGCTCAAGGACCTCGGGTTCGACCGCTTCAGACGAAATCAGCTCCCGGGCCCGGACCACGGCCGTGGCCTCCAGGTTCCCGCCGCCCACGCTGCCCCGGGTGTACTCCCGGCTCACCACCATCTTGGCGCCCGCCTCGCGCGGCGCGTGCCCGCGGACCTCGATGACGGTCACCAGCACCCCGGGCTTCCCGTCGTGTCGTAGCTGCTGCACGGCCCTTAGCCAGTCCATGGTCAGACCCCCGCGTAAACCGGGGCCCGGGACGCATCGCGGGCGGCCTGCACCGACCAGAACACCGCTTCCGGCGTGGCCGGGCAGCCGAGCTCGACGCTCCATCCGGCCGGGCCGAACGCCCCCACCGCCTGCCGCAGCGCCTCGCGCACGCTGAACGCCTCCATCAGCGGCGGCTCGCCGACCGCCTTCGAGCCGTACACCACGCCCGATTCGGTCGCCCGCTCGAACAGGTGCACGTTGAACTGCTCGGGCATCTCCGAGAAGCTCGGGATCTTGTAGGTGCTCGCGGCCTGGGTGTTCAGCCGGCCCCGGTGCGGGCCGCCGGTCTCGTCCCAGAGCAGCTCCTCCAGCGTCAGCCAGCCGACGCCCTGCACGAACCCGCCCTCGATCTGGCCCACGTCGATCAGCGGAGACAGGCTGTCGCCCACGTCGTGCACGATGTCCACCCGGCGCAGCCGGTAGGTGCCGGTGAACCCGTCCACCTCGATCTCGGCCGCCGCGGCGCCGTAGGCGAAGTACTTGAACGGCTCGCCCTGCATCCGCTCGGCGTCCCAGTGCAGCCCTTCCGTGCGGTAGAAGCCCGCCGCCCAGAGCTGGACCCGCTGGTGGTACGCCGCGCGCACCAGCTCGGGCCAGGTGACCTGCTGGTCCGCACAACCCAGCCCGGTGACCACCCCGTCGCAGAACCGCACGTCCTCCGGGTGCACGCCGAGCTGGCCCGCGGCCACGGCCGCCAGCCGCGACCGGATCTGGTCGCAGGCGTCCTTGATCGCGCCGCCGTTGAGGTCGGCGCCCGAACTGGCCGCGGTGGCCGAGGTGTTGGGGACCTTGTCGGTGCGGGTCGGCGCGAGCCGCACCGTGCGCATCGGCACGCCCAGCGCGGTCGCCGCGACCTGGATCATCTTGGTGTGCAGGCCCTGGCCCATCTCGGTGCCGCCGTGGTTGATCAGCACCGAGCCGTCCTTGTAGACGTGCACCAGCGCGCCCGCCTGGTTGAACGCCGTGAGGTTGAACGAGATGCCGAACTTGACCGGGGTGATGGCCAGCCCCCGCTTGGTGTCCGGGTGCGCCGCGTTGAACGCGGCCACCTCCGCCTGGCGCCGCCCGAAATCGCTCCGGTCAAGACACAGCGACCAGATCGCCGAAAGCCGCTCGGGGTGCCGCACCGGCTGCCCGTACGGCGTGGCCTGGCCCGGTGCGTAGAAGTTCCGCCGGCGCAGCTCCTCGGGTGAAACGCCCAACGCGGGCGCGCACCGGCCGAGGATGTCCTCGATCACGATCATGCCCTGCGGGCCGCCGAACCCGCGGAACGCGGTGTTCGAGGCCCGGTTGGTCTTGGCCAGCCGGCCGGTCACCTCGATGTCGGGGATCCAGTAGGCGTTGTCGATGTGGCACAGCGCGCGGGCCAGCACCGGTTCGGACAGGTCCAGGCTCCAGCCGCCGTTGGCGGTGAGCGTGGCGCGCAGCGCGCACAGCCGCTTGTCGGCGCCGAACCCGACCTCCCAGGTGGCGTAGAACGGATGCCGCTTGCCGGTCATCTGGATGTCCTGGTTGCGGTTCAGCCGCAGGCTGACCGGGTGCCCGGTCAGCGTGGCCCCGAGCGCCGCGATGGCAGCCAGCCCGTGCGGCTGGAACTCCTTGCCGCCGAAGCCCCCTCCCATGCGCAGGCACTGCACGGTGACCTGGTGGGCGGCCAGGTCCAGCACGTGGGCCACGATGTCCTGGGTCTCGCTCGGGTGCTGCGTGCTGGACTGGACGAAGATCTGCCCGTTCTCGTCGACCAGCGCCAGCGCGGCCTGGGTTTCCAGGTAGAAGTGCTCCTGGCCGCCGATCTCGAGGTCGCCGCTGAACCGGTACGCGGCCGTCTCCAGCCCGGCGGCCGCGTTGCCGCGGCTGACCGTCCGCTGGTTGCCCTGGTAGCTGCCGGCCTCGATCGCGTCGTGCACGCTGATCAGCGCGGGCAGCGGCTCGTAGTCGGCCTCGACCTGGGCCGCTCCCTGCCGGGCCGCCTCTAGCGTCTCGCCGAGCACCCAGCAGACCGCGTGCCCGTAGTACATGACCTCGCTGGGAAACAGCGGCTCGTCGTGTTTCTCTCCGGCGTCGTTCAGGCCCGGCACGTCCTGCGCGGTCAGCACCCGCACCACCCCGGGCACCTCGTAGGCGGCCGCCACCCGCAGGTCCGTGACCAGGGCGTGGGCGTGCGGGGCCGGGACCGGCCAGGCGTGCAGGGTGCCGAGCGTCCGCCCGGTCAGGTCCTGGGTGTACAGCGCGGCCCCGGTTACGTGCAGGTCCGCGCTCTCGTGCGACACCTCCAGGCCGACCACTGGCCGGTCCGGGCGGTCGGCCAGCGGGCCATATGCTCTGCTCATGTCCGCCTCCGAGGCGCTTCTAGGCGGCGCCTTCCCTCGTCGCTCGTACCTCGCTCCTCAGTCCAGGCGTCGCCGCGCCCCTTCGGCCTGCTCATATCCGCCTCCGAGGCGCTTCTAGGCGGCGCCTTCCCTCGTCGCTCGTACCTCGCTCCTCAGTCCAGGCGTCGCCGCGCCCCTTCGGCCTGCTCATGATGCGCGGCCTCGTTCCGGCCCTGGGTGCTCGGCGTAGAACTTCAGCAGCGAGTTGCGCAGCATGGCGATCCGGTAGCTCTCGCTGGCCCGGTGATCGCTCATCGGCGTGCCGGCCCGGGCCAGCTCGTCGGCGGCCGCGGCGGCCGTCTCGCGGGTCCACGGCTGGCCCTTCAGCGCCTCCTCGGCCGCCATCGCGCGCAGCGGCGTGGCCGCCACCCCGCCCAGGCCGATCCGGACCGAGGCCACCCGGCTCCCGCTGGCCCCGTCGGCCCCGTCGCCGTCCAGGGTCAGCGCGTAGGCCACGGCGACGCTCGAGATGTCGTCGAACCGGCGCTTGGCGATCTTGTGGAAGGCGGTGACCGGGGCCAGCGGCAGCGGGAGGCGGATCGTCTTGATCAGCTCGTCGGGACGCTTGACGCTCTGCCGGTAGCCGGTGAAGTAGTCGGCCAGCAGGACCTCGCGCTCGCCCTCGGCCGAGGCCAGCACCAGCGAGGCGTCCAGCGCGAGCAGCGCCGGCGGGGCGTCGCCGATCGGCGAGGCGGTGCCGAGGTTGCCGCCGAGCGTGGCCCCGTTGCGGATCAGCCGGGAGGCAAACTGCGGGAACATGTCGGCCAGCAGCGGCACCCGTCCGGCCAGCCGGGCTTCGATCTCCGACAGGCTCAGCGCGGCGCCGAGGTCGATGCGGTCCGGGCCGACGGAGAACTCGCGCAGCTCCTCGAGCCGGTCGATGCCGATGGTCAGCGCGGCCCGGGCGTGCCTGATGTTCAGCTCGACGCCCCAGTCGGTGGATCCGGCCACCAGCCGCGCGTCCGGGTGGACGGCCAGCAGATCGAGGACCCCGGCCAGGTCGGGCGGGCGGACGTAGCGGCCCTGCGTGCTCGAGGTCGTGGTGGCCGCGGGTCCCGGGGCGGGCTCGGCCAGCCGGGTCAGGAACGGATCGCCGGATTCCGGTGCGCCCAGCGCGTAGGCCGCGTCGCGGATCGGCCGGTACCCGGTGCACCGGCACAGGTTGCCGGACAGCGCATGCAGGTCAAACCCGTTCGGCCCGTGCTCGTAGTCCGCCGCGCCCAGCTGATCCGCTGCGCCCAGCTGATCCGCCGCGCCCAGCCCGTTCACCCCGGAACCGCTGGACCCGTTGAGGACGGCCCCGGCGGCCCGCCGGCCCGGACGGTAGTACTCGGCGGCCATCGAGCAGATGAAGCCGGGCGTGCAGTAACCGCACTGGGAGCCGCCGCGCTCGGCCATCTCCCGCTGGACCGGGTGCAGCTGCCCGGGGCGGCCCAGGCCCTCGGCCGTGACGACCTCCTGCTGGTCGAACGCCGCGGCCGGCACCAGGCAGGCGTTGATCGCGACCCACCGCGTGCGGTCGGGCCCACGCGGCCGGGCGACCAGCACCGCGCACGCGCCGCACTCGCCCTCCGCGCAGCCCTCCTTGCAGCCGGTGAGGCCGTCGCCGCGCAGCCATTCCAGAAGCGTGACGTGCCCGCCGACCTCGCCCAGCTCCCGATTCCGGCCGTTGACCACCAGCTGAGGTTCCACCGCACGCTCCTACCCCCGCCGCAGCCCGTCACCCGCCCGGGCATACGTCGGCCCAATCTGTCTAGTACCGACGATAACTCTTCGCCAACCCGAAAATCCATACAAAAACGAAAACTTTTTTCCGTATGATGGATACCAAGCACTTGGCTCGACCGCGGCCCTCTCACCCGCCCTCCGCCGCCCCCGGGCCCCCGCGCCCCCCGCGCCCCCCGTGCCCCGGCGCCGCTCGGCCCCGCCAGCTCGCCTCCCTCCAGTAACACAGCCCCCAAAATCGCAAATGGTGCAGATGATCGCACTGGTGATCGAGTTAGCGCCGCCCAGCCAGCCGGGGCCGCGCCCAGCCGGGGCGGCCGTATCGCCGCCCGGCCAGCCGGGGCGGCCGCATAGCGATACCCGGCCGCTAGAAGCCCGGGATGGCCTGCCAGGCGCGGCCGGGCTCGGGGGCGTCGTCACGGGTCACCGCACCCTCGATCAGCCCGTAGGGGCGATCGGCGGCGTAGTACACCTCGTTGTCGTTGGGCAGGCCGAACGGGCTCAGGTCGACCAGGAAATGGTGCTTGTTCGGCATCGACATCCGGATCTCGGCCACCTCCGGGTGCGCCTCGAGCACCTGCTCGCCCATGTAATACAGCGTCTGCTGCAAGGCCAGGCTGTGCTTGGCCGCGAACGACTCGATCAGGATGCGCCGCACGTCGGCGTAGCTCTTGCCCCAGTCCAGGTCCGCCGAAGCGTCCGCCGAAGCGTACCGCCAGCGCGCGGTGACCGCGGTAGCCAGGATGCGGTCCGTGGTTTCCGCCAGCGAGGTATACCGGTCGCGCGGGAACCCCCAGAATTCCGACCCGGTCGACTTGAGCACCACCAGCCCAGTCAGCCCGGAAACGACCCAGGCCGAACCGCCGTCGATCGTCACGTCGGTAGTCCGGACGCCGCCCCCGGCCCGCGAGAAGGCGTGCCCGTGCTCGGTGCCGTCCACCGTGATCCGGTCCCAGCCGTACTCCTCGATACTGACCTTCGCGCCGGTCACCCACTCGAAGTCGTCGACGAAGTGGCGCCCCAGGCGCAGCGCGAACTCCTCGATCTCGCCCACCCCGTACTGCTGGGCGAAGGCGTAGACGGTGTTCTTCTGCGTATCGGTGGCGACGACCTTGGCGTTGTCACCGACCAGGTGCGCGTCGGCAAAGTCGCCGCGCAGCGCGCTCGACACGTTCAGGTCCTTGATCTGGTGCCGGTCGCCGTCCCGGGTGATGTGGACCAGGCGGACCTCCGCCTTGCCGTACTGGTTGTCGCCGAACGTGATGGCCATGATCAACTCCACGATCTCTCGTAATACGGAAACAAATTTTCGCTACACAGAAGAACCGAGCCGGAACCCGGCCCGCGCCGCCACCGGCAGGTCCGCCACGCCCGCCCGCGCCGAAGCCAGCCGGTCCGCCTCGTCCGCCGCCACCCCGGCCGCGCGCAGCAGCGCCACAAGCTGCGGCCCGGGGAGCAGCCGCAGGAACCGGTCCGCCAGCGCCGCCCGCGCCCCCGCCGTCGGCACCCCGAACACCCGCAGCCGCGCCATCCCCCGTCCGGATACACATCGAGCCGGACCTCCTCGGCCACCGGGCCGCCGGCCACCGCGAACCGGTGCCGCGTGTCCGGCTGCAGGGCGGTGCGGGCCACCAGGTCCCCGCCGTCGTAGCCGAGCGTGGCCCAGCCGGGCGCGTTGCCCACGAAGTGCGAGGTATCCAGCTCGACCACCTCCACCGAGCCTGCGCACGCCAGCCGGACCGCCACCCAGTCGTGGCCGTCGTCGCGGCGCCGGGCCGTCTCCCACCCGTCGCCCATGACCCGCGCCAGGCCCGGCATGAGCAGGTTGGCGGGGGAGGAGTAGAACATGTTGCTGCACCCGGTGACGACCGCTCCGTTCTCCAGCGCGGCCAGGTCGATGGTCGCGGGCAGCAGCCGCGGGTCCGGGACCGGCTCGCCGTGCACCCGAAGCCGGGCCACGCCGCCGTCGGGGAAGATTGTCAGCCGGACGTGGGTGAAGCGCTGTTCGACCGTCACCTCGAACTCGTTACGGGAATCGCCGGCCACCGCGCTGCGCGGCACCAAGGTCGTCCACGAAGCCGCGGCCAGTTCGGCCGGAGCCGGATAACCCTCCGCTCCGTACGCCTCGACCGCCACCTCCGGCGGGTAGTTGCCGGTGAAGTACGAGGTGTCGACCACAACGCGCCGCACCACGCCTGCGCAGCCGAGCCGCACGATCGCGCTGTCGCTGCCACTCTCACGGCGCCGGCGGGTCTCCCAGCCGTCCATGACCTGGCCCTTGTTCCCGAACGTGTGCGGGTGGAACACCGGGTCCCCGGGTTTGATCAGGTTCTCCCGGTCGGCGAACAACTCGTCGTTGGCGTAGATCACGCTGCCCCCGAGCGATCGCGAGGCCAGGTCCGGCCACTGCTTGCTGTCGGTGTTCATCGTTCCGTCCTGCTGATCAGAAATTTTATTCCGAACGGACCTGTCTGCGTGCGGCCGGCCAAGCTCGGCCGCGTTCCGCGGATCGCCCCGCCCCGCGCTGCCAACCCCCCGGGCAGGCGTCGACGCGGCAGCGTGCCAGCTTCACCGCGCTCACGGCCCGGTCACCGCCTGGACCTCGCGGGCCAGCGCCTGACCAACCCGCCGGAGCAGCGTACTGGCCTGCGCGCTTGATCGCGCCGGGTCCGGTTCCAGGTCGCTCAGCGTGTAGACCCGGGATATCCCGGTCGTGGCCAGTTGGTCCTCGGTCAGCGTGCTGCGCCCGGCGACCGCGACGACCGGGATGCCTCGCCGGGCGGCGGCCCGGGCCACCCCGGCCGGCGCCTTGCCCGCCAGCGTCTGGGTGTCCAGCGAGCCCTCGCCGATGATCACCAGCGCGGCGCCGTCCAGCGCCGCGCCGAAGTCCACCAGCTCGAGCACCAGCTCGATGCCGGGGCGCGCCTGCGCGCCGAGCACGGCCAGGGCCGCGAAGCCGACCCCGCCCGCCGCGCCGGCCCCGGGCGCCTGCGACCGGTCGGTCCCGGTCGCCGCCGCCACCACGGCCGCCCAGCGCCGCAGGCCGCCGGCGAGCTCGGTGACCTGCTCCGGCGAGGCGCCCTTCTGCGGCCCGTACACCTCGGCCGCGCCGTCCGGGCCGGTCAGCGGGTTGGTCACGTCGGTCGCGAGGATGACCGAACTGACCCGCAGCGCCGGGTGCAGACCGGTCAGCTCCAGCGCGGCGACGTCGCGCAGCGCCGCCCCGCCGCGGGCCAGCGGCTCGCCGCGCGCGTCGAGCACCTGCGCCCCGAGCGCCTGGAGCAGCCCGGCGCCGCCGTCGGTGCTGGCGCTGCCGCCGACGCCCAGGATGATCTGGCGCGCACCTGCCCACAGCGCGGCCGCGAGCACCTGCCCGCAGCCGAAGCTGGACGCCGTGAGCGGCGCCGGCAGGCCGCCGGGCAGCCGCAGCAGGCCGCAGGCGTCGGCCAGTTCGATGACCGCCACCTCGCCGCGCCGCGCGTAACTCGCGTGGACCGGTTCGCCGGTCGGGCCGTCCACCGTCACCGGCACGCGTTCCAGGCCGGCCGCCACGGCCGCGTCGACCGTCCCCTCGCCGCCGTCGGCCACCGGAACGGTGACCAGCTCGGCCTGGGGCCACTCGGCCCGCAGCCCGGCGGCGATCGCGCCGGCCACCTCGGCGGCCGGCAGCGATCCCTTGAACTTGTCCGGCGCGATGACGATCTTCATCAGCTCAGCCCAGCCCCATTAGTCGAGCCCTGTTAGTCGAGCCTGTTAGTCGAGCAGGTCGACGACCGCGGTCGGCGCGTCTTCACGCCGCTCCGCCAGGTCCTCGAACTCGACCACGTTGTCCAGCTCGGTCCCCATCGAGATGTTGGTGACCCGCTCCAGGATGACCTCCACTACGACCGGCACCCGGTACTCGGCCATCAGCTTCCTGGCCACCTCGAACGCGGGCCCGATCTCGTCCGGCGCCCTGACCCGCAGCGCCTTGCAGCCGAGGCCCTCGGCGACCTTGACGTGATCCACGCCGTACCCGCCCACCTCGGGCGCGTTGACGTTGTCGAAGGACAGCTGCACGCAGTAGTCCATGTCGAAGCCGCGCTGCGACTGCCGGATCAGGCCCAGGTAGGCGTTGTTCACCAGCACGTGGATGTAGGGCAGGTTGAACTGCGCGCCCACCGCGAGTTCCTCGATCGTGAACTGGAAGTCGTAGTCGCCGGACAGGGCCACCACGGTGGCGTCCGGGTCCGCAACACAGACCCCGAGCGCGGCCGGCACCGTCCAGCCCAGCGGGCCCGCCTGTCCGGCGTTGATCCAGTGCCGCGGCCGGAACACGTGCAGGAACTGGGCCGCGGCGATCTGGGACAAGCCGATCGTGCTCACGTAGCGGGTCTCCGGTCCGAACGCCCGGTTCATCTCCTCGTACACCCGGTGCGGCTTAACCGGCACATTGTCGTAGTGCGTGCGCCGCTGCATGGTGGCCCGCCGGTGCCGGCACTGCTCGCGCCCGGCGCCCTCAGCGGCCAGCGCCGCCGCCACGTCCGGCCGGATGCTCGAGAAGTCGATGATCAGCGCACCAGGCTGGGCGTGCTCGAACACTCCGCCCTCGCCGGCCAGGACCGCCTGGACGTCGGGGGAGTCCGGCACCATCGTGGCCACCACGTCCGCGTCGCGGACCGCCTCGGCGATGTCCGCCGCCCCGCGTCCGCCCGCCGCGACCAGCTGCTCGATCCGGGCCGGGCTCCGGTTGTACCCGGCGACGTCGAACCCCGCCTTGACCAGATTGGCCGCCATCGGCGCGCCCATGATCCCCAGCCCGATGAACCCGATCTGTGTTGTCCCGCTCGCTCTGTTTTCCCGCTCGCCTCCGGGCCCCACCCACCTCCCCATTCCCCCTTCACCTGCACCGCCTTCCCTCCTCGCTCCTTCGTCGCTCGTCAGTCCAGGCGGTGCCGCGCCCTTTGGCTCGCGGGGGATCCCAGCGCTCATGCTCGCTCCTTCCCTGCTGGCCTGGCCGCCTGCGGCGGCGGGGCGCGGCGCTCGCGGGGGAGCCAGGCCAGGCTCGCCTCGGTCGTGGCGGTCGGCTTGTACTCCAGGCTGACCCAACCCCGATACCCGTGATCTTCCAGCGCGGCCAGGTAGCGGTCCAGATCCAGTTCGCCGCTGCCCGGTTCGCCCCGGCCGGGCACGTCGGCGATCTGCACGTGGGCGGTAACGCCGGCGTACGCCCCGATCGCCGCATCGAGGTCGTCGCCGTTGCTGGCCAGGTGGTACAGGTCGCAGAGGAAGCCCACGTTGGCGGCACCCGCCGCCCGGGCCCGCTGGATCACGGCCACCGCGTCACCGGCCGTGCGCAGCGGATAGGGCTTGGGCCCGCTGACCGGCTCGATGAGCACGGTGGCGCCGATCCCGGCCGCGGCCTTGGCCGCGAGCGCGATGTTCTCGATGGCCAGTTCGTCCTGGGCCTCCGGGTCTACCCCGTCGACCCGGTTCCCGTACAGCGCGTTGAACCCGCGCACGCCCAGCCGCTCGCCGATCCCGGCGGTCACGTCGATGTTGTCGCGGAACTGGCCGCTGCGCCCGGGGATCGACAGCACACCGCAGTCCGGGCCGGCCAGATCACCGGCGAAGAAGTTCAGGCCCACCAGCGCCACGCCGGCCTCCTGGACCGCCGCGACGAACGTGTCCACCTCGCGGTCGGGTGGCACCGGTGTCGCAAACGGCCACCAGAACTCCACCGCCGAGAATCCCGCGGCCCGGGCCGCAGCCGGCCGCCGGAGCAGGGGCTCCTCGGTGAACATCAGCGAGCAGTTGACCAGGTGTGGCCGACAAATTTTGATATGTGAATTACGAATTCTGTATCATGGAAGCGTGAACGATCCGACTCAGGGCACCAGGCTGGCGCAGGTCGGCCGCGACGGAACGAGCCGCGATGAGACCGGCCGCGCCTCGGCCTCGGGCGGGGTGCAGTCCATTGAGCGGGCCTTCGACCTGCTCGAGATGCTCGCCGACGCGGGCGGCGCGCTGGGCCTGTCTGAGCTCGCGGCCAATTCCGGGCTCCCGCTGCCGACCGTGCACCGGCTGATGCGCACGCTGGTCAACCGGGGGTACGTCCGTCAGGAGGCCTCGCGCCGGTACACACTTGGCTCGCGGCTGATCCGGCTGGGCGAGACCTCCAGTCGCATGCTCGGTACCTGGCTGCGGCCGTTCCTGGCTCAGCTGGTCCGGGAGACGGGGGAAACCGCCAACCTGGCCATGCTCGACGGCGATGAGGTCGTCTACATCACTCAGGTGCCCAGCGCGCACTCGATGCGGATGTTCACCGAGCCGGGCCGCCGCGTCCGCCCGCACTGCACGGCGGTCGGCAAGGCCCTGCTGGCGCAGCTTCCGCCGGGCGAGGCGCGGGCCCTGCTGGAGCAGGGCGGCATGCCGGCCTACACTCCCACGACCATCACCGACCCGGACCTGCTGGTCGCGCACCTCGAGGTGATCCG
Organism: uncultured Actinomycetes bacterium; assembly: GCA_963742795.1. GTDB lineage: Bacteria > Actinomycetota > Actinomycetes > Streptosporangiales > Streptosporangiaceae > Palsa-504. The sequence goes on from CAVUNL010000010.1 coordinate 174,530, forward strand.
CAAACAGGGTTACGCCGTCGACGAGGGCGAGCAGGAGATCGGCGTGCGCTGCTTCGCGGTGGCCGTGCCCGACGCCCCCGCGCCCCTGGCCATCTCCACCTCCGGCCCGCAGACCCGGATGACCGACGACGCCGCGGCGCGCATCGTCCCCGCGCTCAAGCTCACCGCCATCGAGATGTCCGCCACCATCGCCGCCGAAGGCGCCGACTGAGCAAACCTGAAATCACGCATATGCGGCCGCGCCAGGCGCGGGTCAGGTCGCGTTCGGGACGCTCACGCGGTCGTCCGGGACGCTCCGACGCGGTCGTGCCGCTGGTCCTCAGCCCCTTCGCCTACTCCACCTACCGCGGCAGCTAGCCCGGAGGACGACCCCCTTGCCCCGGCCTACCCCGAGGTCTAGACTGAACGTTCAGTCAAGACTAGGAGCCCTGGGAATCCATGGTGACCGTCCACCACACCGCCGAACGGCCCGTCCAAAGCATCGCTGACGCCACCCTCAAGGAGATCATCGCGGCCCAGGAAGAGATCTTCGTCCGCCGCCAGCCGAACTCCGCGCACCTCGCCGAGGCCGCCCAGCAGCACCTGGCGGGCGGTGTCACCTCGAGCTGGCAGATCACCGCGCCGCAGCCGGTCTGGCTCAGCCACGGCCACGGCTCGAAGGTCTACGACGTCGACGGCAACGAGTACGTGGACCTGCACGGCGGCTACGGCGCCGCCCTGGCCGGCCACGGCCACCCGGCCATCCAGGAAGCCGTAACGGCCCAGGTCAGCCGCGGTACCCACTTTGCCCAACCGACCCCGAACGCCGTCGCGGTAGCCCGCGAACTCGCCCGCCGCTTCGGCCTGCCCCGCTGGCGGTTCGCCAACTCGGGCACCGAGGCCACCATGGATGCCATCCACCTGATGCGCTCCATCACCGGCCACGACCTGATCATCAAGATCGAAGGGTGCTACCACGGTCACCACGACTCGGTCCAGGTCTCCGTCGCCCCGGAACCGGAACAAGCAGGTCCAGCCGCCTCGCCGTACAGCGCGCCGTCCTCCACCGGCATCCCCAAAGCCATCACCGACCTGACCCTGATCGCTACGTTCAACGATCTGGGCAGCGTGGCCAGGCTCCTGGAAACCCACCAGGGCCAGGTCGCGGGCATGATCATCGAGCCGATCATGATGAACGCCGGCATCATCAAGCCCGAGCCCGGCTACCTCGCCAGCCTGAAAACCCTCCTCCACCAGCATCACGCCCTGCTTACCTTCGACGAGGTGAAGACCGGCCTCACCGTCGGCCCAGGAGGTGTCACAAGACAAGAAGACGTCCAGCCCGACCTCATCACGCTGGCCAAGTCCCTGGGCGGCGGTGTCTCAGTGGCCGCGATCGGCGGCACGGAGGCTGTCATGGACCACGTGGCCAACGGCGGCTACGAGATGGTGGGTACGTTCAACGGCAACCCTCTGGCCATGGCCGCCACTCGCGCGATGCTCACCGAGGTAGCCACTCCCGAGGCCTACCAGCACATCGAAAAGCTTCGCCTCCGGGCCAAGACCGGCATCGAGCAGGCCATCACCGCCTCAGGTCTGTCCGCCCACGTGGTCACCGCCGGCGCCAAGGGCTGCGTGGTGTTCGCCGAGGAACCGGTGACCAGCTACCGCGGCTTCCTGGGCGTGGACGACCGGTACAGCCATGCGCACTGGCTCTATCAGCACAACGGCGGCGTCTTCCTCCCGCCGTGGGGCAAGATCGAGCAATGGCTGATCTCGGTCCAGCACGACCAGGCCGATATCGACCGCCTGATCGACAACTTCGCCGTCTTCGCCCGAGCGGCCGGCGGGCCGCCATAACCGTACACGCACCATAACTGTTACGCCCGCGTGACATCTGAAGGACAGTATCTGCTATTGACGGACTGTTCAGTCAAGGACTGCTGACGGCCGCCGGGAGAGAGGTGACCCGGGATGCATCCACGAGAGGGATGGACCGAGGACAGACGACCGGAACTGCTCACGCGACGCGGTTTCCTCAGGCAGGGCGCGACCGCCGGGCTGCTGCTCGGCGGTGGCAGCTCGCTCCTGGCCGCGTGCAGCTCAGCGAAGTCCGGGACGCCCACCGGAACCGGAACGCTCACCAGCGGCGGCATCCCGCTCCCCCGGCCGAACAACCCGGTGACCTGGCCGCTGTACCAGGCCAACTCCGCGATCGCCAGCGGGCTGCCGCCAGAGACCAACGCCACGCTGCGCCTGTACAACTGGGTCGCCTACATCAACCCGGACTGCCTGAAGGCCTTCGGCAAGAAGTACAACTGCAAGGTCGAGGTGACGACGTTCGAGAACATGGACGACGCGCTGGCCAAGCTGCGCAGCGGGCAGAACCTTGGGTTCGACGTCTTCTTCCCGACCGTCGACGTCATGGGCGAGCTGGTGTACGGGAAGCTGATCCAGCCGCTCAACCACAGCTACATCCCGAACATCACGCAGGCCTGGTCGGACTTCACCAACCCGTTCTACGACGGCAAGTGGCGATACACGGTGCCCTACACCATCTATACGACCGGCATCGCCTGGCGTAAGGACCACGTCAACGAGAACCCGTACGCGATGGCCAACCCGTGGGCGATGCCCTGGCAGGCCAAGTACAAGGACAAGGTCGCGATCCTCGATGACGCCAGGGAGTCGATCAGCCTCGGGCTGATGAAGAACGGCATCTTCGACCTCAACACCACCAACCCGAGCCAGATCGCGGCGGCCGGGCAGTCCCTCGCGGAACTGGCCAAACTGACCAACGTGCACATCGACAACAACGACTACACCGAGGTCCCGAGCGGCCAGATCTGGATCCACCACGCCTGGTCCGGCGACATCGCCTCGGCGGCGTCCTACATGCCCAAGGGCGTGAACGTCGACGTCGTCGGCTACTGGTTCCCGCCCGACGGCAAGGGCCCGGTCGCGAACGACACCATCACCGTGCTCAAGGGCGCCCCGAACCCGGTCCTCGCCCACCTGTTCCTGAACTACATGCTGGACGTCAACAACGTGCTGACGAACATCTACTACAACGGCTACATGCAGCCCATCAATGGCATCACCCCGCAGCGCCTGGTCTCCGAGCAGCTGCTGCCGCCCAGCCTGATGTCCACGGCGGTGCTCCCCTCGTACTTCCGGCGCGGGGTGATGCAACTCCAGATCCCCACGGCCACGAACGCCCTGTGGGAGCAGGCATGGCTCCAGGCCAAGAGCTCGTAGGCGGCCTAGCGTGAACGGTCCCGCCCGCGGCCGGAATCGGCACCCCCTGTTCTGGGCCGCGCTCGCCGCCCCCGGCATCATCTGGCTCGCGCTGCTGTTCATCGTGCCCTTCTACGCGATCCTCGCCATCGCGGGCGGCCAGCTCGACATCTTCGGGAACCCCGTCGCGGTGTGGAACCCGCTGCAATGGAGCTCCGCCAACTTCGCGGGGGCCTGGCACGACGTGGCCGGGGCGTCAGCCTTCGTCGGACCGATCATTCTCAGGACCATCCTGTACGTGGCCCTGGCCTCGCTGATCTCGCTGGTGATCGCCTATCCGGCGGCCTACTTCGTGGCCAGGTTCGCAGGCCGGCGCAAGGCGCTGTTCCTGATCCTGCTCGTCGCTCCCTTCTGGATCAGCTACATGATGCGCATGCTGGCCTGGATCGACCTGCTCCAGACCAACGGTTATGTGAACAAGGTGCTGACCTGGATGCACCTGATCAGCCAGCCGGTCGACTGGCTGGGTGGACTGGGGATAACGGTGGTGCTCGGCCTGGTCTACGGCTACATCCCCTACCTGATCCTGGTGTTGTACGCAGGCCTGGACCGGATCGACCAGGCGCTGATCGAAGCCGGCCGCGATCTGGGCCTGGGCCGGGTCCGGACGTTCGTCCGCGTCACCCTCCCGCTGTCCAGGCAGGCGATCCTGACCGGGATGCTGATCACGGTGCTCCCCATGCTCGGCGACTACTTCACCAACCAGTTGCTGTCCGGCACCACCGGAACGGCGATGTTCGGCAACGTGATCGACGATCAGCTGACCTCCAGCGGGGGAGTGCTGGAAGGCCAGGGCGCGGTCTTCTCGCTGCTGTTCCTGCTGGTCCTGATCGCCCCCATGATCTATTACGTGGTGGCGACCAATCGCTCGTCACGGAGCGCGACATGACGACGGCCGCCGCGCAGGATCCGGCCCAGGCCGACGAGGCCCAGACCGGCCGCACCATGCTCGGCAGGCTGCGGCCGCGCCGCAATCCCTGGCGGCACCCCTGGTTCCTCGAGGGATTCACCTGGCTCTACCTGATCTGGTCGCTGGTACCCGTCGCGGTCGCCGTCCTGTTCTCCTTCAACAACGGGAAATCGCAGAGCGTCTGGCAGGGCTTCTCCTGGCGCTGGTACTACCAGGACCCGGTGAACTCGGTCCTGCACAATCCGGACCTGCACGCCGCCGTCATCCAGACTCTCCGGCTGTCGGTCTACGTCACCCTGATCACGGTGCCGCTCGGCGTCGCGTTCGCGCTGGGGATCCACCGCTGGAGCGGGCCCGTGGCCTCGAGCTTCAGCTTCGTGATGATCCTGTCCTTCGTGATCCCCGAGCTGATCTTCGGCGTCGCGATGTTCTTCGTGTTCACCAAGCTGTTTACCGGGGTGGGCCTGGGCTCGCTGGCCGAGGTCCTGGCCCTGGTCACCTGGAACCTCAGCTGGCCGGCCCTCATCGTGCAGGCCAGGCTGGTGACGATCGGCAGGCAGTACGAGGAGGCGGCGGCCGACCTCGGCGCCCCCCGTGGCAGGTCACCTACCGGGTCATGATGCGCCTGCTCATGCCGGCCATCTTCGCGAGCGCGGTCCTGGTCTTCTCCGGCGTCATCGACGACTTCGTCCTCGTCGACCTGCTGAGCTCCAACTCCAGCAACACGCCGATGTCGGTGTACATCTACTCGCAGCAGCGTGGTGGTAACGGCGGGCCCGCGCTCAACGCACTCGGCACGATCATGCTGGTCATGTCCTTCGTCGTCGCGATCATCGGCTACCTCGGCTACCGCTGGCTCACCCGAGGCGAGCGCGGCAGCCGGATCGACGCCCTGACCACCATCGCCGGTGAAGGATGAACCCGTAGAACCCGCCGCACCCCTACCGGTCTTCCCTTTTTATGCTGAACGGAACGTGGTGCGTGCCCACGGCCCCGTATCACCTCCTCGGCGGGAGCCTCATGCTCGACAACCTGGAGTTCGACGACAGCGACTCGCCCGCGATCGGCCTGGTGCCGCCCGGCGTCTCCTGGGCGCAGGTCCGCGATCACATGAAGATCGCGCACCACTCGCTGCTGGTCCCGCCGCCCGCCGGCGGCGGTGACTTCGCCGGCGCCTACTGGACCGGCACCGAGATGGTGGTGATCGATGACCTCGGCCCCGACCAGGACCAGGCCATCGACGACTTCCGCGCCGCCCTGCAAGACCTCGGCGAGACGTAGGCCTACCACGGGGCCGCTGTCGCCGGCCCGCGGCGGCACGGCATTGTAAAGGAATGACCGAAGCCCCGGCTGGTGCGCCCCGCGAATCCGAATGCAGCAGCCGCACCCATCAGATGCACCGATGTATCCCGGCAGGCCGGACGCATCCGGGCCGCATCCCGCGGGCCGGCCGTTGCGGGCGGTCATCGCGGCCAGGCTAAGCCAGCTTCAGCGTGATGGCCGGCAGGGCATCGGGATGGACATCCAGGATGAGAAGTCGCGTGCCTTCTGCGACCGGGAGGGGATGACCGTCGTCGGCGTGGCGGCCGACACCAAGTCGGGGACGGTGGCGCCGTGGGACCGGAAGAACCTCAAGCCCTGGGTCACCGATCCGGAGCTGATGGACGGGTACGACGTGATCGTCGCGTACAAGACCGACCGGCTGTCGCGGGGTTCCCAGGAGGATTTCACCCGGATCGAGTTCTGGGCGACCAGTAACGGCAAGCGGCTGGTCATCGTGGACGGGCCGCAGTACCCGGCGCGGCGGGACAAGTTCGATTCGGACTACTGGCAGTGGCACGCGGAGAAGATGGCCGCGCGGAAGGAATGGGAACAAGACCGCGAGCGGACCTTGCGGGCCACCGACAAGCTGCGCCGGGAGAACAAGTTCGTGGGCCGCATCCCGTGAGTTCCCTTAGCACCACGTGAGTCGTGTTCCGTCTCAGGACCCGGCCAGGTGGTGACGAGGCCTTCGGGCCGCGGTCTGCTGGTGGCATGGGTGATAGCAGGCTGGAGCCGCTGGTGCTGTCTGATGCCGAGCGGCGGACATTGGAGAACTGGGCGAAGCGGCGGAAGACCGCGCAGGGGCTGGCGTTGCGGGCGCGGATCGTGCTGGCCTGCGCCGAGGGCCGCAACAACACCGCGGTGGCGGCGCGGCTGCGGGTCAGCCGGCCCACGGTGACCAAGTGGCGGGCCCGGTTCCTGGCCCGGCGGCTGGACGGGCTGGGCGATGAGCCCCGCCCGGGCGTGCCGCGCACGATCACTGACGTCCAGGTGGAGGAGGTGGTGGTGCGTACCCTGGAAGAGACCCCGGAGGGTGCCACCCACTGGTCCAAGCGGGAGCTGGCCCGCCAGGTGGGGATCTCGCCGGCCAGCGTGCACCGCATCTGGCGGGCGTTCGGCCTGCAGCCGTGGCGGACCGAGACCTTCAAGATCTCTCCCGACCCGCTGCTGATCGACAAGATCCGCGACGTGGTAGGCCTGTACCTGGCGCCGCCGGCGAACGCGGCGGTCTTCGCGGTCGATGAGAAGCCGCAGATCCAGGCGCTGGAACGGACCGCGCCGGTGCTGCCGATGATTCCCGGGGTGCCCGAGCGGCGCAGCTTCGACTACACCCGGCACGGCACCATCGACCTGTTCGCCGCGCTGAACACCGCCACCGGCAAGGTGATCGGCAAGCTGTCCGCCCAGCACCGGGCGATCGACTTCCGCGACTTCCTCGATGAGATCGACCGGCAGACCGAACCCGGCCTGGCCATCCACGTGATCTGCGACAACCTGTCCGCCCATAAGGCGCCCGCGGCGCATAAATGGCTGCTGGCCCATCCCCGGGTCCAGCTTCACTTCACTCCGACGTACTCCTCGTGGATCAGCCAGGTCGAACGGTGGTTCGCCGAGTTGCAGCGGCGCTGTCTGGACCGCGGCATGTTCTGCTCGCTCGATGAACTCACCGCCGCGCTGGAGAACTGGATCACGATCTGGAACGCCAGCGCCCGGCCCTTCAAGTGGACCAAGACCGCCGACCAGATCATCGACCGCATCTGCCGATACTGCTCACGCATCTCCGAACCGGGACACTAGCCGCTAACTAACGCCACCATCACGACCACGAGGAAAGGATCACCATGAACCAGGCCCATCCCGAGCCCTCGATGCCGAGCCAGGGGGGTCAGCAGATGTTCATGGGATGCCTCGTCCCGGTCAGCGCCGGACGAGTGCACGGACTTCGTCGCGGATGGCATTCATCGCGTCCCGGCTGGGTGCTTCGACGTTGAGGCGGCCCAGGGGCCCGGTGCTGGAAGGGCGGAGGTTGAACCAGCAGCCATCACCCAGGGTGACGGTCAGGCCGCCGAGCCGGTCGGCGCCAACCCCGGGCCGGGTCCAGGCGCTTCGATCTCGTCCAGTTTGGCAGGCACGTCATCGACGTGGCAGTTGATCTCCCCGGAGGCGACGTACCGGGTGTAAACCGCCGGTCAGCTCGGACAGCGGCCAGTCCTGGCCGCCGAGGGCGGCTAGGACGCGCAGGGCCCGCGCACCTGACCCTGTCCGCAAAGGAAGGCCCCGCCCCCGGAACCTGGCGGTACAACCTCACCGACGGCCCGGACCACCGCGCTGCCTGCGGGCGCGTCGCCGGGAAGGGCGATTACCTGGACGTGCTCCGGTACGCCGCAGGCATCTGCGCCACCAGCTACCAGCCCGGCACCACCGAACGGGGCCTGCTGGAGCAGTTCGCGACAGCCCCGCCAGATGAGGACTCCCCGTTGCCCTGAGCTTGGGCAGGGCCAGGGCAGCGGGTTGAGAAGGCGCCCCGGGCATACCGGTATGCCGGGGCGCTGCCTTGCCCGGCCAGCTGCAGCCGCGGACTGTGCCGACCGGAGGAGGAGGATCTATAGAGGCCATTCGTCACGGAGAGTAACCTGACTTTCCTGTGCCTGCGCAAGTAGCCGCCTGATTGGCGGGGGGAGCGTCTGTGGCTGTTTAGCCGCGCGTGGTCCCGGCGGTGCTGATCCAGGTTGGCTCTTCAGAGTCGATGCCCCTCAGGGCGGTAGCAGCGGCGAGGGCGAGGGTGGCGTGTACCTGGGCTTGCTCTACAGACCATGTTGCCGCGGACGGTTCGTCGGCCTGAAAGAGTTGCTCAGCTTTGCCGAGGAGTTCTTCAGCTTTGGCGTAGTGTTCGGGTCCGGTCATTGATCCTCCAGTTGCGCCTCGTTGGCTGCACTGGAGGGATACCGCGCAGGCTTACCTGTTGAACTTCGCTTGCCTGTCATAGGCGTGGCCTAGCCGTCCGGGTCCCGTTTCCGCCCTGGTGGCGAGCAGCGCGACTCCGAGCCCGGCGGCGACGAGCGCGCGCAGCGTCGCGATTTCCTCACCCTCGAACGCAATCCGGGGCGTGAAACCTGCCTGGCGGCAGAGGCGCTCGGTCAGGGGCGCAGGCCGTAGCCTTGGCGCAGCAGGAAGAAGGGCTCGTCGGCGACGTCGGCGAGCCAGGCCCGTTTCCCGCCGCGGATATCCGGACGCGCCATCCGATCCTGATCGACCCAGAGCACCGCATCGGCCCGGTCCTGGCGCGGTTCTTTACCTGGTCGCATGCTGATAACGGCTCCGCCGACACGATCAGCTCGCGGCCGCGGTAGAACCCCAGCGCAAGACGATGAGGACTGTTGTGCCATGGCCCGGGCAATTGCGGCAGCCCGCGATACCGACCTCGTCTGTGAGCGTTCGCGGGGTCACGGATAGCCGCCATCGATCGCGGGGCAGGCCACGGTTTTTCGGCGGCGGCCGCGGCCAGACGGACAGCGGGCGCGCTGCGGTGGCGAAATGGCCCGGGCACGCCGCAGGCGTAGTGCAGCAGGTGCCGTGCGACCGATGCCATGTGGCCTTGGCAAAGGTCGAGGTGATCACTGCCGAGGGCCGGGGCTGTGTCGTCATGATCGGCTCCTCACACTAAGGTTGATGAATTCTGCGATCATTCTTGTAATCAAACATCAGTGATGATTATCATCGTGTAAAACGCTAGCCCGGCGGGGTGAGGCACCCCGGCCGCCCGGGCAGCGGAACGAGCGAAAGGAGCTGTCATGTTCAAGTCACTGAGCACGTCCCTGATCTGGCGCGGCATCCTGGCCGTGGTGGTCGGGATCATCGCGCTGGCCTGGCCCTCGATCACAGTGCTGGCACTGGTCATCTTGTTCGCGGTCTACGCGTTCATGGCCTCCGCCATGGAGGCCGCGCGCGGGTTCACCAGCCGCAGCGCCGGGCCGGTCATCGGGCACCTGCTGCTCGGCCTGGTCGACCTGGCCGCCGGGATAGTCGCGCTGGTGTGGCCCGGGCCGACCGCGCTGGTCCTGGTCTTGGTCGTGGGCGTGTGGGCGGTCATCGCAGGCCTGGTGGAGTTCTTCGCCGCCCTCCAGTCCGGCGAGCCAGCCGGGACCAGGGCGGTGTTCATCCTGGGCGGGCTGGTCACCATCGCGTTCGGCGTGGTGCTGTGCGCCCGCCCCGGCCTCGGCGCGGTCACCCTGGCGCTGCTGTTCGGCCTGTTCAACCTGATCGCCGGGATATCGATGCTGGTGCACGGCATCGAGCTTCGGCGGACCGGCCGCCGTCTGCAATCCGTCATGCCGGAAAAGCCGGAAAGGCCGGAAAGGAAGGCGGCCTGAGTCATGTCTATACAACAGGGACCACCCTCGGAGCGCAGAAGCTCCCCGGGCCGCACGGTAGACGCCAGACAGCTGTGGTCTGGCGGCGCGGCGACGGCGGTCGTCGCGGCGCTGATAGCGCTGGTCGGCATCCTGGTATGCCGGTGGCTGTTCAACATCCCCGTCCTGGCGCCGCGCCAGGACGGCGCATGGGGTGATGCGTCCACTGCCGGGTATGCGATCGCGGCCGCCGCCGCCGCGCTGGTCGCGACGGCGATCATGCACCTTCTCCTGATCGCTACGCCGCGGCCGCAGATGTTCTTCACCTGGATCATCGGACTGGCGACAGTGATCGCGGTCGTGTACCCGTTCAGCACCACGGCCCCGCTGTCCCAGAAGGTGGCCACCGCGGTCATTAACCTGGTGCTCGGCGGCGCCATCGGGTCGCTGATCAACGGGACCGCCGCGCGGGTGATACGGCGACGAGCGGCCACCGGTGGCTACCAGCCCGACTACCCGTCGCCGGCACCGGGGAACTGAGCCGCCGAGATGGGGACGCGCAGACGCGCAGACCGCTGCTCACCGAAGCGGCCGATGGCAAGAGGACGACTGGGTATGCCTGAGGACGGCCAGCGCGGACCGGGCAGCGGCGGCACGGCTCATCGCGAGCCGCCGGGAGCGGGACAGGCCCGGCAGAACGCTGGCGGGGAGAGCCCGCCGGGCGACGGTCGGGGTCTCCTGCCGGCAGACGATCCGGGCTTACCCGCAAGGCGGCGGGTCCTACATCGTCGCGAGCGAGGAACTGGGCCGTGTCCCTGGCCTGATGGCCGCCGCGGGCCTGCTGATCGACTACGTCATGACCGTCGCGGTCTCGATCGCCTCCGGCGTGGCGGCCATCACCTCGGCGTACCCGTCGATGCAGCCAGCGACCGTGTGGATCGGCGTGGGCGTGATCGTGATCCTGCTGGCCGGGAACCTGCGAGGGGTCCGCCAGGCGGGGGCTGTGTTCGCGGTACCGACGTACGCCTTCATCGCGGCGATCGCCGCCCTGGTGGCCGCGGGGCTGGTGCACGCCGCAGGCCGCGGGTTCCACCCCGTCCCGGCTCGCCACCTGGCCATCATGCAGTCCGTTACCGTGCTGCTGGTGCTGCGCGTTCGCGTCCGGCTCCACGGCCATGACCGGCATCGAGGCCATCTCCAACGCCGTGCCGTCGTTCAAGCCGGCCGAGTGGCGCAACGCCCGGATCACGCTGAGCTGGATGATCGGACTGCTGATCGGGATGTTCGCCGGTGTCCTGGTGATCACCCGGCTCGCCGGGATCGTGCCCGTGGCCAGCCAGACCATGCTGTCCCAGCACCGCGCACGAGCGCTCTGCCAGAAGCTGCTGTCGTTCGCCGGGCCGCTTCTGCTCTACGCGGAGGAGATCGACACCACAACCGGCGAGCATCTCGGGAACTTCCCGCAGGCGTTCACCCACCTGGCCCTGATCGAGGCGGTGTCGCTGCTCATCGCGTCCGAGCTAGAAGAGGACGTCAAGTCCGCCGGGTGGGATCCGGCGGCTAGCACCGGTGTCCGTTCGGGATAGAAAGCTATTGATCCGAACGGACCGGGGGGACCTGACCCGCCTGCAGGGCCGCCCGCGTGGCGCAATACGCGCATCAGCAGCCGCATTGGCCATCCCGGGGAGCCGAGCCGACCGGCAAGGACCTGGTACTCGACGGCTCCGACGCCGTGCGCATCGACAGTGACGGCATGATCACCGACCGCTGGAGCGGGCTGAGCTTCGCGCATCTCCACTGGCAGCTGGAGCAAAACGCCATGCGGAAGTAGTTGGTGCCAGGAGAACGGCCGATGCCGGTATCCATGCCTCGCCCCTTGTCAGTGGTCGAAGACGTAGGTGCCGGGCGCTGCGGCGAGCGGCCGTAGCCCGCCGCCGCCGGGTTCTTGCGGGGCTGGCTTGTCCGCGCCGCACCGGTCACCGAGCCACGTCAGCAGGTCAGGCCACCAGCTGCCCGGTTCGGATTCCGCGGTCTTCAGCCAGTCCGCCGGGCTGGCCGGGTTGGTCTTGCTGGTCTGGTAGGTGGCCTTCGGGCTGCCTGGCGGGTTGACCAGCGCTGCGATGTGACCGCTGGTCGACAGGATGAACCGGCTTTCGCCGCCGAGTAGCTGCGTGCTTTGGTAGCAGTTCTGCCACGGGGTGATGTGGTCGGCGATTCCGGCGACGATGTAGGCATCGACTGTGACCTGGGACAGGTCGACCGGGGTGCCGAGGACCGTCAGCTTTCCGGGCGTGACGAGCTTGTTGTCCATGGCCAGGTCCACGAATTCGGCATGCAGCCCGGCGCTCATCCGGGTGGTGTCGGCGTTCCAGGACAAAATGTCGAACGCTGGGGGCTTCTTGCCGAGCAGGTAATTGTTCACCCAGTAGCTCCACACCAGGTCACCGGGGCGCAGCCAGGCGAACGCCTCGGCCAGGGCACGGCCGTCGAGGTAGCCGCGGCGCGCCGACATCGCCTTCGCCGCTGCCGCCAACTGCTGGTCCGTCAGCGCGGCGACGGTGCCGGCGTTTGCGGTGTCGAGCACGGTGACCAGCAGGCTGAAGCAGGCGAGCCGGTCCTGCTGGCCGGCGGCGGCCAGGTGCGCGGTCATGACGCTGGCGATGATGCCGCCGGCGCAGACGCCCATCACCGCGGTGCGGCCGGTGCCGCAGATCCGCTCGACCCCGTGGAGCGCATCGAGCACCGCGGTAACGTAGGTGTCCAGGCCCCAGCCGGAGTGACGGGCGTCTGGGTTGCGCCAGGAGATCACGAACACCTGCTGGCCGTTCCGTACCAGGTACTCCACCATGCTGCGGCCGGGCGCCAGGTCCAGGGCGTAGAACTTGTTGATCGTGGGCGGCACGATCAGCAGCGGGACCTCCCGGACCTGCCCGGTTTGCGGGCGGTACTGGATCAGCTCGAGCACCTCGGTGCGCAGCACCACCTCTCCGGGGGTGACCGCGATGTTGCGGCCGACCTCGAACGCGGACCTGTCGACCATCTCTGGTATCCGCGGCGGGCTGGCCATGTCTCGCAGCAGGCTCAGGCCGCCGCGCGCCAGGGACAGGCCGCCCGTGTCGATGACGGCCTTGGCCGAGGAGGGGTTCACTAGCGGCGCATTGCTCGGCGAGAGCGCCTCGATGAGGTTCCCGGCACTGAAACGTACCCGTGTCTCGTCGCGCGGGCTGAGCCCGGCGTCGCGGATGAGCTGGTCGGCGGTCTGCCCGGCCGCGAGGTAGGACTGCACGATCCGGTGCAGCAGGGCGTTGCCTGTCCAGGCCGGGTCGGCGAAACGACGGTCACCTATGGCGGGTGCCAGCGCGGAGGTGCCCGCTCCGATCCGTACCAGTTCGGCGGCGAGGCTGCTCAGCCTCCGGCCGGTGATGTGCGGCCTTCGGGCCAGGGCGGCCGCGAACTTGACCGTTGACGCGTCTGGGGTGACCCGGCGGAAGGTACCGAGCGCGGCGTCAGCGAGCAGCGCGTCCAGCGGGGCTGCCTGGTCGGCGGTGCCGGCGGATCCCGCCGGTGCAGCGCCGGGTGATGCTGTCTGAATGGTCATTACTTCTCCCATGTCCTGTGCGCGCCAGTTCTGGCGCAGCTGTGGGTGTTGAGGGGCAGGGCCGCTCGGCGGCTTGGCCCGCGTGCGCTCAGCTGGTGAGGGCGATGGCCAGGTAGGCGATGGTAATGGCGAGCCCGAGCAGGGCCGGTGCCATTTCCTTGCCGCTGTCTTCCGCGCGCCGGTGGGTGATCAGCGCGCCGGTGAGCAGCAGGGCCATCCCGGCCGCGGCGGCGACGCCGAGAGGATGCCACCACAGGCCGATCAGGATGCCTGCGGCGGCGGCTAGTTCGGCTATGCCGATGAGCCGGTACCTGGGCCAGGGGATGCCGAAGTGCGCGGCGGACTGCCGCATCTTCGGGTTGCCGGCCAGCTTGCCGGCCGCGGGTACCAGGCAGGCCGCGGCCATCAGCAGCGAGATCGTGACAAGCATGGGAACCTCCTCATGAGGCGGTGGGTGACGGGTGAGCTGGCGAGCGAGTCAGTGCAGGGTAGGTGCGAGTGGCAGCGGCGGGGGTTGGCCAGGGCAGGCGGGGCAGCCGGCGCCGGCGCTCCACCGCCGCGATCACGCGGTCCGGGCGCACGATGACGGTCAGCGCCGGGTTAGCCGCCAGGGCCTGCAGGCAGGCGGGCGGGCGGTCGGCGGCGAGATGGACGTCGATCCAGCCGGCGTCCTGCCCGGTGCTGGGCAATCCGGTCCCGGAGGCGCCGATCCGGACCAGGGCCAGGCCGTGCCGACGGCAGAATTCCTCCAGGTCGGCGCCGGGCCGCCGCGCGGTCAGCACGGCGGTCTGCCCGGTCAGGATCGCGTCCAGCCGGACCGGCGGACCGTCGCCGGCAGACACCAGCGGGTTGGCGATCAGGCCGCCGGGCCGCAGCACGCCGGGCATGCGGACCCTCTGGCCCAGCGAGGCCTGCTGCAGGGCGCCGGCCTTCAGCCGGGGCGTCGCCGTGGACCCCATTGCCTGGCAGACACGTTCGCTGCGGACGGCCGCGGCCAGGGCGATCCGGCGGACGGCGGCGGCGCGGTCCTGACCGCCGGTCATCGCCCAGCCGACCCGGACGGCCTTTTTCACCAGGGCTGTGGCGTGCGGGCGGCGTTCGCGATCGTAGGTGTCGAGCAGGTCTTCCCCGGCCCGGCCGGTCAGCACGTACGCGAGCTTCCAGGCCAGGTTGTCCGCGTCGCGCAGCCCTCCCGCCAGGCCCTGCCCGATGAACGGCGGGGTGAGGTGGGCGGCGTCGCCCAGCAGGAAGATCCGCCCGTCCCGGAAGCGGGATGCCATCTGGGCGCGGAAGGTGTAGGTCGCGCTGCGGATGATCTGCAGGCCGTCAAGGTCGTCGCGCCCGGTCCAGGGCCGCAGCAGCCGGCCGAGGGCCTGCGCGGTGATCAGGCCGGCTTCGTCCTCGCCGTCGAGCAGCCGGAACTCCCACCGGTACCGGTCGCCGGTGACCTGCATGAAGGTGGCCGCGCGAGCGGGGTCGCAGACCTGCTCCACGCCGTCCCAGGTATCCAGGCCGGTCTCGGCCTTGATGTCGACCACGAGCCAGCGTTCGGTGAAGCCGAGGTCATCCATGGTGATCCCGGCGAGTTCCCGGATCGTGCTGTTGGCGCCGTCGCAGCCCAGCACGACCGACCCGGTGAACGTCTGCTCCTGCCCTGCGATGCGGGCATGCACCCGCACCGGCTCTGTGGTGAGCGGGCCGGCGGCGCCGTCCAGCCCGTACACCTCGGCGCCGCGGCGGAAGTCGATCAGCGGGTGCGCCTCGATCCGGGTGAGCATCAGCTCTTCCAGGTCGGGCTGGTGGAACATATTCGCCTGCGGGAAGCCGTGCTGGCTGGCCTGGTGGCCGCGGCTGAACTCGGCCATCACGCGGTGGCTGGCGTCGAGTAGCCGCAGGCCGCTGCCGGGCCGGGACCGGGCCAGGAATCCCTCGCTGACGCCGATCCGGTCCAGGGTCCGGGCGACCTCGTCGTCCAGGTGTACCGCGCGCGGCAGGGGATGGGGCTGGGGGTAGCGTTCCAGCAGGGTGACCGGGATCCCGAAGTCGGCCAGCAGCAGCGCCGCGGTGCAGCCGGCCGGGCCTGCGCCCACGACGATGACGGGATCGTGAGGACCGGGGTGCTTGTCGTTCATGGTCTGTTCCCTTCTTGGCAGGTCAGTTCACGGCGCTCTGGGGGGCCGGCGACGGCCCGCAGCGGACGGTGAGGGCGAACCCGGCGACGGCGTCGCGGACCCGGCCGGGGTCCGCGCCGGTCACGGTGACGACCAGCCGCCCGTCCTCGTGCGCCGCGGTGGCCCGGGCATCGGGGAGGCCCGCCGCGGTCAGGGCGTCGGTCACGGCGCGGGCAGCGGCGTCGGCGATCAGCGCGGGCTTGAAATGCTTGCCCACCTCGGTGACCGGGATGGCGTCGATCGGGTGGATGTGCTTGGGCCGGGCCGCGGGCTCGTCGATAGCGGTGCCGACCCACGCCAGCAGGTCTGCCTCGTCGAACCGGCCGGGGCCCGCCGGGACGACGTAGGCCACCGGGACCTCGCCGGAATGCCGGTCGGGGCGTCCGACAGCCACTGCGCCGCGGACTCCGGGGTGACGCAGCAGCGCCTCCTCGATGACCCGGGGGTCGATGTTGTGGCCGCCGCGGATGATGAGGTCCTTGGCCCGGCCGGTGAGGTACACGAAGCCGCCGGCGTCGACGCTGCCGAGGTCGCCGGTGTCCAGCCAGCCGTTACGTACGGCGCCGTCCTGGCTGACCCGGGGGCCGCCGAGGCGGGGGTCGGTGACGTAGCCGGCGAACACGGCGGGTCCGCCGATGGCTAGCACGCCGGTCTGGCCGGGGGCGCAGTCGGTCCACTCTCCGTCGTCGCCGATCCGGACGGCCTTGACCTGCTGCCCGGGCAGGACGCGGCCGACCGATCCGGGCCGTTCCTCCCCGGGCCTAGTCCAGGTGCTGGCGCAGGTCGCCTCCGTCAGGCCGTAGCCCTCCAGCAGGCGCCGCCCGGTGTGCGCGGCGAAGGCCTCGCGCACCGAGGCGGGCAGCGGGGCCGCGCCGACGATCGGCAGCCGCAGCGTGCTGATGTCGGTGTCGACAGGGACCTGGGCCAGGGTGCCGTAGACGGTGGGGACGGCGGACATGGCCGCGATCTGGTAGTGCTCGATGATCTGCCAGAACCGGGCGTACAGGGCCTTGTCGCGGTAGCCCGCCGGGCCCGGCCACACTACCCGGGTGCCGCTGAACATCGGGGCGATGCCGGTGACGATCAGGGCGTTGACGTGAAACAGCGGCAGCCCGCCCAGCATCCCCTCCCCGGGAGCCAGCCCGCTGCACAGGGCGATGCCCCGGCCGCAGGCCAGCTGGTTGGCGTGGGTGTGCGCAGCCACCTTCGGGGCGCCGGTGGTTCCCCCGGTGTGCACGAACGCGGCTAGATCGCCTGCCTCCGGCAGGTCCGCGCCGGCCAGGTGGCCGGACGGCTGCCCGGCGATCATCTCCTCCAGGTACGCCACGACCGGACCATGGCCGTCCGGATCACCGGTCCCGCCCAGGGCGGGCGGGTCGCCTCGTGCGCCGTCCGGCCGTAGCGCGAGGACGGCGGTCACGTCGGCCTGCCGGGCCACCTCGAGCAGCCGTGACCATAGCTGCGGGTCCAGCTCGGGGCCGGCCGTGACCAGGACCCGGGATCCGGTCCGGCGGATCAGTTCGGCGATCCGCTCGCCGGACAGCGCGGGGTTGACCGGGGCGGCGATGCCGACGGCCTGCGCGGCCAGCGTGGCGGCGTACAGCATCGAGGTGTTGACGCTGCTGAGCGTGATCGCGTCCTGGCGCCGCACCCCCAGCGCGGTCAGCGCGTTGGCGATCCGGGTCACCGTGTCGGCCAGCTCGGCGTAGGTCCAGGCCAGGCAGCGGGTGTGATCGCCCGGGTCCGGGATCCACTGCGTGGCGATGCCGTCCGGCCAGGCGGTGGCGGCGTCCAGCAGTAGCTGGTACGTCGAGGCCGGCCGCGGCAGTATTGCTATTTCTCGCGTGATCATGGCGTCTTCCCGATAACGGTGTTGCGTTGCGTGCCGAGGTCGAGGTGCCCGTCGGGGGAGGCGATCGTGGCGGTGATGACGTCGCCGTCGCGCAGGTAGCGGGGGTTGGCAGCCTGCTGGCCGAAGAACAGCTTCCACCGGGTGGCGGGCGGCAGCAGCCCGGCCAGCGTTCCGGTGATCTTGCCCGGTGCCTTCAGCGCGGTACCGCCGGGCGTGCCGGTCAGCAGCAGGTCGCCGGGGGCCATCGGCTGGAACCGGGACAGCAGGGTCAGCGCCCGGGCCGGGTGGACGATCATGTCCGCCGCGGTGGCGTCCTGGCGGACCTCGCCGTTCACCGACAGGGTCAGCCGCAGCGAGTCCAGCCGGGCCAGGTCGCAGGCGTCCACCAGGGTCAGCCACGGTCCTACCGGGGTGAAGGTGGGGTAGGACTTGGACTCGTAGAACTGGGTCTTGACCAGCTGGATCTGCCGGGCGCTGACGTCGTTCGCGACCACGAGGGCCGCGACGTACCGGGCCAGGTCCGCCTCGGTCACCGTCGTGCCTGCCGGCATGTCCGCGCCGATGACCAGGCCGAGCTCGACCTCGTAGTCGAGGAACCCGACCGCGTCGGGGCGGATGATGTCCCCGGCCGGGCTGGTGATGGAGTGCGAGGCCTTGCGGAAGAACGCCGGCGGCACCGCGTCCGGGTCGAACCCGGAGTCGGTCGCGTGCGACCGGTAGTTCACCGCCTGCGCGACCACCCGGGCCGGGGCGGTCACCGGGCTGAGCAGATCCACGGACTCTGCCGGTACCGCGTCCCGCGGCGCGGCGGCCGCGGTGGCCTGCGCGGCGTCGATGGCCTCGTACAGGACGGCCCGGTCGGCGAGCAACCCAGCGGTCGTAGGAGCGGCCAGGCCCAGCCGGACCAGCCCGGCCGGGGTCACCGCCCACCAGCCGTCCGCGGTGCGGGCCAGGTTGATACTCATCAAATTCTCCTTCGCACGAAATCCCGTCAGGAGCTCATTGCCTTGATCAGCCCGCGCAGCGCGGCCAGGTCGATCTCGTTGCCCTTGTCCCGCAGCGCCTTGATCGCCGCCACGACGACACGCGGGTCTTTGCTGCCGGTGAACTCCGCAGTCGCCTTCGGGCCCCACTGGGACAGGCCGCTGACCGACAGCGGCGCCCAGCCGGGTTCCATCGCGGCGTCGAACACGTCGCCGTCGGCGTAGTGCTCGAACATCGCCTTGTCCGGGTCGCGCCAGTAGTCGAAGATCTGGCTGCCCTGGATGTGCCGGCCCAGGCCCCACGCGTGCCGGTACCGTTGCTCGCGCAGGTACTCCCCGCTGGCGGCGACCTCGTCCAGGTCGGTCAGCTCGTAGGCCGAGTGCAGGTAGCCGGTCTGCGGCATCAGCGCCATGGCCAGGGTGTGGTGGTCGGCGGGGACGCTGCCCAGGTCGCAGCGGATGAACGCCATCGCCGGGCCGCGGTCGCGCTGCCCGTCCAGGTACAGGAAGTCGGACACTATCAGCCCGAGCGTGTCCAGGTACCAGTCCAGCGCCGCACGGAACCGGGTGGTGCCCAGTGCCACGTGTCCCAGCCGCTGGATCTCCGCCGGCCGCCGGGCCGGGCGCTGGGTGGCGTTGGCCCGCACCGGCTCGGTTCCGAAGTTCAGCGGCAGCGGGGCGCGTCCCGGCAGCGCGGGCAGCTCTGGGATGCCGTGCACCACGCGCACCGGGTACCCGCTCGGGTCGCGCAGCAGGACGGCGTGGCCGCCCCGGTGCGCGGTGACCGTCCCGTCGGCGCCGCGGGCCAGCCGGTCGAGGTCGTCCCGGGCCGCGGCCCGGAACGTGACCCCGGCGAAACGAGGCTGCGGACCGCGGCGGATCACCAGGCACGCGGCAGAGGCCCACCTGCCGCGCAGCAGCACCGTCTCCGGCGTGCGGTCGGCCACGGTGAAGCCGAAGTCGGTGCCGAACCGCTCGGCCCGGTCCAGGTCCGGCTTCTCGAACTCCAGCCAGGCCAGCCCGGCCACCTTGACCAGGGGATTCCTGGACCGGCCGGGGTGCTCCCCGGGCCGCGCCCCGGTCTCGCTGTGCAGCGAGCGGTGCGGGTCTTGCCCCTGCCCCTGAGGCGACTGGGTCTGGTCCGGGTTCAGATGTGTCGTCATGATCGGTTCCCTCACTCTTGAGACTGAATAGCTAGATCAGTCTTGAAATCAATCATCAGTTATGATGCCTCTCTTGTCAAGTGCTGGCATCCTGCACGTTCTTCCTGACCCGCTTCGACCGGCGGGTGACGGTGTCCGCGCCGGGCCAGCGCGGGCGGCGGCAGATCCTGGCGGTGCACGCCTGGAGCATGTGTCTCCCGAGCAGCGGGAACTGGCCGCCTGCCACGGAATCCGGCCACGCCCTGCTCGGCATGCTCACTGGCGCACACTCTCCTCGAGCGGAAACCCTGGACGAGGACGATGCGTAGGCCGCGGCCGGCATCAGCCGTGATACCGCGCCCGCTGCGGTCGCCCGCGAGGCGCACGGTAGTCACCGCGCCTGGCTACCCTTCTTCGTGCGCCACCGCCCGTTCGGAAAGATCTTCTGGCCGGACGGGCGGGGTTGTTGGCCGGCTCCAGGTTGGACGCGGCGGCCGGGCACGGCCAGCCGCGACGTGCTCAGCTTGCGGCCAGCAGGGCCCGGCGGGACGCCACGAGCGAGGGCGCGAGCGGTTCGAGCAGCTGCTTGAGCGTGGCTCCGCGGTCGGTCTGGCAGGCCACGAACGCGCCGTCGATGGCGGCGAGCGCGAAGCGCGCGAGCTGGTCAGTGACCGGGCTCCGTGGATCGTCGCCGAACGCGGCCGTGATCTGCGTCCGTAGCAGATCGAGCGCGTGATCGCGTACCCGGCGGACGACAGCCTGGATCTCTCCCTCGCCCGCGGCGGGGGGCTGCGCGGCGAAGACGATCAGCAGCCGGAGGAAGTCCGGGTGGCGCTGGAGCGTGCGGACGGCGGCCGACACGACCCTGGCCAGGTGCTGCGCGGGGCGCCCGGGCCGCCGGGTCAGGTCGGGAAGGTCGGCGAAGAAGCGATCGGCGCCGCGCTCCATGACCGCGAGCAGGATCCCGTCCTTGGAACCGAAGTAGTGGTAGACGGAGCTCATCGGGATGCCGGCTTCCTCCACCACGCGGGCCAGCGTCGCCGCCTCGAAGCCGTGCTCGGCCATGACCCGCTCGGCGGCGTCCAGCACCAGTTCGCGGGACTTCACGCCCCGGCGGTTGGGCGTCACTTCCGCGCGCGCTGTCATGCGCTCAGGATAGCGCAAGTATTGGAGTTGACACTCCAATAATGTTATTGTAGTGTTCGCTCCAGTTTTAGAGAGAGGAGGCGCCATGCGTTACACCGCAGGTGCCGAGGAAGAAGTCCCGGTCCTGATCGTGGGCGGCGGCGGCGCAGGCCTGACGAGCTCGATGCTGCTGGCGCGGCTGGGGGTGGAGCATCTGCTGGTCAGCGCGCGCCCGCAGACCTCTGATCTGCCCAAGGCCCATGTCCTGAACCAGCGGGCGATGGAGGTGCTGGACGATGTGGGCGTGGCCGCCGCCGTCGCGGAGCGCGGCACGCCGGCCGAGCAGATGGCCGCGACGGCGTTCTACGCCGGCTTCGCCGGTCCCGGCCCGGACTACGGGCGCCGCCTGGCCCGGCTGGAGAGCTGGGGCGCCGGCGGGGCGGATGACAGCTGGCGGGCGGCGAGCCCGTGGCGGCAGCTGAACCTGCCGCAGATCCGCCTCGAGCCGCTGCTGAAGGCCCGGGCCGAGGAGCTCTCGCCGGGGCGGATCCGGTTCGGCCACGAGCTGACCGGCCTGGAGCAAGACGGCGACGGCGTGCGGGCCGCGATCCGCGACCACGCCACCGGCCGGCAGTACACGGTGCGCTGCCAGTACCTGCTCGGCGCGGACGGGGGCCGGCGGGTGGCCGGCCTGACCGGCATCGAATACGAGGGCCTCGGCGTGATCACGCAGACCGCGACGCTGCACGTGTCCGCCGACTTCTCTCCCTGGGCCAGGGACCCGGACGTGCTCATCCGCTGGATCCACTCGCCGCAGGCCGGCGTCCTGGTGGTCATGGTCCCGATGGGGCCCGAGCGCTGGGGCCCCGCCTCCGAAGAGTGGGTGATCCACCTGAACTACCCGGCCGGTGATCCCCGGGCCCAGTCCGACGCGCAGGTCGAAGCCGACGCCCGCCAGGCGCTGGGCGTTCCGGATCTGCCGATGAAGATCCACAAGGTCACGCACTGGTCGGTCGAGGCGGTGATGGCCTCCGCGTTCCGGGCCGGGCGGGTGTTCCTGGCCGGGGACGCGGCGCATCGCCATCCGCCCACCGGCGGGCTGGGACTGACCAGCGCGATCCACGACGCGCAGAACCTGTGCTGGAAGCTGGCGCTCGTCCTGGCCGGTCACGCGTCACCGGCGCTGCTGGACACCTACCAAGCCGAGCGCCGCCCGGTCGATGAGCGCAACGCGCAGCGCTCGCTGGAGAACGCGGTCAACCACTTCGAAATCGGCGCGGCGCTCGGCCTCTCCCACGAGAACACCCCCGAGCAGAACATGGACCAGCTGCGCCGGATGTGGAGCGGCCGGCCCGAGGACGCCGGGCACCGCTCGGCCGTGCTGCGGGCGATCCGCGCGCAGTCGATGGAGTTCAGCGAGCTCAACGTCGAATACGGCTACTGCTACCAGTCCGCCGCCGTCGTGCCCGACGGCAGCACGGCGCCGGCGCCGGCCGACGACATCCGCGTGTATCAGCCGTCCACCCGCCCGGGAGCCCCCCTGCCGCACGCCTGGATCGATGACGAGGACGGCCACCGCCGCCCGGTCAAGGACCTCGTCGCGCCGGGACGGTTCCTGCTCATCGCCGGCGAGGACGGCCAGGCCTGGTGCGAGGCAGCCAGGCAGCTCGCCACGGAGGCGGACATCCCGCTGGACGCGCTGCGGATCGGCCACCTCGACGGCGACTACCACGACCCGCGCAGCGCCTGGCTGCGCCACCGCCAGATCGCCAGCGACGGCGCCATCCTGGTCCGCCCGGACCGGTTCATCGCCTGGCGGCACCCGGCCGGCGACAGCGACCCCCGGGCCGTCCTTGCTGCCGCGCTCAGCCAGATCCTCGCCCGGCCGGTGGGTCGGGTGGCCTGTCCGGCACGGCCTCGGCCTCTTTCTCAGCAACCTCCTTCAGGTCCGCTTGCCGGCGTGCCTCATCATCCTCTGCCATCAGGAAGGCAAGGACTATCGGTCCCGGTTAGCCAGGGCCCTTGGTCCCTTACGGCCCGCCGGGCGAGATAATAGCCTCGGCTCCCGAACGAGTGGCAAGCCTCAATCGCCCTGGGAAGGATTCAGGCAAGTGAACAAGGACCCAGTGAGCAAGACCAAGGACGTCCGCGCGGCGGTCGAAAAGGAGCTCGGCTTCGACCCGGGGGTCGACGCCACGCACATCGCAGTCAGGAACATCGCCGGTGATGTCACGCTCACCGGCACCGTGCCCAGCTACCCCCAGTACCTGGAGGCGGCCGCCGCCGCGCGGCGGGTCGCCGGGGTAACCGGCGTGCACAACCAGCTGGAGGTGGTGCTGCCGGACGGCACCTACCGCGATGACGTGAAGCTGGCCACCGCGGCCAACAACGCCCTCGCCCAGAACGTCACCGTGCCGGACAGCGTGGAGGCGACCGCCGAGGACGGCGACATCACCCTGACCGGGACCGTGTCCTACGGCACGGAGCGCGCTGCCGCCGAGGCGGCCGTGGCCGGCCTGGCCGGTGTCCGCAACGTCTTCGACGACATCGAGATCAGCTACGACATCGACCCGATCAACGTCGACCTGCACGTCCAGGAGGCGCTGGACCGCTCCGCGGCGGTCCCCGACGGCAGCGACGTGAAGGCGGACACCAGCGACGGCGTCATCACGCTGACCGGTCATGTCCGCACCTGGGCCGAACACGACGCGGTGATCGGCGCCGCGTTGATGGCCCGCGGGGTCATCGACATCCGCGACGAACTCGAGGTCACCGGCTGACGGTCGCCAGCGGAGCCCCGGTGCTAATGTCCGATAGATGGCGGCAAGGACACAGCCCGCCTCACCCGCGACGGGCGGGCACAAGACACCCGGCCCCGGTGCACATCCGGCTCGTGAGCACAGCGTCGCGGCAGGCAAGGCGGCCCGTCGGCACGCCCCGCTGGAATCCCACCGGCACTTCGCCGCCCCGGCATCCAGAGACCCGGTAGGGCTGCTCCTCCGCCAGGCCGAGTCCCGCGTATCGGAGCTGGTGCCGATCAGACCGAACGCGACCACGCGGCCCTGGCCGACGCGGTTGTCTCCGGGCGCGTGCAGGCCCAGGCGGGCACCTGAGCACACCCGGCCCTGGCCAGGTCAAGCACCCGATGGGCGTTCAGGGGGTGGTGGCTCCGGTCGGGCGGGCGCCGGCGGGCTGGACAGCCGTCGCGGCCGTCCGCCGCCGCAGGACCGCTTTGCGGATCTCGGCGGCGGCGACGACCGACAGGGCCACAGCGGTGCAGATCAGCCACTGCACCACATCGAGCGTGACGGTCTTCATCACGGTGTGGAAAATGCCCAGGCCAGTCGACAGGACCAGCAGCTGAGACCGCGCCGCC
>CAVUNL010000011.1:0-60084 GCA_963742795.1 uncultured Actinomycetes bacterium
GAGGAGTTCGGCGACCGCGACCCCGACGAGCAGCCCGTCATGGAGGTCGTCGTGCTCACCGATGGCGAGGCCGACGACTGGCAGGAGTTCGAGCCGGTCCTGGAGAAGGCCACCGCCAAGCGGGTCTTTGTGGTCGCGATCGTCGGCAGCGGTCCCAAGCACGACGCCACCCTGCAGGCCTACCAGGAGGGCGCGAGGAAGAACCAGGCCCAGGATAAGTTCAACAAGAGCCACGTCAAGGTGGTCTCGTTCGATTCGGTGACCGACCCGGACGAGATCGCCACCGACCTGATCACCCTGGTCGTCTGAGCCCGTCCGTAACCCGAGGGGCGCTTCCCGTCCGGGAACGCGCCCCTCAGCATGTGAGCGCCGTACACGCCGCGACGCGGCCACCGCCCGGGCGCCCACCCTTTACCGCCAGCCCGGGCCGGGTAACCGGCCCGGCTCAGAGATACCCGGTCGCCGAGAGCAGAGCGCGGGAGAAGCGGCTCAGCTCCAGCCTGGGAAGTTGTTCGGGGGCGAACCAGGCGATGTCGGTGAGCTCATCGTCGCTGACGGCCGGGGAACCACCGATGATCGCGGCCTCGTACACCGCGGTGACGTAGGCGGTACGGTCCCCGTTCGGGTAGCTGACCTGGTAGTCCGGGCCGCCAAGCACGTCCAGCAGGCGCACCAGCCGGACGTCGACGCCGATCTCTTCACGGGTCTCGCGGACCGCCGCCTCGGCCGGGGATTCGCCGACCTCGACGGCACCGCCGAGCACACCCCATCCGTCGTTATGGCCAGCGTGCCGGGCGAGCAGCAGTCGCCCGGCCTGGTCAACGGGAAGCACCGAGACCGACGGAAGCAGGAGCAGGTCGTGTCCGACGGCCGCCCGCAGCCGCGCGATGTGCGCCGGGATGCTCACCGTCGCACCTTTCCCGGGCCCGAGCGTGCCTAAGCGCGCGAGAGCCCGTTAACGGGATTCAGGGCGCGGACCTGGGCTGGGGTGGTATGAGGGTGGTGTCGGAGGAGGGCGCAGTGACAGAGAAGATTCCAGCCGGTGACATCCATCATCTGCGACTTACGGTGTGCGATGTGCAGCGCAGCTGGAGCTCACCGCGCCGGTAGCGCCGGCCGAGGGCGGCGAGTGACGCCACGGGTCCGGCTCGCCGGCCTGGCGCGCCCCGCGTCGCTCAGCCGGGTCCGTCCAGCTCGCGCGCCAGGTCTCGCGGGGCACGCATCCGCCACGCGTCGGTCACCAGCTCGGTCAGGCGCTCGATGTCCACCTGCGCCAGCCGCAGCATCACGAGCGGCCAGCCGTCGTACCCGGGCGCGGTAAAGAAGACCTCGGGCTCGCCCAGGAGCAGCGCCTGCTTCTCGGCTTCGTCCCCCACGAACAGCACCGCGATGTCGGTCCGGATGACCCGGCGCTGGCCGGGAAGGCGCTCGGGGTAGGACCAGACGAATCCTTTGCCGCCGACCCGGAAATCGAAGCCGTCGCTGTCGATCTCCTCCACGTCCGGCAGGGCCAGCGCGACGCGCCGTACGTCATCGGCGTCGGCCATCGCGCTTCCTCCCCGGCATGAGCACAGGTTAGACGCCCGGTGCGGACGGTGGCGGGCGAACTAGTTCTTGCCGGGGTTGAAGATCTCGCGCGGGTCCAGCGCGTAACGCACGGCCGACTGCAGCGCGAGCGACCCCGGGTCGAGTTCGCGGCGCATGCCATCGCGCTTGAGGATCCCGACGCCGTGTTCCCCGGTCACCGTGCCGCCGAGCGCGATGGCCGCGTCGAGCATTTCCTCGAAGGCCGCCTGGGCCTCGATCCGGGCAACTTCGTCACCAGCCGGGGTGACCAAGAGCGGGTGCAGGTTACCGTCCCCGGCGTGAGCGATCGTCGCGATCCGTACCCCGTGCCGCGCGCCGATCTCGTTGATCTGTCCCAGCATCGCCGGAACCCGGGAGCGCGGGACGCAGACGTCCTCGGTGAGCACCGGGCCGAGGCGTTCGAGGGCCGGATAGGCCAGCCGCCGGGCCTCGAACAGCGCCTCGGCTTCCGCGTCATCGGTCGACTGCTCGACCCAGATCGCTCCGGCGTCGGTCATGGTGGCGGCGATGTCGGCCGCCTCGGCGGCGCCCGACTCCCCCGGCGCGTCGATGCGAGCCAGCAGCAGCGCCGCCGCGTCCGCCTCGAGGCCCATGTGCTTCCACTCCTCCACTGCCTCCAGGCAGACCCGGTCGAGGAGCTCGAGGGCCGCGGGGGTCAGCCCGCGCCGGGTGATCTGGGCCACGGCCTGGCCGGACGTGACCAGGTCGGCGAAGGCGCCGACCACGGTGCGCGGCGTGCCGGCTCGGGCAGGCCGTAGCCGCAGCGTCACCTCGGTCACCACGCCGAGCGTGCCCTCGGAGCCGACGAACAGCCCCACCAGGTCGAGCCCGGCGACGCCCTTGGTGGTGCGCCGTCCCAGGCGGACCACCTCGCCGTAGGCCACGGGTCCGCCCACGACGGCGCGCAGGCCCAGCACGTAATCGCGCGTGACGCCGTACTTCAGGCAGCACAGGCCGCCCGCGTTGGTGGCGACGTTGCCGCCGATCGTAGACCACTGGGCGCTGGCCGGGTCGGGCGGGTACCACAGGCCGTGTTCGGCCACGGCGGCCTTGAGGTCACCGTTGATCACGCCCGGCTGCACGACGGCCAGCAGGTTATCCGCGTCGATCTCGAGGATCTGGTTCATCGCCGACAAGTCGAGAATGACGCAGCCGCCGACCGCGTTGGCGCCGCCCGACAGGCCGGTACCCGCCCCGCGCGGGACGACCGGGGCGCCCAGTTCGGCGCAGACGCGCACCACGTGCTGGACCTCGGCCTCCGAGCGGGCCCGGACGCCGACGGAGGCCTGCCCGGTCGGCGCCCACTCCGCGTCGTCGTGCGAGATGGCCGCGAGTACGTCAGGATCGACGACGAGCCGCTCCGCCGGGAGCCCGCGGCTCAGCGCCTCGATCAGGACGCCAGGGTTCACCATCGGTTCGGTCTCGTGTGCGAGGTCCATGTCAGAACCTTAAGTTCTGGCGGGCCGGGCGGCCATCTCGGTAAGGGACAGCGACTCAGGTGGGGACGTCCTGGGCGGCTGGCTGGGCTTCCAGTAGCTGGTCGAGGGCGGCCGCCGCGTCCAGCGGGTGGGCGACGGGGCCCCACCGGGCGCCGGACAGGCCGGCGAGCTGGGCCGCTTGGTCGTGATCGTCGGCCGGGGCCAAGATGATCAGCTCGGGCAGGCGGCGGGCCGTCTCGAGGGTGTCGTCGTCATCGGTGCTGCGGCAGTCAGACAGCAAGATGACGACCCGGCGCCGGGCCCGGGCCTGGGCCAGCTGCTCGTGCGCGGCCTTCAGGGCATCGGCCAGCCTGGTCACGCCGTGGCCGCGAAGGCCCAGCAGCCGTTCGGCCACCACCGCGGGCGCGGTGTCGCTGGCCAGGGGCTTGATGACCTCGACGGTCGCGGCGAAGGACAAGACGGCGTGCTCCTGCGGGGCGCGCAGCGCGCAGGCGGCGGCGACCGTCGCGGCGGCGGCCAGCCGCGCGCCGCTCATCGAGCCGGACCGGTCGACCACGACCGCGAAGGCGGTGCGCGACCGGGCCCAGTGCACGGTGGTCAGGTCGTCGTGCCCGACCGGCCGGGCTTCGGTCCGCGCGGCCGAGACCCCGTCGATCGAGGCGTCGATGTCCAGATCGCCGTCCAGGGCGCCGCGAGCGGACCGCAGCCGGGAGATCCCGCGCATCGCGGGCCTCCCGGACCGGGCCCGGTCGAGCACGATCCGCGAGCTGAGCCGGATCGCGGCCGCCCGGAGGCGCTCGTCGGTAGCGGTGGTCATGAGCGCGAGCAACTCGAACGCGCTGGGATCGCCGGCCAGGGCCCGGCGCGTGGCGTCCTCATCGAGCACCCCGACCTCAGGGCTGAGCTCGGCGAAGCGGGGGTGACGGGCGAGCTCGTGCCGTCCGACGGTCTTGCCGTCGGGCCGTCCCGACTTCGGCGCCTGGCCGGCGCGGCCCGCCGGCCGCCGGAGCGGACGGCGGGCCGGTCATTCCCCCGGGCTGGCGTCGCCTCCCGCCGAGTCAGGGCGGGCGGCTCGCACGCTGCGGAAGATCTCCTCGATGACCTGGTCGGCGGACCGCCGGCAGGATTCGTGCCGCCGGACGCGCCCGGACAGGGTGGTCAGGGCTGCGTCCAGCCCGGCCTGCCAGTCGTCGGCCGGTACGGCGCGGATGTCGGCCAGCTCGGGGACCAGCCGGGCGTAGTCGATGGCGCCGCGAACCGAGGCGCCCGAGCGCAGGTCGGGATGCTCGCGGGTGGCCCGGGCGAGCGCTACGGCCTCGGCCACCAGGGCCGGCTTGGCCTGCTCGGCCGAGAGCCGCACGATCTGTCGTTCCTGCTCGGCGTCCTGGTATCCGACCGAGATCCGGCAGGTCCGGTCGTACAGCGCCATCGACAGCCGCGACGTCCCCACCGAGTCGTAGGGGTTCATGGCCGCGACCAGCCGGAAGCTCGGGTCCGCGGTGATCCGGCCGAGCCGCGGCACATTGATCTCGCCCTCGGACATGACGGTGAGCAGCACGTTGATCGTTTCTTCCGGAACCCGGTTGAGTTCCTCGACGTACAGCAGGCCGCCGTCGCGCATGGCCCGGACCAGCGGGCCGTCGGAGAAGTTCTCCGGCCGGTAGCCCTGCTCCAGGACCAGCGCCGGGTCGAAGGACCCGATCAGGCGAGCCGGGGTCAGCTCGGCGCTTCCCTCGACTAGGACGAACTCGGTGTGCCGGGACTCCGCGACCTGCCGGAGCAGCGTGGACTTGCCCGTGCCGGGCGGTCCCTCGATCAGGATGTGAGCGCCGGAAGCGAGCGCGGCTCGGACCAGCTCCAGCTCGCGCCGGCGCCCGACAACCTGGATCGGCATTAGATCAGTCCTCTCGGAGGCGCGTGTCGGACAAGCCGCCACGCGGCCGCTTAGTGCTCGTGGACCACGATGCCGCGTACGTTCTTGCCGGCCAGCAGGTCCTCATAGCCCTCGTTGACCTGATCCAGGGTGTAGGTCCTGGTGATGATCTCGTCGAGCTTGAGGTCGCCGGCCTGGTACAGGCCAAGGATCTTGGGGATGTCGGTGGTCGGGTTGCAGTCACCGAACAGGCTGCCCTTCACCGTCTTGCGGAACAGCGTCAGGATGGTCCCGGGCAGTTGGATGGTCGGCTCCAGCAGCTTGTTCAGCCCGGTCAGCACGACGATGCCGTCCTTGCCGACCGCGTTGAACCCCGCCCCCACGACCTCGGCGGTCATGAGGTCGACGGTAAGGATGGCCGAGTCGGCGCCCTGGCCCCTGGTCATCTGGGTAATAGCCTCCTGCGCCTCCTCCGCGGTCGCGAACGCGTGAGTCGCGCCGAGCTCCATGGCCTTCTCGCGCTTGTTCTCCAGCGGGTCGATAGCGACGACGTTCTTAGCGCCGGCGTATCGGGCGCCCTGCACGGCGTTGATCCCGATGCCGCCGATGCCGTAGATCGCGACCGTGTCGCCAGGGGAGACCTTGGCCGTGTTGACGGCCGAACCCCAGCCGGTGGGCACGCCGCAGCCGACCAGTACGGCTTTGTCCAGCGGCAGGTCGTCGTCGACCTTGACCGCCGAGTTCTGATGGATCACCGCGTACTGGCTGAAGGTGCCGAGGATGCACATGGCGCCGTACTGGCCGCGGGGACCGGTAAACGGGAAATGCTCGCCGGGCAGGTAGCCTTCCAGGATCGTCGCGCCCCAGTCGCAGATCGACTGGCGCCCGGTGGCGCAGTAGCGGCAGGTGCCGCAGTTCGGGATGAAGGAGCAGACGACGTGGTCACCGGGCTTCACCCGTGTCACGCCCGGCCCCACCTCCTCGATGATCCCGGCGCCCTCGTGTCCAAGCACCATCGGCAGGCGTGCCTCGAGGTCCCCGTGCGCGACGTGGATGTCGGAGTGGCACAGGCCCGCGTACAGGTAGCGAATCAGAACCTCGCCTGCCTGCGGCCTGTCCAGGTTGAGCTCCTCGATCTCGATGCGCTTACCCGGCTCGTACACGACGGCTGCCTTGGTCTTCATCGACTCTCCTTCGGTTGGGTGACCCCCTTACTCTTCCTCCCAGGCCACCGCATGTTCAAGCCCGTGTTTCGGTATCCCGGCGGCCGGCCAGGCTATCCTCGCGATCATGCCGACATTGGCCGTGCTGGGCGCGGGGCCTAAGGGAATCGCGATCGCCGCCAAGGCGCGGGCCCTGGAAGCGGCGGGGCTCGGCGCGCCGAGGGTGGTACTCATCGACCCCGGCGCGGTCGCCGGGAACTGGAGCGGACGGCAGGGCTACACCAACGGCCTGCTGCCGCTGGGCACGCCCCCGGAGAAAGACGTCGGGTTCCCGTACGCCGATAGCTGGGGACCAGCGTCTCCCGCGGTCACCGCGGCGATGGCCGATTACACCTGGCAGCGGCACCTGATCGCACGCGGCGCGTACGCCGACTGGGTGGACCGGGGCCGGACGCGGCCGACGCACCGGCAGTGGAGCTGGTACCTGCGCGAGGTGGCCGAGAAGGCGCAAGCCGAGATCATCGCGGCCGACGTGGTCGGGTTGGAGGCCGACGGCGAGCGGTGGCAGGTGACCGTGGAGCCCGGGGAGGCGATCGGGGCGGACGGCGTGGTGGTCACCGGCGCGGGCCCGCCGATCCGCGTGGCGGGCCAGCCGGACGGGCACTCGCGCGTCCTGGACGGCCGCAGCTACTGGCTGCACGAGCACGCGATCAGCACGCGGGTGGCCCAGAACGCATGCGTGATCGGCAGCGGCGAGACGGCGGCCTCGGTCGTGATCAGCCTGGCCAGCAAGCTGCCCAAGCACTCCCCGGTCGACGTGCTGACCAGCCGCGGCGTGCTGTACTCACGCGGCGAGAGCTACGAGGAGAACCGCCTGTACTCCGATCCCGGGGACTGGCCCGGACTGGCCGAGGCACACCGGCGCGAGTTCCTGGTGCGCACCGACCGCGGCGTGGTCTCACGGCAGGCCGAGGCGATCCTCAACCAGTCGCGCGGCTTCCGTACGCTCGCGGGGCGGGCGGCAGCGATCCAGGCCGGCGAGCGGCAGGTGGTCGTCACGATCGAGTACGGCGACGAACGTGAGCAGGTCGCCTACGACCTAGTGGTGGTCGCGATCGGCTTCGAGCCTCGCTGGTTCGAGGGCTTGCTCGGCGTCCAGGCCCGGCACCGGCTCGACCAGGCAGTGGCGGACACCCGTCTTGAGCGGCGGATCGAAGTCGACCTGTCGGTCGCCGACCTGCGCCCGCCGTTGCACCTTCCGGTGGCGGCCGGCCTGGCTCAGGGACCGGGCTTCCCCAACCTGAGTTGCCTGGGCCTGCTGAGCGACCGCATCCTGCGCCGCTACGTCGTCCTGCCCGAGCCGGTGCGCCCGGCCTCGGAGGACAGGGCCGAGAAGAGGAGAGAGCGTGTCTGAGGTGCCCGACGAGGTGTGGGAGAGCGACGATTGCGTGCGCCGCATGCTCGTCCTGCCGGCCTGGCTGGCCGAGCGGCTCGCGGCCCGGGCCGAGCAGCGCGGGCTTTCGCTCAGTGACCTGCTGGTCGAATACGCGCAGGATGGCCTGGACCACGATGGAGCCGATGGACCGTGACCGGCTGGCCGGTACCTGGCCAGCAGCAACCCGAACCCGTTCTTCCCCTAGGAGGGCTGGATGGGACACACCTCGTGGACCCAGTGACCGTCCGGTAGCCTCCGCGCCTCCTGCATGCCGATGATGCCATTGCCGCACCGCTCGCAGACCTGGCCCGGGGCATGGAGCTCGTTGTCCTCAGGGTCGAGGTAGTTCACCTCCCGCTCTGCTGCCTCGTGCTCGTATAGCTCCCGCTCCCCCCCGTATAGCTCCTCTCGCTCTTCTTCAAGCTCCGTGGGACTGGGGGTCGGGGCCTCCCACTTCTCTTTGCCGTAGTCGGGCCCGGATTGCGGCCGTATCATCACGCCTCCTTGGGTGAGTGCCAGGGACGGGCCGCGAGGACGGCGAGATGCAGCGACACGAGCGTGTCCTCGAGGTCCGGCAGTTCGTCGGTGCGGTCCGCGCGGACCATGGACCGTACTAGCTCGGCGGTGGCCCCGGCTAGGGCCAGGTACGCCTCGTGGGGGACGGCCGGCCAGTCCGGATGCCGCTCCCGAGCGCGCTGGTGCCAGGTCCGGTTCAGGTCGGCGAACCGCCGGCTCGCAGCCTCGAGCCGGCCGACCGCCCGCGGGCCGGCGGCCGGCATGTCGATATAGAAGACCCGGGCGAAGGCCGGCTCGTCGGCCAGGAAAGCCAGGAAGGCGCGGTACGCGGCCCGGATCATTTGCTCGTCCGGGGCGTCGGGCGGCACGGCGCGAGCCGCGGATACCACTCCGGCGAACATGAGCTGCCGGCCCTCGCCGGTCGCCGTCAGGAAACACTCCTCCTTGTCGGCGAAGTGGGCGTAGAACGCGGCCCGGGAAACCCGGGCCCGCCGCACGACGTCGGCCACGGTGACGGCCGGATAGCCAATGTCGGATACCGCGGCGATTACGGACCGGAGCAGCCGTTCGCGCTGGGAGGCGCGGACGGCGCGCAGCGGCAGGCCATTCCGGCCACGGGGCAGGCCGGGCTGCCCTTCGTGCGTCCGGGCGAGCGTCCCGCCCGGCTTGGTCTCGGCCACAGGCTTACAGTAACCCGGTCTGCCCTCACCCACGGCTTCAGGCGCACGCGAACAGGCAGTGGGGGCAGGCACCCTGCTGGCGCGGGTCAGCCGCGCTGGTCGCGGACCTGGCGCTTGATCCGGGCCAGCATGGCGGCCATGCCGCGCAGGCGCAGCGGACTGACCAGGTCCTGCAGGCCAAGCTGACTGGAGAACTCCCCCGGCGTGGCCAGCACCTCGTCCGCGTTCAGCCCGTCCAGCCCGGCATGCAGGATGCTGGCGAAGCCGCGGGTGGTCGGGGCTTCGGGAGGCGCCTCGAAGAACAGGTGAACGGTTGCGTCGGGTTCGACCTCGACGGCCAGGAATAGCGGCGACTGGCATTCCGGCACCGGCTCCAGCAGGTCGTGGTGCTCAGCGTAACGGTCGGGCAAGGCGGGCAGCTCCTGCGAGAACTCCAGCAGGAGCTGCAGCCGATCCTTGCCCGACATCGCGTTGAAGTCGTCGACGATCTCCTGCAGCCGGGGATTCAGGGTGGGGGTGCTCACGGGCTGTCCCCGCGGGTGATGGGAACACGGACGGTGTTCCCCCACTCGGTCCACGACCCGTCGTAGTTGCGCACGTGCTCGAAGCCCAGCAGGTGGGTGAGCACGAACCAGGTGTGGCTGGACCGCTCGCCGATGCGGCAGTAGACCACCACGTCGTCATCGGGACGCAGCCCGGCCTCGCCGAGGTAGATGGCCTCCAGCTCGGCACGGGGGCGGAAGGTGGCGTCCTCGGCGGCGGCCCGGGCCCACGGGACGCTCCGCGCGCCGGGGATGTGGCCGCCGCGCAGCGCGCCCTCCTGCGGGTAATCGGGCATGTGCAGCAGCTCGCCGCTGTACTCACCCGGCGACCGTACGTCGATCAGCGGCTGGCCCAGATGGGCCAGGACTTGGTCCTGGAACGCCCGGATCTGAGTGTCGTCGCGGTCGATGACCGGGTAATCGGTCTGCGGGCGCTTGGGCTCCTCGGTGCTGAGCGGCCTGCCCTCGGCGATCCACTTGGCCCGCCCGCCGTCCATCAGGCGCAGGTCGGGGTGCCCGAACAGCGAGCACACCCACAGGGCATACGCGGCCCACCAGTTGTTCCGGTCGCCGTAGAGCACCAGCGTGGTGTCGCGGCTGATGCCCTTGTCCGACATCAGCCGCGCGAAGCCGGGGCCGTCGACGTAGTCGCGAGTGACGGGGTCGTTGAGCTCGGTGTGCCAGTCGAGCTTGACCGCACCCGGGATATGGCCGGTCTCGTACAGCAGCACGTCCTCATCGGACTCGGCTACCACCAGGCCCGGATCGTCGAGGTGCTCCGCCACCCACTCGGTGGTGACGATCATTTCGGGGTGGGCGTATTCCTGCAACTTAGCCGCGGAATCATTGGGCAGCGCCACGGTCAGCCTCATCTCTGCTCGGTTAGGTCCACATCATCCCACCAGGGATTAAACACAGGACCCCGGCACCGGCTTCCCGGCCGCGCCGGCTACCCCGCTCAGACCAGACGCTGGTGGACGTAGCACCATCGCCAGCGCGATCCCGACTCCAGGCCTGCCGCGAGCGGGTGGTCGGTCTCCTCGTAGTGCGCCCTGGCGTGCCGGTTGGGTGAGTCGTCCGAACAGGCCACCCAGCCGCAGCTCAGGCAGACCAGGAGCGCATGCCAGCGGCTCTCGCTCGCGCGGCAGTCCTGGCAGTCGTGCGACTGAGGCGTGACCGGTGCGAGCCCGTCAGGGTGCTTGCAGCGCGGCGCCGACCCGTTCGGGCTACTGGCGGGCACGCCATGGGCCACATTCTGGCCTCTGATCATGGCAGCGCCCTCACCGTCACGGAAAGCCGGACCTGGCCCGGCGGGTCACGCTCAGTCAATCCTGGCCACCTGGTTCGGGAAACAAGCAATCCGAGGAAAGGCCATCACCAGAGCCGATCAACCCTGGGGCAACGGCCTGGACATTCCCGACGCCCGGGGCGGCAAAGTAGGCTGTGTAGCAAGCCTGAAATGCCAAGTGGCTAAGCGCCCGGACGGATTCCACCGTCACAAGCCGTTGCGCTCCGAGGGCGGCTGGGGGTGAAGACATGGAACTGCGGCAGCTTCGCTATTTCGTGACCCTGGCCGAGGAGCTGCACTTCGGCCGCGCCGCCGCCCGAGAGCATATCGTGCAATCGGCGTTGAGCCAGCAGGTGCAGCGGCTCGAGCGTGAGCTGGGCGTCCGCCTGCTGGAACGCAGCACCCACCACGTCGCACTGACCGCAGCCGGAGCGGCGTTCCTGGCCGAGGCACGGCAGATCCTTACCCACGTGGACCGGGCCACCGAGATCGCCCGCAGCGCGACCGACGCATCTCCCGCGTTGCGGGTCGGCATCATCGACGCCAGCTACGACTCGATGCCGCAGATCCTCCACGAGGTCCAGGCACGATACTCCGACCTGGTCATCCACCAGGTTGAGGCCGGCGTGCCCGAGCAGTACCAGCAGCTCGTCGAGGGCCGCCTAGACGTCGGAATCGGCCGGGCCGCGCTCGCCCCTCCCGAGGTCGCCTCGTACTTGTTCCGCCACGATCCCTTGGGGGTGCTGGTCCCGCCCAGTCACCGGTTCGCCGGGCTGAGCGCCATACCCGTCGCGACGTTGGCTGAAGAGCCGCTGCTGCTCGCCGAAGAGGTCCGGGCTCCGGAATTCAACCAGTTCACCGTCGAGATGTGCCGGTCAGCCGGGTTCACGCCCACCGTGCACCAGGGCACCGTGGAGAGCATCCGCGCGGCTGCCGATCTTGTCGCCCAGGGACGCTGCCTGTACTGCGTGCCCTCTTCCTGCATCTCGGCGCTGCCGGGAACAATCTGGCGACCGCTCACCGACCCGGTTTCGTACTACCCATGGTCCGTCCTGTGGCGGGCGACCGAGGTCTCCGACCGCGTACAAGCCATCGTGAGCTGCGCGCGAACCATGTCCCGTCGGCTGGGCTGGCTGGTCACCGTTCACCCGGGCGCAGGCTGATGGTCAGATCGGCTGGACGCTCTCGGCCTGGGGACCCTTGGTGCCCTGGACGGCGGTGAACTCCACCCGCTGGTTCTCCTGGAGGCTGCGGTAACCGTCAGCCTGAATAACCGAGTGATGGACGAAGACGTCACTAGTTCCGTCATCGGGGGCGATAAAACCATAACCCTTGTCCGCGTTGAACCACTTCACTGTACCCTGAGCCATTTTCGCTTTTCTCCTACACGACGATCTCCGGAATCCGCATACGCGGAACCATGCTGCTGCGACCGCCTGTATTTAAAGCCGGACTCTGGAATCCGCGGCGCCCGCTGTCAGAACTTCGCAGGCGCTGTGACGCGAACACGAATTTCTACTGCAACCAGAATAATGCATGCTACCATGGCTCCCTGCCCATATCTGGAGAACCCGCCCTTATCGGTGCCAGGCGCGTCTGCGGGCTGCGATACACTGTAGATGAGCCCAGGGCATCTCGAACGCTGGCAGTCACGCCGGTGCCGTCCGCGGGCCCGGCGAATCCGGTGCACGGCATGCCCGGGATGGGACGGCCGAGATGTTCGGCTTCAAGGTCATCAACCAGTACGAGCAGGGCATCGTCTTCCGCTTCGGCAAGATGCAGCCCGCCGCCCGCCAACCCGGATTGACCTGGGTTAACCCGTTCACCGACCGGCTGCGCAAGGTCAATATGCAGATCATCGCGGCAGCGGTGCCCGGCCAGGAGGGCATCACCCGCGACAACGTCACGGTGCGCGTCGACGCGGTCGTCTACTACCGGGTCGTCGACCCGGTCAAGGCGATCATCAACGTGCAGGACTACACCTACGCCGTATCCCAGGTGGCCCAGACCTCACTGCGATCGGTTATCGGCCAAAGTGACCTGGACCAGCTGCTGTCCGAACGCGCGAAGGTCAACGCCCACCTCAAGGAGGTCATCGACGCCCCCACCGAGGGACCCTGGGGCATCCGGGTCGAGCGGGTCGAGGTCAAGGACATTTCCCTGCCCGAATCGATGAAACGGTCGATGTCCCGTCAGGCCGAGGCCGAACGCGAGCGCCGCGCGCGAATCATCTCCGCCGACGGCGAATACCAGGCATCCAAGAAGCTCGCGCAGGCCGCCACCGTCATGTCCGCCGACCCGGCCGCCCTGCAGCTCCGGCTTCTGCAGACCGTCGTCGAGGTCGCCGCCGAGAAGAACAGCACCCTGGTCATGCCCGTTCCGGTAGAACTGCTGCGCTTCTTCGACCGCGCAGCCCGGGCGCCAGCAGGTGAAGCTCAGGACAACCCAGGTGAAGCTCAGGACAACCATCGCCTGCCGGACGCACCCGCGGTGCCCGCGCTCGCCGCGCCGACGGCCCCGGTAGAGGCGGATGGGGAACTGGTGACGCCCTCACTCGCTAGCCGCGCGAACTGATCCTCTCGGGAGTCAGGTCGTCCCGCTTGTGGGGCGCGACCCGCGGTGCCGTGCCGCGAGCATCATGATCGCAGCCAGCAGCCAGGAAAGGGCGTATATGGCTGCGGCCGTACCGACCACCACGGCTTTGGTCGTACCGGCCGGAATGACGACGACGGTCAAGACGGCGCTCACGATGAGCCCGCAGACGCCCCAGGCGGCGGCATTCTCCGCCCGCGTGAGCGGCCGGGAGGGCTTGGACGCGCACGGACCGGCCGTTATGCCCGCGGTGACCGCGGCCAGGTCCGCGTAGGTCCGCGACGCGAGCGTCCGGTCCACTCGACGATCGAACTCATCCTTCGCTAGCAGGCCCGCAGCGAACGCGGTCTTGAGCACGCCGATCACGTGCTCGCGGTCGGCGTGTGACGCCCGCAGGTGACCGAGGCCGACGGCGGCTACGGCCATGGTGCCTCCTGGCTCTGCCATCACCGGCCTCCCTCGGGTCGCCGCTCCCAGGAGTGTACGCACCGAAGGTTCCACCTGGCAGCTATTGCCATCCGTTGCCCGTTTTGCGGGTAACGGACCCATCCGCAGGCCGACCGGGACCGAATTCATTCCAGCCAAGCCTTAGGAGGAGACCGACATGATGGGTGACCTGTTCGACAGCCCGTGGAAGATCCTGATCGTCGCTGTCGTGCTGATCGTGCTGTTCGGGTCGAAGAAGCTGCCGCACGCGGCGCGGTCCCTGGGCCAGTCGATGCGCATCCTGAAGACCGAGGTCAGCAGCCTGCATGAGGACGAGCCGGGCACCGGCATCCCGGCTGAGGCGCCGCCGACTCAGCAGCCGGGCTAGTCCGGCGGGCGCAAGAAGAGGGCCCCCGCACTCCGGGGACCCCCTGCCCTTGATCGACAGCGTGCTTGCGCGTCACTTCCTGCCGAAGCTGTCGAATTCTCCGTTTCGCACGCCTCCGAGAAATGCGTGCCATTCGTCCGATGTAAAGCGGAGCACCGCCCCTTGGGCATCCCGGCTATTGCGGACGCCGATCTCACCCTCGGGTAGGCTTGCCACTTCGACGCAGTTGCCGTTGGAGAAGCTCAACGAGCTTTTAACCCAGTAAGAACCTGAATCCGGCTTTTCGGCCGGATTTCCTAGGGAAGGTTGTC
Organism: uncultured Actinomycetes bacterium; assembly: GCA_963742795.1. Lineage (GTDB taxonomy): Bacteria > Actinomycetota > Actinomycetes > Streptosporangiales > Streptosporangiaceae > Palsa-504. Next base: position 14,241 of record CAVUNL010000011.1, read on the forward strand.
CCACCGTTTACCTCACAGATTGTCGTTTTTAGGCTGAAATGTGAAAAACTACGGGATGTAGGTGAGGTCCTACTTACCGTAGCCACTTAACTACAAGCTTAACAGCATCACTGGCACCGACGAGTGGTTCTTTCCTCAAGTGGCACTAATGAGCCGGCCAGATCCGCTCAGGCTCTTGCGGCTCTGGGCCACCGTGAAGCACCACTCTCCCGAGGCCTGATCACGCGTTGGCGTGCCGCTTGGCACCTGACCAATGCGACTGGGCGGTCTGGAGTATGAGAGCCTTGGACGCGACCGGATCGAGCGAGGCCTCGGCGAGCATCTGATATGCGATCCGGTGGAGGTACGTCTCCCTCTCGCCCTCCAGGGTGAAACCGCTCCGCAGCTGCTCAGTGCTGACCACATCTTGCAGCATCGCGTCGCTATCCTCGCCGAAGCCGAAGATGACAAACGATTCGCCGAACACCGTGTGCTGCGCGCTGAGGGGAAGAATGCGCATCGTCAGATTCGGCCGGTCAGCCTCTTGCGCGAGCCGCTGAAGCTGCTCGTACATGACCGACTCATCACCGATACGGCGGGTCAAGACCGATTCGTCGAGCACGACGGATAGCTGAAGGCCTTCGCGGTCAAGCACCTGCTGACGCTGCATCCGGACCTTGACCAACCGTCCGATCATGCCCGGCGCGACCGGCTCGACCCGGCTGTAGCTGCTGATGATGTGCCGGGCGTAGCCTTCGGTTTGCAGCAGGCCTGCGACGACGTCGACGTGCCAGATGGCGATGGACGTGGCCTCGTGCTCAAGGCCGATGAATTGCTGGTAGTCCTCGGCAAGGGTGTCGGCGAATTCTTCCCACCAGCCCTTCTGGGCCGCATCCTCGGCCAGTCCGAGGAGCAGGGCGCGGTGGGATCCGGTGATCTGGTAGTAGTCGAGCAGTCGCTCGACTTCCCGCGGCCGCAAGCCGGTCCTGGCCCGCTCGTACCTGCTGATCTTGGAGGGTGACCACTTCAGGGCCGCGGCGACCGCGTCGCCGCTCTTGCCCTTGCTCTCCCGGATCCCGCGCAGTTCGGCGGCAAGCCGACGCCGGCGCACCGTGGGGCTGCCTGGCGCGATCATCGGGCGTCCTCCTCCTCGGTGCCCGCGGCCGGACTGATGCGAGGGTCACGCAGATTTCACGGAAATTGTTTGTGAAAGCCTTTGTACACCGTAACACTCGCCAGCCCAAGGATCTGCGCTCGGCGGCCTCACAGGATCCGCGCTCTCCGGCAGCCGGGCAGGCCGGGTCGGCCCGCGGCGGCCGCCGGACCTGCGGAGCGGGAGATCGGCCAGGTGCGACGCCTGTGGAGAAAATGGCTCAAGGGACGGCGGTAATGAAAAGGGCCTGGAGTTGCCGGGCGAACGAGCGCGTGACCGGATCGGTTCCGTCCCGCAGGCCGCTATTGAGACGCAGCCCAGGCATACGCCTGGCCTGCCGCGAATTCCTAGATCGCGAGCAGGCCAGTTTGGCGTGGTGTAATTAGTTCAACCGTGAAGATAAGAAGCCTGGTGCATCGCAACGGGCGCAGAGGTGCCCGCTACAGATGCCGCCGTGCCGGCCGCAATTGACCCTGCCGCGCTAAGTGCTAGGATCGCTGAGATGATGGTTCGCCTGATACGCATGACTTCCTCCAGGGCGTCCGTACTGGTCAGCCGCCTGCCATGTGTCTCACCAAACTCATCGGCGCCGCAGAGTCATCTGTGAGTTACTGTCAGTGTTGGCCTTCATGCACTAGTATTGGGCCATTAGTCCGGCTTTTCAAGTACTAATTGTTTCAATAACTATTGAATGCAAAACGCGTGACAAGATTGACAGTGAAATGCCGCGCAAGGTGCCGTGAAAATTGCAGTGCAGGACGCGGAATGACGGAGAGTTACACGGCCCGGCTGGCCATTAACGGCATCGGGCGGCGAATTAAAATGCGAAAAATGTCCGCTTGTTCCGTAGATGATCACGTAGTAAAGTTCCCTGCATGCGCCCGGTTACATCGGCCGGTGGGCTGGTCGGCCGCGATAGCGAGATGACTCTGCTGACCGGGCTCGTTCGAGACCTCGCCCGGGGGCGCGGAGGCTCGGTGCTCATCGAGGGCGAGCCGGGCATCGGCAAGTCCGCTCTGGTACGAGCAGCAACGGCGCTGGCGTCCGAAGCCGGCTGCGAGGTGTTCTGGGGGGCCGGCGACGAGCTCGGCCAGGCGCTGCCGCTGCTGCCGTTCCTGGACGGGCTGCGGGTCCGCGAGCCGTCGGTCAATCAGCGCCGGAACACGATCGTCGGATTGCTGCGCGGCGAGGTCACGGCCGGGCGAGGCACCGATATTCCGGCGGTCCTGGCCGAGCAGCTGCTGGCCCTGGTGGCCGAGGAATGCGCGGTGCGGCCGACCGTCCTGGTCATCGACGACCTGCAGTGGGCCGACCAGGCCAGCATCACGCTGTGGGGACGGCTCACGCGGGCGGCGCAGCAGATGCCGCTGCTGCTGGTCGGGATGACACGTCCGGTGCCGCACCGCGATGACGTGCTGGCGCTGCGGCGGATGGTCGATGATGCCGCCCGGCTCCAGCTCACCGGGCTCGCCGAGCCAGCGGTGTCCGAACTGGTGGCGTCGCTGGCGGGCGGCAGGCCGGACGACGACCTGCTACGGCTCGCCGACGGGGCGGCGGGCAACCCGCTGTACGTCACCGAACTGGTGGCCGCGCTGGCTCGCGGCTCCAGCCTGACCGTCACCGAGGCGGGCGGCGCCCGGCTGGCCAGCGGTTCCGCGCCGGACTCACTGGCCGCGGCGATTGCGGACCGGCTCGGCTTCGTGACCGGTCCGGTCCGCGAGGTACTGCGGGCGGCGGCCCTGCTCGGCGCGGACTTCGCGGTTACCGACCTGGCCACAGTCCTGGGCCAGAGCGTCGCGGACCTGCTCCCGGCGGTGGACGAGGCGTGCGCGGTCGGTGTGCTGGCCGAGTCCCGGCACGGTCTGGGGTTCCGGCACCCGCTGATCCGGGCGGCGCTGTACGAGGAACGGCCGGCGTCGGTCCGCGCGGCCTGGCACCGCGCGGCCGGACGTGCCCTGGCCGAGGCGGGCGCGCCGACGGACCGGGTGGCCCGGCAGCTGCTCCGGGCCGCCGACGGATCCGGCGGCCCGGCCGAGCCGGCCGATGACTGGATGCTGGACTGGCTTACCCAGAACGCGGACCTGCTGGTCGGCCAGGCGCCGGGGGTAGCCGCCGAGCTGCTGACCCGGGCCGTGGCCGGCTCCTTGGCTCAGCCCGGCGCCGCTGGCTGGCGAGCCGGCTAGCCGACGCCCTGTACCGGACTGGTGATATGGCTGCTGCCGAGGAGGTGGCCAACCGCGCGCTGGACCATGCCACCGAACCCGACCTGCTGGTGGACCTGCACTGGACGCTGGCCCAGTGCCGGATGATGGTCGGCAGGTCCGCCGAATCGCTTGCCACCCTAGACCTGGCGCTCGCCTCACCAGGGATCACGGCCCGGCACCGTTCCCGGCTGCTAGTGCTCGCCGCCCGCACCCACAACATCATGGGCCAGGCGGCCAAGGCGGGCGAGGTCGCCGGCACCGCGCTCGCGGTGGCGGAGGAAGCCGGCGACAACTGGGCCATGGGCTGGGCGTTGCACGTGCTGACGCTGGTGGCCGCGGTTCAGGGGAGACTGGCCGACGCGTTGCCGATATTCGACCGGGCGGTGGCGGTAACCCAGGCCGACCCGACCCTGACCGACCTGCGGCTGCTGCTGCAGATCAACCAGTCGCTGATGCTGGGCAACCTTGACCGCTACGACGAGGCGGTCGCCGCCGCCGGACAGGTACGGGACCTGGCGAACCAGGTCGGCACGGCGGTGCGGATGGCGCAGGCGCACACTGCCCTGAGCCAGCTGCTGTTCGAGACCGGACGCTGGGACGACGCGCTAGCCGAGGTCGAGATCCTCCGCGAAAACCCGCGGGCACCCGAGGTGGCCTGCATCAACCAGGGCATCGCCGCCGTGATCAGCTTCCATCGCGGGGAGACCGACGTCGCACGCCGGCACCTCGCTGCCGCCGTCCCGCACGCTGAGCTGATCGGAAACCGGGTCATCGGCGCGCTGGTCCTGGCGCGCAGCCTGGACCGCGAACAGGACGGCGCCCTGCCGGAGGCACTCGCGGCGCTGACCGGCGCGGTCAACGGCAATACCGAACAACTCGAGGAGATCGAGGACCTGCTGGGCGACGGTGTCCGCCTCGCCACCCAGACCGGTGATCTGGACACCGCCCAGGCCCTGGCTGGCCACGCCGCCGCCCTCGCCGCCGGATCGGACGTCCCGCACCGGCAGGCGGACGCGCGCTACTGCCGCGGGCTGCTGGATCAAGATCCCCCCGGGCTACTGGCCGCCGCGGAGCGGTATGGCGACGCCGGGCGGCCGCTGCTGAGGGCCAAGGCGCTGGAGGCGGCCGCCGAGTACTTCGTCGACGCCGACGACCGCAGCCAGGCCCGGGCCGCCTTTACCCAGGCGGTGGAGGTCTACTCGTCGCTGGGCGCCGCCGGGGACGTCGCCCGGCTTCAGGCCGCATTCCGGGCTCACGGCATCCGGCGCGGACCGCACGCCAAGCACCGGCGGGCGCGCAGCGGGTGGGACAGCCTCACGGCGACCGAGATCAAGATCGCCGGCTTCGTCCAGGAGGGATTGTCCAACCCGGAGATCGCCGCCAAGCTGCTGCTGTCCCGGCGGACCGTCGCGACCCACGTCTCCCACATCCTGAAGAAGCTCGACGTCAACTCGCGGACCGACATCGCCCGGGAGGCCGCCCTGCGCACCATCGCGCCGAGGTGAGCGGGTCGGGTGAATCGCCGGATGCGTTTAGTGGGGACTGTGAACCTCTGGGGGAGGGCTCATGGTTCACAGTCCCCACGCATGAACCCCCTGCGGGCCGCGTCCGTTGCCCTCAGCCACGTCGGGCTGGAACGCGAGCGTGAAGTACACCGCCTTACCCGCAGGGGTGCGGTAGAAGCCCCACTCGTCCGACAGGGTGGTGACCAGCATGAGGCCCCGTCCGGCCTCATCGTCGGCGGAGGCGTCTACCAGCATCGGCAAGCGGCGCGACGTGTCGTGGACATCGACGCGTAGCTCGGCGCAAGAACAGGTGATGGCGAGCGTGACGATCCCGGTCACCTCGTGCCTGATGGCGTTGGTAACCAGTTCGCTGGTGAGCAGGATCGCGACGTCCGGGTCGACCGGGATCTCCCAGCCGCAGATGGCCGCGCGCACCTGGCGGCGGGCCTCGGCCGAGGCGGCCGGACCGGTGGTCAGCCGGAAACGGCACCCGCGCAGTTCGGTCGGACGGGTCGGCGCCATCACGTTCATCGGATTCCTTTGCGGGCCGGGTTGAACGGGCCGGCAGAGCACTGGTCACTCCGCATGGCCGCTCCCGGAGGCTCGGGCCGAGCGCCTGAGCGCTCGGTGCAGCCCCGGTTGCAATAGAAATGGTGCTGCAACTTGCAGTGAGAGACATCGGTCAGCTGACCGATCTTGCACCGGAACCTGACGAGCCCCTGATCGGGGCGCCTGACCGGTGGAGCACGCTGCCTCGCGGCCGCCGGAACCACGGACCGTTCGGTAAAAAAGGTTTTAAAGGGCCGACCGGTCAGGCGCTGGCGCGCTGCCAGGTCCGTGACCAGTACGACTCGGCGGTCTCCAGGATGAGCGCCCTGGACTCGGCCGGGCTGAGCGAGGCGTCGGACAGGGCCTGGAACGCGATCCGGTGCAGGTACGTTTCCCGCTCCCCCTCCAAGGTGACGCTGCTCCTGAGCTGCTCGGTGATCACCACGTCCTGCTGCAACGCGTCACTGTCGTCCCGGAAGCCGAAGATGACGAAGGACTCGCCGAACACCGTGTGCTGGGCGCTGAGCGGAAGGATCTGCAGGGTCAGGTTCGGCCGGTCGCCGTCGCGGACGAGCCGCTGAAGCTGCTCGTACATCACCGACTCGTCACCGATCCGGCGCTTGAGGACCGATTCGTCGAGCACGACTGACAGCCGCAGGTCCTCACGATCCAGTACCTGCTGGCGGCGCAGCCGGACGCCGACCATCCGCCCGATTATGCCCGGCGGCAGCGGCTCGATCCGGCTGTAGCTGCTGATGATGTGCCGGGCATAGGCTTCGGTTTGCAGCAGGCCGGTGACCACGTCCACGTGCCAGATGGCCATGGACGCCGCCTCGTGCTCGAACCCGATGAACTGCTTATAGTCATCGGAAAGGCTCTCGGCGAACCCTTCCCACCAGCCCTTCTGGGCGGCGTCCTCGGCCAGCCCGAGCAGCAGCGCGCGCCGCGGCCCAGTGATCTGGTAGTAGTCGAGCAGTCGCGCGACCTCCTGCGGACGCAAGCCGGTCCTGGCCCGCTCGTACCGGCTGACCTTGGATGGCGACCACCGCAGCGCGGCGGCGACCGCGTCTCCGCTCTTGCCTTTGTCCTCCCTGATCCCGCGCAGTTCGGCGGCCAGGCGGCGCCGCCGCACCGTGGGACTTGCTGGCGCGGTCATCGGGTGTTCCTCCTTCTCGGTGCCGCACGGGCGGATGGGTACCGCACGGGCGGATCGGTGCGACGATTACGCACATTTCACCGAAACATGCTTCTAATACGTTTCCGTACCCATGTCATCGCCTATCGTAACCAAAACTCGCCAAAACGGGTATACCGGGACTGTGCTCGGGCGGGCGCTTCAGGTGCCGGCTAGGCGGGCGGGTAGCCGACCAGCAGGATGCCACGGCAGTCCGCATCTGCCGAGCGGTAGACGTGCGGGCGGTCCGCGCCGTACCGGGCGTAGTCCCCCGGGCCGAGGGTCAGCGGATCGCCGGCCGGGCCGACCTCGATCGTCCCGGTGTACACGAACACCCGCTCCACCACGCCGGTGCCGTGCGGCGTGCCGAGGTGTTCGGTTCGGGCGGGCAGGAACAACTCGAACACCTCGACTAGGCCGCCGCCCTCGATCCGGTCCAGCAACCGCAGGTCGAGCTTCCCGCCGGGCGTCGACCCGTGCACCCGCGCGCCCTGCTGGGCCCGGACGACCGCCGTGGTGGTCTCACGCCTGTCCTCCAGCAGGTCGCTGAAGGCCACGCCGAGGCCCAGCGCCAGCGACCAGAGCGTCTCGATAGTCGGATTGCCCCGGCCCTGCTCCAGGTTGGCCAGCGTGGCCTTCGCGACATCCGCGCGGGCGGCCAGGGTGGCCAGCGACATCCGGCGGGCGGTGCGGAGCCGGTGCAGGTTCGCCGCGATGACCTCTCCCACGTAGGACCGTTCCGGAGCATCAGTCGCCATGCCAGTGAACTATACCAATAGTCCAATGAAATGTTACGCTGCCCTGGTGCTACGAACCGGCAAGGACTACATCGAGTCGCTACGGGACGGGCGGGAGGTGTGGATCGACGGCGAGCAGGTCCAGGACGTCCCGACGCATCCGGCCTTCGCGCCGGTGGTGAACGTGCGCGCCCGGATCTACGATCTGGCCCGCGAGGCCGGCACCAGGGACCTGCTGACCTACGTCGATGAGGAGACGGCGCAGCGCTGCGCGACCACCTCGCGTCCGCCGCGCAGTCGCGAGGACTGGCGGGCCAAGCGGGCGTCGGTCGACGCGATCCTCGACGACGCCGGCGGTGTGGTCACCCGCGTAGGCGATGAGACGGTCGGCGAGATGTGGTCGCTGTTCGACGGGCAGGACGTGCTGAACGAGATCGACCCGGCGTTCTCCGCGAACATCGCCGGTCACGTCCGGCGCGCGCAACTACTGGACCCGTTCCACGTCTCGGCCAACACCGACCCGAAGGGCAACCGCTCCCTGCGCCCGCAGGAGCAGGACCCCGATGTGCTGCTGCACGTGGTCGGCGAGACCGACAACGGCATCGTGGTGCGGGGCGCGAAGTTCGAGACCGCCGCGGCCTACGCCAACCAGGCGTTCGTCAAGCCGACCATCGGCGAATGGAACAACAAGGTCCTCAGCGACTACGCGGTCGGCTTCCTGGCCGACATGGGCGCGCCCGGCATCAAGCACATCTGCCGGTCTCCGTTCGCCGCGCAGCACTCCCCCGATGACTACCCGCTGACCAGCCGGTACGACGAGATCGACACGATGATCGTGTTCGACGACGTAGAGATCCCCTGGGAGAACGTGTTCTTCTACCGGCACACCAGGGCGGCCGCATTCATCCGCACGTGCCTGCACCGGTACAGCATCTTCCCGTACGTGCAGCGCTACGCGCGCTTCGCCGACTTCCTCCTCGGCGTCGCCTACGCCAGCGCCAGGTCGACCGGGGTCACGATGCACCAGGCCGTGCGGGAGAAGATCGCGCAAATCGCGTGCTACCGCGAGGGCATCAACGCGCATCTGACCGCGGCGGTCGAGCTCGCCGAGCCGAGCCCGGGCGGGCTGCTGATGCCCAACCAGCCGATGATGTACGCGGGCCGGGTCTTCGCCTCCACCCAGCTGCCCGCGGTCATGCACCTAGTCCGTGACCTGTGCGGCTGCCAGGTGAGCCTGATGCCGAGCAAGGCCATGTTCGACGCGCCGGGCGGCGGCGACTGGCTGCGGAAGTACTTCACGATCGGCGAGATCCCCGCGGAGGAACGCCGCAAGCTCTTCGCCCTGGCCCGTGACCTGCTCAATTCCGACTATGCCGGGCACCGGCTGACGTTCCAGCTCTTCGCGCAGTCGCCGCCGTTCTCGCACCTGCTGGCCGTCTACAACAACTACGACTTCAGCGGGCCGCTCGACGTGGTGGCCAGGTACTCCGGGGTCGCGGACGCGGTACGCAAATGAAGGGGCGCACATGAAAGGGGCGTACATGAGCGGCAAGATCGTCGTCGGCGGCCACGTGCGGATCCGGCCGTTCAACACCGCGGACAGCTACCCGGAACAGCGGCTCGACAACGACCTGTGCCAGGCGGTGGTGGCCGACCACACCGTCTACCTGCGCGGGCAGGTGGCGCAGGACCTGGACACCGGCGAGAACGTCCACGTCGGGAACCCCGCCGCCCAGGCTGAGCAGGTCATGACGAACGTGCAGACCCTGCTCGCGGAGGCGGGCGCGTCCATCGAGCACATCGTGAGCTGCACCGTCTACCTCACCGACATCCGGCATCGCGAGCCGGTGTACCGCGTGCTCGGCCAGCGGCTCAAAGGTGTCTACCCGGTGTTCACCGGCCTGGTGGTATCCGCGCTGGCCCGCCCGGAATGGCTGGTCGAGGTCACCGTGGTTGCGGTCAAGCCATGACGTTCTCGCTGGCGGGCCGTTGTGAACGGACCGGCGCGGTGGGCGCCGTCATCGCCTCGGCCAGCATGGCGGTGGCGGCGCGGTGCGTGGCGGCGCGAGCGGGCATCGGCGCCGTGTGCAGCCAGAGCACGACCGATCCGCGGCTGCGCGAGGCGCTGCTCTCCGCCATGGCCGACGGCGCGGCGGCGGTCGACGCGCTCGCGGCGGTTGTCGGCCGTACCCCCGACGTGGCGTACCGGCAGCTCGCGGCCGTCGACGCGGCCGGCGGCTCGGCGGCCTACTCCGGCGAGCTGGCCCTGGGTGAGGCAACGGACGCCTGTGCCGCGGGGGCGGCCGCGGCGGGGAACCTGCTGGCCGATCCCGGCGTCCCCGCCGCGATGCTCGAGGCCTTCACCGGCCGGGCCGGCGACAGCCTCGGCGACCGGCTCATCGCGGCCGTGCAGGCCGGCCTGGCCGCCGGCGGCGAGGTCTCCCCGGTGCGGTCGGCCGGGATCGTCATCGCCGAGGCCGTGCCGTGGCCGGTCACGGACCTTCGGGTCGACTGGCACGACGATCCGGTCGGAGAGCTCGCCGGGCTCTGGCAGCTCTGGCAGCCGCAGGCCGGGGCCTACATCGGCCGGGCGCTGCACCCTGAGCGGTCGTCCTAGCCGTGGCGCCGCTTCCCGATCCCGCACTGGTCGTGCTGGTCGGGTCGTCCGGGTCGGGGAAGTCGGTCTGGGCCGCGCAGCACTACCGCCCGCACGAGGTGGTCTCCTCCGACCGGCTACGCGCGGTGGTCGGCAGCGGTGAGCACGACCTGGACGCGTCGGCCGACGCGTTCGCCCTGCTCGACCACATCGTGGCGGCCCGGCTGCGCCGCGGCCTGACCGCGGTGGTAGACACGCTGGGCCTCGATCCGGCGCGACGGCGTGGCTACCTGGAGCTGGCCAGGAGCAGCGGGATGCCCGCGCTCGCGGTGCTGGTCAATACCGATCCGGCCGAGTGCCGCCGGCGTAACCGCGCCCGCGATCAGGGTGTGCCCGCGGGTGTGCTGGAGGGCCAGCTGCGGCGGATGCGGACGGCGGTGGAGGAGATCGCCGCCGAGGGATGGGACCTGGTGACCACGGCCGGGTCGGCCCGGCCCGAGGCCTCCCATACCCCCGGCGCGAGGGCCGCGGCCACCGAGCAGCGGCAGCGACCGGTCCAGCTGGGCTTGGTCCTGCAACTATCGCGATTTGCCTGGGACGAGGATCCCGAAGGCCCGGCGCACTGGCTGGCTGGGGTAGCCCGCGCCGCTGCCGAGGCTGGCCTGCAGGGAATCGCCTTGATGGACCACCTGATCCAGATCCCCCAGGTGGGCCGGGCCTGGGAGCCGATCCCGGAGCCCTGGGTGACGCTGGGGATGCTCGCGGGCCTGGAACCAGGTCTTCGGCTGGGCTCGCTGGTGACACCAGTGACGTTCCGGGCGCCCGGGATCTTGGCCAAGACCGTGGCCACGCTGGACGCGCTGAGCGGCGGACGATCGTTCTGCGGGATCGGGGCCGGCTGGTGGGCGCGCGAGCACGCCGCGTTCGGCCTGCCCTTTCCGCGCGCCGCGGCCCGGCTGGACGAGCTGGAAAGGGCCATCGAGACGCTTCGCGCTCTGTGGCAGCCGGGCACCAAGGAGTACCGCGGTTCGCGGGTGTGGCTGCCGGAAACCACGTGTTATCCGCGGCCGGCGGCACCGATCCCGGTCATCGTCGGTGGCAGTGGCGAAAAGCGCACGCTGGACATTGCCGCGCGGCTCGGCGACGGCTGTAATCTGCCCGCCGACCTGGCCACGCTGGACCGCAAGCTGGCCATCTTCCGCGAGTACTGCCTGGCGGCCGGGCGTGACCCGGCGCAGGCCGAGGTTACCGTGCTCGATATCCCGGTCATCGGCCGCGACCGCGAAGATGCCGCCTCGATCGTGGAGAAACTGCGCGGCAGGACCACCGCGGCGGCCTTCGCCCGGAGCCACCACGCCGGCACCGCCGACGACCACATCGGCCGCTACCGGCTGCTGGCCGACCGCGGCGTCAAGACGGTATTCGTCGCCCTGCCCGACCTGGCCGGGCCGGCGGACGTACTGCGCCTCGCCCCGGTGGCCGCCGCCTTCGCCTGAATATTCAGCGAATGGTTCGGTGATTAGCTGACGGTATTCAATGCCACGCACAGCATAAGGCAGGCCGCCACCACGAGGATAATTCCTACCGAGTTGAGTATCGCCGTCTTCACGGTGCCTCCTCGCTAAACCTGCTGATACCGTACATGGCCAGCGGGTCGCGAACTGGCAGCCACGCCGGGAAGCGGCGGCATTGTTTCTGGTCAATTCCGATATCCCGGATGGCGCCTGCTAATGGCGATGGATGGGTGTCGGCGTGTTCGTGAACATGCTCATCGGCTACGGCAACATGAGTCAGTGGCCGGCGATCTCACCACCGTCGATGTGCAGGATCTCGCCGGTGATGTAGGGCGAGGACTCCAGGAACAAGATGCCGTCCACCACGTCGCTGACCTGCCCGGCCCGCCCGAGCGGGGGACGCTGGGCGCCGAGGTGCTCGTAGCTGTCGGCCGGCCGCTCCGGGGTCTGGATGATGCCCGGTGAGACGGCGTTAACCCGGATGCCGCGTGAGGCGTACTCGATGGCCAGCGACCGGGTGGCCGCGGCCAGGCCGCCCTTGGTCAGCGCGGCCAGCACCTCCGGCACGGCGGAGTTGGCGACCTCCGCCAAGGTGGCCGAGACGTTGACCACGTGGCCCCCGTACCGGGTGGCCATTTCCGCGATGGCGCGCTGGGTCACCCAGAAGAACCCGGTCAAGTTGACCCCCACCGCCAGGGCGTAATCGTCGGCGGTGTACTCGGTGAACGGCTTGGACAGGTACACGCCCGCGTTATTGACCAGGGTGTCTATGCGCCCGAACCGTCCCAGCGCCGCGTCGATGATCCGCTCGGCGGTCGCGGGCTCGCTGATGTCCCCGGCCACGGTGAGGCACTGCGGGTCGTCGGAGGGCGCGATGCTGCGGGCATTGGCAACCACCGCCCAGCCCCGCGCGCGGTATCCGGCGACCAGGCCGGCTCCGATGCCCTGCGAGCCTCCGGTGATGATAGCCACCTTGCCCGTCATGGCACGTGCTTGTTCATCAAAGGTCTCCGCTCCGCCGGACGACTACGTGCTCTTACGATCCCACTCAAGACGGCCCGGTCGCGCCCGTGACGTCACTGGCCGGCACCCCTGGCCGCTCCCTTAGCACCCTCATGAGTCATCGGGTTACGCTGCTGCTAATAGTCGGCATCCTCGCTGGACGAACGGGAAGTAATTCTGCATGTCAATCGCCATCACCGAAGAGCACCGGGCCCTCGCACAGAGCGTCGCCGACTTCCTGACCAACCATCAGTCCCGCGCAGCGGCCCGTAGCCTGCTCGACGCGGAGGCGGACGCGCTACCGGCCTTCTGGGCCGAGCTAGCCAACCTCGGCCTGCTCGGGCTGCATGTTCCAGAAGACCTTGGCGGCTCGGGTTTCGGGCTGCCCGAGACGCTGGTCGTAGCCGAGCAGATGGGCCGGTACCTCGCGCCGGGGCCGTTCGTCCCGACCGTGATCACCAGCGCCGTGCTGGCCGCTGCCGGGCCCGATGAACTGCAGAAGCGGCTGCTGCCGGGGCTAGCTGACGGCAGCGTGATCGGCGCGGCCGCGCTGGGCGGCGAGGTGACCTGCACCGACGGTGCCGCGACCGGGAAGGCCGGCGTCGTGATCAGCGGGCACCTGGCGGACGTGCTGCTGGTCCCCGCCGGTGACGACGTGCTGGTGGTCGAGAAGTCGGCCGGCGGCGTCCAGGCCAAGGTGCCTGCCAATCTGGACCAGAGCCGGCGGGCGGCCAGGGTCACGCTCGACGCGGCGACGGCGACGGTGCTGCCGGGCGCGCGCCGGCTGCTGACCGATGTGGCCCGGGCCGTGCTCGCCGCGGAGGCAGTCGGCGTCGCCGCCGAGACCACCGAGCAGGCGGCCGAGTACGCGAAGGCTCGCCAGCAGTTCGGCCGGCCGATCGCGACCTTCCAGGCGGTCAAGCACCATTGCGCGAACATGCTGGTAGCGGCCGAGCTGGCGACGGCCGCCACGTGGGATGCCGGGCGGGCCGGGATCGGCGGCGGCGACCAGTTCAGCTACACCGCGGCCATCGCAGCGGTCCTGGCCGTGCCGGCCGCGGTCGCCAACGCCAACCTCAACATCCAGGTGCACGGCGGGATCGGGTTCACCTGGGAACACGACGCTCACCTGTACCTGCGGCGGGCCGCGGCGGTCGCAGCGGTGCTGGACACCGAGCAGGCGGCGATCGAGGTTACCGGCCTGGTCCGCCGGGGGGTGCGCAGGGCTGCCGCGATCGAGCTGCCCCCCGAAGCCGAGCCGGTCCGGGCGGCGATCGGGCCCGATGTGGCCCGGCTGCGCGACCTGGCGGGCGAGCAGCGGAAGCAGGCGCTGATCGATAGCGGCTACGCGATGCCGCACTGGCCTAAGCCGTGGGGCCGCGACGCGACCGCCATCGAGCAACTGGTGATCGAGCAGGAGTTCACCGCGGCCGGGATCAAGCGGCCGAGCCTCGGCATCACCAGCTGGATCATCCTGACCCTGATCCAGCACGCCAGCCCGGACCAGGTAGCGCGCTGGGTCCGCCCGGCGCTCAGCCAGGACGTGATCTGGTGCCAGCTGTTCAGCGAGCCGGGTGCCGGGTCTGACGCGGCCGGGATCAGGACCCGCGCGACCAGGACAGTGAAGGGGGATGGGGAAGTGGGTGGGTGGCGGATCAACGGCCAGAAGGTCTGGACCAGCGGCGCGCACGCGGCCGACTTCGGCCTGGCCACGGTACGGACGAACCCTGACGCGCCCAAGCACGAGGGCATCACCATGATGGTGATCGACATGCACGCGCCCGGCGTCACGGTCCGCCCGCTGAAGATGCCGAACGGGAACTCCGACTTCAACGAGGTCTTCTTCGACGACGTGTTCGTGCCTGACTCGGACGTGGTCGGACCGGTCGATGGTGGCTGGACCGTGGCGCGCGCGACGCTGGGTAACGAGAGCGTCAGCATCGGCGGCGGTGACGGTGGCCGGATCATGCCGGCCGAGGCGTTCATCGCGCCGCTCGACGCGCACCCGGAGCGGCTGGCCGGCGGGGCCCGGACGAGTCGGCAGGCATATAGCCGATACGCACATGATGGGCGTGCTGAATCAGCGAAGCGCCTACCGGGCAGTGGCCGGCGGTGCCGGTGGTGGACAGGGACATGGCCCGGGCCCGGAGGGCAATATCACCAAGCTGCTGCTGTCCGAGATCGGCCATGAAACGGCCGCGATCATGGCCGAACTCGCGGGGCCGGACGGGGCGTTCCTGGAGGGTAAGGGGGCGATGGCGGCGATGCTGGTGCTGATGAACCGGGCCATGTCGATCGCGGGCGGCACGTCGGAGATCAAGCGCAACCAGATCGCCGAACGGATACTGGGCCTCCCCCGCGACCCGCTCATCAGGTAACGGCCAGGCCCGAGCTGGTCCAGCGTTGACACGGCCTGGGCCCCTTGAGACGCTGCCGTGAATGTCCCATTGGGATCTCCCGGCGGCTCGTCGAAAAGAGGGTTCATGGTAAGCGTCGAGACCATGCGCGGCCCGGTCGATCTGGGCAATCTTGGCCAGACCCTCATGCACGAGCACGTCTTCGTGCTCTCCACTGAGCACGTGCAGAACTACGGCAGCGGCTGGTGGGACGAGGAGACGCGGGTCGCCGACGCCATCGCGAAGCTGAACTCCCTGTACACCAAGGGGATCCACACCATCGTCGACCCGACGGTCTGGGGGCTCGGCCGGAACATCCCGCGCATCCAGCGGATCGCGGCGCAGACGCCGGTCAACATCATCGTCGCCGCCGGCCTGTACGTCTACGAAGAACTGCCCCAGCAGTACGCCCACCGCGGGCCCGGCCTGCTGATCGACATCCCCGAACCCATGGTTACCGACTTCGCGACGGACATCACCCAGGGCATCGCCGATACCGGCGTCAAGGCGGCCTTCCTCAAGTGCTGCATGGAGACGGCGGAACTGACCCCCGGCGTCGAGCGGATCGCCCGCGCCGTCGCCCGCGCCCACCTCGAGACCGGTGCACCCATCACGGTGCACACCTCGGGCCCGCAGCAGAGCGGCCGGACGGCGGTGCGGATCTTCACCGAGGAGGGCGTCGACCTCACCAAGGTCATGATCGGGCACGCGGGCGACAGCAACGACTTGGACTACCTGACCGAGCTCGCGGACCAAGGGGTCCTGCTCGGGATGGACCGTTTCGGTCTGGATCTGTACAATCCGGGGCCCGAACGGGTGAAGACGATCGCCATGATGGCGGCCCGGGGCTACGCGGGCAGCATGGTCCTGGCGCACGACGCCAACTGCTTTATCGACTACTTCGGCGCCGCACATGACGGGGTGCGCGCCGCCGCTCCGAACTGGCACTACGAGCACATCACCGACGATGTGCTGCCCGCCTTGCTACGGTCCGGTGTCACTCAGGCGCAGATCGACACCATGATGATCGAGAACCCGGTCCGCTACTTCACCAGGAAAGCGTCATGACCGATCACAGCGGCCTAGGCGGCATCTTGGACATGACCGGCGTCACCCGCCGGCCGGACGGCATCAAGCGTTATGCAGGGCTGCCTCCCAACCTGGTACACATGCTGCGCACGGCCGTAGAGGGACAGAGCGCCGCGGAGGCCGTGGCCGAGACCGGCGGCGGCCCGCGGCTGAGCTACGCCTCGCTGTGGGATCGCGCCGCCCGGGTGGCGGGCGGGCTGCGCGCCCTCGGCGTCGAGCGCGGCGACCGGGTGGCCATCCGCCTGGGCAACGGCGTCGACTGGGTGCTGGCCTTCTTCGGCGCCGTGCTGGCCGACGCCATCGTGGTGCCGGTCAACGCCCGCTTCACCGAGGAGGAAGCCACCTACGTGATGACCGACTCCGGCGCGAAGTACGTCTTCATGCCGGGAGCCCCGCTGCCCGACGGCGGCCCGCTCGCCGTCGACGATCAGGGCCCGGCCGACCCGGCCGCGATCTTCTACACCAGCGGCACCACCGGCTTCCCCAAGGGAGCCGTGACGAGCCACGAGAACTTCCTCTCCAACGCCGAGACCTGCCGGCGGGCGCTCTCCGTGACGCCCGAGGGCCTGCGCACCCTGATCTCGGTCCCGCTGTTCCACGTAACCGGATGCAATAGCCAGCTGCTGGTGGCCATGTACGTCGGCGGCACGGCGGTGATCATGCCCGCTTTCGAGGTCGGCGCCTTCCTGCGGGCCATCGAGGAGGAACGCATCGATACCATGGTCACGGTGCCGGCCATTTACTGGCTGGCGCTCAACCAGCCCGCCTTCGCCAGCACCGACATCTCCCGGGTGCGCTCGGTCTCCTACGGCGGGGCACCCATCGCGCCGGACTTGGTCGCCCGGCTGGCCAAGGCGTTCCCGCAGGCACGGCTGGGCAACGGGTTCGGCCTGACCGAGACGTCGAGCGTGTCCACGTTCCTGCCGCACGAGTTCGTGGCCCACGCCGACTCGGTGGGCTTCCCGGCCCCGGTGTGCGACGTCCGCCTCGACGCGGCGCTGCCCGACGGCACGGGTGAACTTCTGATCCGCGGGCCGAACGTCGTTTCTGGCTACTGGAACAAGCCCGAAGCCACCGCCCAGGCCTTCGCCGACGGCTGGCTGTACAGCGGGGACCTGGCCCGGATCGACGATGAGGGCCTGGTCTACCTGGTGGACCGCAGGAAGGACATGATCAACCGCGGCGGCGAGAACGTGTACTGCGTCGAGGTCGAGAATGCCCTCGCCGGGGCACCGGGGGTCTACGAGGCGGCGGTGCTCGGCGTGCCCGACGAGATGATGGGCGAGAGCGTTGGCGCCGTGATCGTGCCGGCCCCGGGCGTCGAGTTCGACGTGGCGGCGGTGTTCAACTACCTCGGCGCGCACATCGCCGACTTCAAGATCCCGCAGTACGTCGCGGTCAGCGCGGCGCCCCTGCCGCGCAATCCCGGCGGCAAGCTGCTCAAGCGGCACCTGCGAGACCAAACCGACTGGGCGGCCGCGATCCAGCACTGATCCTTTTAGACCGGGTACCGTGTCGGCTCGGTCACGTACCGCCGCCCCGACGGCGCGGTCCACCGGACCTCGCCATTAGGGAGCTGCTCGGCGTTCCACCGCGGATCCTGCTTCATGCGGTGGTCGAACCGGCACTTCGGCCCGCCGTTGCACAAACACGTTCGACCACCTGCTTCGTACGGAACGTTGTGCTCGAAATCACATCTGACCGCAGGCCGACGGCAGCCGGGGCCGGTGCAGGTGGCGTGCCGGACCTCGGTCAGGTGCCGGAGCATGACTCCCGGATCGTGGCCCCGGGCCTGCCACCGGTGATCGCAGTCCCCGGCGGGGAGCGGTCCGATGTTAATGAGCAGGTCCTGTTGCCCGGTGGTGAACCGCCAGGTGCCGTACCCGCCGGGCGGGCCGGGCTGATCGGCGGGGGTGAAGGTGAACGATGGCCGGCCGGGCGGATCATGCCCGTCTGGTTTTCGGCGTTTCACCGGCCGGGCGCAGCCGTGCCCGATGGCGTGGCCCTGGCTGTCAGTCACCGTCACGCACCAGGTCGACCTGGGGTTGCGGGCCGCGGCCCGGGCGAGGTCCCGGGCCAGGTCGGGGTCGACGGGCCCGATCCCGCCCAGCTCGCCGGGCCGGTCCGCGCGTCCGGTCAGGGTGGCTTCGGGGATGGTCAAGGTGACCTGGCCGGCGAACCCGGGCGGGATCATCCCGGCCAGCGGCCCGCCCCCGCCCGGGCCCGGAGCCGGGCCCGGAGCTGGGTCCTGGGGCTGGGCTGGGTCCTGGGGCTGGGCTGGGTCCTGGGGCTGGGCTGGGTCCTGGGGCTGGGCTGGGTCCTGGGGCTGGCAGGTACCGTCCGGCCTGTGGCCGAGCGGCCGGGAGTCCATGCCGAGCAGGATGTCAAGGTAAGCACGCGCCCGCAGCGCGTCTATCCCGCCCTCCAGGCCCGCCTTCCTGAGCTCCCTGGCCCACGCGGTCACCCGCTGGTCGGCGGCCAGCACCTGCGCGGGCGGCAGTTCCCGCCCGGCCAGCCCCGCGTTCCCCGACGCCTCAGCCCACCGCTCCACGCGGGTCTTCTCCGCCGCATGCTCCCGCCGCTTCTTCGCCTTGCCCGGCGCCACCTCCATCACCGCCCGGGCGATCGCGGCCCGCACCCCGGGCGGGGTCAGCGTCCCGGCCCGGTCCAGCATCATCGCCTCAGCGGCCCGGGCCTGCCCCGGGTCCAGCAGGACCGTGGCCTCGGCGATGATCATCGCCTTGCGGCGGCTCAAGATCCCGGACCGGAACGCCGCCTTGGTCCCGGGCAGGTTGATCTCCAGCTCCTGGGCCAGCGACACGATATCCCCGGCCGCCGCGCGGGACTCACCCAGCACCGAAGCCAGCTCCTGGACAACGAACTCATCACAGGCCCCGGGCATCTGCGCCGCGCCCGCCACCACGGCGCCCTGGGCCGGGCGGCGCCGGACCAGCTCCGCGACCGCGGCGTGCTTGCGGCTGCTGGCGTAGGCCTCGACCCGGTCCCACGCGCAGATCGCCCCGGCCAGCTCATCATCGGACGCGCCCGGGTACCGGTCATCCGCCCCGGCCGCCACCTCCGCGAACTGCCCCAAGGTCAGGCAGCCCGGCGCGGCATCCAGCGGCTTCCCCGACGCGAACCCGGACGCCCGGCTGGCGTACACCCCCGGGAGGGGATGCGCGGACCCGGGCATCCCCGGACCCCGCCGCCCCGCCGCCGCCGCGGCGTCCGCCGCCACCGCCGCGGTCAGCCCCGCCCCGGCCAGCACCGCCGCCTCCCGGGCCGCCTCACCGGTGATCCGCTCCGCCTCGCCGGCCAGCTCCCCGGGATCCACCTCCGGCGGCGGCGCATCGTCGGGATCGTCGAGGTCCAGGTCCAGGTCGCCGGGATCTTCGTCCGCGGCCCGCCCCGCCAGGTACGCCGGGTCATCCATCCACTCCGGCCACGCCGGCACCGGGCGGGGGTCCTCGTCCCGCCCGGGATCTGGGGGAATCGGTCCTGGAGGCATGTACCACGGTCCGTTCGGATGAATGATCTTGTACGAACACAGTAACGAAAAACCTACGTCAAAGAAATCCGACACGCCGACGAACACGCGCAAGATTTCCGTGCCGCCGAGCACGATCAGCCGCCGAGGACGCGCCCGCACGCCCTCAGACATAGCCCGCCAGCTCGCCGAGCAGGATCACAGCTGCCAACCCAGTGTCGAATCAGCCCGAACTCGCCGCCCTGGACGGCGCAGAGGGCGCGCACGCCGACGTGCACGCGGAAGACGGTAAGCCGGTTTTCGCTGCCGGTTCGGCCGCGTCTGGATCAATGCCCTGCCCGGCTGGCGCTCGCCGCTGTGGCGTACCGCCGATGAGCTGGTCGGCGATCGCATCGAGATCCTGCCCGCGGCTACTCCAGGAGCTCGGTTACCAGTTCCGGCGGGAGGCCGTGCGTCTGGTGTAGGTACCGCAGGTCCGCCTCGGTCAGTGTCCGACCAGTCCCGAGCTGGGACAGCACCTTGCGGCCGCGGGTGAGAAGGCTGGCGAACCGGCGTTCCTCGCCGCGGACCACCTCGCGGACTGGGCCGCTTCCCCCGTTCTGGCCGAACTGTGTCAGGGTCTTCTCGACCAGCGACGTTGGCAGGTCATCCAGCGTCCTGGTGCTGTCGGGGCGCCACAGTAGGGTGAGCGCCCGCCGCAGCAGCCGCCGCAGTACGTAGCCGCGGCCGGTAGTGGACGGGGTGACGCCGTCGCCGATGATTGCGATGCTGGATCGCAGGTGGTCGGTGAGCAGGCGCAGCGATCGCTGGTCGGGCTGCCACAGACCGGTCAGCGCGGTCCTCCAGGGCTGGAAGACGTCACAGTCGAACACCGAGGGCTGGCCCTGCACGACCATCAGCAGTCGTTCCAGGCCCATCCCGGTGTCCACGTTGCGCTGCGGCAGCGGCTCTAGGCTCTCGTCGTCGTGCCGCCAGTAGCTCATCGTCACGTGGTTCCAGAGCTCCATCCAGCGCCCGTCGGTGCCCGGCGTGCCCTGCGGCGGGTCGTCGCCGGTCCACGCAAACAGCTCAGAATCCGGGCCACACGGCCCGGTCGGGCCGTTGGACCACCAGTTGTCCGGCCCGAGCCACTCGACCGGGACACCGAGATCGGTCCAGGTCTGGCAGGACGGGAGATCGGCGCCCACCTGCTTATCACCGCCGAACACCGTCGCGTACAACCGGTCCCGGCCGATGCCCAAGCGGTCGGTGAGCAGCTCCCAGCCCCAGCGCAAGCTCTGCGGCCCGTCGTAATCGCCCAGCGACCAGGAGCCCAGCATCTGGAACACGGTCAGGTGCCGGTCATCGCCGACCTCATCCAGATCGGTGGTACGCAGGCAGCGCTGCACGCCGGTTAGCCGCCTGCCCTGAGGATGGGGGCGACCCTCCAGGTACCGGGTTAGCGGATGCATCCCCGCGGTGGTGAACAGCACCTGGTCACCGTCCGGCGACACCAGCGAGCTGCCCGGTATCACCTGGTGGCCCCGTTCGCCGAAGAACTCAAGGAATGTCCGGGTGGTTTCGGTCACGTTCATGGCATTGGTCCCTTCTGGTTTCCGGCACCGGAAAGGGAACCGCTGGCGCGGCCACGATCGCGAGGGCGCTAGCGAACCATTCCCGGTCGCCAGCGCGGAATATCGTCAGGTCAGGGAGCGGCAACCGGCGAGCCGATAGCTCGCGCGGCCGCGCAGGTGAAACTGACGTTCATATCTTTACTGTAAGCCCGGTGTACGGGCCGGGCCAAAGGGATTTGCCGCCGCTCAAATGAGGGCAGGCTCGTGATCGCCGCCGCTCGAGCCTCATATCTAGCGCGCTCATCGGGCGCATTGTCGGTCGTAGTGCTCGGCGATGGGGACCGGGTGCGGGACCGGAAGTCCCGCACCCGTTGGCCTAGTCGAGCAGGGCGGTGACGGTGCCCGCGCCGACGGTGCGGCCGCCCTCGCGGATCGCGAAGGTCTGCCCGGAGTCGAGCGCGACCGGCTTGCCAAGCGCGACGGTGACCTGCACCGTCTGCCCTGGCATGGCCGAGGCCACGGCGGCGCCGCCGCTCATACCGCCAAAGTCCAGCACGCCGGACACGTCCGTGGTGCGGACGTAGAACTGCGGGCTGTACCCCGAACGCACCGGCGTGCGCCGGCCGCCCTCCGCCACCGAGAGGAGATGCAGCGCGGCCGCGAAGCGCTGGTGCGCGCGGAGACTACCCGGCGCGGCGAGCACCTGGCCACGCTGGACCTGGTGACGATCGACGCCGCGCAGCAGCAGCGCCGCGCTGTCGCCGGCCTGAGCGGCCTCCATGGTCTTGCCGAACGTCTCGACGCTGGTGACGACCGACGTCACCGTCGCGCCCAGCCCGATGAGCTCGACCGGATCACCGATCCGCACCTGGCCTCGCTCGATCGCCCCGGTGACGACCGTGCCGCGGCCGGTGATGGTCAGGGAGTTCTCTATGGCCATCAGGAACGGCACGTCGACGTACCGCTCTGGTACCGGCATGTAGGCGTCGATAGCGTCGAGCAGGTCCAGGATCGACGCGACCCAGCGCTTCTGGCCGGCCAGCGCGGCCAGCCCAGAGACCCGCACGACGGGCACCTCCTCGCCGGGGTACCCGTAAGCGGACAGCAAATCGCGGATCTCGAGCTCGACGAGCTCCGCGATCTCCTCGTCGGCCGCGTCGGCCTTGTTGAGCGCGACGACGACGCGCGACACCCCCACCTGCCGGGCGAGCACGACGTGCTCCCTGGTCTGCGGCATCACGCCGTCGAGCGCCGAGACGACCAGGACCGCGCCGTCGAGCTGCGCAGCACCGGTGATCATGTTCTTCACGTAATCGGCGTGGCCGGGCATGTCCACGTGCGCGTAGTGCCTCGTGGCGGTCTCGTATTCGACGTGCGCGATATTGATGGTGATTCCCCGCGCGACCTCCTCGGGCGCACGGTCGATCTGCCTGAACGGCACGTAACTGCTCATGCCCCGGTCCGCCAGGACCTTCGTGATCGCGGCGGTGAGGGTGGTCTTCCCGTGGTCGACATGCCCCATCGTGCCGATGTTGAGGTGCGGCTTGTCGCGGATGTAGGCCTGCTTGGTCATGACTGGTTGCTCCTGGCTCCTCCTGCTGCACTCGCTGACCCGCGCGATGCGTCACCCTCCCCCGCCAGGTCACCGAAGCGAACGGGGAAGGGTCAGCGTCGCGCGCCGTCGAGGGCCAGCAGGCCCGCCGACGACAGCAGCGCCGAGGCAGCCGCCATCGCTGCGCGGTCAAACGCGCAGGCGACGAAGACGGCGAACCGGAACACACCAGCAAGCGTGCGGCATCAGTCTGCCCGCCTGCAATGGGTTTTCCAGGGTTCGGTTCGCCGTCGGCCAGGTGACCTGCGCGAGCTGGCCGTGAACGTGCGACGTAGCGTGTACGGTCAAGGATCCTTCGCGGAGAATGCTGGCCCAGATTGAACACGGTCTGCACCCTGGGTCTCGACCTCGGGACGAGTTCGGCCAAGGCGGTCGTAGCCGATATCAGCGGCCGGGTTCTGGCTCGGGCGTCAGCCGGTTACGCCGTGACCTCGGCGGTAGCCGGCTACGCCGAGAGCGAGCCGGCCCACTGGTGGAGCGCGATGACCGCGTGTGCCCGCGAGGCCGTCCACGCGGCAGGCACATGGCCGGTCGCGATCGGGCTGTCGGGACAAATGCATGGTCTGGTCATGACGTCCGCCGGGGGCGAGGCCCTGCGTCCGGCCCTGCTCTGGGCGGACAGTCGCGCCACCAGCTCCCTGCACGCTTATCAGCTCCTCGGCTCTCGCGCGCTGGCCAGGCTCGCGAACCCGCTGGTCCCCGGCATGACCGGACCGCTGCTGACGTGGATCGCCGAGCACGAACCGCGCACGTACACCGAAGCTCGCTGGGCGCTGCAGCCCAAAGACTGGCTGCGGGCCCGCCTCACCGGTGAGGTCCACGCCGAGCCCAGTGATGCTTCCGCCACGCTGCTCTACGACGTGATGGGTGATCGTTGGGACCGTGAGGTGGTCAGCGCACTAGGCCTGGACACGAGGTTGCTGGCGCCCCTGCTGACCTCGGCCGGGGCGCCGGCCGGGCACTTGGTCGCCGAGGCGGGGACCGACCTGGGGCTGCCCGCAGGCATCCCGGTCGCGGCCGGGGCCGCCGATACGGCGGCGGCAGCCCTGGGCAGCGGGGTCGGGCCGGGCGACATCCAGTTGACCGTCGGCACCGGCGCGCAGGTCATCCGGCCGCTGGCCGCGCCGGTGAGCCGCGCGGACGCGGGGGTCAACCTCTACCGGTCCGCGACCCCGGACGGCTGGTACCACATGGGTGCCACCCTCAGCGCCGGGCTCAGCCTCAACTGGGTGCGCGAGACCGTGAACGCCACCTGGGCGGAGCTGTACGCCAGCGCGGATCATCCCGGCCGGGCGCACGACCCGATCTTCGTTCCGCACCTGGCGGGGGAACGGACACCGTATTCCGATCCGGCGCTGCGCGGCTCCTGGACCGCCTTGTCGCTGGCCGCCGACCGGGCGTCGCTCTTGCGGTCCGCGCTCGAAGGAACCGCGTTCTCGATCCGTGACGCGCTGGATGCCCTGGTGACCGACCAGCGCCCGCCCCGCCTCCGGCTGGCCGGCGGAGGCACGCTGGCCGCCAGCTGGCGGCAGCTGCTCGCGGACGTGCTGGGGTTGCCGCTGTATGCCGTGGACGTACCCGCGGCGTCCGGCCGCGGCGCTGCCCTGCTGGGCGCGCACGCGGCCGGTCTGCTCAGCTTTGACGATATCCAGGGACCGCTAGCGCCGCCCGCCCGCCTGGCGGCGGAACCGGACCCGACCACCGTCGCGTTCCACGCCGAACGCTACGCCGCGTTCCGGCGGACCGTCTCCGCCCTGCGCGGGTGCTCAGCGGAAGGGCCAGCATGACCAGCATCGTGGCTCTCCCCCGCCTCATCCGATGATTTGCTCTCCGATGGGGCCGAGGATGAGCAAGGGGAAGTAGATCAGGCCGCCGACGATGATGATCACGCCGAGCAGGAACGCGGCGAACGTCGGCCCGCTGGTGTCGAGGGTCGCCCGGGTGCGCGCGTGTACGCGGGCTCCGGCGAGTCAGCCGGCGATGGCCAGGGAGAGCACGATCGGCGCGAAGCGCCCGATGAGCATGGCCAGGCCGAGCGTGGTGTCGTACCAGGTCGTGTTCGCGGCCAGGCCGGCGAAGGCGGACCCGTTGTTGTTCGCCACCGAGGCGAAGGCGTAGGTGACCTCGGTCAGGCCGTGCAGGCGAGGGTTGAGGATGGAGCAGGTGCCCGCCGCGATGACCAAGGACGTGCTGCCCAGGATGAGGACCGTGACCGGGATGGTCAGTACGTAGGACAGGACCAGCTTCATCTGCGGTGCGCGAATCTTCTTGCCGAGGAATTCCGGAGTCCGGCCGACCATCAGCCCGGCCACGAACACGGACAGCAGGGCGAGCACCAGGATGGAGTACAGCCCGCCGCCGTCGTCGCCCGCGCTGATCTCGCCGAGCAGGATGGCGACGAACGCGCCCGTGCCCCCGACCGGGGTATAGCTGTCGAGAGCCGAATCGGTGGCGCCCGCCGTCGTCCCCATGGTCCCGACCGTCATCAGCGCGGAGCCCTCGGGGCCGAACCGGGTCTCCTTGCCCTCCATGCTGGCCTGCGTCTCGCCCTCGTGGGCCTGCCAGTTGGTGCCGGCGATGAAGCTTGCCATTCGAGATCGCTATCTCGGACGTGTTTACGATTCGCGGGGATTGCCAGGCCGATCGCGGTGGTGCCAGGCTGGGGTCATGACCGGGTCAGGATGCGGCGAGGCTGCGGCAGTTCCCACAGCTAAGGAGCCACCACCTTGACATCCTCCATCGCCCTAAGGGACGAGGATTCCAGCCGCGACCTGTGGTCGCGCTGTAGGTTCGCGGTTCGCGGGCCGGGCAGTCCCGTCGCCTCCCCGCGCAGCCACGGCATGCCCTGCCGCGGTTTCGTGCTGGGTGGTGGAAATGCCCGCTTGGCTGTCGCGGACAAGTTGAATATACCGTCCGGCACCGACATTTCAGGGGAGGTGAAGCGGCGTTTCCTCCCCGGCCTGAAGGCCGGAGTCTCCACGCCGCGATCTTGATGACCGTCAGCGCAACAACCGCGGACGGGCGTGCCCGCGTCCTCGCGGACGGGAATCAGATGCCTTTCCGACGTGACGGTGAACCGGGTCGCGCAGCGCGGGGGGCGGACACCCGCTCAGGTGCTGTTGCGCTGGGACATTCAGCGCGGAGTTCCGGTCATCACCAAATCGACCCACCGCGAACGAATCCAGGAGAACGCGCAGATCTTCGACTTCACCTTGTCAGAGTCGGACATGGCCGAACTCGACGCGCTGGACCAGACGAATGGCACCGACCGGGCCCTGGAGCGTAAGTGGTGGTAAGAATGGTAAGGCTGCCGTGAGCTTCAACCAGCTTTTCGCTGACGAACCCCAGCCCGAGATAGCCCGCTCCGCGGTGGTGCTGGGGGACGTACACGTCGGCGCGGGCGCGATCCTGGCCCAGGGCCTGGTGGTGCGGGCGCACGGCGCGGCGGTGAGCATCGGCAACCACTCCGCCGTCCTGGAGAACGGGGTGGTGATCGGCACGCGCGAGCATCCCGTCCGGGTGGGTCAGCGAACCGTTTTCGGTCACCGCGCCACGATCGTCGGCGCTACCATCGGCGACCTGTGCGAGGTCGGCAACGGCGCGATCCTCATGCCCGGTTCCCGACTCGGTAATGGCTGCATCCTGGGCGAGGGCACACTGGTCCCGCCAGAGACGGTGATCCCTGCCGACTCGGTCTTGGTCGGGCGCCCGCCGCATGTCATCCGGTCGGCCACGGACGTCGACCGTGAGCGGCTGGCGGTGCTGCGCCAGCATCAGACCAACCTGACCGACTACCCGGGCACGATCGTGCGCGGACCGATGCGAGCCGGAGGACACATGGGGACGCTGTACGCCTACCGTGATAAGACCCCGTCGATCGGCGCTGGCACCCTGCTGTTCGACTCGGCGGAGGTTACCGGCGACGTGGTCATCGGCGAAGACTCGCTCATCGGCGCCGGCGTGAAGATCATCGGCGACTCCCATGGCCCGGTCCGCATCGGCTCCCGGGTCCAGATCCTGGAGAACACGGTCCTCCACCTGCTGCCCGACAACGAACTGATCATCGACGATGACGCGGTGATCGGCCCCGGCGCGATGATCCACGGCTGCCACATCGGCCGCGGCAGTGTCGTCGAGCCGGCCGCGATCGTATGCGACGGCAGCGTGGTCGGAGCCGAGTCGGTGGTCCGCGCCGGTGCCTGCGTCAAGCAGCGCGACCGTTTCAGGGACCGGTCCGTCCTGGACGGCTTCCCGGCCAAGCTAGTCGGCACCCTCACCGGTCCGCCGCCGATGCCGGGCTGGGCTCTCCCCCGAGACGCTGTCGCAACCCTGCGCAGGGTACAACGGTGATCGCAACAGCGGCCCTGGCATCGTCGCCGGGCCGTTAGCGTGAAGAAGGGTGAGCAATGTCTGAGCAGGTGAGCGATTCCGCCGCCGTTATCGACAACACAGACGCGTCCCGGTTCGAGCTGCGCGTGGACGGGTGGCTCGCGGAGCTGGTCTACCGTATCCGCGGGGACCGGCTGGTGCTGGTCCATACCGAGGTTCCGGTCGAGCTGGAAGGCCGCGGCATCGGCGGCAGGCTGGTGACCGCGGCTGTCGACCGGGCGGCGCGCGAGGGGCTTACCCTGGTGCCGTTGTGCCCGTTCGCACGCAGCTGGCTGGAGCGGCATCCCGAGGTGGCGAGCAAGGCGGTCATCGACTGGGGCAGTTGAGCGGCACCGATGCTTCGGCCTGGCCATCGTTGTCTTTCGTATTTCCGGCGATGAATGGTATGCGATAGATAGAGGGTGGAGATACGCGAACTACGGGCCTTTGCGGTCGTCGCCGAAGAAGGGAGCCTGTCTGCGGCCGCGCGTCGGCTGCACCTGAGCCCCTCCGCGCTGTCGCAGACTATCCAGTCCCTGGAACGTGGCGCCTCGGCGCTGGCCCTGGCCCAGCTCGGTGCCCACGTGGTGCTGTCCGGGCGCGACGCCGCGCGCGGCGCGGCAGGAGTACGGGTCAACGCGGTGAGCCCGGGCCCCACCCGTACCGAGGGCACCGCGCCCATGGGTGAGGCGCTGGACCAGCTCGCCTCGGCCGCCCCGTCCGGCCGGCCCGGCCTGCCGGAGGAGATCGCCGCCGCCGTCACCTACCTGGCCAGCGACGCGGCCAGCTTCGTGTACGGCGCGGTCCTGCCTGTCGACGGCGGGCGGATCGCAGTCTGACCGGCCGTGAGCGATGGCCTGGCCGCGCTAGGCTCGCAGGCCAGCCCTCGCCCGGTCGGCGCGGCCGAGCCTGAACTGGCCACTGTCACTGTCCACTGGCGGATACGAGCGCGTCGCTCGCGGCACGACAATCGCAGGGAGGCGACGGAACGATGACTGGAGAACTCCTGTGCGCACCTGCATGTTTGTGGTTCTCCATGGGACGGGAATGAGTATCACCCGGGTGATAGAGGTGTCTGGACAATGACCTACGCTCGGCGCCGAACGTGAAGGAGCAGCTCGATGTCTGAGAGCATCCGTGAGCGGCTGGTCGGGTGCTGGCGACTGGCCGGGTACGACGTGACCGCCGTCGATGGAGGCCGGACCGATCGCCCGCTGGGCGATAACCCGCTCGGGACCATCCTGTACACGCCCGACGGGTACATGTCCGCCCAACTGGCCAGGCCAGGACCCTACGCAGTCGACGACCAGGAGCCGGACGCGTATTACATCGCGTACTCCGGTCCGTACGACGTCGACGAGCAGGCCGGGACCGTCGCCCATCAGCTGCAGGTGTCGGTCATCCCGAGCTGGCTCGGCACAACGCAGCTGCGGCGGGTGCAATTCCGCGAGCCGGGCACGCTCGTGCTGTCCGCTTCCGAACCGCACCCCTGCGACGGCGTGCCGACCACGACAACGATCACCTGGTCACGCCAGCCGCCACGGTGACCAGCCCCACACCCACCTGGGAGTAAGCATGCCAGGCCGTCCCCCGCTGAGTTACGACGTATTCACCGCACCCGAGGCGCCCTTTAGCGCACCGCCGCCCCGGGTCGGCGACCCGCCGGCCTGGGATCCTAAGACGTCGACATTGATCTTCGGAGCCCATGACGCCGTACTCGTGGACGCGCTCATGACCGTCCCCGAGGCCACGGCGCTGGCCGACTGGATTGCGCTGCACCAGCGCCGGCTCACCACGATTTACATCACCCACGGCCACGGCGACCACTTCCTCGGCCTGTCCGTGCTGCTCGACCGCTTCCCGGGCGCCCGCGCGGTGGCCACCGCAGGCACGGTGCAGCAGATGCGCAAGCAGAGCA
The DNA here is from genome assembly GCA_963742795.1 of uncultured Actinomycetes bacterium. GTDB lineage: Bacteria > Actinomycetota > Actinomycetes > Streptosporangiales > Streptosporangiaceae > Palsa-504. Next base: position 43,077 of record CAVUNL010000011.1, read on the forward strand.
CCTCGCAAGTGCTCAACAACGGTGCCCGCGCGCGTTACCCCAGTCAGATAGCCGACCCGGTCGCGCTGGCCGAACCACTCGACACGGGGCAAATCGAGCTCGAGGGCTTTCCCCTGGAGGTGATCGAGACCGGGCATACCGACACCGTGGACACCACTTCACTGCACGTACCGGACCTGGGCCTGATCGTCTCCGGCGACGTCGCCTACAACCACTGCCACATGTACGTCGCCGCGACGACTCCCGGCAGCCGGGCCGAATGGATCGCCGCCCTCAACAAGCTGGCCGCGCTCAGCCCCGCCGCAGTCGTCACCGGCCACAAGGACCCCACCCAGGGCAACCCGCCCACGGTCCTCGCCGAGTCCCGAGGCTACCTCGAATACTACGGACAGCTCCGCGACGCAGGCCTGCCCGATCAGGACCTGTTCGACGCCATGGTGACCCGCTATCCCGACTGGGTCAGCCGCCAGCAATTCCTGATCCTCGGCTTACGGAACCCGTCGCCGGCGACCCGCGTACTCTCTCGTCGTTTCGTCGGGGACGACTAGAGAGTGGTACGGCTTACGCGCTTTCGTCTGCCTGCGCTGGCGTGCTGGCGCGGGCGATTACGTCGCGTAGCTGGTTGCGGCCGGCGACCCCGAGCTTGGGATAGGACCGGTACAGGTGCGAGCTGACCGTGCGTGGCGACAGGAAGAGCCGGTCGCCGATCTCGCGGTTAGTCAGGCCGTCGCTGGCTAGCCGGACGATCTGGCGCTGCTGGGGGGTGAGCTCCCACAAGGCATCGGGTTCGCCGGGCGCGTCGCCGACCGCGACCCCGCACGCCCTGAGCTCTACCTCGGCGCGCTGCACCCATGACCGGGCCCGCAGTCGCCGGAAGGTTCCCAGGGCCTGCATTAGGACGGGCTTGGCGTCGTTGATCCGGCGCCGCCGCCGCAGCCATTCGCCGTAGTCCAGGCGAAGCTGGGCCCGCTCGAACGGCCACTGGTCCCCCGCCGGGTCGGCGAGCGCCGTGCCGAAATGGGCTTCGGCCGCGTCAGGCCCGGCGAGGATTCCGCGCGCGCGGGCGATGAGCTGCTCGAGCCGGGGAGAAGCCGTTCCGCCTAGATGGCTGAGCGCCCGCTCAAGGACGTCTTGTCCTTCCATCCGCCGGTCGGCACGGACCGCAGCAGCCGCCATATCGGCGACCCCCAGGTAGGAGAAGATGTTGTGGACGGGCGCGCCGTCCTCGCCAAAGAGCTGGCGCAGTTGGGTGAAGGCCAGGAGGTGGCTGCCGTCGGCGAGGGCGGCGATTCCGAGGGCCCGCCGGGCCCGGGCGACTACGAATCCGCTTTCTGCCAGGTCGGTGTGGCCAAGCGCCCGGTCGGCATGCCTGCGGGCCGTGCCGGAGTCGGCGCGCATCGCCAGGACAGTGGCCGCGATCAAGTCGGCGGCCGCGGCGACGAGTTCCATCTGGTTTGCCTCGGCCAGGCCGGCGGCTTCAGCGGCAGCTTCTAGGGCCTCGTCCCACCGTCCGGTGTCGATAAATAGCCACCCGAGCGCGGTCAGGCCTGGGCCGCTGGTGCCTTGCGTGCCGGGTGCCTGGAGCCGCTGCATGGCATCCTGCAGCCAGGTGATCGCAAGGTCGGATTCGTCTAGAAGCCATGCGGCGGAACCGATTCGCCACAGAGCGGGCTCGTCAAGGGGGGAGCGGCTGATCTGGCGTAGGTACCGGATGAGCTCGCTTCTACTGCCGAACGGGTCGATGCACGCCTGTATCCACAGCCTGTGCGAGCCGACATCGGCGCGCGGGCCCGGGCCGGCGGACCGGGATCCCTGATTTTCCAGAAGCCCCAGAACGCCGCTTACGGCGCGGCAGCTAGCGGGCGCGCCTGAGTGGTAGACGACCTTGGCGGCATCCGCGAGAGCGTCCCAGGCGAGGTCCGGCTGGTTACGCGATGCCTCTTCGGCGACGGAGAGGAGCGCCGGGAGCGCGGCGGTGCTCCGGCCCGAGTACGCCAGCGCCCACCCGGCATCGTGGCGGGCGGTCAGCCGCAGTTGGGGGTCGGCCGTGACAGCGAGCGCCCGGGAGGTGAGGTCCTCGACCCAGTCGGCCTGGCCGGTGGGAACGGCGGCCGACGCGGCGGCTACCAGCCTGCGCGCCTGGTCTGCCCGGTCGGGGCTGAGTTCGGCCGCGCGTTCCAGGGCCAGCGCGGCGGCGGCCGCACCGCCGCGGCGCCGCGCCTGGGCCGCGGTGGCTTCCAGCAGCGACGCTACCTGCTCGTCCGGGTGCAGGGCCGCGGCGGCCAGGTGCCAGGCTCGCCGGTCGGGCTGGTCGTGCAGGGCCTCGGCGAGCTCGCGGTGCGCGGCGGCACGCTGCGCGAAGGGCGCGGAGTGATAGATGGCGGAACGGACCAGGGGATGAGAGAACTGCAGGCCGGTCCGGTCGACCTTGACCAGGCCCAGCTGCTCGGCCGGCGCCAGGGTCTGCGCGCCCGGCCCGGAAACGGCCGTAGCTGCTGCGCTCAGGTCCGGGCCGTCGGCCACCGCGGCTAGCAGCAGCGCGGCCTGTACTGGCTCCGGCAGGGCGCGGAACCGGGAGGTGAGGACGGCGGTCAGCCGGTCAGTCAGCGGCAGCGGCTCGGCGGCCCACCGCCGGCTGGCGGCGGGATCATCGGCGATCACCGTGGCCAGTTCGATCAGCGCCATGGGGTTACCGGCGGCCTGGGCGAGCACCTGCGCCCGGGCCTGCCCGCGGGGCGGGCGCGGCTGCCCGTCCAGCAGGCGGCCGGCGTCTGCCGCGGACAGCGGTTCCAGGTGCAGCTCGGGGAAGCCCCGGTCAAAGCCGGGGGGCGGGGCCTGCCCCCGGGCGGCCACCAGCAGCACCACCCGTTCGGCGTCCAGCGGGCTGCCGGCGAAGGCCAGCGCGTCCAGCGAGCTGCGGTCCAGCCAGTGAGCGTCATCGGCGACCACCAGGACCGGGGACCGTTCGGACAGATCCGACAGCAAGGTCAAGACGGCCACCCCGGTCAGCAGCGGGTCCGCAGGACCGGGGTCCGCAGAAAGGCCCAGCGCCCCCAGCAGCGCCTGGGCCTGCCGGCCGGGGAGCCCGGCGGCGCTGGGCAGCACCGGCCGCAGCAGCTGATGCAGCCCGGCGAACGCGAGCCTGGACTCCGATTCCCGGCCGGTAACCGACAGGACCCGGATGCCCGCGGCCCGGGCCCGGCCGGCGGCGTCGGCCAGCAGCACGGACTTGCCCATCCCCGCCTCACCGGTGACCAGCAGCACCTGGCTGGCCGGGAGGGCAGAATCCACCAGGGCACGCAGCCGGGCCAGGCCGGCGTCCCGGCCGATGATCGGTGCCTGCTGCCCCGCGGGAGGCTCACCGGGGCCCGGCGTGTTCCTGTCCTCTCGGCCAGTGCGTTTCGTCAACGCCGTCCCTTGGGGGAACAGCGGCCACGGCCGGGGCATGCCCGCAGCGCGCAAAGTGCAGTCACACCGCGGATACCGCCCCGCACCGACCCGGAGCCACAGTGATGACCGAGGGCAGGCTACCCGGCGATCAGGTCGAACTCGTTGCCTTCGATGTCGGCGAAGGTCGTCCACCGGAAGTTGTCTCGCTGGACGTCGCGGATCCTCTGCGCGCCCAGGCTCAGCAGGCGCTCGGTCTCGGCATCGAAGGTGTCGCTGACGACGTCGAGGTGCAGCCGGTTCTTGACGGTCTTCGGCTCAGACAAGGATTCATGTTTTAAGGTCCCGAGTTCACCGGGACGGACATGTGACCATGACCGCGAACGACACCGCCACCAGGCGGGTAACCACCGGGATCGTGCTGGCTGTAGGGCTTTTCGCCGGCAGCGACTCCTACTCCCACATCTACACCCTCGCCCGTGACCACGGGCAGGCCATCGCCTCGGCGGCGCTGCTGCCGCTGGCCGGTGACGGGCTGATCGCCGCCGCGTCGTCGGCCATGCTGGTCGCCTCCCGGCAGGGGCGCGACGTGCCGGTGCTGGCCCGGGTCATGCTGCTGGCCGGGATCGGCGCCACGATCGCCGCGAACGTCGGCTACGGGCTCCACGCGGGCCTCACGGGCGCGCTGCTGTCGGTGTGGCCGGTGGCCGCCTATGTCGGCTGCATGGAACTGCTCACGTGGATGCGGCGCAACACCGGGATGCACCCGGCCGCGCGGACCGCATCTGCGGATGCGGCAGCGGATGCACCCGATGAGCTGGCTCGCCGCCGCCACACCGGGACGGGCGGCCTGCTGGACGCGGCCGGGCTGGCGTTCCCGGCTGCCGGGGCAGGCAACGTCCCGTCGCTGCGGGAGATCCAGCGCGCCCTGCGCATCGGCCAGGGCAAGGCCCAGCAGGTCCAGGCTCACCTGCCGTCCGGCGGACGCGGTCTAGGCAAGGGAGGAACCCCGATGACATACGACGACATCGAAACGACGGCCGGTTCCCCGACGACAGCCGGGTCGAGGTCCGCTACCCCCGCACCAGGCAGGAAGAACACGGTGACCGGGCGGCGTGGCCGTGGCTGCCGGGAAGCATCGTGGAACAGTGCGGCCCGGATGAGTGGCGGGTGTGCGTCGAGGACCGCGACGTCGCCGTGCTGCGCGATGGCCGCCCCGCCCGGCGTAACACGGCGTCCCGGAACCTCTACTACCCGCTGTGCTTCCGGGACTCCAGTGAGATCCGCCGGCCCGCGCCGGCGGTGCCCGGGCCCAGCGTGCCGGCGCTGCGCGTGGATGCCACCCCGGCCGTGCGCAGGACCACTGCGCCGGCGGTGCGCGAAGGGGCGGTCGCGGTGACCGGGGACCCAGACCTGCCGCGACCGGATGCGGCCAGCAGCAGCCACAGCGCGCTGACCTACTACGGCGAACTCGTACGCCGGCAGTGGCAAGGCTGCCTCCCAGATGTCTACCAGCAGATCAGAGATCCTGGCGCGTTCTTCGCCGTGCTCGGCGAGGTGATCGCGCAGCGGATCGATGAACTCGCCGACCATCTGGCCGGTGACGACCCGCCAGGCGAGGGTTACCTCGCCAAGGTCGCCCGGCTCACCGCCGCGCGGGACCACGCGAAGGGACGGGTGCTCGGCGAGTACCTCCTTCTCCCGCCTGACGAGGACCGGCCGGTGGTCGTGGATCGCGGCCACCCGTCGTGGGCGGAGGTCGATGCCGAGCAGCGGGAACGGCTCGGCGATCCGCTCAGCGAGGAGGGCCGGCCGTGACCGCGAACGGCGCGGTGTCCTGGATCGAGTACGTAGCCAGCCTCGCCGCACTGTACGTCTGCCCCACCGCGATCGCCGTGGTCAGGCGTGCCCGGAACATCAAGCGGGTGCTGATCTTGAACTGCATCCCGATCGCCTGGCCAGCCGCGCTAGTCATGGCGTGCATGATGCCGCGCAAGGCCGACTGACGGGCGAGCCTGCCTGCCTCGCCGCTCTGGACACTGACCCCGTCCCCGCCATATGGAGACGGGGTCAGTGCTGCATGGGACGCCCCGGTTAACGGGACAGCTAGCTCAGGACCGGTGTGCGTGGGCCTGTCACCAGGCCCGTCGCGCGGAACCGGCACAGGGAGCATGCCGACCTCACATAATCGCCAGGCATCATGACGATGCCCCGGCACCTAGCGACACCGGGGCATCGTCCTCGACCCGCCGTGCTGAACCCGCCAGGACTCAGGGCAACGGGGAGCCTGGTAAGCCGGCCGGCCCGGCCAGTGCTGCGTCTATGGCGCGGATCTGCGCCATGATCGGGTTACTTACTACCGATCCCGGCCTAGCCAGCGCGAGGCTGGCTTCAAGCTCTCGCCTAGCGCGCTGTAGCTCGCCGGCTGTTAGCCCGCTCAGATCGTGATCACGCCGGACAACCTGGCCGTCACCTCGGAGAAGATGCCGGGCTTGATGGGACTCGAACCATAGTTGGTCGTTGGTGGCGAAGCCGCACGGGCACTGGCGGATCATCGGCTGTTCGCTCCCGCGATACGCTGCCGGTCTTCCTGCTCGGTGGTCAGATCTGCGTGCAAGGTACTGATCTTGGTGTAGGTCAGCCGGTCGATGTACGGCTCTAGCTTGAGCAACGTCTCGGTGGCGTCCAGAGCGCTGGTCAGCTCCGTGGTCGTCAGTTGAGCGTGAAGTCCTGGCATGAACAGTCCTCGGGTCGGTGCGCGGCGTCCAGTTCGGGGGGTTGCCGGGCTGCTGGTCCTCGGTTACCCGCTGCCCTCCCTGGCCTGGCTGGTGATCAAACGTCGTAGCAGCAGGCTGCCGCAGAGTGCCGTGAGCAGGGAAGAGGACTTGCGCTCACTTGCGAGGTAATTAGCCCAAGGCGCTGATCGCGTCGCTGATGAGGGCGCGGGCCTCGGCACCGTAGACGGCAAGCGCGGTCAGCCGCTCAAATGCCCGCAGGTAGATCACCACTTCTCCGGGTGCCGTCACGGTCACCTGAGCCGACAGAAGCTCGACATGGACGCGAGCGTCATCGAACGCGGTGAACGCCTCAAGCGTCCACATGTCCCGCTGGCTCGCAGAGAACGGGATGATGCCAAGCCGGACGTTGGGCAGCGGGATGAGGTTGAGGACGTGGCCGAGCTGTCCGGCCATGACTTCCGCATCCCCGATCCGGTATCGCAGGACGGACTCTTCCAGCAGCATCACGAACTGGTGATTCAGGCTGCGCAGCACGCGGTTACGTTCCATCCGTGCCCGGACGGCCGCTTCAACATCGTCTGGCGTGCCCTGAAACGTGGTGATGGCGGACATCAGCGCGTTCGCGTAGGCGGGTGTCTGAATCAGGCCCGGCATCACCGTTGAGACGTAGACCTTGAACAGTTGCGTCCGCTCGTACAGTGAACGGCGGGCGACCTGCTCGCGGCGCAGCCCAGTCCGGTGCATGCGCCGCCACTCGGTGTACATGGAATCCGCCGCGCGCGATGCAGCGATCAGGTCGACGGCATGGTCCGGCACCCCGCACACCTGACACCAGATGCGAAGGTCGTTCTCGCTCGGTGCCTGCTTGGCGGATTCAATCCGGCTGGTCTTCGCCTCATGCCAGCCCGCCGCACCAGACAGGGCGCGGGCAGTCAGCCCAGCGTCAAGCCGCAGATCGCGCAGCCTGTCGGCAAGGTCTTGCCTGGCCCGCTGGACGGACGACGACGGAGAGATGGCCATTGCCTGATGAGGTTACGGTCAGGCTGGCCGGTAGTCCGCATGAGGGATAGCGCGCAGCCAGACGGCCTCGAACGCCTCGGCGCACGTTCTCACCACTTCCGGATCGTCTGACAGCTCGTGCTCCAGGAACGTGCCGTCACCTGCGAAATACCCGAACCGGACGAGCCGGTCATCGAACACCCAGAAGTCACACAGGGGCACGCACAGGCCGGGTGTCAGTCTTCGCGGCAGCCAGCGGACGTCCTCCCCGGCCGCGATGTTCATCCCTGACGTCATCTCGTGCTCGAACCGCACGAACGGTGACAGCGGCTCGGATACGATCCGGGCACGGCGGAACCTGATTCCCCTGGCGACCTGAGCACGGACAAGGTCATACCAGTCCGGCAGCGCCGGTTCCGGGACGGGCTTGCCTTCGAGCCAGCCCAGGTACAAGGGGTCGTCAGGCGTGTATGCGTCCCGCGTCTCCAGATGCACAGCGGTCCTGGTCGTCGCCGCGATCAGCTCGCTGAATGGTGGCACTGCGGCCATTAACCGCCTCCTGGAGAATCGCCCGCATCCGGGCTGGGAGCCTCACCACCGACTCGTTGTCCGCGATCGGGCTGGACCTTTCCACTTCCGCGAGCGTGCCCGGGTCGGTGACTGTCCAGCCCTGGAGCAGGAAGTCGCCTGTTTCCTCGTCGATGAAGACGGCCGGGCAGTTGTCCCCGCCAGTGTCCGGATCGATGCCGACAAACACTAGCGCCATGAGTTACTCCCTAGCTCGAAGAGTTGCGCTTTCTTGCGCACAGCGTCGCTCCAATGGGCTAGATAGTCAAGCCTTGGCACTCAGACCGGCGCGGGGACCGGTGCGGCGTAGGCCGCCAGACCATCAGACGAGCGATCCAGGAGCTTGTGGCCGGTGGTTCGGGCGGCGCGATCAGGGGCTGGGGCCGCGTGGCCGTGGCGGTGATGGCCTGCGTGGTGGCCGGGGCCCGTCCGGATCAGGGCCGGGCTGTCCGGGTGCGGGTGGTCGTGCGGCAGGCCGGGCTGGTGCGGGGAAGGACAGCCCGGCGAGCTGGGCGGCGGTGCTGGCGCGTGGCGCTGGGCGGGGTGGCGGTGCGCGGGCAGGCGGCGGCGTGCAGATGTTCGGCGGCGCGTAGTGCGGCGGCGGCCTGGGCGGCGTGCTGCTGGGATTGGCGGAGTTCGGCGACGGCTTCGGCGAGCGCGGCCAGCTTGGTGATGAGCAGGATCGGGGCCATCGACCGGTCCTGGGTGAGGTAGGCGAACGCGGATGTCAGCCGGGCGGCCTGCCGGAGCCGGTTCCCGACCGGGGACGGCGGCGGGATACGACCGTAGGGTGAACGCGCGGCGCGGTCGTAGGCGTCGGCGGCCTGGCGCAGGATGCGGCTGCCGAGCATGGCGGCCGCCACGTGCAAGGTATCGGAGGTGGCCCACGCGGCGTCGTCGGCGGCGGCCGGGTTCGTCCCGGCCAGGGTGCGGATCTGCGCGGTGGCGTCGGCGGCGGTCCTGGTGGCGTGCTCCCAGATCGCGTTGCGTTCCCCGGCGGTCAGGTCCGGGCGCAGGCGGCCGGGCGTGGCCCGGTCTGGTGTCCACCGCTGCCGGAGTTTGGGCCAGGTCAGGTCTGCTGCGAGTTTCCCGCCGCCGTACCAGACCGGGCCGCCGGTCTTGGCGGTGTCGCCGGGCAGCGCGACCGAGTACCCGGTGACCTGACCCGGGTTCTTGATGCTGAACCGTTTGCGTACCAGCACCCCGGCCTGGCCGAGGCGGGCGAAGAACTCGTCCTCGCTGTTCGCGGCGGCGGCGGCGGTGGCCACCTGCCGTCGCAGCGTGATCCTCGGGGTCTCCTCCAGACCGCGGCGGGCGGCCTTCTCGTTCTCGGCGCGGGTTGGCCGGCGGGCCGCGGTGCGGTCGGCGGGGGCGGTAGAACGCAGCCCGTAGCGCTGCTCGGCGGCCAGGCAGGCGGCGCGGACCTTGACCCGTTCCCACGACAGGCCAGGCTTGCCGCCGTCCTGGCGGGCCAGCATCGCCACCAGATGGATGTGGTCATCGCCGTGCCGGACCGCGACCCAGCGGACGGCCTCATCTTCCTGCCCGTACGGTGCCAGCCCGGTGCGGTCCAGCACCTCGTGCGCGATGGCGGCCCATTCGTCGTCGCTGAGCATCCGGTCTTCGGGTGCCGCGCGCATGGAGCAGTGCCACACCGGCCGCGCGTAGGCCCGCTTGCCGAGGGCGGCCTGCGGTTGCAGGAGCAAGCCGGCCAGCTTGGTGAAGTCGCGTGTGCCGTCGGGCCGCAGCGGGGGTTCCAGGTCGGCGGGGTGACGCCACCCTGCGACGATGTGGGGGTCTGTATGTTCTTCCTGGCGTCCGGGACCAAAGAGGTAATAGAGCAACGGCTGGACGTGTTCCCCGCGCGGGGTGCTGATCTTCCCGATCACCGTCGTCGCCGTGACCCGTCACCGCAGTGCTTTGCGTACCGCGTCGGCTACGGCGTCGATGTTGTCGGCGCGGCGCGCGCTCTCGGCCGCCCAGCGGGGCAGCTCTCCGGCAGGCTGCCCGGTTGCGGTCAGCTTGGCGGTCGCCTGGTTCAAGTTGGTGGTGATGCGGCGGACGAGCCCGGCCGCGCGCATCAACTCGATCAGGATCAGCTCCAGCGGGTCCTGGCCGCTGGCCGTGGTGCCGTTCGCGGCGGCGGCCATCACCGTCTGGGCGACGTAGGCTCGCCGGGCCATGCCTGCCTGCCTGGCCGACTCCACAAGGAGGGCGTACTCCTGGCCGTTCAGGGTGAATTCCACCGTCCGGGTGCGCGGGACCGGCTGCCGTGCCCGCCGCCTGCCCTGCCCGCCGGGGCCGGCCGGGCTGCCGCCGCTGATGGTTCCTGCCATTGCTGATGCTCCCCGCTGGCCGCGCCGAATTCCTGACCACCTTTGTTTGCCTCCCGCCGAATTCCTCGGCGGAGGCTTTCCTTTGTGGCCATGCTCTGCTGCCAGAGTATGTCAGGACCGCGCCCGGTCCAGACGTAAAGGGGGTATTAGCCCTACATCTTGCTTCGCGGCCCTGGCGGCCACCTTCATCTGATGCACAAGGCGCTGGCTAACGGCCGTTTATTCGTTCTCCTCGTCGCTGTCCTGACCGTCACCCGAACGCGCCGGAAGCGGAACTGAAGTCCCTGCTCCCGGCAAGAGCTTCACCTCGATGCCGGGGTTGCCGGCCACGCTAACCCCAGGCCAGCCAGCGATCCGACCCCGTTCCCGGTGAGGCGGGCGGGGCCCCGCCAGGCCCGTCAAGACTGGCCTAGTGTTACCGGGCTGGTGCCGGCAGGACCAAGCGGCGATCGGCCGGTTGGTGTCTGGCTGAATATATGAACACGCAGAGCGGGGACATATCCCGGGTTTAGGTGTTCAAGCAAAAAGATTTTTCGGCCCGGATCGGTGCTATCCGCTGATGGTCAGTGTTGGCGAGTGCGGGTGGGTGATAGCCGGTGTTTCCCAGTCCGGTTTAACGAGGTCTACGTTGCCGCCCGGTGATTTGCAGGCGTCACCAGATAGGCGGTTACCTGAAACGGAAAGGAACGCCACGGCCGGGCACCACATCCGGCCGCGCCACAGGGACGGGGGAGATGACCTTCCCGGGATGAGGATCACGCTGCACTCCCCGCTGGACTGCCCCGGCTGCGGCAGCAGGTTCGAGGGCGCGTGGGTCCCGGGCAAGGAGACCAGCAGCCAGGCCTGCCCATCCTGCGGAGAGGTGTTCACCGCGACCTGGAAAGGCTGGGCCTTCATCCCCGAGCAGACGACGGTCACCCGAGGTGAGCTGTCCCTCGCACGTCTCCCTGGATCACGCTGACCTGTTTCTTCGTCGCGTGGATCACGAACCCGTGCGAGGTCAGCCACGCGCCGCGCTCGGAGGCGGGGAGCGCCTGGTAGATGTCTGAATACAGCTCCCCGGTGAGCTGCTCGTCCCACCGGTCGGGCTCGGCGGGCAGGGCCTTGAGCCGGTCCCGTTCGGCGCGCAGCCTGCGCACCTGCTCGTCGAACTGCTCATCAGACATGAGGTCCGGGTCCAGTGCCCTGATCCGGTAGCTGATCTCATCCAGCTGGTCCTGGTAGTCGGTCCCCTTCACCAGGATGAGCCGCTTGACCGGGACGCGGAACGTGGTGGCCATGACCTCGTTGACGGCCGCGTCCACCACCTCCATCCGCACCATGTTGCCGCACCCCTTGCGGCGGCTCCCGCGCCGTCAACAACCTCGCCACCCAGGCCCTGGTCGCCGCCATGGCCGGGCGCAAGAACATCGTCGACGAGCAAAGCGCCCGCGCCGCGGTCACCGAGGTCACGACAGACTGACCACCACCGCGCCAGCACGCACACCACGGCCCCGCCAGCACCCAGCCGGCGGGGCCGTCGACTGCCCCCACGTCCTCATCGTCAACGACCGCTACATCGTCATCTTGAGCGACCGGGAACACGCGCCGGCAGGCCCGCCTGCTATCTGGCCGTCCACGACCATGGCCGGCTGGCTGCGCAGAACCGCCGTGCAGCCGTGGCCGGGCTGACCAGGCCAAGGAAGCACGCGGGCACCCTCGGCGCCCAGCCGCAGCCACGGGTCACGAGGATCAAACGGTTCCTGCGATGCGGCGCAGCCAGGCAGACGGCTTCCGCACTCCGAGCGGTTCCTGCGGTACATCGGAGCCCACCGGGTCGGTCGAACCGGGCACCACCGGGGTCTGGAGCAGCACCACCACAACGTCTCTGACAACGCTACCCACTGCGGCCTGGTCTACTATCACTGCTGCGGGACAAACCTGGCGAACGCCTCAGCCTCAAGCAGTAACGCAGGGTGACTACCTTGCCCGCTTGCTAGACGCCCCGGCTACACCTGCCGAGTATGCGCTGCCTGTTGAAGGCGAGTCCAGCGCAGCAAGCAATACAGAACGACACGTTCTGCGCGCCTCCAACGGACCGGACCGAAGGGATTGTTTCAATACATAACGGCGGATCTCGCGCGGCGGCCACAGCCAGCGATTGTGATGCAGCGTGATAGCTGTTCGGGATCTTGAGCTACGTGATCGCCGATTAGGAATCCCTGCTGATGTGATAGGCATATGCGAACTTGTGTGCGCAGAACATCCGTTACGAAGCAGGCTAACGGGCCTGCGGCAGCTTCTTGAGGCATGAGGCTGGTCGGCCATATGGGTGGGCGAGGGCAGCGCCGCCAGTCCTGACATGCGGGGCTTCCGTTGTCTGGTGGGCTCGCTTATCGTAGGTGCAGCGGCGGTCGCGCCCGCCCGCTCCGAGCCAGGGTTCCGCCCACGCTGGTCCTGGTGACGAGGACAAGGGTCACTGACTCGCGCTTTTCCTGGGATGCTGGTTCATGCCGTCCTGGCGGGGTGCGTGGGGCCTTGCCGGAAGGATTGCAGTGACCAGGGATCGTGCCCGCAAGAAGTCAGTCCGTGCGCAGATGGCCGCCAGCGGAGAGCCCCACAGCGTCGCCGCTCGCAAGCTCGGCGGAACCGGAGCCGCTGACGAAGCGGCCCGGGATGAGGTCATCACCCGGGTGGAGGCCACGCTCGCGGCGGCCAGCGCCCGGTACGAGGTGCGCATGCAGATGACGGCCGATCTGGCGACCGAGCCGGTCCAGGATGGGCACCGTCATGGCCCGTTCAGGCGGCTGGCCGGCGCTGCGGTCACGGCCGCCTGGGGCCATGTCGTACCCCGAGCAGGCACGCACGCGGCTGCGCACCGCGTCCTCCGGCATCGCCATGGGCATCATCGAGCCGTCCGCCCGGCGGTTCCAGCACCACCGGGTCAGGCAGGACTACGGCATGCCTGGCATGGTCATGGCCGTCGGATTGCGGGACGGGGACCCCGCGCCGGATGCGTACGGTGCCGCCGGAGGACCCGCTGGAACTGCTCATGTGCCTGCGGTCGGTGACCGCGGCCCGGTACGCAGGAGAAGAGACGGTACGCGAGGGACGCTGCCGTAAGATCGCCGTCACCGTCAGCGGCACCACGGCCGTGTTCACGGTCTGGGCAGACGACGAACATGTCCGGCAGATCCAGGCAGTGACACCAAAGAAGGCGGAACGGGGTGTCGTCACCGTGGTGGCGACGACCACAGTGACAGCTCAGCTGTGGGACTTCGGCGTCCCCGTCGATCCGATGGACTGGCCGCCTCTCCCCCCGCCCGCTCGCCGCGTGCTACCTCTCATCCAGCGCCGGGTACCGATTCATCCGTCCCCTCGGCCGGGCCAGGGGATTGCCGGGGTAGGTCAGCGGTAGCCGGAACACGTCAGCCTGGCGCCCTGCCGGACCGGCCAGGCCGAAGGCGAGCGATCCCCAGCCGAAGAGGCGCGCAGAACAACCAGATCGGCACCATCTCGATCTTAATCGACGTCAAGCACGTCCGGATGCAGATCGGCGGGTCGCGCACTTGATTTGTGAGTACGCGCCAGCACGTTCCGTAACGGCGTTGATCGGCCGGCCAGCTGGACCTGCCGGGCTTCGCGCCGCCAGCGGCCATCGCGGCGGCGGCGAGATGCGGGCGTGTTGTTACGGGCGCCCGGGCATCACCTGGGGGGTGAGCTGTTCGATGTCATGGCGGGCGCGCAGCTCGGCGATCGCCGCGTCAAGCGGGCCTGCCGCGCTGGCGACCAGCTCGGCGAGCTCCCTCTGGTAGTGCTCGTGGCCGGAGGGGGAAACCAGGAAGATCATCCGGGCCGGGCCGGGACCCGGATTGGCGAATGCGTGCGGGCAGCGGCGCGGGACATACATCATGCTGCCCGGCCCGCCGCGGGCCACCGTGGCCCCGGTGCGCGACTCCCAGCCCTGCCAGTGGCCCGGAGTCCTTACCCGCGGTTCGAAGGCGAGCAGGTCGAGCTGGCCCTCCAGGACATAGAACAGCTCTTCGGCGTTGCGGTGCAGGTGAGCGCCGACGTCAAAGCCCGGCCCGATGTCCGCCACCTCAAACATCGACCAGGCCTGCGAGTTCTTGTCGCCCACCTTGAGCGTCATGGCCGGCGAGACCCGTTGGCCCCCGCCGGGGCCCCTCACGAAACCATCTGTCATGAACGGATGATCCCACCGGACCAGCCCGCGTCAAGCTGCAGCCGTCTGCAACGGCGGTTCGCGTTCGTCCCGGGGTCGCGGTCATCAGCCCCAGCACGGCGGGAGCCTGCTCGTGACAGCCACGCTCGGGCGGACCTCGCACGATGGCCACGGCCAGCGACCGTGACGCACCGTCACAGCGGCGCCGAAGTGAGAGCGACGTTATCGCTTAATACACGGGTGATCCGTGTCGCTCCAGTGTTCTCATGTGACTCACTGGGATGGTGCTGAAATGAGCAGCTTCCCGTGTCTTGCGCGTTTCGTGTCGGGGTCTGGCCAGGTCCGTTACCGCCTCGGTGACCGGCTGGTGGACCGGTATCTGGAGTTCGTGGCGGGCCGGTGCCGGCCGAACACGCTGCGGGCGGTGGCCTTTGACCTGAAGGCGTTCTTCACTGTCATCCCGAAGGACCCGGTGGCGGTCACCGCGGCTGACGTGTTCGAGTTCCTGGCCCATCAGCGCGGGGACCGCACGGTGGTCCGGCTGGCGGACCGGGAGTCGGGGCTGTCGGCGCGGACGATCGCCCGCCGCCTGTCGTCGGTGTCGGGCCTGTATGCATACCTGGTCGCCCGGGGTGATACGCCGGTGCAGGTCAACCCGGTGCCGCGCGGCCTGCTGACCCGGCGGGCGGGCGGGTCGCGGCGGTCGAGGACCGCGCCGCTGGTGCGGGTGCCGCGGACGCTGCCGCGAATCTTGTCGCCGGGTGAGGCGGACCGGCTGGTCGCCGCGCTGCGCACGCACCGGGACCGGGCGATGGTGCTGGGCATGCTGCTGGCCGGGCTGCGCCGGTGCGAGGTGCTGGGGCTGCGGTTCGCCGACGTGCAGGTCGCGGACCGGCGGCTGGCCGTGGTGGAGGGCAAGGGCGGCCATCACCGGGTGGTCCCGGCCGCGAACCGGTTCTTCGACGCGCTCGGCGCGTACCTGCATGACGAGCGGCCCGGGACGGCCCGCACGGACCGGGTGTTCGTGGTGCTGAAGGGGCCGCGGCGCGGGCTGCCGCTGTCGGCGGAGGGGCTGGATGAGATCCTGGCCGGCGCCCGCCGCCGGGCCGGGCTGGAGCACGCGACCTGCCACGAGCTGCGGCACACGTGCCTGACCCGGTTGCGGGAGGCCGGGATGGCGCTGGAGGCGGTGCAGGCCCAGGCCGGGCACCTGAGCATCGAGTCCACCCGGGTCTACCTGCACCTAGCCAACGACTGGCTGGCCGGCGAGTACCGGCGCGCATCCGAGCTGATCGACGCCGATGCCGCCGCCGTCGCCGAGATGCTGGCCGTGCAGCAGGTGGCGGTCCGGTGAGCGCGCTGCCCGCCCGCCGCCCGGCCGCCAGCCGGGCGGTGCCCGGCCGTGCCGCCGCCGCGCAGTGGGCGCAGATCCAGGCCGCGGCGCCGATCCAGCGGTATCTGCAGCGGCTGGCCGCGTTCCTCGCCCCGGGCAGCGTGGATGCCGCGGAGAACGCGCTGCGCCAGTTCGCCCGGTGGATGATCACCGACGCCGGGCTGGACAGCATCGCCAGCGTGCGCCGTGACGACATCGAGGACTATAAGGTATGGCTGGCCGCCCGGCCCCGGGCCGGCGGCCAGGTGATCGCGGCCGAGACGCACCGGCAGCGGGTGCGTACTGTCCGGGCGTTCTTCGAGCGGATCATCGAGTGGGACTGGCCCGACGCGCCGCCCCGCAACCCGGTCATCGCCGGGGACATCCCGAAAAAGCCCGAGCCGCTGCCCAAGTTCCTCGACGACCGCGACGCCGCCAGGCTGATGGCCGCCGCCCGGGCCAGCACCGACCCCCGCGACCGGCTCGTCGTCGAGTTGCTGGCCCGCACCGGCATGCGGGCCGGCGAGCTGGCCGGCCTGGACGCCAACGCAGTCGTGCTCATCGGCGCCGGCCACTGGCTGCGCATCCCGCTGGGCAAGCTCCGCAACGACCGGTACGTGCCGCTGCACCCCGACCTGGTAGACCTGCTCGCTGCCTGGACCGCGGCCAACCTGGAGCACATCCGCCGCTGCAAGCGGCTGGTCGCCGACCACCGCGGCCCGCTGGACCGGAACCTCATCGGCCGCATCGTGCGCCGGGTCGGCCGCGCGGCCGGCGTGCCCGGCGTGCACCCGCACCGGCTCCGCCACATTTTCCCCGCTTAGTTCCCGTGTGGCGATTACCCTCGGAACGCCTTGCGGGCTGGGAGTTTCGCGTTGCGCGGAGAGGTGTTGTGTTCCTACTGTCAGCGCTCGTGATCTTGATCTTTTTCTCTTCCCGGGGCTGGCAGTCGTGGGATCTTGAGTACCGGCCGCTGATCCCTGAGGGGATGCCCGTGCTCGTCGATGACGATCTGCGGTTGGAGGACGGCCCGGCTGCGCCCCGGCCGGCGGTGATGGTGAACCGCTGGCTGCGCGAGCTCCCGGCGAGCGGGGCTCCGGCACCGAGTTCGTGGGAGAACTATGCGCGGGCGGTGAAGGAGTGGGCGGAGTTCCTGGCCGGGCACGGCGTCGGGCTCTTCGATTCGCGGGAGCGGCTGAAGTCGGGGCTGAGCCGGTATGCCGAGCACCGGGCGGCGGGGCCGGTCACGGCCCGGTTCGCTGCGACGACGTGGGGCCAGCACATGAGCATCCTGTCGCTGTTTTACCGGTGGGCCATCGCGGAGGGCTATGCGGCGGCCGAGCCGTTCACCTACCGCTCGGCGCGGGCGCTGTTCGCCGGGACCGGGCGGGGGATCCGGGTGAACCTGGCGGTCCGTCGCACCCCGAAGCCGCACGTGACTATCAAG
>CAVUNL010000012.1:0-193570 GCA_963742795.1 uncultured Actinomycetes bacterium
GTTCGCCGTTGACCTGCCGGGTTTCGGCGCCTCAGAACGCCGGGAGGACCTCCTGTCACCCCGGGCGATGGGCGAGTTCCTGGCCCAGCTCATTGCCGAGGCCGATCTGGGGCACGGCGTACATTGTCGCGCCCGACGTAAGGACCGGCGGCCGCCCTGTTTGCGGCGGCCGCACATCCGGAGCGGTTCGTCAGCGTGATCGTGGGCAGCGGCGGAGCTGCGGTTCCGATCCAGCTCGGCCAGCCGCTGGCGTCGTGGGTCCTAGACCCCGACCTCGACAAGTGCCGCAGGATGGACCCGCAAGTGATCGTCGGCGCGGCGGTGGACACCATCGCCGGCGGGGTACCCGACGACATCCGCGCGGACTACCTGGCCTGCTACGACGGCGACCGCTTCGCCGAGTCGATGCGCTATGTCCCAGGTATCCCGAGGAGTTGCCCGTGCTGGCCGGGCTGCTGCCGCAGATCGCGGTGCCGGTCACGATCATCAACGGCCGCCACGATCGTGTCGTCCCGCTCGCCAACGCGGAGTTTCTCGACCAGGGGCTGCCCACCAGCCGCGTGGTGATCATCGATGCCGGGCATTTCGCCTGGGAGGAGGCACCGGCGAAGTACGCTTCGACCGTCCTGGACTCGGTCACGGGCAACTGGCCATGACGAAAGGTACTACTAACCGGCGGACACCGGCCGGCCGCGATCGGCCATAGCCAGCCGCAGCTGCCGCCGGGAGCTGACGCCCAGCTTGGTGAACACCTTGCGCAGGTGCCATTCGACGGTGCGGGTGCTGAGGAACAGCTGGGCGCCAATCTCCGGGTTGCTGAGCCGCACCAGCGAGCCGGGCGACCTGCACTTCCTGTGCGGTGAACTCATAGCGCGTCTGGATCTCGCGCTTGCGGACGGTCTCGCCGGTGGCCAGCAGCTCGCGACGGCCGCGCTCGGCGAACGCCTCCATGCCCATCGCGGTGAAGCCCTCGTAGGCAGTCCGGAGTTGCTCGCGCGTCCCCGCGGCGGTTCTCCCGCCGGAGCCACTCGCCGTACAGAAGATGGGCGCGCACCAGGGCGGAACGCATGCGGGTACCGCCGAGCCGCTGGATCGCCTCACGGTAGAGGCGCTCGGCGGACTCACCGTCGCTGAGCAGCGCCCGTGACCGTGCCTCGACGCCGAGCGCCAACTCGGTCCCGGCCGCTTGCGTTCGCTCGGTGAGCCGCTCCAGCGCGTCGGCCGCCAGGTCGGTCCTGCCGCAGCGGGCAACCGCCTCGACCAGTTCGGGCAGCGACCATACCGAGAGCATCAGCTCGTCCTGGGCGCTCGCGCTCTGGGCGGGATCCAGCGCCGCCTGATAATGGCCGAGGCCGTTGTGGAGCACGGCGCGCCCGTGCTCGGCGAAGGTGAGCACCACCCCCTCGCGCCGGGCGATGGCCGCGGGCTCGCTGGCCTCGATCAGCACCGATGTCAGCGCCTCGTCGCCGCGAAAGGCCGCGAGCTCCAGTCTTCCGAACACGAGGGGCGCGGCGCCGGTCGCGTCCGCGATCGCCTCGGCCTCGTCGAGCAGCGCCGCCGCGGCATCCAGGTCGCCCTCGAAGGTACGCAGCGTCGCGAGATAGTTCATGGCCAGCGGGAGCACGGCCAGCGCGCCAGCGTCGCGGGCGATCTGCACGTTGCGGGTGCCCAGCGCATGCCATGCGTCGTCATCGAACAAGTCCGGCGCGACGCGGCGGGCTGTCCACGGCCAGCGCACGTCTTGCCCGGCACGCCCCCCCTGGTCGCGAACCTCGCTGAGCGCTCGCTTGAGCGCCGGCGCGCTGGCCGCGTAACCGTCGGTGAAACGCACGGCGAGGCCTTCGAGCAGCAGGTCGACGGCACGCGGCGGCCCTTGCGTGGGGGGCGCCCGGCGAGCGGCCTCGGCGGCGGCCCGCGCGCCGACGCCGAGCCGCCCGGCGGTGCTCGCGGCTCGCAACGCTTCCAGGTGCGTCTCACGCGCGAGGGCGGGATCCAGCGGTTCGAGCTGTCTGGCCGCCTCAATGAGCAGTGGGACCGCGTCCCCGCCGCGCCTGGCGTCCAGAGCGATCTGCCCGCGCAGGCGCTGGAGCATGGCCCGGTCGAAGTCGCCCAGCGGACCGGCATCGGCGGCGCCGAGAAGGGTCAGGGCCTCGTGGGGTGCTCCGGCCAGGTGCTTGGCCCGCGCGGCATAGAGCGCACGTCGCGCCCGGCGGCCCGGATCGGGTGTCAGTGCCGCCGCGCGCTCCAGGAAGGCAGCAGCCGCGGCTAGCCCGCCGCGTGCCTGGGCCCGCCCGGCCGAGCGCTCCAGCTCGTCGGCGACGTCCTCGTCAGGCGCGAGCGTCGCGTGGGAGCGGTGCCAGGCCCGGCGGTCGGGATCGGTGTCGGCATCGGTGGCCGCGGCCAGCGCCAGATGCGTGCTTCGGCGTTCGTCCGCCGCCGCGGCGCGGTAGACCGCCGAACGCAGCAGCGAGTTGCGGAAGGCGACTTGCGCGCCGAGGTCGAGCAGGCCATTCGCCTGCGCGGGGCCCGCTGCCTCGGCCGGGATACCCAGCGTCCCGGCCGCTTGCCATAGCAGAGCCGGGCTCGCCGGTCGGCTCGGCCGCGGCCACCAGCAGCAGCCGCTGGGTGGCGGCGGGAAGCTGCTGCACGCGCCGCAGGAAGCTTTCTTCGATCCGGCCTGGCAGCGGTAGGCCGCCCGGCAGGCCGAACCCCCCGGCCAGCTCCGCCGGGGACAATTCATGCGGCAGCTCAAGCAGCGCCAGCGGGTTGCCATGCGCCTCGGCGAGGATCCGGTTCTGCACGCGGTGATCGAGTGGCCCGCTGATGGCCGACGCGAGCAGCTCGCGCGCGCTATCGGCAGGCAGCCCTCGTCGCGCCCGCAACTACGACGGCTCCAAGCTCGCGGCGGACGGCGTCGTGGTCGTCACGATCAACTACCGGCTCGGCGCGCTCGGCTTCTTGGCCCACCCGGCGCTCGCCTCCCGGCCGGGTGGCGCGGCGGGCAACTACGGGTTGATGGACCAGCAGGCGGCGCTGCGCTGGGTCCAGCGCAGCATCGCGCGGTTCGGCGGCGACCCCCACGACGTGACGATCGCGGGCCAGTCGGCCGGCGGCCTGTCGGTCCTCGCCCAGCTGGTCTCGCCCGGCGCCCGCGGGCTGTTCCAGCGGGCGATCGTGCAGAGCGGCACGTTCGCGCTGAACCAGCGGCCGCTGGCCACGGCCGAAGCGGCCGGCGAGACGTTCGCCACGGCCGTCGGCTGCCCGGACCAGACCGCGGCGTGCCTACGCAACGCGCCGGTCAGCGACCTGGTGGCCAAGTTCGGCGTCGAGATTCCCGGCGTTGTCGACGGGTCGGTGCTCACCCAGCCGATCGGCACGGCGCTGGCCCGCGGGCAGTTCGCCCGGGTGCCGGTCATCAACGGCATCACGCACGACGAGGAACTGCTCTTCGTCGCCGGCCTGAGCCTGACCGTTAGCCAGGGGACGAACATGCCCCTGGCTGCACCACTGAGCGACAGCGCGAACTACCAGCCCGACATCGCCCAGGCCCCGGGCGTGTCGGCCGCGCGGGCCGCGGCGATCGCCAACGAGTACCCGCTCAGCGCCTACCCGAACTCGGTAGTGGCCTTCAGCCTGCTCGTCTCGGACGCGAGCTTCGCGTGCCCGGCCCTGCAGGTCGACCGCTGGACCGCTGCGCGCGGCGTCCCGACGTACGCCTACCAGTTCAACGACGACAACGCGCCGGTGAACATCGTGGGTAAAAGCCTGGGCTTGGCGACGCACGGGACAGAGCTCCCGTATCTGTTCGACCAGCCGAACACGCCGGTCGTGCTCAACCCCGACCAGCAGGCGCTCGCCGCCAGCATGCGGACGGACTGGGCCAGCTTCGCCGAGACCGGCGACCCGTCGTCGCGCGCGCTGCCCTGGCCGTCGTTCGACGGAACTCGGGTGCTGTCGCTCGTGCCGTTGCAGTCGCAGGTCACGACCGGCTTCGCCGCCGCGCACCACTGCTCGTTCTGGGCCGCGTGACCCACCTTCAACTCAGGAGGTCCATCATGAGGCGGCCGGGCCGGCTACGCGGCCTACCGGCGTGACTTCGCCCGGCTCATCTGGCGATCCGCGTCACCGGCCTGGCGTTTCGACGACGCGACGTTCGAGCGCAGCGCGGCCGCGTTCGATAATCCGGACCACGTCGCCGTGGTCATCCACAACTACCGGTGGCGGATCGGGCTCGCGGCCGGCGAACCGGAGTACGACGGGCTCGAGCAGCGGCTCGCGGCCTTCCCGGCCATCAGCGTGCCGACCATCACGCTCGAAGGCGACGCGAACGGCGCGCCACACCCTGATCCGGCGACCTACGCCGCGCGGTTCACGGGCAAGTACGCGCACCGGACGCTCACCGGCGGCATCGGCCACAACCTGCCGCAAGAGGCGCCGCTGGACTTCGTCCGTGCCATCCAAGAGGCCGACAGCCTCACCTGATCTGAGAGGAAAGAGCAGAAATGACAACCGAAACATCCACCACTACCACGGGCGCGACCGCCGAGGAGAAGATCAACTAGTCGCGGGAGCTGTTCGCCGACGCGCCCTGGTCCCGGTGACGGCCGGGATCCTGGCGCGAGCCGACGATGGTGTCGTGTTCCTCCTTCTGGTCGCGGTGGCCGCTGCGGGCCTGCTGTTACCGGAGGGGTTCAGCCGATGCGGCCCGCAGCCGGGCTACCGATCCGGCCATGACCAGGGCCCACCCGGCGGCGGTCCTCGGCCTGCGCCGCTGCACGGCCCGGGCCGCCCAGGGGACATAGAACACGACGGTATAAGATTCGCTGGCGATCGCGAGTACCGTCAGCCGCCGCGGGTGGCGCAGGCCCCACCGCACGCCGATGACCATCCCCACGACGGTGGAAGCAAGCTTGTACTGGGGGGTGTTCGTGGCCTTGAAAAAGGGGGCGGACCGCGATAGGAGGCGCTCTAGGCGGCGGGCCGCGGGTGTCGGCGTCCGGGCGGCAGCGGGGGCCTTGGTGCCAGGCTCGGGCAACACCCCCTCCCTTTGCAGCCGCTGGATGTTCTGTTGCATGTTCTGTCGCGCCTCGGCCGGGGTCGGCGCTTCCGTGCCCAGGCCCCAGGCCACCAGCCCGTAGCCGGCAGCGCTCGTCCACGCGGCCAGGGCCCGCTGCCGGCGCCCGGCGGCCCAGTGCCCGGCCCCGACAGCAGCCTGGGTCACAACCGGGGCGACACGGGGCACCCACCCGAGCATCCCCGAGGGCCTCGTCCCGTCCAGAAGGGGCAAACAGCCCATCCGCAGCGCCTGGGCCCAGCTGTCATCACGAGCCATCCCGGCATTGTCGCCCAGGCGGCGCGTATGTGCCAAACTCCCGGGCTGCCGCTACCCCGACGTTGCCGCCCGGCGGCCGCACCGGGGACTCAAGCTCGAACCCTGGTGATCCCATCCACTACGAGTTCAACCTGGGTAGCGCCGGTCACGATGTCGATACCGTCACTGAGGAGGGCTTGGTCGGTGCGCCGGACCGAGATGTTGTCGCCGCGGCCACCGCAGCCGGACGGATCCTGATCTTCCTGGATTGCCAGGAACCAGACAGCGCTTGCCAGAGCCCCGGCGGTCCCCGTTTCGCTCTCAGTAAGTTCGCTGTCCTACCGCTGTACTACCATGGTTGCCATGACAGTGCGGAAGAAGCGCTCGATCTCGATGCCGCCCGACCTTGATGCGGAGATAGCAGCCGCCGCCGCGCAAGCGGGAATGAGCTACAGCGCGTGGCTGGCCGATACGGCACGGAAGGAATTCACTATCCGGGCCGGCCTGGCCGCGGTCAGCCAGTTCGAGGAGGACCACGGGGCGTTCACCGCCGAAGAGCTCGCTGAAGCCGGGCAGTGGGCGGCCACGGCCGCCGAGCGGGCCAGTCGGACCGGCAGCAGCGTTCAGCGCCGGACCGCATGAATGGGCGTCACCTACGACACTGGCGCGCTCATCGCCGCTGACCGGGGAGAACGCCGCATGTGGGCTCGTCACCGCGCCCTACTGACGCTGCGTGAGGTGCCCACTGTACCCGCGCCAGTGGTGGCGCAGTCCTGGCGCGGCGGAGGCCGCCAGGCTCTGCTGGCCCGGCTGCTGACCGGGTGCGACGTCGAAGCGCTCGATGACGGCCAGGCCCGCTCGGTCGGCACGCTCGCCGCTCGCGCCGCGACTGCCGACGTCGTGGACACGTGCGTGGTTGAAGGAGCCCTCCGCCGACACGACCTCGTAGTCAGTTCCGACGAAGACGACCTGCAGGCCATCGCCGCTGCCGTGAGCCGCCGCCTCGAAGTCGACCGGCCCTGACGCCCCCGGGCGATGGCGTCGGAATGCAGACCGCTAGGCCCGACCGCCATCCGCTTCAACTGCCCGGAGACCAGGTGGGTTTACTGCGGTGTGTCGCGTGGTTAGGCTTCCAGCCGAAAGAGTGGCGTTTCGTCGGGTCCGGGTTGCGGGCAGGCGCACGGGTGCCGGATAGCGCGGATGACCGGGGTGCAGTCGGAGATGGAGCTCGCGTTCGTCGGGCTTCATCAGCTGTGCGCGCCGATGCTGGCGGACCTCGGCAGGATTCCGGCGCCGCAGCAGGACGCGCTGCAGACCGCGTTCGGCGTGGCCGCCGGGCCGCCACCGGACCGGTTCCTGGTCGGGCTGGCCGTGCTCAGCCTGCTGTCGGCGCGTGCCAGGGAACGTCCCTTGGTCTGTCTGATCGATGACACGCAGTGGATCGATCAGGCCTCGGTCCAGGCGCTGGGCTTCGCGGCCCGCCGCCTGGCGGCCGACCAGGTCAGCATGGCGTTCGCGACCCGTGATCCGGGCGCGGATCTGGCCGGGCTGGCCGTGCTGGACGTCGGGGGCCTGCGAGGTGATGACGCCCGCGCGCTGCTGGAGTCGGCGCTGGCCGGGCCGCTGGACGCGCGGGTACGGGAGCTGATCGTCGCCGAGGCGCGAGGGAATCCGCTGGCCCTGCTTGAGCTGCCGCGCGGGCCGACGCCGGGTTCCGCGAGGCGATCGACCGGCTGAGCAGGACCCGGGTGCGCGCGGAGCTCGCCCGCGCTCACCTGCTCTACGGCGAGTGGCTGCGGCGGGAGCAACGCCGCCGGGGTGCCCGGGCGGAGCTGCGGATGCAGCACCTGACCGGCAACCCCGGCAACGTGCCCGCCAACCAGCTGTGGACCACCGCCGCCGGCACGCTCTGAGCAATCTAGCGGTGGCGCCGCCCCGCCGGGGGCGGCGCCACCGAGACCGCGCCGACCGTCGCTGACCTGTGATTGACAGGAGAAGGGAGACCCGATCATGGACGGGCCGAATCTAGTGTTGATTGTGGTGCCGGCCGCCATCTCGTTGGTCCTGGCCATCGGGATAGCACTGCCGTTCATCGCTGATAGATACCGCGCGGGCGTTCTCGCCTTCCCGGCAACTGGACCGGGCGTGGATCTCCGGATTGCTGAACCCATCGCGAGCCAGCTCGGCGATCTGCCGCTTCTGTGCGGCCGTAATCGGGCACACAAGCCACGGGCATCCCGCGGGTGACCTCACCTGTACGGCTTGTCCTGCACGGCTCCACTTCAGTCCGACCACGAAGACTAGGAGAAGACATGATCATCTCTTCCGATGACCTGGTTCGGCGCAACGCGGCGTTCGCCGCGACGGGGGCGTTCGCCGGCCTTCCCTTCCCGGCCAGCGACACCCTGCAGGTGCTCGGCTGCGTCGACTCCCGGGTCGACCCTAGTGATGTACTCGGTCTCGAGCTCGGCGAAGCTGTCGTGATGCGCAACATCGGCGGCCGGATCACCCCGGCGACGCTGCGCTCATGGGCCCTGCTGGGCCGGCTTGGCCAGGGCCAGCCCCCGAGCGGGCACCTGGTGATCCTGCACCACACCGACTGCGGCATCACCCGCCTCACGGACTACCCCGAGCAGCTCGCCGCGTTCTTCGAGATCCCGGCAGACGAGCTGGACAGCAAGGCGGTCGCCGACCCGTACGCGGCGGTGCGAGTCGACACCGCCATCGCCCGGCATGCTCTGCCGCCGGGCCGGCTCGTGTCCGGCCTGGTCTACGACGTCAACACCGGGCTCATCGAGATCGCCGACCCGGCCACCGGGGAGTAGCAGCCATGTGCACCGAAACGGCCACCGCCGGCGACGTCCGCGCCGCGATGCCGCACCCGGCCGCGGGCACCGCGGCCGACCCGATCGCCCTGGACCCGGTCGACGACGTCGTCATCACCACGCTGGTCGACAACGTCTACGACGCCCTGCTCACCGGCGACGACACCATCACCCGGGCGCCGCTGGCAGCCGGAACCGCCCAAGCGCCCCAGTTCGAGCGGGGGCGCACCAACGTCGGGCTGATGGCCGAGCACGGCTTCTCCGCGCTGGTCACCGTCCGCCGCGGCGAGTCCACGACGTCCGTGCTGTTCGACACGGGGCTGTCTCCGGATGCGATGGTCACCAACGCCGGCCGGCTCGGGTCTCTGCAGTCGCCGCCATCTCCCTCAATCGCTTGCCGTGCGGCTGTCTGCTCGTTCTGGGAAGGCCAGCTAAACAGGTCTGGCCGCTCCAGGAGTTATAGTGCGGAGCGGCCGACCGGGCCGCAAGCCTAGCCTGATTCGGACCAGCGGTTTACGGATGTAACGACCATGCCAACGCCGGGCACGGCGACTAGATATCCCGATCGGGCGAGCCAGGCGTGGGCGCGGCGGCGGTCTCCCGGGCGACGCCGAATCGTTCGGCGGGCTGGTTGCGCGACGGCGCCGTCGGGACGCCCTTCCATGGCCGGGCACTGGCACCACGGTGCGTTCGGCAGAAAAAGAATTTAATCCTTCCGAACGAACCGGATGTCAGAACGCCGTCAGGCCGCCGTCGACGACCAAGGTGGTTCCGGTGATGTAGCCAGCGGCGGGGCTGGCGAGGAAGACGACGGCAGCGGCGAGTTCCTCCGGGTCGCCGGGCAGGCAGGCGGGCACGCGTGGTAGCTGGCTGTCGATGTACCCGTCGGGGAACTGGTCCGTCATCTCTGATGGGAAGTAGCCGGGCGCGACGGCGGTCACGCGGATGCCCTTGCGCCCGGTCCACTGGACGGCGAGGTCACGGGTCAGCCCGATCAGGCCGGCTTTGCTCGCCGAATAGGCTGCCTGCGGGAGGCCGCCGCTGGCGAGCGCGGCGACGCTGGCGATGTTGATGATCGCGCTGCCGGGCTGCATGACACGGCCGCAGGCCTGAGCCATCCAGTAGGAGCCGTTGAGGTTGATGTCGATGACCTCGCGGAATTGCTCGGGCGTTTCCCGCGTGGCCGGCACGGCGGTGCCCTTCCCCGCGTTGTTGACCAAGACATCGACATGCCCGAACTCCGTCATCGCTGCCTCGACGACGGCCAGGGCGTTCTCCGGCAGTGCCATGTCGGCGGCGACCGCGATCGCTCGCCGGCCGGCCTGCTCGACAATCGCGCGCGTCGCTTCGAGGCGCTCCACGCGGCGGGCCGCGAGCACGAGGTCTGCCCCCGCCTCGGCAAGCGCCTTGGCGAACGCCACGCCCAGGCCCGAGGAGGCCCCGGTCACGATCGCGACCTTGTCGTCGAGGCGGAACCGGTCAAGCACCGTGGTCATATCTGTCCTCTCGTTCAAAGGGAAACCCGTCCGGTATCGGACAGCATTCTCGCTCAGGCCTCCTGCCGCTTCTTGACGGCCTCGCGCGCGCTGTGCCATACGACGCGCGGGTTGTCGCGGTCGGGGTGCAACTCGAGCATCGCCGAAACGATGCCCTCGACCGTCTGCTCGCTGGCGACCACTCGCGAGAAGTCCCTCAGGTACTGCTGGGATTCGCCGTCGCCGCGCTACCCGCGGACATCGCCCGCAGCGGCCAGCGCGCGCGCGCCGCGTACACCGCGCAGGTCCGCCGCTACCTCGACCTGCTCGCCGGCTTGACGCCAGCCGGCGAACCAGACGATCCCCCTTTCATCCTGGCGACGCTGGTCGGAGCGATCGCGCTGGCTCGTGCCGTCGACGATTCCGGGCTCTCCGACGAGATCCTGGAGCGGGTCGCCCGAATGCTGCACCGCCACGTTCAAGGCGAGTGCGCCGAGGAGCGCGATGCCAAGTTCGGACCGTAAGACCACCGCTCGTTCGGCATCATTTTAAATTCTTTTTTGCCGAACGGGCCGTGGTGCCAGCGCCCGGACATGGAAAGGGCGTCCCGGTTGTCACCGGAGGCGGGCTGTGGACGGTCACCGTCATCCTCGCTCTCGTCAAGCCGCGGAAGCGCGGGCAGCCGGAGGCTACGTGAGGTAGCCAGGCGGCTCGGGCCACTGCGGTCCGAGGTCGGGCAAGTCAGTGCTTATCCGCATCGGGAAACGGGGCGGTCGTTTCTCCAGGAACGCGCTAATCCCCTCGGCGACATCGGGCGCCTTGCCAAGCAGATAGATGCCCCTGGAGTCGAGGCGGTGCGCTTCCCAGGGAGAATCGGCTCCGAGCATGCGCCACATCAGCTGACGAGAGGTAGCAACCGCAATGGCGGAGGTGTTGTCAGCGATCTCTCTGGCGAGCGCGTACGCGGCTGGCAGCAACTCGTCGGCCGAGTATGTCCGGGCGACCAGGCCGCCGCGCAACGCCTCCCCCGCATCGAAGACGCGGCCGGTCGCCACCCATTCCAGGGCCTGGCTGATGCCGACGACTCGCGGGAGGAACCAGCTGGAGGCGGCTTCCATGACCAGGCCGCGACGGGAGAACACAAAGCCGAACTTCGCGTTATCGGCGGCGAGCCTGATGTCCATCGGGAGCGTCATCGTGACACCGACCCCGACCGCAGGCCCGTTGATGGCAGCGATCACCGGCTTGAGCGAGGCCGCGACACGCAGGCTTACCTGACCGCCACCATCCCGGGGTACGCCGTCGATGGTCTTGGCCGTCGCCCCAGATCGCTGGCGCCGGTCGGCGTTGAATGTGTCGCTGCCAGCGGAAAGGTCGGCGCCTGCGCAAAACGCTCGTCCCCGGCCAGTGACAACCACTGCCCGTACATCATCGTCGGAGTCGGCCTGGTCGAAGGCGTCGATCAGCTCATCTCGCATCACCTGAGTGAACGCGTTGAGCTGGTCCGGGCGGTTAAGGGTGATCGTCGCTATGCGATCAGCGACAAGGTAGTCGATCTCCGAATACGGTGGAATCGTATCTGGCACAGACTGCCTCCTACGGCGGACAGGGGGGTGGGCGAGCGGCTGAGTCGAGGACGTGGCCCTTGCGCATGTCCTTGACCACGGCGATAGCCGGCCAGGCAACCCGCTTCTGGCCAGTTCGTCGCTGGTGCTGTTCTCTAGTAGACGCCTACTACCCCGGCCGGCAGAATAACCGGAGACCGGCGTGACGCGTCAGATCGTCGCGGAAGCCAACGTGGCTAGCGCGGACGAGCCTGGTCTGTGCCTACGAGCACGTGGCATGCGATCGCGGCCGCGGCGACCACGTTGAGCGAGTCGACCCCGGCGGCCAGGGCACCTGGATGCATCGGAATGCGGACGGCCTGATCGGCCTCGTCCAGCCAGCGGGACGACAGGCCATCGCCTTCGCTGCCGAGCAGAAGCGCGATCCGCTGGCCAACGGCGGCCGCGCCTATCGGCGCGGCCGCCCGGTCCGGCGTCAGCGCGAGCAGCCGGAACCCGGCGGCCCGTAGCCCGGCCAGACCGTCGTACCAGCCGTTCATGCGGGCGTAGGGGATGGCAAACACCGCGCCCATGGAGACCTTCACCGCCCGTCGGTAGAGCGGGTCGGCGCACCGCGGTGAGAGGAATACAGCGTCCACCCCGAGCGCGGCGGCGCACCGGAAGATGGCACCGACGTTGGCGTGGTCGACGAGGTCCTCGAGCACGATCACCCGGCGGGCGACAGCAGCAAGCGCCGCGGTCTGCGGAAGCGGCTTGCGGTGAAGCGAGGCCAGCGCTCCGCGGTGGACGCGGTACCCGGTGAGCCGCTCGGCGGTCTCGTCTGGTACGACATATACCGGGGTGCCGGTCGTGGGCAGTGCCAGGAGGTCGCCCAGCCTACGTTCGGCGAGTAGCACCGAGCGCACTGGATAGCCAGCCGCCACAGCCCGGCTGATCACCCTCGTCCCCTCCGCGATGAACAGCCCATGTGCAGACTCCAGCCTGGTGCGCAACTCCATGTCCGTTAGCTGCGCGTAGTCCGCCAGCCGAGGATCCTCCAGATCGGTTACGAATTCCCGCATCTCTTGAGTCTCGCCCACCCTGACCTCATTTGCGCGCGGCACGCTTGAGCACGGCGGAGGTTAGGGCGATGGTGACGGCGATCATCCGGACGAACTCGATGAACGTGAGCAAATGACTATGACGATGGCCGCGCCGCCCGTGCCGCTCGGCCCAGCGAAGGCGCCTGTCCGAGTTGGCCAGGCGGGTCCGCCAGCAGCACGAGCGGATCACCCTGACCTGCAACGGCGAACCTGAGGCCGTCCTTGTTTCCCCTGGACGACCTGGGGGGCCTGGAGATGACTGTGCCTGAAGCCCTCGGTCCTCAGGCCTGTCATCACGACAGCACGGCGTAGGAGCGCAGGCGGAAACCTCGTCGGAGCCTGGATACACGGACTCGAAAATCCGTCCGTGGGCGCAGTAGGTTTCGAACCTACGAACCCCTCGCTTGTAAGGCGAGTTGGGGCTCGCGGCAGGGCTACCGCAGTCGCACCCGCCGGATGGCCGGGACTCCCGTCATAGCGGTCGGCCTGGAATGGTTCTGCCCGAATTGCGATGGGTGCAGCTCGTTTCGAGTGAGGGTGGGTTGGGCCCCGAGTGTGTACTGCCCCTGGGCCGTGCCGGGGTAGAGCCGCTGGTACTCGCAGGCGAGGTGGAAGAGCCAGTATTCGCCGAGCCCCCCGAACTCGTCGCGGACCGCATCGTCAAGTTCGCAGAAGCGGCCGGCAGGGAGAACGTGGTCGCCTCCACCGACTGCGGCCTCGCGGCCGGGTCCATCCGCAGATCCTGGGCGAAGCTGGACACCCTGGTCAAGGGCGCCGACTGGCCACGAGCCAGTTCCGGGGCTAGAACCGCCACGGTCCGTTCGGGATAAAGGGACCAGGGAACCGCAACGGGACCGAGCCGAGCACGCGGGCGGGCCGGGTCCCGGCGCGCGTGCGCCGTCCCGATCCGGGGAACGGTCAGCGCATGACAGAACCTTCGCCTTACATTGACGTCGCCAACCTGCCGGCGCCCGCCGGGGGCATCGTCGTGACCCTGTTCATCACCGTCCGCAGCGTGGCGCGGTCCCGGGACTTCTACTCGCGCGTCCTGGGCGGCACCGTGGTCCTTGAGGAGAACCCGTGCATCGTCAAGCTGTCCAACTCGTGGATCCTGATGAATCCCGGCGGGCCGCCCACCCCCGACAAGCCAGGCATCTCGGTGGTCAACTACGAGCCCGGCGACACCACCTCGATCTTCCTGAACTTGCGGGTCGCTGACATCCAGGCCTGCTACGAGGAATGGCAGTCCAAGGGCGCGGAGTTCGTCACGCCGCCCATCGACCGCGAGGCGGAGATCCGCTGCTACATGCGAGACCCGGACGGCTACCTGATCGAAGTCGGCCAGGCCACGGGCGCGCTGCACGGCCATCTCGCCAAAAAGCGCCCGGAGGACCTCCCGGGCTGAGCTCCCCGGCTGAGCTCCCTGGCTGTGATCTGGCGCGCGTTACAGTCGTTAACAAATTGGGCATAGAGATGAAATCTCTCGTATGAGACGATCAGCCCGTCCATGGCCGATTTAGCTGCGTAACATCGCCAAGAGCGTCAGAGCCTACGTCCGCGGTGAACGGCGACGCGGTTTGCCGTGCCTTGATATGCGTGTCGGGTGTGACGCACCTAATGCGCTTAACATGAGAGGCGGCGCTGGAGATACTCAGCGAGGGCATCGGCGTCGATGCCGGCGTCGGCGGCCGCTTCGATGGCCCGTTCGGCGGCTGCGCAGTCGGGCTCCAGCCCCTCGTCGAGGCTTCCGTGGTCAGCGAAGGCGAGCAGCGTCTCCGGGACGGTGTCGATCGTGTCCGGGGCAGCCAGCCGACCTAGATAGTAGGTGTTAGGCAGGTCTGGGTTCTTGGTCGAGGTGGATGCCCATATAACCCGCTGCGGACGGGCGCCTGCCTGGCAAGGGCCTGCCAGCGCTTGTCCGAGAGCAGCTGCAAATGGGAGGCATAGGTCTTCTGTGCCATCGCCAGCCCAAGGCCGCCGTGCCGCGCGGGCGGCAGCAGGGGGTCGGCGGCGGAATCCCAGCCGGAGATGAACACCGAGGCCACCGAGAGCACCGCCAGGTCCAGGCCGGCGCGGCGGCGGCGCTCTAGGGCCAGAAGACAGACGTCGGCGGCCGTCGTGCCGCTTGACATGCCGGTCCGGCGCCGCAAGGTGCTCGGCGGCGTGATCAACGAGTACCACCGGGCCGCGCGAACTACTTCATGAACCCGCACGTCAGGGGTTGCGGCGACATTTTTAAGCGGTACAGGGCACGCTACCGGTCGCTAAGACCTTTGGCTTGGTCGGCTGGTCCTGCTGTCCCGGGCCGACCAGCGCGGCATGCAGCTCGCGCCGGGAGCCGATGCCCAGCTTGGGGAATATCTTGCCCAGGTGCCATTCGACCGTGCGCTCGGACAGGAACAGCTGCGCGCCGATCTCCGGGCTGGTGCGGCCGTCGCGGGCCAGCAGGGCGATCTGCTCCTCCTGGGGCGTGAGCTGGTCGCGCGTCTCGACGCTGCGCTTGCGCACCTTCTCCCCTGTGGCGATCAGCTCCCGGCGGGCGCGCTCGGCGAACGCCTCCATGCTGGTCGCGGCGAACATGTCGCGCGCCGTGCGCAGCTGCTCGCGCGCGTCGACGCGCCTTCCCTCGCGGCGCAACCATTCCCCGTACAACAGATGCGCGCGAGCGAGCTCCGGACACAGCCGGGTGCGGCCCAGCCGGTCGATCGCCTCGCGGTACAGCTCGTCGGCAGCCGCCCCGCCGCTGAGCAGCGCCCGGCAGCGCGCCTCAAGGCCCAGCCCGAAGTCGGTCCCGCCGGCCTGGGTCGTCTCCGCCAGCCGATCCAGTGCGTCGGTCGCAACCTTGGTGTTGCCGGTACGCGCGGCCGCCTCGACCAGTTCGGGCAGCGCCCACATGGAGATATACAGCGTGAACGTGTCCTCGCTGGCATGCCGGGCCGCCGCCAGCGCCTCTTCGTAGCGGCCCAGACCGTTGGCCAGGATGGCGGCCACCCAGTGGGCGTAGGCCACGGCGATTCCCTGTCCCCCGGCCGCGGCCTGGGCGATGGTGGCCTCGATCAGCTTGGCGGCCTCGGCCTGGTCGCCCCGCATGGACGCGAGCATCATCGCGGCAAACGGTGCGGCATGGCTCCCGGTCGCCCCGCAGACCGCATCCGCCTCCGTGATCAGCGCGGCGGCTGCGGTGAAGTCCCCACTCCACACCGCGGCGGTGCCCAGGGCGCCCAGCATGATCGGCAACTGGTCCAGCGCCCCGGCCTCACGAGCGAGCCGGACCTGCCGCACGAGCATCGCGTGCCAGGCGTCATCGTCCCACAAGGCACTGGCGGCTGCCTGGGCGAACCAGCCCCACCGCAGTCCCTCTCCCGCGGACATGCCGGGGCTGGCGAAGGCGCTCACTACGTGCCGCAATGTCGGCGCCGCAGCGGTCGGCCCGTCGGTGACCAGCAGCGCCAGGCCGTCCAGGACCAGGTCGACCGGACGCGGAGGATCCGTCGGCACGGGCAGGGCCCTGGCCGCACGGGAGACCTCCAGCAGATCCCCCGCGCCGGCCAGGCGCCCGGCGAACAGCGCCGCCATCCACGCTGTCAGATAGGTCTCACGAGCCAGCGCGAGGTCGAGCGGCTCGAGCCGTTTAGCCGCCTTGAGCAGCAGCGGGGGAGCATCGCTGCCCAGGCCCGAGGCAAAGGTGATCTGCCCGCGCAGCAGGTCCGCCCGGGCGCTGGCGAGCTCGTCCAGCGGCCGAGACCCTTCAAGCTCCGCCGTGACGAGCAGTTCGAGAGCCTTGCCGAACGCGCCGGCCTGCAGGCTGGCCTGCGCCGCCGCCAGCACGCGTTCGGTGTGGCGCGCCGGGTCGACGGTCAGCAGCACGGCGCGCTCCAGGAACGCGGCGGCCGCGGCCAGCCCGCCGCGGGCCTGGGCCCGGCCAGCTGACTGTTCCAGCTCCGCCGCGATCACCTCGTCCGGCCCGGCCGCGGCCTTGGCCCGGTGCCAGGCCCGGCGATCAGGATCGGTCCGCGGATCGGTCACCTCCGCCAGCGCCAAGTGCACCTCCTGCCGGTCCTGGGGCGATGCCGACCGGTAGGCCGCCGAGCGCACCAGAGGATGCCGGAACAGCACGTGGACTTGGAACTCCAGCAGGCCCGCCTCCGCTGCCGGCCCTGCCGCCTGGGCGGGGATGCCCAGTCGCCCGGCGGCCCGCCGGACCAGCACCGGATCGCCGGACGGATCGGCCGCCGCCACCAGCAGCAGCCGCCGGGTCGGGCCCGGCAGGGGATCCAGCTGCCGCCGGAAGCTGTCCTCGATGCGGCTGGGCAGCGGCGCCGCGAAGGGTAGCCCGAACCCTCCGGCCAGCTGGGCCGGCGTCAGCCCGCGTGGCAGCTCCAGCAGCGCCAGCGGATTTCCCCCCGTCTCGGACACGATCAGGTCGCGGACCCGCCCATCCAGCGGCCCGGCCAGCGCCGACCCCAGCAGCGCCCTCGCGTCGGCGTCGGGCAGCCCGGCCACCGTCAGCCCCGGCAGCCCGGTCAGCTCCTCACCAGGAACCCGGGCCGCGAATACAAAGCCGACCGGATCGGCGGCCAGCCGCCGGGCCACGAACCCCAGGGCCTGCGCCGAGGCGTGGTCTAGCCACTGCTCGTCATCGATCACGCACACCAGCGGCTGCTCCCCGGTCACGTCCGACAGCAGGCTGAGCACGGCCAGCCCGACCAGGAAGCGGTCCGGCGGCGGGCCCTCGGCCAGCCCGAACACGGTCCGCAGCGCCTCCCGCTGCGGCACCGGCAGGCACTCCGCGCGGCTCAGCATCGGCGCGCACAGCTGATGCAGCCCGGCGAAGGGCAGCTCCATCTCCGACTGCGTCCCGGTGACCCGCGCCAGACGGCACCCCCGCGCCCGTGCGGCCACGTACTCCAGCAGCGCGGTCTTGCCCACCCCCGCCTCGCCGCGCATCACCAGCACTGCGCTATGGCCCCTGCGCACCTGTTCCAGCAGCTCGTCCAGCATTGCGCATTCGCGGCGCCTCCCATACAACGACGGCGGTAGCTCGGAATGCTGCCCTGAGAATGCGACAGAACGCCTGGCTGTTACCAGATTGCCATCCGCACGATGCGTACGCCTGACGCCGTCGCCGATATTTGCACTCATCGCGGCTGCACCTGACACTTTGTCGCTCGTATACATGGGGACCAGCTCGATGCGATTAACGATACGCGGATGCGTGGCCGCGATCTATTGCACGATGGTGTTGGTCGATACCTTGGTATCAGGGGTGCGCGACCCGTGGCACGTCGAGTGCTGCAGCGACTCTCACCAGTTCGGCGAGGGAATCGACTCGCATCTTCCGCATAACCCGTCCTCGGTGGGCCTTCACCGTGATCTCGCTGATACCGAGCTTGGCTGCGATCTGTTTGTTCAACAGGCCGGAGACGACCAATGCCATGGTTTCTCGTTCGCGCGGCGTGAGTGACGCGTGGCAATCTCGAAGGGCACGCAGTTCGGCGTCGTGAGCAAGTGCAGTGCGGCTGCGCTCGATCGCTTGACTGATGGCATTCAGCAACACGTCATCGCCGAATGGCTTGGTCAGGAACTCCACTGCCCCGGCCTTCATCGCCTGCACCGTGGTCGGCACGTCACCATAACCTGTGATGAAGATGACTGGCATGTCTGCCCGATCGATGAGGCGCTTCTGGAGATCGAGACCATTGAGGTTGGGAAGCGTCACATCGAGAACCAGGCAACTCGGACCGTCGATGCGCGAACGTTCAAGGAACTCCTCCGCCGACTCGAACGTCTCGGGCTGCCAGCCGGCGGAGAGAATCAGCAACTCCAGCGATTCCCGCACCGACACATCATCGTCGACAACGAATATGACAGGGGTGTCGCGCGATATCACTGGCGCTCTTGATTCGCTACGTGCTTCGCCAATTGAACTCATGTTGCCGTCACCTGGCCAGAATACGGCCGGCGAAGCGCGGCCCTGACCGCATCCAGCAAGGCTGCCTCGCTGAACGGCTTGATTAGGCACTCTACGGCCCCGCGCGCGAGCAGGCGCGGACGGACGGACCCGTCCGCGAGGCCGGTGATGAACACAATCGGAATCTTCTGGCGCCGCCGTGTCAGTTCCTGTTGAAGGTCGGGGCCCGACATCCCGGGCATCGCGATGTCGAGGAGCAGACAACTGGTCTCGCTGACGGCGTCCGACGCGAGGAACGCTTCGGCGGATGAGAACGCCTCGGCGGCGAAACCGAACAGCCGCAGCAAGTCTGGCAGCGATTCGCGCACGGATTCATCGTCGTCGACGATCGACACCAGTGAACGCTTGTCTGTCATGAGTGCCTCATCGCGGGGCCGCGTCCGGAACGCTCGCCGTACCGCTGGGAACGGAAAACGAGAAGGTGGCACCGGGACCGTCGTTTGCCTCCGCCC
Organism: uncultured Actinomycetes bacterium; assembly: GCA_963742795.1. Taxonomy (GTDB): domain Bacteria; phylum Actinomycetota; class Actinomycetes; order Streptosporangiales; family Streptosporangiaceae; genus Palsa-504. The sequence goes on from CAVUNL010000012.1 coordinate 18,682, forward strand.
AGAGACGTCCATGATGTCTCTCGATGATGGAGCGACTGATGGAGAGCCCGATACCCATGCCGTCGGTTTTCGTTGTGTAGAAGGCGTCGAGCAGCTTGTCCACGTTCTGGGGGTCGACGCCCGCGCCGGCATCCCGCACGCTCACGCGGACACGATCCCCGTCCTCGCGTTCGGTTCTGACCAGCAACTGCCGCGGGCGATCGTGCACGTCAACCATCGCGTCGGAGGCGTTGCGGAGCAGGTTCAGGATGACCTGCTGGAGCTGGACCCGATCGCCGGTGATGGCCGGGAGATCCTTGGCGAGCTCCGACTGAAGAACGACGCGGTTTCTCTGGAGGTCACTCAACGACAGTGCCATGACCTCCCGCGTGACCTCGTTCAGGTCTACCGCTTCGATCGCCGATTCCTTCCTGGTAAACAGGGCACGCACCCGCGCAATCACATCAGAGGCACGGTTGCCATCGCGGATCGTCCGCCGTGCGGTCTCGCGCGCGCCGCTCGACGTCCGGCGGGTCCGCGGCGAGCATCCGCAGGCAGGTACTCGCGTTCGTGATGATGCCCGAGAGCGGCTGGTTCACTTCGTGCGCGATGGACGCGGTCAAAGCGCTGAGGGCGGTGGCCCTGGCTACGTGTGCGAGCTCGGATTGTGCCTTCCCGAGCGCCTGCTCCGACAAGCGCCGTGCTGTCACGTCTTGAACGGCACCGATGTACTCCAGTCGTCCGTCCTCGTCTCGGGTGCCGTGGGCAACCATGTGCAGGTACTTAACCGACTCGTCAGGCATCCGTAGCCGGTACTCACATTCAAAGCCGGTGCCGGCGCCTCGTGCCGGCTCGATGACGCCACGCAGCGCTGGGATGTCTTCCGGGTGGACCCGGGATCCGATCAGCTCGGGCGTCAGGGGCGCACCCTGGTCAAACTCGAAAATGCGATAGAGCTGTTCTGACCAAGTGATTTCGTCTGTCGTTACCCGCCAGGAGAAGCTTCCGGTTGAGCTGAGGCGTTGAGCCTCTGCCAGGAATGCCTCGCTGCGCCGCAAGCTCTTCTTTGCGTTCCGCGATGGCACGCAGATCATTGGCCGCGTCAGCTGCTTTGCGCGCCGTGATGTCCTGGAAAGTCACCAGGACCCTGCGCTCTGAATGGCCCGGCAAAGTCAAGGGACGGGCGTCGAGAATCAGCGTCCGTTGACCCTCTCCCGGAATGACATGATCTACCTCAACGGGCTGGAACGCGCGACTGCCGGCAAGCATCCCTTTGAGCTTCGTACGCAACGAGGCCAGCTCCAGGAACAATGCGTAGAAGGCGCGATTGCCCGACTGGATACGCTGATCAGCGCTCAGCACGACGACAGGATCGGCAATAGTGTTGAGGATGGCCTTAGCGCATTCGCGTTCGTAGATGACCTGATCGATGCTCGCGCGGAAAGCAGTCACGTTAGTGAATGTCAGCACAGCGCCGGTGACCTGGCGCTCCCCTCGTGTGTAGGGAGATATCCGCATAACGAACCACTTATCCCCGTCGAGAAAATCGACCCGGGATTCCACTCCGTTTGCGATGACCTGACTGCATTGCTCTTCCAGGCGGGGCAAGGCGGCGAGAACCGAGATATCGCGGGACGCCCGGCCAATGTCGGATGGCGAGAGGCGAAGCACATCCGCCGCCGCCTTATTGAAGCCCGCGATCATGAGGTCGCGTCGCAAGACGACGATGGGAACTTCAACGGTATCGAGGATATTGATCAGATCGGCCGCAGCGGCGTTCGCGGCTGCGTCGTCACCGCTGACTGCCCGGAAACCAGCCCAGCCGCCATTGAGCGTGGCGGGTTGAGCGGTCATCGGGCGGCGCCGGAAGCGGAGTAGAGCTCGCGGCTCCGCCGGAGGACGGGATCGGCAACCGTCGGGAGAAACCGCCGCAGTGCCAGCAGCAACGCTTGGGCGGGCGGCATGCTGAACGGCGGCCGATAGCGGGAGAGCAGCCGGCTTTTCAAGGACACGGGCTTCGTCTGGGCCGACCGTCTCCCGGAGCGCATCGTCTACGGCGCGCTCCAGCCGAGCATAGTCCTCCACTGGAATAAGGTGAGAGTGATTCATCCCGAGCCTCGGTAGCATGATCTCGTGAACATCGCCGTCGAAGTTGTCCATCAGGAACGAGCAGAACATCACGATGTCGACTGTTTTATTGAGCTGATCGAACAGGTCCTCGAGGTTCATGCTGGCGGCGACGTCCCCGCGCTCCCACAGGACATTGACCATTTCCCCCCACGCACGCACCTTTTGGTAGCTCCCTCCGGCGCGCGCCTGTCCGAGGACGTCCCCGAAAGCGCGGCGGAGTGCAGGCGGATCCGGCATGGCGTCCCGCATGAAGCGAGGCAGGATTTCGTCGGCGTCAACCACCGTCAGCTGTCCGCGTTCCTGTGCCGCATCCACGTCCACGCCCTCGGCCTCGAGGCGTGGGCGGAAGACGTTCCAGTGGGTGAGCGTTGGAAAGAGTATGACGCCCTCTCCGTTCACCAGACCAGCACGGGCGTACCGGCAGACGGCGCGGCTGAGAAACTCCTGGTCCTGATAGAGCTGTACGATGTGATCGCCTGGGGCGGCGTCCGCCACCACTTGATCCCAGGGCTCACGGTGCATCATCATTGCCTCCGATCCGAGCGGACTCTCCTAGCTGATGGGCAAGATGCTGCCCGCGCGAGGGTGAGGTCGCGCGGCGACGTGGACGATCTCATCTGCGTGTACGGTGACGAGGACGACCGGAATCTGCGGAACGCCTGGACCGCAAAAGCCGAACGGCCTCATCACCATGCCTGTCGAAACCGGCGGCTGTGAGCTACGTGAGTAACACCCGCTGGCCGACAGGTTGAACGGTCCGGCCTTCACATCCAGTCCTTTCGTGACGCGAGAATACGTTGCCCTAGGCCGAAGGTCTAGTGCACTTTGGTGTTGGGTCTGGGCTCCGGCGGAACCGACGGCGTGTAGTCAAGGCGCTTCCGACATCTGAGCTCAGGCCGGGACCAGCTCGGAGTCGGAGCTCGCGGCCAGACCTCGTAGAACCTGTTCAGGTGCGTCCCTACCAGGCCATGCGCCTCCCCACCACCCGTACCGGGTGGAGGCCACTTCTATGACGCTGAAAACGTTAACCACATGCTGCCGCTCCCGTGACGATGCCGCGATGCCGGTAATGCCCCGGCGCAGGCGACCCGGTCGACTCCGCGCCGACGGCGGTATGGGTCACGTCGTCGGCGCGGAGAAGACGGGCGGGGTGGTCAGGGGTTGGGCGGGCCGAGATAGGGGAAGTCGGTCAGCAGGTCGGCGTGGGGTTTGAGGCCTTGCGGGGGGATCTTGCCGTAGCTCAGCCAGGCGAAGCGGTAGCTGTAGATGTCCTCGATGGGCCTGCGGCCGTTGGGGTAGAAGGGGGGCTTGGTGGTGTCGTAGCGCAGGATGTCGGGCAGCACCTGCAGGGCGGCGGCCTTGGCCTCCTCGGGCGGGTAGCCGGCCTTTTCCAGGGTCTTGGACCACGGCTCCAGGTAGTTGGCCACGTCGTCGGCGGGCTGTCGGGAGTTGTACAGGTCCTTTTCCCCGTCGGGGTTGATGAACGGGTTGATCGTCGGGTTCCCGCCGCGGTCCATCTGCTCCAGGGTGCCGTCGCCGCGGCGGCGGCTGATCGAGGCCCACACGCCGATCACCGGGCCGGCGAAGAGCATGTCGGCGGGGACCTCCAGCACGATGGAGGACACGTTGCCGACGAAGTTGTCCATCCCCGTCCAGGCGAAGCCGTGCAGGGTACCCTCCAGGTCGGCGAAGAATGGGTCGCTGCGCCGCCCGGCGAGCAGCCGGACCGGGCCGGCCTGGACGGGCGGGGCCATGCCGTCGAAGTTGACCGGGAACGACTCGGCGAGCACCTGGCCGGCCGGTTCGGGAGAGCGGGCCGCCGGGCCGGTGGCGTACCAGACGGTCCCGGTCTGGCTGCCGCCCTCGTACTCGGAGAAGGTGAAGGTGAACGCGACGTCGGCGTGCGCGTCGCCGTCGGTGTCGACGTTGATCCGGTAGACCGCGCCGGGATAGAACTCCGGGCCCCGCGCTTGTATGGGTGCCGGGGCCGGGGCGCTCGAGTTCGAAGTCATGATCAGCATCATCTTGTCCGGGTCCTTGGATGACTTGAACAAGAACACATCGGTGATGTCCAGGCGCCGGTCGTCGCCGGGAGCCTTGAGATAGTCGGCGCTGAAGTGGTTCGACATGGTAGCTCCTTCGGTGGTACGTGCCAGGGTGGTGGTGCGGCCAGGTATCAGCGGTGCAGGAAGTCGAGCAGCGCGGTGTTGACCTGGCCGGCGTGGGTCCAGGGGATGGCGTGCGGGCCGCCCTCGACGACGGTGAGCTGCATGTCCTTGATCAGGCCGGGCAGCCGGTTGGCGGTCTTGTCGATCGGCAGCACCTGGTCCGCGTCCCCGTGCAGGACCAGCATGGGCACGTCGATCTTGGGCAGGTCGTCGCGGAAGTCGGTCGTCCAGGTGGGGATGCAGGCCACCGCTGCGGCGGCCGAGGCGGTCACGGCCAGGTTCCAGCTGGCCTGCCAGGCCTGGTCGCTGACCAGGGTGCCGCGCAGCGTGTCCATGTTGTAGAAGGTGTCCAGGAACCCCTTCATCCAGGCCGGGGTGTCGGCCTGGGCGGCGGCGACGAACCCGTCGAACAGGCTTTGCGGCACCCCGTCGGGGTTGTCGGGCGCCTGCAGCAGGTACGGCGGGATTGGGGAGACCAGCACGCCCTTGGCCACCCGGGCCGACCCGTAGCTGCCCAGGTAGCGGGTGACCTCCCCGGTGCCCATCGAATGCCCGACCAGGACCGCCTCGCGCAGGTCCAGGTGCTCCAGCAGGGCGTGCAGGTCGGCGGCGAAGGTGTCGTAGTCGTAGCCGACGACCGGCTGGCTGGACTGGCCGAACCCGCGCCGGTCGTAGGTGATCACCTGGTGACCGGCCTCGAGCAGGGCCGGGACCTGCTTGTCCCAGGCGCGGCCGCTGAGCGGGTAGCCGTGGATCAGCACCACCGGCTGGCCGGCGCCGTGATCCTGGTAGTAGATCTCGATGTCTGCGTTGTTTTCCTGTCCGACGGTGACGGTGGGCATGGGGCTTCCTTCCGGTGGCGGGCATGGTGGGCATCCGAGCTGCGGGGCCAGGCGCCCGCCGGTTTGATCTGGAGGTTGGCATGGCCAGGGTCACGCTCCGGGCGCGCGCGCGGCGCCCGTACAGTCCCGGGCGCGTGTACCGGTGATCCCGGGCCGGCGCCCTGGTCTGCGGCCCGGGCCGCCAGTACCCGCGCAGAACCGTCTGGCCCGGCACATGGCCGCGGTAGAACGCGGCTGATTCCGCCGCCGGTTCACCCGGCTCGACGCACCGAAGCGCTACCAGATCGACGCCGACCCCGACGCCGATCGAGGAGGCGGTCATTCCCGCGTTCACCAGCCTTGATGGGATCGTGCTCCACTATGAGCACGCGGGCAGCGGGGAGCCGGTGATGCTCCTGCCACTCGGCGATGTCGTGTTGCTAAATGCCATCAAGCACTTGCTAACGAAGCCGAACTTGCGTGTGCTTCGAGATTCTCACGCGTCACTCACGCCGCGCGAACGAGAGACTATGGCATTGGTCGTTTCCGGCCTGTTGAACAAACAGATCGCAGCCAAGCTCGGTATCAGCGAGCTCACGGTGAAGGCCCACCGAGGACGGATTATGCGGGAGATGCGAGTCGATCCCCTCGCCGAACTGGTGAGAGTCGCTGCAGCACTCGACGTACCCCGGGTCGCGCACCCCTGATACCAAGGTATCGACCAACACCATCGTGCAATAGATCGCGGCCAGCCACCCGCTTATCGTTAATCGCGTAGAGCCGGTCTCGACGTATCCGAGCGACAAAGCGTCAGGTGCAGACGACATGCCTGCAAATACCGGCGATGGCATCAGGCATGTACGTCGTGCGAATGGCGAGCTGGTAACAGCGAGGCGTTCTGTCGCACAAGCAACACAAGCAGATCCCACCCTCTTAACCCGAGGAGAAGGACATGCGCAAGCGCGTTTACCTGGCAGCGGGCGGCAGCCTGCATACCGCCGAATTGTCACCCGTGCGAGCATCCGCCCGCGCGCTGCCGCGGCTGTCACGTCGCAGGGGCTTCTGGGCGGTCGCTTTCTCATTCCTGGCCGTTGCGGCGTTCTCGACCGCCCCAAGCAGCCTGTACGGTCTGTACGAGCGGCAAGACCATCTGTCGTCGCTCACCATCACGATCGTCTACGCGGTCTACGCGCTGGGGATCGTGGTGAGCCTCCTGCTCGCCGGGCACGTCTCTGACTGGTATGGCCGGCGTGCGGTGCTGCTGCCAGCCCTGGCCGTCGCCGTTGTCGCGGCCGTTATCTTCTTGACCTGGAGATCTCTGGCCGGCATTATTGTCGCGCGGGTGCTCACGGGCCTGGCTCTGGGCGCCGCCGTAGCCACGGCCACCGCGTTCGTCACGGACCTGGACGCGGGCCCCGGCGGCGTCGCTACGCGCCGGGCCGGGATCGTCGCCACGATCGCGAACATCGGCGGCCTGGCCCTGGGGCCGCTCATCGCCGGGCTGCTCGCCCGCTATGCCGGTCACGGCCTCACGCTCCCGTTCATCGTCTTTCTCGCCCTCCTGCTCGCCGCGGTGGGCCTGGTCATCGTGGCCCCGGAGGGCCACGCGGCCCTTGATCCGCGGCCGAAGTACCGCCCGCAGCGGCTCACGGCGCCGGCGAACGGGCGCAGCCAGTTCCTGGCGGCCACGACCGGGGTGTGCACGGCATTCGCTGTCGGCGGGCTGTTCGCCGGGCTCGCGGGGACGTTCCTGGCCGGGCCCTTGCACCAGCCTTCTCCCGCGCTGACCGGATTGACGATCTTCTTGACCTTCGGCGCCGGCGTGCTCGTGCAGACCACGACCACGAGCTGGCCGGCCCGCCGCCTGCTGGCCGCCGGGATCGCGCCGATGCTCGCCGGCCTGTGCCTGCTGGTCGTCTCAGCATGGACATCGCCGCCCAGCCTCGCGTTGTTCCTGGCCGGCGGAATCGTCGCCGGCACCGGTATCGGCGCGATCATCCGCGGCAGCCTGACCGTGGTGATCTCCACCGCCGGCCCGGACGACCGGGCCGGCGCCCTGGCGACGTTCTTCACCGCCGGCTACGCCGGCGTGTCGGTGCCCGTCATCGGGGTCGGGATCATCCTGCAGCACCTCAGTCCCCGACTGACGCTGCTGATCTTCGCCGTGGCCGTCGGCCTGGTGATCCTGGCCGCCGCCCCCATCCTCACCCGGCCCCAGAAAGCAGCAGCACCTCACGCGGCCGGGCCGGACCAGCCAGCCGGCACAACCGAAACCACGCTCGCCGACACCGCGCACGCCACGTGCATGGACCAGCTGTGCACCGCTCATGGCATGCCGGCATCGACACCGATGAATTGCAGGGCGACCCGCTCCCTCGATCATGCCTTGGGCGGCGAGCTCCATTGAGCCCGGTGCGATCCGGACTCTGGGCGGTGCCGATGCAATTACCTGACCTGACGATGTGCGGCGCGGATCACGTGGCAACAGTGGGCTATCGCGCAATCAGGGGCCCGATGAGCGGCCGCAGAAAGGTGAGGATCATGACTGCAGGTGGTGACGCGGGAGACCGCATAAGGACGGCCCTGGTAACCGGGGGGACCGGCGGTATAGGCCGGGTCATAGCCGCCAAGCTGGCCGCGGACGGGTTCGACGTCGCGGTGGCGTACGCCGGCAGCGTCGACCTGGCCGACGCCACGGTGAAGGAGATCGCGGGGCATGGGCGGCGCGGTGCGGCGTTCGCGGCGGACATCGCCGACGAGGAGGCGACCTCTGCTGTGTTCGACGCCGTCGAGGACCGCTTCGGGCATCTCGACGTGGTGGTGCATACCGCCGGGATCAACCGCCCCGCCGCGCTGGCGGACCTTGACCTGGCGGACTTCGACGAGATTCACCGGGTCAACGTGCGCGGCACGTTCGTGGTCGGCCAGCAGGCCGCGCGGCGGGTCCACGGCGGCGGCGCGATCGTCAACGTGTCCTCGCAGGCGGTCCGGCTGGCGCCGCCGGCGCTGAGCGCGTATACGGCGTCCAAGGCCGCCATCGACGCGCTCACCCGCATCCTGGCCAAGGAGTTGCGCGGCCGCGACATCACCGTCAACGCGGTAGCGCCGGGTCCCACCGCCACCGCGGCGTTCCTGGCCAGCACCCCGGCCGAAGAACAGGGACAGCTGGCCGCCGCGCCGCCGCTCGGCCGCCTGGGTCGTCCCGAGGACATCGCGGGCGTGGTGTCGTTCCTGGTCGGGCCGGCCGGGCGCTGGGTCAACGGGCAGGTCGTCTACGCCAACGGCGGATTCGTCTGACCATGGCGGATGACCACTACGACGTCCTGGTCATCGGCAGCGGGCCGGGGGGCGCGACGACCGCGGCGCGGGTGGCCGAGACCGGCAAGCGCGTGCTGCTGCTCGAACGGGGTGACTTCCTCCCGCGGGAGCGGGACAACTGGAACTCCCGTGCCGTCTTCGGCGACGCGAAGTACACCGCCGACGAGACCTTCTACGACCGGCACGACCGGCCGTTCCGGCCCGAGTTGCATTACTACGTCGGCGGCAACTCGAAGGTGTACGGCGCGGCGCTGTTCCGGCTGCTGCCCGGCGACTTCGGCGAGGTCCAGCATCGAGGCGGGGTCGCGCCGGCCTGGCCGCTGAGCTATGACGACATGGAGCCGTATTACGTCCGCGCCGAGCACCTGTTCTGGGTGCACGGCAAGCACGGCGAGGACCCGTTCGCCGGTGTCTCAAGCAAGGACTACCAATACCCGCCGGTGCAGCACGAGCCGCGGATCCAGCAGCTGTCCAATGGCCTGGACCAGCTCGGCCTGCACCCGTTTCACCTGCCGCTGGGCGTGCAACTCACCCAGGACGCTCACGGCCGGGCCACCACGGACTCACCATGCATACGGTGCGACCGCGTAGACGGGTTCCCCTGCCTGCTCGGCGCCAAGGCCGACGCGGAGATGGCCGTGATCCGCCCGGCCCTGGCCGCGCATCCCAATCTGACCCTGATGACCAGGACAACTGTCGAGCGCCTGCTGACAGACACCGGCGGCCGTTCCGTCACCGGCGCGACGGTCACGCTCCCGGACGGCTCCCCGCATACCTTCACCGCCGACATCATCGTGCTGTCCGCGGGCGCCATCCTTTCCGCTGCCCTGCTGCTGAAATCAGCAACCGGCAAGCATCCGCAGGGCCTGGCGAACTCATCCGATCTGGTCGGCCGGAACTACATGCGGCACAACAATCTGGCCCTCATCGCCTTCTCCCGCGAGCCGAATCCGACGGTCTTCCAGAAGACGCTGGCCCTGAACGACTTCTACGGCCCCGGCGAGGGATGGCCGTACCCGATGGGCCACGTCCAGATGCTCGGCAAGTCCGACGACTGGCAGATCAAGGGCGCGGCACCACGCGGGCTCGGGTGGCCTCCGCCGGCCCCTTACGGCGAGGTCGCCAGGCACTCGATCGACTTCTGGCTGTCCAGCGAGGACCTCCCGCTCCCCGGCAACAGGGTCACGCTCCGGCCCGACGGCGCGGTCACGCTGGCCCTGCAGCCCCGCAACAACACCGAGGGCCTCACCCGGCTCCGCCGGACCTTCCAGGGCGTGCTGGGCAAGCTCGGCATGGTGGAGACGACGTTCGTCCGCAGCCTCTACCTGCACAAGGCGTTCGGCGCCGCCGCCACCGCACACCAGGCGGGCACGGCGCGATTCGGGACCGACCCGGCCACCTCGGTCCTCGACGTGCACTGCCGGGTCCACGACCTGGACAACCTCTACGTGGTGGACGGCAGCTTCATGCCCTCGATCGGGGCGGTGAACCCCACCTTGACGATCGTCGCGAACGCGCTGCGGGTGGGCGATCACGTCGCCGAGCGCCTCGGAACCACCCGCCACCCGCGGCCCGGCACCGTCCCCACGCGGTCCTCGCCCGTCCCATGAGGGGTTTCTGGCCATGCCGAAAATCGAAGACTACGCCCTGCTGGGCGACCTCCACACGGCAGCCCTGGTGAGCACTGCGGGGTCCATCGACTGGCTCTGCCTGCCCCGCTTCGACTCGCCCGCCGCGTTCGCCGCCCTCCTGGACAATGACGAGGCCGGACACTGGACGCTCGCCCCCGCGGCGGGCGGCCATGGAACCACCCGCCGGTACGCCGGAAACAGCCTGGTGCTCGAGACGGACTGGGTCACCGCGGGCGGCGCGGTACGGGTCATCGACTTCATGCCGCCCCGGGCGGGCACGCCGCACCTCGTTCGCATCGCGGTGGGCCTGGACGGCGAAGTGGCGATGCATTCGGCGCTGCGTCTGCGGTTCGACTACGGCCGGGAAGTTCCGTGGGTTCGGCAACACGGCGACGAAGTCCATGCTATTGCCGGGCCTAACCGCGTCCGGCTGACGTCCGCGGTCCCGCTGCGCGGCGATCAATGGGAAACGATGGCGGATTTCACCGTGCGACGGGGTGATCGGGTCCCGTTCGTCATGTCGTGGGCGCCCAGCCACGAGCCGCAGATGCCGTACCTGGACGCCGAGCAGGCCCTGTCCGCGACGGCGGACTTCTGGACCGAGTGGTCTGCTCATGCCGCTTACCAGACCGGGCCGTACAACGACGCCGTCGACCGGTCGATCATTACCCTGAAGGCCCTGACCTACGAGCCGACCGGCGGGATTGTGGCGGCGGCGACCACGTCGCTGCCGGAGGAACTCGGCGGCGTCCGCAACTGGGATTACCGGTACTGCTGGCTGCGCGACGCCACGTACGCGCTGCAGGCGCTGCTCGCGGCCGGTTTCCGGCGCGAAGCGGGAGCGTGGCGTGACTGGCTGCTGCGGGCTATAGCAGGTCAGCCGGAGGTGCTGCAGATCGTGTACAGCATCGACGGCGCGCGGCGGCTTCCCGAGGTCGAGCTGCCCTGGCTCGCTGGTTACGAAGGGAGCGGCCCGGTCCGCACCGGGAACGCCGCGGCCGGTCAGCGCCAGCTCGACGTCTGGGGTGAGACCTTGGATGCCCTGTTCCTGGCCCGGCAGGCAGGCCTGCCCGCCGATCCGGACGCGTGGGCGCTGCAGGTCGCCTTGATGAATCACCTCGAATCAGCCTGGCGCGAACCGGACAACGGATTGTGGGAGGTCCGCGGCGACCGGCGGCACTTCACCCACTCCAAGGTCATGTGCTGGGTCGCCGCCGACCGGATGGCCCGATCGGTCCGCACGCACGGCCTGCCCGGCCCGGTCCTGCACTGGGAACAGCTCCGCGACCAGATCCATCACGACGTGGTCACCCGCGCGTTCGACGCCGGGCGCAACACCTTCACCCAGGCCTACGGGTCTGCCGCGCTCGACGCCAGCCTGCTGCTGATCCCGCGTGTCGGCTTCCTCCCCGGCACCGACCCGCGGGTGCTGGGCACCATCGCCGCGGTCCGCCGCGAACTCAGCGACGATGGCCTGGTCAGGCGGTATCAGACCAGCGAGACCGATGACGGCGTCAAGGGCGGCGAGGGCCTGTTCATCGCCTGCTCGTTCTGGCTGGCGGACGCGCTGGGCGCGTCCGGGCAGCGGCGGGACGCGACCGAGCTGTTCGAGCGGCTGCTCCTGCTGCGCAACGACGTCGGCCTGCTGAGCGAGGAATGGGACCCGGCCGCGCAGCGCCAGCTGGGCAACACCCCGCAGGCGTTCAGCCACTTCGCCCTGGTCGTCAGCGCCCTCCAATTGCACATGGGCCGTATGGCCCGCAGCGACAACCCGATGCAGACATGACCACGATGCCGGACGCGGTGATCGACCGGATCACCTTGATCGTGTCCGACCTGGACCGGGCCGAAGACGACTACGTCAGCACCTTCGGGTGCCGCGTCGAACACCAGGCTGATATCGAACCCGCGCTGACCGGCGTGCTGTGCATCGCGCCCGCGCGCGGGCGGCGCTCCTTGTTGCGGCTGGGCCGCGAGCGGATCGAACTCCTGGAATTTACCGACTTGGCCGGACGCCCGTACCCGCCCGACAGCACCAGCACCGACCTGTGGTTTCAGCATATGGCGATCATCGTGAACGACATGACGGACGCGCATCAGCGGGTCATGGCGAACCGGCGTTTCCGGCCCATCAGCCGCCACGGTCCGGTGCGGCTGCCGGATAGCTCTGGAGGCGTGACCGCATTCAAGTTCCGTGATCACGACGGCCACCCGCTGGAACTGCTCGCCTTCCCGGAGGGACGTGTCCCGGGACCATGGCGCACCGCTAATGGCGCCGGCTCCTTCCTCGGCGTCGATCACACCGCTATCGCGGTTCGTGACACAACCAGGAGCGCGAGGTTCTTCAGGTCTGTGTTCGGGTTCGGTGCCGGAACTCGCACCGAGAACCACGGGCCCGAACAAGACGATCTCGACAACGTCGACGATGTACAGGTCAGCGTCACCCGGCTCGCGCCGGATCTGCCTGCGCCACGACTGGAACTGCTGCACTACCACGTCGGCACACGCCGTCCGATCCCACACGACACAGCCAGCAACGACATCGTGGTGACACACTCGGTGGTGCGAGTCGCGTCGCTCGATGCGACAGCCGCCGCGCTCGCATGCCGCGGCACACCCTTGGCCGGCCATGACCTCATGATCCTGCGCGGGGGCATGCGTGCCGCCCTGGTAGCGGGACCCGATGGGCATCGCTTCTTGGTGGAAGAGCGGGCAGCGGCTGCGACGTGTGCCGCACGCGGCCCCACGCAGGCGCGGGATCAAAACTCCTAGAGACAGTCACGGCTCGACAGCCCGCACTGTGGCTTGTCCATGGACATGGAGTCCTGGTCCGGCTGGTCCGTCGACATGGACTCCTGGTCGGCTGGTCCATCGACATGAACTCCTCCTGCGGCTCCTCCGACATCGACATGGACTGTTCGCGTGACATGCTGATCCCTTCCCTGTGCCTTATCTGCGTGCTCGTTCGGCATGAAGGCCTGTCCTGAATGCCGCCCGCCGGGATAAGGGCCGATCCTGGTTTGGCTCAAGTCGGCCAGCCCGGAGGGGTCGACGCTGGTCACGTCCGTGCGCCCGACCAACACCATGAGGACGCTGCCGCAGGTGCGGCAGCGGACGACGGTGCCGGGAGCCCGCCGGTAGACGACGAGCTCGGCCACCGGCCTGGTGGCATCAGATATGCGCGGGGATACTGGCTGGCCGGTGCCGCCCGAGGATCCCTTGATGAGCGCCAGCCGGCCGCCGGGGGCCGCCGCCCGCCAGGCCGCCGGCGCTACGCCCGGGTCGGGCAGGTCCACAGCAGATGGCGTTCGACGATGGCGTCGAAGGTCTGGCCTGGGCGGGCTGGCAGCGTCGGCGTTGGTGGTGTCGATGTCGAGCCCGCGGGGGGCGGCCTTGGAGGTGAGGATCTGCAGCATCGCCGCGGACAGGTCCGCGGTGGTGACCTGGTATCCCTGCCGGGCCAGCAGCGGGGGGCAAGGACCCGGTGCCTGCCCCGGCGTCCAGCGCCGTGGCGGGAGGGGCCGGCAGCAGGCGGCGCAGCGGGGCGGTCCACGCCGCCCGCTCCTGGGGACGCCGCGGGTAGTGCGGCGGCGAGGTGTCGTAACTGGCCGCGTCGTCGTCCCAGAACCGGCGGATCTCCTCCGAGATGCTGGTAAGCCGTCACGCTTGGCCTGCTCGCCCTCTGGTCGCGCCCGTGGGCAGGCGGGTCAGTCCGGTGCCGCCGCCTTGGCGGTGTCCCATTTTTGCTCGATCTTGCCGAAGTGCCAGATGGCCAGGGCAACGGTCCAGGTGAGCACGAACACGCCGACGATCACGAACCCGGCCTTGTTGATGTCGAAGTTGCCCATGAACGTCCAGAACCCGCCGCCCAGCCGGTATTCCTGCTCAATGAGGCCGAGGATTTCGACGGTGCCGATGAAGAAGGCGACGAACACCGACAGCCCGGTGATCGTCAGGTTGTAGTACACCTTCCGGACGGGCCGGGCGAAGGCCCAGTCATAAGCGAAGTTCATGAAGCACCCGTCGGCGGTGTCGAACAGGCACATCCCCGCGGCGAACAGGACCGGCAGCGAGAGGATGGCGTAGAACGGCAAGCCGCTGACCACCGCCGAGCCGGCCAGCACCAGCAGCGCGACCTCGGTGGCGGTGTCGAACCCGAGGCCGAACAGCACGCCGATCGGGTACATCTTCCAGGGTGTGTCCACCCGGCGGGCCAGCGGGCCGAGGAACCGGTTCATCAGGCCGCGCTTGGCCAGCTGCTCCTCAAGCTCGGTGTCGTCGTACGCGCTGTTACGCATCTCCCGGAACACCTTGACGATGCCGGCCAGGACGACGGCGTTGAGCGCGGCGATGAGATACAGGAACGTCCCCGACACCCCGGTGCCGATGATCCCGGTCATCGTGTGCAGGCCGGAACTGCCGCTGCGCACCTGGTTGTCCAGGGCCCTGATCCCGAAGTTCAGCAGCAGCGCGAGCACGAATACGATGCTGGAGTGGCCGAGGGAGAAGAAGAAACCGGTCGATAGCGGCCGCTTGCCCTCGCCGGCGAGCTTGCGGGTGGTGTTGTCGATCGCGGCGATGTGGTCGGCGTCGAAGGCGTGACGCATGCCCAGCGTGTAGGCGAGGATGCCGGTCCCGAAGCCAAAGATCTCCGTCCGGGTGATGTGGTAGTGGCCGCCGACGGCGGCGGCCAGCATCCCCCAGCCCACGACGTGCAGGCCGACGATGGTCGCGGCCATCGCCCCGGCCCGGGCCCATTCCCTCGGGGTGAGCGCGTCACGGACTCCTGCCAGCCTGCCGTGCGGCCTGGCCGCCAGATCAGTCATCGGGGCACCTCCCGGCTAGGGCCAGCGAGAACGGTCAGGGCGGTGCCGGGGAACAAGACGACGGACAAGACACCGGCGAGGACCAGCGCGGCGGCGGTAGCGGGGCTTATCGTGCCGGTGGGCTGGCCGATCTGCGCGGCGGTGACGAGGGCTCCGCCTGTTGTCAGCGCGGCACGGATGTCGATGATCACAGGTCCTTCTTTCGCGCGGTTGCGGTGCCATCCTTACGGTCACCGCGTCCTGGGCCATGGGGGCGGTCGCCCTGGCGTGCTTGGTCTGCTCCGTGCAGATCGGTCACCTCCGGGCCGGGCGGCGGGTGCTCGCCCGGCGTGAGAGGCGTGCCGTTCCCTGCGGGCTGCTTGTGGGCTGCCTGGTCTGCGGTCAGGTCGCCGAAGAGGTGCTTTTGCGCGAGCCGCCTGGGATTCAGGTCCTCGATTTCGAAGTCGGCCAGCTCCGGGCCCAGTTCTTCCCGCAGGTCGTTCATGGCGCCCTCGGCGATCTGGCGCAGGTCGCGGAGGGCGCGGCCGGCCTGGGCGGCGATCATGGGCAGCTTGTCGGGCCCGAAGATGATCAGCGCGATCACCGTGAGGACCAGCAGCTTGGGGAGGGACAGGTCGAACACCGCTCAGTCCCTTCCTGGGCTGCCGGACGGCAGCGGGGACAGCTCATCGTCGGCGAGGCCGGTGTAGGGATCGGGGTGCAGCCGGGCCCGGCGCCGGTCGTTGGACCACACGATGAGCTCGGCCGCCTCGACCAGCACCGCGCAGGTGCCGCCGAGGATCACCATGGTGACCGGGTCCGGGCTGGGGTTGGCCATGCCCGCGATCAGGAACACCGCGAAGATCAGCACCCGCCGCCACTTCCGGAACAGCGCGTGGGTCAGCACGCCGGCCAGGTTCAGCATGACGATGAGCAGCGGCACCTCGAACGCCAGCCCGAAGGCCAGCATCATCGCCATCGCGAAGCTCAGGTACTGGTCAACCTGGATCAGGTTCTGCACGCCGCCCGGCGTCAGGCCGAGCAGGTAGTGCATGGACCGGCCCAGCGACAGGTAGCACGCCGTGATGCCGGCGCCGAACAGCGGGATGGCCGCACCGAGGAAGGTGTAGCCCCACCGCTTTTCCCTGGCGTGCAGGCCGGGCGCGGCGAACGCCCAGACCTGGTACAGCCAGACCGGCGAGGAAACGATCACCCCGGCGATCAGCGCGACCTTCACCCGCAGGTAAAACGAGTCGAGCGGGCCGTTCAGGACAAGCTGGTTGACCCCCAGCGTGCGGCAGCCCGAGTGCCCGCGGATCGTAGCCGAGCACAGCGGGCGCTCAATGACGTGCCAGGCCGGACCGAAGAAGACGAATCCGGCGGTCATTCCCGCGGCCAGGGCGAGCGCCATTTTGACGACGCGGTTGCGCAGCTCACGGAGGTGATCGGTGAGCGGCATGCGGCCCTCGGAGTTCGGCTGCCGCCGGGAGTGCACGAAGCGCTCGCCGACGATGCGGGCGCCCGCGAGGGCACCGGGACGCGTGGTCATGACCGGGTCCGGGCGCGGCTAGCTGGGCTGCCGGGCTGGGCGGGAAGCTTCGACGGCCGCTGCGGCGGCCGGCGGCCCGCCTGAAGCGCCGGCGGTGAGTTCGGCCGGTGCCTGGGCCGCTGGCTGAGCGCCGGGGGGGCGCGGTTCCGGCTCGTCCTCGTGCAGGCCGTGCACCTCCTTCTTCAGGATGCGCATCGACTGGCCGAGCGAGCGCGCCGCGGCCGGGAGCTTCTTCGACCCGAACAGCACGATGATCACCAGGGCGACGATCAGGATCTTCCACGGGCTATCGAACAGGTCACCAATCATTTTCAAATCCTCTTGGTCGCAGGGGTGAGCCGGGCCTGGCTGATGAACAGAGCACAGGATCAAGCGAAGGCCGCCGCAGCGCCGCCCGGCGGAACGGGGGAGGTGGTCCGCCGGGCGTGCGCGGGTTGACAGCGGTCAAGGCGGTCAACTGCTGCCCGGGGGTGGTGGGGCGAGATAGGGGAAGTAGTCGGTGATCGCCGTGGGCTGGGTGAGCTTGGTGGTGAAGTCGGTGTTGGTGACCATCCTGGCAAAGTTGGACGCCAACTCCTCGTGCAGGCCCTTGCCGTTCCTGACGCCGTTCCATGGGTCCCACAAGGCGGTGGTGCCTGGGGTGTAGCGCAGCACGTTGGGGAGGAAGGTGTCGGCCACGAACGCGCCGTAGGCCATCGGGGTGGGCTGGCCGTGGACCCCCTGGTTGTACGTTCGCGTGGCCTCGACGACCCTGGCGACCTGGTCCCGGACCGTGCCCCAGACTCCCGTGGCGGGGTCGGTTGCGGGATTGGCGGGCCTGCCCGCCAGGTCGGCGGAGGGCCCGGTGCCGTTAATGGTGTTGAGGTAGGGTTTCATGCCGTTGTCGAAGACGACCGCGACGTCGGGCTGCGCAGCGCGCTGGATCTGGACCCAGGAGTTGG
The DNA here is from genome assembly GCA_963742795.1 of uncultured Actinomycetes bacterium. Lineage (GTDB taxonomy): Bacteria > Actinomycetota > Actinomycetes > Streptosporangiales > Streptosporangiaceae > Palsa-504. The sequence continues at coordinate 36,024 of CAVUNL010000012.1, forward strand.
GAGTGTGCGTCGTGTCGAATTTCGCGGTGCTCCCCCAGCACTGGATCGGGTCCAGGCCGGTGATCCCGGCGGGCAGCTCAACCATGACGAGCCTGACGGTCTGGCCCATGAAGGGGTTGTCGGTGAAGGGGGCGAGGCCGCGGAGGTCCGGGTCGGCGCGGAAATGGACGGCGGCGTCGGGCGGCAGGACGTCCCGCATCCGCTCGGGGACGCGGACGTCGGTGAAGAACGAGTCGAGTCGCTCGCCGGCGAAGGCCTTGATGCCGTGGGGCAGGTGAAGGACCTGCCCCACCGCCGCGTTGGGCGGCGTGATGATCTTGCCGGGGGCGGTGCGGCTGGTGGCGTCCGGGCCGGTCAGCTGCGCGATCTGCACGTACTGCGTGCCGGTGGCGTCGGACGGGAAGGTGAAGCGCCAGGTAATGTCCTCGACGAAATCATCGTTGAGGTCGAGCTTGAGCTCGTAGAAGGTCGCGTTTGGACCGGTCGGGGGAAACCATGCGGCGCCGGTAGCCGGCGAGGCATTCATCCCGATTACCGTGCGCGGGCCGTCGTCGTCGCTGGGCCCGGCGAAGCAGTGGACGTCGGAGATGTCTTGCTGCTCCGGCTGCCAGTCGAAGTGGTGAGACATGCTGCTCTCCTAGCGGATGGTGGCGAGGGAGTACGGGTTGCGGGACATCGGCTGCAGCCCGAGGGAGTAGAACCGGTTGTACGGGCTCTTGCTGGTGGCGCCGAACTCGCCGTACAGCCACAAGAACGGCATCGTGCGCGCGTCCCACGTCACGCGGTCGGCCCTTCCGTTGGCGTGGCGGAGCTCATACCAGCCGTCGGTGAACCCGCTCAGCACCGCGATGCGGGTGGGGGCGCCGGGCTCGGGAATGACTGACGCGTCGACCATCGTGCCATCGGCAGCGCGCATCCGCGGCCACGCCGACGCCGCCGCCGCAAGCCGCGGGCGATGGTAGTAATCCCGGACGGGCACGGCCTTGACGCCCGCGGGCAGCACCAGACGGGTGCCCGCGGCCAGCAGCGGGGCGTTGTACTGCCGCTGCACTCCTTGTACCAGGTCACCGGCGGACGCCGGAACGCTTCCCCGCCGCGCTCCTATGGCGGCCAACGCGGGGCCAGCTGATCCAGCAATGCTGGACAGGACGGGAATGGCGGCGAGGCCGCCAAGGACGCTGCGCCGGCCCAGCGTTCCGCCGCCCACGCCGTCCGTGGGCTCGGCTTCCGCATTCTTTCGGTCGCCTCTAATAATGTTCATTCGCGTTCCTCTCTTGCCTCCATGACGGCTTGCTTCCAGAACGAAGACCTCACTTGGTCTCTCACCCGGTGACCGGCCTCGAGCAGGGCCGGGACCTGCTTGTCCCAGGCGCGGCCGCTGAGCGGGTAGCCGTGGATCAGCACCACCGGCTGGCCGGCGCCGTGATCCTGGTAGTAGATCTCGATGTCTGCGTTGTTTTCCTGTCCGACGGTGACGGTGGGCATGGGGCTTCCTTCCGGTGGCGGGCATGGTGGGCATCCGAGCTGCGGGGCCAGGCGCCCGCCGGTTTGATCTGGAGGTTGGCATGGCCAGGGTCACGCTCCGGGCGCGCGCGCGGCGCCCGTACAGTCCCGGGCGCGTGTACCGGTGATCCCGGGCCGGCGCCCTGGTCTGCGGCCCGGGCCGCCAGTACCCGCGCAGAACCGTCTGGCCCGGCACATGGCCGCGGTAGAACGCGGCTGATTCCGCCGCCGGTTCACCCGGCTCGACGCACCGAAGCGCTACCAGAGCGACGCCGACCCCGACGCCGACTTCAACGGGGCGGTCGCTGACCCAGCCGCTGCTGACGGTGCCAAAGAGCCGGTCCATTACCTCGGCGCCCTCCTGCAGAACCGGCCGGAGCTCCTGTCGGTACACGGTCTCGGTGACATGGCTGCTGGCGTGGCCCACAAGCCGTGCGATCTTCTCGATCGCCATCCCATCGTCGGACAGCAGCGAGAGGAACCTGTGCCGCAGGTCGCGAGGCGCCCAGTCCCTGCCGAGCCCGGCTTTCTCGCAAACATCCTGGAACATCCTCCGGATGTGCCTCGCATCCAGCGGTGTACCGGTAGCCGTGGTGAATACTTGGCCGCTGTCCTGCCAATGCGATCCGGCAGCCTCCCGCCCAGCCGCTTGGTCCGCCTGCCTCCGGGAGTATGCACCGGTGGTTCCCGGCCGTTGTTACCGGGCCTCCGATTAGCGTTTCAAAAAGGCCATCTAGCTGCACAAACCTGGTGGGCGCAACAGGGTTCGAACCTGTGGCTTCTCGCTTGTAAGGCGAAAACAGCCCACAAAAAGGTCCAGCTCACAGAGCCGGCTTCATGCGCTCGACCTGCGAAAACCATGCACTGAGATGCCCCGGGATGCCTGGGAAAGTCTGCACGGTGGTTCCCGCAAGTGGTTCCCGGAGCAACGTCCAAGATCACCACAGTCCGGCATGGAGCAAAGGCTCCCGGCTCCTCTGCCTGTCACCGGCACTCCCCCGCTGCCAGGCCTGAAGCACCAGGTCCGGACCGGTGCAAGGCCATCAATGCCGAAGCCCGGCCAGGACTCCCCCAGCGCCATCAGCTGAACAGTAACCGTCACGGAGAGTGGACGCCCCCGCTGGGTTGACAAACGGGTGCTCGCGCGTAACGCCGACTCGGAACGCGCAAGAACTGCGCCGAATGTGTACGCGTCCGCACCCCTGACAACCAGTTCTGCGTGCCCTCCTGGGACCCCGCGGCCCGGGGCTCCCCAGACGCTCGAGCTGGGTCACCGGTCATGGGTGCACCAGACCCTCACCGTCGTTGATGGCTTCGTGGCAGGCCTGCATCGATCCTCCCTCCGATCGGGTGTGTTCAGCGAGCACCATGTCGCAGGGGATGAGGTGTCGTCGCACGGATGATGCAGGTCAGGCGCGAGGACCTGTGCGCGGATCCGGCGCGGGCCGTTGTGGCCAGCTCACCGGGCCCGGCGTGAGGCCCGGGAACCCGCCGTTCGGACCGTGCCCGCCCGGGCCCTCAGCCGGCACGCGTGGCATGGCCCCGGTGCGGGGAGGGTGCCAGCAGGCCCAGGGCCCGGGCGCGCGCGACGGCCTCGGCGCGCCGGTACGTGCCGAGCTTGGCGTACAGGTGGCGAATGTGGGTCCTGATGGTGTTGTGCGAGACGTATAGCTCGCCGGCGATCTCCGGCCCGGTCAGGTTGGTCGGCAGGTAGCGCAGCACGCGGATCTCGCTTTCGCTGAGCGGCTCCAGCAGGGGCTGCGGCGCGGCTGGCGGCGAGGCGGACCTGTTTCCGGCGAGCAGGCTGAGGATGTCGGCGATCAGGGCGGCGTGCGCGGTGCGCTGCCGGGCCTGCCGCTGGAGCAGGCCCGGCACCGGGTGCAGCAAGAACATGGTCCGTACGCCGTCGGGTTCGGCCAGGTCCAGGGCGTGCTCCAGAGCGCGCCCGGCGGCACCCGGGTCGCCGAGGGCGTCGCGAGCGATCGCCTCCAGCAGGAACGGCTGAGCCAGCCAGGCCGGCCAGGGTAGCGGTGCGGAGCCGTCCAGGACCGGCGCGAGCGCGGCGATCGCCGCGTGCGGGTTGTCCTGCGCGAGCCGCAGCGTCGCCAGGCTGATGCGGATGGCCCCGTCGTCGCGGTCCTGGCCGGCGAGTGCGGCCAGGGCCTGCTCGGCGCGCTCGGTCTCGCCGAGGCGGACCAGGGTTTGCACCAGATATGACCGGTTCGGCAGGACCACCAGGCCTGGTTCGGCGAGGCGCCCGGCCAGCCGGTCGGCGGCCTGGAAGGCGGCCAGCGCGTCAGCGTCCCGGCCGCGCGCCAGCTCCAGCAGTCCCCGCATCGTGCGGATCGCCAGCCCCTCGACGGGCTCGGCTTCCGCTCTGTGGGTGCGTTCGGCGCGCTGGATCCACGCCTCCGCCTCATCCAGCTGTCCCTGCCAGAACAGCACGGCTCCCAGTACGCTGCAGGCGAGACCGAAGGCCGGGTCGCCGGTCCAGCCGTGCCGCCGGGCCAGCTCGACCGCTGCCCTGGCATGCTCGGCAGCACGCGTAAACGACTCGTAGAGAACGACCGCCGCCTGCTGGGCGAGGCCGGTGAACTCCAGGTAAGGCCGCCCGATCCGGCGGGCCAGGGTCAGACCACGCTCCAGGTAGCGCCCCGCGTCCTGCCCCGCCGCCCAGTACTCGGCGCTGCCGAGGCTGATCAGTGCCAGCGCGCGCAGCTCCTCGCCCAGGGCAGGCTGCGCCGCGTCCTCACCCTCGGCCATGGCCGCCAGCCGCTGCGCTTCTTCGGCCACTGCCGGCCGGTCCCCGCGCTGGCGGGCCAGCAGCAGCCGGACCATCCCCACCAGCAGCTGCGCCTGCCCGCGCCAGCCTTTCGGTACCGACGCCGACGCCCGCTCCGCCAAGGCCAGGTGCCGTTCCGCCGCCTCCAGCGACCCGCCGGCCAGCTCATCGCCCGCGGCCACCGCCGCCAGCTCCGCATCCGCCACGAGCTGCTCGGCGGGGAACCCGGCGAGCAGCTCGTGGATGACGGCGTCCTGGCCGTCCAGGTACAGGCCAGGCCAGTGACCGGCGAGCAGCTCGGCGGCCAGCGCCCAATCCCCGGCGGCCTGGGCGTGCCGGACCGCCTCCACCGCGAACCCATGCCCGGCGAACCACCTGGCGGCGGCCCGGTGCAGCGCGGTGACCTCACCGGGCGCGGCGCGGCGCAACTCCAGCTGCAGCAGGTCGGCGAACATCTGGTGGTAGCGGAACCATGACCGCGCCGGGTCCAGCGAGACCACGAACGCGCCGGGCTGCTCCAGGTCCTGCAGCACCCGCTCCCCGCCCTGGTCCCCGGTCAGCAGGCCGGCCGCCGCGCACCTGTCGGCGGCCGGGCAGCTGCAGGTCGCCACCGCGCTGGAGGTGATCGATGGGCTGGAGGACCGGCTGCACCTGGTGCGGCACCAGCTGCTGGACGCGGCCCGGCACCTGGCCGGGGCCAAGGCGCTGGCCGCCCGGCTGTACGGGGTCGGGCCGATCACCGCGCTGGCGATCACCTGCTGGCTGGCCGGGGCAGGCCGGTTCTCCGCCTCCCGCCAGGCGGTCCGGTTCGCAGGGCTGGACATCACCGTGTCCTCCTCGGACCGCAAGGGCCCGCCCGGGCGCCTGTCCCGGCAGGGGCCGCCGGTGCTGCGCTGGGCCGTCTATGAGGCCGGCAAGACCCACGCCCGGACCTCCGCCCCCGACCACCGGTACTACGCCGCGGTCAAGGACCGCAAGAACAGCAAGCGCGCCTTGGCGCGCCCGCTGGTACGCGGTCGGGTTCACCCAGAAAGTGCGGGAAGCAGGTATCACCGCGCTGCGGCCAGCTGATATCCCTGCCGGGCCGCGCCCGACCGCAGGCCTGGACCATGTCCTGGCCGAGGGGATCTACAGGGCGGGCCTGCAGGCGGGACGCGCCTTCGGCTGGCTGCCACGGCGGGTACGTGCGCAGTGGCGCCGGACACGAACGAGCCGACGATAAACCTGCCCGGCAGAGCGACGAGCCAAAGGCAACACAACGACACCACCAGATACCTCCCGCCAGCAACGCAATGACCAGTTCTGCGCGTGTTAGCTGAGGGAGACCAGCGCCGTCAAAGCTGCGCCAGATCGGGCGGATCTAGCGCGTATCCGGCCCAGTCCGCTCAGAGTCCGCGCCTTCGATCGCCGCCGCGGATATCGGTTCTACGTTGGATCAACTCACTCCGCCGGACAGGTGTGCACCCGGCGGCGAGCCTGGACCGAAGCTGCTCGTCAAAACGGCGCATCGCCGGGGGTGCTACCGTAAACTGCCGATCTAAAGCTTCCCGCCCGTCACCCCGAACCTGATTACTGTCGAACCTGCGCGGGACGTGACGGGCAGATGGCGAGTCGTCCTGGGCGTTGTGTGCGTATTGTCACAGCGTGGATCGCTTCGACTGAGCTGGGTCGGCTCGGTAGCGGAGTCGTAGGTGCGTCCCGGGCTGTCGACCTGTCTCACTAGCATAGGCCAGAGCTTATAGGGGATATATGTAATGGCAGCTTGGATCTCGCTTATAGCCACTGCACTAGGCGCGCTAATCGCGTTCTCGGGTAGCACGTTGTCGGAAGGTATTAAAAGTCGGCGAGAACAAGGCCGAAGCCAACTTGAAGCTCAACGCAAAATAACTGTAGACTTTATCCTAGCCGTGGATAATGTTCATGGTCTTCTTCGTCAGGTAGCCGTGCAGTCGATGGACATATCGGAGCTTCGGACGGCAGCGCGTGAGGCGGTGGGAAGTTCAGGAATCTACGGCACTCGTGAGCAGATGCTTATTTCCGTGTCCCCGGAAGTGGCGGTCGCTGCTGAAGCGACATTTCATGCTCTCATCGCTATTCGGGATGCTGTGGGGAGTGGCGCAAAGCTAGGTTCGCCGTCATACGACCAAACTTACGATGATTGGGCCGAGGCAGTGTGGAAACTTAGACAGACGGCTAGAGAGGCCTTTGGTGTAGCTCCTCTTAACCTTAACAAGATACATAAGATCGAGGCTGACCGAATAGGCAAAAGGAGCTCTGGAGATAATTCATCGTGAGCGGCCGGTAGATGGACACTGAGCTGCTTGGCGGGCTGTCTAAGCCTCAATCCACCGGCGAAATAAAGCTGCGTCCGAGCGTATCAACGCGAAACGTGTCCCCTGAACTGGGACGATGGGAGTATCCGACGCTTCGTCGTAGAGTTTGAGTGGATACTTTGTAAGTACGATTGCTGTATGGCCTGGCCAGGACCAGGACTTTCGATATGGGGAGATCCTTTATGCAGGCCTTGGGCGGGATTTGACCTCGTAGCGAGGGACGAGATCGGTGCCGGATTGCGGCCGCCGACGGCGGTGGTCGCAGAGCACGCCCGGGGCCCGGGTCCGCCGGGGCGCGACAACCTGCAGAAGCGGCGTGGGTCGTCGGCAGGCTCAGTACGCGAGCGTGAGCACGACACTACCTTCCTGGGCCCAGCATGACCGCTAGCTGCGCAGATCGCGCTATCGTTACGACTGGCGCATTACATCGAGTCTCCGTGGTCCGGTCGGACGACGCACAAGGCCGCGCTGCTGTCGCGCTTAGTGCCCTATTTAGGACCTGCCGCCTGAAGGGGTGCGCCACCGCATAGCTGCGCATCCGATCTAAGCTGCTCGCATGACCTCGCGATCGCCTGACCCTCCCGGCAGACGGCGACCCGCTGGAGCCTCTGCGTCCAAGATGGTCAAGAGCCCCCAGGCTGAAGCTCGATATCGCGTACTCGCGATCGCAACCGAATGGAGTTCTGTTCACGGGGGTTTGAGTACCTTCAATCGTCAGCTCTGCCATGCTCTAGCCTCAGCCGGCGTCAGCGTCGTTTGTGTGGTCCTCAAGGCGACAGCCGAGGAGCGCCTCGACGCGGAGGACAATGGTATCTTCCTCATCGAGGCACCTTCGCCGCTGGGCACCTCAGAACTGTTCGTTCTCGCCGCCAGGCCAGTACTGCCACAGGGCTTCGTGCCCAACGTAATCATCGGTCACGCCCGCGTCACAGGGCCAGCGGCGAAGAGACTTCACGATGAGCATTTTCCAAATGCTAAGCGCCTGCACTTCATACACATGGCACCCGACGAGATCGAGTGGGACAAACTCGACCGAACCGATGACGCGGGCAAGCGGGCCGAGGAGCGCACTGAATTCGAGCTGGACCTGGCGCGCACTGCCGATCTTGTCGTTGCTGTAGGACCGCGGCTCTATCGTCGTCTGGAGAATGATCTTTTCCCCGATGAAATTCACCCATTGCGTCTCGACCCGGGGTTCGACGCCGAAAATATCGAGCATCCTCCGCTACTCCCCACCGGACTATGGCGGATCCTTCTCCTCGGCCGCGTGGAAGATGCTCACTCCAAAGGGCTTGACTTGGCTGCCCAAGCGATCGGACTGACCGTAGGACGAAGGGGCACTGGCACAGATGGAATCGAATTCGTAGTCCGCGGTGCTCCAGTCGGTTCTACCAACGCTCTTCGGACTAAAGTTCTTGCGCAGTCCGGCCTTCCCTCCCTCGGTGTTGTCGTACGTCCTTACTCGACTCAAGCCGAGCGGCTCGCGGCCGATCTCCGTCGCGCCACCCTCGTTCTCATGCCATCCCGAACGGACGGATTCGGCCTAGTCGGCGTTGAAGCCATCATCGCGGGGACACCAGTGCTCATCAGTGAATCCAGTGGGCTCGGAGCCTTGCTACAAGAAACCCTCCCGACTGATGACGCCGGTCGCGTGGTAGTGAGCATGTCCGGGGACGACCAAGTGATCGCCGATCGATGGGCGCGCGCTATCGAGACGATCCTCAGCGATCGGGAGGCTGCGTTTCAACGCGCCGCCGATATCCGACGTTACCTCGCGGCACACAAGAAATGGTCTACAGCAATACAAGAACTGTTGACTGCGTTGAGCCCTTCGCCGCTCGAGGGAAAGCTGCCAGATGAGTCCGGCCTCAATATTGAATCAGCCCCATCGCATGCGAACCGACTCTCGAGTAGTGCCGCACGCTCAAGAGCTCGCCGGACGAAGGGGAACGCAGATGAGGCCATAGGCGAGCACATCGACGCACCAACGCTAAAAGACGTTTCGTCTAAAAAAGAGATCGGGCAACCGAACAGCCCGGAGCCTCGAAGTTCCAATACCCGCGAGGCAAGGGTCACTGAAGTTCCTGCTGGAAATCGAGACCAGGGACTCCTTACGGTGGGATCATCGGGCCCGGATGAGAAGCGGTATGTGGAGCTTGTCGGTAGCATCCTGGGCTCTCAGCGGCATGCCACAATCCTTGCTGCGCAGATGAACGTGACCGTCCGGCAGCGACCACCGCAGCTTGAGTGCGTATTGTCCTGCCAAGGTGAGGAGTTCCGCGGCTCGGCACCACTGCTGGATGATCGGCTGGTGAGACAGGGACACGAGGAAATCGGCCTGCAGGCTCAAGGCATCCGTCGGCCTACCTCGGTTATCCCTCAGGTCCGGCGCCGGCTGATGGCGAGCATTCCCCGGCAGGCCATCAGCTTTCTTCGTCAAGTCGCGCAAGCGCCGACTATTTCGACGCTCGCGCTCGAGATCTCGCTCGGGGAGCCGGCCGTTCTCGACCCGTACCCCTGGGAATTGCTCGCCGAACGCGGATTCCTGGCGGACCGGGGCATAACGGTCGTGGTATGGCGAAGCGTGAAAAGCCCGAAGCAGCCAACCCCGCGGAGCAGCGCCGTCCTGCTCGTAGGATCTGCATCCCCGGATGGCGCCGTCGCTACGACCGTTCCGGACGAGTTGGACACCTTGACGCGCGTGCTCAGGGAATGCCCGGTTATCCATACGCACGCGCACTCCGATATTGCCTTTCCAGCCTTCGCGCAAATGCTCCGCGCTCTTCAGCCCTCAGCCATCCATATCGTCACCCGCGGCAAGCTCAGCGACTTCCGGTTCAAGGACGACCCTGGGGCTGATAGTCCTCCTCATGAAATCGGCGCCTACCTGACGTCAGTGACAGCCGATTTGATAGTGCTCGATGCCGGCGGCTCCGCGAGTTCGCTGGACGGCGGGACCGCGCTGGCACGGCAGATCGCCACCACCAGCCCGGCCACCACTGTCGGAATGGCCGCAGACATTCCTGGCCCAGTCGGCTCATACTTTTCTCAGGGTTTCTTCGGAGCCTTGGCCCTCGGTTGTTCGATCATAGAGGCCTTCGGCAGTGCCGTGCAGGCTGTCCAGCAGAAGATAGAGTTTTCATACCTGTGGAGTACACCGATCATGTACGCACGCCCAGACTCGAACGTAATTCTCTTCCCCGCTGACGCCACGGGCCGGATGCGGCTCCGGTTCCAGGAACTAGTCGGTCAGCTACACCAGCTCGAGAGCGACACCGCCGAACTGGCCGAGCACGATTCGCCGTGGCCGCCGACCGGCGTGCCGGGTACCGGCGCCGTCATGATCCGCCTAGCCTACATACGCGACCTGGTCACGGAGCTGGACGCATCGAGCCTCGACGAAATGGACCGCATCCATTGGGGCTTGCGTCTGTCGCAGGCCCGCTCAGACGCGAAGCGGGAGCTCGGGAAGCTGGAACCTGCCCTCCGAGCCTTGCGGGATTCCCGGCACCCGCGAAAGCAGCGGGCGCAGGCGAAACGGTCCGTGCGGCGGTGCCTCAGTGAGCAGGCCCGGGTCTTCGCGACGCTCGAACGGAACCTCGTGAATTCGCGCTAACGGGCCAGCGGCGAGCAAGGCGACCGGCGATGACCTCGGGTGAGCAACTCGACGGTGATCCTGCCAGCATTCCCGCTTTTTACATCGACAACACAGAAGAGTCACGGATAGGCCTAGCTTCCGGGCCGGATGAGATTTACCCTCCGGTAGAATTCCTTATCGGATTGGCCGGAAAAATTGCCAGCATCCTAAGCGAGGCTCATAGCTTCCTTGAGATACAGAGCAGGCCGCCTGATTCGAATGATATCCGTCGCCACATGATGAAAGAAATGGATTCTCTGTGGAATGTACGCACGCATCTTCTCGGCGATCTGGATCTATACACTAACGGAAGCGTTCGATATCACCTTTCGCGGATGAACGCAGGAGAAGAAGTTATCGATACCTGCCTGAACGAGCTTGAGTCCATACGCGAAACCACGATCACAGACCTCGGTGAAAAAGTAAGCGCAGCATGGGATGATATTTCGGATAAAGATGTAGCTGCCCTTACCAGGCAGAAGTCACGGAAAGCGGCGCGGGATACGCTGCGCGATCTCGCGCAGAGCTGGGCATCCGTATCCGAGATGCTGCGAACCGCGAAGGAAATCCGGAGTTCGGCGCCCCCAGCAGCGAGGCGGCCAGGCGCGTGACGTGAGGCGTTTGGACGGGATGCTGCTGGCGGTCGAGCTGGCGGCCGCGCGGGTCGAGGCGCTAGGAATGGCGGCTGGAAGATGTTGGCGCTTGCGCTCTGATCCAGGGTCTTTCTACGGGGAAGCTGCTACCGCGGCTACCCATCGGCCAGCCGACCGTCCAGTTCCTCTGGCGCCATATGTCGGGAATGACATATTGTTACGAACAGGCTGTGCGGCCGCCCGGCTAAAATCACGCAGAACGCCGAATCGGCGCTCAAGGACTGTCAGGTGCAAGCGTCACGTACGTCGTCCATATCAGCCATTCGGTGCGCAGCCCGTGCCCAGCCCTGAAATGATCTGACTAGCCCGGCGGACCAGCAGTTGCTGGCGAGGTATAGGCGACTATTTTACAGACCGCCTCATATGCTCGCTGGCCTTCGGATACGGCTAGCGCTGAACTCCGCTTTGCATTCGCCAGTGGCCCAGGCCTCCTGACACGGAGTGAAAATCGGTGTAAGGTTGCGAGCTCGAAGACCCCAAGACCGAGCCTCGTCCGCCACGTTCTACGAGGTCAGGGACTTGAAGCGGTTGCAGCTTTACATAATTATCTTGCATTAATTTTCGCTGCTCCCGGACGGCAGAGTCGTAGGCGATTCCAGTGGATGCGCAGGTCAGCAACATGCAAACCTGTCAGCGACCTGCGCTATGGCATCAGGAGTCCTGGTGGCCCTGCGCCGATCCCAAGCGGACCGTTGACACCGCTGCGCTGGACTCCTGCTGCGAGGTTTGGACGTCTCGAATCTGCCCGAATGGGCGGATTGTCAATATTCTGACGCTCTTTTTGTCACGAACAGATCAGTTCTGTGAACCCTCGTCCGTCCGGCCGCGTCTCTTGTAAGAGACGCTAGCAGCGCAAAGACACTAGGAGGCCACCGGGGCATCTGCGGCGTCACGCTAACGGAAGCGAATGGGGAGGGACGCGACAATGGATTCAATGTTTTCCTTGAGCTTCAGCCTTCACCTAGAATGAGCTGGCCTCGACCGCGGTCACGCACCCAGGTTGCCGAAGCCGCCAAGGCTAGCCTTCAGTGATAACACCTTGAGGCGGATACCAGCAAGCCGCACGAGATCAGCATTTCTCGGGGCGTCGCTACGGTCGCCTGGCCGCGCATCCGATAACACCCAGGGTGCATTGGGCCTTCAACAGGTGGCATGCGGGCATTCCGGTCGGGCACTGTCCGGCCCGTGTCACAGCACCGGTTGCCCGGGCATGGTGCGTGATCTGTGCTCGCGGGTGCGAGCACAGATCACGCACCATCCGTCGTTCGCCGCCGCGCTAACGGTGGGGGCGGCCCTGCGAATGCTCGCGGTCCTCGGCTATCCAGGTGCGCTTTGGTTTTCTGATTCCTTCATCTACCTCGGTGTCGCCCTGCGGCCGGAGCCTGACCCGGCCAGGGCGGTCGGCTACTCGTTGTTCCTGCGGGCGCTTGAGCCGTTTCACAGCCTTGCACTGGTGACCGGCCTGCAGCACCTGATGGGGCTGGGCATCGCGGTCATGATTTACGCGGTGGCACGCCGCAGCGCAGTGCCGCGGAGGTGGGCCTGCATGGCGACACTCCCCGTGCTGCTCGACGGGTTTGAGATCGAAGACGAGCATATGGTCATGGCCGAAGCCCTGTTCACCTTCCTGGTCATGCTCGCCATGCTGCTGATCCTACGGCGCGGCCGGGTGTCATGGCCGACCGCACTGCTGGCGGGGGTGATCGCCGGGTGCGCCGTCGACGTGCGCACCGAGGGGCTACCCCTGCTGGTCGTATTCGCTGCGTTCCTCCTGCTGCGAAGCCCGAAAGGTGCGCCAGAGCGGAATGGCCGGCACAACGGGCGCGGCTGGGTGGCCGCGGGCACCATGGTCCTTGGCTGCGCCATGCCAGTCCTCGCGTACATGGGATGGTTTCACGCCTGGACCGGCGAATACATGCTGACCCGCTCTGACGGGTTCTACCTGTGGGGCCGGGTGTCCTCATTCGCAGAGTGCCCGGTGATCAGGTCGCCAGCCGATGAGCTCAAGCTGTGCCCGCCCGGGTCGCCGTCGGGCCGGACGCCACCGGGTGACTACGTCTGGCGCGCCCCGCAGGTTCGCGCCCTCGCGGGGGGTCCCTTCAGCGCCGCCAACGACGCCCTACTCCGCGACTTCGCCTTCCGCGCCATCAAGGCGCAACCGCTCGGCTACCTGCACTCGGTGCTGAGCGGCCTGGCGCAGTCCGTGCTATGGCCCCGGCGGCCTTATCCGAACGCCGAGACCGTATATTTCTACTACTTCCACCTAGAGCCACAGGTCATCCCCGCCGACCGGTCCTGGGTCCCCGGCGGTACCCCGTTCCAGGACGCAGTGCAGTACGGTCACACGACTCCGAGCCAGGTTGTCGAGCCGTTCGCGATCCTGATCAGCTGGTATGAGCGGTTGTTCTTCACCTGCGGACCGCTGTTCGGGCTGATCCTGCTCACCGGACTCGGCGGCGTCGTGCGCATTCGCCGCAAGCCAGCACGCCTGGCCTGGTGCCGCCGCACGGGCAGCATGCTGCCGTGGATCACCGCGGTTGTCCTGCTCGTGTTCCCAATCGCCACCGCGGACTTCGACTACAGATACCTCCTCCCCCCGCTGCCGTTCGCATGCCTGGCCGCGGCACTCGCCTTTGCGCCGATGCGGGTGCCGGTCACGCACCGTCCAGCGGGTCCCGAGCCAGATCACATGGTCACCAGCGATCGGGTCGAGCCGGGTAATGTCGCCGACCGTCTCGCGCAGCGCGCGGAGCATCCCGGGCACGCCAGGATCAACCCGGTCCTATGACGACAAACCCGAACCGGCGAACGGGTGGGCAACCTTGATGACCCTGATCGTCTGCTGGACCTGGGGTGCGGCCGCGTACTTGCGGTTGCCGGCCTGGTTGGCGTCGATGACGCAGCTGCCCACTGCGGTGAAGGTCACCGTAGTGTCGGACACGCGGCACACCCCTAGGCCGCTGGCGCGGTCGACGGAGAACACGACCGGATTGCCCGAGCCGCCGCCGGTCGCCGACAAGTCCGCCCAGAACTTCACTCCCCCCGCCTGCGGGGCAGTGAAGGAGATCGACTGCGGTATCTTGCGGACCGTGATCGTGCGCTGGACCTGGGGTGCGGCGGCGTACTTGCGGTTGCCGGCCTGGTTGGCGTCGACGACGCAGCTGCCCGCGGCGGTGTAGGTCACCGTAGACCCGGACACGGTGCACGCCTGCGGGCCGCTGGAGGCGCCAACGGAGAACACGACCGGATTGCCCGAGCCGCCGCCGGTGGCCGACAAGGCCGCCGAGCCGCCCGCCGTCCCCGACGCCGGGGCGGTGAAGGAGATCGACTGGGATATCCCGTTGACCGTGATCGTGCGCTGGACCTGGGGTGCGGCGGCGTACTTGCGGTTGTCGGCCTGGTTGGCGTCGACGACGCAACTGCCCGCGGCGGTGTAGGTCACCGTAGACCCGGACACGGTGCACGTCCCCGGGCCGCTGGAGGCATCAACGGAGAACACGACCGGATTGCCCGAGCCGCCGCCGGTGGCCGACAAGGCCGCCGAGCCGCCCGCCGTCCCTGACGCCGGGGCGGTGAAGGAGATCAACTGGGTCGGTTTCGGCCGTGTGGTGTAGGTGTAGTGGCCGGCGGCGGTGATCTTTGAGGTGCCGGCCGGGGTGGTCACGGTGATGGTCACGGTGCCCGTGCCGGGCGGGGTGGTCACGGTGATCTGCGTGCTCGAATCGGCGGTGATGGTCGCAGCGGCGCCGCCGAAGCGAACGCCGGTGGCGCCGGCCAGGCCGGTCCCGGTGATGGTCACCGTGGTCCCGCCCGCGGTGCTGCCGCCGTCCGGGGATGCGCCGGTGACCGCGGGGCGTGCGGCGGTGTAGGTGAAGTGGTCGGCGGCGGTGCTTTTTGAGGTGCCGACCGGGGTGGTCACGGTGAGGTCCACAGTGCCGGCGCCGGTCCCGGTGATCTGCGTGCCTGAATCGGCCGTGATGGCCGCGCTGGTCACGGTGCGGTCCGCGGTGCCGGTTCTGGGCGGGCTGGTCACGGTGATCTGCGTGCCCGAATCGGCGGTGATCGTGCCGGCTACGCCGCCGAAGCTGACGACGGTGGCGCCGGCCAGCCCGGTCCCGGTGATGGTCACCGTGGTCCCGCCCGCGGTGCTGCCGCTGGCCGGGGACGCGCCGGTGACCGCCGGAAGCGTGACAGGACCTGAGAGGGACGTTCTGGACCCGGTCGTCAAGCGGACGCCCAGGACCGTGCCTGCGATCGCGACCACGATGGCGGCCCCGATGGCCGCTTTGACCGCGCCGGAATGCCGGGGGCGCCGGCGCAGGCGGATCTTCTCCACGGTGGTGCCCTGGACCGCGGCCGGTCCGCCGGACGGCCACAGGGCCGCCAGCAGCAGCGCCGCCTCGCACAGGTGCGACCGGCCGCGTTCGTGCCAGTCCGGGCCGTAGGCCTCCGCTGCGACCTGGTTAAGCGCGGCGACGAACGTGGTCGCGTCGGGCGGCCGGTCTTCGGGCTTCTTGGCCATCCCCGCGGCCACCAGCGGCCGCACCGGTTCGGGCACCGCGTCCACCGGCACCGGCTGGGACATATGCTGGTACAACAGCGCCGCGGCGGAATCCCCGCGGAACGGCGGCCGCCCGGTCAGGCACTCAAAAAACGTGGCAGTTGCCGCGTACACATCCCCGGCCGGGCTGGCCAGCCCGCCGGCGAACTGCTCCGGCGGCGCGTACGCCAGCGTGCCCCCCGCGGCCGTCCGGTCCCCGGCCCTGACCGCGATCCCGAAATCGGTCAGCTTACTCGCCCCGTCCTCGTCCACCAGCACGTTGTCCGGCTTGTAATCCCGGTGCACCACCCCCCGCGCATGCGCCGCGGCCAGGCCCAGCAGCGAGCCCTGCAGTACCACCAGCGCCGCCTCCGAGGTGGTCCCGCCCTGGCGCGCCAGGATCTGCCGCAGTGAGACCCCGTCCACCAGCTCCATCACGATCGCCGCCCCCGACGGCGACTCGATGTACTCATACAGCCGGACCACGTGCGGATCATCCATCGAGGCCAGCACCTTTGCCTCGCCGCGGAACATCTCCGCGAACCGCGTATCAGACAGCAGGTTCCGGCGCAGGTACTTGATCGCCACCAGGGTCCCCGACTCCTCGTGCCGGGCTAGCACCACATCACCGAAACCACCTGAGCCGAGCGCCTTCAGCCCGGTGTACCCCGGAACGCTCCACCCGGCCACGCATGCCTGCTCGCTGCCGTTTCCGGCGCGGGTCACCTGGCCGGTGACCATCGTGTCATCGAGCATCGGGAAGTCTCCTTTCGCGCGGGCGCCGGGCCGCGACTGGCGGGCCCGCTGTGCCGGTGCTGCCGCTCGGCAGCCGACCTCGCTGCCGAGCTAGGGTTCGTGAAGATGGCCTTGTGCCTGTCTTGGCAGGCCGAGGGCGTTACGCGCGCCACAATGGCCTGTCGCTGGGCGGGTGCGCTGTCCCGTGCACCGCGTAATGCCGCGCTGTTCACCGGGCGACGGTCGTTGTTGATGTTTGAGCCGCGGGAGATGGTGATCCGGCAACGAATCCGGCCAGTAACACGAAAGCGATGGTCACGCTGCTTGCCGCGGTCGTAAGTGCCGGAAATCCGGCGGAACGCAACGACCGCCAGGGCATGGGCCTGTGGCTCGTCCGGGTTATCGTTGGTGTCACCCGCGACCTCATATCGCTCTGGTGCAACAACCTGTGCTTGCCTTGGGACACACTCACATTGATCCCCCCACCCCGGGACAGTCATGGAAGATGTGCGGCCGGTACCTTACTGGTCTTACGGCATGTACTAGATCGTATGGCGCAATACGGATACATGTATGACGTTCGGAGAATCCTGACGGTTGACCTGAGTTCGTTTCGCATTTAGGCAAGGGTGGGTGTTGCGGCTTGCCCAGTGGGACTATCGCATCTCAGGAAATTGACACAGCGGCCGAATGCGGTACGGGCATCCAGTAACCGCATATGTATACACATTTGCCCCGAACTGGGACAATCCAGGCGGCACATGTTGATTTAGTTGTGCGAAGAGCTCTCACAGCAGGGGGACTGCCGTCATCGCGAAATGGAAGATTCCCGCCGCTACGTGACAGAGATGAGCGCGCCACGGTTCCCCGGAGATCCTGACGATATAGCATCACCCCGTCTGCCCCACCGGTCATAGCCCGATGTATTAGCATTAGCGGTGGTTTCGCGCCGTCGAGACGCGGACGGGCTTCGGCGTCAGGCTGCTCCGGCTCGGCGGCGTCTGCATCCCGGCAGAGACATATCGACTGCTCTGCTTGATTAGAGAAATACGTTTCGTAGGCGAGGCCATATAGAGCCAGTGGCCGCCAGGACAGCGGGGATCCGCATGAACCACGTCGGGGACGAGCAACCGCCAGCCGAAGGCGCGAGCCCCTTCCTGCCGACGGAAATCGACCGCCCCTACCCGCCGGCCGAAGACGCGCGCTCCTTCCTGCCGGCGAAAATCGAGCATCTCTGCCCGCCGACGCATGCCGGGTCCACGTATCAGCCGATGCGCACCGGGCGCGGCGAGCCCGCGGCGGCCGGGCCGTCCTACACCCCGGCCCACGCCAGGCCGACCGACCAGCCGGCCCGTGCCGGGCGGGCCGATCCGGCAGCGAAGCTCACGAGGTACGGTCCCGGGGTTCACGCCCCCCCGCCAACTGGTGCCACGCATACGGCCGAGCGCATCTGGCGCACCGGCCACGCGAACGAGTCGCCACGGCGGCCGCGCCGATGGCGCGGGCGAGCCGGCGCGGCGCTCACCGTGATCCTGCTGGCGGCCAGCGCCGTGGTGCTATACCTGCGCTTCCACCACGCGCCGTTCCACGTGACCGGGGTGACGATCATTCACCAGACGCCGAGCGGTTGCGGCGTCGACGTGACCGGCCAGATCAGCACCAACGGCACCGCCGGGACGGTTTCCTACCAGTGGCTGTTCCAGCCGGACCGGCAGGCGCCGCAGCCGCTGAGCGAGTCGGTCGCCGCCGGGCAGAACGCGGTGTACGTGACCGTCGCCGTGCAGGGCAGCGGCCACGGCAGCGCGTCGCGCACGGTCACCCTGCAGGTCCTCGGCCCCGATCTCCGGGCCGCCTCGACCTCGGTGATCCTCCGTTGCTGACGAACGCCAGGACGCTAGCCCGCGGGCCCGAACGTTTACCTCAACTGCGGGGTCGCGGCGCGGAGGACCGATCGTCCTTTTTCGCTTGGATGTAATCGATCCATTCAGTGGCCGCCAGCGTGTTGGGGTGATCTGGGCCCAGCTGGTGCTGCAGCTGGGGCAGCATGTCCCGGAACTCCTTTTCCGCCCCAGCGTGATCCCCGCGCGCAGCCAGCTGCTGGGCGATGATGGACCAGGCAATCAGGGTCATCGGGTGATCTGGGCCTAGCTTGCGCTGCAGGTGGGGCAGCATGTACCGGAACTCCTTTTCCGCCCCGGCGTGATCCCCGCGCGCCGCCAGCTGCTGGGCGATGCTGAACCAGGTCGCGAGCGTGTCCGGGTGGTCCGGACCAAGCCCGCGCCGCAGCCCGGTTAGCAACCCCCGGAACTCTTCCTCTGCCCCGGCGTGATTTCCGCGCGCCGCCAGCTGCTGAGCGATGCTGAACCGGGCGATCAGCGTCTCGGGGTGATCTGGGCCCAGCTTGCGCTGCCGGGCCGCGAACACGGCGCGGAACTCTTCCTCTGCCCCGGCGTGATCCCCGCGCGCCGCCAGCTGCTGAGCGATGCTGAACCGGGCGATCAGCGTCTCGGGGTGATCTGGGCCCAGCTTGCGCTGCCGGGCCGCGAACACGGCGCGGAACTCTTCCTCTGCCCCGGCGTGATCCCCGCACGCCGCCATCTCCCGGGCGAGGCTGAACCGGGTCGCCAGCGTGTCCGGGTGATCGGAACCCAGCGTGTGCCGCTGGTGGACCAAAGTCCGCTGATATAGCTCGATTGCCTCGTCTGAGCGCCTGGCAGCCGGGGGGTTGGCGGTCAAGCTCGCGTGATCAGCCAGCGATGTCGCGTAATCGGTCAGAGCCGGCTGGTGTGGCGGACTAGTCGCATCAGAGCTGTATCGCCGGAGCCCGAGCGCGACACGTAGCGCCTCAGCAAACTCCCCGCAACTGGGATACCGGTCTTCAGGGGCTTTGGCCAGGGCTCGCCGCATGACTTCATCTACTTCGGGCGGAAGGCCCGGCCGAAGTGATCCCAACATCGGCGGCGGCTCCGACAATTGCGCGTACATCACCGCCATGGCCTCGTCCCGGTGAAATGGCGGCCTGCCGGACAGCAAAGCGAACGCCACGCACGCCAGCGCGTACTCATCGGTGCGCGCGTCGACTTTCTGGCCCCGGATCTGCTCGGGTGCGGAGTAATCCAGCGTTCCCATGAAGCGACCTGTTGACGTCAGGCTGGTCGACGACCACGAACCCTTGGTCAGCCCGAAATCTGATAGGTACACATGGTCAGGCCGGTCCGGCCGCGCATCCACGAGCATGTTGGCCGGCTTGACATCCCGGTGCACCAGCCCCGCGGCATGGGCTGCATCTAGAGCTGAAGCCACCGCGGAGACAATCGCAGCGGCGCGTGCACCGGGCAGCGGACCTAGCCGACGCACAAGCGCGCCCACATCACCGCCAGGTACATACCGCATGGCGATGAAAAGCACCCCGTTCGCGTCACCGGCTTCGAACACCGGGATGATATGCGGATCGTCCACTGCCGCTGCTGACCGGGACTCACGGATGAAACGACGCCGGAATTCCTCATCTGCCACCAGCGCCGGCGAGAGGATCTTGAGCGCCACCTGTCGCTGGAGCCGTTCATCCCGGGCCCGGAATACGACCGCCATGCCCCCCTCGCCGATCTGCTCTTCCAGCCGGTACCCGGCAATCCGCGAACCGGCGGAGAAACCGGCCAAGAACCCGACGGCTCCGGGCCGGTCATCCCCCATCACGCCTCCAGGCCACGCGAGCCTCCTCTGCCCCTTGATCCGCCGCACGAAAGAGGCTGCAGGGCCTCTCGGCGGCCGCCCCTCCGGACAGCCTTGTCGTCAGCATGGAGCCATCAGGCCCTGATGCCTGAAGTCAGATACGGATAAACGACGCTGGCCACGCCCACCCCCTTGCAGTCACCCACCCTGCTACCGTGATCGCAGGTCCCGGCTCCCAAAGCTAGCACGGCTGCAATAAGGACACGTCTTTTCACCTAATCGCCTGATGTAACTCGACAGGCAGGCAGAGCGCTCTGGTTCTAGAGTGACACGTGATGACAGAACTACCACAATGGGACGGTGACGGCGGTCGACGGCCAGTGTGGGTAAGTCCGGACCGCCGAGGCAGAAGCGCAGAGGCTGCTTTTCATGGACCGTTTGTAATTGTAATCTGAGGCACGTAAATGCCAGACGGCATTAATCAATATTGGCGTGATGGAAGATTCGACTTGTATATTTGTCCCAGGAACTCCAGACCTTCGAGTAAGGGTGCCCAGAACACCACAATCTGCGCCTCGTAGTAACGACCAATATCCAACAGGCTTTGCCCGCGCAGATCGGCGGATATCGCGTGTCGTCCGACCCGTCGAGCTGTCACCGTCTGTAACGACCGACCAGTGCCTGGGGGCAGGCAGGTCAGGCGGCGGGCGGGTCGACCGAGCCGTCACAGTGAACATCATCGCGTCATCGTGAACATCGCCCAGGGATTCCGCCCGGGCCAGCACCTCGGCCTGGCCGTTGGTCCTGGTGCCGCCACCGGGGCCGCCGCCCGCGAGGGCCGTCTGCCCGGCGCCCCCGCGTCATGCGGGTATCCAGGGACCGGGCTCGTGGGCCAGCCAGTGCAGGATCTGCCCGCGGGTGACTGGCCCCCTGGGTACCCAGGGGGCCGGCAGTTCGCCCGTTTCGGCCAGCGCGCGCGACAGGGAGCGGTTGCGCGAAAGGGTATCGGAGGCCAGCGCGCACCGGGTGGCGTGCGGATCCAGGCCCCACAACCGGGCCGCGTTCAGGCCGAGGACCTTCGCCTTGACCGCGTCCGTCAGGGCCGGGTAGCCGTACCGCTGCTGGAACTCGGGGGAGATCTCGAATGCGCGGAACGCCATGATCTGGGTCTGCGGCGGCCCGTACCAGACGCTGTCGGTACCCCACAGGATCCGGTCCTCGCCCAGTCGCGAGAGCAGTTTGCCCAGCACGTGCGCGGCCTGCACCGGGTCGGCCAGCAGACTCCGCCACACCGTGGCCAGGTCGGCCCAGACATTGCTGTTCGGCGGCACCCGATAGCGGTCCAGCGCCCAGATCAGCGAGTCAACGCCGACCGGGTTCGCCGGGTTGTAGGGGCCCTCGACATACTGCGGCGTCCAGCCCGCGTGGTAGACCACGAACTGCATGGCGGGAAACTGCCGCGACACGGCGACCATGTCCCGCGGCTGGTTCCAGGTGCTCTCGAAGTTGAGCAGCGGCAGCCCCTTGTGCGCGCACAGGACGTTCACTCCGAGGTCGTGCGCGTGCTGGACCACGGGCAGCCCGATCGCCGGGTCGTCCAGGTCGAAACCGTGCCCGCCGGGGCCCCAGGCGGTGTACACCTTGAACGCCGACACCCGGCGGGTCTCGGTGGTCGCGGTCATGCCGTCGAGGCGTTCGGCCAGCGACCCGAAGTTGGGCGCCACCACGTTCTGCAGCAGGAGCCGGCTCAGGCCCCCCCTGGTGAGCGAGCTGGCGAGCTGCCAGGTGTCGTCGGCGGCGCTGAACGGCAGCGGATCGTTGGACTCACCCGTGCTCGGCAGGTCGGACAGCAGCGCCACGGTCGTGTCGCTGGACAGGAACATGTCGTGCAGGTACGCGGCCCGGTCCACGCAGGTCAGGGGGTTGGCCGCGGTGCAGTCCGGTGGCACCATGTCCAGGACCAGCCGCAAAGTGTCCGGCGCGGTGGTCCGCCAGGGAAGCGACGGCATGACGTGATGGGTGTGCACGTCCACGATGAACTCGCCCCGGCTGCCCAGCGCCGCACGGCACTCGGGCAGCTGTTCCGGTGCAGGCGTCCGGTAGCTGCCGCCGGGCGTCGTCGGCCTCGCCGCGGTGTGAGCCTGGGACGTGCATGCCGCGAGGTTGATCGTGGTCAGCATTGCGGCCATGCCGCCGGCGGTCTGCAGGAACAGCCGCCGGTCCATGGCCAGCGCGTCCGCCGCCGCGGCCGCCCGGTCCAGGACCGCACGAACCAGCCGGACGTCGGCCGGCGCTGCCGCCAGCGGGAGGAACTCCCCGTTCGACACCGGCCCGAGCACCAGCGGCAGCCTGATGTCATCGTCATCGACCGCCATCTGCCCAGTATCGCCCCACGCTTCCCGAACCAACAGGCGGCAGCCACCACCCTAGTGCCGGTCAGCCGCCTACCGCACAGAACAGCCAGTTCGGTTCGGCCCGGGATTGCCTGAGACCGGCTGACCCGACGCGCCAGAACGGCGGGTACGCGCGCGGCTTTCGTTGGTGGCGTTCACTGTGCGGGGGATATCTGTTCACAGGTGCCGGGGTTTCGACCTTGGCGAAGGCCATCCTGACGGTGACCTCCCGCTGGTAGCCGGAGACCTGGCGTGAGTCATTCCGGCCGGGCGGCACACTATCGGGAGGGTACGGTTGACCGGTGAAACGCGCTATCGATGTCGCGCCGTTCGGCGAGCTCGCCGATCCGCGTGTGCTGGCCAGCCCGGCCGTCGCAGCGGAGGAAAGCGGCTGGGACGGGTTCTTCGTATGGGACCACATGGCGTACCGGGACGTGCGCGCGGTGGCCGACCCGTGGATTTCGCTCGCGGCGGTCGCGGGTGCCACCAGTTCGGTGCGGATCGGGCCGATGGTCACGCCTTTGTCGCGGCGGCGCGTGCACAAGGTCGCCAGGGAGACCGCCACGCTCGATCTGCTGAGCAGCGGCCGGCTGACGCTCGGCGTCGGCCTCGGCGCCTCGAGCCACGGCGAGCTTGAGCCGTTCGGCGAGGTCACCGATCCGCGTGAGCGCGCACGGCTCCTCGACAAGGGCCTCGACGATCTGGCCAGGTACTGGGGCGGGGAATTCGAGCCGGTCCCAGTCCAGCGGCCGCGGATTCCGGTGTGGGTCGCCGGGGTATGGCCGAACCGCCGCCCGGTGCGGCGGGCGGCACGCTGGGACGGCCTGTTCGCGATCGGCGTGGACGGCCCCGGCGAGCTCGCTGAGATGGCTGCCCAGGCACGTGTGCTCCGCGCGGTGGACACCCCGTTCGACGTCATCACCGAGATCCCGCCGGATGACGACCCGCAGCGGTGGGCAGGCGCGGGCGCGACCTGGGTGGTCACCGACTTCGACCGGGCGCCGCGCGAATCGGCCGTGCGAGACTTCATCAAGCATGGGTGGCGGTGAGCGGCGCCGCCTGCCGTTCAGTGTTGACGGCGCCATCGCGGCTGCTAGGCGGCCTGCGCGGTTGAACTAGGCCGCTAGCGTGGACGCCCGCCGGGCGATCACGGCCAGGTTGTCCTGCAGCGCCTGCCACAAGGTGGTGAAGCTGGCAGCCTCAGGCAAGAGGCCCCATCCACTTCCGGGCACCGGCATGACCGAAAGTTCGCTTTCGTCTATGGGTCAAGCGCAGGTCGTCCAGATCTGTCTGCCTGAACAGGCGAGCGCCAAAGAACCGGAACACGCGCCTATCAGCGGTTACACGTGCGCGTGCCCGACGCAGTCCAATTACGTTTCGTGATCGGCCAGGCCGCCTGCTGCGGACCCGTGCGGGCCACTGCCAGAACACCGTCCTGATGCCCGGGACGGGTTCGGGCATCCTCAAGACATGGAAACCGGCGAGCGCCCGGACCACGGCGTGTGCGCCGCCGTGGACGTGCACTACCTGAGCACCGGCGGCGCCCTGGCAGCCGCCGTCCTGGCCGCCGATGCGGCCTTCGCGCACGTGCTGGCCGAACGCACCGCGCTGGTCCCCCGGGTAGCGCCCTACCGACCGGGCGAGTTCTACCTGCGTGAGCTTCCGCCGCTGCGTGCGGTCCTGGCCGATCTAGAGGGGCTGCGCCTGCTGGTGGTGGACGGCTACGCCGACCTGGACCCCGGCGGCCGGCCCGGCCTGAGCGCACGCGCGCACGCCGAGTTCGGCATCCCGGTGATCGGGGTGGCCAAATCCCCGTTCCGCACCGCGACCCACGCCGTGCCGGTCCTGCGCGGATCCTCAGCACGCCCGCTGTTCGTCACCGCGGCCGGAATGCCCGCCGCCGACGCGGCAGACCTGGTCCGGGACATGGCCTGCCGGTACCGGCTGCCCGACGCCCTGCGCCGCACCGATACCCTCGCGCGGACCGGTCCACCACAGCCACCATGACCGGCCGCCAGCCCGACTGACCTACCCATACGCGCGATATGCGGCATGTGAGGGTGCTTGAAGATGCGTATCCGAGCCATCTGTTGCTGTCGGTCTTCCCTGCCCGTGAGATTGCGCGGGGCCCATTGGCGGACGAGCCCAGGAATGGCCGCACGAATCCAGATCGTGCGCATTTCCTGGCCATGAAGGTCATTCAGAGCCCGCTGGGTCTTTGCAGGCTGGGGAGTCCGGCTTCCTCGCTGTCCAGGGCAAAGCCGACGGTGTAGCTTGAAGCCAGGTTGATAAGGGGAGGCGACCATGGAGCTGACCGCGGGGAAGGTTGCCGTCGTGACAGGGGCGGCCAGTGGTATCGGCTTGGCGCTGGCCGAGCGCTTCGCCCGTGCCGGGCTCGATGTGGTTCTGGCCGACGTCGAGGAGCCTGCGCTGCAGGCTGCCGAGCAGAAGGTCGCGGGCCTGGGCGCCAAGACGCTCGCCGTGCCGACCGACGTCAGCGACGAGGCCGCGGTCAATGCCCTGGCGGCTGCCGCGGTTGATCGCTTCGGGGCGGTGCACGTGGTGTGCAACAACGCGGGCGTGGCCAGCAATGCGGACCCGTGGTTCGGCCCGGTTTCCGCGTGGAGGTGGGTGCTCGGGGTCAACCTGTGGGGAGTCATCCACGGGATCCGGGCTTTCCTGCCGGTGCTGGCCGTGCAGCGCGAAAGCCACATCGTCAACACCGCGAGTGTCGCCGGGCTGATCCCGGGTGCTAGTCCCTCCTATGACGC
Source organism: uncultured Actinomycetes bacterium (assembly GCA_963742795.1). Lineage (GTDB taxonomy): Bacteria > Actinomycetota > Actinomycetes > Streptosporangiales > Streptosporangiaceae > Palsa-504. Next base: position 61,043 of record CAVUNL010000012.1, read on the forward strand.
GACCAAGCACGCCGTGGTCGCGATCTCCGAAGACCTCTACCGGGCGATGAAGATGGTAGGGCTTCCTGTTGGAGTCAGCGTGTTGTGCCCGAGCTGGGTCCGTACCGCCATCCACCAGGCCAAACGCAACTGGCCGCAGAGCCTGGGCGAGGTCCCCCCGCCCGCGGCGACCGCTGAGGTCATGACTCCGCACCTCCAGCGCGCCATCGATGAAGGGATGGCACCTGCCGCCGTGGCCGACCTGGCGGCCGATGCCATTGCCGCGGACCGGTTCTGGGTGTTTACCGACGCCCAGTTCACCCAGACAGCGCTCGACCGGTGGCAGCGCATCGCCGAAGGTGGCGATCCCCAGATCGAGGTCGACGTCCCCGGGTTCCCGCCAGGCAAGCAACTCGTCGCGGAAATCCGGCGGCTGCTGACGGGCCAAGGCGGCGGGTTACAGCCAGCGAGCCGTCCAGCCAGGCTAGTTGCGCCGCCTCGACACCCTCGTGAACCAGCTGCCTGAATCATCGCGGCATGAGCGGTCACCTGATTTCCCTCAGAACTAGGGTGTCAAGCGGGGACGGGCGCTTCAGGGCGTGGCGGGAAGGGATCACTGTGGACTATGTCGGGCATTTCCTTCGGGAAGTCGCCGCTTTCGAGGCCGCGGGGCGCGTGGCAGCAGGTTTTGAGGCCGCTCCAGTTGTCCCGTCGTGCCCGGGATGGGTTGCGACCGACCTGGTCTTGCACCTGGGAGTGGTGCACCGAGCTGTGTCACGCGTTATCGGCGAGCGGATGCAGCGGCCGCCGGAGAGCGGGGAGATGCCGTGGCTGGGGCTGGCGGAGGAATGGCGGGGCTGGCTGCCTCCTGCCCACGCGCCGCAGCGGTCCCCGGTGCCGGCCGGTTTGCTTGGCTGGTTCCATGACGGTTCGGCGGACCTCCGTGCGCGCTTCCGCGCGACGGCTCCGGAGGAGCAGCCAGGGCACGGCGAGCGGTTCGTGTTCCAGCGCACGGACGGGCCGGGGAGGTGGGTGGTGCGGTTCGACGGCGACGCTGTCCTGCTCGGTGCGCCTGACGGTCATTACGACATTCAAATCTCGGGCGCCGCGTCTGATCTAGCGCTTTTCCTTTGGCACCGTCCAGTGACCGGCAAACTCGATATTCAAGGGGACACGTCTTTGCTCAGCCGCTACTTCGTCCTGGTACCACCCCTTTAGACAAGTACGGAAATCTGAAATACGCGGGGCAATCTGGCTATGCGGATGCGGTAAGACTCACTCTTCTCGGCATGAGTGCGTGCTGCAGCCCTGACGAGCCCGGGAAGCCTTCCTTCGTTGAACACCCATCCCGTCTTCGTCCCCGCCAAATCGCCCGGGCCTCCTCGGGCGCACGCCAGCCACCAAGGCTCACAACAATGCAGGCGTGCACCAGCCAGGCCGGACACCGCGGTTCCTGTGGCCCACACGCGACTCCAGCGGCGGCGGGTGCGTGCCGCCGCACGGCACACTCTGGCCGCCGGGCACGCCTTCCCCGTCAGGGAGCATGCACCGGTGGTTCCCGGCTGTGGTTCCCAGTCCTGCGATTAGCGTTTCAAAAATTGTCACCTAGCTGCGGAAACTTTGGTGGGCGCAGGTGGGTTCGAACCACCGGCTTCTCGCTTGTAAGGCGAAAACAGCCCACAATAAAGTCCAGCTCGCAGACCCGGTTTCATGCGCTTGAACTGCGGAAACCATGCCCTGAGATGCCCCGGGACGCCTGGGAGAGTCTGCACGGTGGTTCCCGCAAGTGGTTCCCGGACCAACGTCCAAGATCACCACAGCCCGGCATAGAGCAAGGGCTCCGCTGGCGGGCGTGTAGCACTTCCAGGATCTTGTCGCCAGCGCAGGGTGAGTTCGCCGACTTGCGGCGATGTGGTGATGGCTAACCGGTCCACACCAGGTGATAAACACGAACCAGTTCCGTCGCCTCGTCGGCGATGAACTCGATGAAACCGAAGTCGCCCAGGTCAGCGACGCGCCTGCCCGGCACCGGCGGGACGGGCACGCTGAATACCGGGTCATACGGGTCGTCGCAGATCCGAGCCAGCGTACGGACCAGCATGTCGAAAGCCTCAGACGGCAAGCCCTGCATCTGGCGCAGGGCACGATCCTCCAGCCACGGCCGCCAGGTCACGAGGCCGGGCGGTACACACCGACAGCCTCCTCCAGCGGCATGCCGTCGCTGACCGGCCCGCGAGCGGCATCCAGTGCCTCCCGGTAGCCGGGCTCTCCGAGAGCGTCGGCATGGAATCTCCACAGCCGCAGAACGCGCCGCAGTTGCTTCCAGCCGGCGGGGGCACGGGCATTCTCCACCGCCTCCTGGTACTGCTCCAGGAAGGACTCACGCTCGTCCTCGGGCAGCCGGTCCAAGATCCGCTGTGGGTCGAGCGGGTCGTCGCGCTCGGCAGGCTGGGCCCTCACGAGATCATCGTAACGTGCGGGGAGATGGTACGGCCTGCGGCACGCAGGACGATGTCCGGACGCGTGGAGGACCCTGATCGCGAATGCCATCGCACCTATCGTCCAGTTCGGAGCAGCAGTGAAGGCGCCTCAGACTAAGACCGGCGCGCAAGGCGATCTCGCGTAACGACCGCAGACCGGCTGTGCTAGCTGAGCGTGATCGGAACGCTCGCTCGTCGAGTTCCTGCCGACTCGGCGCGCGTGACGTTCCCGCCAAGCGAGTAGCTGGCGGCGCACCGATTACCCCGATCTGCGCCGTCCTCTGCCAGTCGAATCCCCGCCACACGCCGGTCTTGCTCAGCCTGCTCATCAGCGCGCCGCCGCACATCATGCCGGGTCGCCAGCACGAACCGCAGCCCCGGCGGCGCCGACCCCGGGAGCCGTCTGCCGCAACGCGGCCAGCACCGACAGCCAGAACCGCTGCGGATCCCGCTCACCGCGCCGGGCCGGCTGCCGCGCGACGCGCTCCGACAACCCCGCCGCGCCCGCCTGGCCGATCCAGGATCGCAGCAGCACCGTCTTCCCGCTGCCCGGGCCGGGACATGTGACCACCGACATGGGTAGCCTTGACATGACAAAGCACAACCGTGACCTGGTGAAGCGGGGAGCGGCGCCCTCCACCTCCGGGCGCGGCCAGGTCACCAGGCCGACGGGCGGTGACCCTCGCGCGCAGCGGCGCCATGGTTCAGGGCTGTGCCGGCGCACCTGGCCTGCCGCATCGGCGGCCCGACGCGGCCGCGAAGCGCAACGCCTGGCCAGCGGTGGTCTTCATTCCAGTGGCCTACGCTGATCACGTCGGCGGCAGTTGCCAGTTGAGCGGCAGGGTCAGAGCAGCAATGAGCACGTCCGGAAGTCGTCCTGGAACCGGGCTGCTGGATCGCCACGGGGAGCGGGCGGTGCTGGATGGGGTGCTGGATCAGGCGCGCGGGGTAGCAGCGCCGTGCTGGTCGTGCGCGGCGAGCTCGTTTGGGTAGGAAGATCTTGATTTCCGAACGACCCGGGATGTTACGCCCTCGGGTCTGCCCACGACAAGCACGCTGAGGGGCGCAAGCCGGTGCTTTGCGGCTGGGCATTCACCTGCTCAGCTGCTGAGGGCGATGGCCAGGTAGGCGATGGTGAGGGCGAGGGCGGCCAGCGCCGGTGCCGCCTCCTTGGCGCTGTCGCCTGCCCGGCGGTGGGTGATCACGGCGCCGATCAGGAGCAGGGCCATCCCGGTTGCCGCGGCCAGGCCGAGGGGGTGCCACCACAGGCCGGTCAGGATGCCTGCGGCGGCGGCTAGTTCGGTTACGCCGACGAGCCGGTAGCGGGGCCAGGGGATGCCGAAGTGCGCGGCGGATTTCCGCATTCTGGGCTGGCCCGCCAGCTTGCCGGCCGCGGGGAGCAGGCAGGCCGCGGCCAGCAGCAGCGAGATGGTGACGAACATGGGAACTTCCTAGGGGGTGGTCGGGACGGGAGACGCCGCGGGATGAGCGGCCGGGGGGGCCGTGGCCGGGCGCTCCGGCCTGGCGGCGGTCGGGATGTGACCAGGGCAGGCGCGGCGGCCGGGACCGGGTCCCTACCGCCGCCACGACGCGGTCCGGGCGGACGAGGACGGTCAGCGCCGGGTCGGCTGCCAGGGCGCCCAGGCCGGCGGGCGCTGCGTCGCCGGGAAGACGGACGTCGATCCAGCCGGCGTCCGGCTGGGTGCTAGGCGGTTCGGTCCCGGGTGTCCGGACCAGGACCAGGACCAGGCCGTGCTGGCGGCAGAAATCGGCCAGTGCGGCGCCGGGGCGTCGTACGGTCAGCACGGCGGGGCGTCCGGCCAGGATGGCGTCCAGCCGGACCGGCGGTCCGTCGCCGGCGGACACCAGCGGGTTGGGGATCAGGCCGCCGACCCGCAGCGCCGGGGGAACGCCGGACGGGAGGAAGCGCCGCGGGGATGGCTGCAGGGCGCCGGCCTTGAGCCGCGGGGTGGCTGTGGAGCCCATAGCCTGGCAGATGCGGTCGCTGCGGACCGCGGCGGCCAGGGCGATCCGGCGGACGGCGGCGGCGCGGACTACCGGTTCCTGGCCCCGATGCTGGCCCAGGCCGGCTACCGGGTGGCCAGCGCGGACCTGCGCGGGCACGGCGAGTCCAGCATGGGCTGGGCGTCGATCACCCGCACCGACGTCGCCGGCGACCTGCTCGCGCTGATCGATCACCTGGGCGGGCCCGCGGTCATCATCGGGCACTCCATCTCCGGCGGGGCCGCGACCATCGCCGCGGCGACGCGGCCGGACCTGGTCGCCGGGATCGTCGAGATCAACCCGTTCACCCGGACGGTGCACTACAGCCTGGGCGGGCTGCTGCGGGTCCGCCGCTACCGCCGGTGCCTCTTCCTGCTGGGCGGCACGCAGCTGTTCCGCAGCCTGCGCCTGTTTATGCGCTGAGCACCCCGAACTCGTCGCGGACCGCATCGTCAGGTTCGCAGAAGCGGCCGGCAGGGAGAACGTGGTCGCGTCCACCGACTGCGGCCTCGCGTGCCGGGTCCATCCGCAGATCGCCTGGGCGAAGCTGGGCACCCTGGTCAAGGGCGCCGAACTGGCCACGAGCCAGTTCCGGGGCTAGAACCGCCACGGTCGGTTCGGGATAAAGGGACGAGGGAACCGCAGCGGGACCGAGCCGAGCACGCGGGCGGGCCGGGTCCCGGCGCGCGTGCGCCGTCCCGGCCCGGGGAACGGTCAGCGCATGACAGAACCTTCCCCTTACATTGACGTCGCCAGCCTGCCGGCGCCCGCCGGGGGCATCGTCGTGACCATGTTCATCACCGTCCGCAGCGTGGCGCGGTCCCGGGACTTCTACTCGCGCGTCCTGGGCGGCACCGTGGTCCTTGAGGAGAACCCGTGCGTCGTCAAGCTGTCCAACTCGTGGATCCTGATGAATCCCGGCGGGCCGCCCACCCCCGACAAGCCAGGCATCTCGGTGGTCAACTACGAGCCCGGCGACACCACCTCGATCTTCCTGAACTTGCGGGTCGCTGACATCCAGGCCTGCTACGAGGAATGGAAGTCCAAGGGCGCGGAGTTCGTCACGCCGCCCATCGACCGCGAGGCGGAGATCCGCTGCTACATGCGAGACCCGGACGGCTACCTGATCGAAGTCGGCCAGGCCACGGGCGCGCTGCACGGCCATCTCGCCAAAAAGCGCCCGGAGGACCTCCCGGGCTGAGCTCCCCGGCTGAGCTCCCTGGCTGTGATCTGGCGCCCGTTGCAGTCGTTAACAAATTGGGCATAGAGATAAAATCTCTCTTATGAGACGATCAGGCCGTCCATGGCCGATTTAGCTATGAAGGTGGCCAAGGTGACGGCTGATATAAAACGGCAGCAACCGCTCCCGGTCTGCGACGGGATGCCATCGGTCTACGTGAGGTGCTTTTCCAGTCCATTACTGGAATGGCGCCGGGCGCCACGTGCTCGGCCATTGCCGCGCGATCCACGCCATGCTGACCGCCGACGTCACGCCCATCCTCCCCGAGCCGGCGGTCCAGCCAGAGCTCCTGCCCATCTACGACGTCAGAGTGGTGGCTGGACTCATGGTGATCGCCTCTCAGCTGGCGTGGAACGGGACAGCGCTGTCGAGGAACTGGGCGGCCTGGCTGACGAACAGCGGCGCGTACTGGAACAGGGCACCATGCCCGGAGTCAGGGTAGATGACCAGCTCGGCGTTCGGAATGTGCTGGGTGAGGATGTAGGAGTTGATCGTCGGCGCCATGAGCACGAGGTCGCTGGCCAACCGCCTTGTTTCCAGGATTTTGTAGGTGGCCGTCATGCCGAGTGGTTGTGAGCCGTAGTAGTCGGCGATGCCCTGCCGTCCGACGCTGTACGGGTGCGGGCCCTTGAAGATCGTGTCCTCGGTGAAATAAGAGGCGACCCGCTCGGGGCCTGGGCTGATCACGATGGGTTGCCGGAGATTGTGTGCTGGCGTCGGCTAGGGCGCACATCATCCGGCATCTGTGAGGAGCGCGCTCGGATGCCCGCGGGATACGTTAGAACCCTCGCCTCCCGTATCCCGCGGGCGGTGGTTAACTGTGGCAGGTGGCCTCAGTTGGCGCCGACGCCGAAGGAGCCGGCGGCAACGGGGGCGGTGGTCACCTGGGTGAGCGAGCCGTCGGCGCCGACCCGGTAGCCGACGATCTGGGACAGGCCCTGGGCCAGGACGTACAGGTAGTTCTGGTCGGCGCTGACGCCCTCCTCGTGCGGCGACGACGTCGGGTCGTTCTCGATCGGCGTGCTGCCGAGGGCGGTGAGGGTGCCGTCGGGCGCGACGGCGTAGCGGCCGATGTTGCCGCTGCCCGCGTTCGCGGTGTAGGCGAAGCGGCCGGCGGCGGCCAGCCAGCAGGCCGCGGCCTGATCGATGGGCACCGCCGGGCCGTTCGCGGTCACGGTGCCGTCACCGGCGACGTCGTAGGAGCTGGCGCCGCTGCGGCCGGTGGACAGGCCGGCGTCGGAAACCAGCAGGTGACCGGCCCGGTTGAAGTCGAACCCGAACGGGCCGCCGCCGGTCGACGCGTGGTGATCGCCGGGCCCGCCTTCTGGTTGGGGCCGACCACGAAGGTATCGATGGTGTTCGAGCCATTTTCGGTGACGACCAGCACCCGGCCGTCGTTGGTGAACTGGATCTGCTTGGGCACCAGCGCTCCGCCGCCCAGCGGCTGCACCGAGTGCGGGATCGGGCCCAGCCGACCCGGGCTGAGCCGGAAGCCGGCGATCGTCTCCGAGCCGGCGTTGAGCACGTACACCACGTTGTCTGCGGCGATGGTGACGCTGTCCGGGTCGGTGCCGCCCGAGCTGGCCGCGCCGATCAGGCGCAGGCCCTTTGGGGTGACGGCGAACGCGGAGATCGAGTTGCTGCCGGCGTTGACGTTCACCAGCACGCTGCCGTCGCGGGACACGACGATCGAGTGCCCCCCGTTCAGCGCCCCGCCGTCACCGCCGGTCTGGTAGGTGCCGGCCGGGGTCAGCGACCCGTCGCTGGCGCGGGCGAACGCCTCGATCGCGTTGCCGCCGGCCGAGTTCGTCATGGTGTACACCGCGCCCGCGGCACCCGGGGCGTCGGCGGCACTGGCCGGGCCGGCGAAGGCCGCCAGCCCGCCGGCCGCGGCGAGCCCGAGGGCACCTGCTGCTGCCGCCGCGCGGATCAGGCGCGGGATCGCTTTGCGCTTGCTCATTACCGAATCACTCAACATGGGTCTCCTTCGATCGCTGCTGGCGGGTCACTCAGACTCGCAAATAGCAAGTTCGCCGATGCACAGGGCATTCACATCGTCAAGCTGGCTAAGGCGCGTTATGCGAGTTACGGTTCTCGGTCAGATCGCTTCTGCGAGCAGGATCAGCAGCAAGGTGTGGGCGGCGAGGGTCGCAACGGTCCTGGTCAGCAGTCCTTCGAAGGTGTGCGCGCCGTGCCGGGCGAGTTCCATCTGGTCGGTGATCTCCTTGAACGAGGTCTCTACCCGATTGCGGAGCCTGGCGATCAGCCGCTGCAGGTTCTTGGGCATGGTCTTGCGCTGGACCCGGGTGGGCGGGATGATCACCTCGATCTGCCCGACGGCCATCTCGGCGGCGAACCGGCTGCCGTTGAATCCCTTGTCCAGCAGCAGCGCGTCGATCGCGGCGGCGTCGCCGGTGACCAGGTCGGTGCCGACCTGGCGTTCATCGACGGCGGCCGGCACCAGCGACCAGGCGCGGATGATGCGGTGGCCCAGGTCGGTGCGGATGGCCAGGCGGAAGCCGTAGAACCATTCGGCGTGCGCGCCGTCGCGGCCGAACCGGGCAGCCAGGTCGTTACCTGGCCCGGTCCACTGGTCAGGGCCGCGGACCCGGGAGGGATGCTTGACCGGGAGCGCGGAGGTGTCGATCTGCTGCACCGGATCGGCAGGGACGGTTGCTGCCCAGGCGGCGCAGAGCTGCTCGAACGCGCCCCATAGCCAGCGGGTGCGGCGGTTGACCTCTGGCTGGTCCGGCAGGTGCGGGAACAGGCCAGGCCAGTCGCGGCGGATCTCGGCCAGGAAGCCGTTCTCGCTGCGGCGGCCGAGCAGGTGCCGGACCAGGGCGATGGTCAGCAACTCGGCGTCGGTGCAGTCCGGAGCAGGGCCGGGCCGGCGCGGAATCAGCAGCGCGCCGGCCTTGATCGCGTTATCAACCAGGCAGTAGACGTAGACGAACAGCAGCTCAGTTGCCAGCATGGCAGGGACTCCTGCGGCGGGGTAAGCCTGACAACTGCTTGCTGCCGCAGGAGTCCCCACAGATCAAGTACCGTGCGCGGCGTGTCGCAAGGCCGGGCTCACGCAACGCGCCGTTAGGCGTCCTGAGGCAGGTCACGGATCATCTGGAGGAGTTCCTCACGGCCGTAGCCGTGCCGGCGGGCGAACTGGACCAGGCCCTTGGCCCGGGTGAGGACCGCGCCGCGTTGCGGTGTCCCGACGACCGTGATGCCCCGGCCGCGGCGGAACTCCAGCAGGCCCTCGTCCCGGAGCAGGTGCAGGGCACGGAGCACGGTGTTCTTGTTCACGCCGAGCACCGCGGCGAGGTCCGTCGCCAGCGGAAGTCGCTGGCCCGGTCCCGCCTCGCCGTCCGCGATGGCCCGGCGGATCCGCGCCGCGACCTGCTCGTGCAGCGGGAGCGGATCGGAGCGGTCGATGTTGACATCCAGCATGGTACTAGTCATAGTAGATCCATAGTTGAGTGCGGGGCAAGAGCTGAGGTGACCCGCTTGATCGCCCCTCCACGCCGCAGGTTGCCGGATGCCGCGCAGGTCCGGGTGCTTTTCGCCGAGGCCCGGCGTCGCCGCTGGCGGCGGCGCTTCGCCGCCGGGATGGTCAGCCTCGTCTTGGCCGGCCTGGCAGTTGCCGTGAGCAGCGGCGTCTGGTCGCATCAGCCCCGGCGCGGGCAGGCCCACCCCGCGCAGCCACCTGCGGCCGCGCACCACGTGCCGGGCTTCTCGCTGCCGCCCGCGACGGTTGCCTGGGTGGACTACAGCGGGCAGTTGCACATCGGCGACGTGGCTACGCTGGCCCAGCACGTGGCCGGGACCATCCCGGCATGGGCCGCAGCGGGCTGGCTCGTCCAGGCCGGCGGCCGGATCTACGGCACCGGCGTGGCGATCATCAGGGAATTCGACCCCGCGACGGGCAGGACCCTGCGCCTGGGGCCCGGAATAGGAGTCTTCCCGTCAGCCGACGGAAGGCACGCGTACATCGAGCGGACCAGCACGAGCCTGGTCGAGCTGCGCGCCAGCGGCCGCGGGGTACTGCGGCGCCTGCACACGCCAGCCGGCTGGTACCTCCAGCCCGACGTGGCGGGCGAGGTCACAGCTGGCGCCGGAGGCGGCATCCTCGTCAGCGCCCATCCCGGCCGGCCTTCCCGCAGCCCGTGGAACCTCGCCACCTGGGACCCGGCGACGGGGAAGGTGACGCTCGTCGCCAGGGACGCTGTTGCCATCGGCACCTACACCCCGCCGGGCGGCCGCAATAGCCTGATTGCCTGGGCACCGGCCCCCTGCACGTCTGGGGACTGCCCGATCGAGATCACCAGCACCGCCACCCGCGCCACCGTGACGGCCCGCAGCCCGCTGCCATATGGCTTCGCCCAGGGCGCCGCGTTCTCGCCCGACGGGACGCGCCTGGCGGTCTTCGAGCAGACCGCGAGCCTCAACTCCTCCTGCTGCGCCAACGATTCCGTTCTTGCGATCGTGAACACCCGCACTGGCGCGGTGCGGGCGGTCCCGGCCGTGCGGCTGGTGACGCAAGAGGACGCTGGCTGGATCCTCTGGCTGCCCGGCGGGAGGCGGTTGCTTGCCGGGGCACTGGCCTATAGCTACGCGGTGGACGCCACCACGTACGCGGCCCGGCTGTTCTTCTTCTTCCCGCAGACGGCAAACGGCCCCGCCGCAGATCACAACATCATGGATACCCCCGACATAAATTTCTCGGCCGTCCTGCTGCCATCGGTCGTTGCCAGGCCGGCGGCCAGCACCGCTCCGGGCTCGGCGGCGCCTGTCCGGGACAGGGCCACGCAACGATGATCATGACTGGGCGCCGCACCGCAGTCAGCGGACCGGGCAGGTCAGGCTGCCTGCGTTAGCGCCGCCTGCGCCAGGTGCGAGCACGAGCCGCGCTCAACTTACATAACACGCCTAAGCCGTACGCACGCGCCCAGCGAGCCGGCTCCGGGCGCTGCCTGGCCGGGGTCGACGTCGATCACGCGGATGCGGTACCCGGCGCGTTCGGCCTGGTCGGCGTTGAGCCCGACGCCCCCGGCGCGAGGGTCGCAGAAGAACACATGCGGCACGGCATGGTAGTCGGCGGTGATGGCTTGGGCCCCACGGGGACGGGTCGATGGGCGGCCCGGCGGCGCGGGCCCATCGCTAGCCCAGGTGGCGCAGGCGAAGGCGATTTACGCCGGGTGCCCGGTCCGGCGAGAATGCCTGGCGTTCGGGTTGCGGACGCATCAGGTCCAGGCGGCGTATGGGGAGGCCTGAGCGAACAATAGCGTTACCCGTGACCCTGGCGGATGTCGAGTGCGGCCCTGACCGGGCCCCCGCAGCCCGAAGCGGGAAAGCGTGGAGAACGCGCAGGAAGCCGCTTCGGCCTACATGACGAACAGGTAATAGCGTGCGAGGATGATGCACCACAGCCCGTTCAGTTAATCATGAATTTAATTCCAGAACGGGGCGGGATCAGCTCTCACCGATACCGTAGTATCTGGCGCTGCTGGCCGTGAACCGGGGTGACCTGGCGCTCGCTGTTCGTCACGCCCAATACCCTGAAGACCCATCTACGGGTGATCTACCGCAAGCTCGGCGCCGAATCCCGGGAAGAAGCGGTGACCCGCGCGTGTGAAGGTAGCCTGATCTAGCCTTCCGCACCGCCCGCGGACGACCCGGCTCCCGTCCGCCAAAGGCCGCCGCCGCGCTGGCTGACCGGCTCGCGGGAAACAAGCTCCACGGTCCGTTCCGAAAAAGATCTTGATTTCCGGAACGGGCGGTGGTTTCCGTGCCGCCTCCTCGGCATGCGATCCGGACCCTGGGCGGTGCTCATGCAATTACACGACCTGACGATGTGCGGCGCGGATGACGCGGCAACATTGGGCTCTCGCGCGATCAGCAGGCCGATGAGCGGCCACAGAGAGGTGAGGACTCATGACTGCAGGCAATGACGCGGGAGGCCGCACACGGACTGCCCTGCTGACCGGAGGGACCACACGGACTGCCCTGCTGACCGGAGGGACGCTGCCGTGGCTGTCGCGTCGCGCGGGCTTCTGGGCGATCGCTTTCTCATTCCTGGCCGTTGCGGCGTTCTCGACCGCCCCAAGCAGCCTGTACGGTCTGTACGAGCGGCAAGACCATCTGTCGTCGCTCACCATCACGATCGTCTACGCGGTCTACGCGCTGGGGATCGTGGTGAGCCTCCTGCTCGCCGGGCACGTCTCTGACTGGTATGGCCGGCGTGCGGTGCTGCTGCCAGCCCTGGCCGTCGCCGTTGTCGCGGCCGTTATCTTCTTGACCTGGAGATCTCTGGCCGGCATTATTGTCGCGCGGGTGCTCACGGGCCTGGCTCTGGGCGCCGCCGTCGCCACGGCCACCGCGTTCGTCACGGACCTGGACGCGGGCCCCGGCGGCGTCGCTACGCGCCGGGCCGGGATCGTCGCCACGATCGCGAACATCGGCGGCCTGGCCCTGGGGCCGCTCATCGCCGGGCTGCTCGCCCGCTATGCCGGTCACGGCCTCACGCTCCCGTTCATCGTCTTTCTCGCCCTCCTGCTCGCCGCGGTGGGCCTGGTCATCGTGGCCCCGGAGGGCCACGCGGCCCTTGATCCGCGGCCGAAGTACCGCCCGCAGCGGCTCACGGCGCCGGCGAACGGGCGCAGCCAGTTCCTGGCGGCCACGACCGGGGTGTGCACGGCATTCGCTGTCGGCGGGCTGTTCGCCGGGCTCGCGGGGACGTTCCTGGCCGGGCCCTTGCACCAGCCTTCTCCCGCGCTGACCGGATTGACGATCTTCTTGACCTTCGGCGCCGGCGTGCTCGTGCAGACCACGACCACGAGCTGGCCGGCCCGCCGCCTGCTGGCCGCCGGGATCGCGCCGATGCTCGCCGGCCTGTGCCTGCTGGTCGTCTCAGCATGGACATCGCCGCCCAGCCTCGCGTTGTTCCTGGCCGGCGGAATCGTCGCCGGCACCGGTATCGGCGCGATCATCCGCGGCAGCCTGACCGTGGTGATCTCCACCGCCGGCCCGGACGACCGGGCCGGCGCCCTGGCGACGTTCTTCACCGCCGGCTACGCCGGCGTGTCGGTGCCCGTCATCGCGGTCGGGATCATCCTGCAGCACCTCAGTCCCCGACTGACGCTGCTGATCTTCGCCGTGGCCGTCGGCCTGGTGATCCTGGCCGCCGCCCCCATCCTCATCCGGCCCCAGAAAGCAGCAGCACCTCACGCGGCCGGGCCGGACCAGCCAGCCGGCACAACCGAAACCACGCTCGCCGACACCGCGCACGCCACGTGCATGGACCAGCTGTGCACCGCTCATGGCATGCCGACATCGACACCGATGAATTGCAGGGCGACCCGCTCCCTTGATCATGCCTCGCGCGGCGAGCTCCACTGAACCCGGTGGGGCAGCCCGAGGATGTTCCCGATGTCACTGAAGATCATGCTGCACGGTCGCTTGATTTCCGGAACGGGCGGTAGTTTCCGTGCCGCCTCCTCAGCCTGCGATCCGGACCCTGGGCGGTGCCGATGCAATTACCTGACCTGACGATGTGCGGCGCGGATTACGCGGCAACACCGGGCTGTCGCGCGATCAGCGGGCCGATGACCGGCCGCGGAGAGGTGAGGGCTCATGACTTCAGACGGCGACGCGGCCGGCCGCGCACGGACGGCCCTGGTGACGGGGGGACCGGCGGCATGCGCTGATGTGCCGCCTGCACCTAGACCACATCGACCACCTGGAGGCGATGCTCGCGACGCTGGACGCCCAGGTCGAGGCGATGATGATCCCCTTTCGCGCCGCCCGGGACCTGCTGGCCACCACCCTCGGGATCGGCCCGCTGTCCGCCGCCGCGGTGATCTCCGAGATCGGCGCCGACTACTTCACCCGCCGCCTGGACCCCGAATGCGAAACCCGCCGCCTTATCGCCAGGTTCGAAGCCCTCGGCCACCGCGTTACCCTCGAGGACGCCGCCGCCTGACACACCACCCGCCGCCAGGCCCTGACCGATGATCACAAGCCAGGGTCCGCTTCCGCCTGCCCGGCTGGGGACCATTCACGTATTAGCTCGTCCGCCTGGCTGAGGTGGGCGTACTGGTCGAACCTGGTAATGATCACGCCGCGCGCCACTACCCAGTCACGACCAGGATGCAACTGGGGCAGTGGACATCCAGGTGGTCGCGGACCGCCTGTTCTAGCGGGCCACCAGGATCTTTAGGAACATCGGAGACCTTGCCCCTGGCACTGCAAGTTCGTCAAGAATGTCTGCGGGGATCCGCATCGCCTCCGCATTATCCACATCTGCGAAGCTGGAGTTCGATCCCAGGCGGTCTCACCGAGCGTGCCATCGGCGCCTGGTTGCCGACCGTGGGTGCGCTCACATCGTTAATCCGGATGATTCGTGCCCGCCCTTGCGTGTACGGAAGTCAGCCGAACTGCGGCAAACCGGCGGCGCTCGCCGTGGGCTGTGATGGTCGGCCCACCGGTTCAGCCCAAGCCGGCGCTCTGGTCGGCGGGGTTATCGACGATGCCGCCGGTGACCGGCTGGCCGGGGGTGGACCAGTGCCCTCAGCAATCTTGACGATGTGCGTTTCTGGGGGCGGGGCGAAGGTGGACCCATGTCTCGCAGAACGGCCTCCTGGTGGAGGGGAGCTGACCGGCGATGAGCCCTGTCTCGCGTGGCTTCCGTCACCTGCACCGCGCCTCGGACGAAGACGCGGGCCGGGTCCCGCCGGGTCAGTACGTGACCGAAGGGTTCCCGGTGCTCTCGGCCGGACCTGCACCGCGCACCCCGCTGGAGAACTGGACCTTCTCCATCACCCAGGGCGCCCGGCTGCTGGTGCCGCACCTGTACTTCTGGAAGAGCGCCAAGTGGGTGCGCGGCCTGGGCCTGCGCGACGTGAACGAGCCGGGGTTCTGGGAGACCTACGGGTATCACACATATGGGGACCCATGGCGAGAACAGCGCTACGCGGGCGACTGACCTGGCAGACCGCCGCGGTCGCCTCGGTTGCCCGGGAGACGGCGTCGATGGTCACCATCGAGCTGGACCCGCCGCACTGGCCTGGCCACTGCGCCGGGCAGCACCTGGACGTGCGGCTGACCGCCGAAGACGGCTACACCGCCGAGCGCGAGTACTCGATCGCCTCGGCGCCAGGCGAGCCGGTAGCCATCACGGTGGAGCGGCTCGAGGATGGCGAGGTCTCGCCGTATCTGACCGGAGAACTCCGCGCCGGGGACGAGCTGGAGCTGCGCGGCCCGGTCGGCGGGTACTTCGTATGGGGCCCCGGCGACGGCGGGCCGCTGCTGCTGCTGGCCGGCGGATCGGGCGTCGTTCCGCTGCGGTCCATCTTGCGGCACCGCCGGCGCACCGGCAGCGACGTCCCGGCGCGGCTGCTGTACTCCTCCCGCAGCTGGCAGGACGTGATCTACCGCGACGAGCTCGGCCAGGACCACGACGGGGTGCAGGTGAGCTACACGCTGACCCGCGGCCACCCGGCGGGATGGACCGGCCACACCGGCCGGATCAACCAGGCGCTGCTCGAACAGGTGGCCTGGCCCGCTCAAGCGAACCCGCTGGCCTACATCTGCGGGCCCACCAGCTTCGTCGAGACCGCCGCGGCCGCGCTGGTCGGCCTCGGCTACCCGCCCGAGCGGGTGAAGACCGAGCGGTTCGGGGGGACAGGAGGACGCTGATGGACGCACTGGACGGCAACGCGATCGGCGCCCTGCTGATCGACGTCTTCGGCACGGAGATGACCGCCGCCAGCAGCACCTGCGCCACGTGTGGTGCCAGCAGGCCGGTAGCCGAACTCGTCGTCTACCGGCAGGCTCCCGGCACCGTCGTCCGCTGCCGGACCTGCGGCAGCGTCCTCATGGTCTTCGTCAAGGTACACGGCGTGACCGGCATCGCCCTGTCCGGGCTGGCCAGCTTGAGCCAGCCGGGACCGGCCTTATCCCGGCAGGCGGCATAAGAGACAGGCCTGCATGCCGAACGAGCACGCAGATAACGAACAAGGAAGGGATCAAAATGTCACACGAACAGTCCATGTCGATGTCGGACGAGCCTCAGGAAGAGTCCATGTCCATGGGCCAGCCGGACCAGGAGACCATAGCCATGGGCCAGCCGGACCAGGAGACCATAGCCATGGGCCAGCCGGACCAGGAGACCATAGCCATGGGCCAGCCGGACCAGGAGTCCATGTCCATGGGCCAGCCGGACCAGGAGTCCATGTCCATGGGCCAGCCGGACCAGGAGTCCATGTGATCGCGGCTAGTCCGCATCTTCACTGGTAGCGCCGGGTTGCGGGACCGACAAGCCGGTCAGCGGCCAGGAAAGCGCGCCTAACGCCTTCATACGCGCTGACAACGCACCCTCGCCGCGGACCGGCTGTTCCCGTTTGCGGCCAGCAGCGGTGACAATTCGATCCCCAGTTTGGCGTGGGTAGCGGAATAACCAACCGGCGGGAGTATGCTTACTGGGTTCGGCCTGGAGGTACGCCATGAGCCCGCGCCCGCCAGACATCGCTGATCTTGGATGGACGGTCGGCGACCACGTTTGCGGTTTCTATGCTGACGACAACTCCCTGGACGATATCGTGGCGCGCTACGTGTCCCAGGGACTGCAGGCGGGGGACAAGTGCGTCTGCCTCCTCGACAGGATGCCGCCGGTGCGAGCGCGGATTCCCGACGAACTCATGAGGCGAGAGGGAACCCTGAAATTCCTGCCGGAAGATGAGGCGTACCTCCCTGAGGGGCACTTCTCCACGGACGTCTTCATCGGCAAGCTGGAAGGGATGGTCAAGGAGGCGCTCTCCGAGGGGTTTGAGCGCTTCCGGCTGCTAGGCTCGGCGGCTTTCCTTCTCCGGAACGCGGTTGACATGAAGTCGTGGTTCGCGTGCGAAGCGCAAATCAATGAGTTCGCGCCACAGTACCCGCAATTCATCATGTGCCTGTACGATCTCGACCGGTTCAGCGGCGAAACGGTCATGTACGTGCTCCGGACCCATCCCCGGCTCTTCGTCAACGGGATACTCATCCCGAATCCGCACTACGTCCCGACGCGCGAGTTCCTCGCCAGCCTATGACGCCAGCTACGCGCGGCGTATCGGACACGGGCAATTCGGATCTGGCCCTCCAGGCGAGGTTGCCGCAGGTCAATGCCGTCTTCGCCTTGTCGCTGATCCTGACCCAAGCGTCTTCATCCCATCAGGTCATGCGGCTTGTCACCACCGCGGTGCCGTCGATCGTGCCCAGCCAGAAGGCGCTGGCCTGGCATCCCAGCAGGTCGGGAGACTATTACGAGCGCGCCCCCGGCAACATCGGCGACGCGCTGACCGGGCTCGCGGCGCCCAGTCGGCTTGAGATGGGAGACTGCTTGTCATGGTGGGCATTCCCACTTGGGCCCCCGTCAGCGGACAATCCCGTCTTCCTGGTGACCGTTGGCACCGAGCCCCCCTCCAGGGAGGAAACCTTCCTGCTCTCGGTGCTCGCGCAGCTATGCGGCACCGTGATCACGAAGCTGGAGCTGATCGCGGCCGAGCGAGCGAATATCCAGCGGGTTGCCACCCTCAACGCTGAGCTCGAATCGACGGTCTCGACGCTGACGAAGATCATGGAGACCCATCGTCGGCTGAACGAGGTCGTTGCCGCCGCCGGCGAAATGGGCATTGCCATGACGTTGCACCGGCTCACCGCGTTCCCGGTTCTCATCCAGGATGTGCATGGCAATACCCGTGCCGCCTCCGGTGAAGCGCCCGCTGAGCAGTACCCGAAGGAGCAGCCGGCGCAGCGGCGGGAGCTCATCCGCCGACTGAGGGTCGAGCATCGCGCCGTCTACCACCGGCGGGCGTGGATGGTCCTGGCGAACCCGCGCGCCGATGTCCTCGGCGTCATCGCGCTCGTTGACCCTGCCCGTTCTGCCAGCGAGGCCGATCTGGCCGCGCTTGAGTACGCCGCGACGGTGCTGAGCGTCGAACTCGCCCGCCTGCAGAGCATCGCCGAGGCGGACCTTCGCAGCGGGCGCGACTTCGCCGAGCAACTGCTCGCGGGCGCGGATGAGTCCACGGTCAAAGCATCCGCGCACGTCGTCGGTTACGACCCCCAGCGCCCGCACCGGGTCGTCATCGCAACCGGGCGGCTGCGAGGCGGACTCGATGAGCAGTTCTTCCAGGCCGTCGTCCGGCACGTACGGCGGCTCGATGTCGGCTCGCTGATCGTGGCCCGGACCGACTACGTTGTGATCATCGCCTACCATGAGGCCGACTGGGCCAAGCTGCATGCGGCCATCGTCGGCGATCTGCCGCATGGTACGTGCCGACTCGCCGTGGGATCTCGCTACCCCTACGCCTGGCACGTCGCCGCGAGCTATCGCGAGGCACAGTTCGTCGCGAACCTCGCCTCACCGGCCCTGGGTAACCGGGCCGTGCAAGTGCTGCACTTCGACTCCCTGGGCGTCTATCGGATGCTCTCGTCGGCCAGCGATCCCGCTGGAATCGAAGGATTCATGGACGAGCAGATCGGCCCGCTGATCGAGTATGACAAGCGGCACCGCTCCAGTCTGGTCCTCACCCTCACGCAGTACTTCGACAATGGCTGCAATTACGACGAGGCGGCAGCCGCGCTGTCCGTACACCGAAGCACCCTCAAGTACCGGCTGAAGAGAATCCGGGACCTGCTTGGCCGCGACCCGCACGACGGATCGACCCGGCTGGACCTTCACCTGGCCACGAAGGTCTGGCTCACGCTCGAGAGCCTTCGCCGGATCGAGCAGGCCTGACCCGCCCGGCGATCACCGTCGTGACGCTCACTGGCTGTCCGGGTGCGGATGGTCGGCATAGTCCAAATTGGACAAACCGGCGGCCAGGGTTAGACCTTTACGGCGGACGACTGACGGTGGCAGCGGCGTGAAAGTAGAGACAGGCGACTCGAGAAACGCTACATAGTACCGCGCTATAACCTGACCAGGCTCAATCCATGCCATCAAGGAGAGATGCCTTCTCTGAAAGAGAAGGCATCTATGGCCGCCGACAACCCGGCCCGCCGCATCGGCACGGCGCAGGACATCGCCCAGGGCCGTACTGTTCGCGATGACCGACGCGTTCCTGATCCGGCGGATCCTCCACATCGACGGCGGCGGACCGCTCACCTGAAAGGAAACGACCATGGGCGTGAGTGCGGTTCGGGCTGACGCCGTCTTCGTGTCGGGGCTGCAGCGCTTCGATGAGCCCGCCGTGGGTCAGGTCCGGCGGGTGGTCGCGGCGGCGATCCGGGCGTTCGGCTCCTCGGGGTGTGCCGGACGGGTGGCGCAAGAGTTCGGCGATCATCCTGAGACGGCGGTGATCCGGATGCGCTGGGCGCGCAGGGTGACCCGCGAGGCGTTCGCGGATCCGGCGCCAGGGCAAGGGCCGGCCGCGGGCGCGGATGCCGGCGGGTGGCTGGTCGTCCGTCCGCGGCTGCCCGGGGAGCACGCGTCGGGCTGTGTCAGCGGGGCCGTGACATGACGGCGATGATCAGTGATTCCTCCCCTGGGGCGGGCGGGAGGATGAGGTCGCGGGAGCGGCCGGCCTGCCGGGATGTCCTGCACGGTCGCGCGGCTGAACAGAAGGTCATCGGTGACCTGCTGCGGCGTGCTCGGCGGGGAGCTGGCG
Source organism: uncultured Actinomycetes bacterium (assembly GCA_963742795.1). Lineage (GTDB taxonomy): Bacteria > Actinomycetota > Actinomycetes > Streptosporangiales > Streptosporangiaceae > Palsa-504. Next base: position 80,389 of record CAVUNL010000012.1, read on the forward strand.
GCGTGCTGCTGGTGGACGGGGAGCCGGGTATCGGCAGATCCCTGCTGCTCCGCAGCGCCACCGACGAGGCGGCGGAGCAGGGCTTTTCCCTGGCCGCGGGCGCAGCAGACCAGCTGGGCCAGGCGATCCCGTTCTTCGCGCTGCGCGCGGCCCTGCGCGGGCGGTTCGCCGGGCTCGCTGCCGGTGACGATCCCGGTCGCGATCTGCCGGGTGGCGCTGCGTGGTGGATCACCCAGATGCGGGCGCACCTCGAGCAGCGGGCGGCGGCGGCTCCGGTCCTGGTCTGCCTGGATGACCTGCACTGGGCCAGCCCGGCCACGCTGGCCGCGCTGCGGGCGCTGCCGCGGGACCTGAAACGGCACCCGGTCGCGTGGCTGCTGGCCCGGTCCAGCACCCCCCAGCGCGGCGCGGATCATCTGTTCGACCTGCTGCAGAAGGACGGCGCCGCCCGGCTCACGCTGGCCCCGCTGGATCATGACGCGGTGGCGGCTATGGTGGCCGACGCGTCCGGCGCACCGCCGGAGCGGGCCCTGGCCGACCTGGCCCGCGGCGCCGCCGGGAACCCCTCGCTGGTGGCCGAGCTGATCGGCGGCCTGCGCGACGATCACGCCGTGCACGTCAGGGGCGGACGCGCCGTGCTGACCTCGACCCGGCTGCCGCAGCGGATTCACCGCCTGGCGCAGCGCCGGCTCGATGGCCTCAGCAAGCAGGCACGGCACCTGCTGGTAACCGCGGCGGTGCTGGGCCCGACGTTCCGGCTCGAAGACGCGGCCGAGATGTTCGGCGAGACCCCGGCCGCGCTGCTGCCCGCGGTCCAGGAGGCCATGGACGCCGCGATCGTGACCGCCGCGGAACACGCGTTCGCCTTCCGCCACCCGCTGCTGCGCCGCGCGGTCGGCGAGATGCTCCCACGGCCGGTCCGCAAGGCGCTGCACCGCCAGTACGGCGAGATGCTGCTGGGCCGGGGCGAATCAGCGGCCCGGGCCGCCAGCCACCTGCTGCAGGCCGCGTATCCGGGCGACCCCGTGTCGCTGGCCGGACTGGACAACGCCGCGGCGCAGACCCTGCGCACGGCGCCGCAGACCGCGGCCGGCCTGGCGCTGCGCGCGCTGGAGCTGACCCCCCCGGCCGATCCGGGCGCGCTGTCCCGCGCGGTGGCGGCCGCCGAGGCCCTGACCGCGGCCGGCCGGCTGGACCAGGCCGCCCGGATCGCCGATGACATGCTGGCCAGGCCGCTGCCGCCGGCGGCCGAGGACCGGCTGCGCTGCGCTCTGGTTTCGGTGCTGTGTGCCCGCGGCCGGGCCCGGGAGGCCGCCGACCAGGCCCAGCTGGTCCTGGCCCGGCCGCGGCTGCCCGCCGACCTGCGGGACCAGGTCCTGGCCGCGCACCTGCAGGCCCTGGCCGGGCTGCGCGACGACCTGGCCGGCCCGGCCGCCGACACCATCCTGGCCGCCCCGGACCAGCACGACAGCCACGCCGCCGCGGCGGCCCTGATCGCCCGCGCGGTCCTCGCCTGGGACAGCGGCCAGCTCAGCGGCGGACTCGAGCTGCTGCGCGATGCGGCGCGGCACGGCACCGGGATCTCTGCCGATGCCCGCCATGTCCAGCCGCTGCTCGCGCTCGCCGCGGCCCTGGTCGACCTGCGCCAGCTCGGCGAGGCCGAGGACATCCTCCGCGCCGCGGACAATCCGGCGCTGGACAGTATCCCGGCGCAGGCGGCGCTGTCCCTGCTGCGTGCCCGCATCCACCTGGCAGGCGGCCGGCTGGCGGAGGCCGCCGCCGCGGCCCGGGCGGCTCTGGCGGTCGCCCGGGCCCTCGGCGCGCACGGGTACGCCGCGGCCGCGCACGCCGTGCTGGCCGTGATCGAGCTGCGCCGCGGCGACCTGGCGGCCGCGGACCAGCACCTCACCTCCCGTCCCGCCACGAGCCCGCACTTCGCTGATCTCTACGCGCGCGCCGAAACCACCATGGCCGAGGCGCAGATCACCGAGGCGCGCGACGGGCCGGCCGCCGCCCTCGGCCACGTCCGTCAGCTGTGCGCCAACCTGGAAGACCGGCCCGGGCTCCTGGCCGGCGACCCCGCCCTGGCCCCCTGGCTGGCTCGCACCGCCCTGGCTGCGGGCGACGGCGGGCTCGCCGCCCGCGCCGCCCGCGCCGCCCAGGCCCTGGCCGACGACCACCCGCAATTCCCGGCCCTGGCCGCCGCCGCGGCCCACAGCCGGGGCCTCGCCGGCCGCGACCCGGACCGCCTGGCCCAGGCCGCCACGCAGCACTCCGATCCCTGGGCCCGGGCCTCCGCCGCCGAAGACCTCGGCGTCCTGCACGCCAGCCAGGGCGACCGGGATCAGGCCATCGGTCACCTCAACGACGCACTTGGCGAATACCGCCAGGCCGGTGCCGACCGTGACCAGGCCCGCATCCGGCGGCGGCTGCGCCAGCTCGGCGTCCGCCGCCGCCACTGGAGCACGGCTCCCGCCCGGCCCGTGACCGGGTGGGACAGCCTGACCGGCACCGAGCAAGCCGTGGCCGGCCTGGTCGCCGAGGGACTGAACAACGGCCAGGTCGCCGCCCGCATGTACATCAGCACCCACACCGTCGCCCACCACCTCCGCCAGGCCTTCCGCAAACTCCACATCGCCTCCCGCTACGAACTCACCCGCATCGTCATCGACCAGGCCGCGGACGCCCCGGCCCACTTAACGCTGCTGGTGGCCCGCGGTTCCCGGTAGTTCCGCTCCCGGGCCATCCTGCGGCACCGCCAGCGCAGCGCCGCAGGTATTCTTCTGCGACCCTCACGCCGAATTCGGCGACGGCGGTCTGGATAAGCCGGCGCAGGTCGTCGGTGCGCGAGACGTCGGCCTCCACCCCGACCGCGTGCCGCGTGATCTGCGCAGCGCATCGTCAAGTCAGCTGATGGCATGAGCGCCGCCCAGGTCTGGATGGCACGCTGAGCAGGCGGCACGGAAACCACTGCCCGTTCGGGAAATCGAGATCTTCTTCAGAACGGGCCGTGGTGCTTGTCTCCCGCCAGCCGGTCAGCCCATTCAGCAGTTCCCTTGAACTGCGGGAGCCTGGCCGATCGACAGCCCGTCGGGTCGGACTCCCAAGCAGCCCAGTGACCGCGCCAGACGCTTGCGGAACACAACGGTACCGAACAAATCCGGCTGACCCGCTGGGACTGCGGGATGCGGGATGGCCCACACCCAATCGGCGCGGAGGGCCGCGCCGGTACGGCTCTTACGTAGCGGGCCGCGGAAACCGTCTGCCTTGACGATGCGCGTTTGCCCGGGTCAGGAGAGGGTTCGTATCCCGAGCTGCTGAAAAGGCAAGTCTCACGAGAGAAAAGAGGACAAGAACATGAATCACCGTATCTTCAGACAAGTGCCCGCCAGGAAGCGCGGGCTGATTGCTGTGCTCGCGGCAGCGGTAGCCGCGAGCACGTCGCTGGCCATTGCCGCGGGCGCCGGGACGGCCGCGTCGGCTACCCCGGCCGTCCGGGCGCACGGCGGCCAGGGCCGGGCTGGGGCAGCTCAGCGGCCTGCTGCCCCGAGATCACCTGACCGAGGAGAGCGCGCTCCAGGTCGACCTCACCCACGAGACGGTGCGGCTGCCGCTGTACCCGGGCACCGCGAACGGGCACAAGGTGTGGTACGTGCTGCTGGACGCCTCCGACTCCGGCCTGGCGCACGACCTGGGCGTGAACTACGCGCCCAAGCTCGCCAACATCGCCATCAGCGACCCGGCCGCGGTGCAGACCGTGACGCTCGGCTCGCCGACGGTCCAGCAGAACCCGTTCGGGCCCGCGGCCGTGCACTTCGCCGGCGCGCCGGACTTCAGCCCCACCCGCATCGCGACACCCGGGCCGGACGGGTTCCCGCTGGCCAAGTTGCAGCCCGGCGCGGTGGCCGGCCCGGGTACAGCCCGTTCATCAAGATCGCCGGCTCCGACGTCGTCTACAACGCGCCGATCGTGGCCACCGGGGACGGGCCCTTCGACGTGACCCACCACACCAACACCGCCGACCGCGTGCTGGGCGTCCACATCGCCGGGCCCGTCCGCGCCCGGCCAGTTCGCCGAGTCCTGGGTGGACATGCTGTTCGTCAAGGGCTTCGACGCAGGCCAGCCGATCGTCTACCTGTCCACCGACGCCGGCCAGCCGCTGACCGCGGTGCTGGAGCGGTCCACCTACGTGCCCGCGCTGAACAACGCCTCGTTCAACGGCGGCGATGACTTCCTCGGCTCGGCCCGCGAGCGGCTGTTCGGCTTCATCAACGGCCAGACCGGCGCGGCCAACCCGAATGCGCAGGGATTCGTGCACCTGGTCAAGGACGGGTTCGCCTCAGCGGACGCCTCCGCCGGCAACACCGCGATGATCAACGCGCTGCGCAACGGCGGCGACCTGCTGAACGTGTTCGGCGACTTCCCCACCCTGACCGACCCCCGGCACGCCGACGCCTACAGCCCGCTGTGGGACGCCCAGCTCGGCCTGTGGACCCCCAAGGCGGTCAGCGCAGGACTGAACACCCGCCAGATCGACGAGAACGTCGTGTTCAACCTGGCCGCCACCCGGCCCGACCTGCTCACCGGGGTCAACCCGGCCACCGGCCAGCCCGCGCCCTACGGCTCGGCCGGCGTCGACATCAACTGCGCGGTGATCGGCTACACCGCTACCGCTCCCACCGCCAACCTCGCGCCCCCTGCGCCCAACTCCCAGTTCCCGCCGAGGTAGCCGGCAAGCCGCCGCAGGCTTCCTGCGCCGCTGATACCCAGCCTCACCACTGCGACACGTGCTACCGAAGGAGCCACCATGTCGAACCACTTCAGCGCCGACTATCTCAAGTCTCCCGGCGACGACCGGCGCCTGGACATCACCGACGTGTTCTTGTTCAAGTCATCCAAGGACCCGGACAAGATCATGCTGATCGTCAACTCGAACCCGACCGCCCCGGCTCCGGCACCCATCCAAGCCCGGGCCCGGAGTTCTACCCCGGCGCGGTCTACCGGATCAACGTCGACACCGACGACGTGGCCAACTACCTGGAGCCGTGGTCCAAGACCCTGGAAAACGCCGGCTACCCGCCCGAGGAGGCCCAGGCGGCCGCCCTGCAGGTGCTGCCCGACATCCTGCGCTACGACCGCACCAAGCCCCCCTTCTACCCCAACGGCCGCAGGCCCATCGAGGACATCTACAGCTTCCGCTTCGCCTGGCTGAGCTACGGCAAGGTCCCCCCGCAAGGCCTCAAACCCCACCCCGACCTGCTGACCGACTTCCCCTACCTCGGCCCGCCCAACCCCTAACCGCCGCACAGCGGCCGTTCCGCGCCTCACGGTGACAACCTCGGCGCCGTGACCCGTGACCACGGGACCGGGTACCCCGGGCCTGCACCACGGTGCTTACCGGGCGCGACGGGCAGGCGCGGAGATCACGCTTGATGGCATCACCACGACGAAGACCAATTGAGGTCTTCCTCCTGAAAGCGAACGGGTCCTCGGTGAGCGGCGGCTGGACCGGCTATCAGCGCGGGACCCGCAGCTGCGGGTCCCGCGCTGCGAAAAACAGACTCAGAGAGCGAAAAACATACTCAGAGGGAGAGACATCATGGATATCACAGGGAAGACCGTGCTGGTGACCGGGGCCAATCGTGGCCTGGGACGGCACCTGGCCGCGGAACTTCGGGACCGGGGCGCCCGCGTCTACGCCGCGGCCCGCGACCCGCAGGCCGTGGACCTGGCGGGCGTCATCCCGATCGCCCTGGACATCACCGACCCGGCGTCGGTCGCCGCGGCGGCCCGCGCCGCGAGCGGGGTGGCGATCCTGGTCAACAACGCGGGCTCGTCGACCGGGTCGTCGCTGCTGACCGGGGACCTGGCCGCCATCCGGCTGGAGATGGACACCATCTTCTTCGGCACGCTTGTGGTGACCCGGGCCTTCGCCCCGCAGCTGGCCGCGCCGGGCAGCAGCGCGGTGCTGAACATCTTGTCGGGGTGCTGAGCATCCCCCGGTCCGGCGCCTACTGCGCCGCCAAGTCGGCGGAATGGTCGCTGACCAACGCCCTGCGCCTGGAGCTGGCCCCGCAGGGCACCCGGGTGACCGCCCTGCACGTCGCGTACATGGACACCGACATGACCCGCCACCTCGACGTCCCCAAGTCCGACCCGGCCGCCGTCGCCAAGCTGGCCATCGACGGCATCGCGGCCGGGGACGCCGAGATCATCGCCGACGAGACCAGCAAGCGCGTCCTGGCCGGGCTCTCCGCCGGACGTCGCCGGCCTGTACCCCCAGGTCGCCTGACCCGCCCGGCCCGCCCGGCCCGCCCGGCGGGCGCCACAGCCAGCGGTGTGTCCCGCCGGGAAAGCAGACCAGCGCTCCGAAGCGATCCGCGATCTGGTGGCGACCGCACGAGCCACGCTGCCCGCTGGTGCCTCAGGCACCGGCCCGGCGGCTCGCGTTGGCGGCTACTCGCAGGACAGCGCCGCGAAGGCCGGCTCGTTTCCGCGCCCGCCTCCTCCCACCCGATCGCCCGGGCTTCCTCGGGGCGCACGCCGGCCATCGGGCTCACAACGATGCAGGCATGCATCAGCGAGGCCGGACGCCGCGGATCCTTCAGCCCTGGGTGCCGCTCCAGTACCGGTAGTGCCTGCCGTCGGCGCACGGCGCGCCCTGGTGGTCGAAGGGGATGCTGCCATGGCTGCTGGGCACCCTTCCCCCGTCCAGGAGCATGCACCGGTGGTTCCCGGCTGTGGTTACCGGGCCTCCGATTAGCGTTTCAAAAAGGCCATCTAGCTGCGGAAATCTTTGTGGGCGCAGGTGGGTTCGAACCACCGGCTTCTCGCTTGTAAGGCGAAAACAGCCCACAATAAAGCCCAGCTCACGACCCGGCTTCATGCGCCCGACCTGCGGAAACCATACCCTGAGATGCCCCGGGATGCCTGGGAAAGTCTGCACGGTGGTTCCCGCAAGTGGTTCCCGGAGCAACGTCCAAGATCACCAGAGTCCGGCACAGAGCAAAGGCTCCTGGCTCCTCTGCCTATCACCGGCACTTCCGCGCCGACAAGCCTCAAGCACCAGGTCCGGACCGCTGCAAGGCCATCAATGCCGAAGCCGGGCCAGGACTCCCGCCAGCGCCACCGGCCGAACAGCGACCGTCACGAAGAGTGGACGCCCCGCTCGGTTGACAAACGGGTGCTCGCGCATAACTGCCGATTTAGTACGGATGCCAACTCGTTCGTTGGAGCGCCCAGCTTGGCTCAGATCTCCCGGTTCTGCGAGATTCGGTTGTTGTGCTTCAGCTGTTACCTCTTCGCGCCTTTCTGGATTGACCCGATAGCCGATTCTCTCAGTTTCCCAGGTGCAGGTTGTCGTTAGCGCAGCGGCTTGAACGCCGCCCGGATCTCGGTCGCGAACAGCTCGGGCTCTTCCCAGGCGGCGAAGTGGCCGCCCCTGTCGGCCTCGTGGAAGTAGCTGAGGGTGGGGTACCCGAGCTCGACCCAGCTGCGCGGGGCGCGGAAGGACTCGCCGGGGAATACTGTGAAGCCGACCGGGAGCTTGACCGGCGGGGGAGCCTGCCCGGCCGCGGGGGCTCGTCCGTGCTCCCAGTACGACCGGGCCGCCGTGGCCCCGGTGCCGGTCAGCCAGTACACGGTGATGTTGTCCAGGATGTGGTCGCGGGTGAGACCCCCGGACGGCTGTCCGTCGGTGAAGGCGCGGGAGATCTTGTAGTAGGCGTCGGTGTCGTGGTCGAGCATCCAGGCCGCCAGGGCGAGGGGTGAATCCAGCAGGGCGTAGCCGATCGTCTGCGGCCGCGTGGCCTGCTCAAGGAAGTAGCCGAAGCCGCTGGTCATGAATTCCTTGCGCGCGTCGGCCGCTGCGCGTTCCTGCTCGGTTCCGGTCGGCAGCGTGGCGCCGTCCGTCGTCACGAGCAGGTTCATGTGGATGCCGGCTAGCCCTTCGGGTGCCTGACGGCCCATGGCGTCGGTGACCCAGGCGCCCTGGTCGCCGCCCTGGGCGACGTAGCGGGCATAGCCCAGGCGGCGCATCAGCTCCGCCCACGCTTGCGCGATGCGGCCGGGGTCCCAGCGGCCTCGGCCGGCGCGGCGGAGAAGCCGTAGCCGGGCAGGGACGGCACCACGAGGTCGAACGCGTCGTCGGCGGAGCCGTCATGCGCGGCCGGGTCGGTGAGCGGCCCGATGACCCCGAGCAGCTCGATGACCGAGCCGGGCCAGCCGTGCGTGATGATCAGCGGCAGCGCGCCCGCGTGCTCTGACTTGACGTGGATGAAGTGGATGTCCACCCCGTCGATCTCGGTGGTGAACTGCGGCAGCGCGTTCAGTCTGGCCTCGCACGCGCGCCAGTCGTAATCGGCCGCCCAGTAGCGGGCGAGTTCCTGGATCGTGGCCAGCTGCACGCCCTGCGACCGGTCGGCCACGAGTTCCTTAGCGGGCCAGCGGGTCGCGGCGATGCGCCGCCGGAGGTCGGCGATCGCCTCATCGGGCATGTCGACCCGGAAGGGACCGATCTCGGTTTGGCTGGACATAAGTCCTCACCTTCCTGGACCGGCTGACGACGGCGGACGGCCGGACCGGTCGGCTCCGGCCCGCGTTCCGGGCCAACGGCATTCCTGCCGCGCCAGCGGAATAGTCGGTACTGCCTCATGATCGTCCCTCGGGCGGGCGCGTCACGCTAGTGACATCACTGGGCGTTTACCCTGGCCGCTTACCCTGGCCTGCGATTGGGTGCGCATCAAGGCCGCAGCGCGTTCTTCGCGGCGGTGGTGACCGGTCGCAGGTCGATGGCCTGGGCCGTGGCTTCGTCATAGACGCGGGCCGGTAACAGCCACCGAGATCGGCGCAGTCCCGCGAGCACTTGGAATGGATCGCCTCGTCTTGCCAACGGGCCCGCGCCCGCGCATGCTCGCAACGTTCGTGGGGAGCTATCATCGGCCAACATCAAGTTCGGTAGCGGGTCTGCGCGAGTGTTGCGGTGCCGACGGCGGTATTGACTACCGCCGTTGCTGCTGGCTGCCCGGGTTGCAGCGGTTGCCGTCCTCGGCATGCCCCGGCCTGTTGCCAGCAGCGCAAGGCGGAGAGATGCTGGCGGTGAGTCCGGCGATTGCCGAGCCTTGATCCGCAAGTGACCGTCCGGTGTCGCAGGGGCCGGATCGGAGTCGTCAGCAGCTACGCGGTCTCAGAGTGGATTGTCTGTCCGGCGTCCCGCGGCGAAAGCCCGCAAGGTCTCGGGAAAGGGGATGCTCATGAGCTCATCTGCTGCCACGACCCCGGAAGGCCCTGGCTCGGTCTCCGGGGTACCGCACCTCCCGGAAGGGTTCACCGGCACGTTCACCAGCCGGTACGTCGACACCGGGGATCTGCGCCAGCACGTGGTCACCGGCGGCGACGGCCCGCCGCTGCTGCTGGTGCACGGCTGGCCGCAGACCTGGTACGCCTGGCGGCTGGTGATGCCCGCGCTGGCCCGGGACTTCTCCGTCGTGGCGCCCGACCAGCGCGGCACCGGGCTGTCCGGCAGGCCCGAGGGCGGCTACGACACCGGCACCCTGGCCGCCGATCTAGTGGCGCTGATGGACGCGCTCGGGCACCGGCGGTTCGCCGTGGCCGGCCACGACACCGGGATGTGGATCGGCTACGCCCTGGCCGCCGACCACCCCGGCCGGATCGATCGGCTGGCGGTCGCCGAGACCCCCCTCCCCGGTGTGTCCCCGTCCCCGCCGCTGTTCGCCAGCGCGCACCTGAACAACGCGCTGTGGCACTTCGCCTTCAACCGGCTCGCCGAAGTCAACGACCAGCTCGCCACCGGGCGGGAAGAGATCTACTTCGGCTGGCAGTTCGCCACCAAGGCCGCCAGGAAGCTGCCCGAGTACGCCGTCCGCTACTACGTCGACACCCTCACCGATCCCGAAGCCCTGCACGCCAGCTTCGCGATCTACCGCGCGCTGGATGCCACCATCGCGCAAAACCAGCGGCGCAAGGAACGCCGGCTGACCCTGCCCATCCTGGCCATCGGCGGCCAGTACAGCCTGGGCGAACAGATCGCGGACACGATGAAGCTGGCCGCCGACGACGTGCAGGCACTGGTCGTCCCCGGCTGCGCCCACTGGGTCGCCGAGGAAACTCCGGAGGAAACGCTCACCGCGCTGACCGCGTTCCTGGCCCCGTACCGGGGCTGACCGGCCGCGGCGCACAACCCCCGGGATGCATGCTGCCCCGCAGCAGCCGCTCGCGGCCGTGAACGACGCACCGGCCGGCCCGGACCTGATCCACTGGCCAGCACCACCGCCGTGCGCAGGGCACGGCTATGGTTTCACGAAAGGAACTGCTCATGTCCATCGAGGGCAAGACGCTCGCCGGGGGAGGCACGCCGGCATATGTCACCCGCTTCGACGGCGTCCGCGTCCCGGCCACCGACTACCATCCGGTCTGGCTGGACAACCTGGCCGACGACGTCACCATAGAGGGCTCGGCGATGAACGGCGCCGCGCAGGGCGCCGAGGCCGTCCGGTCCATCGTGACCTGCATCCGCGCGCTCTATGACTCCCAGGAGTTCACCTTCGCCGGCCCTTACGGCGAGAACGGCTTCCTGGAGGATTACACCGCCCAGGTCCGCGGTGGCGGGCAGATCGGCAACGTCGTCCTGGTCACCCGGAACGCCGCCGGGCAGGCGCAGCGCATCGTGGCCAACTACCGGCCCCGGACCGCACTGCTGCGCTTGTCCCGGCTGATCGGCGAGCAGCTCGCTGGCACCCCCTACGGCGAGCACTTCGCTACCAGCGCCCCCGAGTGAGGGTTCGATGGTGCACTTGGTTGTTCCCTGTTCTGCCCGTCTTCCTCGTGGGCGCCGGCCCCTGGCGAGTCGACGCCGCGGCCATGCCCGGAGAACTACAGATCACCTCGTTCTGTGCGCCTGATGTGACGAGGCCGTTAGACGTTGGAGTCGACCATAACGGCGGCTCGGCGAGCCTGCTTTTGCCGCAGGGGGTCCATTACTTTCGGTGACTTGCCCGCCGAGGTGACAGGCCCGGATTAGCTGCAGATGCTCTGCAGTGCGCGGCGCACTGATCCGGGGCGTTCGAGCCACAGGAAGTGACCGCAGTCGTCTTCGATCATCTGACGGGCGCCGGGGATGAGCGCAGCTGAGGCCACGCCGTGCTGGGGCGGGATCGGGCTGGCCGCGCCCAGCAAGAAGACGGCCGGGATCCTCAGCGAGGGCAGGCAGCGCTCCAGGGTCTTGCGCTCGAAGTGCGCGTGGATTGACGCGAACGTTCCTGCGTAGCACTCCAGCGACAGGCTCAGCGGCGGCATTGGCGGGGCCTTGCCGGGTGAGGAGAAGTACCCGGGCCAGACGATGGCCAGCCCTTCCAGCGCGTCCTCGGCGGTTCCCTCGCCGGCCATGGCCCGCTGGTCGAGTTCCTGCGCCCGCGCCGCCAGTTCCGGCGGTACCCGCTCGGCCAGGATCCGGTCCAGATCGCTCGCGCCGCCATCGGGAACCGCGCCGAGCGGGTCGACCGCGACCAGGCCCAGCAGCCGGTCCTGGTGCCGGGCCGCCAGGTGCATGGCCAGGTGCCCGCCCCACGAGTGCCCGATCACGTAGGCCTGGCCGGCGCCGGCCGCGTCCAGGACCGCGACGGCATCCGCCACGTGCCGGTCGATGTCGAACGGCCCCGACGTGGCGGACGGTTCCAGGCCGCGCTGCTGGAACCGGATGACGGTGAACGCGTCCTCCAGCTCGGCGGCCAACGGCGCGGTGTAATCGGACAGGCCGGGCCCGCCGTGAAGAAGGAGCACCGGTGCCCCGGACCCGGTCTGCGACGCCGCGATCACGCCCCCCGGGACGCTGGCGGTAAACACGCGAGACCCGGGCCGGCCCGGCTGGCCAGACGACAATCCCGCCCCCCGATCCGAGGAATGAAGTGAACGGCAACCTGGTCCTGACCTTCAGCGACACAGCAGGCCGCCTCCGGCAGCCTAGCCGAAACCGGCCCAGCCGCGTCGCGGCGCACGCGAGCCTGATCACCACGGCGGGCAGCAGCACGCTGCCCTCTGCGGCTCATCGCACACGCAGATCGTCTCGTCCGGAGCGCGCCATCGGGGGCAGCCCGGCGGCGTGATCGCAGTGCCGAACGGCGGGAAGGTGCGCGATGCACATCGCCCGGTTGACCACTGTTCGCAGTCGCGCTCGCCGAGCGGGACCTTGAAGGAGCCAGCGGCTGGGTCAGGACGGTGACTTATCCGGCATCGGCGTGGTGAACCCGGTTCGGGTCGTTGAGTTAGGCTGACCTGGGTGATCGGGAGTTTCCTGGGCCTGCCGGTCAGGGACTGAGTGGTGAGAAACCAAAGTGGTACACGACAGCGACATGGCCACCACCGAGGCCTGCCGGAGTTACCCGTTCAGCCGGAGTCGGCTGGATCCGGACCCGCGGTATGCGGAGCTGCGCGGTACCCAGCCGGTCTGCCGGGTCCAGCTGCCTTACGGGCCGTCGGCCTGGCTGGTGACCAGCTACGAGCTCACCAGGTCGGTCCTGGGGGATGCGCGGTTCAGCCGGGCGGCCACCGTTGGCCGGGACAATCCCCGTGAGTGCCCGGTCGAGTTCGGCCAGGTCGCCGAGAGCGTGCTGTGCATGGACCCGCCGGCGCATACCCGGATCCGCCAGCTGGCTGGCCGGGCGTTCACCGGCCGCCGGGTGGAGCAGTTGCGTCCTCGCGCCCGGCAGATCGCCTCCGGCCTGATCGACGGCATGGCCGCCGCCGGGCCGCCGGCCGACCTGGTGGAGAGCTTCTCGTTCGCCTTCCCCGCGATCATCATCTGCGAGCTGCTGGGCATCCCCGAGGCCGACCGGCATGCCTTCCGCCGCTGGACCGACGCGATCGTGTCCACCACGACGTCCAGCTCCAGGCAGGAGCAGGAAATCTACCTGCACCTGGCCGGTTATCTGGCCAGCTTGTTCGCGCAGCGCCGCGCGCGGCCCGGCGATGACCTGCTCACCTGGCTCGTCCAGGCCCGCGATAACCAGGACCGGCTGACCGAGGCCGAACTGCTCTTCCTGGGCATGGCGCTGCTGGTCGGCGGGTACGAGACCACCGCGCAGCAGATCACCAACATGGTGTACACGCTGCTGACTCACGGTCTGCAGCTGCGCCAGCTCAAGGCGCGGCCGGAGCTGCTGCCCGGTGCGGTGGAGGAAATGCTGCGGTTCATCGTGTTCGGCAACGCCGTCAACGCCCGGATCGCCACGGCCGATGTCAGGCTTGGCCGGGTGGCGGTGCAGGCCGGCGAGCCGGTGCTGTGCGCCCGCACCTCGGCCAACCTCGACGAGCAGGTCTTCGCCCGCGCCGGCGAACTCGACTTGGGCCGCGACCCGAACCCGCACCTGGCTTTCGGCTACGGGCCGCACTACTGCCCGGGCGCCCAGCTCGCGCGGATGGAACTCCAGGTGGCGCTGGACACCATATTGGCCCGGCTCCCAGGCCTGCGGATCGCCGTGCCCGAGGACCAGCTGACCTGGCACACCGGGACCATGATGCGAGGCCTGGCCGCGTTCCCGATCACCTGGTTAACCCCTGCGACTGCAGCCCTCCATCCGGTCAGCACCGGCGCGCAAGTGGTCGGGGCCCGGATACACGGCGAGGGAGCCAGACGGCGCCGCGACAGCCGCAGAGCCGGGTATAGAGGAGCCAACTCTGGCAATGCGGCTAACCCGAACTTGCCATAACTCTCTGTAGCTTCGGCCAGGATAACCTGCGGGAACTGGTCTCAGCAGGCGGCTGATGTACCCACGAAATATCCTAGACATCATGGGCCTGAGCTGCGATAATAGCCGTGTGAAGGACCCACGGCATGCGGGGATGTACGTCGAGAGCCCGTCCAAGACCTACCAGGCCCGCAACGGCCAGACGCGGACGTACCGGACGCATTTGCTGCGCCGCTCCTATCGCGACGGCGGGAAAGTGAAGAAAGAAACGCTGGCGAATCTGTCGGCGCTGCCGGATACCGCGATCGCGGCGCTGAAGGCGTCGCTTTCCGGGTCGGTGCTGGTGGACGCGGGCGATATGTTCGAAATCGAGCGGTCATTGCCGCACGGGCATGTCGCCGCGGCGCACGTGATGGCATCACGGCTGGGGCTGAAAAAGCTCCTGGGTCCCGATTGCGAGCAGCGGGACCTGGCGTACGGGCTGATTATCGCCCGGGCGGTCGCGCCGGCCTCTCAAGCTGGCCACGACGCGCTGGTGGGCCGACACCACGCTGGGCGTCGGACCTGGGCATCGCCGATGCGGGCGCCGATGAGGTATATGCGGCGATGGACTGGCTGTTTCCCCGGCAGGACGCGATCGAGAAGAAACTGGCGGCACGCCACCTTCAGCGCGGCGGCCTGGCATTGTTCGATTTGTCGTCGGCGTGGCTGGAAGGGCGCAGCTGCCCGCTGGGCGCGTTCGGGCATTCCCGGGACGGGAAGAAGAACCGCGAGCAGGTCGAGTTCGGCATGGTTACCAGCCGGGCCGGGATCCCGGTCGCGGTCCGGGTATTCGCGGGCAATACCTCCGACTCGGTGGCATTCGGGGAAATCATCCCGATCGTGCGCGACAAATTCGGGCTCGATGAGGTCATCATGGTCGGCGACCGCGGCTCGGTCACCAAGGTGCGGATCGGCCAGCTCAAAGCGCTGCCCGGCGCGGGCTGGATCACCGCCCTGCGCGCCCCCTCCATCGCCGCCCTGGCCACGCGACGACGGGCCGCTGCAGATGTCGCTGTTCGATGACCAGAACTTCGCCGAGATAGCGATGCCCAGATATCCCGGCGAGCGGCTGATCTGCTGCCGCAATCCCGCGCTGGCCGCACAGCGCGCCGCCAAGCGCGAATCCCTGCTGGCGGCCACCGAAAAAGAACTGGGCAAAATCAGGGCGTCGGTTCTGGCGGGCCGGCTGAAAGACGCTGACAAGATCGGCGTCAAGGTCGGCAAGGTCATCAATAAGCGGAAGGTCGGCAAGCACTTCATCACCAGCATCGCAGACGGCCAGCTGGAATTCCGGCGCGATCAGGAAAAGATCGACGCAGAGGCGGCGCTGGACGGGATCTACGTGATCCGCACCAGCGCCGCGGCGGATAAGCTCGCCACCGGCGAGACCGTCGAGGCATACAAAGACCTCGGGAATCTCGAACGCGACTTCTGGTCGATGAAAGCCGAAGACATCGACCTGCGTCCCATCTACCATTACCTGGAAAACCGGGTCCGCGGCCCACGTGCTGATCTGCATGCTCGCCACCTATCTCACCTGGCACCTGCGCCAGGCACTGGCGCCACTTACCTTCACCGATAACAAAAAGCCCGCCCGCGAAGACCCGGTAGTCCCGGCCCGCAGATCCGCCGTCGCAGCCGCGAAAGACACCGGCAAAATCACCCCGGACAAGCTGCCCGTCCGCGGCTACCACGAACTGGTCGCCCATCTGGCCACACTCACCAGAAACACCGTCAGCTTCGCCGGGAAACACCTCGAAAAACTGGCAATGCCGACCCCCGAACAGCGCCGCGTCTTCGAACTGCTCGGCAAGCCCATCCCGCTCAGCCTCGACGGACCGTAACCACCGTACCCACGAACGGAGCCGCCCAGCAGACGCCTCAGCATGATAAAACCCCAGGCCAGCACTCCCATGCCCACAATCGAAGATCACGTAAGGACGGGCTAACCACGACGACCAGGCCGCCGGCTGGCCAGCGCCGCGCTGGTAGCAGGCCGCGAGCCAATTCAATCCAGAACGCGCGCACCGGTACCAGCGAGCGACGCCGGCCGCGGTGATAATCCGCATCTGCGTGCGGCTCGGCTTCTGCCGGCACGTTCCAGTCGGCGTCCAGTCGGCAGCAGTGTGCGTGCCACTCCAGACGAGGACCGATCACGCAACGCGACGAGGACCGTCCCACCTCAAGGAGCAGCTGCCGACTTTGTGCTCTGTGACGGTCCGCGAAGCTGGTGGTCGGCGCGCGGCAGATCGACCGGTTATGCGTGCCCGCCCGGGATGGCTATCGGGTGTCAGCTGGCGAGCGGGGCTTTCAAGGGCGTTTCCGGCAAGGCAGTGTCCCAGCGCCAGGCGAACATACCGCCGCCGGAGTTCTTCGCCGGCGACGGAGCGGCAGATGCAGGTGGTGCGCACGAGCCGGCCGTAGTCGTGCAGCGCCCTGGCCAGGGTGATCTGCCGGGTGCTGGCGTGCAGCCTGGCGATGACCAGGCTGTCGGTGTTGTGTCCGGGTGTTCTTCCCTATGGCGAGGACCGGACGTTGGCGGACCGGCGCCGTGGGGAGCACATGACGCTGGATTTCGCGCCGCCGCTGGTGCCGTCCGGCGGCCCGGGAGGTTCATGGAGGATCCCGCTGGCGGTGCCGAGGCCGGATCTGGCCGGCGGCCGCCAGCCCGGGTTACCGCCCTGTTTCGCTTGGGTCCTGGGCCGGCAGGTGGTTGCCGGCGAGCCGGGTAACCGTCCACCGACGGAACCCCAGCGCAGCGGGCCGGCTGCGGTCAGCGGCGCCGCCCCGCTGGTGAGCAGGATGCATTCCCACATGGACATCTGCTCGTGGTGGGCCATCTTGACCGCGCGGATCACCGTCCGGACAGCCAGCCGTAGGCACCGGCCGGCCCAGGCGATCATTTCCCGGCCGCCATTCCGGAGCCTGCGGTTCGCGCGAGCGGCCTGAGTGAGGTCGATCATGGTGCCTCTCCTCGGGTTTGGTGACGAGCGCCGCAAGCCGCGTACAGGCCAGTGCCTGCGCCCCCCTGATCGTGTGCGGGAAGGGTGTCCCGGGGGGTCCCGGCGGCTGAGTGTCCCGGCTGGGTGTACTAAGGCCGACCGGCAGCCCGGTTCGCTAATGACAGGCTGCGGCACGCGAAGGCTGGTGGGCAGGGGTCAGTTAACCCCCTTTTGCAGGGCAATGGCGCATGGGCTGGCAAGCGTTCTCCAGCCGCCGCGGGCTGACGCCGGGCCTGACTGAACCTGGTTAGACCAGGCCCGCGCTGAGGGCCAGGCGGGTCAGGTCGGCGCGGCGGCGGCAGCCGGTCTTGTCTCGGATCCGGTCCAGGTGGGAGCCGACCGTGCGGGCGCTGATGTACAGCTGGGCGGCGATCTCGGCGTTGGTGCGGCCCTGGGCGACCAGGGTGACCAGCTCGCGTTCCCGGGCGCTGAGCGTCCCCGGGTCCGGCGCCGCCGGCTGCGGCGGGCCGGGATCGGTGAGCATCAGGGCGTACTCGGCGGCGGTGGTGATGCTCATCGCCGCGCCGCGGTCCTCGGCGGCCCGCGCCCGGCCGGGTCCCAGCGCCTGCCGGGCCTGGCGCAGCTGTTCCTCCCGGCGGGTCTCGAGCCAGTGCAGATCGGTCAATCCCTCGTGCCGGCCGACCGCGGCGCACGCGGCCCATAGCGTGAGGGCCTCGGCGGCGCGCCCGGTCGCGGCGCACAGGTTCCCGCACTGGGACAGGACGGTGAGCAGCTCAAACCAGTTGCCGGTCCGCACCGCGATCTGGAGCCCTTCCCGCAGGTGCGCCGCGGCGTCGCCGGTCCGGCCCGCCCGCAGGTCCAGGTCCGCGATCCTGGGCAGCAACATCGCCTGGTTCCGCAGGTCGCCCGCGTCCCGGACCCGGGCCAGGCCCGCCGTCCCGACGCGCTTGGCTTCGGCCAGGTTCCCGGCCCCGGCCAGCACGATGGTCAGCACATAGCTGCACAGCCGGGCGTGCCCGCCGGGGATCCCGGCCGTGATCTGCCCGGCCTGCCGGGCCAGCCGGACCGCCTCGTCGTGATCGCCGGCGTAATAGGCGGAGAAGCTGAGCTCGGTCAGGGCCAGCAGCTCTCCGGCCGGGTCCCCGATCTGCCGGGCCAGGGCCAGAGTGCGGCGGGCATCGCCGGCCGCCTCGGCGGTCCGGCCCATAAGCCGCAAGACTGATGACCGGCCGGCCAGGGCGCCGGCCAGCGCCCGGGACGGCGGCCGGCCCGCGGCGGCGTCGCGGACCGCGGTGAAATGGCCGAGCGCTGCGGCCAGGTCGGCGGAGGACCGCGCTGCCCAGCCGAGCCAGAGCTGCGCGGCGCACCACCCGCCGCTGCCCGCCTCGGCGCGGCCCGCGGCCTGGCAGAGCAGCCGGTACTCACCGGCCAGCCGGCCCCGCAGGATCCACCACCAGCCCAGCGCGTTCGCCAGCCGCAACGCGACCGACGTATCGTGCTCCATCGCCCAGCCCAGCCCCTGCCGAATGGTGGCGTCCTCGGCATCGAGCCAGCGGGCCGCGGCCAGCTCGCCGTCACCGGACTGCAACCCGGCCGCGGCCTGTCTGGCCACCTGCAGCGCGTACCCGGCCAGCGCGGCCGCGGCGCCGTCCTGCTCTCCGGCCCCGGCTAGCAGCCCGGTCCCGTAGGCGCGCAGCGTCTCCAGCATCACGTACCGGGACCGGCCATCCGGCCCGGCGCGTGGCGGAACCAGCAGCGAGCAGTCCACCAGATGTAGCACTGCCGGGCCCGCGCCCGGCCCGGCGATGGCCTCGGCGGCCTCCAGCGTGAACGGCCCCGGGAACGCCGACACCATCCGGAATACCCGCCGCTCGCGCTCCTCCAGCAGCCGGTAGCTCCACTCCACCGTGGCCGCCAGCGACCGGTGCCGGTCCGGCGCCGTCCGGTCCCCGCTGGCCAGCAGCGCGAACCGGTCATCGATCCGGTCCAGCAGCCCCGCCACGCCCAGCGCCTCCACCCGCGCCGCGGCCAGCTCGATCGCCAGCGGCATCCCGTCCAGCCGCGCCACCAGCCGCGCCACCACCGGCCCGTCCAGCGCGAACCGCGCATCAGCCCGGCGGGCCCGGTCCGCGAACAGCGCCACCGACTCGCACCGGGCCACGTCCACCGGGTCATCCGGATCGGGCAGGGCCAGCGGCCCCAGCCGGTACCGGGCCTCCCCGGCTACCCGCAGCGGCTCCCGGCTGGTCGCCAGCACCCGCACATCATCACACTCCTGGAGCAGCCCCGCACACAGCTCCGCGGCCGCGCCGGCCACGTGCTCGCAGTTATCCAGCACCACCAGCAGCTGCTGCCGGGCCAGCACCCGGGCCAGCACCCCGGCCGCCGGCACCCCCGGCTGCTCCCGTACCCCCAGCGCCGCCGCCACCACGGCCGGCACCAGCGCCGGGTCGCGCACCGGGGCCAGCTCGGCCAGCCAGGCCCCGTCCGCGAACCGGCCCGCCACCTGCCCGGCCACCTGGCGGGCCAGCCGGGTCTTGCCCGCCCCGCCCGGCCCGGTCACCGTCACCAGCCGGCTGCGGTCCAGCAGGGCCGCGACCTCGCGCACCGGCCCGGCCCGGCCGACGAAGCTGGTCAGCGCGGGCACGAAGCCGTGCAGGCCCCCGGCTGACCCGGACGGCCCGCCCGGCGCCTGCCCTCGCCTGGCCGCCAGCACCTGCGCGGCCTGGATCCGCCCCAGGGCCGCCGCGACGAACAACGACCGGACCGGCTCGGCCAGGCCCAGCGCGCCGGCCAGCTGCACCGCGGTGTCGTTGCGGGCCGTGCGGTTGATGCCCCGCTCCAGGTCACTGACCGACCGCGGGCTCACCCCGGCCGCCTTGGCCAGCTCCTGCTGGGTCAACCGGGCCTCGGCCCGCAGCTGCCGCAGCAACCCGGCGAACCCCGAGGTGGCCTGCTCCGCCATGACCGCGGCATCCCCTCCCGCAAACCCCTTTACTCGCCAGCGGCAATAGGCACCGCGCGGAACGGGGCCTGTGCCACGATTATCCAGGCCGGGCGCCTGCACCACAATTCCCGGCACCCCGGCCAGCCCGCTCCCGGGCACGCCGCGTCAAGGCCGGCGCCCGGGATCGGCACACCGAGACGGCGGCCCGGGCGGCTCCGCCGATCTGTCCCGGCACCCGGCCACGCCCCGCGACCGCCGTCCGGCCGGCGTGATCCTGTGGGTATCCTGTGGGCCGCCTGGGTGATGATCACACCGGGCCACGGCCAGAGCAGGACCAACCGCAGCCGAAGCGGGCCGGCCGGCCTGCAGCGCCCGGGAGAGAAGGGGTCATCCGGCCCCTGCCCTGCGCGTACCCGGGGTGACGAAACTTTTACCGGGGCCAGAGTCCCTGCAGGGAGCGCGGCCTGATCTCAGAGCATCGATGAAACCCGTGCTCCACCGCGGACAGGCAGGTGGCAGGAGATGAATGAGACGTGTGACCGGTGCGGGCCCGCGGTCGGCGCAGGGTACCGGGTCAACCGGGTGGGCGAGCTGTACCTGTGCGGGCAGTGCGCGAGCCCGGCAATGGCGGGCGCTGTCCGCTCAGGGCTGGACCTTCTGGCCGCTTGGCGTGCATGCGCTCGCACCGCAGGCCCGTGCCGCAGCACGCGGCGGCCCGGTCCAGGACGCGGCGTAACCGCTGGCGAAGGCGGAGGAGCGGGCGATGGGAACATACGTCGGGGCGGCCGCCCAGGACCGTGAGCGGCTGGCCGCCGACCGGGCATGGGTCCGCTGGGGGATGGCCGCAGCGGTGACGGGCATGCTGGCCTGTGTCGCCGGATTTGCGCTGATCCCGCCGGATGCCAAGCTGGACAAGGGAGAGCAGCATCTGGTCCAGGTGCTGCGGGCTGGCTGGCCTGCACGCCGCGGCCGGGAACGCCGGTGCCGGGCTGGCCGGGCTGGGCGTGCGCGGGCTCTGGCTGACGTTCTGGGCCTCCGGAGGGCCGACCATCGTGTTCACGGTCACCGGGGTGCTCGGTTTGCGGCAGGCCGGGCTGTCCCCGCCCTGGGTGTCCGCCGTGGGCTGGCTGTCGGCGGCAGCGCATGTCCTGGTGCTGTTCACGGTGGCCCAGCGCGGCCCCTTCGCGGCGGACGGGATCATCGCCGGGCTCGTCCCGCTCACCACCGTCATCTGGATCCTCGCCCTGGCCGCCACCCTGCCGCGATCGCGGCGGGCAGCCGCCACTGCCGGCTCCGGAACTGGCGGGTGACCAAGGGCCGGAAGGTCGTGCAGTTACGTGACTCACCACCCAGCCAGGACTTTGCCGGCCCCCTGCTGTCCAGGAAGACACCATGAACACCACACTTACGGCGATCTGCAACATCCCCGGTACCGACCAGGTAATAACGCCACGACGAGCGAATGCCCGGCTTGCGCCCGGCGGGCGGGAAGATCCGCGCGAGCGCGACACCCGGGCCGCCCGCACGCCGCTGGCAGGCGAGGCGGCGCGATGGCAGCTCATCCTCGACCTGCTGGACCCCGATAAACGCTGCGGGGCATGGTCGCCGGCCACCTGCCAGGGGCGCCCGGTGGTCTGTACCCGCGCCCCCCACGACGCGCGCGAGGAGCACGCCAACGCCGAAACCGGGTGGCGCTGGTACGACGAAACGTCCGCACCTCATCCCTGATGGGTCATCACGCACTCAGGACGCGCAGGCATCCGCCGCCCGGCCAGCTGCCCGACGGCTGCGGGATCCCCCCCGCCAGGCGGACGTCGCCACCGCATGTCAGGCCGGAAAGAGAGCCATCACATGACCACCATCGTCCCGGGGCACCGCACGGCCCTCGGCCGTCACCTCCGCGAACTGCAAGTCATCCTGGCCAGCGCCCCGGCCCGCGCTGCCGTCGTCGTCGCCTGCACCGTCCCGGCGGCAACCTGCGGGCCGCCGCTGCATGTCCACGCCGCCTCCGATGAGATCTTCTTCATCTTGTCCGGGGAACTGCTGGTGCACGCTGACGGCCACGTGGCCACGATCCGCGAAGGCGGCCTCGTGCACATCAGCTGTGGCATGCCACACACGTTCGCGACGACACCCGACACTCCGGCGCGCTTCCTGGTGCTATACACCACACACGGCCTGACCGGATGACCGCGGCGCTCGCGGGGCCGGCACCGGCACGCCGGCACCCGCAGCTTCGTTGACGATTCGCCCGGGAACCTGAATCAGCACGCAGCAGAACCATCGCGCGGTCCTCGCAGGGATACAACCCGAACACGCCTGTGCGCGCATAGTCGGCCAACGGCAGGCACGACATAACATTTGTTCAGGCGCGACATGGACGGCCATGCTAGCGGCCAAGGTCGCCGACCATATCGGCGGTTACACGTGCGCGTGCCCGACGCAGTCTAATTACGTTTCGTGATCGGCCAGGCCGCCTGCTACAGATCCGTGCGGGCAGCTGCCAGAACACCGTCCTGATGCCCGGGACGGTTCGGGCATCCTCAAGACATGGGAACCGGCGGGCGCCCGGACCGCGGCGTGTGCGCCTCCGTGGACGTGCACTACCTGAGCAGCGGCGGGGCCCGGGCGGCAGCCGTGCGGCCGCCGACGCCGCCTCGCGCACGTGCTGGCCGAACGCACCGCGCTGGTCCCCCGGGTAGCGCCCTACCGACCGGGCGAGTTCTACCTGCGTGAGCTTCCGCCGCTGCGTGCGGTCCTGGCCGATCTAGAGGGGCTGCGCCTGCTGGTGGTGGACGGCTACGCCGACCTGGACCCCGGCGGCCGGCCCGGCCTGGGCGCACGTGCGCACGCCGAGTTCGCCATCCCGGTGATCGGGGTGGCCAAATCCCCGTTCCGCACCGCGACCCACGCGGTGCCGGTCCTGCGCGGATCCTCGGCACGCCCGCTGTTCGTCACCGCGGCCGGAATGCCCGCCGCCGACGCGGCAGACCTGGTCCGGGACATGGCCGGCCGGTACCGGCTGGCCGGCCTGCGGCTGCGGGAGCGCTACCAGGACCGGGACCGCGGCCCGTTCACCGGGGAGAGCCAGGACCACATCTCGGTCTGCCGAGGTCACCGCAGCGCCTGCCGGATGAACGTGGCCACGGCGACCGGCTTGGCGATGAACGCGGTGTGCGAGCCGTCGATGGTGTCGGTCGTGGCGCCCATCCGCTGCGCCATGAACCGTTCCGCGTCCGGCGAGATCGCGTGGTCGTGCTCGGAGACCAGGAACCAGGACGGCTTGGTCTTCCAGCCCGCCGCGGTGGCGTTCTCGTTGAGCGCCGCGGCCGCGAGCGGGCGCTGGGTCGCGAACATGACATCGGCCATGTCCACCGGCACGTCGGCGCAGAACGTCTCCCGGAACCCGTCCTTCTGGACGTACAGGTCGGGACCGCCCGCGGCGCCGGGCGCGTCGTAGGGGGTCGGGGCGGCCGTCTTGGCCAGCAGGGGCGGCGGGAACGGCTGCTGCACGCTCGCGCAGCTCTCGCCCGCCTCCAGCCCGAACGCCGCGAGAAAGACCAGGCCGGTCACGTTCTCCAGGCCGGCCGACGCCTGGCCGATCACGGCGCCACCGTAGGAATGCCCGACCAGCACGACCGGGCCGTCGATGGCCTTGACCACGTCGCTGACGACGCTGGCGTCGAAGGCGACGCCTCGCAGCGGGTTCGGCGGGGCGAGCGCCGTGTGGCCGGCGCTCTCGAGTTCGCGGATCACTCCCGCGAACCCGGATGCGTCGGCGAAGGCACCGTGGACGAGGACGACGGCGGGACCAGGCATGGGTTCTCCTCGGGGTTGGAGAGGCGGCCACAACGACGTTACGTCACCGGACCCGAGCGAGCCGGCCCAGGGGTGCGCCGCCCGGCACGTAACCGATTGTTCTGTGGGAGCATGCACCGGTGGTTCCCGGCTGTGGTTCCCAGTCCTCCGATTAGCGTTTCAAAAATGGTCACCTAGCTGCGAAAACTCTGGTGGGCGCAGGTGGGTTCGAACCACCGGCTTCTCGCTTGTAAGGCGAAAACAGCTCACAATGACGTCCAGCTCACAGAGCCGGTTCATGGACCTTGGCCTGCGGAAATCATGGCTGGAGGTGTCTTGGGGTGCCTGGGAGAGTGTGCACGGTGGTTCCCGCAAGTGGTTCCCGGATCACCAAGCATCGGGGCTCGCCGAGCCCGCCCCAGAATGTCGGTCACCGCCGCCGCCGGGATGACCGTTCTGCTCCTCGGCGCAGTGATCACCCGCCAGTCGGCCGCAGAAGCCGGAAAGGAGATGACACCAGCCCTGCTCGCCCTTGCCATCACCATCGCCTACCTAGCCGTCGCCCTCACCAGCTGAGCGCGACGCCTCCCCGCACATCGTCAGAGCCAGCTCCGACGTAGCGCTAACCCGGCGATGGTGTCGCGTTCCTCCTTACGGCAGGGCACACTGGAGTTGTGACAGCTGACCAGCTGGAGATGATCTCCGCCGACCCCCGGGTGATGCACGGCCAGGCCGTGATCGCCGGTACTCGCGTGCCGGTCAGCGTGATCTTGGACTGCCTGGCAGCCGGCATGACAGCCGAGGAGATCACTGCCGAATACCCCACGGTCACCGTAACGGGTGTGCGCGCGGCCGCCGCCTACGGCGCCGCGCTGGCGCGGGAGGAACTACTCCCCCTGCCGCAGTCACGGTGAAGTTCAAGCTCGACGAGAACCTGCCCGTCTCGTCTACCGCAATCTTGACCAGTACCGGTCACGACGTCGATACCGTCACCCAGGAGGGCCTGATCGGCGCGCCGGACCGAGACGTTGTCGCCGCAGCCACTGCAGCGGGACGGATCCTGATCTCACTTGACCGCGGCCTGGGCGACATCCGCGCCTACCCGCCCGGAAGCCATGCCGGCATCGTGGTGTTGCGCCTGACCGACCAGTCCGCCGCTGCAGCCACAAAGGCGGTCAGCGACCTTGCCACCCTTCACAATCCTGAAAGCCTTGCTGGAGCGGTGACGGTACTGCAACGCGGACTACTGCGCATCCGCCACCCGTAACCACCAGACCATGTCGTTTGCCTGGCCGACCAGCCGGCTCGACGGGCCGACACGCGCAGCGGATGATCTTCGCTACCGATCCTTGCGAAGCCTACTCAACTCGGCGCGCCCTCTCCCCGGCACTGTGCTCAACTGCAGTGACGATGGCGACACCAGTGACCACCGGGCCGATTACGTTCACCACCGCTGACAGCCTGGCTGCACACGGCCCAGGGCTGATCTCAGCGACACCAGGCGGAGGCACCATAGACAACTGTGCAGCGAGTGGTCATCGTCGGGCCCGGCGCTGCGGGCAAGTCGACCCTCGCGGTCAGCTTGGGCGAGGTCACCGGCCTCCCCGTAGTCGAGCTGGATAGCCTCTTCTGGCGGACAGGCCTGGCCGCAACGCCCCCAGACCGGTGGGCAGCCATCCAGCGCGAGCTCGTAAGGCATGAGCCGTGGATCATGGACGGAGACCTGGGGCCCCTATGACGTCCTCGACGTCCGGCTGCAGGCCGCGGACACCGTCGTGTTCCTGGACTTCTCGCTACTTCGCTGCACCTGGCGGGTGCACCAGCCGTTGCCCAGGAGCCGGTGGTGCTCGCGGCGCAGCCGGGCCATTTTCGGGCCGATCGCGTCGGCGGGCAGCACGGGGTCCTGGCCGTAGAGGGCCTCGACTTTGCCGGTGACGGCGAAGTACTCATCGGCGACGGTGCGGCTGGCGATCTTTAATGGCGGAGTCGGGTATTAGAACTCTCCGAATACCCAGCCCGCATCGTGGTGGGAGCCATGGATCAAGACCTGGACATGGAGGCCGTCAATTAGCGGCGTCCAGGTGCACGCTTGAAACTGGAGAGGGGCACGATGGCAGGCGGCCGCATCGAAGGCGCGGGACTGCGCGGCGTCATGCGGCTGACCTGGGTTGAGGATCACCTGGCGCACGTCCTCGACCACTGCGAGACCGACGAGCCCTCCGGCGCGTGGACCGGCCTGGCCTGTCCAGATCACGGCCTGGCGCTGGGCGGCGACGTGGACAACGCGACGCTGCGGCGGCTGTCCACCCACGGCCAGATCGCCGACCTCATCTGGGAACCACATGCAGAACTGGTCGCCGAACACGGCCAGCTACTTCAGGCCGCGATCCAGGCTGCGCAGGACGGGAAGCCGAAGACGGGGGAGCAACTGTGGCAGCAGGTCCAGGCGATCTGGTCGGTGGCCTGGTCAGCTAACTATGCGGCGCTCAAGTTCCTGCAGGACACGGGCCTCAGCAGGTTCTCCCCGGTCAAGCCCCAGCGCTGGGTGGTCGCCTCCTTCGAGCACCACCGTGGCCCGCATGGCCTTCCGCATCCCCACGTACATAACATCGTGATCACCGCCCTGACGACCGGGGCCTGTTGAAGGCGACCCAGCCATGTGGTCGACGTAGCGGCCGACCGAGCCGGAACGATGGTGAGTGGCTGGTGGCGGCTTAGCGCCGACCAGGTCACGCCCGGTCAGCACGCAGCCTCGCTGGTGGCAGTCGATGGTTTCTTAGCCATCGGGTGCGCGGGCTGTCGCCGATCAGCACGAACAGGGCCGGCGCGGGGACGGTCTGGGTGCCGCCGCTGCGGTTATCGGGGGGGTGAGTCTTTCCAGCCGCCCGGTGCCCTGGCCGCCGACCGCCTCGGTGTGCAGCCGGACCGAGATGTTGGGGGTGGCACCGGCACCCACAAGGCCTGAGCCGCCACGCACACTGCGGAAACCGCAGCCTGGCCGCCAGATGCCAAAGACAGACCCGGCGTCGGCACCGCTCTTGCTCGTCGCCACCAGACCAGCCCCGCGCCGGCACAACGGGTGCATGCACCCGGCAACAGGGCCGGACAGATAGCAGGCCACAACCAGCAGTGCCTTGCGACAAGCGTACGTAACATCGGCTCGGTGCGGTCCGACTGCCGCAAGCCCCCCGGATTGGGCGGGACTGCGTGCGTTCTTCAACCTTCCCGGGTCACTCAGCGTGATATTGGAATGGTGGCATGGACGTTCTGAGCAGCCAGATCCTGCTGCGCCCCAGCGACCTGGACCGCAGCCGCCGCTTCTACCGTGACCTGCTGGGCCTGGCCATCTACCGGGAGTTCGGCCCGCCGGATGATCCCGGCCTGGTGTTCTTCCCCGGCCAGGGGTGCTCGAGATCTCCGGGCACACGGCCCGCCCGCCCGAGCGCTCGGTAATGATCTAGATCCAGGTCCGCGATGTTCACGCCGAGCATGCCCGGCTCGCCCCGCCGGAGTCCCGGTTGTGCGGGACTCCGGTGGCGGAGCCCTGGGACCTGATCGAGATGTGGATCGAGGACCCAGACGGCCTCCGGATCGCCCTGCCCGAGGTTCCCGCCGGTCACCCCTCTCCGCCGTGACCGGCGACCGGCGTGACCTCCGGGATGGCGAACCGCCTGCCGCATAACAGCGCGTTCCACGGAAACCGCGGCAGCCCAGCGCCCGCCCGTCGGCGGCAGAAGCGCGCATTCTCCGTGCAGGACCGCGCTGCATAAATATTCAGGCCAGGCGGTTGCATGTTAAGCCGACCGCGGGTCTGCCGGGACGCCGACATCGCGGAGGTCCCTTTGATAACCGCACGCGTACCCGCCGTTATCTCCAGCCCGGACTTGAGCGTCTTCGCTGTAGCCGCCGCGGGTGTTTGTGTGCTTTTCCCTACGTGGTGGATGCGTTACCTGAACAGTGTCTCTGCCGCACGCCCGACGCTGGTCTCCTTGTCGCTGCTATTTTTAGAACTAAACAGCTACTGCGTGAACGCTGTGCGGCTACATGTCTACGCCGCAGACATGCTGGTCAGGCGCGGCGTAGACAGGGACGACTTCAGATAACCGCCTGATCTGCGTCGCCACGCGACTTGCTGCGCTTGCCGGGCGGGGCGCGCAGATCGGAATGATCTGGCGTTGCCCGGACGGCCGGCTGATGCGAGTGCGACGCTCGCTCAATGGCTGAGATGGCTATGACGGCTACATCTGGGATCTGGTTCCTGAGAGTTGACCTTGCCCTTGGGGCCAGCCCCCATAGTGAAGCCATGAACACCGGATCAGTTCAGGACCAGCTTCTGGCCGGACAGCGTGCCTACTACAGTGCCCTGGCCCCGGACTACCTTGACCAGGGCCTCGATCTTCCCGGCGGCGCCGAGCTGACTGACGCGCTCGACGCGTTCCGCCCGGCGGGCAGCGTCCTGGAGCTCGCCTGCGGTCCCGGCACCTGGACCCGCCAGCTGCTCCGCCACGCCAGTGGCGTCACCGCCGTCGACGCGTCCCCGGAAATGCTCGCGATCGCGGCGAGCCGCGTCCCCGGCGGTGCCCCGGTGAGATTCGTCCAGGCCGACCTGTTTACCTGGGAACCCGACCGCCGCTACGACGTCGTCTTCATGGGGTTCTGGTTGTCGCACGTGCCCGCCGAGCGATTCGGGTCCTTCTGGGCCCTCGTGGCCGATGCCCTCGCGCCGCACGGACGGGTGTTCTTCGCCGATGACGGCTACCGCACGCCAGATGAGCTCATCGAGGGCCCGGCATCTTCCACCATCCA
Source organism: uncultured Actinomycetes bacterium (assembly GCA_963742795.1). Taxonomy (GTDB): domain Bacteria; phylum Actinomycetota; class Actinomycetes; order Streptosporangiales; family Streptosporangiaceae; genus Palsa-504. The sequence continues at coordinate 108,645 of CAVUNL010000012.1, forward strand.
GCGGCGCATCCCTGACGGGACGGCCTACCGGATCGTGAAGGTCCCGCATGAGCCGACGGAGCTGGAAAGGCAGCTCCGCAGCCTCGGGTGGGACATCACGGTCACGCCGACGGCCGGCCCGCTCTTCTGGGGAGCCGGAAACCGGGCCGGGTGCGCTCTGCCAGACTGACCGCCGACTTGCGGGGAGCCGTGGTTACGCATCGCGACCTCGAGGTGCGCTCGGACCCGCCGTTATGCACCGCTATCGTCTGCTCAGCGATTATCCCCGCTGGCACGCAGATCACCGCATCCTGGCGCTGCGCGGCCGCCCAGTCGTGCCGAGATGAGGGCGCCGGACCTCCCAGGCGCGCCTCAGGGTTGCCGCTCCGCAGCCGAGCGGGTCATGCAGAACTCGTTCCCGGCTGGATCGAGCAGCACCACCCAGCCATCGCCGTCCGACGTGCGATAGTCGTCCGAGATCTTCGCGCCCAGCGCCAGAAGGCGGTCGACCTCCGTATCACGGTCCCGGTCACCTGGCTGAAGGCAGACATGCACACGATTCTTCACAGCTTTGTTCTCTGGAACGGCCTGGAAGAACAACCGGGGCCCACCCGGTGGTTCGATGACGACCTCGGTGTCGCCCGGAACGAAATCCGGGTCCACAGGATGGCCGACCACCGCACTCCAGAACTGAGCCAAGGCGTAGGGATCAAAGCAGTCAAACGAAACATTGCGAATGAAGGACACCATGAGCGCTCAGCCTCGGTGTCAACGGTGTCCTTAATCATCGGCGCATACCGTCGTGCACGCATCTGCCGCAATGAGACTGCACACCGCGCGCCGAAACTGGATGTTCTGCGAGTCCAAGCACTGTCGGCCCAGCGCGATCCTTGGTGCGCCAGAGTCGGCATCGATCGGGAATTCGGAGACCTGATGTGAGGGTCGCGTAATGTGAGTGGTCTTTTTGACCTGAGCCCTGCACGTATTCCCTGCTATGCGCGGATGACGGCTGGATACCGGTCGTGACGGCGGCTAGGCAGATCTCGGTATTCGGCGAGCCTGCGGCCGGGCAGGTCCGGGGTCGGCGGGCATGATCTACGGGAGTTAGCCATCCGTGGCCTCCTGCGTGCCCGTGGCCCGGAGGCAGTCCGCCCGCCCAGCGGCGCCGGGATAGCTGCCGGGAGCAGATCGAGCCACGGGTGTATCAGGCGCCATGCCAGCCGCTCTGTAGTGGACGACAGCTCGGCCGGCCTTGGCCACGGCGGGGCGGTGCGAGAAGGCGATCGAGGATTGGAGCCGGGAATGGCAACTCCCCCGACCATCTCCGAAGGCGCGGCCGGGCCCACGGTCAGGTGGGCGCAGTATCTCCTGGTCCGCAGGACACTGAGCGACAACCAGGTGGACGGTATCTTCGGCCCGGTGACCAAGGCCGCCGTCGAGCAATTCCAGCGTGACAGCCACCTGGCCGTCGACGGCGTCGTCGGGCCAGCCACCTGGGCTGCCCTGGGCGGCGACGGCCCGCAGCCGCCCACGCTGGCGGAAGGATCGCGCGGGCCAGTGGTCGAAAAGCTGCAGACCGCGCTGAACGAGGGCCGCGGTGACTTCGCGCCGCAGTCCAACCCGGTGCTCGCCGTCGACGGGGTCTACGGCCCGCAGACCGCCACCGCGGTCAAGGGGACCCAGCAGCTGGCCGGCATTCAGGCGGACGGCCTGGTCGGCCTGCAGACATGGGCCCTGCCCGTGCACGCAGCGGGGCAGGTGCTCGCCAACCTGTGCGGTGTCCCCGGCCCGGGCGGCGGGTGAAGCGTCACGCTGCCGGTCACCCAGGGTTCTCCCGTCCGCTCGTACAGATCTGGTTGAGCCGCACGCGACCCGGTCGGTGGGCCTGTAAGCCGACCAGACGCTCATAATCGGTGCGAAGAGCAATCCGCCCCGTCACACGGCGTAATTTGCGCCACGTGACACTTGACACGCGATATCCGCCCTTAATTGGCGCCGGATCCGGTTCATCACGGCGAGGGGTAAAGCGGTACCGATCTGGCGGTTCTGTGTGAACCCGCGCATCAAGGGAGCGAGCCCAGACGCTGATCACTGAGTCCACACTTAGTCCGTTTGTACCACGTTTCGCTGGTAGTTCCGGCACGTGCGTGGTCTATGGCCCCCCCGGTCTACGTTCGAGGGGTCCCAGGACATGTCGCTCGGAAAGATATTGCCTGGCGTCAAGGTGGTCTCATCAACTCGGTCGGCGCGGACCTGCCGCTGACCACCGCCCAGCTTATGGCTATTGCGGACAGCGCGACTGGCGGGTAGCGGCCGGGAAAATCGGTCGCGGTAGAGGCCCCCCGTCGGGCACCATGGCCAGGCTGGCTGCTCGGAACGGGGGACAATGACTACGCCTGAACATAGTCGTGGCTCACCGGCCCGGAAAGGGGCGGTGCTGCTCGCGCTGCGCTACTACGGCCGCCAGATGGCCCGGCTCTGGCGCTTCACGGTGCCCGCGATGTTGCTGCCCGCGCTGGGGAACACCTGCATCTACTACGTCGCGCCGCTAATTGTCGCTGAGCTGGTCGGCCGCTTTGCCGGCCACACGCTGACCGGGATCGGCGCGGCGATGCCGTATGTGCTCGGATTCATGGGGGTGCTGCTTTTCGCCGAGATCGTGTGGCGGATCGGCCTGTACGGCGTGATCCGCCTCGAAGGTCACGGCATTGAGAACCTCTACGTGATCGGCATGGACGAACTGCTGGCGAAGGACGCAGCGTTCTTCCATGACAACTTCGCTGGTTCGCTGACCAAGCGGGTGCTGAGCTTCGCCTCCCGGTTCGAGGACTTCACCGACAATCTGGTGTTCAACATCGTCGGCAGCCTCGTGCCGCTGGCATTCGCCTCGGTGGTGTTGTGGCGCTACGACCCTTTGCTCGTCGCCGGGCTCATCGGCCTGATCGCGATCACCGGCGCCGGGATCGCACCGCTGATCCGCCGTCGCCAGAAGCTCGTCGACCAGCGTGAGGAAGCGATCGCGCGCGTGTCTGGGCACGTGGCCGACAGCCTGATGAACATGGACACGATACGCGCGTTCGCTGCCGAGGACCGGGAGGCCGCCGAGCACAGGTCGCGAGTCGCCGACCAGCGACGGAAAACGCTGCGGTCGTGGGACTACGAGAACCTGCGGATCGACACGCTGGTCGCGCCGATGTCGGTGCTGACCAACGCAATCGGTCTGCTGCTCGCGATCTCACTCGGTGCGAGCCAGCACGGAATCGAGGCGATCGTGGTGGCCTTCACCTACTACTCCAACGCGACGCGGATCATGTTCGAGTTCAACCAGATCTACCGCCAGACGGAGAGCTCGCTGACCGAAGCCGCGCAGTTCACCGAGTTGCTGCTTACACCGCCGACCGTGGTCGACCCGATCGCGCCCGAGCCGCTACGGCCGCAGGCGAGCGACGTCCGGTTCGAGCACGTGACGTTCGCGCACGCGGGCGGGCTGCCGTTGTTCACCGGCCTGGACCTCACCGTGCCGAGCGGGACCAAGCTCGGCCTGGTCGGCCGATCAGGCGGAGGCAAGAGCACGCTGACGCGCCTGCTGCTGCGGATGATGGACGTCGACGACGGCCAGATCCTGATCGGCGGGCAGGACATCAGCAAGCTGCGCCAGTCGGATCTGCGCAGCCTGATCGCCTACGTGCCGCAGGACCCGGCGATGTTCCACCGGACGCTGCGCGACAACATCGCGTTCGCGCGTCCGCACGCGACCGACGCGGAGATCCACCAGGCGGCGCAGGCCGCGCACGTGACAGAGTTCGCCGACGCCCTGCCGGACGGATTCGACACGATGGTCGGCGAGCGTGGCGTGAAGCTGTCCGGCGGGCAGCGGCAGCGAGTCGCGCTGGCCCGGGCGGTCCTGCGTGACGCGCCGATCCTGCTGTTGGACGAGGCGACCAGCGCGCTGGACTCGGAGAGCGAAATCCTTGTCCAGCAGGCGTTGTGGCGGCTCATGGAGGGCCGGACCGCGCTCGTGGTCGCGCATCGGCTGAGCACGGTCGCGCACATGGACCAGCTGGTCGTGCTCGACCGCGGCCAGGTCGCCGAGAAGGGCACGCACCAGGAGCTGCTCCGTCTCGACGGAATCTACGCCCGGCTATGGCAACACCAGTCCGGCGGCTTCCTGGACGACGACACAACGACAACGATGCTTGCCGAGGCCCCGCGGCTGAGCGCGTGAGCCCTCTCCGCGGACCCACGCCGCCACCCGGCACGGCGCGCAAGTATCCGCCTGATATGCGCGCTTGTTGTGATCGATACGTAGGTCGGTCAAGTCGCACCGAAGAATCGTTCTGTCACCGCTGGCCGCAGGCCGTGCACGATCGCAGCCTCTAAAGGGCGTCGGCTGAACGGGCTGTCCCGGGCCGCCGAGGCGTCCAATGCGGCCGGGCGGCTGACGCCGGAACGGGCCGTCGGGGCGGACTCATCGTCCGGCGAGGTCCTCCACCACTGGTGCCAGCGCGTCCAGGTCGTCGATGAGGAATGAGCTGATGCCGAAGCGCTCGTGCAGGTCTGCGAACTTGCGCGTCAAGTCCTTGATGCTGCCGATGAACATGTGCGGGGAGTCCAGGATCTCCTCGACGGTCAACTCGACGCCCGTCTGTTTACGGATGCGGTCGGCGCGGCGGCGCGCCTCGGCCCGCGGATCGTCGGTGACGACAGTCGGGCCGCCGGTGGGGTAGGTGTTGAGCTCCAGTTCGCCGAAGCGGTCACCAGCGGCCTCGCGGATCCACCTGATTTTCTCCTCGGTTGCCGCGGCCGTCAGGCTCCGGGCGTCGACGCGGGGCGGGTCGCCGTGCACCAGCCGCGGCGCCAGGCCGATGATCTGGGCTTGGCGTGCGGCCAGGGTCAGCAGGCGCTTGCCGCCGCCGCCTAGGAGGATCGGCGGGTGCGGGCGCTGCGCCGGCTTGGGCACGCCGTCGTGGCCGGTGATGATGTAGTGCTCGCCCGAGAAGGAGAATGGCCCTTCGGCAAAGCAGCCCTTGAGGATCGTGATCGCCTCGGTCAGGCGCTTGATCCGGACACCGACCGGCTCGAAGGGAATGCCGATGGCGTCGTGCTCGGGCTTGTTCCAGCCCGCGCCCAGGCCGATCTCCAGACGGCCGCCGGACAGCACGTCGAGCGTAGCGAGGTCCTGGGCCAGGACAGCGGGATGACGCAGGCAGACATTGAGCACGAAGGTGCCCACCCGCAGCCGCTCGCTCGCCGCCGCGACCACGGCCAGCAGCGGCATCACGCCGTACTGCCCGATGAGATGGTCGGGCAGTACGAACGTGGAGCAGCCGACGGCCTCGGCCTTGCGGGCCAGGGAGGTCAGCTCGGCGAAGCGGGGGTATCCATCGACCGTCGCGAGAAAGCGGAAGGGACGCATGCCGGCAATCCTTCTGGTGGGGGACATGAGTTCGCGAAGAGGCAGGTATCGGATAGGTCAACGTGCTCAACCTCGCAGGCAGCGTAGGACGTACGCGGCCTGAACCGATCGCCGGGATGAGCAGGCCCGCGTTGCTATGTGGCACCATGGCGACGGGCCGGTCAGCCGGCATCTGCGCGCGATCGTCGCGCACGCTGCTGACAACGCACTGCCGGATGGCGACCATCGACGCTCGCCTGCAACAGGAAGGGAACTTGGACCTCGTATCCCGCGGCGGAAACCCGATACGCAACGCCCGAACCGATGCCGATCTGGGCGCCAGCTCCCGTTTTGCCGGCATCGCGTTCGCGCCGCGCCGAGCCGACGGTTCTGTGCTGCAGTGCTGCGGTAGACGGGTGTCCCGTATAAGGCACCTTAGGGAGAATCTTCACCGGGCGGGGTTTGTGGGACAGCCCTGAGCGGGCACGGCCTGCCACCAGCATCGTTTGCGTAAAGGGTTCCTCTTACGGGTGGCCCGTGCGAATCCTCCTCCTGGCGACGGCCGGGTGCCGAACCAGATTCGGCAGGGAGAGTGCCCGGGCGGTACTTCCGAATTGCGGATGGCGATACCTGCACTGGCATGTGACCGAGTCTGGCTACGGATACTGTCCCCTCGGCCACGCACGAGCTCAGATCCGCACCGCACTGGCCTTGAACGCGCCCAGTTGCTCTGAACAACTGGCCGTCAACATCTACCTCCTCGGTGTGAACGAGTTGCAGAACGGCCGATAGCGGGTTATTGGTGCAGGTCTTCCGCCTTGACAGGTTATGAAGGTGGAACCGTTGTGTCGCTCACAGAGAGTGAACACCCGCCGGATCTACCGTCTGGCCAGACCGCGCATCCCTGCCGAATATTTGCTTGCGCCGGGCCCATGGATCGTTCAGTTGTCCTGCGTGCAGATCATCCGGTTATGGCGCCCGCTGCCGGCACCGTGTTCTTCGGCTTCCTCGGCACACGCTCGTTCGTGCCCAGCTTCACGGGGACGGCCCGCTTGGCTGCGGTATGGTTTCTCGCCTGCGCCGTGCTGTCATTGTCCCGGACGGTAATCGTCCGGGGCCAACAGCGCTGCGGAGGTGCTGCCCTACTGAGCCAACAGCCGTTCAGAGTGCCCGGTCAACTTCCCCGCTGCTCATTACAGCGCCGCCTGGGGTCTGCTGCGCTCATTGCCGGCCCGTCGGGGTCGCCCATGCCCCTGCCACCACGAACCTTCTGGGTTTTACACGCTGGCCTGGATAATAGTGGTCATCCGCAGCCCTCGAACTGGGGCACGTCGATGTCGAGCTGCAGCCTGGTTTTGCCGAACCACTTCTGCAGCAGGGCGGCTGCGGTGCCGTCCAAGTACATCTGGCTGATGGCTCTGTTGACGGCCTCGCAGCCGCTCAGGTCGCCCTTCCTGATGCCGATGCCGTACCGCTCGTAGGAGAACGGCGCGTTCACGATGCGGACCGCCGGGCCCGCCTGGGCCGCGAAACCAGCCAGGATCAGATCATCGGTGGAGACTGCGTCGACCCTTCCGTCCAGCAGCATGGCGACGCAGGCGCTGTAGCTGGCGGCTGGCACCAACACCGCTGGGATGTTCAGCTCTTGCGTGACACGCTTCCAGGAGGTGGAGCCAGCGACGGCACACAGCCGCTTTCCCTTGAGGTCGTGCACACTGCGGATCGCGGTGTCGCCGGCGCGGACCATGGTGTCCTGATGGGCCACGTAATACGGCCCGCCGAAGATGACCTTCGTCTCGCGCTCGGGAGTGATCGAATAGGTCGCGAACACCATATCGACCGAGCCGTTCTCCAGTGCCGTCTCCCGAGTCGCAGACGTCACCGGCACGAAGGTGATGTGATCTGGGCGGACGCCCAGCTTGGCTGCGACGTAACGGGCGACGTCGACATCGAATCCCGCGAACCTGCCATCCGGCAGCCGCAATCCGAGCCCGGGCTGGTCAGCCTTCACCCCGATCCGCAGCGTCTGCTTGCCCACGATAGACGGCGGACCGCTGGCCGAGCACGCAGCCATCGACAGGCCGAGGGCGAAGGCCACCACCGCCGCAGCGCCCGGCCGCCCGCCCTGGCGCGCCCCCGTTTCACCGGTACTCCGCCAGCCGTGCCCAGACGCCGGCAACGACGAGAACGGCGGCGCCGAGGGCCGCGAGCGGCAGCAGGCCCGCCCAGTTCCCGAGAACGGACCGCCCGAGCTCCTGATCGCCGGCGCGGATCGTCTGATCGAAGGTCCCGCGGTGCTGGCCGATGAGGGAGACGACTGCCTGATCGTATTGATCGAAGTCGTAGTCCGAGGAACCTGCCGTGCCGCCGGTGAGCAGCATGGCCGCCTGCCGGTCGTGCCCTGCCCCCGCGAGCTGCCGGATGCGCTGATCGTCGGCCTGGAACTGTTGGAAGCGCGACAGGACGGCGGTGACGGCGGGACCGGGATGTGCGCGTGCCTCGTCCCCGTAGAACCCGAGAAACCCCACGGCCCGCGGGCTCGCGCGATACGCCTTCATGGCGGCGCTGAGCGCCGTGTCGTACTCGCCGAGATTCCCCGACGCAACGTAGAGGACGGTCTGCGACTTGTCCAGGTAGGCCAGGGAGTACGTATCGGCCCGTCCCGGGTCGAGCAGGAAGCGGCTCTCGTCGGCGTGCAGGCTATTGCTGATCGCCCGGGCCCGGGACATCGTCAGGATCGAATCGAACCCGCTGGTCTTGGCGGCTTGCAGGTGCGCAGCCTCGTTGGACAGCAGGCGGACCGCCGATACGGTAAGCAAGATCAGCCCGAGCGTCGCGACCGCCAGCGCGGGGTTCAACCACCGCCGGAAGCGTACCGCGATGAAGGACTGCAGGCCCGCCAGAGCCGCGATCACGGCAAGGCCGGCGAATGCCACCCAGAGCCGTCCGGACAACACTGCGGAGCGTTTCGCCACATACGCCTCGCGGACCGTGGCACCGCCCTCCAGGGTGAGGTTGTATGCCGGCGGAAGCAGTTCCAGCGTCATCAGGTCGGTTGCCTGGCGGTACACTGCGATCACGTTGCGCGGTGGCGGGCCGGCTGGGTGATTCGCCTGCGCGTCGAGGACCATCGCCTGGCTGGCGAGCCGCTCGTACTGCCCGAGCCCGTCCAGGATCGAGCGCACTGCTGCCTGGTCGGCGGGGTCACCAGCGGAAAGTTCCGCGGCCTGCAGCGCGGCACGGTCGGCCGTGGCACGTTCCTCACTGTAGCGCTGCAGCGCCTGCTGGCGAGTGCCCAGACTGCCCTCGCGGCCGGTGAGCAGGATGCTGGCCACCTGAGAGTCCATGTCGCTCAGGGCGAAGTACAGATCGCCGGTGGCGAGAACCTGCGGGCCCGCGTCATGCCCGATGACGCGCAGACCGTCCCGTGCGTTTCCGACGGCGATGTTGGCGACTACATAGAACCCGGCGATCGCCAGCACCGCGACGGCGGCGAGCGCGCGGATGCGCCGCGGCGTGGTCTGCAGCCCCAGACGGCGAAAGCGGGCGGCGGGCCACCACCGGTGCCATCCCTGGGACGGCACCGGGGGCGTAGCCGTGGCGAGCACCCGGTGCGGCGCTGTCATCGGCGGGAGCCGCCTGGGCGCGCGGCAGCAACGCGGCGCATACTGCTCAGGTCCTGGACGCTCATGCGTTGGGTGCCGATGTGACTGCCATGCCCTGAGCTGTGGTGCGAGCCTCGCAGCAGTGTGCCGTCAAGGCGTTGGCGAGATCGCGCTGGATCACGGCGAAAGCGAGGAAGGGAACGAAGGAGAGAAAGCCCAGGGACCAGATCGGCACTGAGGCCCACCCGATCTGGCCAAGCACGCGGCCCCATCGTCTTCCGAGCGCTTGAGGCGTCGGCACCGCGGGTGCCGGGTCATGATCAGTCCAGCTGGCTGATGCCATCCGGCCTCCCTCCCCATAGCCCCAGATCAGCCGGGCCGCCCTGGTCGGCGCCGGACCGCGCTTCACGTGTTGGCCCTCCCCCTTTAGGCTTGGAGAAACCATACAGATTGTCTGGTACTTGTCAATCCTTCTAAGTACAGCCCGACCGGACACGGACCGCCGATGTGTCGACCACTGTGGCCACAGGAGATTTACTGAACCCACGAAGGTCCCTTATCTTCCGGGCGCAGGGAGACACCGATGCCACCGTCACGACCAGGCTCTCGCGTGCAGCGGCGCGTGGCCCGGACCAAGGCGGCGATCGAGGACGCGTTCGTGGCCCTGGTGCTCGAGCACGGGTATGACCGGGTCACCGTGGAAGACATCACCGACCGGGCCGACCTGGCCCGGGCCACCTTCTACGCCCACTACCCCAACAAAGAAGCCGTGCAGTTCTCGGTCTTCAGCCGGCTCACCGAGGACCTGGTGCAGCGCCTCGCCGGCCAGGACGGCCCGCCGGACATGGTCCACCGGGACGCCATCGCCGCCGCGTATAAACAGGCGGCGGAGCTGCCCGGCCTGTACCGGGCCTGCCTGAGCGATGCCCGGACCCGCCAGGCCCACCTGTCCGCCCTAAGCCGCTACGCCGAGCAGAACTTCGGTGACCGGCTCACCGCCCTCGGCCAGCAGCCCCCGCGTCCCCGTCCCGGTGATGGCACGAGCCTTTGTCGGGGCACACGTCGCTATATTGGAAGCCTGGCTGGCCGGAGAACTCGACGGCGACGCAGAAGAGCTGGCCAGCATGGCCCTCAACCTCCTCATCTACGGCACAGCCTGGGCACACGGGATCGGCCTCGACGAGCTCGGATACTCAACCGGATCCCCGGCCGACGCCCGCACATCATCGCCACCAGCAACAAAGCCAAGACCGGGCCGGGCACCGGGGATGGTCTGGCTCAAACGTCGCTGACACGGACGAGATGGCACTTGACACCGCCCCGTCCGGGCCTCCCTCGTGATGTTGTTCGCGTCGGAGGGTGGCCGCGCCATGCTCGTGGAGTTGAGCGTCACGGAGCAGCGCTATCACGACGTAATGGAGGTCGTCTCAGGAGCGCCGGTCACCGAGGCGGCTTGAGACTCATACCCATGTTTGGGGTTGAATGCGCCGAGCGGCAGACAGTCGGGCATGGGAGTTGGCGCCAAACTTATCTGTCGGGAGTCGTGTTGGGTGTGTCCAGTCGTTGGATGTTGTGGCGGGTGGCTAGGGTGTCGGGATGGTCCCGGCCGAAGACCCGTTCCTGGTCGGGCAGCAGCTCTTGGAACAGCCGCAGTGCCTCTGCTCGATGCCCGCACCGCCCGGTCCAGAAGGCAATGTTGCTGCGGGTGGTTATGGTGTCGGGGTGGTTCCGGCCAAGGACCTGCTCTCGATCGGGCAGCAGCTCCTGGAACAGCCGTAGCGCCTCGGCCGGATGCTCGCACAGCCCGGTCCAGAAAGCGATCTCGTGGCGGGTGGTCAAGGTGTCAGGGTGGTCCCGGCCAAGGACCTGCTCTCGGTCGGGCAGCAGCTCCTGGAACAGCCGTAGCGCCTCGGCCGGATGCCCGGCCCGTCCCGTGAGGGACGCCATGTTGCTGCGGGTGGTCAAGGTGTCGGGGTGGCCCGGGCCAAGGACGCGTTCCTGGTGGGGCAGCAGCTCGTGGGCTAGCTGTAGCGCCTCGGCCCAATGCCCGCACTTCCCGGTCCAGAAGACGATATTGCTGCGGGTGGTCAAGGTATTGGGGTGATCCGAGCCAAGGACGCGTTCCTGGTCGGGCAGCAGCTCTTGGAACAGCCGCAGTACCTCTGCCCGATGCCCGCATTGACCAGTGATATACGCGATGTTGCTGCGGGTGGTCAAGGTGTCGGGGTGATCCGGGCCGAGGACGCGTTCCTGGTCGGGCAGCAGCTCGTGGGCTAGCTGTAGCGCCTCGGCCCAATGCCCGCACTTCCCGGTCCAGAAGACGATATTGCTGCGCATGGTCAGGGTGTTGGGATGATCCCGGCCAAGGACGCGTTCCTGATCGGGCAGCAGCTCTTGAGCTAGCTGTAGCGCCTCGGCGGGATGCCCACACTCCGCGGTCCAGAAGGCGATGTTGCTGCGGGTGGTCAAGGTGTGGGGGTGGTCCGGGCCAAGGACCCGCTCTCGGTCGGGTAGCAGCTCATGCGTTAGCTGTAGCGCCTCGGCGGGATGCCCACACTTCCCGGTCCAGAAGGCGATGTTGCTGCGGGTGGTCAAGGTGTCGGGGTGATCCGGGCCAAGGACCTGCTCTCGGTCGGGCAGCAGCTCTTGAGCTAGCCGCAGTGCCTCGGCTGGATGCCCGCCCCGCCCGGTCCAGAAGGCGATGTTGTGGCGGGTGGTCAGGGTATCGGAGTGGTTGGCGCCATGCACGCGGCGACGCAGCGATAGTTCTTGCTGGCCGTGGCGGAGGGCACGGCGGTAGTCGCCCAGGTCACCATAGTCGGCTGCTAGAGCATGGTGTACGCGCAGCCGGTCATCGTCAGCATCTGAGGGCAGTGCCGCCAGCTCTGCTTCAAGGCCACCGATCTGCATTCGGGTGTCTGCCCCCGGTCTGCCGACCGCGGACAGCGCTGCCCGCGCAGTACCGTCATCCTCATCTGGATCAGACGCGTTGATCATCAGGGTACCTCAGCTCACCGTTTTGTCTGCAGCGGCCTTTATGACAGTTTCCGCGAGATTATCTGCGCCTAACCGTAACGGCTGGTAAGTGTCTGCCAAGCCTGGCCAGGCACAGTGTTCGCTGCATTTGCGCGGGACCCTTACCTGTCGGGAGCTCCTGCCGTCGGTGCCACGAGTCCAGCCGACGCCGATGGCCCGTCACACGGTGTGAGCACGGTGGTGAGGACCTGAGTGCTCGCAGGTGCGCCGAGCGCCATTTCCAGGCGGCTCCGATGCGGGCGTCGTCAGCATCCACCTGCCTGTCGCTCATGGGCTGGTTGTGGCTTCGTCACGCTGACGTTGGCGGCCTAGATGCGACAGCTCTGGACTACGACATGGTTTTGGGGGGACAACGCTGTGGTTGCTTATGCGAGTGTCTGCGCCGCTGACCTGACCGGTATCCAGCGCCGGTGCCTGCGGGCTCTGGTCGCCGCCTATGTCGGCTGGACGTGCGACGGCCACTCCGGGGTGAAGATGTCCGAAGTGGATCAGCATCTGGATGAGACCTACTTCACCTGGATGGGTGCGGTCGCCGATGATGGCCCCTTCTACTACCGGGTCCATAGCCCGGTCGTGCTCATCGAGTTCGATCACCATCCTGGCGTCGCGTTCGACAATGTCGTGCCATCGCGCAATCACATTCACACCGTCGTCCGCACGCCGAACGGCGGCGACTACGGTATCGATCTGCTCCGCCAGCATCACGAGCGGTTCGACCACAGCACCGGGATCCACATCGCCCGGCCATAACACTGGGGCTTCCGTTCTATTCACCTATACGAATAGTGGCGCAGCAATGTGCGGCTGCGACGTCAGCCCGCCGGCTCAATTATGGAAGATTATGCATGGCTGTACATAAGGGCACGCATAGGCAACGCCCTCATTTCGGCATGTGAGTGGTGCAGGTTTCGCCGAGCGAGGACCCCGAAGCCCGGCTGGCTGTTAGGCCCACTTTCTGTTCAGGAGTATGCACCGGTGGTTCCCGGCTGTGGTTCCCGGGTCTCCGATTAGCGTTTCAAAAAGGTCATCTAGCTGCGAAAACTTGGTGGGCGCAGGTGGGTTCGAACCACCGGCTTCTCGCTTGTAAGGCGAGTGCTCTTCCGCTGAGCTATGCGCCCTTGGTGCCCGGCGGGCGGGCCGCGCACCTGGATCGGAGCCAGCGTACCGGTCTCTGCGGCGTGGACGCACCTGGGCGGGCTGCACGAAGCTGCGGGCGGGCTGGGGCTACGGTTGAACCGGCGCGATCGTGAAAGGCGGGCGACATGTCTGCGGACTCTCCGGCGAGTGGCGGGCCTCCCCAGGTCCGGGCCTCTGACGCGGACCGGGACCGGGTCTTGGACCTGCTGCGCGCCGCCGTGGGAGACGGGCGACTTACCGCTGATGAGTTCGGTGAACGAATGGAAGCGGCCCTGTCGGCGCGGACGCTCGGTGAGCTGGCGGTGCTGACCGCGGATCTGGGCAACCCCCAGGCCGCGGCGGCGCGGGCCGAGGAGGTGGTCCGGATCGACCAGAAGGGTGGGTCGGTCCAGCGGACCGGGCAGTGGGTGGTGCCACGGCGGCTGGAACTGTGGTCGTCGTGGTCCGACGTGACGCTCGACTTTACCGAGGCGGTCGTCGTGGAGGACACCCTGCTGGTCGAGATGAACATGCGGGGTGGGGCGCTGGTCATGGTGACCAGGCCGGGCGTGGTGGTGGATGCCGGTTCCCTGACGGTGCGCTACACCGACGTCGACGTCAGCTCGGGCGGCGAGTCTGACGCGCCGGTCGTTCTGCGGGTGCGGCTGACCGGCCGGATGCGATACGGCAGCGTCGAGGTCCGCGCTTAGGGATAACCGGGCGGCGAGAGCGTCGCGGTGGGCCTGGGGACCGCCGGATAGGCGCTCGGCGGACCAGGCGCGGCGATAGTACAGCTGCGCGTCATGCTCCGCGGTGAAGCCGATGTCGCCGAACAGGCCGATCGCGGCTACGGCCGTGCGGCGATAGGAGTCGCCGGCCTGTAGCGCCGCGGCGTGCGCCGCCTTCCTCGCGTCGGTGGCGCCGACGTCGGTCGCGGCCGCCGCGTACCGGGCGGCGGCCGCGACGTTCTCCAGGTCGGCGAGCATGTCGACGCAGAAGGTGGCTACCGCCTCGAAGGAGCCGCCCAGGCGCTCGGACTCGCCGTGCTCCCGGACGTAAGCGAGGCTGGCGTCCAGGCACCAGCCGATGCCGCCCGCGGCCTCGGCGGCGGTGCCGATCAGGAACTCGCGCTCGGCCCGGGCCAGGGCCGCGCCCGCGTCCTTGGTGAGCAGCACGGCGGGAGCTGCCTCGAAGGTGACGATGCTGATCCGGCGGGTCAGGTCCAGGTCCAGCTGCCGCGATAGGTCCAGGCTCGGGGATCCCGTTTCGGCCAGGAACATGGCCAGGCCGGATTCGGTGATCGCCGGGACCACGAGGATGCCCGCGGCGTGCGCCGCCACCACATACCAGCGGCGGCCGGACAGCCGCCAGCCGCCGGTCCCGTAGTCGGCCCGGACGCCGGCGGGGCCGGGGGCCCAGTAGCCGGCCTCGTCGGCGGCGGCCACCGTCCCGGCCACCGTGCCGGCGGCCAGCTGGGGCAGCCAGCGCTCGCACGCCTCGCGGTGGCCGGTGGCCAGCAGCGCCCCGGCCGCGACCGAGCTGGGCAGGAACGGACCGGGGTACAGGGCGCGGCCGAGCTCGACATAGATCGCGCACGCCTCGACCTGGGACTTGCCGAGCCCGCCGAACTCCTCCGGGATCGTCCAGCCGGACAGGCCGAGCTGGCCGGCCAGCTCGGCGTGCAGTTCGGGACGGTAGCCGGGCTCGCTTTCGAGCGCGGCGCGCAGTTCGGCGGAGGACAGCTGGTCGGTCAGGAACGCGCGCAGCGTGTCATGCTGAGCCTGTTGGTCTTCGCTGAGATCGACCGAGTCCCGAATCGCCATGAAAGCCGCTCCTGTTGGCCGGGCGTCTCATGTTCTCAGACAAACCGCTCGCATTCAGGGCAAATCTTGGCACCGGCTGGCATATCGCGGGTGGTGGCGCAAGCACCACGGCCCGTTCGGCATAAATTGAAAAGACAGGACCAGGACGGCGAGTCAGGGGGTGACCAAGATGAGCGACCTCGTCCGGTACGAGGCGGGTGAGGAGGTGGCCACCGTCACCCTGGATTCCCCGCACAACCGCAATGCACTGTCCGCTCAGCTGGTAGCGGAGGTGTCGGCCCGGCTGAGCGAGGCGGGCGGGGACCGGGCGGTACGGGCGGTCGTGCTGACCCACACCGGCCGGGTGTTCTGCTCGGGCGCCGACCTGGCCGCCGCGGGCACCGGCTCGGTCGGCGGCAGCGGGACCGCGATCATGACCCTGCTCAGGCTGATCGTGGAGCTCCCCAAGCCGGTCATCGCGCGGATCGCGGGACATGTGCGGGCGGGTGGCATGGGCATCGTGGGCGCGTGTGACCTGGCCGTCGCGGCGCAGGACGCGTCGTTCGCGTTCACCGAGGCGCGGATCGGCCTGGCCCCGGCGATGATCTCGCTGACCACGCTGGACATCATGGATCCGCGCCAGGCCAGGCGGTACTACCTGACCGGCGAGACGTTCGGGGCGCCGGCGGCGGCGCGGCTGGGCCTGATCACCTCGGTCTGCGCGGGTGAGGAGCTCGACGGGGTGGTGGCGGGACTCGCGGGGCAGATCCGCGAGACCTCGCCGCAGGGCGCGGCCGAGACCAAGCTGCTGCTGAACGCGCCGCGGCGGCAGCGGCTGGACGCGGCGGGCCCGGAGATGGCGGAGTTGTCGGCCCGGCTGTTCGGCAGCGACGAGGCGCAGGAGGGCATCCGCGCGTTCCTGGACAAGCGGCTGCCGGCCTGGCGGACCTAGAACAGGTCCGCGGGGACGGTAACGATCCGCGAGCGCAGGTACTCCCCCAGGCCCTTGGCCTGCGGATCAGGGCGGGTGGTGGCGGACACGCCGGGGGCGAGCAGGCCGTGGACGACGAAGTTGAGGGCCAGGAGGTTCGGCAGCTCGTAGCGGTCGACCTGCAGGTCGGCGGCCTCGGTGAGCAGCTCGCGGAACCGGCCGACGGTCAGGTGCCGGCGCAGCCAGGCGTACGCGGCGGGAC
The DNA here is from genome assembly GCA_963742795.1 of uncultured Actinomycetes bacterium. GTDB lineage: Bacteria > Actinomycetota > Actinomycetes > Streptosporangiales > Streptosporangiaceae > Palsa-504. The sequence continues at coordinate 124,771 of CAVUNL010000012.1, forward strand.
TGACCGCCCACAGGCCCACGTTCGCGTTGCCGCCCTTGTCGCCGGACCGGGCGCCGCAGAGCCGCCCGAGGGGGACCTCGACCGAGGGGCCGTACGACGGCTCGGCGGCTTCGGCGTCGGGCTGAGGTCCGGGAACCGGCACGGCCTGGAGCGTGGCCCGGGGGCCGGGATCAGGGTCATTGGCCCGAACGGACGTGGTGCTTCCGTCCGGCAGGTGCACTTGCTGCGTCACCAGGCGCGCCGGGATGAGGGCCGGCCAGTAGATGCCGTAGGCGCTGGCCCCGGCGGGCCGCGTGGTGGTGTGAAACCCGGCGTATCCGGCCAGCGCGAGCTCGGTGATCGCGTCGGAGAAGGCCCGGCCGACCTTGCGCTCGTCCTGGTCCTTGACGGTGACGCGCAGGTGCGCGGTGGCCAGTTCGTTGGCCGGGGCGTCCGGGCGGTCGAAGCGCAGCAGGCGGACGTCGGCCTCCTCGAACTGCGCGGGGCCGCCGAGCCGCTCGAACAGGAGATTCTCGGCGTGTGCGGCCTTGGCCTCGACGTCGAGGCCGGTGATGACCATGGTCATCGTGTTGCGGTAGCCGCCGAGCATGTTGAGCGCGACCTTGAGGTCCTCTGGCGGCGGGCTGCCGCGGGTGCCGGTCAGCGCCACCCGGTCCGGGTCCTGGCGTTCGAGCTGGATGGTGTCGAAGTGCGCGGTCACGTCGGGGTTGAGGTAGGCGGGCTCACCGATCTCGTAGAGCAGCTGTGCGGTGACGGTGCCGGGTGAGACGAGCCCGCCGGTTCCGTCGTGCTTGGTGATGACGCTGCTGCCGTCGGCGGCGACCTCGGCGATGGGGAACCCCGGGTAGCGGCGGTCGGTGATCTCGCCGGTGAAGCTGTAGTTGCCGCCGGTGGCCTGCGGGCCGCACTCGATGACGTGCCCGGCGGCGACCGCGCCGGCCAGCGCGTTCCAGTCGTCGCGGGCCCAGCCGTGCCACCAGGCGGCGGGCCCGGTCACCAGGCTCGCGTCGGTGACCCGGCCGCAGATCACGATGTCCGCGCCGGCCGCCAGCGCGGCCGCGATGCCCCAGCCGCCGAGGTAGGCGTTGGCGGTGACCACCGGGAGTTCGGCCTTGGCCAGCGGTACGCCAGTGTCGAGGTTGGTGAACTCATGCCCTTCGGCCTGCAGGTCCTTGATCGCCGGGGCCAGGTCGTCGCCGGTCAGGTAGGCGACCCGGGCATCGGGGGCTACCTCCGTGATCTTGGCGGCCAGGCCCTCGGGGTTGAGGCCGCCGGCGTTGGCCACGACCTTGATGCCGCGCTCCAGGCAGGTGCCGAGCACGTCCCGCATCTGGCGCAGGAAGGTGGTGGCGTAGCCGAGGCTTTCGTCTTTGCGGCGGGCCTTCCACAGGATCAGCATGGTCAGCTCGGCGAGGTAGTCGCCGGTCAGCACGTCGATCGGGCCGTCCAGCATCTCCCGGGCGGCGCTGAAGCGGTCGCCGTAGAACCCCGAGCAGTTGGCGATACGGACGGGCCTGGTCATCGGTCCTCCTGGTCGGCGGCTGGCTTCCGGCCGGGGCCGGGCGGGCCGGCGAAGGCCTGCGCGATGGCCATCCACTGCTGCGCGGCGGGCCCGTCTACGGCCAGGGCCACGTCGTCGCGGTGCCGGCGCTGGGTGACGAGCAGGCAGAAGTCCAGGGCCGTTCCGGTCACCCGGTCTTCGGCGTCGGCCGGGCCCCAGGTCCACGCGGTGCCGTCCGGGGCGGTGAGCTCGACCCGGACCGGGGTGCCGGGCATGACCTGGCCGCGGGCGGCGTAGCTGAAGGCGCGCGCGCCGACGCCGATGTGCGCGACGTGCCGCAGCCGACCGGTGGGCTCGCGGGTGACGCCGAGGGCGTCGGCGATGTCCTGGGTGTGCGCCCAGGTCTCCATGAGCCGGGCGGTGAGCGACGAGGCGGCGCTCATGGCGGGCCCGAACCAGGGCAGCCGGGCTGCGGGGTCGATGCTGGTGAAGGTGTCGAGCAGGCCGCCGCGGGCGGTGTCGAACCAGGCGAGCGTCTGGGCGCCCGTGCGGTCGCGGTAGCGGGCGGCGATGGCTTCTGGGTTGACGCTGTCCGGGGCCGCGGCGAGGTCGGCGCGGAACTCGTCGGGGCGGACCGCGGACTGGACCGCGACCTCGTCGAAGTAGGCCAGGTGGCTGATCTGGTCGGCGATGTCCCAGCCGGCGGCCGGGGTGGGCGTCCGCCAGCCCGCCTCGTCGAGCCCGGCCACCAGGGCGCGGGTCACGGCGGACTCGGCGGCCAGGTCCGCGGCGAGCGCGGCCATGTCCACGGGCATCGCGTCAGCCTCCGGTTCCGGCTGTGCTTGTCTCGACCACGGGGCTTGTCTCGACCACGGCCAGGACCTGGCCGGCGGCGACCTGCTCGCCGGCCTTGGCCCGGAGTTCGGCCACCACGCCGGCGGCGGGGGCGGCCACGGTCTGCTCCATCTTCATCGCCTCCAGCACGAGCAGCGGCTGACCCGCGGTCACGACCGCACCGACCTCGACCAGCACGCGCCGGACCAGCCCGGGCATGGGGGCGAGCAGTGACCCGGCGGGCGCGAGCTTCTCCGGGTCGCCGAACCGCGGCACCTCGGTCAGGGCGCTGGACCCGTCGCTGGCGTCGACGTACGTGCCGGCGCCGACCCGGTGCACCCGGTACACCCGCCGTATCCCGTCGATTTCCAGGCCGACGCGGTCCGGGCTGGATGTGTGCCGGAGCGTCTGGCCGAGGGGAACGCCGTTCACGGAAGCCTGGACGGTGTCGCCGAGGACGCGGTAGGCCACGTCGTACTGCTCCCCCGCGGCGGTGTAGCTGACCCGCTGCGGCGCGGAGACGACGTTGCGCCAGCCCGAGGGCAGGGTACCCAGGACGGGAGCCGCGGCGCGGTTGACCACCTGGCGGGCCAGCGCCGCGACCAGGGCGTGTTGTGCGGTGGCCGGTGCGGCTCCATCTCCTGCTAGGGCGGCGGGCTGGTGACGGGTCAGGTAGCCGGTGTCGGTGGCGCCGGCCAGGAACTCCGGCTCGCGCAGGATGGCCACCAGCAGGTCGCGGTTGGTGGTCAGGCCGTGGATCTCGGCTGTCTGGAGGGCCCGGGCCAGCCGGCGGGCGGCGTCGGCGCGGGTGCGGCCGTGCGCGATGACCTTGGCCAGCATCGCGTCGTAGTGCGGGCTGATCGCCGACCCGTCACCGAACCCGGTGTCCACCCGCAGGCTGGGTCCGGACGGGATCGCGAAGCGGTGCAGTGTGCCGGTGACGGGCAGGAACCCGGCCGGGACGTCCTCGGCGTACAGGCGGACCTCGATGGCGTGGCCGGTGATCGCGGCCTCGCGGACCTCGAGGGGCACCGGCTCGCCCTCAGCGATGCGCAGCTGGAGCTCGACCAGGTCCAGGCCGGTGACGGCCTCGGTGACCGGGTGCTCGACCTGCAGCCGGGTGTTCATTTCCAGGAAGTAGAACGACCCGTCGCGGTCCAGGACGAACTCGACGGTGCCCGCGCCGGTGTAGCCGGCCGCCCGGCCGGCGGTGACCGCTGCCTTGGTGAGCGCGGCGCGGAGCTCGCCGTCGACGGCCGGAGACGGGGACTCCTCCACGATCTTCTGGTAGCGGCGCTGGATGGAGCATTCGCGCTCGAACAGGTGGACCACATCGCCGTGGGCGTCGCCGAGGATCTGCACCTCGACGTGGCGCGGGTCCGGGACGTAGCGCTCCAGGAACACGGTGCCGTCCCCGAACGCGGCGGCCGCCTCGCGGCGCGCGGCGTCGACCGCGCCGACTAGCTGCGAGGGGTCGCTGACCAGCCGCATGCCGCGCCCGCCGCCGCCGAACGCCGCCTTGACCAGCAGCGGGAAGCCCACCTGCGCGGCCACGTCATGCTCGCCGTCAGAGTCGACGGTCACGCCGGGCAGCACCGGGACGCCCGCCGCGGCCATCATGGCTTTGGCCGCGACTTTGTCACCCATCGCTTGGATCGTGGCCGGGGACGGGCCGACGAAGATCAGGCCCGCGTCCGCGCAGGCCCGGGCGAACGCGGCGTTCTCGGACAGGAATCCGTAGCCGGGGTGGACGGCGTCGGCGCCGGTGGCGGCGGCCGCGGCGATGATCAGGTCACCGCGCAGGTAGGTGTCGGCGGGCGCCGTTCCGGGCAGCCGGACCGCCTGGTCGGCCGTGCTTACGTAGGGGGCTTCGGCGTCCGGGTCGGAGTAGACCGCGACGGTGGCGATGCCCAGGGCGTGCGCGGTGCGGATGATCCGGGCCGCGATCTCGCCGCGGTTGGCGATCAGCAGCGTGCCGATGGTCACGGGCGTCACGGGCGTCATGGGCGTCACGGGCGTCACATCCGGAACACGCCGAAGCCGCGGCGGCCGGCCACCGGGCCGGAATGCACGGCCGACAGGGTCAGGCCCAGGACGGTGCGGGTGTCGCGCGGGTCGATGATGCCGTCGTCGTACAGCCGCGCGGTGACGAAGAAGGCGTGCGACTCGGCCTCGATCTGGGCCTCGATCGCGGCCGTGCGCCCCCGGTCCGCCTCTTCGTCGAACGGCCGCCCGGCGGCTTTGGCGCTCGCCCGGCCCACGATCGACAGCACCCCGGCGAGCTGGGTCGCGCCCATCACGGCCAGTTTGGCGCCGGGCCAGGCGAAGGCGAACCGCGGATCGAAGGACCGGCCGGACATGCCGTAGTTCCCGGCGCCGAACGAGGACGCCATGGTGATGGTGAGGTGCGGGACCTCGGAGTTGGTCACGGCGTTGATCATCTTGGCGCCGTCCTTGAGGATGCCGCGCTGCTCGTAGCTGGTGCCGACCATGTAACCGGTGGTGTTCTGCAGGAAGACCAGCGGCGTGTCGGTCTGGTTGGCCAGCAGGATGAACTCCGTGGCCTTCTGGGCCTCCTCGCCGAACAGCACGCCCCGGTGGTTGGCCAGGATCCCGACCGGGTACCCGTGGACGCGGGCCCAGCCGGTCACCAGCGAGGTGCCGTACAGCGGCTTGTACTCGTCGAACTCCGATCCGTCCACGGTGCGCGCCAGGATCTCCCGCGGATCGAACGGTACCTTCACGTCGGCGGAGACGATGCCGAGGATCTCATCGGGGTCGTACCGCGGCTCGGTCGCGGGGCCGGGCCGCGGGCCCTGCTTGCGCCAGTTGATCCGGGCCATGATGTCGCGGCCGATGCGGATCGCGTCGTACTCGTCGACCGCGAAGTAGTCGGACAGGCCCGATGTTTTCGAATGCATTTCGGCGCCGCCGAGCGCTTCGTCGTCGGCTTCCTCGCCGGTGGCCATCTTGACCAGCGGCGGTCCGCCCAGGAACACCTTGGCCTGCCGGTCCACCAGGACCGCGTAGTCGCACATGCCCGGCACGTAGGCACCGCCCGCGGTGGAGTTGCCGAACACCAGGGCCACCGTGGGCACCCCGTTGGCGGACAGCTCGGTGAGCTCGTGGAAGGTCCGGCCCCCCGGGACGAACAGGTCGGCCTGCGACGGCAGGTCCGCGCCGCCCGACTCGACCAGGTTCATCACCGGCAGCCGGCTGGTCCGGGCGATCTCCAGCGCGCGCAGGCCCTTGCGCAGCGAGTACGGGTTCATCGCCCCGCCGCGGACGGTCGGGTCGTGCGCGATGATCACGCACTCGACGCCGGAAACCACACCGACACCGGTCACCACGCTCGCCCCGACGGTGAACTCGGTGCCCCACGCGGCCAGCGAGGACAGCTCGAGGAACGGGCTGTCCGGGTCCAGCAGCAGCTCGATCCGTTCTCGGGCCAGCAGCCGGCCGCGGTCGCGGTGCCGCTGCTGGTAGCGTTCCCCGCCGCCCGCGATGGCCAGCTCCAGCTGTGCGTCCAGGTCGCGTATCAGGGCCAGCTGCGCCTGCCGGTTGGCCTGGTAGGTCTCCTCGCCGAGGTCGACGTGGGAGGTGAGGACCGGCACGCTGGGTTCAGCCTTCCTGGTAGTGCCGGGCGTGCTCGGACCGGACCACGTTCTTCTGGATCTTGCCGGTGGACGTCTTGGGCAGCCGGTCGATGAACACCACGTCCTTAGGGGCCTTGAAGCCGTCGAGCCTGGTCTTCACCGCGGCGATCAGCTCGGTGGCGTCGATGGTCTCGCCCGGCTTCGGCACCACGAACGCGGTGACCGCCTCGCTCCACCGCTGGTGCGGCAGCCCGACCACGACCACCTCGGCGACCCGCGGGTCGGCGGCGTAGACGGCCTTCTCGACCTCGATCGAGGCGACGTTCTCCCCGCCGGTCTTGATCACGTCCTTGGACCGGTCGGTGAACCAGAGCACGCCGTCCTCGCCGAACCGGCCCACGTCACCGGAGTGGAACCAGCCGTACGCGAACGCCTGGTCGGTGGCGTCCTCGTCATACAGGTAGCCGGACATGGTGCTCGGCCCCCGGTAGACGATCTCGCCGGTCTCGCCGGGCGGCAGCAGGTCGCCGCCCGGGCCCATGATCGCGACCTGGACGCCGATCAGCGGGGTACCCACCGCGCCGATGTGGGACAGCTGGTGCTCGGGCCGGAACAACGTGGTGATCGGGCTCATCTCGGTCTGCCCGAACAGCAGCGCGAAGTCGCAGCCGAAGCCGGTCAGGCAGCGGCGGATCAGGTCGTCGGGCATGGGCGCCATCGCGTACACCGCGCGGCGCAGGCTGGACAGGTCACGGCCGGCGAAGCTCTCGTGATCCAGCAGGGCGCGGAACATCATGGGCAGCCCGAAGACCTGGGTGATCTGCTCGCGCTCGACCAGGTCGAGCAGCGCGGCCGGGTCGAACCCGCGCAGCACGTAGATCGTCGCGCCGACCAGGATCGCGGGGGTACAGAACGCGTTGAGCTGCGCGGTGTGGAACATCGGCATCATCGCGGCGAACCGGTCGCCGGCGTTCCACCCGGAGTCGAGCGCGCCGGACATCGACTCCAGGTAGATCGCCAGGTGGGAGCCGATCACACCCTTGGGGAACGACGTGGTGCCCGAGGTGTACAGGTAGCTCAGCGCGTCGCGGTCATCGACTTCGCGGGCCGGCTCGGCCGCGCGCTCGTGGTCGCCGAGGGCCTCCAGAGTGGCCCAGGCCCGGTCGGCGGGCTCGGCCTCGTAGCTGTTCTGGGTGCCGGGGGCGACGATCACGTCGAGGACCTCGGGCACCTTGGCGATGGCGTCCCGCATCGCGGCCACCAGCTGGGTCTCGACCACGATGCCGCGGGCCCGTGAGTGGCCGAGCACGTAGGCCACCTCGTCGGGCCGCCAGCCCAGGTTGACCGGCACGCAGACCACGCCGAGCTTGGCGCACGCGTAGTAGACGGCCAGGAAGTCGGCGCTGTTGCCGGAGGCGACCGCGAGCGCGGTGCCGCGCTCGTAGCCGAGCCCGGCCAGGCCGTGCGCGATCCGGTTGACGTAGGCGTTGAAGTCCAGGTACGTCAGGCGGCGGTCGCCGTCGACCACCGCGAGCTGGCCCGGGCGGGTCGCAGCCGAGCGGGTCAGGCTGTCACCGACGTTGATCCGCCCGGTGAGGTTACGCGCGAGGTCCATCGGTGGCTCCTAGTAGGACCGGGGCAGGCCCAGGCTGTGCTGGGCGACGAAGTTGAGGATCATCTCCCGGCTGACCGGCGCGACGCGCGTCAGCCGTGCCAGGCTCCAGTAGGGCATCAGCCCGTATTCGGTGGACAGGCCGTTGCCGCCATGAGTCTGGATGGCCGCGTCGACGGCGGCGAGCGCGGCCTCGGCGGCGGCGTACTTCGCCATGTTGGAGGACTCCCCCGCGGGCAGGCCATGGTCGTGCTGCCAGGCGGCCTGGCGGGTCATCAGGGCCGCGAGCTCGGTCTCGATCTTGGCCTTGGCCAGCGGGTGCGAGACGCCCTGGTGGGCGCCGATCGGCTCGGACCAGACCGTGCGCTCGTTCGCGTACCGGGCCGCGGCGGTCAGCGCGTACCTGGCCACGCCGACGGCCAGCGCGGCACCGGTGATCCGCTCCGGGTTCAGGCCGTGGAACACCTGCCGGAACCCCGCGCCCTCCTCGCCGACCAGCGCGCCCGGGCCGACGCGGACGCCGTCGAAATGCAGGGTGAACTGCCGCTCCGGCAGCAGCAGGTCGACCGGCAGCAGGTGCTTATCCAGGCCCGCGGCGTCGGCCGGGACGAGGAACAGCGACAGCGCGTCCTGGCCGGTCTTCGCGACCACCAGGAGCGCCTCGGCCTCGTCGACGCCGGAGATGTAGTACTTGGTGCCGTTCAGCACCCAATCCTCGCCGTCCCGCTTGGCCGTCGTGGACAGGCGATGGGTGTTGGAGCCAGCGTCCGGTTCTGTGATCGCGAACACCATCTTCGAGGTGCCGCTGGCCAGGCGGGGCAGCCAGGTCTCGCGCTGCTCCTCGGTGCCGGACTCGGTGAGCATCTCGGCCGAGATCGCGGCGGACACCACCAGGAGCAGCAGCGGCGTCCCGGCCGCCGCCACCTCCTCGCAGACCAGCTCGAGTTCGGCCAGCCCCCCGCCGCCACCGCCGTACGCCTCGGGGATGTTCACGCCGATGAACCCGGCCTCGCCCAGGGCCTTCCAGAGCTCGGTGCACGGGCGGCGTGCGGCGGCCCGCTCGGCGTAGTAACGCGGCCCGTAGTCCTTGGCGATCTCGGCCACCGCGGCCCGCAGCGCCCGGTGTTCCTCGGTTTCGGCGAAGTCCACGCCGACCTCCTCGTCGTTCATTAGCGACCTTAACGTCTGCGTGCTCGCTCGTTGAGAGGGGCGGGTTGGGCCGAAGCGAGGTGAAACCCGCGAGTGCCGCGTACCGCTTGTCGGAAGAATTCGCAGGGCTAGATCTGGTTCAGGAAACCCGCAAGCCCAGTTACCGCGGTCTTGATCCCGTCGAAGAACCCCCCTATGACGTGGAGAGTCGTCGACAGGTCCAACAGGCCAAAGATCAGGACGATGACAAGCGTCAGCGCTATCCAGCCCGCAAACCTGCCCGCAGGCGTGCCTGTTCCTGGGCCAGCCCTGGTGATCCGCCTCGCGAGCAGGATGACGAACAACACCGACACAACTGCTACTCCGACCATGGGTTACCGCCCCCCACCGGCGAGCCGGCTTCTCCGTGACGACCAGTTCAGCCCTACGGCCTGGGCGTAGAGCCGGGCGGATGAAAGCCGCCAGTCGTGCTGACCTGTAGCGCCATGCGCGCGGCCCGCAGGCACAACCGGAGCTCTTCCGCCGTTATGCGCCGATCATCCCCCGGCCGACCCCCCAGGACAACCCCATAGGCATACTTACCAGTGGCTCTGATGCGGCCACGGTTGCCGGAATGGCCGGCGAGGTAAAGGATCACGAATTTGTGGTACGTAAACAGATTCACAACGCCGATTGATCTCACGCGGCGGTTAAGCGCCGATGGGCTTTTCTGGGGTGAGGTTGAGGAGGAGGACGCCGGAGCCGACGGTGCGCGTGTTGGTGATGGTGAGCTTGGCGGGGGCGGGCATCGAGTCGGGGAAGGTCCGCTTGCCCTGGCCCAGGATGACCGGGAAGACCATCAGGCGGTACTCGTCGACCAGCCCGTGCTGGGCCAGCGTGTGCACCAGCTGAGCGCTGCCCTCGACCAGCAGGTTCCCGCCCGGCTGGGCCTTGAGCGCCGCGACCTCGGCCGCGACGTCGCCCCGCAGCACGGTGGTGGGGCCCCACGTCGCCTCGGCGTCGGCCAGGGTGCTGGACACGACGTACTTGTGGATGCTGTTCATCCGCTGGCCGAAGTCGTCGCCGCCCATGCCCGGCCACGCGGCGGCGAAGCCCTGGTAGGTGACCCGGCCAAGCAGGAGCGATTCGGCGTCGAACAGCTCCTCGTACTTGAACTGGTCGCCTTCCTTCCCGCGGTCGAAATCAAAGGTCCAGCGGGGCTCTTCCATGACCCCGTCGAGCGACACGAACTCGGTAACCACGATCCTTGTCATTGCCCCGTTCCTCTCGTCGTTGTTCGAGCCGGCCCGGTGCTGGCTCTCACCCCCATACGAGCGAACACCCCCGAGATCGACAGGCTAGGCGAACATATTCGGCCCAAGGCGATCCATCCATCCACGGTGAGGTCGCAGCGACGACGGGAGTAACCACGGTCCGTTCGGAATAATGATTGTGAATTTCAGCGGAGCAGCTCGCGGGCGATGACGAGCTGCTGGATCTGGCTGGTGCCCTCGTAGATGCGGAACAGGCGGACGTCGCGGTAGAGGCGTTCGACGGGGATGCCGCGGATGTAGCCGGAGCCGCCGTGGATCTGGACGGCACGGTCGGCGATCCGGCCGACGGCCTCGCTAGCGAAGTACTTGGCCGCGGACGGGGCGAGGCGCTGGTCGGTGCCCGCGTCGTACTCGGCGGCGGCGTGCAGGACCAGGGACCGGGCGGCCAGGTACTCGGTGTGAGAGTCCGCGAGCATGGCCTGGATGAGCTGGTACTCGCCGATCCGATGGCCGCCTTGGGAGCGTTCCTTGGCGTAGGCGACGCTCTCGTCGATCAGGCGGGCCGCGACGCCGACGCAGAGAGCGGCGATGACCAGCCGGCCGTGGGCCAGGCTCCGCATGGCCGTGGCGTAGCCGGCCTGGGCCGCCTCGCCGACCAGGGCGTCGGCGGGGACGCGGACGCCGGTGAAGGCGACGTCGGCGGTCCAGGCGCCGGCCTGGCCCATCTTGTGGTCGCGGGCCGCCACCGCCACCCCGTCGATACGGGCGGGCACGATGAAGACGCCGATGCCCTTGCCGGGCGGGGCGTCCGGGTCGGTACGCGCGAACACCATGAACGCGTCCGCGGCGGGGGCGTTGGTGATGTACCGCTTGAGCCCGTCGATGACCCAGCTGCCGTCGTCCGGGCGCGCCGTGGTGACCAGCCGGGCTCGGGTCGGACCCGGCCTCGGGCTCGGTCAGGGCGAACGAGGCGACGACCTCGCCGGAGGCCAGCCGGGGCAGCCACTGCTTGCGCTGCTCCTCGGTCCCGGCCAGGACCAGGACCTGCCCGGCGATCCCGTTGTTCGTGCCGAACAGGGACCGGAACGCGGGGCAGGTGTAGCCGAGCTCGATGGTCAGCCGCACCTGCTGGTCCACCGACAAGCCGAGGCCGCCGTACTCGGTGGGCAGGGCATAGCCGTACAGGCCCATCTCCTTGGCCTGCTCGATCAGCCGGGCGGGAATCTCGTCGGTTTCGTCGATGCCGGCTTCGGCGGGCATCACCTCGCGCCGGATGAACCCGCGCACCACGTCGAGCAGCTGGTCGAATTCGGTCTCGGTCACCATGAGCGTGACCCTAACCCGCGGGGCCAGACGGCGGAAGGCCTGGGTTCGCTATCGTCGGGATGCCGAAAACCCGGCACGGGCGGATTTGCCGGCTGGACGGGCCCGGCCCGGATCGTCCACGATGATCAGGGCGCGTACTTCGAGATCACCCTGGACTGAGGCGGACATGGCTGAGGAGAACCTGGCTCGGCAGGCCGAGCTGGCCCTGGAGCGGCAGGGCGACCACGACTCCCTGTTCTACGAGGGCCAGTGGCATTCGTCCGGCTCGCTCGCCGGGCGCGCGGCCAGGTTCGCGACCGGGCTGAGCGCCCTGGGCGTTCGGCCCGGGGACCGGCTGGTCGTGCTGATGGCCAACTGCCCGGAGGTCCTCATCACCTACAGCGCGGCATGGCGGGCCGGGGCGGTGGTGACGCCGCTGATCTTCCTGGTCAGCGAGGACGAACTGCGCAGCGCGCTGGTCGATTCCGGGGCGGTCGGCGTGGTGACCACGGCGGAGTTCCTGCCCAAGGTGTCCGCTGCCCTGGCCGGTGCGGCGGAGGTCCGGTTCGTGGTGGTGCCCGGGGCCGGCGCGGCTCCGGATCCGGCGGTTTCCGGTGTTCCGGTACTCGACTTCGCCCAGGTGGAATCGGCCGCGCCGGGGTTGATCGTGGACCGGGCGGGGACCGACCTGGCTGCCCTGCTGTATACCGGCGGGACGACCGGGAGGTCCAAGGGCGTTCCGCTGACCCATGCGAACCTGTTCTGGTGCGGGTGGGCGGCGAACCAGAATTCGGCGCGCGCCAACCTGGACACCGCGCTCGTGCCTCTCCCCCTCGCGCATGCCTACGGGCTGCTGGTCTTCTGCATTGGATTTCACCGGGACGAGGGCGGCAGGACTATCCTCATGCGCTGGTTCGACCCGGCGGGCTGGCTGAAGCTGGCCGAAGAGCACCGCGTGCAGGTCAGCACGCTGGTGCCGTCGATGATCCAGATGCTGCTCGGCCAGCCGCTGGAGGAGGCGGACCTGTCCCAGCTGACCGCGCTATCGTCCGGGGCGGCGCCGCTCGCCGAGGAGGTCCGGCGGGAGTTCGAGAAGCGGGTGCCGTCCGCGACGATCTACGAGGGATACGGCTGCACGGAGTCGGCCACGCTCATCTCGACCAACCCCTACGGCGCGCGCCGGGTAGGCAGCGTCGGGCTGCCGGTGGCCGGGTGCGAGGTGTCCATCCAGGACGACAGCGGCGCGCTGCTGCCCGCGGGCCAGGACGGCGAGATCTGCGCCCGGTCGCCCGGGGTGATGAGCGGGTACTGGCATGCGCCGGATTCGGGGGCCACCGTGCTCGCGGGCGGCTGGCTGCACACCGGTGACATCGGGCACCTGGATGCCGACGGCTACCTCTACGTGGTCGACCGCAAGAAGGACCTGATCCTGCGGGGCGGGTTCAACGTGTTCCCGCGGGACGTGGAGGACGTGCTGGTGGCCCATCCGGCGGTAGCGCTGGCGGGGGTGGTGGGACGGCCGGACGTTCGGCTCGGGGAGGAGGTGGTAGCGTTCGTGTCGCTCCGGCCCGGTGCCGTCGTTACCGCTGAGGAGCTCAGCGAGCACGCCCGCAAGCACCTGGGCGCGAACAAGTACCCGCGGCAGATCACGATCGTGCCGGCCATACCGCTGACCAGCGTCGGCAAGCTCGACCGCAAGAAACTGCGGCAGTGGGTCACTGACGGGACGGCTCAGGGTTGAGGGGCACGACAGAACTCGAAGCAAGCGAACGCTGCGTCACCCGTGACGGGTGATGACAGGGATGAACCCTGCGTCGAGTATCGGTAAGCGCAGGCCAGAGGCGAGTTCGGTGACGAGCCGATCAGCCGCCTAAAGCCCGAGATCCAGCGGGCCAAACCGCTGCCGTGATTGATGCACGTACCAGCCTCAAGACTTCCAAGGGAGAGCCACCATGTCCGAAACTGACACGCCCGTCCTCGAAACGCTCACGCTGATGACCGCCGCGTCACTGGATAACAGCGATCTGTCCGCTCGCGAGCTCATGATCGCCCGGGTCGCGGCCCTCGTCGCGGTGGACGCACCCGCCGCTTCCTACGCGTTCAACATCGCACCGGCGGCCGATGCAGGCATCACCCTTGATGACGCCGAAGATATTCTCGTCGCGGTGGCACCCATCGTGGGCACAGCGCGCGTCGCGTCGGCCGTGATGAACCTCGCCGAGGGACTGGGGTTGGCGATCGCCCTGGCCGATGCCGAGGACGGCTGAGCCAGCACCGGAAACATCATTCTCACGAATGCCCTAACCTATTAACGGCTGGCCGCCGTGGCGGGGAGGACGCGGCCGGTGACCTCGCCGAAGCCGATGGTGGCGCCGTCGGCGGCGGGGGCGGTGGCGGTGATCGTGACCTCGTCGCCGTCCTCCAGGAAGGACCGCACGGAGCCGTCGGGCAGGGTGAGCGGTTCGGCGCCGCCCCAGCTCAGCTCCAGCAGGCAGCCGCCCTGCTCGCGGTCCGGGCCGCTGACCGTGCCCGAGGCGTAGAAGTCCCCGGTCCGGGTCGAGGCGCCGTTCACGGTCAGGTGCGCCAGCATCTGGGCGGGCGTCCAGTACATCGAGGCGAACGGCGGCCGGGCGATCACCTGGCCGTTGAGCTGGATCTCCAGGGCGAGGTCGAGGGCCCAGTTGTCGCGGCCGGACAGGTAGGGCAGCGGTTCGGGGTCCTGTGGCGGCGGGCTGACCCGCGCATGCGCCAGCGCCTCGAGCGGCACGACCCACGGTGAGATCGAGGTGGCGAACGACTTGGCCAGGAACGGGCCGAGCGGCCGCGACTCCCAGGACTGGATGTCGCGGGCCGACCAGTCGTTGACCAAGAACGCGCCGAACACGTGATCGGCGAACGCGTCGACCCCGATCGGCGAGCCCAGCGGTGACCCGACGCCGACCACGAAGCCCACCTCGGCCTCGAAGTCCAGCCGCTGGGACGGGCCGAACGTCGGGCCGAATGTCGGGCCAGCCTCCGCCGGGCGCTGCCCGCGGGGGCGAGTAACCGGGGTGCCGGACAGCACCACGGTGCCCGAACGCCCGTGGTACCCGACGGGCAGGTACTTCCAGTTGGGCATCAGGGCCTCGCCGCCCGGCCGGAACAGCCGCCCGACATTGGTCGCGTGGTTCTCGCTGGCGTAGAAGTCGACGTAGTCGCCCACCTCGAACGGCCGGTGCAGCCGCACCCCGGACAGCGGGTGCAGCGCGGCCTCGACGCCGGCGCGATGCCGCGGCTCGGTCAGCAGCTCGGTGATCCGGGCCCGGACGTCGCTCCACCGGGCCCGGCCCTGGGCCAGGAAGGCGTTCAGCGACGGCTCGGCGAAGACCTCCTCGCCGAGCGCCGGCACCAGGTCGAGCACCGAGTCGCCGATCCGGACCCCGACCCGCGGGGGCCGGTCACCGGCCGAGAACACGCCAAAGGGCAGGTTGGCCACCCCGAACCGTGAGCCGGGCGGCAGGTCCAGCCCGGAAGTAGGCGCAGTCAGGCGCCCTCCCCCTCTCCGTCGAGGTGGCGCAGGGTCTCACCCACATAGATCTGCCGCGGACGGGCGATCTTCTGCTCCGGGTCGGCCGAGCCCTCCTGCCACTGAGCCAGCCAGCCGGGCATGCGGCCGATCGCGAACAGTACCGGGAACATAGCCACCGGGAAGCCCATGGCCTGGTAGATGATGCCCGAGTAGAAGTCCACGTTCGGGTAGAGCTTGTGGCTGATGAAGTAGTCGTCGTCCAGCGCGATCCGCTCCAGCTCAAGCGCGATGTCGAGCAGCGGATTGCGCCCGGTTACCTCGAACACCTCGTCGGCGACGCCCTTGATGATCGTGGCCCGCGGGTCGAAGTTCTTGTACACGCGGTGGCCGAACCCCATCAGGCGCAGCTCGCCGTTCTTGACCCGGGCGATGTAGGCGGGCACATTCTCGACCGAGCCGATCTCGCGGAGCATGTTGAGCACCTGCTCGTTCGCGCCGCCGTGCAGCGGGCCGTACAGCGCCGCGGCCGCCGCGGCCGACGCCGAGTACGGGTCGACCTGGGAGCTGGCCACTCCGCGCATCGCGTTCGTGGAACAGTTCTGCTCGTGGTCGGCGTGCAGGATGAACAGGACGTCCAGAGCGTGCTCGAGCACCGGGTTGGGGCTGTACTTGGGCTCGGTCATCTTCGCCATCATGTTGAGGAAGTTGCCCGTATAGGACAGGTCGTCGTCCGGGTAGGCGTACGGGAGGCCGCGCGCGTGCCGGTAGGCGAAGGCCGCGAGCGTGGGCATCTTGGCGATCAGCCGCACGACCTGCTCATCCTGGTTCGCCCGGTTGTGGACCGCCTTCGCCTCGGGGTAGAAGGTGGACAGCGCAGCCAGGGTGCTGACCAGGATGCCCATCGGGTGGGCGTCGTGGTGAAAGCCGTCGATGAACTTCTTGACGTTCTCGTGCACGTAGGTATGGTGGGCGATCTGGTAGGCCCAGGCGCTGGACTCTTTTTTCTCCGGCAGGTCGCCGTGCAGCAGCAGCCAGGCCACGTCGAGGAAGGACGCGCGCTCGGCCAGTTCCTCGATCGGGTAGCCGCGGTAGCGCAGGATGCCCTTGTCGCCGTCGATGAAGGTGATGGCGCTGCGGCAGCTCGCGGTGTTCTGGAAGGCCGGGTCATAGGAGAGCAATCCGAAGTCGTCTTCGGACATCTTGATCTGCCGTAGGTCCATCGCGCGGATAGCGCCATCGACGATAGGGAGTTCGTAGCTGCGGCCGGTGCGTGAGTCGGTTACTCGCAGCGTGTCGTTCGTGGTCATGTCTAGACCATAGGCCGTCCGGATGGGTGCTAGAAGACCCTAAGATCGCGTGTCTCACGTTGTGACCGTAAGCCGAGCTGGACCGAGCGTTTGGCCAGGCCACCCCAGAAGCCCTCGATCACCGGGCGTTGCGCGGCCAGATCGGACTCGCCCGCGCCGAGGGCGACGAACAGGGGCGCGAAGTGCTCGGTGCGCGGGTGCGCGGTGTGCGCGGCCGGGGCCTTGTGCCAGAAGTCGAGCAGCGCGTCCACGTCGCCGCCGGCCAGCGCGTCCCGGCCCCACTCGTCGAAATCACGCGACCACTCCGGCACCGGGCCCTCGAACACGAACTCCCGAAGGTTGTGGGTGAAGAACCCGCTGCCCATGATCAGCACGCCCTCGTCGCGCAGCGGGGCGAGCTTGCGGCCCAGGTCCATCAGCTCGCGCGGGTTCAAGGTGGGCATGGACAGCTGGATGACCGGCACGTCGGCCTGCGGGTACATCTCGACCAGCGGCACGTACGCGCCGTGGTCCAGTCCCCGGTCGGCGTGCTCGTGCACCTGGCCGCCGAGTAGCTTGCGGACTGCCTCGGCCAGCGCGGGCGCACCCGGCGCCGGGTAGGTGACCTCGTAGTAGTGCTTGGGGAAGCCCCAGAAGTCGTAGTACAGGGGGACCGTGCGGGTCGCGCTCACCGAGGTCGGCGCGTTCTCCCAGTGCGCCGAGATGACCAGGATCGACTCCGGTCGCGGCAGTGCTCCCGCCCACGCCGCCAGCTCCCCCGGCCAGATCGGGTCGTCGGCCAGCGGCGGCGCGCCGTGGCTCAGGTACACGGCCGGCATTCGGCTGCTGCTCATGGCCTCATGCTAATCGGCCGGATGGTCCGTACCTGACGACCCGCTGTGCTCTGCGGGCGCCGCAGGGAGCAATGCCGGTTCCAGATCGGTGTGGCTGAAGTCATTTCCCTTGAACAACAGCTCTTCTCCGGTCGACTTCGCCAGGGCGTAGGCAAAGCAATCCCCGAAGTTAAGGCCGGCCTTATGGCCGCTTCCCTTCCCGAAATCCCGGTATGCATCGCGAGCGACACGGGCCTGATCGTGTGTCACCGGTTCGACGCGCAGTTCTGCGACATCGACAAGTTCGTCGAAGCGGCGGCTGGCGATGGGGTCACGGCTCGCGTCGATGACGACCGCTGTCTCAAGGTAGTTCGCGGCGGAGATTCTCCGGATCTCCGCCCTCTCGATGGCATAGGCCATATCTGGAGCATCGTCTTCGTCGCGAAGGATCGCGATGAGCGCGGACGTGTCGATGATCAAGCTGGAAGCCCTCGCTCGTCGTAGAGCAGCTCGCCGTGGTCGCCGGAACGAAACGGTTCCTGAAGCCGTGGCGCGGTGTCCCGGCCGATGGCCAGGAGCCGGTCAGCTAGGCCAGCCTCGTGGAGATGCCGGACTCTGTCGAGGCGCTCGCGGACCGCGATGGTCACGGCGGTCGTCTGCGTCTCACCGGTCAATGCAGCGAGTTCCTGGACCAGCCGGTGGGTCTCTTCGCTCTTGATGTTAAGGCTCACAATCCACCTTTCTACCCAGATGCTTCTACCAAGATACCTTCAGCTCAGGTCAGGCGTCGCGTTCGATGGGGCAGCTCATGCAGCGGGGGCCGCCCCGGCCGCGGCCGAGTTCGCCGCCCGCGACGGTGAGCACCTCGATGCCGTTGTCCTGAAGGTAGGCGTTGGTGGTCACGTTCCGCTCGTAGGCCACGACCACTCCCGGCTCGACGGCCAGCACGTTGCAGCCGTCATCCCACTGCTCGCGCTGCGCGGAGTGGACGTCCTGGACCGCGGTCAGGACGGTGATGGAGGGCCGGTCGAGCGCGGCGGCCATGGCCCGGTGCATGTCCTGCGGCGGATGGTCGGTGACCTTGAGCTCGGTGGCGCTGGCCCCGGGCTCGACCGTGTAGGACGGCAGCATGCCCATCCCCGCGTACTTGGTAAAGACGCCATAGTCCGCCATGGTCAGCAGCGTGTCCAGGTGCATGAACGCACGGGTCTTGGGCATGTCGATCGCGACCAGGCAGCGCGCCGCCCCGGCTTCGAACAGCCGGTGGGCGAGCACCTCGACGGCCTGAGGGGTGGTCCGCTCGCTCATCCCGACCAGCACCGCCCCGTTCCCGATGACCAGGATGTCGCCGCCCTCGATGGTGGCGGGCGCCGCATCGGAGCCCTGGTACCAGACGTCGAAAGCCGCCTCGGCGAACATCGGGTGCCAGCGGTAGATGGCCTCGTCGGTGACGGTCTCCCCGATCCGAGCCGGCCGGCGCATCGCGTTGATGGAGACACCGCCGTAGATCCAGGATGACGTATCGCGCTGGTAGAGCAGGTTCGGCAGCGGGGCGAGCACGAAACCGTCGGGGTCAAGCGAATGGAACGCGATGCTCTTGGGTTCGGGACCGAGTTCGGTGATCTCGCGTTTGGTGATCCCGCCCGCCAGGAACGTCGCCAGGCGGGCCGAGTCCAGTCCGCCCATCGAGGCGCGCAGGGTGGCGGCGGCCAGCGGCCCGTGCCGACGGGAGTCGAACACCCGGTCCAGGATGTACTCGCGGGCGGCCGGGATGTCCAGAGTCTGGGCGAGCAGCTCCCCGTAGTAGTGGACCACGACGCCGCGCGAGCGCAGCACCTCGGCGAACGCATCGTGCTCGGCTTGTGCCTTGCTGACCCACAGCACGTCGTCGAAGAGCAGGTCGGTCGCGTTGTCCGGGGTCAGGCGCTTGAGCTCGAGGTCAGGGCGGTGCAGGATCACCTGCCGCAGCCGGCCAACCTCGGAATCCACATGGAACATATCCTGAAGTTATCTCACAGCACGGCCGTGTCAGCGGGATGTCAACGCCTGGTCAGCCGCGTCAGCGTCCTGCGGGCAGCGTGTCAGGACCGGGCCGCGATGTCGTGCACCACGGACCGTTGGGCGAACGACCGGGGTAAAGTCCACCGGTGGACCCTGGGCAGGCGTTGCGGCAGATCGCGTTCGAGCTGGAGCGGGGCGGGGCGCCCACCTACCGGGTGCGGGCCTTCCGGCGGGCCGCCCAGGTGGTCGGCGACCTGGCGCCGGGCGAGGTCGAGCGGCGGCTGAAGGCGGGGACGCTGGAGGCGCTGCCGGGGATCGGCGCGACCACCGCCCAGGTCATCGCCGAGGCCGCGGCAGGCCAGCAGCCCGGCTACCTGACCCGGCTGCTCGGTGAACGGCCGGCGGCCGAACGCGACGCCATGCGCGATGCGCTGCGCGGTGACTGCCATACGCACTCGGACTGGTCGGACGGCGGCAGTCCGCCGCTCGAGATGGCCGAGGCGGCCCGGGTGCTGGGGCATGAGTGGATCGCGCTGACCGATCACTCGCCGCGGCTGACGGTGGCCAACGGGCTGACCGCCGAACGGCTGGAGGCCCAGCTCGCGCTCATCGAGGCGCTGAACGCGGAGCTGGCGCCGTTCCGGATCCTGACCGGGATCGAGGTCGACATCCTGGAGGACGGCTCGCTCGATCAGCGCGAGGACCTGCTGGCCCGGCTCGACGTGGTGGTGGCCAGCGTCCATTCCCTGCTACGGATGCCCGCCGGGCCGATGACCAAGCGGATGGTGGCCGCGATCCGCAACCCGCACGTGGACGTGCTCGGGCACTGCACCGGCCGGCTGCTGGGCGGCGGGCGCGGTCGGCGGCCTGAGTCGGTGTTCGATCCGGCGGCGGTGTTCGGCGCGTGCCAGGAGCACGGCGTCGCGGTGGAGATCAACTGCCGCCCGGAGCGCATGGATCCGCCGGACCGGCTGCTGGGGCTGGCGGCCGAGGCGGGCTGCCGGTTCGCGATCGACACCGACGCGCACGCGCCGGGCCAGCTCGACTGGCTCGGTAACGGGACGGTGCGGGCCGAGAAGTTCGGCATCGCGCCGGAGCGGGTCATCAATACCCGCGGTGCCGATGAGGTGACCGGCGGCGGCTTGCTCTAGGCCCGCTCTCGAATCAGCTGTTGACGATTAGTGCGGCACGCGGGAGCCTTGGGCATGGTGTTTCCGCCACGAAGGAGTGACCATGGGTTGGCGGCTAGAGGGGACGTATTTCGAGTCGTGCTCGTGCGACACGGTCTGCCCGTGTACCTGGTCGGCCATGACGGCCAGGGCCACGCTTGACCGGTGCCGGGCGCTGCTGGCTTATCACATCGCGTCCGGTCAGGTTGACGACGTCGACGTCAGCGGCCTGAGTTTCGCGCTGTTCCTTGACACCCCGCCGGTCATGAGCGAGGGCAACTGGCGGGTGGGTGTTTACCTGGATGACGCCGCCTCGGACCAGCAGGCCGAGCAACTCGGGATGGTTCTGTCCGGGCAGGCGGGCGGGCCGCCCGCGATGCTAGGGCCGCTCATCGGGGAAATGCTCGGCGTAGAGAAGGTACGCATCATCTACAGCGAGGATGGTCGCGGCCATCATGCCAGGATCGGCGACGCCATCGACGTCGGAGTCGAGGACTTCGTTGCCATCGAGGGCCACGATCCGGTGCAGCTGACCAACGTGTTCCACCCGTCGAATACCACCCTGACGGTCGCTCCGGCTAACGCCGCGCACCTGTCAACGTTCGGGGTCGACTGGGGCCGCGAAGGGCAAAGCGGGTTTTCCGCGCCGTTCTCATGGTCCGGCTGAACGGCTCGGCCGAGCTGGCCCGGGCGCGGCCGGGCCTGGCCACGCGCGAAGCCAGCCTGCTGCTGATCGCGGCGGCCGGGGCATGGGCCGCGACCGTCGTCCTGGCCCGCGGGATGGCCGGGATGGCTGGCACTATGGGGCTGGGTCTGGCCGTGTTCGTGCCGGTGTGGACGCTAATGATGGCCGCCATGATGCTGCCTTCCGTGACGCCGACGGCTTCGCTGTACGCCAGGACCGTGCGGAGTAACAAGACGGCGAGGATCGCCGGGCTGGTGACGGGCTATCTCGCGGTGTGGGCGGCGGCTGGCCTGCCCGCTTTCGGGCTGGCCTGGCTCGCTGGCTGGATGACCGGGAAGAATCCCGGCGCGGCGCACATCCTTGCCGTGGCGGTCTTCGCGGTCTGCGGTGTGTACCAGCTGAGCCGACTGAAGGATCGCTGCCTGGCCCATTGCCGCTCCCCGATCGCGCTGCTGCTGCACTACGGCTCGTACCGGGGCAGGCTCAGGGACCTGCGGGCCGGCGCCCATCACGGCGCCTACTGCCTCGGCTGCTGCTGGGGGCTGATGGTGATCTTGATCGCAGTCGGCGTGATGAACGTCGGCGCCATGATCGGTCTGGCGGTGCTGGTGCTAGCCGAGAAGACCTGGCGCTGGGGGCCGATAGCGGGACGGGTGGCGGGCGTGGCTGCGCTGGCCCTCGCGGTGGCCATCATCTGGCTGCCCTGGCTGGCGCCGGGCCTGCACGCGGCTCCGCCGATGATGATGGGCTGAGCCGACTCTCTACCTGACCGGGCGGACCCAGACTGCGGCGTGGGTGGGCTCCAGGGAGCGATGCACGACGCCGAGGAGGTCGTCGCGGACCGCGTCCTGTTCGACGGCGTCCTTGAGCCGGGCCGCGAACGCGGTCAGGGTCTGGTCGGCGTCGTAGCGGGTCCGGTTGAACCGGCGGTCCACGAGATGCTGCACCCGGGACCGCAGCGTGGTGAACAACGCGGCTGCGGCCAGGGTGGCGGCGGCGACCGCGACCGGCGACGTGAGCGTGAGGACCTGAGTGGCCAGCAGTACCAGGCCGGCGTACACGCCGACCAGCAGGCCGGTCACGATGGCGTAGGCCAGGGTCCGGCTGATGATCTTGTCGATCTCGTATAGCCGGTACTTCAGCACCGCCACGGCACACCCGACCGGGATGCCGACGACTGGGGTGAGCTCCCAGAAGCTCCAGATCACCGTGCCGAGCCAGCTGTTGGCGGGGCCCGGGGCGACCTGGCTGGCGACGGCCAGCACGGCCGCCCACAGGACGGTCAGGGCGCCGACATAGCCCAGCCAGGCCAGCTGCTTGCGGAGCTCGGTGCTCGCGCTGCGGCGCCGCACGAACACCGAGGCGATGACCAGCACCCCAGTCACGATCCCGAGCACGAAGCTCAGCTTCAGCAAATCGCTATACCACCCGTGACGCGGGAGGAACCCGAGCGGGTTCGGGTAGGTGACGTTGGCCGCGGCCAGGGCGTTGGTGAGTCCGCCGCTGATCTTGGTGCCAGCTTGCAGGCTCTGCGTGACCCAGGCTGCCGCGACCGCGAACAGTGCCCAGGCCACCGGGCGCCAGCGGCGCGACGGCAGCCGGCCGTCCGGGAACAGCAGGATAAGGAACAACAGCAGGACCACGGTGAGTTCGGCGGCTGCTCCGGCCAGGGCCCCGACCCACCGGGCTCCCGGCACCGACCCGCGCGCGGTGGCCAGCCCGTACAGCGCGTACTGCTCCGCGAACGTGGAGGTCGCTATCGATACGCCGATCAGGCCCAGCAGCCAGCCGACGGCGTTGCCCGGCCGCCGGCTGGTGATCAGGCGCCCGGACCCGATATAAGCCAGGATCGCAACGCCCAGGATCGCGTTCAGCGCTACCCGGCCGGTGTCGACCCGGGCCGCATTCAGCCCCAGCAGGACCATATCCGCCGACAGGAGGAGCACGCCGAACCCAGCCAGCACCCAGGCGAGCACCTGCGTCCGGTTACCGTGCCTCACGAAAGGTTACGGTACGCCCGGATCGTTCCGGGAACGTTACCGGAGGGCGCGGACCCGGCGAAGAACCTCCTCGGTGCCGAGAGCGGCGGCCACGAGAGGCAGGTCGGGACTGCGCGGCGTCCCGGTGAGCAGGATACGGATGATCTGGGAGGCCTCGCGGATCGAACCCGGATAGGCCTGCGGATCCTGCTTGTAGACCTTCTGATTGGCAGCGAACCCGAGGTCGGCGGCGAGCTGGCGGATCTGGTCGAACCAGGTCTTGGGGTCCTCTTCGGGCGGGGCGTAGTCGCGGGCGAAGGTGTCGGCCACGGCGCGGACGAGGTCAGGGTCCAGGCCGCCGAAACGGGGGTCGGCGGGGTCGGTGACCAGCTCGAACAGCTGCGGGAAGAAGTATCCGTAGACGGCCCGGAAGTCGGCCCACTTGCGCAGGTCCTTGCGCGGATTGTCGGTGTCCTCGCGCTCGATAGCCAGGGCGCGCAGGGCCAGGGCCCGCTCGGTCTCCAGGATCGGCACCAGGTCGGGGTCGTAGCGGCGCGCCCAGGTGATGACCTCGGCGAGGATCTGCTCCCCGGGCAGGGTAGCGATGTAGTCGGCACAGATGTCGTCGAGTTTGACCATGTCGACCAACGGGCCCGCGGTGCCCATCTCGGACAGCCTGATCGGCTCGGCCAGCGCCTGGTCCAGTGGCATCTCGGCCAGCCGACCGTTGGCCAGGCCGCGCAGGTAGTACTGGACGGCCGGGGCCGGGAAGCCCTGCTCGACGTAGAAGGTCACGCTGGCTTCGGGGTCCCTCCGCTTGGACAGCTTGCGGCGGCTGCCGCCGTCCTGCTTCATGAGCAGGGCGACGTGCGCGTACCGGACGCGGGGGAAACCGAGGGCGTCGAACAGCTGCAGGTGCAGGGGCACCGACGAGATCCACTCCTCGCCGCGGATGACCAGGGTGACCCGCATCAGGTGGTCGTCGACGGCGTGGGCAAAGTGGTAGGTCGGCAGCCTCGGCTCGGCGTCGCTGCTCTTCAGGATCACCGCATCGTTGCGGTTGTCGTCCAGGGTCAGCTCGCCCCGGATCGCATCGGTGAAGCTGACCCTGGCCCCAGCGACACCCGGGGACCGGAACCTGACCACGTAGGCGTCACCGGCGGCCAGACGCTCGGCGACCTGCTCCTCGGGGGCGTCGCGCCAGATGGCCCACTTGCCGTAGTAGCCGGGCAGGACGCCTGCCGCCCGCTGCCGGGCGGTGATCTCCTCCAGGTCCTGCTTGGTCGCGAAGCACGGGTACGCCTGGCCCTGGCGGAGCAGTTCACGGACGTAGGTCAGGTAGGTATCGGCGCGTCCGGACTGGGCGTACGGCCCGTAGTGGCCGGTCTCGTCGTCCTCGTCGGGGCCGATGGAGAAGTATACGAACGCCTCGGCGAACTGCTCGGCGGCGCCCTCGGTGACGCGGGCCTGGTCGGTGTCCTCGAGGCGGACCAGGTAGCGGCCGCCGGAGTGCCGGGCGATGTCCACGTCGATGGTGGCCACGTACACGCCGCCGATGTGCAGGAAGCCGGTCGGGCTGGGCGAGAACCGGGTGACTTCGGCGCCTTCGGGCAGGTCGCGCGGCGGGTAGCGGCGCTCCCAGTGCTCGGGCTCGGGCAGATCCGGCGGGAACAGGGAATCAACGAGGTGCTGGCTCAGCATGAGCGCGCGGCTCCGGGTTATGACGTGACTTTCAAGGCCGCAAGCAGCGTACCGCTACCTTAGGCGACGCCGGGAAACGGAGTGAAACCCCAGTTTCACTGCGCTAGACATAGCTTCGGGGCATGGCAAAGCTATAGTCACCCAGATCGCCGGGCATCACTGAGGAACTTCATGCGTATCGGACTCATCGGAGTGGGGCGGATCGGCGTGTTGCACGCCAGCACGCTGCGCGGACTGCCGGGGGTTGACTCGCTGATGATCACGGACGCGGACCTGGGCCGGGCGCGGGAGGTGGCCGGGCGGTTCGGGGCGCAGACGGCCGGGTCGGTGACCGAACTGCTCGAGGCGGGCATCGACGGGCTGGTCATCGCGGCGCCGACCGGGACGCATCCGGAGCTGATCAAGCGGGGCGTGCAGGCCGGGGTACCAGTGTTCTGCGAGAAGCCAGTCGCGCCCGATGTGGAAGGCACACTGGACGTGATCAAGTCCACCAGCGGGAGCGCGGCGGCGGTGCAGATCGGGTTCCAGCGGCGGTTCGACGCCGGGTTCCGGGCGGCCCGTGAGGCGGCGCGGTCGGGGTCGCTCGGCTGGCTCCATACGATCAGGTCGACGACGTTCGATGCGGCGCCGCCACCGGCCGGGTACATCTCGGGGTCGGGCGGGATCTTCCGCGACTGCGCGGTGCACGACTTCGACGCGATCCGCTGGGTGTCCGGCCGCGAGGTCGTGCAGGTGTACGCGACGGGCGCGAACCGGGGCGAGGAGTTCTTCCGGACCGCCGGAGACGTCGACACGGCCAGCGCCACGCTGATCCTCGACGACGGCACGCTGGCCGTGGTGTCCTGCGGCCGGTACAACGACGCGGGGCACGACGTGCGGTTCGAAGTGCTCGGCTCCGCGGGCAGCGTCTGCGCCGGGCTGGACGACCGGATGCCGCTGCGCTCGGCCGATCCGGGCGAGAGCTTCCCGGCTGGACCACCTCATCGCGACTTCATGGGGCGGTTCGGGGACGCGTACGTGGCCGAGCTGGCCGCGTTCATCGGGGTCGCCGCCGAGCGGACGGCGAGCCCGTGCACGCTGGAGGACGCCCTGGAGGCGTTCTACGTGGCCGAGGCGTGCGAGCGGTCCCGGCACCGCCAGCAGCCGGTGCTGGTGGCCGAGGTCCGCCGGTGAGCTACGACGTGCTCACCATGGGCCGGGTCGGGGTGGACATCTACCCGCTGCAGACCGGGGTCGGGCTGGAGGACGTCGAGACGTTCGGGAAGTTCCTGGGCGGCAGCGCGACGAACGTCGCGGTCGCCGCGGCCCGGCACGGCAGAACGTCCGCGGTCATCACCCGGACCGGCGCGGATCCGTTCGGCCGTTTCGTGCACCGGGCCCTGGGCGAGTTCGGCGTGGACGACGCGTTCGTGACCGCCGTGCCGGAACTGCCCACCCCGGTGACGTTCTGCGAGATCTTCCCGCCCGACGACTTCCCGATCTGGTTCTACCGCTACCCCAAGGCGCCCGACCTGGAGATCAAGCCGGAAGAGATCCCGGTGGCCGAGGTCCAGAAGGCCCGGCTGTTCTGGGCCACAGTGACCGGGCTGTGTGCTGAGCCGAGCCGCGCCGCGCATCACGCGGCCTGGCAGGCTCGTAGCAGATCCCCGCTGACAGTATTGGACCTCGACTACCGGCCGGTCTTCTGGGCCTCGCGGGAGGAGGCCCGCGAACAGGTCCGGGCCGCGCTCCCCCACGTCACCGTGGCCGTCGGCAACCTGGACGAGGTGGACACCGCGGTCGGCACGCGGGACGCGCGGGCCGCGGCCGAGGCGCTGCTGGAGGCGGGCGTGGAGCTCGCGGTGGTCAAGCAGGGCCCGGCGGGGGTG
The DNA here is from genome assembly GCA_963742795.1 of uncultured Actinomycetes bacterium. GTDB lineage: Bacteria > Actinomycetota > Actinomycetes > Streptosporangiales > Streptosporangiaceae > Palsa-504. Next base: position 151,051 of record CAVUNL010000012.1, read on the forward strand.
TACGCGCGGACCAAGGACGAGGAGGTCGAGATCCCGCCGATCCGGGTCGAGGTGGTCAACGGGATCGGCGCTGGCGACGGATTCGGCGGCGCGCTGTGCCACGGGCTGCTGACCGGGTGGCCGCTGGAGCGGATCATCACCTTCGCCAACGCGGCCGGGGCGATCGTCACCACCCGGCTGGAGTGCTCCTCGGCGATGCCGACGACCGAAGAGGTCGAGAACTTCCTGCGGGGGGCGTTTGGGTGAAGAAGCGTTCGCGGCGGCGGGCGCCGCGTGCGCGCTGGTCCACGATGTTACGGTTCGGCCATGACGATCCAGAATGAGACTTTGGACTGGCATTTCCCGGCCGGGAGCACGGCCGACGGACCGGAGATCGTGCGTATCACGCCCGAGGTGGCCCGGTGGGGGTACAGCGGCCTGCGCGTACTGGACCTGGCCGCGGGAGAGGTCGAGCTGGGCGACACCGGCGGGAACGAGATGATCGTGCTGCCGCTGACCGGCTCCTGCGGCGTGGACACCGACGCCGGCGGCGCGGATCTGGCCGGCCGGGCCGACGTGTTCTCCGCGGTCACCGACTGCGCGTACGTGCCCCGGGATACCGCCTACCGGATCAGCACCGAGCAGGGCGGCCGGTTCGCGCTGGCCAGCGCCCGGTCCGACGCGGAGGGACTGCCGTTCCGGCACGTGAAGGCGGACGAGGTCCGGGTCGAGATACGCGGCGCCGGGGCCTGCTCGCGGCGGGTCAACAACTTCGGCACCCCGGACGTGCTGGAGGCCGACCGGCTGATCGCGTGCGAGGTGTTCACCCCGGCCGGGAACTGGTCGTCGTTCCCGCCGCACAAGCACGACACCGAGCGGCCCGGCGAGTCGGTCCTGGAGGAGATCTACTACTTCGAGGTGGCGGACGGGCCGTCCGGCCCGGGCCTGGCCTACCAGCGGGTGTACGGCACGCCGGATCGGCACGCCGACGTCCTGGCCGAGGTGCGCAGCGGGGACGTGGTGATCATCCCGCACGGCTGGCACGGCCCGTCGATGGCGGTGCCCGGCTACGACCTGTACTACCTGAACGTGATGGCCGGACCCGGCCGCCGGGAGTGGCTGATCTGCGACGATCCGGCGCACTCCTGGGTGCGCGAGCAGTGGAAGAACCAGCCGGTCGATCCCCGGGTGACCACCTGGAGCACGCCATGACGACGGTACGGCTGACGGTCGGGCAGGCGGTGGTGCGCTTCCTGGCCGCGCAGCGCAGCGAGCGCGACGGCACCGAGCACCGGCTCATCGAGGGGTGCTTCGGCATCTTCGGGCACGGCAACGTGGCGGGTCTGGGCCAGGGCCTGCTGGAGGCGGAGCTGGGTCACGACGGCGGGCTGAAGTACCTGCAGGGACGCAACGAGCAGGCCATGGTGCACGCCGCCGCGGCGTTCGCCCGGACCCGGAACCGGATGTCCACGCTGGCCTGCACGTCCTCGATCGGGCCCGGCGCGACGAACATGGTCACCGGGGCGGCGCTGGCCACCATCAACCGGCTGCCGGTGCTGCTGCTGCCGGGAGACGTCTTCGCCACCCGGGTGGCCGACCCGGTGCTGCAGCAGCTCGAGGACCCGTCCGGCCAGGACATCAGCGTCAACGACGCGTTCCGGCCGGTGTCCCGGTTCTTCGACCGCATCTGGCGGCCGGAGCAGCTGCCGTCGGCCCTGCTGGCCGCGATGCGGGTGCTGACCGACCCGGCCGAGACCGGAGCGGTGACCCTGGCGATGCCGCAGGACGTGCAGGCGGAGGCGTACGACTGGCCCGCCGAGCTGTTCCGCGAGCGGATCTGGCACATCCCCCGCACGCCGCCGGACGCGGCAGCCGTGGCCCGCGCGGCCGAGGTGATCCGGTCCGCGAAGCGGCCGCTTATCGTGGCCGGCGGCGGGGTCGTGTACTCCGAGGCCACCCAGGCGCTGAAGGCGTTCGCCGAGACGTTCGGCATCCCGGTCGGCCAGACCCAGGCCGGCAAGGGCACGATGCGCTCCGATGACCCGCTGTGCGCGGGCGCGATCGGCGCTACCGGGACCACCGCGGCCAACGACCTGGCCGCCCAGGCCGACGTGGTGATCGGCATCGGCACCCGGTGGAGCGACTTCACCACCGCCTCCCGCACCGCGTTCGCCGAGCCGGGAGTGCGGTTCGTCAACATCAACGTGGCGTCGTTCGACGCGGCCAAGCAGTCCGGGGTGGCCGTGGTGGCCGACGCCCGGGCCGCGCTGGACGCCCTGGCCCTGGTTGTGGCCGGGTGGAAAGCCGAGTCCGCCTACCGTACCCGGGCCGCCGAGCTGGCGGCCCGGTGGCAGGCCACGGTGGAGGCCGCCTACACCACGCGGCACCAGCCGCGGCCCGCGCAGGCCGAGGTCATCGGGGTGGTCAACGAGGTCTCCGGGGAGCGGGACGTCGTGCTGTGCGCGGCCGGATCGATGCCCGGGGACCTGCACAAGCTGTGGCGCACCCGCGATCCCGGCGGCTACCACGTCGAGTACGGCTACTCATGCATGGGGTACGAGATCGCGGGCGGGCTCGGGGCCAAGCTGGCCGCCCCGGACCGAGAGGTGTTCGTCATGGTCGGCGACGGCTCGTACCTGATGATGGCCACCGAGCTGGTCACCGCGGTGCAGGAGGGGGTCAAACTGGTCGTGGTCTGCGTGGACAACCACGGGTTCGCCTCGATCGGGAACCTGTCGGAGTCGGTCGGCTCGCAGCGATTCGGCACCAGCTACCGGTACCGCAGCCCCGACGGGCGGCTCGACGGCGGGTTCCTGCCCGTCGACCTGGCCGCCAACGCCGCCAGCCTGGGTGTGTACGTACTGCGCACGCGGACCATCGAGGAGTTCAGCCGGGCGCTGGTCAAGGCCCGGGCCGCGGACCGGACCACGCTGGTGTACATCGAGACCGACCCGCTGCTGAGCGCACCGTCCAGCGACGCGTGGTGGGACGTGCCGGTGGCCGAGGTGGCCGAGGTGGCCAGCACCCGGGACGCCCGGGCCAGCTACGAGAAGGCCAAGGAGCGCCAGCGACCTTACCTGTGAGGGGCGCAAGCAGTATGGCCCGTTCGGCATAAAAAAGGGGTCAGCGGCGCCGGTGTGAGGGGACGTCCTTACCGAGGCTGCGCTGCGGGCTCGCGACCGGGGCCTTGTCCCAGAGCATCGATTCGAGCGGGCCGTTGAAACAGTGCCCGCGCGGGCACCGGATCTTGACGCTCTCCAGCGGCCCGTCGGTGGACCGCATCGCGTACCGGTACTCCACCGCGGCCGGGAGGCCGCACCGGGCCGCGCCGGTCCGGTCCAGGTAGGCCGGGCAGTCGAGAAACATCACGCTGGTATCCATCGGAAACCCCCGTTCCCGTTCGGTTGCTAGGTACGCCCTGCCAATTCGGAGGGCGGGACGGTGACGCTGATACAGGGCTCTTGCCGGATTGCGTCCCGAACCCGGAAATGGGGCTTGTGGCACCCATGCCCCGATAGATGGGGCTTGCGGCCCACGCACCCCACGCGTGGGTTGCGGTCGTTTGGGGCTTGTGGCACCCATGCCCCGATGGATGGGGTTGTGGACCACAAGCCTCTGACAGACGGGCTAGAACGCTCCGTCCTCGAGGAGCGTGCGCAGGTTCTCGGCGGCGGTCTCGAAGTGCTTCTTGGTTAGCCGGACCAGGAGGGGCTCGGCGACCTTGAAGAAGCCGCGGCTTTCGCCCCGGTAGAAGCTGGTGACCTGGGTACCGCCGTCGACCGGCTCCAGCGTGGTGTCGATCTCGATGTGGAACGGCCCGCTGGTGCTCTTGGTGGCGAACTGCTTGTTCTCGGCCAGCGCGGTGCAGACCGCGGGCGATGCGTAGGCCCGGCCCAGGAACGTTCCCTGGTAAAGGAGCGCGGACCCCGGCTCCAGAGGGCCGTCGCTGGTGATGCGAGCCTCAGATAGCCCAGGCGTCCATACCGGCGCCTTGACCACGTCCTGGATGACGGCGAAGACCTCATCGACGGGACGGCCGATGACGGTGACGATCGTGAACTCGTTCATGATCTCTCGTGCCTCCTTGCACGTTGGTGCTTGTTGAAGGCCACGCTACGGAGCGGTCGTTACCGCATCGTTACGGCAATTCGGAAAGAATGGCCGAAAAGGACGCCGTCGTCTTTCGGTGCGGCATGGCACGGCTTTGCCGACGCGCGTCCGGCTTTTGTTACCTAGTAGAGCCGTATGTTCGTAGGTATTGACAATCTCTTGTCCTGGCCTGACCATGAGGTCAGCCTGAGGAGCCGTCTGGGCTGGTAGAGCATCCTGCCGCCCGGCTCTGGCATTCCTCGCCGTGGTGATGCTGTGGCTGGAGGTAGGCCAGTGACTAGTAGTGAAGCATCAGTTCCTGCAGGAGCGGCCAAGACCGGGGGTACCGAGTCCACCCGGCTGTTCATCCGGCAGACGTCGGGTCTCGTGCGCGAGCTGGGGATCCCGGCGGCAACCGGCATCTCGCTGGCGTCCGTCGCCGTGGTCAACACGTTCATCAACTTCAACGCCGGGCTGACGGACTTCACCAAGTCCGACATGTACCTGCCCCTGGTGGCCGCCGCGGTCATCTGGCTGGTGGCCATGTTCGCCTACCGCTACCTGCTGCGCGCGGTGCCGAGAGCGGGCGGCGAGTACGTGTACCTGTCCCGCATCGTCTCACCCGCGGCAGGCTCGGTCGCCGGACTCGGCATCGCCGTGGTGTTCACCTACGTGCTGTCGACCAACGCGCACTTCGCCGCGCAGTTCACCCCGTTCATGCTCAGCGGGCTCGGCGCGGCGTTCCACAGCACCGCGGTGGCCAACGCGGGAAACCACCTGACCAGCAACATCGCCATCGCCTGGCTCAGCGTCGCGGTCATGCTGATCGTCGCGGCGCTGTCGCTGTTCTCGGTCAAGATCGTGGCCCGGATCATCTTCTGGCTGATCGTCCTGCAGGTCCTGGCGTTTCTCGTGCTGATCGGGATGCTGGCCTTCAACTCGCACGCCGACTTCACCTCGGCGCTGGCCACCTACAGCAACCACCCGGGCGCCTTCCAGGACATCATCTCGACGGCCAAGTCCAACGGGGTGGTGTTCGGCACCTCGATCGCGTCCGCGGTGGCGATCATCCCGTTCATGGTGCTCAACTACAACGGCGTCCTGTACTCCTACTATGTCGGCGGCGAGCTGCGGCGCCCGGGCCGCACCTACCTGTACGCCTCGGCGATCAGCATCGGCGTGCTCGTCGTGCTGTGGATCGGCGTCTGGGCCCTGCTGCGCGCGCGGGCCGGCTTGACCTTCATGCAGGCGCAGGCCAACTTGGGCGTGATCAACCCCACTGCGTACGGGAAGATCACCAGCCTGAGCTCGGTGGCCGGCGGCCTGGGCTACGGAATGGTGCTGTCCAGCGATCCCATTACCAAGATCCTGTTCGCGACCGCGGTGCCACTGGCCGAGATCGCGGTCAACCTGGCCTTCCTGACCGTCACCACGCGTGTCCTGTTCGCCCAGGCCTTCGACCGGCTGCTGCCGGTGGGCATGGCCAAGATCTCAGATCGCAACCACGCGCCGAATGTCGCCATCGGCGTCGTGCTCGTGATCGGCATCGGGTTCTGCTTCTTGACCAGCCTGGTCAGCCTGGGCAGCATCGTCGCCCTGCAGAGCCTGTTCTTCGCGCTGATCCTGCTGGCCGGCGGCATCGCGGCCACCGCGCTCCCGATGCGCCGGGCCGACCTGATCCCGACGCCGGGCCTGCCGGACGACGCCCGGCGCAGCTGGCTGCGGAAGGTCGCGCTGGTCGGCGGAGCCACCACGGTGCTCGCCCTGTTCACCGTGTACGAGCTGATCGCGCACTCCAGCGTGTACGGCAAGTTCAGCTGGGAGTCGATCCTCACGCTGGTGATCGTGCTCGGCGCCGGACCGGTGATCTACCTGATCGCCCGGCAGGTGCGCAGACAGCGCAACTCGCTCGACCTGGACATGGCCATGCGCGAACTTCCGCCGGAGTAGCGGATGTGGGGTAAGGCGAAGGGCTCGAAAAAGCGCGCGCTGCGCATCTACTTCGCCACCGACCTGCACGGCTCGGAGGTCTGCTTCCGCAAGTTCCTGGCCGCGGCCAAGGTCTACGAGGCGGACGTGATCATCTTGGGCGGCGACTTCGCGGGCAAGGCCATCGTCCCGGTGCTCACCGAGAACGGCTCCCTGCGGGCCCGGGTCGGCGGGGAGGAGGTAACCGTCCCCGAATCGGGATGGGAACGGCTCAGCGGCGACCTCGGCAAGGCCGGGCTCTATCCGGTCCGGATGGAGTCCGGCGAGCTGGCCCGTCTCTCGGGCGATGAAGCTGCGCTGGGCCGGTTGTTCCGCTGCGAGATCGCCGCGCAGATGCAGCGGTGGTGCGACCTGGCCGCCGAGCGGCTCGACCCGTCGGTGCGGTGCATCATCACGCCGGGCAACGACGACCCGGTGGACGCGGACCCGGTGATAGCGGCCCATCCGCGGGTCGAGTGCCCCGAGCTCGAGCTGTGCGACCTGGGCCCGGTCACCATGGCCAGCCTCGGGGTGGTGCCGACCACGCCGTGGAACACCGAGCGGGAGTGCTCGGAGGACGAACTGGGCAAGCAGATCGAGGAGATGCTGGAGCAGGTGCCTTCGGGTCAGCCGTGCATTGTGAACCTGCACTGCCCGCCGTACGCGTCGGGCCTGGACGACGCCCCGGAGCTTGACGACACGCTCAAGCCGGTGATCCGCGGCGGACGGCCCAGCATCATCCCGGTCGGCAGCCACGCGGTCCGCGACGCGATCAAGCGCTACCAGCCGGTGGTGGGCCTGCACGGGCACATCCACGAGTCGCGGGGCGCGCAGAAAATCGGCCGGACGCTGTGCGTCAACCCGGGCAGCGACTACTCCTCCGGAGTGCTACGCGGGGCCGTGATCGACCTCGCCCAGGATGGGTCCTGCCTGGACTTCCTGCTGACGACCGGATGAACGCGGTGGATGACGTCGGCCCTTTGGCCGATCCCGTCGCCGAGGCCAGGCGGCTGATCGCCGCGGCGGACGAGCAACGGCTGCTGCTGCGCGCCCTCGGCGGGGTCGCGGTGTACCTGCTGGCGCCGGACGGCAAGCCCCGGCTCCCCCGCCGGGTCAAGGACATCGACGTGGCCGTGCCGCGCGGCAGCGGACGGCCCGCGGCCCGGCTGCTGGAGGAGGCCGGCTACGTCGGCGACCAGATGTTCAACGCGCTGCACGGCAGCCGCCGACTGTTGTTCATCGACCCGGCCCACGAACGGCACCTGGACGTGTTCGTGGGCGAGTTCTCGATGTGTCACGAGATCCCGCTCACCGCGCGGCTGGACCGGGCTCCGCTCACCGTGCCGCCCGAGGAGCTGCTGCTGTCCAAGCTGCAGATCGTCGAGGCCACCGCGAACGACCAGAGCGACCTGTACAGCCTGCTGGTGCAGTACGACGTCTTTGCTGGCTCTGGCTCGCTTGACGGTTCGTTCGTGGCGGGGCTCTGCGCCAAGGACTGGGGCCTGTGGCGGACCTGCGTAGGCAGCATCGACCGGCTGCTGGCCAACCTGGAGAGCAGCCTGCTTGACCCGGGCGAGGCGTCGCAGGTCCAGGCGCGGCTGGAGGCGCTGCGCGGCTACCTGGAGGCCGCGCCGAAGACCATGAAGTGGCGCCTGCGCAGCCAGGTCGGCGACAAGGTGCGCTGGTACCAGCAGCCGGAAGAGGAGCAGGGCCAGGGGGTTGGGACCCGGCCATGAGCGTGAGCTGCCCGGAGGCCGGCGATGTTCGCTGACCGGCTCGCCGATGTGATAGAAACCCGCGCACGCTGGCCCGAGCTGGTGGCGGAGGCGGCGGCCCGGCGGCCGCGGGCCCCGTCGTTTCTGAGTCCGGGCGGCACCCTGGTGCTCGTGGCCGCGGATCACCCGGCGCGCGGGACACTGCGGGCCTGGCCTGATGACGGCGATGGCCGACCGCACCAGCCTGCTCGAGCGGCTCTGCGTGGCGCTGGCCCGGCCCGGCGTCGACGGCGTGCTCGGGTCCGCGGACGTGCTGGAGGACCTGCTGCTGCTCGGCGCGCTGGACGGCAAGGTCGTGATCGGCTCGATGAACCGTGGCGGTCTGGCCGATACGGTCTTCGAGATCGACGACCGGTTCACCGGCTATGACGCGCCCGCCATCGCGCGGATGGCGTTCGACGGCGGCAAGATGCTGCTGCGCATCGACCCGGACGACCCGGCGACCGCGGCCACGCTGCAGGCCTGCGCGCACGCGGTATCGGACCTGGCGGCGCGGCGGCTGGTCGCGATGATCGAGCCGTTCATCTCGCACCGGGTCGAGGGCCGGGTCCGCAACGACCTGTCCCCGGAGGCGATGATGCGGGCCATCGCGGTCGCCTCGGGCCTAGGCACCACGTCGGCGTACACCTGGCTGAAGGTCCCGGTGGTGCCGGACATGGAGCGGGTCATGGCGGCGTCCACACTGCCGGCATTGCTGCTGGGCGGCGAGGTGCCGGACGACCCGCAGTCCGCGTACGCGGGCTGGCGCAAGGCGCTGCGGCTGCCGAACGTCAAGGGCCTGGTCGCCGGGCGTTCGCTGCTGTACCCGGCCGACGACGACGTGGCTGCCGCCGTCGATACCGCGGTCAGCCTGCTGTTATCCGGCGGGCCTGTTGCTGATCTCGGGTAGCCGGACGCCGAAGCCGGTGGCGGCGAGCTTGAGCAGCACCGGGCCGGGCGCCATCAGGGCTGCGACCTTGGCCGCGCTGAGCTCCTCCAGCTGGGCCAGGACCTTGGTGTAGGCGTCCGGGCCGTGGCGGCGCGCCCGGCTCAGCGCGATCGCGTTGGCCCACACCTTCTTGCGTGCCTCGCGCAGGAAGCGCTGGGTACCAAGCCGGTTGAACGGGCGCAGCAGCCGGTCCACGAGCGTGCCCGGGCCGGAGATCCGGGTCAGCTCGTCATCCTCGGCGGCGACCCGGGTGGCGAGCACGGTGTCGATGGCCTTGTGATCGGCCTCCCGGCGTTCCAGGAGGGCCGGATCGTCGAACTGCTCGTCGGTGATCACCGCCAGCAGCGCCTGGGGCAGGTCGAAGTTGATATGGGCGTTCATGCCGAGCAGCACGTGGCGCAGCGCGGGCAGGTCGGCGGGCGCGCCGAACGCGATCGCCCAGGGCCGGGTCGGCTCATGCCCGGCCAGCGCGGCTTGGAGCGCATCAAGGTAAAAGTCGGCGAACGCGACGTCCCACCGTTCAACCCACTCGGGGTCGACGAAGCCGCCACGCTTAAGTTCCTCGGCCACCGCGATCGTGGTGCGCTGGTAGGTCGCGTGGAAGTACCGCCGCGGGTCGCCGGTGGCCTGCAGCGGCTCGAGCAGGGTGGCCATCTGGCCGATCAGCTCCTCGATCATCCCGGCCATTATGCCGGGCCACCGCGGCGGTCTCGGCAGGGGCTGACCAGTACCGGGCGCACCGGCACCAGGGGGGGCCTGGACCGCGGACCAAGGTACCGGCCAGGGGCGACACGGGTGCGATGCGCCCGTCAGAAGCGCGACCGTGAGACGTGACCAGCGAGGCCGGCCTATGCGGCATGGGTGCCGGCGGCCAGAGGCGGAGCACAGCGGTGGCGGCCTCCGGCCACGGCAAGAGAGGAACGTGAGTGAACGTCATCAGAGGCAAACGACAGCATGCGGAAGCCGAGCGCGCAGACGGCGCGGGGGAAGGAACCCTGAGCCGGCGCGGCGTCCTTGGCGGTCTGGCCGCCCTCCCCGTCGTCCTGTACGGCGTCGGGTCAGCCGCCCCCGCTCTGGCCGCCACGGCGACGCGGCCGGGCAGCGTCCCGACGGCCACCGGCGACCCGGCCGCCGACGACGACCTGGTGCGCGGAGCGGAACGGCGGTACAACGCCCCGCTGCTGACATCGGGAACCCGCCTGGTGCTGCCGGCCGGCGTCAAGGCCGTGCCGGTCCTGGATTACTACCACCGCCCGCACCTGGCGTCGGCCGCGTCGGCGTGGCCGCACCTGAGGGCCGCAACCGGCACCACGGTCGACGCGTCGGTCATCCCCGAGCGCGGCGCCCCGACGCGTATCGCGGTCGTGAGCGGGTTCACCGAAGGCTGGTACGAGCTCACCCACGCGAACGGCAGGGCCGACCGCGTGATGTGGGATGCCGGCAAGATGCCCCACCTGTTCGTCTACGGCGAATTCGGCGGCACGGACGAGGAGCCGTTCCGCGACCGGTTCTACACGCTCGCGCTGCAGCCGATGTCCCGCAATCCGTACCCCCGCAGCACCATCATTCTCTAGGAGAACAATGTCTCACCACTTCGACTACACGGCAGACGAACGGCTGGACATCAGCGACGCCTACTGCTTCGCCGGGCCCGGCGATGCCTTCGGCCCGCGCACGGTATTCGGGATGAACGCCTCCCCGAATGACGCCGGTCCCTGGGACCCCGCGGGCTACTACGAACTTAAGGTCGACGCCAACGAGGACCTGGTCGAGGACATCACCTGGCGGTTCACCTTCCCGGTCGACTCCGCCGGCGTTCAGCACGTCGTGGTGGCCGAGCTCACCGGCAAGCAAGCCGCCGACCGCAACGCCAAAGGCAGGATCATCACGCCCCCCAACGCGCCCGTGGGCGAGGTCCTCGAGGTGGAGCGCGGCATCAAGATCTTCGCCGGCCCGCGCACCGACTCGTTCTTCAACTTCCTCCCCTTCCCCATCACGCTGGCAAACGCCCTCAATGAAGGCTTCTTCCCCGACCTGGCGGCCCTGTTCCCGCCAACCGACTTCTTCATGAACCAAATCGTCCAGTCCGTCCTAGTCGAGGCACCCGCCGAGATCACCGGCCTGCGGCGGCTGAACTACTGGGCCACCACCGCGATCCACGACCAGGGGCACGGCTGGGTCCAGCTCCAGCGCGCCGGAGGACCCAACGGCACCACCCTCTGGAACTTCCCCGCGGGTTCCGCCGGGATCAACATCAACGCCACCGTCCCGTCGCAGGACCTCGCGGGCAGGCCCGCCCACCCCGACACCGACCCCGCCACCGGAGTATGGGGCCAGATCAGGGACCAGACCGCCGTCGTCGTCAGGCTCGGCGGCACCTACGACCAGGGCATCCACGGCCGGCCCACCGCGCTGGCCTACGGCGCGTACGTAGCAGACATATTCCTCCCCATGGTCATCCCGTTCATCCCCGGCACCAACGCCCTGTGGGACCCCTGGCAGGGCAGCCACAACGGCAAGGGCCTGATCGAAGACGCGTTCGACAACGCCACCAAAGTCATCCTCAACCAGGACTTCGTCTCCGGCCTTACCCAGCCCGCGAAGCTCCTCGACTACTTCCCCTACCTCTCCCCGCCGCCGGAAGGCTGAGCCTCGACAGGTACACGCCCGGCGGAGTGTCTCCGCGCTCCGCCGGGCCGTGGTGAGGACGCCGCCCGGGGAAACTACTACCCGCTGAGGAGAACGCACATGATGGGCGACCTGTTCGATAGCCCGTGGAAGATCCTGATCGTCGCGGTGGTGATCATCGTGCTGTTCGGGTCCAAGAAGCTGCCGTCCGCGGCGCGCTCGCTCGGCCAGTCGATGCGCATCTTGAAGAAGGAAGTGCAGGGCCTGCACGAGGACGAGCCGGAATCGGGCCCCCCGGGCGCTCCGGCAGCGGCCGGGGAACCGGCCGGGATCACCGCCGAGGCGCCCGGCCCGGCCGGGCAGCCGATCTAGCCGCGCCTGGCGGACTACCGGACCCCGGTCATGACCACGCTTCCCGGTGCCATCGCGGGCGCCCGCATCGTCGGCGAGCGCTTCGTGCACTCCCGGCGGCAGCCGAACCCCGACGGCCGCATGCCGCTCACCGATCACCTCCGCGAGCTGCGCAACCGCGTCGTCAAAGTGGCGCTGGCCCTGGCCGCAGGGATGACCGCCGGGTTCATCTTCTTCAACCAGGCCTGGCACGTCATCGAGCGCCCGCTGTGCTCGGCCACAATCCGCGGGTACTCCGGCTGTCACACGCTGGGGGTCAACCAGCTGGTCCTGGACGGCCCGCTCGACTCGTTCTACCTGCGGGTCAAAGTCGCGCTGATCGCCGGGGTGATCCTGTCCTCCCCGATATGGCTGTACCAGATCTGGGCGTTCGTCACGCCCGGCCTGCACGCCAGGGAAAAGCGGTGGAGCTGCCTGTTCCTCGGCGCGGCCATCCCGCTGTTCGCCATCGGCATCACGGCGTGCTACCTGTCGCTGGGCCGGTCCCTGCACTACCTGCTCGGCCTGACCCCCGGCGGCGTGCAGAACCTGATCCAGGTCGACCAGTACCTCAGCTTCGTGATGGCGATGATGCTGGCCTTCGGGCTGGCGTTCGAGGTGCCGCTGCTCCTGGTCATGCTGAACCTGGCCGGGATCTTGACCCACCAGCGGTTCGCCAAATGGCGGCGGGTACTGATCTTCGGGGTGTTCCTGATCGCGGACGCGGCCAACCCGAGCCCGGACCCCCTCACCATGGTGATCCTCGGCGGCACCTGCGCGGTGCTGGTCGAGGCGGCCGAGCTCATCGTCTGGTCCCGCGACCGGCGCCGGGCCCGGCTGCACCCCGACCCCTACACCGGCCTCGCCGACGACGAACTGTCCCCGCTGCCGTCCGGCTGGGGAGAGGACTGAGCGGTGTTCGACCTGTCCCTCCCCAAGCTGCTGGTCCTCACGGTAATCGCGCTGATCATCTTCGGACCCAGCGACCTGCCCCAGATCGCCGCCCAGGCCGGCCGCGCCCTCCGCGACCTGCGCACGATCGCCGAAGCCGCAAAGAACGACCTGCGGGAAGGACTCGGCCCCGACTTCGCCGACCTCGACATCCAGGACCTCCATCCCAAGCAGTTCATCCGCAAGCACCTCACCGGCGACCCGAACACAGATCAGGCAGCCCAGCGGCCGCCCGCGCGCCAGTCGGCTTACCGTCCCGCTGGAGACCCGCGGCCGCTACCCGGCGAGGCGGAGCAGGTAGGTCGTGGAGTGGCTGACCGTGACGACGGCGGCGGACGGGCCAGGCACTATGGTGACCGCGCCCATATCAGGTCGTACGGACTGGCCCTATCCAGGGAGATATTAGATTCAGCGCTGCCTTATCCGCCCTTGGCCACGCCGGGCTCCGGGTCTCGCTCGTGCTGGCCGCCACGGAAGTACAGTTTGTCCGGATGGGCAACGCGCGTCGTACCCAGAAAGCCCCGGCAGGCGGGCGGGCTCGGCTGGGGCGCGACTTCTGGTTCTACTTCAGCGGGCAGGCCGTCTCCCAGCTGGGCGGCTCGTTCACCACCTTCGCCTTGCCGCTCCTGGTGTTCAAGCTGACTCACTCCGCCACGAACCTGGCGTTGACCACCGCCGCGGAGTTCGTGCCCTACTTGCTGTTCGGTCTCCTGCTCGGCGCGGTCGTCGACCGGTTCGACCGTAAGCGTCTGATGCTGGGCAGCGACATCGCCCAGGCGCTCGTGATCGCCGTGATCCCCGTCCTGGCGATCAGCGGGTCGCTGCGGGTCGCGGACATCTATGCCGTGACCTTCGTGCAGTCGACGCTCGGGATCATCTTCAACTGCGGGGAGTTCGCGGCCATCCCCTCGCTCGTCGGCGAGCAGGAACTGGTCACGGCCAACGCCCGCATCATGGCGACAAACAACGCCGGTCAGATCCTCGGCCCCGGGCTCGCCGGCGCGCTCGTGGCTTTCGTGCCTGTCGCCGGCCTCCTGTTCGTGGACGCTGGCTCCTTTCTCGTCTCGTCGGGCTGCCTGGCCCTGATCCGCCGCAGCTTCAACGCCGCCACGCCGGCCAGGCACCCCGCCGGCTCAGCGATCCGGGCCCTGCTCGCCGACGTGCGGGAGGGCTTGGCCTACGTGTGGTCCAACCCGGTGCTGCGCTCCATCTCGATCATGATGGCCCTCATCAACCTGGTCGCCGCGACGGCCGACTCTCAGCTCGTCCTCTTTGCCCGGCGCGCCCTGGACGCCACCAACTCCGAGATCGGCTTCCTGTATGCCGCTGGTGCCGCCGGCATCGTCACGGTGAGTCTGGTTGCCGGGCCGATCCGCCGGCGTGCCTCCTTCGCCGTCACCGCCCTCGGCGCCCTCGTCCTCGCCGGGTTGACCATGACCGCCATGGCCCTCGCCGGCTCCTACGCGGCCGCACTGGTCCTGTGGGCGGCGTCATCGGGCTTCGGCATGTTGCTCAACATCAACACCGTCGCCCTGCGCCAGGCGATCGTCCCGCCCCGGCTCTACGGGCGGGTGGTAAGCGTCGCCCAGGTCCTGGCCTGGTCGGCCATCCCCCTCGGGTCGCTCGCCGGGGCGGCAGCGATCAACCTGAGCGGGAGTGTCGAAGGCGTCTACGCCGTCATCGGCGGTCTCATCGCCGCCATCGCGCTTGCCTTCGCCTTCAGCCCAGTCGCACACGGGGACCGATACCTCTCCGAGGCGGCCGAGCGGCGGGGCGGGTCCACGGGCGCCGGGCCTGCCGGGGGATCCGCCGACGCTGGCCGAGGCGCGGACGGGAGCAAAGAGGTCCGCTGACACGAGCGCCAAAGGCACTCAGATGAAACCTTGGCCTTTGACGACGACGAAGTCCTCAGCCTGCTTCAGGCCGCGGGTTTCTCGGCCGTTGCCGCTTACTTCACCGAACGCGCTGGCGGTCGACCGCACGAGAATGCGCGACTCGTCAGCCTCTTCGACCCACGCCTCGTGAATCTCAGGCTTATGGGTCCCATCGATCACTCTGGCGAGGTCGTCTGGGAGCCCGCCCCGTCGCTGGTAGCGCAGCTCATTGAGGCGGGCCAGCCCTTCTGGCTGGACATCGAGAACCCGACCGACGAGACCATTGACCAACTGGCCGCCCGCCTGGGCCTGCACCCGCTGGCGGTCAAGGACTCAAAACAGTTCGGCCAGCGCGCGAAGCTGCAGGTCTACGGGAACGGAGTCATGCTCGTCGGCTTCGGCCTCGATGAGCAGCTCCGCGAGCCCGTCGAAGTGCACTGCTACTACACCACCGGATTCCTGGTCACGTTGCGTCGCGCGCCGAGCCCCGCCCTTGATGCCCTGCGCCAGGCAGGCTCGGTCCAGCCGCAGCTTGGAAGCGACCCGATCCGGGCGCTGCACCCATTGATCAGCTCGCTTTACACCCAGTTCTCCGCACTTGCCCTGGAGCTGGACGAACGGCTGGATGTACTCGAGCAGCGGGTGCTGCACGAGGCTGACGACCAGGAGCTGGCCGAGATCACCGCGATACGGCGCCAGGCCGCGGTCACCAGGAGGATCCTCACGCCAGGCCGGGACCTCGCCGCCCGGACGCCGCTCATCCATTCCCTGCCCGGCGCCACCAGCGAAACCCAGCTGTACGCCGAAGACATCAACGACGAGCTGCAGCAAGTCGTGGCCAACTTCACCGCGATCGAGGAGCGAGGTGCCGCCCTGCTGGTCCTGCACGCCTCGCTGGCAAGCAAGCACCTGGCGGTCGTGAGCCGCCGGCTCGCGGATGTGGCCACCATTTTCCTGCCCATCTCCTTCCTGGCCGGATTCTGGGGACAGAACTTCGACGTGCTCACCGGCAGCATCGAAAAGGGATGGTCGGCGTTCCTGGTCCTCGGCGTGGGACTGAGCGTGGCTTGCGTTGCGGTGATCGTCTTCATGCTCGGCCATCGCGGCTGGAAGTGATGCGTACCTGCCCCGCCCGCTCCAGCAGATCCTGTTCGACACCGCCGACGGCGCGAATCCGCCAGCCCCGGTATCCGGGGTTTGAGGAACAACGGAACAGCCATTAGCGGTGAGAATGATCTTGAAGTTGTTGGCCCCGGCCGCGTGGCAGCCGTTCGGGTAGCGCATACATGTGACCTTCGGCGGTAACTGGCAGGGAATCCTCGGCGCTATCTGGCCGGTCCACCGCTGTCGATGTCTGAAGTCGTGTACACCGATGACCGAAGTTGGCTGCACTGGCCATCAGCACGACTGGCCGGAACGGCTAGGTGGCGTGTCAGCGCTGCATCCGACCCGGTCAAGCACGTCCTGGCGTGCGCCTCAGTTTCCGGGAAGTTCGCTAGGAATCAAGAATCCATGCAGGGCCTGGTTTTGCTGGCTCACAGCTTCGCGTGTTCTTTGCAGCGCTTCACCAGCTGGCGGCAGCAGCGCGAGGAGTGGCCGCTGCGCCTGCGGGACGGTGCCGGGGAAAGCCGGATTTCATCGCTTCGGGCCGGTGGTGCGGCGTGTCAGCGCTGTTGCCCGGCGCCCAGCAGCACCAGGGCGTTCTGGATGCCCTGCTCGAGGACCTCATCGGCGAGCTGCCGGTCGGCCAGGGCGCGGGAGAGCTGCAGTGTCCCGGCCATCAGGGCGAAGACGCTGAGCGTCTTCACGCGTGCCGACTGCGGATTGTGCGGCGCCAGGCGGGCGGCGACGTCGTTGATGACGGCCAGCAGGCCGTCGGTATAGGCCTGCTTGGTGGCGTCGGTGCAGCGGCCGATCTCGTCGAGCAGGGCGGCGGACGGGCAGCCGTCGGCGGGGTTGTCGCGGTGCTGGACCGAAAGGTATTCACGCACGTACTGCTCGACTCCGGCGCGGCCGGGCGCCACCGCGCTGAGGCTTTCGCGCTGTTCGCGGAGCTGGCCGGCGACCGCGGCGGCGACCAGGTCTTCCTTGGATGGGAAGTGGGCGTAGAAGGCGCCGTTGGTCAGCCCGGCGTCGGCCATGAGCGTGGCGACCCCGGAGCCGTCGATGCCGTCGCGCTTGAGCCAGCGGCAGGCCGTCTCGATGATCCGCTGCCGCGTCGCCTGCTTGTGTTCTTTCCCGTACCGCGTCACGTGCTCCTCCGCCCGCCGGTGCTCGCCGGCAATGATAGTACGGACGTAATCTATTATGCCCGTCAGGTCTCCCGGACGGCAGCCCGGCGGCGGTGCGGTGCCGTCTGGCCAGTCCCGCCTCCGCCATGAGCGCGGCGATCCCCGGGCCGTGGATGCCGTCTCGCTTGAGCCGGCGGCGGCCGTCTCGAGGATCCGCGCCTCGCCGCCCGCTTGCGCCTCTTCCGCTTCCCTTACCGCACCGGAGGGTCCTCTCCTCGAGGAGGATGCTTGCCCTCCGTCGCTTCTCAGCATATGGTATTACGAACGTAAGTCAATCGAACGTAATCCAATGAGGTCAGGAGTTCATGATGACGACGAATCGGCCGGTGGCGCTCGTGACAGGCGCGTCCTCAGGCATCGGCAAGGCGGCAGCGATCGCGCTCGCCGGCGCGGGTTTCGAGGTGATCGGAACCGCCCGCAACACCGCGCGAGTCACCGCGCCCGCCGGGGTGACCTACCTCGACCTCGACGTGACCAGCGACGAATCGGTCGCCTCCGTGGTCAAGCAGGTGATCGACCGGTTCGGGCGCATCGACGTCCTGGTCAACAACGCCGGCGTCGGCGCCAACGGCGCCGCCGAGGAGTTCTCCGTCGCCCGGACGCAGGACGTCTTCGACATCAACGTCTACGGCATCATGCGGATGACCAAGGCGGTCCTGCCGCACATGCGCGCTCAACGGCGCGGACGCGTCATCAACGTCTCCTCCCTCAGCGGGTTCGTCCCCAGCCCGTTCATGGCCATCTACACCTCGACCAAGCACGCGGTCGAGGGCTACTCCGGGTCGCTGGACCACGAGGTCCGCGAGCACGGCGTCCGGATCCTGCTCGTCGAGCCCGGCCCGGTCAACACCCCGTTCGGGGACCACAGCGTGCAGGGCGACACCCCCATGCCGCTCTACGCGTCGGGACGGCGCACCTTCGACGAGGTGCTGGCGAAAAACACCAGCGGCGGCGACGATCCTGCCGTCGTGGCCAAGGTGATCGTCGCGGCGGCCACCGACCGGAACCCGAAACTGCGGCGCACCGCCGGCTCGACGGCCGCAAGCATCAGCGTGCTCCACCGCGTCCTTCCGGCCCGGATCTTCGACCGCATCGTCCGCAGATTCAACCGGATGCCGAACTGACGCTCCCCAACAGCAGCTGAGCAATGAGAGAAGGAACGCGATCATGAATAAGTCACCAGAGGCGCACAACGGCTCGATGACGTCGTGGACCGACGTCCCCACGCGCAGACTCTCCGCGGGCGGCGTGGAGTTCGCCTACCGTCAGCTCGGCCCGGACACGGGGGTGCCGGTGGTCTTCCTCACCCACCTGGCAGCGGTCCTGGACAACTGGGACCCCCGGGTCGTGGACGGCATCGCCGCCAAGCACCCGGTCATGACCTTCGACAACCGGGGCGTCGGCGCCTCCACCGGCTCGACGCCGGCGACCATCGAGGAGATGGCCAGGGACGCCGTCACCTGCCCGAAGTAAGGCTCGACGCGGTCGACGCCGCCGAGATCGTTGAAACGCTGCAATTCCTCAGCCAGTGGCTCACCCGCGACCCCGCCCGCCTCGGCGCATCGCTGGAAGAGTTCGTCGGCCACCCCGCATACAACGTCGGCGAGCTGCGCCAGGACCTGGACCGGTTCGTCTTCCTTCTCGGCGGCGACGACGGCGAGTCCCTGTTCGGCCCCGGCACGGCGGAGTGAGGCCTGTCACCGTGGCCGGCCCGCTGCGCGGGACTGAGGACGCAGAAGGAGGCGGCTTCGCCGCCGCTTACCCAGCTGCACCAAGACCTGGAACGGTTCGTGTTCCTGCTCGGCGGAAGCGACGCCGGGCAACTCTTCGGCCCTGCCCGATAGCCTGCCGGTATGGCGGCCTGGGACGAGCTGAAGGTGGTACTGTTCCGGCTGCGCGATGAGCAGCCCGGCGTCCTGATGCAGTACCCGATGCCAGAAGTGGACGAGGGCAGGGTGCCGCCGTTCGCCATCACCTTGGCGCCCTGGGCTACCACCACCGCCGAGGAACTGCACCGGCAGTTCGGGGACGATGTCGAGCTGACGGTCGGGGCGCTGCCCTACCCGCCCGGCCGTCAGCTGCGTCCCCGACCGGAAACCGGCCCGACCCAGGACCTGCTCGACCCGCAGCAGATAGCAGCCGAGCTGGACGGCCCTGCCGTGGTCAGATCCGGGCAAACCCTGCGGCACGGTCTGCTGCTGCGCAACCTGACCGGTCACGAGCTTCAGATCGCGACCAATGGCCAGGTCACCGGGGTCATCGTCGATCCGCAGACCGGTGAGGTAGTCGGCGGATTCTCCGGCGCCCAGCGCCTTCCACTAATCGTGTTCCGGGTGGCGCCAGGGCAGACCGTGCGACTCCCGCTGCTGATCGGGACTGCCAGCTTCACACCCCGTCTTGGCTACAAGGTTCCCGGCGGAGATTGGGGAATCCAGGCAACGCTCACCCTTGGCCCTAGTCCTGGCGACTCCCCCCGCAGGCGCACCCCGGTCCTGCCGTTGACCATCACCGCCTGAACCGGCAGTCCCATCCCCGGGCCGCTCAAGATCCGCCGGGCCAGCCGGGGCCTCAACGTCATTCGTCCTCGCGCTGCGGGTGGCCGTGCTGCGCGTTGACCCCGCCGCGGCACCGGCGTTGACTGGCACCTATCCGGAGACCAGGCAGCACAGCGAACCGGGCCCCGGCACCACCGCCAAACCCTAGAAACCGTCAAGCATCACCTGAAGCCAGAACGTCAACGATCAGTTGGACCTAGGCAAGACCTAGACAAGACCTCGGCAAGACCGCCGCAGGCGGGCATGGCGGGCTTATTCGGTTCGGACACGGGCCAGGGTCGCGGGTCGCGGTGCTGTACAGAGTGCCGTCTTGATCTCTGGGTGCTTGGCGTCAGTCAGTCGGCTCCGAGCCGGGCCACTATGTAATCCCCTCGTGGTGCTGGCGGGCCAGTTCGGCGTCGCGGGCCTCGGGCCACCATGTAATTCCCTCGCGGTTCGCGAAGGCGTCGCGGGCCTCGTCCTGCGTGGTGCCCTCCAGCTCGCCCACGGACGAGCCCAGGATTACGGCCTTGACGCCGGGCACGCCGTCGAGCAGCCCGGAGGCCTTGGCCGGGTCAACGAACTGGCTCAGGGCGTCCCTGTCCTGGGTGGCGACCTGGCGGCGCTCCTCCTGGCCTTCCTCCGATGCGTGCCAGTCAGCGGTGTCGGGGTAGTCATCCGTTGTCATGTCGGCGGCGTCGAATTTCTTGAGTGCGGCTTCGCGTAGCGCATCGGCGTCGGTGATCTCGGCCATGAGGCTGAACTTGACGAACATGAACTTGGCCATGCGCCCCCTCCTTGGTTAGGGGTTTGTGGTTGGCAGTTCACCGTGCCGGGTGCGCCAGACCCCCGGGTGGGTCTGGCGCACTTGATGGGAGTGGTCACGGTCGGTGATCTGGGTTCAGAGGGCCATCTTCCCGAGCAAGTCGAGGTTGGCTCTGCCGGTCTCGCGACCTCGGCGGAACGGCCGCGCCACGGCCTGGCCGGGGCGGCCACAGGAAGAACACCGCCGTCGGCCCGGCGAGCTGCCGGAAGTCCACGGAGCCGGGCAGGGCGCGGAGGCGGCGGGCGAATCCCGCGACCGCGGCGCCGGCCCGGCGGGTGGCGGTGGCTGGCCCGGCAGGCCTGCCGGGCGGGATGGCGGCCGGGTCCCGCCCGGCCTGGCGGTGCGGTCCGGCAATGGGGGCTTCCGGCAGTTCCCAGATCCTGGTCGGAGACATCGTTTCTCCTCTAATCTGCTGCGGACCCCGGCCGCGGGGCCGTCTGGCAGCTGCCCGGTGGCGGCCTGCTCGCGGAGTCCGGCGGTCTCGCGCGGGTTGTGGATGGTGGTGACCTGGCCGGGGGCAGGCTCGGTGTGGTGCTGAAGGGTGTAGAAGCGGATTTCGTGGCCGTCGGGATCGTGCAGGTGCGGCAGGATCCAGCCGATGCTGGCCCAGTGCACCCCGGCGTGCTGCTCGCCCAGCGCGTCCAGGCGGGCGGCGAGCTGGTCGATCGCCTCCTTGCCGGGCACGCCGATGGCGAAGTAGTCAAAACCCGCGGCGGCCCGGGCGCGGCCGGGGTCCAGCCGCAGCCCCAGCGGTGGGCCACCGTTGGGGTGCGCCAGCGCGTAGCCCATCAGCTGGCCCTGCTCGACGAACTCGACCTGCACCTGGTAGCCCAGGCGGCTGCGGTACCACTCGCGGGACCTGGCCAGGTCGGTGACCGGCAGCTTCAGGTGGTGGACCCCGGCCAGCGCGGGCATCTCCGGCACGCTCATCACGCCCCCAATGCAGCGAAAGTACACTAGATGCAGTTATACTGCATCGCATGGCTGGTGATGTCAACCCCGAACCCGCACTGCCGCCGCTGCGCCAGGCCCAGATCGCGCACACCGAGCAGCGGATCATCGCCGCGGCCACCGAGCTGTTCCTCGCCGACGGGTACGTGGCCACCACGCTGGACGCCGTGGCCCGGCGCGCCCGGGTCGGCGCGCGCACCGTGTACGTGCGCTTCGGCACCAAGGCCGCCCTATTCAAGCGGGTCGTGGATGTGGCGATCGTCGGTGACACCCAGCCGGTCGGTGTGCTCGGCCGCGACTGGATGCAGGCCGCGCTGACCGCCCCCTCCGCCGCCGAGCGCATCACGGCCATGGCCGCGGCCGGACGCCAGATCCTGGCCCGCACCGGCGCCCTGTTCGCCGTCGCCCAGCAGGCCGCCGCCGTCGAGCCGCTGATCGCCGGGTTCTGGCAGCAAGGCCGCGAACAGACCCGCCACGCCTACGCCGTCTTCTGGGCCCGCATGGCCGACGACGGCCTGCTCGACCCGGCCATCGACCTGAACTGGCTGACCGACACCAGCACTATCCTCGCCGCCGCCGAGACCTACCTGCTCATCACCCGCCTGACCGGCTGGGACCTCGACACCTACCAGCACTGGCTCGCCACCACCTGCACCCGGCTCTCGGCTCCTGCCGACAGAGGTGCCGAGGACAACTAGCAGCGAAGGTTCCCTGCCCCCCACGGGGTCTGGCGCATCCATGGGAACGATTACAGATCGTCGCTCCCGGTCCTGTCCTACCGGTCAGGGTTCGCCCATGGTGGCGGCGTGGGTGACCAGCAGCGAGTCGGGCGGGACGAGGTCCACGCCGTCCGGGTCGTTGAGGTAGCCGGGGGCGGTCCCGGACTTGCCGGTGTGGCCGTACTGCCAGACGATGCGGTTGGTGGCGGGATCGACCACGCAGACGCGGTGGTTGAAGTCGTCGTTGAGCAGGATGTCGCCGTTAGGCAGTGGCAGGGCCAGCGAGGGCTGGTTGAATCCGCCCATCCGCCACAGCAGACGGCCGGTGGAGGTGAACTCGACGACCTGGCCGGGGTTGGAGTAGTCCACGGTCAGGTACCGGCCCGGGTACACCTCATTGGTGTCGGACGGATACAGCACCCCGGGCGGGTTCGCGGACCACGACACGGTGCCGCCCAGGGACATCTCGTCGGCCCAGTCGCCGTTGATCTCGGTGATGAGATAGTTCCCGTCGGCCATAGGGAACGCGCCGTTCGGGCTGCCGAACCGGTGCGGCGGCTCGTGCATGCAGGCGTTGGTGGTCTGACCGATGACACGGGTCAGGACGTGCGCGGGCGGGGTGATGATCACCACCCGGCAGTTCTTGATGTCGGCCGAGACGATGACACCCGACGGGGTCAGCATCGCGTCGTCCGGGTTGAACAGGTGGTCGGGACCGGCGCCGGGGACGCCCGGAACGCCGTACCGGTAGACGATCTTGCTGGTGGCGACGGATATCACCGAGATGACGTAGTCGTCTTCCTGCGTGGCGATGATGTACCGGCCGTCGGGCGAGAAAAACGCGTCGTCTGGCTCCAGGAACGTCTGGCCGGCCGCGAGGTCTCCGGGGCGCGGGAACTCCCACCGGATGCGGCCCTGCGGGTCGACGATCAGCAGCCGGTTGTTGTGGTGGTCGGCGATGAGGATGTCGGCAGGCAGGACCGACGGATCGGACCCCGGCGCGAGCAGGCCGGGCCCGGTGGCGGGCGCGAGCCATGGCTCCTGCTCGACCTGCGGGATAGCCCGCCCGGGGGGGACCAGCCGGAGCGTGGTCACCGAGGGCACGGTGCGCGATCCATCCTCGCCGCCGATCAGGTAACCGACGCTACCGGTCACGGTCCCGGCCGCGTAGGCGACCGGCACGGGCAGCCGGCCCGCGGCGTTCACGGTGGACGTGGCCGGGTCGAAGTGGTAGACGATCGGACTGGACGTGCCCGCGACCACCCCGCCCGCCAGGTAGATCTGTCCGCCCAGGACGAGCGCCACCGCGCCCTGGACCGGGGTGAGCAGGTGCCCGGCCACGCTGGCGCGGCCGGTGGAAGGGCTGATCCGCTGGATGACGTTCGTGGCGCCGGACCGCGTCTGCCCGCCGAACACCCAGATCTCCCCCGCGGCCGCGGCCACCGCTGCGTATCGCACCGGCACCGGGAGCCGCGCGGCCACCCGGAAGTCCCGGCCGTCCCGCGTGGCGAGGACCCGGGGGTCCCAGCGGGTGCCGTCGTAGCCGCCGATCACGTAGGCGACCGACCCGGCCGTTACGCCGCTGGCATCCGAACGGGCGGCGGGCAGCCGACCCACGACCGCAGGTGCCGCCCCGGCCGGGATGGCCTGGACGGTGGGCACGCTGGCCACCGTCCCGCCGCCGAGCACGTACGTCTGACCGCCGAGGGTGGCGCCCGCGGCGTCGTGGGTGGCGGCGGGCAGGTGCCCGGCTGCGCGGGTCACGCCCGTCGCGGGGTCCAGGCTGATCACCGCGTCGGTCGAGGTCCCCTGGGACGTCAGCCCGCCCGCGATCAGCAGGCCGCCAGTGCCGGGCAGCGCGACCTCCCGGGACAGCGGCGCCGGCAGCTGGTACGGGGCGGGCATGACCTGCAGCGCCATCACGCCGGCCGACGGGTTGCTGGCCCCGGACGTGGGCGCCGACGTCGATGGCGGCGCCGGGCGGGGAGGCCCGTGCGTGGCCCTGTGGAAGACCGAGTAGGCCAGCGGCAGCAGACAGCACGCGGCCACTACGGCCACCGTGATGCGGAACCGCCGCGAGGCAGGCATAGCCCCACATACTGCCAGATCAAGGCGGGCCGAAACCGGATCGGTCAGCCGGTAACCGGCTCTGGCCGGGGGAAGCTCGTGGTGAAGGCGTACCGGGAGGCCCGGTACAGGTGCCGGGCGAACTCGACCGGGCGGCCGGCCTGGTCGTAGGCGATGCGCTCCATGGTCAGCAGCGCCGTGCCGCGGGTCTCGTCCAGCGTGCGGGCCTCGGAGGCCGAGGCGTTCTTCGCGCCCATGCGCTGGGTGGCCGAGTAAAGCCCGACGCCGGAGGCGCGCAGCAGCTCGTACAGGCCGTGCTGCTCGAGCATCTCGACGTTGAGCTGGACCAGCCCGGCGGGCAGGTAGTTGTGCATCAGGGCCATCGGCTCGCCGTCGGCCAGCCGGATCCGCTCCAGCGACATCACCAGTGCCCGCTCGGGCAGCTGCAGGGCCTCGGCGACCTGGTCGCTGGCGTGGCTGACCTCGGCCTTCAGCACCCGGGTGGCAGGCTTGCGGCCGCTGGCCGCCAGATCATCGTAGAGGCTGGTCAGCTCGACGTTGCGATCGATGCGCTCGTTCGCCACCAGGGTTCCCGCGCCGCGCTTGCGGACGACCAGGCCCTTGTTGGCCAGGTAGAGGAAGGCGGCCCGTACCGTGGGCCGGGACAGGCCGAGTATCTCCGCCAGCTGGACCTCGTTCTCCAGCCGGGCACCCACCTTGAGCGCGCCGGATCTGATGGCGGACTCGAAGTACTGGGCCAGCTGGAAGTACAGCGGCACCGGACTGGTCCGGTCGATGGTGATCGGGCCGCTCGCGCCGGCCTCGCGTTCAGACATCATCCTCATCCGGGCAGGAAACCAGGCATGTTTGTTTGAACATTGTAACCACTGCAGAGTAAATCTGCTCCGCGCAGCTCTATTAGGAGGGCTCTGAGGGAGGCACGGAGGGGGGAGGCACGGAGATTACGGAGACCGGCGGGCGGGAACCCGTTTTCTATTTTGTCTTGACATACTCACAGACTCTTGACAGGTCATAACGATCCGGGCGAGGATCAGCTATCGCGACCGAGGGAGGCTGAGCGCATGACCGCCGATCGCAGCCTCCGGATCGGCGTGGTGCTTGAAGCCTTTCTGGACTGGCCGCTGGACCGGGTCATGCCGTGGCTGCGCGAGCACGCGCCGGACGTCACCGACCTGGAGATCGGGGCGGGCGGCTACGCACCCCGCCCGCACTGCGACGTGCCGGCCCTGCTGGCCAGCGATCAGGCCCGGGCGGCGTGGCGGGAGAAGATCGCCCGGCACGGGCTGCGGATCGACGCGTTGAACGCCTGGGGCAACCCGCTGCACCCCGACGCCGAACTGGCCCGGGAACACGACCGGGCGCTCCGCGACGCCATCCGGCTGGCCGCGCTGCTGGGCGTCACCCGGGTCGTGGCGCTGGCGGGCTGTCCGGGCGGCGCCGCTGGTGACCGGGTGCCGCACTTCGGGGCGGGCGGCTGGCTCCCCTACCTGGAGGGCGTCTACCAGCGGCAGTGGGAGGAGCAGATCGCGCCCTACTGGGCCGACGTGGCCGGTTTCGCCGCCGCCCAGGACCCCGCGCTGCGGGTCTGCCTGGAGCTGCACCCGGGCACCTGCGTATTCAACGTGGAGACGTTCGGCTGGGTGGCCGCGCTCGGCCCGTCGCTGGCGGCCAACCTCGACCCGAGCCATTTCTTCTGGATGGGCATGGACGGCCACAAGGTGGCCGCGGCCCTGGGTGACCGAGTGGGGCACGTGCACGGCAAGGACACCGTCTTCCACGAGGAGCAGCTGGCCCTGAACGGCCTGCTCGACCGGCGCTGGCCCGAGCCGGCCGCCGAGATGCCGTGGACGTTCGCGGTACCCGGCCGGGGCCACGACCGGGACTGGTGGGCAGGGCTGGTCCGCGCGCTGGACGGCTCGCAGGCGCAGGTCATCTCGATCGAGCACGAGGACCCGTTCGTCCCGGCCACCAGCGGCGTCCCGGAGGCCGCGCGGCTGCTGCGGACCGCGATCGACGACGCCGCGATCGACGACGCCGCGCTGGAGCCGGCGTGACCAAGGTCCGGGTCGGCCTGGTCGGGACCGGTGTCATCGCCCAGGTCATGCACCTGCACTACCTGGCCGAACTAGCCGACCGGTTCGAGGTCGCGGCGGTCTGCGACCTGGACGGTGAAAGCGCCCGGGCATGCGCCGAACGCTACGGCATCCAGGCCGCCTTCACCGACTGGCGCGAGCTGGTCGCGCACCCGCTCGACGCGGTGATGGTGCTCACCTCGGGCAGCCACGCGCCGATCGCCGAGGCGGCCGCCCGGGCCGGACGGCACGTGTTCGTGGAGAAGCCGATGTGCTATTCGGCCGCCGAAGGCCAGGCCATGGTGGCCGCGGCCGACCAGGCCAGGGTGATCTTGATGGTCGGCTACCCGAAACGGTACGACCCGGCGTTCACGCGGATGCGGGAGGAGACGGCCGAGCTGGAGGGCGCCCGGCTGCTGCGGGTGACGACGTCCGAGTCGCCGCTGCGGCCCTACATCGGGCACTACCCGCTGCTGCCGCGGGTCCCGCTGCCCGCCGAGGTGGCCGACGGCCTGCGGGCGGACAGCCAGGAGCGGATCAAGTCGGCGACCAGCACGGCCACCGAGCTGGAGCGGCAGGTCTACGAGATGGTGCTGCTGGACACCCTGGTCCACGAGCTGAACACGGTGCGCGGCCTGCTCGGCGAGCCGACCCGGCTGGACTACGCCAGCCTGGCCCTGGACCACGTCACCGTGATGCTGCGGTTCGGTGACCTGCCCGCCGCTATCCACTGGATCGACCTGCCCGGCATCGCGCGGTACGAGATGGAGTTCGCCCTGTACGCGCCGGACCGCCGGCTGCGGCTGACCTTCCCGTCCCCGTTCCTGCGCAACGAGCCGGCCGTGCTGGAGATCGAGGGCGGCACCGGGAGCACGGGCCGTTCCTGGCGGACCGAGGAGGTTGTCGGGTACGAGAGCGGGTTCAAGAGCGAACTGGTGGCGTTCCACGACAGCATCGTCACCGGCCGCCCGCCGCCCACCTCGGGCCGGGACGGTCTGCGGGACGTGATCCTGTGCCAGGCCATCATCGACAGCCACCACCGGTCGGCACCGGTCGACCATCCCACAGAGAGCGACGCGGGACTTGCAGGCAGCGAAGCGGGAGGCACAACCGGATGAGCGCGGACATCGCGGTGGCGAACGCCCCGGTCAGCTACGGGGCCTTCGAGCTGACCGTCGGCCACGACCCCGACGTGCCCGACGGCATCACGGTCCTGGACCAGGTGGCCGCAGCCGGGTACGCGGGCATCGACCTCGGCCCGGTCGGCTACCTGGGCAGCGGCGAGCGGCTCGGCGAACTGCTGGCCGAGCGCGGCCTCGGCCTGGCCGGGGCTTACGTGGAGCTGCCGTACGCCGATCACGACGCGCTGGAGCGGACGCTGCCCGACCTGGACGCCATCCTGGCCGTGTTCGACGCCGTCCGGTCTTATCTCCCGGGCCCGCCGCCACGGCCGACCCTCGCTGAGGCTGGCAGCCAGGCGCGGCGGAACCGGCCCGGGCGTTCGGTCCGGGACCCTTCGCTCGGGTTCGACGCCGACGCGTGGCGCCGGTTCGCGGCCGGCCTGGCCCGGGTGATCGACCGCTGCCGTGACCGGGGCTACGAGCCGACCTTCCACCCGGAGACCGGCACCCACGTCGAGGCGCCGTGGGAGATCGAGCGGGTGCTCGAGGTGTCTGACGTCGGGCTGTGCCTGGAGACCGGGCACATGCTGCTCGGCGGCGGCGACCCGGTGGCCATGCTCCGCGACCTCGGCGACCGGGTCAACCACGTGCACCTCAAGGACGCCCGGCTGCCGGTTATGGCCGAGATCATCGCGGACGAGGCGCCGGTGACCGAGATCTGGACCCGGGAGGCGTTCTGCGCGCTGGGCGGCGGCGACCTGGACGCCGACGCCGTGCTGGACGGCCTGCGCCGGATCTCGTTCGGCGGCTGGCTGGTGGTCGAGCAGGACATCCTGCCGCGCAGCGCCGAGCGGTTCGCCCGCGCGGCGGCCGAGCAGCGGCACAACCGCGAGTTCCTGACCGCGCGCGGCCTGTAAGAGGGGCACTGTAAAAGGAGCACATTAACGAGAGGCGAGAGCTGTCACCATGGCACCGTTCGGAATAGGACTTATTGGTGCCGGGCGCATGGGCCGCACCCATCTGCGGGCCCTCGCCGGCTCAGACGCGGTAAAAGTGGCCGCCATCGCGGAGATGTCGCCGGCCGCCCGCGAGGCCGTGGCCGCGACGGGCGCGGCGGTCTACGAGAGCGTCGCGGAGATGCTGGACCGGGCGGCGCCGGACGGGGTGCTCATCGCCGCTCCCACCGACCAGCACGGCGCGATCATCGCCGAGGTCGCCGCGCGCGGGCTGCCCATCTTGTGCGAGAAACCATGCGGGCTGACCGCCGCCGCCGCGCAGGCGTCGGCGCAGGCCGCGGCGGCGGCCGGGGTGCCGCTGCAGGTGGCCTACTGGCGGCGGTTCGTGCCGGGCCTGCGGCAGCTGCATGACCGGATCGCCGCGGGCGAGCTCGGCGTCATCCACCTGGTCACCTGTTACCAGTGGGACGAGCGGCCGCCGTCGCCGGTCTTCCGCGCGCACAGCGGCGGGATCGCGATCGACATGGGCGTGCACGAGTTCGATCAGCTGCGCTGGCTGACCGGCCAGGACATCGCGAGCCTGGCCGTGGTGTCGTCCGGCTCGGCGCCCGACGGGATCGCCGACGTGGACGGCGCGCAGGTGGTCCTCACCCTGTCCGCCGGCGCCACCGGGTTCGTCTCGCTGGGCCGCTACTTCCCGGTCGGGGACATCGTCTGGGCCGAGGCGTTCGGCACCCGGGGGCACGAGCGGTGCGACGTCATCGACCCGGCCGAGGGCGAGGTCGCCCAGCTCGAGGCGCTACGCGCTCAGGCGGAGAGCTTCGCGTCGTTCGCGGCGGGCGGGCCGTGCGAGGGCGCGACGGCCGCCGACGCGATCGCGGCGCTGACCGCGGCCGAGCGGGTTACCGCCGCGATACCCGCCATGTCCGCGGGCCAGCACGTCGCGGGCCAGCACGTCAGCGACGGTCTGCCGCCCAGCTACCGGCACCGGCCCGGCGGATGAGCGCGGCACCGCCGCCCCTGCGGATCGGCATCGCCGGCTACGGGGTGATGGGCAAGGCGCACAACTACGGCTACCGGGTCGCGCCGCTGGTGCGCCGCCTGCCGGTGACACCGGTGGTCACGGTGATGTCCGGTCGGGACGCCGGGGCGCTCGCCGCGGCAGCTCGCGCGTACGGGGTGCCGGAAATCGTGACCGACTGGCGCGAGCTGATCGGCCGGGACGACGTGGACGTGGTGGACATCTGCACCCCGCCCGGCACCCACGCGCAGATCGCGACCCAGGCCGCGGCGGCGGGCAAGGCGGTGCTGTGCGAGAAGCCGCTGGCCCTGACCTACGCGGAGGCGGCCGGTGCGCTGACCGCGGTGACGCGGGCCGGGGTGCACAACGCGGTCGGCTTCAACTACCGGCGGCTGCCCGCGATCGCGCTGATGCGGCGGATGATCGCCGACGGCGCGGTCGGCCAGATCAGGCTGTGGCGGGCCGCCTGGCTGTCCGACGAGTTCGCCGACCCGGCCACGCCCTGGGACTGGCGTTTCGACCGGGCCATGGGCGGCACGACCATCGCCGACCTGGGCAGCCACCTGATCGACATGGCCCTGTGCATGGCCGGCCCGGTGGACAGCGTCTGCGCGCAGGCGGTGACCTTCATCGGCTCTCGGCCTGCCGGGGACGGCGGGACCGCACCGGTGACCGTGGACGACGCCGCGAGCGCGCTGCTTCGCTTCGAGTCCGGGGCGCGCGGAACCATGGAGGTGGCCCGGGCCGCGGTGCGCCGGCCCTGTGACTTCACCGTTGAGGTGAACGGCAGCCAGGGCACGCTGGTGTTCAGCTACGCCCGGCTGAATGAGTTGTGGTACGGCGGCGCGGACGACGACATCCGGCTGTACGGGATGCGCCGGATCCGTGCCGAACACCCGTCGCACCCCTACGCGGCGCAATGGTGGCCGATCGGCCAGGGTGTCGGTTACGGCTCCTCGTTCGCCAACCAGGCCGCCGACCTGCTGGAGGGCTGGCCGGACGCGCCGTGGCGCCCGAACTTCGCTGACGGCGCCGCGGTCCAGGCGGTGTGCGGCGCGATGGAAACCTCGGCCGCCTCGGGCCGCTGGGTGAGCGTCAGCGAGGTGCTGGCGAGCGCGCTGTGACCTGCGCCGAATGCCCTATACGATGGCCTGATCCTAGTGACAGGAGTGGCGTCTTGAGCGCTTCGATTGCCGAGCGGCTGCAGGCCGGGACCGTGCTCGGCGCCGAGGGTTACGTCTTCGAGCTGGAACGGCGCGGCTACATCAAGGCCGGGCCGTTCGTGCCCGAGGTGGTACTGGACTTTCCCGACGCGGTGCGCCAGCTGCACCGGGAGTTCCTGCGCGCGGGCGCGGAGGTAATGGTCGCGCTGACCTACTACGCGCACCGGGAGAAACTGCGGGACGTGGGACGTGAGGGCGACCTGGAGGCGATGAACCGGCAGGCCGTTCGGATTGCCCGCGAGGTGGCGCGCGAAGGTGACGCTCTAGTGGCCGGGAACGTGTGCAACACCTGGGCCTACGACCCCGATGACCCGGCGACCGTCGCTACCGTCCGCGCGATGTACGCCGAGCAGTTGGGCTGGGCGGCCGAGGAGGGCGTCGACTTCGTCATCTCCGAAACCAACGACTACCTGGGCGAGGCGCTGATCGCGCTGGACGTCATCCAGGGGCTCGGGCTGCCCGCGATGGTAACGATGGCTCCCACGCAGCCCAAGCTGACCCGGGACGGCTACGAATACGCGGACGCGTGCCGCATCCTGGCCGCCGAAGGAGCGCTGGTCGTCGGGCTGAACTGCGACCGCGGGCCGCGGACCATGCTGCCGCTGATGGCGAGGATCCGGGAGTCGGTGGAGTGCGCGGTGGCGGTCCAGCCGGTCCCCTACCGGACCGACGCGATCGCGCCGACCATGGAGACCCTCCGCTCCCCCGACGGCGAGCGGGCCTTCCCGATCGCGCTCGATTCGTTCACCTGTACGCGCTTCGACATGGCGCAGTTCGCCGTCCAGGCCCGCGACCTGGGCGTGAACTACGTGGGCATCTGCTGCGGCGCGGGCCCGCACCACGTGCGAGCCATGGCCGAGGCGCTCGGCCGCGAGGTCCCGGCCAGCAAGTACTCACCGTCGATGGATCTCCACCCGATGTTCCGGGCTGATGTCTCGGCCAAGGATGCGGCCTTCCTGCACAGCTGGAATGCCTAATTCTTTTGGCCGAACGGCGCGTGGTGCGTCATTCCGGTTCGCGTTCCTGTTGCGCCGTAGCAAGAGCAGGCACGCTGCGCCATCGACACGGAAACCGGGACACGCAACCCGGGACCGGGCGCACCACGGGTCGCTCCTGAACCACAGCACCCGCGCGCACCACCGTGGCGACGCACCGAGGGCGGCCGCTTAGGCCCAGAAGTCAAGGCCGGCCTGGGGGTCGGTGGTCGACGTCCAGAACTCGGTGATCTTGCCGTCGCCGTCGTTGTGGCTGACGTTCACCACCGGAACCTCGATCGACTTGCCGTTGCGCGAGGCGGTCAGCGTGGCCAGTACCACGGTGTGCTCGTCGTTCGCGAGGATGTCGTGCACGTCCAGCCGGAACGTGCCGCCGGTCTCCTCGGCCAGCCCGGCCGAAGAAGCCGAATACCTGATCGCGGCCGCGGTAGTCGCCGCTGAGCGGCCCGACGCCCTGGGCGTGCCAGATCAGACGGCCCCGCGGCCCGCTCTGGTTGCATA
The DNA here is from genome assembly GCA_963742795.1 of uncultured Actinomycetes bacterium. Taxonomy (GTDB): domain Bacteria; phylum Actinomycetota; class Actinomycetes; order Streptosporangiales; family Streptosporangiaceae; genus Palsa-504. The sequence continues at coordinate 182,931 of CAVUNL010000012.1, forward strand.
CACTGGCGGTAATCGCTTATACCGGTGATGGCTCCGGTGCGCCGCGAAGCACCGCATGAGATGACACACACCTCACGATCAGGCCGGGAGCGGCTCACGGGCCGGTGAGCGGCCCGCAGATCCGGGTCCGGACCCGCCAGGATCTGGCCCGCCAGCGGCGTCAACACCGCCACTAATGCTGGAACCACCTCATCGCGGCTCCCTTGTGGCCGATGCACGGGGCGAACCTCGGAACGCTCCTGCGGACCTGCGACGCGGTCGGCGCCTGCCTGGCCGTACCTCGCCTGCCCTGGGTGCCCGAGGCGCTGGCCCGCGGAAACACCCTGCACCGGCCGGCCTGCGTGCACTGGACCGGGCGGGACGCCTGCGGGTGGCTGCTGGAGCAGCGGACCACCGGGACCCGGATCGTCGGGGTCGAGCTCGCCGAGGAGTCGGTCAGGCTGGCCGACCTGCCCGCGGCCCTGGAGCGCACGATCGCGGTGCTCGGGCACGAGCAGACGGGCATCCCGCCCGAGGCTCTGGACCTGCTCGACGTGGCCGTCGAGATCCCGATGATCGGCTCGGGCAAGAGCCTGAACGTCGCCGTGGCGGGGTCCCTCGTGCTGTACCGCCTGGCCGGGTTCTTGTGATGCGATCATCATTAGCATGGTTCACGGTCACGTCCCGGCTGGGGAGCCCGCCCAGAGGCACAGCGGATTGTGGTGGCAGGACTGGCAGCCTGGGCTGATGCACGAGCCGACCGCCTTGGCCTGCCGCCGCCGATGGGCAGCGAGCGCTGTCGCTGACGCTCGGCGAGGCGCCGGGCGACTACCTCCGTGGCTGACCTTCCGCGTTAGACGGACCGCACTTGGCTGACCGCTCGTAATTACGACAGCATGCGCCAGGGACTGACTTCGGCCGACCGGAGACGACCGCCCTGCAGCGTCTGACGGCGCCGGCGCCCGCGGCCACCTGGCGAGGCCGGCCAGGACTTGGGGCGCCCGTCCGATTGCAGTGATCAGGTACGCCTTGAAGTTAGGGTCGGCATAGCGCGAGCAGAGGGCTGCCGTCAAGATCGATGCCTTGCTGTCGGCCATCAGGTCTATGGACATGGGCGGCCCGCAATGCTGACGAGCAAGCACCCGGTCCGCGGGCGGCCGCAGTGACAAACTGGGCCGATGGTGCTGTGGCGGGTGCGCGACTTCCACGACGACGATCTCGACGCTGCGATCCGGCTGTGGGGCGATCCCGCGGCCGGGGGCGAGGCGCCGGTCTTCGGCCTTTCTGACCTGATTACTGCGGTCCGCGCCGGGGAGCCCGCAGTGGTGGCGGTCGTTGGCGACCAGCTGGCCGGGACCGCCGCGGCCACAGTCAGCGGCGGCCGTGCGTGGATCGTACGGATCAGCCTGGCCTCCGCGTGGCGGAACCGGGGCATCGGCAGCGCGATGCTGACCGAGCTCGAGCGGCGGCTGGTGGCGGTCGGCGTGCACCGCATCGACTGTCTGCTGGCAACCGGCGACGCGGTCGGCGCGCTGGCCCTGGAGCACGGCGGCTACCGGGCCCGGCCGGGCATGGTCTTCTACGAGAAGCTCGAGCCGGTCGGGCCGGAAGACGTCGGAATCCTGGGCAGGCTGGGGGGCCGGATGCTGCGGGCCGATACCTGGGACGAGCTCGAGGGAATGGTCAAGGAGAAGGAGCTGATCGAGCGGAGGGTGATCCTCCCCCTGGCGCAGGCCCAGCTCGCCGGGCGGCTCGGCCTGGTGCCGCCGCGGGCGGTCGTGCTGTTCGGCCCGCCGGGGACGGGCAAGACCACCTTCGCCAAAGGCGTCGCAGCCCGGCTTGGCTGGCCGTTCGTCGAGCTGTTCCCCTCCCGTCTGGCCGGTGACTCCCCGGCTGGCCTGGCCGCGGCGCTGCGGGAGTCGTTCGCGCTGGTCGCCGAGCTGGACAAAGTGGTCCTGTTCATCGACGAGGTGGAGGAGATCGCCGGGCTGCGGCAGCCAAGGACAGCCTCGGCAGCCCAGGGAGTTACCAACGAGATGCTCAAGCTCATCCCGCCGTTCCGGGAAAAGGATGACCGGCTGCTGGTCTGCGCGACGAACTCGGTCCGCGCCCTGGATACCGCGTTCCTGCGGCACGGCCGGTTCGACTACGTCCTGCCGGTCGGCCCGCCCGACGAAGATGCGCGCCGTGCGATCTGGGACCGCTACCTGCGGGCGATCCCGCACCGCCCGCTGGACATGGCGGCGGTGGTCGCGCAATCCATGCTGTTCACCCCGGCGGACATCGAGTTCGCGGCACGCAGGACGGCGCAGCTGGTGTTCGAGCGAGTCCTGTTCGAGCACCAGGAGGAGCTGGCTGCCACGGCGGATGTCCTGCGCGGCATCGCCGAGACCAGGCGTACTCTCACCGAGCCGATGGTCCGGGACTTCGAGCAGGACATCACCGACTTCGCCAGGGTCTGAACAGCCATTCGCCGGCAAGCTGCCCAAGCCAGCAGACCTCGTGGCGAACGCCTGCACTTCGCCGGGCAGCTGCTGGCCGCGCAGCGGAACTCCGCCGGAATGTGCTCCAGGCGACCGCGCCGGTTTGAGCTGCGCCAGACACGTTATCCGTAGTGGTGTGTCCGGTGTGGCGCGCGCAAAATCCCTTGTCGCTGCCGTTTTTCGATTTTGCGTCGCGGACGGAACGCTCTGCGGGGACATGTGTACGACGCAGACGCCCTAGTCACGCAGGCAATCTGCGGAAGGGCTTCAGATAACCGCTCTGTACTGGAATGATTCCTCTGGTGGCGATGTGGCGGGGGATCTGTGACCGTTCCGCGTCCTCGCGGATCATTGCCATGATCTGGTCGGCGTACCGACTCATCGCTGCTGTGTCGATCATGGTCCATACCCTCCCAGAATCAGGTTGTGCGAGGGTACTGCGGTTGAGTCCCCGGAGTTTGGTTAGAGTGGACAAGTGCCAGCTCGTCCGACGCCTTGGGCCTCTTCGCCAGCTGTACGTAAGAACATGCAAGCTGACCTCTGTACATACGGCCTGAGTCACGTATTAATGTTAGCCAGGGTATCGAAGTAATATTGGTTGAACATGTCGGGAAGAATTGACTGACCTGGCGCTGTGATAATGACGATGGATGGCAGTAGGTTAGCAAGCATATCTCTACCGCCTTTCAGCGAGTCGATACAGGCAACGAGGCTCCTACTCAAAGACGGCACGGTAGGCGCAGAACGATTATATCCAATAATGCAAGGTGCAACTGGAAATCCAGGGTCATACAGAAATCTACAGAGTGCCGAGGTGGCTACGGCGTTTGTCAGCATCGGTAATCATTCCTTCCTGCTGTTCGTGGTTATGATTTCGGCTATCCGCCGTGGTACGTTAGTCCTGAATGCCAAGACGGTAAGCGCTAGCATGACTCCTGCTATCCCGATTCCCCACCACAGCCAGGTCGGCAGGCTCACGCCTGTTTCGCCGGCTGCTGGGTCTGGGATTGCTATTATCAGGAAGATCCAAAGAATAGCACTGATCCCTCCCAGAGACTTCCTGATAATAGCCTCTATGTGGTGTATCCGGGCCTGGGTTTCGTCTAGGCCGTCCTCGCTCACCGTGACTGCTGCGGCCTTTCGGTCTTGTCCGATCATCCCCCGCAATGCGCGATCCGGGTGCTCGCTATCGGCCACCATCCCGCCTAGTAGGCGTTTGGCTTCCGCGTCCTCTGTATCGGCCTGGGGCTGGTTTTCTGGCCGTCCCATATCATCCGCTGTTATCCCCAGAAGCGCTCGGATCTCGTCGAGTTGCGCGGCCAAGCGCGGTTTCGGCGGTTTCCGGCGCGACTGAAGGTCCAAACTTCGGATCCAGAAACCCTTTCCTCCGGTTAGCTCGACTCGTGGTATCCAGCGAGCGCCGTTCCCGGTCTCATCTATTGGTTGCAAGGTGATCGCACGGATATCGGCGGCGTCGACCGTACGGCTCCAGAAATAGCCGCGGTGAGTCATTTTCCCGGCGGTGATCTGGAGTCCCACGCGGAGCAGGCGGATCCCCAGCCAAATCGCCAGGAGGCCTCCGATGGCCATCTCGGTGTCGCCGGACGTACCCACTCCACCATCACCTCGGGCCCAGGAACTCGACGGGTCTGCCAGTGCTGCCGCCAGCCCGACGAGAACGCCGACTCCAACGACCACAGCAGCGATCCCCGTCACTAGGTGGATGGCACGCTGGCCCCGGAAGGTGTGAACGGTCCCGGGCGGATCTCGGCGCGGGCGACGGTGCCGCCCATGCAACGCTTGCTGCTCTGGTGCCATCTTCGCCATGGCCGCCCCTCCCAGCTGTTCATTCAGGCTTCACGAGTTTGCGCGCAGCCAGGCCGCAATCAATACCAATGCCATCAGGGCGAGGCGGATAAGCCATCTGGATCCTCGCGGTACGGCATTGCCGGTCAGCTCGGCCGGTACCGCGTAGCGTTCGGCGGCTTGCCCGATGACCGCCAGTACCTCTGGCATGCGGCGGGGCCCTGATGCCATCGTGCCGGTGGCAGTGACTGCCCGCCCATCGTGCAGCATGAGACTCAGGGCCCACTTCCACCCATCTGCTCCGGCGTAAGCCGATCCGTCCTCCAGGCGGTTCACCTCGGGCCAGCCGAACCGGAAGCTCCGGAAGTAGTTACGGATCGTGGCACCGTGCTGGTCCATCACCAGTCCCATACGCCAGCTGCGAAAACAGCCCATGACCGTCGCGATCGTGACGAGGGCGAGGTAAGTGGCCATACCTGGCACCGGGAGGTGCTTGACCTGATTGGGGAACTTAGTCGATGGGATCAAAGCGACCACGACGCCCCCGACCAGGGTGCAAGAAGATCGCGGCCCAGCGGGGACGGCGTTCGGCGACGATGGTTGTCTGTCCCGGCCCGCGGTGTCGTCCTGGGCCGGTCTGGCCTCCGCGGTTGGCCCGGCACCGTGTCCTGTGGTTGCTCGTCATGCCGGGGAAGCGGGGAGCCGGTGTGATCTGTGGTCATGCTCTTGTGCTCCTACCCTGCAAAGTCGGCCGCAGCCCGGCCCCGACGGTCAAGCCGCCGATCGCGGCAGGCGCGGCGAGCCGGGCCCGCAGGCAGCACCGGACCGCGGACAGGCAGATACCAATGCTGGCCACGCTGGACTCCTCTCCGCTCAGCTGCCTCACCGTCACCCAGCTGGGACAGAGAGGGTACTCCCGCCGCGTCACGCGGGCCGCTGCTGCGCTCCGGTTCGCTCCTGCGGTTTCATCCCGCTATAGCGTGACCGTGTATTGACCTGGTAAGCGGCAGGGACGCACAGGAGTTGCATCTCTGGCGTCCTGTGCCCAGGCAGGACGGGCAGTCCTGAACACCCATGACCCCTCCTCCATAAAGCCTTGAAGTCGTCTATACCCCTGCCACGCAAAGCCCCCTAGTTGCCCATGTGCCTCATTTGACGCAGGCCCGCACTGGATCCTCGCTGCGGCCGCACCTAGCCAGGTCGGTGACGCCAGGTCAGTGGTTCGAATTCGCTCACCGGCTCTTATGTTCAGAGGGGTTTACGCGCACTCCTCGTCCGCTCGGTCCGTGGAACCAACGACACTGATCCTGGCTGTCCTTCTGTTGTGCCGAGGTCCGCGGCCCCAGCCTCGATCATCTGTATTCGCGACTGAAGCACCGCGGCGACCTGTCCGTTGCTGCATAGCACCAGCTCAGGGAGCGTATCTGGGCAGCTGCATGCCCCGGAGCAGGTGCTGCAGCGAATACGCGGCGGAGGACGCGCTCGGCAGCGTGATTACGTCACTGGGCGGCGGCGGGGTGAGCGTGACCTGCGAGCCGTATTTGGAGAAGGTGATCGTGCCGTCGTTGCTAATGCGCAGGATATCCGGCTTGCTCGAGATCGAGACGTAGATGCTCTCGAGGCCGCTCAAGTTCCGCAACTGCAACGCCCGGTGCCCGGAGATCTTGATCGTCTTGCCCTTGACCAGGCCGGTCAACTGCGGGGCGAGTATGGCCAGCAGTTTGTTCGCGTGACAGAACGGCGCGAGCGCGGCAACCAGCGTGTTGCGGGTGGACCCGCTAGGCAGAAGCCACAGGCCGTGGACCAACGACACCTCGGAAGCCGGGACACCGACATACTCCCAGAACTTGTCGTTCGGCTGGATCCACACGGTCTTTCCGATGTCCAGGATGGCGAACCCGCCGTGGCTGCCGTCACCGACAAAGCCGGTGCAGCCCTTGTGCGTCACCGACAGGCTGATGGAGATGGTCTGGCCCGAATCCTTGCCCGATCCGTGGTAGTGGAACGATGACGCCGCCTTGAAATCGGTCGCTGCTCTCTTGGCGATCTGGTCGGCGGTCAGCCCGGCGAGCGGGTTCCCCGCCGGGGCCGATGGGGCGGCATTGGCGGACAAGGCAAGAGGGCCGCACACGGTACCTGCCGTGATGACGGCCGCGGCGATGGTGATGAGGACTGGCCGCCAGCGCCGGTACCACGGCCTGGGTGCCGGGGCGGGTTCCTGCGGGACGTCCTGGCCGTCCGGGACGCGGACGAGGTTGTCTTCGATGCGCGGTGCGGCGGTCTCTTGGTCCGCGTCCTGCGCGCCGGGGAAAGTTCCGGGGTTCATGTGCTTCCCTCTCCTCCCTGGGAACGGTTCCCGGGGGTGATGATGATATGGCGGCGGCCCGGCCCCCCCGGGTGCTGCGGGCCGCCCGCCGGGCTCACCGGCCTGCCGCGTCCGGGTCGTCGGCCGGATCCCGGACTGGACGGCTGACTGAGGTCGAGACGGGCCGCGTGAGCGGGGCGGGCGTGCTGCCGGACCGGCCGGCACCGGCGGGACACGGCAAATGAGTCGTTCTTGTCCATAGTTCCCCTTCCGATCCCCAGCGGAGAGCCTTGCTCATCGGCATCAGCAAGGATCGCAGCCGCGCTGTGCCAGCACTGTGCCAGCGCTGTGCTGCGGGATGCTCGCAGGTCCAGGCGTTCGCATACGCGCATACCGGAAATTCCCTACCATCTGAGCATGGACAGGGCGCAGGGGCCTGCGGAGGCCTGATGGTCGCGCTGCTCGGCCCGGTGAGAATCGGGCGGGTGGGCGAGCAGATGGCGCCTGTCACCCAGCAGCTGCTGCGGGTGCTTACCGGGATGCTGGGCCTGGCGGCGGGACGGACCGTGAGCGTGCAGGCTCTGGTCGACGGGCTGTGGGAAGGGGACGCGACGCCGGAACGGGAGAAGAACCTGCACTCGCGGATCTCGGCGCTGCGGCGGCTGCTCGAAGGGGCCGAGCCCGGCCGCGGGGGTGCTCGGGTCATTCGGTCTGGTGACGGCTACCTGCTGCGGCTCGATCCGGGCTGCCTGGACATGCAGGAGTTCACCGCGCTGGCCGAACGCGCGCGAGGGATGGCGCGGGCCGGGGACACGGCCGGGGCGGCCGGGCTGTTCCGGGAAGCCCTGGCGCTGTGGCGGGGCCCGGCGCTGGAGGACGCGGCACCGTGGTGTCCCTGGCTGGCGGGCGAGGCAGGGCGGTTGGAGGAGGCGCGGGCGGCGGTCGCCGAGGAGCGCATCGAGTGCGACCTGGCGCTCGGCAGGCACGGAGAAGCGGTCACGGAAATCGCGTCGCTGGCCGAGGCGTTCCCGCTGCGGGAGCGGCTGGCCGGACAGCTGATGGTGGCGCTGTGGCGATGCGGCCGCCGGGGCGACGCGCTGGCCGCCTATGACCGGATCCGCCGCGTGCTCGCCACTGAACTAGGTCTTGACCCTGGGCCGGAACTGCGGCGGCTGCACGCGCAGCTGCTGGCCGACGACCCGTCGCTCGCAGCCCCGCAGGCGGGGACGGAAATGGTCTCGGTAGCCGGTCTGGCACCGGGCCACATGCCCGCTCCGGTGGCGAGCTTCGTCGGGCGGCAGGCGGAGCTGACCGAACTGGGGAAGCTGATCGGCAGGCACCGGCTGGTCACGATCACCGGACCCGGCGGCGCGGGCAAGACCCGGCTGGCGATCGAGGTGGCGGCTCCGCTGGCCGGCAGACTACCGGGACGGGGCCTGGTTCGCGGACCTCGCCGAGGTGACCGGCGCGGATGGGGTGTCCGGCGCGATCGCCGCCACGCTGGGCATGCAGCTCGCCCCTGGTGAGCCGGTCGGCCAGCAGGTGCTCGGCAGGCTCGCCGGAATGCAGGCAATGCTGGTGGTCGACAATTGCGAGCACCTGGTCGACGCCGCAGCGGAGACGATCGAACTCATCTTGGAAAACAGCCCCAGGGTACGGGTGATCGCCACCAGCAGGCAGCCGCTGGCCGTGCCAGGCGAGATCGTCTGGGAGCACCCCGCCAATCGCGTTTCCCCGCGCCGGCCAGCACTACACCCCTGACGAGCTCACCTCGTTCGACGCGGTGAAACTGTTCACCGAGCGGGTCCCCGGCCTGCGGGACGGCGTGACCGGCGCCGAGCTGCAGGCCATCGCCGGGATCACCGCGACGCTCGACGGGCTGCCGCTCGCGATCGAGCTCGCCGCGGCTCGCGCCGCCCGTCTGGGCCTAGAGCAGCTAGCCGGCATGCTGAAAGACCGGGTCGGGCTGTCGCTGCTGTGGTCGCGGACCGGCCGCCGACGCCAGCAGACGCTGGACGCCACGATCGGGTGGAGCTACGACCTGCTCACGCCCGGGCTGCGGTCCGCGCTGCGCAAGCTATCGGTGTTCGCCAGCGGGTTCACCCTCCAAGCGGCCGCCGCGGTGACCGACGCCGGCGACGTCGTGACGACGGTGGATGCGCTTGCCGAGCGGTCCCTGATCGTGGTCGACCGCGACCCCGCTGAAAGCGCGGTGCTGCCGCCGCGGTACCGGATGCTGGAGACCATCCGGCAATACTGCGCGGCTCGGATTGCCGCCGAAGACGGCCCCGACGGTGACACAGTCCTCCGGGACAGCCACAGCCGGTACTTCGCGGGCCTCGCCCGACGGGCGTCTGGCCCGCTGACCGGCCGGGAGCAGGGCCGGTGGCTGACCACGCTGGAGGCGGACTACGCCAACCTGATCGCGACCCTGAACCACCTCCTCGGCCGGCCCGGCCGTGCCGCCGACGCGCTGCGGATGACCGTCTGCCTGGAGCGCTTCTGGCACAACCGCGGCCACCTCGGCGAATGCGCGGAGTTCCTGCGGCGCGGGCTCGACGCCGCCCGGGACGTCGGCCGCGAGCTTCGCTGCGCCGCGCTCAACCTGGCCGGACAGGCCGAACTCTTCTACCAACACCGAGCCGACGCGCGTGTACTTCACCGAGGCGCTCGACATCGCCCGCGGCATCGGCGATGACAAGAGCACCGCGACCGCGCTCTGGGGTCTTTCCTTCGTCACCGTTATGCTGGCGACGCCGAGAAGCAGGCCGCCTGCGTCGGCGAGGCCGTCAGCATCGCCAGATCCTCGGTGATGCGGTGCTGCTGCGGCGAGCGCCTGCTCTGTCGTACACCAGTACCTTAAGACAAACCCTCAGCGGGATCGCCGACCAGGGCCTCTCGACTAGGGAACTCCGCAGGTGAGACCAGCCGTTCCGGAGACGCATATATGCGGCGCTGGCACAAACAACTTCGGCGACTGGGCGCCGCACCGAGGGCCACCTGGGAAACCGCGCGGGCACCATCTACGTATACAGGCCCAGGCGATCTATGCCGAGATCTGCAAGTCCGAGCCGGTCCTCGCAAGCAACCTGGGGCTGGGCCTCGCTTCAGTCACGGCGACCTGACGGCAGCGCAGGTCACCTTCGCCAAAGCGGTGCAGATGGCCGAACTCCACCGCGTTCGCAGGGACGGCAGCTTCGCGATCCTCGGCCTCGGGCGCGTGGCCGCGCACGGCGGGACTGGGGAGCGAGCCGCCAAGCTGTTCGGCTTCGCAGACGCCGAGCAGGCCAGCTGCGGGTCGGTCTGGCTCCCTCCCGAGAAGACCTACCGGGAACGGTGGGCCGAGAGACCGAACACGCGCTCGGGCCGCAACGGTTCGCCAGCCTCCATGAATCCGCGCAGAGCACGGACCGGGCCAGCCTGGTCGACTTCGCCCTGAGGCGGAGCACGTCGCCGCTCGGCTCCATAGAGAATCCCGGCGCCTCGCCGCTCATGTTACCAGCCAGTTACTTACGTTCCCCGTGTGGGCGATCAGAGTCGTTCGCTCACTGCCCGTCCGACCGCCAGGCCCAGCATCCGGGTAAGCACCCGCAGCAGCAGTTGCTGCGCGACAGGCGCCAACTACTCGCCCGCCAGCCCGATTCTCACCGGGCCGAGCAGCGCGACCATCAGGCCTCCGGCCGGCCCCTGCGCCCTGTCATGCTCGGATGGTAAGAAATTTGCGGTATGCGCGCATGCGAACGCCCGGACCTGCGAACTTCCGGCAGCACATCGCCAGCACAGCAGCGGCTGCGATCTTGGCTGATGCCGGATGAGCCGGGCTCTCCGCCCGGCTGCCGCCCGTCAGCTAGATGAGGGAAACATGCAAGTCCGCAGAACTGTCCTCGCGTGTACCGCTACTGCAGTCGTCCCGGTCACCGCGCGCGCCGCCCTCCCGGCCCGGCCGGACGGAGCCTGTCGCCAACCTGCCTGGATGCCGCTGATCGTTTACCGGCAAGATCGTCGGCTAGGAAATCGTGCTCCGGCCTCTCCTGAACGCGATGATGCATCGGCCGAGACGGCCGGCG
>CAVUNL010000013.1:0-576805 GCA_963742795.1 uncultured Actinomycetes bacterium
GCGCCGGATCGATTTAGTGCGGCTTGTTGCCGACCGGCTTGGTGGGCGGTCGCGCGCAAATCGTCCAGTTCGGGCGTGCTGCGCCCTTGCCCGGCCACTTCTGTTCGCGGGTAGCTGCCAATCTTCCCGCTCCCCGCCGGATGCCCGTGTTCGCGGTGTCACCGTGGCGGCGCGGGGGCGGGCGACTTGTCCGGCTCGCCACCGGGCGGGTACGGGCGGGGCCAGCGCGCGGCCACCGTCTGGAACACCGACTGCGCTTCGGCGTGGGTGAAGGCAAGGTCGGCGGACTGGGGGACTTCCCGCTCGGCGTCTGCGACGATGATGCGTTCGCCAGGGCTTTGCCCAGCACGATTCGACGCAGGAGCAGACGCTGCTGGCCGTCCGGCGACCGCTCGCGGCGGCTTGCATCGGCGCGCCGATGCCGCGTCCGCCGCCGACCCGCGCCAACGCCTCGCGAGCCTGATCCAACGGCAGCACCGCCTCGACCTGGGGGCGTAGCGTGCCGGCATCGACCAGGCGGCGCAGTGCCTCCAGCCGCTGCCGGTTGATGCGGGCGGCGAATGATTCGCCGGTGATGCCGCGCTCCAGCTGGGCGGGAGGACCTTGAAGGACTATGAAGATCGCCCGGCCGCCGTCGCGGACCGCGCCGATGGCCTGGTCGCGGGTCTGGCCGCCAGCGCCGTCCAGCAACAGGTCGACGCCGCCGGGAACCGCGGCACGCACCTGCTGGACCCAGGCAGCGGCATGGTAATCGAACACCTCGCTGGCGCCCAGGCTCCGCAGGTAGTCGTGGCTGGCCGGGCTGGCCACGCCCAGGGGGCGGGCGCCCACAGCCGCCGCGATCTGCACGGCGACGCTGCCCACGCCTCCGGCGGCGGCGGTGATGAGCACGGTTTCGCCGGCCAGCGCGGCGGCGACCAGGGCGGCCCCGGCGGCGATTAGGGCGATCTGCCAGCCGGGCATCCCGCCGGCGACGATGGTGCGGTACTGGATCTGGGCCGGGACGGAGGCCGGCGCTACGTGTCCCTCATATGCCTCCCCGGGAGGGGGCGCCACCCTGGCGAAGGCGCGAAGCCATCTTCACCCTCCGGGCGGTGATCAGCAACGGCGACTTCGGCGAATACTGCCGCTTCCACCTCGCCCGCGAGCACCAGCGGCTCTACCCCGGCACGGCCCAGGGGCAGTACACACTCGGGGCCTTACCCCACCCTCACTCGAAACGAGCTGCACCCAAAGTCGCTGGCCGCTCTTCCACGAGGAAGCGATGCCCGTCAGGTCCTGGTACCAGGGCTGCGCGGATGCCCCCGCGCAGCGTCATCAGGTGGTCATCGGTCACGGGCGTGCCGCAGCGTGCGAGCGCCGCGACTGTTGCGTCCAGCGACGCGACTCGCAGCGCACAGTGTGTCGCGAGGATGTCGTTGCTGGCTGTGCCGGGAGGGATCGGCCGGCGCGTGCCCACGTGGTAGCGCAGCAGTTCCAGCCGTGGTGCAGGCAGGTCCGGCCCGAGTTGAGTGACGCTGACGTGGACGTCTTCGACGTCGTCGAGATCGGCCTGTTCGGGTCCGCGGTTCTCCGTGCGAGTTCCGGCGCTGAACCCGAAGACCGACCCGAAGAATCTCGTGCTGATGGCTGAGTGGCTAATCGCGATAGCGGTGTGATCGACGCCGAGAAAAGAACCGGTGCCGTTGGCGTTGCGCCATGCTGCGGGGACACGCCCCTCCGGAAATGCGAACAGTTCCAGCGGGTGGCCGTCATGATCACGGAACTTGAACGCGGTCACGCCTCCGGAGCTGTCCGGCAGCCGCACCGGACCGTGGCGGCTGATGGGCCGCAAACGCCGATTCCCCATGACCCGCTGATACGCGTCCGTCATGTCGCTCACGACGATCGCCATGTGCTGAAACCAAAGGTCGGTGCTCGTGCTGTCAGGTGGGTACGGGCGCCCTGCCGAGTCCGTGAACTCCAGCAGTTCGATCCGCTCGCGGCCCAGCCGCAGCAATGAGCGCCGTCCGCGCGCCTGCCGGATGCACAGCACGCCGGTCAGCGAAGGTTCGATGTCGCCACGCTGTTCGACGCAGCACCCGAACGTCGTGACGTAATCCTCTTCTGCCCGGTCAACGTCCGACACGATCAAGGTGACCCGATCGACCACCGTCTGTGGTGCCGCTGTCATGCTGACATCGGGTTGTCGCTGCGGGCCATGCGCCCCATGTGCAGCTGGACGGCGCTGACGACCAGGGCGAAGTGGCTGAACGCCTGCGGGGTGTTGCCCAGCTGGCGCTGCGCGGCCGGGTCCCATTCCTCGCTCAGCAGGCCGACATCGTTGCGCAGCAGGAGCAGGCGCTCGAACAGCTCGATCGCGTCCTGCCGCTGCCCGGACGCGCCCAGCGCGTCCGCCAGCCAGAACGAGCAGGCGATGAACAGGCCCTCGCCGCCCTTGACGCCGTCATCGGTCTCGCTGGTCTGATAGCGCCTGACGAGGCCGTCGTCGCTGAGTTCGCGGCGGACCGCGGCGATCGTGCCCAGCACCCGCGGGTCGGTGGCGGGGAGGAAGCCGACGCGCGGGATCAGCAGCAGGCTGGCGTCGAGCGCGGCGGACCCGTAGGCCTGGGTGAAGGTGTTGCGCCCGGCGTCGAACGCGCGGGTGACCACGTCGTGATGGATCTGGTCGCGGAGCTGTTCCCAGCGCAGGACCGGGCCGGGGAGGCCGTGCGTGCGGACCGATCGTGCCATCCGGTCGGCGGCGACCCACGCCATGACCTTGGAGTGGGTGAAGTGCCGCCGGTCGCCGCGGACCTCCCACAATCCGTTGTCCGGTTCGCGCCAGGCTGATTCGAGGTGATTCATCAGGGCGACCTGCAGCGCCCACGCGTCCGGGTCGGCGGGAAGGCCCGCCTGCCGGGCGAGGAACAGGGCGTCCAGGGTCTCACCCCAGACGTCGAGCTGGACGCTGGCCGGACGCGGCGTTGCCGGTGCGGACCGGGCTGCTCCCTTCGTAACCAGCGAGCCAGGGCAGCTCGGCCTCGGGAAGCCGCCGCGCGCCGTCGATGCTGTACACGATCTGCAGCGCCTCCGGCTGACCTGCTATAGCCCGCAGCAGCCAGTCACGCCACGCTCCCGCTTCGCGCCGGAAACCGGCCGCGAGCAGCGCCTGCAGCGCGTAGGTGGCGTCGCGCAGCCAGCAGTACCGGTAATCCCAGTTGCGGACGCCGCCGAGTTCCTCCGGCAGCGACGTGGTCGCCGCCGCGACAATCCCGCCGGTCGGCTCGTAGGTCAGGGCCTTCAGGGTAATGATCGACCGGTCGACGGCGTCGTTGTACGGCCCGGTCTGGTAAGCGGCATGAGCAGACCACTCGGTCCAGAAGTCCGCCGTCGCGGACAGGGCCTGCTCGGCGTCCAGATACGGCATCTGCGGCTCGTGGCTGGGCGCCCACGACATGACGAACGGGACCCGATCGCCCTGACGCACGGTGAAATCCGCCATCGTTTCCCATTGATCGCCGCGCAGCGGGACCGCGGACGTCAGCCGGACGCGGTTAGGCCCGGCAATAGCATGGACTTCGCTGCCGGATTGCCGAACCCACGGAACTTCCCGGCCGTAGTCGAACCGCAGCCGCAGTACCGATCGCATCGCCACTTCGCCGTCCAGGCCCACCGCGATGCGAACGACGTGCGGCGTGCCCGCCCGGGGCGGCATGAAGTCGATGACCCGTACCGCGCCGCCCGCGGTGACCCAGTCCGTCTCGAGCACCAGGGTCTTACCGGCGTACCGACGGCTCGTGCACTTGTCCGCGGCCACGGGGGCAAGCGTCCAGTGACCCGCCTGGTCGTTGTGCAGGAGTGCGGCGAACGCGGCGGGCGAGTCGAAACGGGGCAGGCAGAGCCAGTCGACTGACCCCGCAGTGCTCACCAGAGCGGCGGTGTGGAGGTCTCCCAGCAGGGCGTAGTCTTCGATTTTCGGCATGACCAAAGGCCTCTCATGGGGTGTGCGTGGTTCCGATGCGCTCGGCGATGTGATCGCCCACGCGCAACGCGTTCGCGATGATCGTCAAGGTGGGGTTCACCGCGCCGACCGACGGCATGAAGCTGCCGTCCACCACGTAGAGGTTGTCGAGGTCGTGCGCCCTGCAGTGCACGTCGAGGACCGAGGTGGCCGGGTCGGTCCCGAATCGCGCCGTGCCCGCCTGGTGTGCGGTGGCGGCGGCGTCGAACGCCTTGTGCAGGTAGAGGCTGCGGACGAACATCGTGTCCGCCATGCCGAGCTTGCCCAGCATGCCCTGGAAGGTCCGGCGGAGGCGGGTGAGGCCTTCGGTGTTGTTGCCGGGCTGCAGCGCCAGCCTGATCGCGCCGTCACGCCGGAGCGTGACCCTGCTCTCTGCGAGGGGGATGTCCTCGCTGGACAGCCAGAAGTCGATCGAGTGCTTCGCGACCTCGCCGTAGGGTGCCGGCGGAGCCCACCCCAGCCGGCGTGGTGCCGCGCCCTTGATCTGCCAGTCATCGGACTTGCCCAGCATCTGGATGTGGCCCATCGGGTACGGCCAGTGCTCGCCGGGACCGTAGAAGTCGTTGAGGGCCAGTGTTTTCTGGAAGACCGTCGGGTTGAGCTCGCGCGAGAACGCGATGAGCGCCAGGTTGTTGTGCCGCATGTAGTTCCGGCCGACCATATCGGACGAATTCGCCAGGCCGTGCGGATGTTTGTCGTTGGCTGACTTCAGCAGCAGCGCGGCCGACAGGATGGCCCCGGCGGACAGCACGATGATGTCGGCGGTGAAGGCGTGCGGGGAGCCGTCCGGGAGGGTGACCGCCGCGCCGGCGACGGAACGGCCGCCGGCGTCGGTGAGCAGGCGCTCGACTGTCGTCCTGGTCATCAGGGTCAGATTGGGATGCGCGGCCAGGGCCGGGCGGACGACGGCCATTTCGGCGTCGGCCTTGGCGCCGAGCAGGCAGGGGAACCCGTCCACGCGGTCGCACCGTATGCATCGTGAGTCCGTGGTGGCCCGGCCGTGCGCGTCCTGGGTGAGCTGCACGCCCAGCGGCAGGTGAAACGGATGCAGGCCAAGCTGCTCCAAGCCGTCCGACAGCTCCTGGATACGCGGCTCGTGCTGCACGGGCGGGTAGTTGTAGTCCTGGCTCGATTTGCCTGCGAACGGGTCCTCTCCGTGCTTGCCGTGCACCCAGAACAAGTGCTCGGCTCTGACGTAGTACGGCTCCATGTCGTCGCAATTCAGCGGCCAGGCCGGCGCGACCCCGTCCGGATGCTGGACCTCGCCGAAGTCCGCGGGTAGCAGCCGGAGCAGCGCCGCGCCGTACACCTTCGAGTTGCCGCCTACGTAATAATGCAACTCGGGCCGGAAGGGCCGGTCGTGCAGGTCGTAGAAAGTCTCGTCGGCCGTATATTTCGCATCGCCGAAGACCGCGCGGGAGTTCCAGTTGTCCCGTTCCCGTGGAAGATAGTCACCGCGTTCGATGAGCAGCACGCGCTTGCCGGTTTCGGCCACGCGCGCCGCGGTGGTCGCGCCGCCCGGCCCGCTGCCGACGACCAGGACGTCGTAGTGGTCATCCGCCATGATCAGACGAATCCGCCGTTGGCGTAGACCACCTGACCGTTGACCCATCGCCCGGCCGGCCCGACCAGGAATGATACGACGCCGGCGACGTCGTCGGGAGTGCCGAGACGGCCGAGCGGCGGCAAGGCGGCCAGCTGTTCCTGCTCGTCGGACGGGGTGCTGTGCAGGAACGCCTCGGTGGCGGTAGGACCCGGCGCTACCGCGTTGACCGTGATGTCGCGGCCGCGCAGCTCCTTCGCGAGGATGCGGGTGAGCGCGTCGACGGCGGCTTTGGACGCCGCATAGGCGCTCAGACCCGGTGGTGCGAACCGCACCATGCTCGACGACACGTTGACGATCGAGCCGCCTGCCCGAACCCGCCGCGCGGCCTGCTGGTCGACGACGAACGTGCCTCGCACGTTGATCCTGTGGATCGCGTCGAAGTCAGCCAGGTCAAGGTCGATGAGGGGGACGGGGTGATTGATCCCGGCGGTGTGGACAACGACGTCGAGGTGCCCGAAGCGGTCGTCCACGGCATCGAAAAGGGCAGAAACCGCGTCGGAGTCGGCGATGTCCGCCGCGAATGCCGCGCCGCTGCGGCCATGCGCCTTGATCTCGCTGACCGTCGCGTCGGCCAGGTCCATTTCGCCGACATAAGCCACGGCGACGTCAAACCCGTCGGCTGCCAACCTGGCGGCGATAACCCGCCCCATGCCTCCCGTCCCGCCAGTCACTACGGCGGTCCGGGTGCGGCTTGCTACGCCATCGCCTGCTGTCATGGCCATCTCAGGCATTCCTTTCCGTTAGTCGCATGAGCACAGCGTTTCCGTATGGCTTGCCTCCCACACCGTCAGGCCACATCATGAGCCTCCCGCTCGCGCATATAGCCCGGCATCCGGTGATCAGCAAACAGGTAAGAGCCGCAGACGTTGAACCCCGGGGCGTCGCGGCCAACAAGGCTGCTGAATTGATCGAACATCGAAATCACCGTGCGCCTGGGGCCGGGTGAGCTGTCTTCGCCCATCCCATCGCTTCACCCCGGGTGAGGTGCGGCGGCCGCCCTCCGCCTCCGCGACAGGAAGCCGAGATCCTAGCGCGTTTGACCGCCTCGGCCGGGCGAGAGAGGCCCAGGTCCCTGCCGCGTTTGATCGCCTCGGCTCGGCCCGTTACACCAAGCTTGCGGTAAAGGCCGCGCTGGTGGGTCTTCACGGTGTTGAGCGAGACGTACAGGCGTGCGCTGATCTCACGTCGCGACAGGGGCGTTTGCAGCAGTCGCAAGAATTCCAGTTCCTTGCTGGTCAGCTGCTCGGGGAGTGCGGGAACTGCCAGGCCCTGGCCTGCGGGCCGGGACCGGCTGCCGGGTGACTCGTCCTCCGCCGCGGCTAGCAGCTCGCGGGCGAGTCCGGGATCGGGGCAGTCCCGCAGCAGTGCGCTGGCCTCCACCGCGCTGGACCGGGCCGCTTCCGGGTCGCCCAGGTGCCGCAGGATTTCCGAGCGCACCAGCAACGCGCTCGCCACTTCCAGGTTTCCGCCGCCGCGCAGGGACAAGACCACCGCACGATCCGCCGCATCCGCCGCCTGCGCGGTCGCGCCCTGCCGGTCGAGGACCTTGGCCATGGCCAGCGCGGGCATCATGTCCACGAAGTGCTCGCCGGCGCTGGCTTCCCGGTCGCCCTCTGCAGCCTGATGGAGCAGCTGGTCGGCCTCGGCGAGCTGACCTCGTTCGGCTGCGATCAAGGCCAGATAGCCGAGCGAATACGTCCGGCCGAGGAGGTTACCTGCCGCGTTGGAGAGCTGAACCGCCAGGCTGAACGCGGCGCGGGCGTCGGGGGTGCGGCCGGACCAGTATAGAGCCGCGCCGTAGACACAGTAGGCGGCCGAGCGGCCCAGCGGCACGTCACCTAGGTCCGCGTGGGCCGCCTGCTCGGCGACGTCAACCGCTCGCGCGACAACGCCGGCCTTGAACACCTGAACGGCGCGCAGGAGCAGACCGCCGAACAAATGGTGGTATCGGTACCAGTGCCGCGACGAATCCAGAGGTATCAGAAACAGGTTGTCGCGCTCGATCTGTTCCAGTGTGGCCGCCGATGCCGAGGTGTCCAGGACAGCGTCGCACAGCGGCCCGCTCAGCCGCTCCAGGACAGCCGTCCGCAACAAAAAGAGGCGGATCGCCGGCGGCTGGCTATCAAGTACCTCGGCACTGAGGTAGTCGACGATATGCCGGTTATCGCCCGCGAACGCCCTGATGAACGAGCCGGCGTCGGAACGCCCTTCGAGTGACAGGGCGGCCAGGTAGAGCCCGGCGGCCCAGCCTTCGGTGCGCTGGCAGAGCAGCTTGATGCCCTCTGCGGCCAGGCCGAGACCGAGAGCGTCGTTGAGCATCCGGCTGGCCTCGCCTTCCGCGAAGCGCAGATCGTCGGCCCGGATCTCCAGGAGGTGCCCTCCGGCCCGGAGCCGCGCCAACGGCAGCGGCGGATCAGACCGGGTAGCGATGACGAGACTGAGATTGGTCGGCACCAGCTCAATGAAGAAGGCCATTTCCTCGTGGATCGCCCGGTTCGTTACGACGTGGTAGTCGTCCAGTATGAGGAGGATTCGCTCATCGAGGCTGGCCAGTGCGTTGAGCAGGGTGGGCAGCACGACCTGCTGCAGGCCGGCATTCACTCCGATGAGCTCGACGGCGCGCGTGTCCAGCCCTGGGCGCGCCTTCTGCAGGGCGGTGACCACGTACGTCCAGAACCGGGCGGGATCGTTGTCGGCCAGGTCGAGGGAGAGCCAGGCCACTTCGTTACGTTCCCGCTCCGGCGCGATCCACTGGGCCAGCAATGTCGTCTTGCCCCAGCCGGCGGGCGCGTCGAGCAGCGTGAGCTTGCGCCCATCGCCCGCCCAGAGGGCCTGGACCAGCGCGGCCCGGCTGATGAGGTGCGGGCGGAGGGCGGGGGCGGTGAGCTTGGTGGCGAGCAGCACGGCCGGCCCGGGGACCGTCCCGTTGGGTTTTGGTCCTGCTCCAGCTGAGGGGATCGCCTCCACGTCACCCGTCCCCTGAAGTGCTGGGACGCGGCCGGAACGGCCGCTTCTCGATTATCAGGATACGCGTGATTCGCCCGGGTGAAAACGGATAGCGGGCGAAGCCATTCACCCGGGGCTGACGACACAGTGGAACGATCACCGAAGGAGGGCACTTGGAACGGACCAGATACCGGATTATCGTCCGGGGACGCCTGACGGAGCGGCTCGGGTCCGCTTTCGAGGGGCTGGACCTGGAGCCCGGCACGGAGCAGACCGCCCTCGTCGGTGAGATCCGCGATCAGTCTCATCTGTATGGCGTGCTCGACCTGGTGCGCGGGCTCGGACTGGAGCTCGTGAGCGTGGAAACGAACTGGGTGACGTCCGAGCCGGGCGATCAGGAGAGACCTCGCCCGCTCGCCCCACCGGACTGGTGCCGACCAGACTTCCCGGCGCGCCACCGTCAGCTTATCCGGGCGGCGATCAGGGGCGCTGGTGCTGGAGGACCGCGGCGCCGGCGTGGCGGTCGTCCCGACGGCCGCGACGGCGGCCAGGAACAGGTACTGGGTGACGGTGGCGAAGATCTGATCCGGGACACCCAGCGCGACCCCGAGCGCGACGGCCAGGCAGCTGGCCGCGGCGGTCAGCGTCCACCGGCCGGTCAGCAGCGCGCCGGCCGGCCCGATGACCAGCAGGCCGATCAGGATCAGGTGCGGGCCGCTGGCCGTGTCGCAGGCCGCTATCACTCCGCAGGAGATGAGGCTGAGCCGCCACAGCCGGCCGATGCTCCATCCGGGCAGCACCGACTCCCGCTGCCATAGGCCGCCCGGGCCAGCCGCCGCGGCCCGCCGGGACCGGGTGAGCAGCAGCACGCAGGCCGCGGTGATCATGGCGGCCGGCAATATGGCCGCGGCCGGGCGGACGGTTCCTTGTTCCACGGTGATGACCAGGGCAGTCACGAACGCCAGGTATCCCGCGATGATCGCCGCGCCGGAGATACGGCCCAGGCCCCGGCCGCGGAACGCCAGCGCGAGCGCGAGCACGGTCAGGCCCGCGTACCACGCGGCCACCAGCGTGCCCGGCCCGGAACGCGGCCCGAGCCCGGCCAGGCACGCCGGGATCAGCAGCCCGGCCACCACGTTGATCGCGTTGCTGTTCAGGGCGGTGCTCAGCACCGCGGCGCCGCGGCCCCGCCGAGCCAGGTACACCGCGGTCACCGCGTTCGGCAAGCTGGTCAGCCAGCTCGCGGCCAGGCTCACCACGACCCCCTGCCCTCATTACGCCGCCCGTCCAGGCCAAGCCCTAGCCCGACCGGCACGTCACAGGCTGTTTTCCATCATGCGGCCGTCGGTGCGGCGTGCTCTGGCGCCGCGGTCCGGCCATGCGGCTGAAGTAGTGCCGGAAGCGTGGGTTCAGGCATCCACGCCGCGGGGCGCATCCGGACGAATCGCCCGCAAGAGCACTGTACTATAGTTGTATTATGCAAGCATTGGCTGATGCACAGGATGCGGGCGGGCACACGGCGCGGGAGCATCCGGTGGACGCGGCCGCGGTGGACGCGGTGCTGACGGCGAGCCGGTCGCTGATCGCGGTGGCGACGCGGTCGCTGGGCGCGGCGGCGGAGGAGACGACGATCGCGCAGTACCGGGCGCTGGTGGTGCTGGCGTCGCGGGGGCCGCAGCGGATGGCGGGCCTGGCCGGGGCGCTAGGGGTGGCGCCGTCGACGGCCGGGCGGATGTGCGACCGGCTGGTCCGCAAGGGGCTGATCCGGCGGCACCGGGCGCGGGCGGACCGGCGCTCGGTGCTGGTGTCGGTCACGGCGGCGGGCCGGCTCGTGGTGGACCAGGCCACCGCGCGGCGCCGCGCGATGATCGCGGGCATCCTGGCGGAACTGCCGGCCGATACCCAGCGGGCGGTCGCCGAGGCGCTGAGCGCGTTCGCGGACGCGGCCGGCGAGGTGCCCGACAGCCAGTGGCCGTCCCCCGGGCGCGCGCAGGAGCGCCCGTGACGGGTACGGATCCGTCCCCGGCCGCGACATGGCGCGGCCGGGCGGCCGGGCGGCTGCGGGCGGGCCGCGGCGGCATGTTCCTGCTTGCTCTGCTGGTGGGGGCCGGGTCCGGGCTGGGCGCGGTGGTGTTCCGGTACCTGATCTACTTCTTCACCTGGGCCGCGACCGGGCACAGCCAGTTCGGCCAGCAGGGGCACGTGGGCAGCGCGCACCTGCCCTGGCTGGGCCTGGGCTTCTTCGTGCTCATCCCGGTCATCGGCGGGCTGCTGTACGGCCCGCTGATCTACCGGTTCGCGCGGGAGGCCCGCGGGCACGGCGTGCCCGAGGTGATGATCGCCGTCGCGGATAACGGCGGCCGGATCCGGCCGCAGGTCAGCGTGGTCAAGGCGGTCGCCTCGGCGGTGTGCATGGGAGCGGGCGGCTCGGTCGGCCGGGAGGGACCGATCGTGCAGATCGGCTCGGCGCTGGCCTCCAGCCTGGGCCAGTGGGTGAAGATGCCGGAGAACCGGCTGCGGATCCTGGTCGCCTGCGGCGCCGCCGGCGGCATTTCGGCGACGTTCAATGCGCCGATCACCGGGGTGTTCTTCGGCGTGGAGATCATCTTGCGCGAGTTCTCCGTCGACGCGCTGTTCACCGTGATGCTGGCGGCGATGATCGCCGACGTCACCGCCATCCCGTTGCTGGGCGACAGGCCGTTCCTGTCCGGGTTCCCGTCCGGCCTCGCGCTGCACCACGTCCGGAACTACCTGCTGATCGCGCTGCTGGCGGTCGTCGCGGCGCTGATGGGCCTGGCGTTCAAGGCGGTGCTGTACAAGACCGAGGACGTGTGCGATCGGGTGTGGCAGGGCCGGCCGGAGTGGGCCAGGCCCGCGGCGGGCGGGATCGCGCTCGGGCTGCTGCTGCTGGCCATCCCGCAGATGTACGGGGTCGGCTACCCGGTAATGGACAAGGCCACTGCGGGCCAGTACGCGCTGTGGTTCCTGATCCTGCTGGCGTTCGCCAAGATCGCCGCCTGCAGCCTGACGATCGGGATCGGCGGCTCCGGCGGGGTGTTCGCGCCGTCGCTGTTCATCGGGGTCACCTCCGGCATGGCGTTCGGCGACATCGTGCACCACCTTTTCGGGCCGGGCGCGGGGCAGCCCGCCCTGTACGCGGTGGTCGCCATGGGCGCGGTGTTCGCCTCCGCCGCCCGCGCCCCCCTGACCGCGCTGGCCAGCGTGGTCGAGATGACCGGCGACTTCGCCCTGACGCTGCCGGTGATGCTCGCCGTGGCCATCGCCTCGACGATCTCCCGGGCGCTGTCCTACGGCACCATCTACACCACCAAGCTGCTGCGCCGCGGCACCGACATCGACCGCACCACCCCCTGGCGCGCCCTGGCCGACCTCAAGATCGCCGACGCCATGCGGCCGTTCCGCCGGCCGCTTCCGGTCCCGCCCGCCACGGCGGCCAGCACCGACGACGGCCACGCGGCGCCGGAAAAGGCCGCGCTGCCTGGGCCGGTCATCTACCAGGCCGACCCGCAAGCGCTGTTCGCCACCGAGTCCATCACCCAGGCGCTGCGGCAGCTGGAGGTCTACGGCCACGACGGACTGCCCGTCCTATCCGCCGACGGCCGCCAGATACCCGGCTGGGTCACCGCCCCCGACGTGCTGCGGGCCATCGGCCGCGAGCTCACCGCCGTCCGGGCCCAGACCACCCAGGCCCAGGTCGCCGCCGACGGGGACCACGCCGAACCGGGCATACGCCCGCCGACCCCGCTGCCCGGATATCAGTTCGCCGAGATCACCATCACCGCCGGCTCGCCCGCGGCCGGACGCAAGCTCGCCGACGTGACCTGGCCGCCGGGCAGCACCCCAGTCACCGTCCTGCGCGGCCATCAGCTCCGCCCGCCGCACCCGGAGCTCATCCTGGCCCTCGGCGACCGGGTCAGCCTGCTCACCACGGCGCCCGGCGACTCACCTGGACGCCATCCCGGCGGCGAACACCACGCCCAGCCCGCCGGCCAGGAAACCAGCCACCATGAGTGACGGGACGAGCCACGGACCGTTCGGAAGAATCTTTTTCAGAACGGACCGTGGCTCGCGCGGCCTGCGCCTGGGCGGATTCCTCGACGGTCATCGCCCCGGCCTTGACTGCTTCGCCGGCGGCCCGGCCCGGCGCCAGGCCGGCGGTCAGCAGGCAGGCGGGCGGCAGGGTGGCGTCGATGTCGCCGATGTCCTGGCCGCGCTGGATGAGCTCGAGCGTCCGCTCGAGGACCGGGCGAGCGCCCGCGCTCGCCCGGCCGGCTCTGCGATCGTGAGCTAGAGCGGCGCGCGAGAGAATCCTGGGGTGACCGAACCCGGCGCCTCCGCCTCGCAGTTTTCGCCGCGCACCGTGTGGGCGCGGCGACTGGAGACGCCGCTTCGCCGGTTCCTGCGCACCGAGACCGGCAGCGCGGCGGTCCTGCTGGCCGCCACGCTGGCTGCGCTGGCCTGGGCCAACATCGGCCCGTCGGGGTATGCGGCGACGTGGCACACCGTGCTGATGATCCGGTCCGGTACCGGGGGCTTGGCAGATAGCTGGCAGGGCTGGGTGAACTCCGGGCTGATGGCGTTTTTCTTCCTGGTGGCCGGGCTGGAGGCGCGCCGCGAGTTCGACCTGGGCGAGCTGCGGGAGCGGCGGCGGGTGGCGCTGCCGCTGGTGGTCGCCCTGGGCGGGATGGTCGTGCCGATCGCGATCTACCTGGCCATCAACTTCGGCCGCTCATCAGCGTCGGGCTGGGGCACGGCCATGTCCACCGATACCGCATTCGCGCTTGGCGCGCTGGCCCTGGTCGGCCCGGGCGTCCCGGACCGGGTGCGCACCTACCTGCTCACGTTCTCGCTCGCCGATGACGTGGCGGGGATCGTGGTCATCGCGCTGGCCTACAGCGGCCACATCGACCTGACCGCACTGGCGGCGGGCGTTGCCATCCTCGGCGCGGTGACGGTGGCGCGCCGGCGGGGTGTCCGCAACGGCCTGGCCTACCTGCTGCTGGGGGTGGCGGCCTGGGTCGCGTTCTTCGAGTCCGGCGTCGATCCGGTGGTGGTCGGCTTGGCGATGGGCCTGCTCGCGGTGGCCTACCCCGCCGCGCGCAGCGACCTGGAGCAGGCCTCGGAATCGTTCCGGCAGTTCCGCGAGCAGCCGGTCCCGGAGCTGGCCCGCGGCGCGCGGGAGAGCGTGCGGCTGGCGATCTCGCCGAACGACCGGCTGCAGCAGCTGTTCCATCCCTGGACGAGCTACCTGATCGTGCCGTTGTTCGCCTTGGCGAACGCGGGGATCACGGTCAGCGGGAGCTTCCTGGCCCGCGCCTACACCTCGCCGGTCACGCTCGGGATCCTGCTCGGCTACGTGGTGGGGAAACCGGCCGGGACCGTCGGCGCGGCCTGGCTGCTGGCCCGGGTCAGCCGCGGTGCGATCCGCCCGCCGGTCGGCTGGGCGGCGGTGACCGGGGCCGGGGCCGTCGCGGGCATCGGCTTCATCGTGTCGCTGCTGATCGCCTCGCTCGCCTTCCGCGGCAGCCAGCTGGCCGAGGCGAAGGTGGGCATCTTGTCCGCCGCCGTGTGCGCCTCGGCGCTTAGCTGGGTCGTCTTCCGGGTCACCGCGATGCTGCCGAAACGGCTGCGCGCCCGCGCGCTGCTCGGCACCGCCGACACCATCATCGACCTGGCGGTGCCCGTCGACACCGAGCGCGATCACGTGCGCGGCCCGGACCGGGCACCGGTCACGCTCGCCACCCCAGCCTGGCGCCAGGCGGTTCGCGTTTGCCCTGAGATTGCGGCGCGTCACCGGCGAGTGCCGATCGGATCGTCGGGAACGGGGGCTCTATCCGGCGGCCGACGCCCTACGGCTGCCGGACAGAACTGCTTCAGCCGATGCCCGCTAGCGGGCGGCCCGTTACGCGACGTCATCTGCCGCTGCGGCACGGAATGGCCGCCGCTGCCGCCGGGTTCCAACACCATGACCACCACTCAGCAGGCGGGCGGCGCAAGCCCGGTCGACTTCGCGACTTTCGGCGACTATGGCGACTTCCGGCGGAAGCAGCCCCAGCCGACGACTGGGGAGTTCGTGCGGTCCGCCTACCCGTTCCGCGGCCGGGTCACCGCGGACGGCTCCAGCGGGTATCCGGCCGTGGCCGGCCGGTACCACCTGTACATCTCCTGGGCCTGCCCGTGGGCGCACCGGACCGCGATCGTGCGCAAGCTGCTCGGCCTTGAGGAGACGATCTCGCTGTCGGCCGTCGACCCGGTGAGGGACGGCCGCGGCTGGGCGTTCCGCGACGGCCCCGGGTACTCGCTGGACCCGGTCAACGGGTTCTCGCTGCTGCGCCAGGCCTACGAGGCGACCGAGCACGGCTACGACGGGCACATCTCCGTCCCGGTGCTGTGGGACCGGCAGACCGGCCGGATTGTCAGCAACAACTTCCCAGACATCACGATCGACCTGGACACCCAGTTCGGCGCGTTCTCCAACGGCACCGACCTGTACCCGCAGGCCCTGCGCCCCGAGATCGATGCGATCAACGCGGTCGTCTATGAGACCGTGAACAACGGCGTGTACCGCTCAGGCATGGCCACCTCCCAGGACGCCTACCACGACGCGGTGGCCAAGGTCTTCGCCACCCTGGACGACCTGGAGCAGCGCCTAGCCGGCCGCCGGTACCTGCTCGGTGACGCGATCACCGAGGCCGACGTCAGGCTATGGGTGACCCTGGCCCGGTTTGACGCGGTCTACCACTACCACTTCAAGGTCAACCTGCGCCGGCTGACCGACTACCCGAGCCTGTGGGGCTACGCGCGGGACCTGTACTCGCTACCCGCCTTCCGGGACACAACAAACTTCGACCACATCAAGCGGCACTACTACAGCACGCATCCACACATCAACCCGACCAGAATCATCCCCGACGGCCCACTGCTGGATTGGGCCGCGCCCCATGACCGCGCCTTGTCCTGATCTGGACTGTTTCCGACCTGGCCGCAACCGCCATGACGTGCGAAACCGGGGCGACGGCCGCTGCCCACCGTTCGGTATCATCGCGGGCGGCATAGTCAGATCGACGCTGGCCGCGCATTGTGGCGGGCGTATGCGCGTCGCCGAGATCGAGCGCCAATAACACTGAGCGAGCAAGAGCATCAAGCCACTGCGAAACTGATCGATGCCGAGTATGAATCCCTATTAGTTTGAAGGGATTATCGGCGGAGGTAGCCCAGAATGCCTGCTTCTGCGCGTCCAGAGCCGACTGACCTCCAGACTGGAGGGAAAAGGGATCTGACACCCCTAACGGTGGTGGCCGACCGAGTGCCACCTGGTCGGCCACCCCAGTCTGCGCGCCACTGCAGCCCGCCAGCGGCCGGCGCGGCCGTCTGCAGGCCACCAGCATGAGTGGTAGAGGAGCTAGTGATGAGTCAGGTGTACCGCACGCTGCGGGTCGCCCCGAGCGATGAGGGTGTGCTGAGCGTGGTGATTGACGCGCCGCCGATGAACCTGATCGGGCCGGAGCTCGTGCGCGACCTGGTCGGGCTGCTCGGCGCGCTGGAATCCGGCCAGGAGACCAGGGTCATGGTGCTGGAGAGCGCCGACCCCGAGTACTTCGTCCCGCATGTCGACCTGACCAAGGTTGGGGAGTACACCGCTGAGGCGGCTAAGGCGGGCGGGCCGGATGATGCGTCGCTGGGCATGTTGTGGCACAAGTTCAGCGAGCTGCCGGTCGTGTCGATCGCGAAGATCCGCGGCCGGGCCCGCGGGGCGGGCAGCGAACTGGCGCTGGCGTGCGACATGCGGTTCGCCGCGCGGGAGAACGCCATCCTGGCACAGATCGAGGTCGGTGCTGGCACGACTCCGGGCGCGGGCGGCGTGCAGCACCTGGCCCGGCTGCTGGGACGGGGCCGGGCCATGGAGGCGATTCTCGGCGCGGACGACTTCGGCGCCGAGCTGGCCGAACGGTACGGCTGGATCAACCGGGCCCTGCCCGATGCTGACCTGGACGCGTTCGTGGCCCGGCTCGCGCGGCGCATCGCGTCGTTCCCCGCCGACGCGGTGCGATCGGCCAAGCGGGTGCTCAACGAGCTGACTCTGCCCGGCGCGGACGCGATCCGCGCCGACGCCCGCCGGTTCCACCAGCTAGTCGTCTCGGACACCGCCCAGGCCCGCACGGCCGCCCTGTTCGCGCAGGGCCTGCAGACCCGCGGACCGCTCGAACTCAACCTGGGCGACCGCCTTGGAACTCTCTAACAGAAATGCGCGGGCGAGCCGCCCCGCCGCGCGGTGCGATCTTGATGTTCGAACCCACTGGCACGGCCCGAGGGCGACATCCCGGCCGATGTGGACAGCACCACTGGCTACACCCTTGACGCACGGCGCCCTGGCTAACCTGAGAGGCCAGCGTGCAGGAGTTAGCCCCTGCCTGGGTGGTTCCCGGGGACGCGTTATGCCCTGATCTAGATTGCGCCGACATCGGTAACACGAAAGCAAGTGCCGCGCCAGATCGGCGGGACCGCGCGCGTTTCAGGCTGATTTCTCCTGCCGCGGACCGTCTACTTCGACCTGAAAGGCCTGCGCTGGTGCTTGGGCAGATGCTGGGCTGTGAACGGCAACACCGTGGTTCAGGCAGCTCCGGATGCCGGCGCTCCGGTCACCTCATGCAGGAGTGTGAGTACCTCGGTATCGAGGCGCTGGGCGACCTGCGAGGCGGCCGCATCGTGGTAGGGAGCGATCTGGCTGGCGACCGAGTCGTAAGCCACACGGGTTCCCCCATCCGGCAGCTCCTGGATCAGGATGGTGACCGGCGCGTACGAGCCAGCATCGGCCACATGGCGGGTCATCTGCCCCATGGTGACCGGGTTGCCGGCGATCAGGCGGACCAGGCGGTGCCCGGCCTGCTGCCGCGCCTGCGGATCAAGAGTCAGCGCGACGTCGAGGTCCAGCTGCCAGAACCGCATCAGCCCGGCGCTGCCTTGCGCCTGCTGGACCAGGGAGCTGAACTGCTCATACGACGTACTGGCCTCAAGGTCGCGGAACAGCGGCCCGATGTCAGGCCGGCTGATGCCGCCGAAGATACCGTCCAGCACGCTGGCGAACGGCCGTTCGCTTTCGATGATGTGCCGGCGAACCGCAACCTCAAGCACATGCTCGGTGGCCATGGGCTTCCCTTCCTCTCACCGGCCTGGGCAGTCCCGCTGCGGGACCACGCCGGGCCGGCCGCCCTGTGGTCGCTGCCGATGCGGCAGACCCAGGAACGGCACCAGGTGACCCTGCCGCCACAGGCTACGTGCTCGCGGGCGTTCGAGCCCGCGACCGCGGGCCAGAAGCAGGGCGGCACCTGACCGCCGTGCCGGAACCGGCTCGGGGTGATCCACTACCGTGACAACCGGTAGTCCCAGCCCTGCGGATGTACTGGGAGAGCGGGCGCAGCGCCGCCGCTGCGGCCGGACAGGCGTCACCGCAGATCTCGCTCCCGGTCGCTTCCACCGTGTTCCCCGGCCGAGATCTTCCCGGCCCTGCACAGCTGGCTGGAAAAGGCCTACCCCAACCTCATCTACTTCCACGAGGCCGCCAGGGGCGGCCGCTTCGCCGCCTGGGAGCGGCCACAGCTATTTTCCGAAGGTCTTCGCGCGGGCTTCCGGCCGCTCCGCTAGATGACCATGGCCGAACCTCTGCAGACATCACCATGTGACCTGCGGGGCGCTAAACAGGACCAGCCCTGGGCGGAGCCCGACGCACACCACGGAGCGCGTGATTACTAATTTAGGTCGCGCACCAGTTCGGGTCCGATCAGGTTCATCGGCGGCGCGTCAATCGCCACGCCGAGCACACCCTGGTCGCTCGGGGCGACCTGCAGCGTGCGTTACACCTGAGTCATCACTGGCTCCTAGGGACCTCAGCCATCTGCCTCACCACCCCAATCGGTGACCTATTTGCGGGCTCCAAGCATCAGCGTCCGCCTGGGGAATTACCTAGAACTACCCATACACGCAGCCGCTGTTTGGAGACCGTGTGCAGACGGCGTGGAGATGGCATGAAGATGCGCTCGTGTCCGTCTCTGGATCACGATGAACCGGCCGGATTCTCCTTGCGATGCGCGAGCGACGGACCATCGGAACGCGGCGCGCACATCAACCAGGCACAGCAACGGCAACGCACGATCGCACCTGCGGATGTACCGGCGCCGCAAGGGCGAGCCGAAGGGCTTCACCTGGGCCGATTACCGGGACCTGATCATCGCCGCCCACCGCCGGCTGTCGGCCCCCTGATCTGGTGCTGAGATAACCTCAACGTCCACCTGGCGCGCAGATCGCCCTCGCCTCGGCCGCCTGCTCCAGCGACCTGCCCGTGGACGAGAGCGGGAAGAACAGATCGGGATCGGCGGACCGGCAGGCGGCAAGCTGCCACCACTTGCCGCCGACCATCAGAGGCGCCACCTCGGCGCGGTACGGGGAAAGCCGGGCGGCCGCCTCGTCAAGGCTGACCGCGGTGGCCGAGCTGGCCACCATCGGCGCCGGTTACCTCGGGTGCGCCCTGGTGCGTCTGGCCATCCACGTGGCGGCCGGGGAGAACGGCTGGGCAGGGGTGAAAGCCCACCTCGACACCGTCACCGAGCGCGTGGCGCGCCCGTCGTCGCGAAGTACACCGGCGTGCTGGCCGCCGCTGACATCGAAGTGTTCACCACCGCCGCTACGTTCCAGATCATGCAGTCGCTGCGCTCGACCGCGGGCCCAGCGGACCGGTCCACCGCTGACCGCAACGCGGCGGGGCCGGGCCAGCGCCGGTCCTGGTGCGGGCCTGGGGTTTTGCGCGCCGAGCTAGACCAGGCCGGGCACACTGCGGTGATCAAGCCCCAAGCCCCTCAAGCCACTGTCGAAGGCGGGTTCACCCCGGACGACGCGCCCGGGAACTGCGGCTGCTGGCCGCCGGCCGCACGCGCTAGCCCCGGCGGTCACCGGATCCCGGTGATGCGGGGTTACCTGCCCGCGCTCGACCATGGCGTCATGGACCCGGCACCCGCCGAGGAAAGGACCCTCATGACCGATACCACTCCTGCCGCAGCCGTGCAGATACCAGCGGCCGGCATCTACCAGCTCGACCCGGCCGCCTCGACAGTCACCTTCGCTACCCGGCACATGTTCGGCCTTGCCCCGGTGAAGGGCACCTTCCGCCTGGTCTCGGGTCAGATCACCATCGCCGACCCGGTCACGTCCTCGACTGTGTCGGCGGTGATCGACGCCGCCAGCTTCGCCACCGGCAATCCGCAGCGTGACAAGGACGTCAAGTCGGCCAGATTCCTGCACGTGCGCGACCACCCGCAGATCACCTTCCGGTCCACCGAGCTGGTCCGAGACGGCGACGCCTGGCGGCTGCGCGGGCAGATCACCGCCCGCGGCACCACCGCCCCGGCCGAGCTGACCATCACCGAGGCCACCGCCAGCGAGGACGTCCTGCTGATCCGGGCCACCACCCGGATAGACCGATACGCGCACGGCCTGACCAGGGCCAAGGGAATAGCCGGACGCCACCTGGCCATGGAAATCACCGCCCGCGCAACCCGCAGCTGAGCGGCGGCAACCACGCGATCGCGCCATCGCAGGGCGAGAGCGTCCTCGCGGCCCAGCTCAGCATAGGCCTGGCGGCGGGCGGTCACCATCAGCCAGGCCTGTGGCAGATCGCATACGCAATGCACAGCCAACAGAGCTCGCGCGTCGGCGGCCGGTACCAGCCGCTGCCGCGTCGATGCACGCGAACTCCAGCCCCTGCACGCACAGAACTTTCCTTCCCGCGCGCCTCAGGTGGACGACGCCATAGCCGCCGCCACCGTACCTAACGGCGGTTAGCGCGCTCAACCGTCTGGAGGCGTGGCAACGGTCCGTGACAGAACCCCGGCACGTCGTACGGGAGCGCAGCACGGTCGGGTCATTGGTGTCGTCGCGGTGCGGCGCGTTCCCACCAGTCGATGGTTTCTGCGTCGGCGGTCATGCGGTCGAGGAGGCCGGCGATGAACTCGGCATGAGCGCCGCCGCCTCGGGCGAAACAGAACTTCCAGAGTTCTGCGGCGGCACGGTGGTAGTGGTGGATCGTCTCATCCGCGGCATAGGCGTCGATCTCGCCGGCGCGGTAGCGGTCGATCTCTACCCCGACACGGCGGAGAAGTCCGGCCAACTGCGATTCGTGGTAGGCGCTCACGCGTTCGCGCGCGGCGCGCCGCTCGGCTTGGGTGGCCATGACCGGGACGGTACCGTGTTTCAACCGCGCCGGCCCTCGGCCCGGGGCTCACCAGCCGACACCAGGGCAGCGCCCAGATCAACCTGTTGCTCCGTACCGGCGGCGATGCGCGCCTAATCACGTCGAGGTCGGGTCACGCAACGTGAGCCGAAGCGGTCGGCCTCCGCTGATCGCGATCGCCGATTACGAGCTGTTGACAGCGGCCGATAATTCATCCGTTGTGCGGTACAGAATCGCCAATTCTGTTCATCAGATGCATGAGGCGTCCGGCCGCATCCTCGCATTGGCCGCACCGCTCTGCTTTACGAGATCACCGAGGACGAGGCCGGGTCCCGCGCGTCAGATGACGGGGTGGCTACGCCGGCGGGCCGCATCGATGGTGGATGGCGGCCAGGCAAATCAGGTGCGTCGCCCGGTG
Organism: uncultured Actinomycetes bacterium; assembly: GCA_963742795.1. Lineage (GTDB taxonomy): Bacteria > Actinomycetota > Actinomycetes > Streptosporangiales > Streptosporangiaceae > Palsa-504. Next base: position 21,215 of record CAVUNL010000013.1, read on the forward strand.
GCGTGCCGGTACGTTGCGGCGGTGCCTGAACTGAGTGCAGGCCTTCCTCTCATTCCCGGGCTGCCCTGGGGGTCGCTGTCTCATCGCCAGGTCCTGGCCGAGCTCGCCGCAGGGGGGTGGGTGCCGTGCGGGGTGGGCGACTGGGCGGTGGCGCTGCGGTCCCCGGAGGGAACCGTCGTCGCGAGGGCATGCCCGTTCGACCCGGCATATTGGGCATTTGTGGACCTGTGCCGCGAGTGCGCCGGCAACCGGTGGCTGCCGAGGATCGAGCTGGCTGCCGGCCTCGAAGGCGGCGGTTCGGTCGTCTTCCTGGAGTTCGCCGCTCCGGTGGACCATGCGGTCGCCGGGCAGGTCGCCGGGCAGTGGCGGACCGCGGCCGGTGATGCGGAGCGTGCTGGTGGGCTATGCGCCGTGCGCGGAAAGGCGCCGCTTTTGATCTGCTCCGGCGCGGCTAGCCGCCGGGCACTGCCTTATGAGGGTTCAACTCGGTTTTATGGGGGTTCAACTCGGTGGCAAGGGTCATCTTGGCCGGTTTACGGGGCTGCGGCTGCGGTGCGGGGACTGACGGGCAGCAGCGGGAGGCTGTCACTGTGCTTCCCTGATGATTAAGCGTCGTGCTCCGGCTGCCGCGGTCCGGCCCTGCGTGCGGCCCGATCCCGGCTCACCGCCCTCGTCGTTTCCGCAGGTCACATGCCTGGGCCGGTCGGGCGGGCCGGTGCTGCCGCCTCTTTTCGCCTGCGAAATGCGGGCCCGGCCGGCCCTCGCCGTGTTAGCTTGGAGTGGTGATGGATCCCCCGTTTGGGGATGTACCACCACGAGCGGGGACCAAGCCCCCCCTCGGACACTTTTTCGAATCAAGTCCTCCGAACTGGTCGGAATGGACTGCAGTGCACTGAGCGCGACCTTACCGCTTTGTGCAGTTACCTCGCGGATTCCCGCTGGCGGCCGGTGAGTGCGGTACCCCCTTCGGGCGCTCCCCGTGGGGCCGCATGGCCGGATGATATGCTTGCATTGGCAGCAATGCTCACATTGCTTTCAGCCTGCTAGGAGGTGGAGACGATCGCGACGCTGACGATCAGGGGACTTGATCCCGAGACGCATGCGCGACTGCGTATCGAGGCCGCGCGGCACGGGCGTTCGATGGAGGCGGAAGTACGGGCCATACTCACCGAGCGCCTGGCCCCGAGCGCCGCCGAGCGCGGTCTCGGCAGCCGGATCCACGCGCGCTTCGCCGGCCTGGAAGGTGAGCTGCAGATTCCTGACCGCAGCGACGAGCCACCACGGCCGGCGGTGTTCGACCCGTGATCGTCCTGGACACCAACATCATCTCCGAACTAACCCGCCAGATCCCCGAGCCCGGCGTCATTTCGTGGGTCGACTCGCTGCCCGCCGAAGAAGTTGGCACGACTGCGGTGACCGCCGCCGAACTCCTCTACGGTGTCGCCCGGATGCCTGCCGGTCGTCGCAAGACGGAACTGGCGGCGGCGGTCCGCGGGCTACTCGGCGACGACTTCCGGGACCGGGTCCTCCCCTTCGACGAGCACTGCGCCTCGCGGTACGCCGATATAGTCTGCGGCAGGGAAACGCTCGGGCGGCCGATCGGTGTGGCCGACGCCCAGATCGCGGCCATCTGCCGCACCGCCGAAGCGACGCTGGCGACCCGCAACACCGATGACTTCTCCGCAACCGGGATCGAACTGATCAACCCATGGAGACTGGATCGACCAGGGCCCGCATGACGCGGCGACCGGTCGGCCCGTACCGGGCCTGGCTCCAGACGGTCCGGAGCCCGTAACCAACGCAGGCTTACATCCGGCCCGGTCCGCGCCAGCTGGGCCGTTACGCGATCGTGATTACGGGGTAGTGAGCGTGCCGCTCTAGGGCCTGCGGCACCGAGCCGAGGACGTGGTGGTATCCGTGCTCGGAGCGGCCGACGACAATGACCACCGAGGCGCCGGGCCCGTGCCGGCGGCGCAGGTCGTCTGCCACCGCGATCAGCTGGCCGACGATCGCGCCGTCACGGCGCTGGAAGTGCCAGTGCTGCGCCGCGCCCCTAAGGTGACTGGCCTGCAGGCGGGCGCGGACCTCGCCGGCTAGGTCGCGGGCCGCGTCGTCAAAGCCCTGCAGCACCTCGGTACATCTAGCCCGCACCGCGGTGACCAGAGCCATTCATACTGGTCACCGCGTCGAATCACAAGGCGCAAGGCCCGATCATGCCCACGCCGGACCTCCGACGCGATGCCCTAATCGATCAAGCGCACATGGTGCCAGACCCATGGCCCAGCCATTCCCGCAGTCTCCTCGCAGGCGCCCAGATTGCCAAATTATGCGCGACTGCGAACATCACAGAAGCGGATCTCTACGCATGCCGAACGGCGGGTCTTCGCGCGTGTGATAATGAGGCGGTCTTTGAGTGGGTGATTACTCGGCCGTCCTGCACGATCGTTCGCCCGCTGTCGGGGGACCACACCACCGATGGGTCGTCGCAGATGTTGCCGGCGAGGATGAGCAGGTCGGCGGTGCAGCCCTCGGCGACCTGGCCGAGGTCGGGCCGGCCGATCAGTTCAGCGTTGACCGAGGTAGCCGAGGCCAGTGCGGTCCAGATCCCGTCTACCTCGGCTTGCAGGCGCAGGCCGTTGAGCTGCTCGTCCTCCAGTGGGCCCATCAGGTCGGTGCCGAAGCCAACGCTCACCCCGGCGGCGCGGGCAAGCTCGATGGCCTGCTGACCGAACTCCAGGACCTCCCGGTTCTTGTGCCGTGACACAGCCGGCATGCCGATCTGCTCCCCGCGGCGCTCCATCGCGTCATAGGCGGCCAGGGTTGGCACGAGGAAGGCCCCGGCCGAGGCCATCGCCGTCGCCGTCTGTGCATCGAGCAGGTTGCCGTGCTCGATGCTGCGCACCCCGTTGTCGATCGAGTGGCGTATCGCCTCGGGCGAGTAGGCGTGCGCAGCCACGTAACTGCCGCGCCGCGCCGCCTCATCGGTCACCGCGCGGATCTCATCGGCGGAGTACTGCGGGATCCGGATCGGGTCGGCCAGCGACATGACACCGCCCGAGGTCATGATCTTGATCGCGTGCGCGCCGCGGCGGAACCGCTCCCGGACCGCCCTGCGCAGCGGGTCGACTCCGTCGACAACCTCACAGCCGTGCGCATAGCACGGGCAGGTCTCGCTGTCCGGACCGCGAGCGTCGCCGTGACCGCCGGTCTGGCTCAGTGCCGCGCCGGTCCACAAGTAACGGGGCGAAGGAATGAGCTTCTCGGCGATGGCCCGGGCCAGTCCCGCGTCCCCGCCTGCCGGGTCGCGCACTGTAGTGAACCCGCGGGTCAGCGCCCGGCCCAGCCGCCGGGCGGCGGCCAGCGCCACGTAACTGAGCGGCTGCGACTCAGTGGCCATCATGTCCAGGCTGATGCCGTAGGCGTGGCAGTGCGCGTCGATAAGGCCGGGCAGCACCGTGCCGCCGTGCGCGTCGAGGACCTGATCGGCTGGCTGGGGCGGCCCGCCGACCGACACGATGCGGCCGTCGGCTACATACACCGGCCCGTCACCCAGGCCGTCAGACACACCGTCGAACACCGCAGCATTAATGATCGACAAGGTACCCATGGCCGCAGGCTAGCCGGTTCCAGCCCGGCGCCCGCGGCGGCTCCGGCCGCCATGCCCAGGCAGGTTCGCCACCGGTCAGCCGTTGCTCGCCCGAAAGCGCCCGTCCGGCTGCGGACGCCTGTCCACCTCAGAACAGTGTCGCAGCCGGACAGCAGCTCAAGGCCAGCGGCCTGTTCTGGCCTCCGCAGCCCGCCGCAATGAAAGAAACGCCATCCATACAGCTCGATTTGGCGGGAATGCATGACAGAGGTGATAGCGCGGTCCGTGGGCCAGCCAGGGACCAAGCCAGGGCGTACGCGGGTCTGACGAAGCGGCGTATTGCCCGGCGGGTGCGGCGCCGACGGGCACGGTGTGCCTGGTCGTATTCAACAGCGGTGTTGGTGTATGTCGCGCCGGTGACATGCCGCCAGGTGACCGGCGACCGCCGCACTGCCTGTGTCCCCCCAACGTGCGGGCGGAGCGTTCACGGTCGGCTTGAGGGGCTGGTCAGTTGGGGCAAGCCTCGTGGACCCAAGTCCCGCAGACGCGCCTGCGAGCGTCTTGCCGTGGCGTTACTGGCCGGCCGCAACGGCCGCAGCGCTGCCCGGCGGCCCGCGCAGCGTTACCCTCCCACCCGGCCGGGTCAGCACCGACCCAGCTGAGCCCGATCGGGCCGGAGCCGGTCACGGGCAACCCCAAACCGCCCGGGCAGAAATGCTCCAGATGCGCCTGGCGTACCCGCTCGCCGACCGGGACCCGCTCCCGGCCGCGCCCCGATGCGTTCCGGCCTGCGCGACCAGCCCTGCGCACAACGGGCAGCCCCCGGCCGCCGCCCCGGCGCTCGCGACCAGCCATCTTGATCCGCTCCAGTCCCGGTACGCAGGGTTGCCCTTGTTTCCGCAGGGCCTGCAGCCACCTTACCGACCAGGCGGACACCGGATCGCCGCACCGTCAACCAGGCGTTACCGGCTGGCCGGGTCATCGATGCCGGGTACTGCCCCTCGGTGTCCAGGTGCACGCGCGCCGGGTCTAGGTCGGGTCGAGCCGCCCTTCGGCGCGCAGGCGCTCGATGATGGAGACGGCGCCGCGCATGCGGTCGGCCATCCGGTCGGCCCAGGCGGCGGACGCGGACGGGTCGGCGTGCCGGGTCTCGTCCAGGGCCCGGGCCAGGGCCGCGATCTTGGGGTTGCGCCAGGCCTGCATGTGAGCCCAGGCCCGGATCGCCCCGGCGGCGTCGGCGGCCTGGGTGACGCCGGCGATGCCGGCCTGGAGCTGCTCCTTCTCATCCACGTGCTCGACCAGGGCGAGCATCAGCTGGGTACGGTAGGCGGGGCCGAGAACACCTCGCGAGAGTATCTGCTGGCTCTTACTCTTGCCTGGGGTTACGATCCGGGTTGGGAGAGATGGATGGCGAGCAGGCGGCGTCGGCTGGACCCGGTGGGGCCGTTCGGGAACCCGGATGGGTCGCGGGCCGATATCGAGGATCTGATCAGCGAGTTCGTCGATTTCGGCGGTAATCCGGCTTATGGTCACCTGGCGACCCGGGCTAATGACTCGATGGTGCGGGTCATCGTGGGCAAGCTGGGCGCGGGCAAGACGGTGTACCTGCGGCGGCTGCAGGATTTCCAGGCTCATCAGGATTCGGTCTATGCCGATGTGCCGCAGCAGAGCCTGCCCAGGACCGAGGTCATCGTGAAGGCGTGCCAGTGGTTCTCGGACCTGGTCCTGGTGGAGAAGTGGATGCAGATCTGGGAACGGGCGATCATGCGGGCGCTGGCCTCGCACCTGCTGCGCCGCCCGGAGTTGCGGGCGCAGGTCGAGGACGGGCAGGCTGTCGAGATCGAGCAGTCGTACGCGCGGCTGCTGGGTGATTTCCGGCGGCCGCGGTCGATCTACAGCCAGGTGCGGGACATCATCAACGAGCGGCAGACGGCCTATCAGCTGTCCACGTACCTGGATGATCCGCTGTGGGATGACCTGGAGGACCTGCTGGGCGAGGTGGTCGCCCGGTGCAAACCGATCTATTTCTACCTGGACGCGGTGGACGAGGAGTTCAGCCACGCCCCGATGTACTGGCTGAAGTGCCAGGAGGGGTTGTTCTATCAGGTCATGCGGCTGCTGCGGGATCACAAGCTGGGCGGCCGCCTGCACGTGGTGGTGTGCATCCGCGACATCGTCATGTCCTCGGTGTACCGGTCCGAGCATGCGCCGCGGTACTACAACGAACCCCACATCCGGGTCCTGACCTGGGACCGCGGCTCGCTGCTGTACTTGCTCGGGCAGAAACTGGCCCGGCTGCCCGCCTCGCTGCTGATGCGGCGCCCGGCCGCCGGGCGGCCCGCCCGCGATCGGCGACTGGCTCGGGGTCGAGGGCCAGTGGCCCGGACCCGACGGTGACGGGTCGGTCGAGGACTACCTGCTCAGCCACACCCGGCTCATCCCGCGCGACATCATCTCCCTCGGCAACGAGCTGAGCGAGGAGGTCCTGCGGCACAAGCAAGCCGGCCGCGACGCCCTGCCCCCGGCCGCGCTGGCGGGAGTGGTGCAACGCTGCGCCAAGCGCTTCGGCGATTCCCAGCTCGCTCAGTGCGCCAACCAGATTTCCTCGGACCTGATGCCGGCCGGCGCCGCCCTGCACGACTACTCCGAGTTGTTCACCAGCACCCAGGCCTACATCAGCGGCGTGCAGGAGGACGTCCGGTCCTTCGTCCGGATGATCGGCGCCGACCGGTTCTCCCGCGGGGACCTGGCGGCCCTGCAAGAAGTGGCGGACCTGCACTTCCAGGAGCCGACCAACCTGGCCTCCGTCCTGTGGCAGAACGGCCTGCTCGGCTACCTCGACGAAGCCGGACGGCGCCGGTTCTACTCCCTGGGCGACATCGAGCAGTTCCACCTCCCGCCCGAGGCAGGCACCTACGTGCTGCACCCGTGCCTGGTCTACGCCGTCGGGGGAATCCGGCATGTGGGGGAGCAGGACTCCGCCGGAGCGGGAGATGCGCGCCGCACACGCCCGCTCACGTCTCCTAAGCGCTCCGGCCTTCCCGAGGCACCGGACGCTGCACCGCGCTCAGGCGGCAACCAGGCGCTCCTGGAACCTGGCCCAACAGAGGTGCGAGACCGCCAGGTGAGCGGGCTTCCGAGCGGGCTGGTCACACTCCTGTTCAGCGATATCGAGGGGTCGACCAGGCTGGTCAAGGCCCTGCGAGACCGCTACTGGCAAATCCTGGCCGAGCACCGGCGGCTGGTCCGCGCGGCTGTCGCTGAGTACGCCGGCTACGAGGTGGACGCGCAGGGCGACGCGTTCTTCGTGACGTTCGCCGACGCGAAGCAGGCCGTGCTGTGCGCGCTGGAGATCCAGCGGGCCCTGGCGGGCCACCAGTGGCCGGCCGGCACGCCGGTCCGGGTGCGGATCGGCATTCACACCGGCCACGCGGTCCCGGCCGAGGGAGTCTACACGGGCCTAGCCGTCCATCGCGCGGCCCGGATCTGTGCCGCCGCCCGCGGCGGCCAGGTGTTCCTCTCGCAAGCGACGCAGACCATCGTGGAGGATGAGGAGGAGGAGCTGGGGTTCACGCTGGTGGACCTGGGCGAGCACCGGCTGAAGGACCTTGACCGGCCGGTTCGGCTGTTTCAGCTGGCCGCGCCGGGGCTTGGGGCCCCGGTTCCGGTCGGCCTACCGGTCCGCGGGGAGCCCAGCGGAGCAATGGCTCAGGACGAGACTGTACCCGGGGGGCTCACGTCCGGGGGCGTGCATCGTTTGCGGCCGCGCCGACAAACGTTAGCTACTCGCGACCAGCGGCAGAAGCGTACGGTGTCTCCGCAGTATGGCGGCGCATGAATATACAGCGGTGGTGATCGCGCTTTGAGTCGAGCCTGGCGTCGCGAACCCCGTCACCAACGCGTCGTCCTCTTACTCACCGCACACGTAGCCGGCATGGACGCTGATCCTGGGTAGTTCGCTGTCCTTCCGCAGGGCTGAGAAGGTTATCGTGCTCGCCGATCACATTCAGCTGCGTGTCGAAGGAGTTCTTCGTGCTCGATGCCCTGGAGGACGGCGAACGCGCATCAGGTGATCTGGTCATGGATGCGGGTTATCCGGCTGGCCGGCATGCCAGGGCGAGGATGGAGAACGAGCCGTCCGGCTCGATGCGGAGGGTATGCGTCAGGCGGCGGCCGGGGTCGCCCGGCCGCTGCTGCGGGCGACTCAGCGATTGCTCACCGGTACGACGGCGCTGCGGAGGACCAAAGGCCGGGACGCGGTGCTCGCGGTACTTGCGTCCGGCCTGGTCCTCGGCAGCCTGCGTTATACCTTGACCGGGTCACGGCCGGCCGTGACGGCCGCTACCTGATGGTCTGATCGCGTGGGCCACCAGACGCGCTCGCCGATGGTGAGCAGGGCAGCTGGGACCAGCACCGTTCGTACGAGCAGGGTGTCGAGCAGGACGCCGATGGCCACCGCGGTTCCGACCTCGGTGAGGTAGACCGTGGGCTCCAGGACAAGGGCGGCGAAGGTGGCGGCGAGCACGATGCCGGCGGCCGTGATGACGCCGCCGGTGACGCTGAGCCCGCGCAGGGTCCCCTGCCAGATGCCCAGGTGCCGGGATTCCTCCCGGATGCGGGCGGCCAGGAAGATGTTGTAGTCGACGCCGAGCGCGGCCAGGAAGATGAAGATGTATACCGGGACCTGCGACTCGATGCCGGAATAGCCCAGCCCGTAGCGCCACAGCAGGTTCGAGAGGCCGAACGAGGCCGCGAAGCTGAGCGCGGTGGTGGCGACCAGCACCAGGGTCGCGACGGCCGCCTGCAAGAGCAGGGCGATGACGACCAGGATCACGACCAGCACCAGCGGGATGAGCACGAGGGCGTCGTGAGCGGAGGCCTGGGTGATGTCGTACTGGACGGCCGGATCCCCGCCCACCAGCGAGCCCGGCGCGTCACGGTCGAGCCGCTGGCGCAGGTGCACGATCACGGCCTGCCCGCTCCCCCCGTAGGGCGGGACGGACATGATGGCGAGGTAGCTGGCGTAGCCCTCCACCGGCGTGGCCGGCAGCACCGTGCTGACGTCTGGGGTGGCCCGGGCCGCCGTGGCGGCGGCTCTGGCCTGGTCCGGCGGAGCGAGGATCACGACGGGCTCGAGCAGGCCGGCCGGGAAGTGGTCGTCGACTAGCTGCGCGCCGGCCACGCTGCCGGGATGGCCCTTTACCTGGGCGAGGTTGCTGTTGTCGATACGCAGGGTGGCGAGCCCGGCGCAGGCCGCGCAGAGCAGCACCACGGCGGCGAGCGCGACCCGGGCGGGGTGGCGGGCGACCCGGGTGCCGATGCCCGACCACAGGCGGGATTCCCCGCGGCCGGTCTGCCCGGCCCGGGGGGCGCGGGGCCAGAAGGCCGCCGGCCCGAGGACCAGCAGGAGAGCGGGCAGGAAGGTGGTCTGGGCGAGCAGGGCCGAGACGATGCCCACGGCGCCGACCGGGCCCAGGCCGTGCAGCGAGGCCGACTGCGCGGCCAGGAGGCAGATCATGGCGACGGTGACCGTGCCGGAGGAGGCGAGCAGGGTCGGCAGGGTGCGGCGCACGGCGGCGGCCATGGCGTCCTCGGTGGCGGCGTGGCCGCACAGCTCTTTGCGGTAACGGTGGATAAGCAGCAGCGCGTAGTCGCTTGCGGCGCCGAAGACCAGCACGATCAAGATCGAGGACGACAGCGGGCTGACGGTGAGCCCCGCGCTGGCCAGGCCGTGGGCGCCGGCCTGGGCGACCTGGATGCCCGCCACCGCGCCGAGCAGGGGAAAGAACCACAGCAGGGGACTGCGGTAGACGACGAAGAACACCAGCGCCACGATCACCACCGCGGTGAGCTCCAGGGTGGTCGTGGTCGGGGTGCCAGTGTCCGCCTTCACCGCGGCCGGCCCGGTCACCTCGACCTGCAGGCCGTCGCCCGCACGGCTGGCCGGGCCGCCCACTGCTCCGCGGATCGCCCGCACCGCGGCCGTGTCGGCGCTGGCCTGGCTGTTCGCCGGTGCGGTGACGTTCGCCGTGAACACCGCGGCCTGCCTGTCGGCCGACCGCTGGGCCGGGCCGGGCGTGCTGAGCCCGCTCACCTGCCCGGCCAGGCGTCCGACGGCGGCCCGCGCCGAGGTGATCGCGGTCATATCTGCAGCCGTCAGGCCCTTGCTGCGGGCGAACACCACGAACGCGGTGTCGGTCTGCGGCTGGCCCGGGCCCTGCCGGGAGGCTTGCTGGAGCTCCAGCGCAATGACCCGCGTCGAGGGTGCCGAGGCGGGCAGGTTGGCCGCGTCGGTGTTGTTGGTCGCCTGGGACAGGCTGCTGGCCAGCGGAAACAGGAAAATGACGGCGATCAGCCAGGCGATCATCACCGGCCAGCGCAGCCGGCGCAGCGTCCTGGCGAATCGGCTGCCCGAGACCGGCCGCTTCGCTCGGCGGGTAATGGACATATGACGGCTCCTTAGGGTCGGTTCCTGGCCCAACCATCGCGTTCGCCGGGGACCGGAGCGTCCACCCGCCAGGTCGATTTCGCCGCGCGCCCGGGTGGAACTCCGGTATGAGCCGCGGGTGAGATCTCACACCGGAATTCCACCCGCGGGCCGGTGACCTGGTGCCGCTTCGCTCCTATCGTCAGTCGTGTCCTTGGGCTTATCAGCCGCGGGCCGGCACCCATCAAGCCTCGCGGCGAGGAGACTGCAGCGTCACGGTCGTCCGGGAGCGATAATGAAAATCGTGCTACGGGTCGCGAACTTGGCGGTACGGGCCACCCTGCTCGTTATCGTCGGAGTTCTCACCTTCAGGCAGCCCTGGCCTGGCGCCGGCAACATCTCCGTGGTGATCCAGGCGTTTGCCGCCGCCACCGTCCAGCTCGTGCTGTGGGCACCTGCCGACCTCTCGGCGTCGCCCCGGCTTCCGTATGCCTGCCTCCTGCCGTATGCCCTCGGGGTCGTCACGGTCACGTGCAGCATGGCAGCGGCCACGCCGACAGGCGGAGAGCTAGAGGTTCTGGCTTTCATCGCCGCGATGATGGCGGGAAGCGACACCAGCCTGGCCGCCGGGTTGATCGTGGTGGGCGCGGGGACACTCGCATGCGAGGTGATGGGGCTGCTGGGCGCGACCGCCTCGGCCACCCTCGAACACCCCGCCCTCCTGCTCGTCGCCTGGATACTCGGGCGTAACCTGCGCGCTCATCAGGTGCAGGCCGAGCAGTCGGCGGTCCTGCTCGCCAAGGCGGATCAGCTCCGGGAGGAGCAGGCCAAGGTGGCGGCGCTGGATGAGCGCGCCCGGATCGCCCGGGAGATCCACGACGTGCTCGCCCACTCCCTCGGCGCCCTGGGACTGCACATCCAGGCCGCCCAGGCCGTCCTCACCAGGCAGCATGACGAGGCACAGGCGGTGGAGCTCCTGGGCCAGGCTCGCCGGCTGGCCGCCGACGGGCTCAACGAGACCCGCCGGGCCGTGCACGCCCTGCGCGGCGAGACCCGCCCGCTCCCAGACGGCCTGGCCGAGCTCAGCGCGGACCACCAGCGCCGTCACGGCGCCCGGGTGAGCTTCGAGGTCAGCGGCGAGCCGCGACCGCTGCCGCCCGAGGCCGGCCTCGCCCTGACCCGGACCGCGCAGGAGGCGCTGGTCAACGCGGTCAAGCACGCCCCGCACCAGCCCGTGGGCATCCGCCTGGACTATGCCGGCGCCCACACCAGCCTCGCGGTGACCAACCACCTGGGCGAGGACGCCCTCGGCGATCACGGGCCAGAGCTGGCCACGGTCAACGGCGGGTACGGGCTGGCCGGGATGCGCGAACGGCTTCTCCTTGTCAAGGGCACGCTGAGCGCCGGGCAGAACGGCAGCGACTGGGTCGTCACGGCGAAGGTCCCCCGGTGACCGGGCATCCCGACGTGCCCGTGCCGCTGCGGATCGTCGTCGCCGACGACCAGGCCAGCGTGCGTCAAGGACTCGTGGTCCTGCTCGGCACGATTCCCGAGATCGAGGTCGTCGCCTCCGCGGCCAACGGCGAGGAGGCCATCCAGCTCGTCGCCGAGAAAAGCCCCCACGCGATCCTTCTTGACCTGCACATGCCCGTACTCGACGGGATCGAGGCCACCCGCCGGCTGACCGAGCAACACCCCGACGTCGCCGTGGTGGTCCTGACTACCTACGTCGACGACTCATCGGTCGTGGCCGCGCTGGCGGCCGGCGCTCGCAGTTACCTCACCAAGGACGCCGACTGTGCCGACATCGTCCAGGCGCTGCGCAGCGCAGCCACCGGCCTGTCGGTCATCGATCCCGCCGTCCGCGCCGCACTGCTCTCCGCCGCGACGTCACGACCGGAGAAACCGGCCGAGCAGAAGCTTCCCGAGAAGCTGCCCGACGGGCTGACCCTACGCGAGGCCGAGATCCTTTCCATGATGGCCCGGGGAATGACGAACCCCGACATCGCAGCCGAGCTCTACATCAGCGCTCAAACCATCAAAAGCCACATCAACCGGATCTTCGCCAAGACCGGATCGGCCAACCGCACTGCCGCGATCCGCTACGCCCGCGACCACCATCTCGGATAACGGCCCGCCGCCCGGCACGCCAAACCCGGCTCCCGGCGGCCACCCCGCCATATGAGACCCGCGCACCGCTCCCCGGCCCCGCCGTAATCGGCTGATCGTCGCGCCGCCGTGGCAAGGACCCGGCATACCTACCCGACGCTCCGATTCGGCGCGCTCGGCAGCGTACGGGCAAATTTGAATTGACGATCGGCCCTGACATTAGCGGCATACAGGCCAGCGCATACGTATACGAGCGCGCAAGGCCCGCTATTCAGATGAGCATGCCCAAACCAGTGTGTCCGAACATGGCGACCGCCACTCCCCTCGGACCGCCGGGGCCCGGACGGCGGAGAAGCAGCACGCCGGGTTGCTCAAGCTGGACGCGCAACCATCCGCCCGCCAGAATCCGTCTTCCCGAGGGCGTTCTCCGCCGGCTCCCGGCTCACCCAGCGGGAGGCGGTCGCCATCGCCCGAAACCAACCCAGCACCGGCACCCAGACACCCTGAGCCGCCACGCGCAACAGCCCGGAACGCGGCTTGGAGCCAGGTGCGGAGGCGAACCGGAGCCGGCTCTGCGCAGTCCCTCCTTACCGCCAAGCCAAGCCGGCACCGGCACCGGTATCACGATCAGAACGGCAGTTCTCCCGCCAGGCCATCACGCCCGGCGTGATCGCCCCGGAAACACCGTTAGACCCGCAACCCCGACTCTGGCATTGCACCTTTAGGCTAGCCAGGGCGCCGGATCGGCGCTCTCGTTAGCTGCCATCGGCTTGCGCGGGAGTTTGGGCGGCGCTTTGCTGCGCGAAGGCCTGCTGGGCTAGCGGATGGCTGGGGTCCAGTATGAGCGGCTGGCTCTGAGCTTCGGACTGGCGGACCTGGCCGGCAAGATCGGAGCCAGGAGTCGCAAAGAGCACGTGCACCCGGCCATCGCCGGAGCCCCGCGGGCTGACCGGAGCGACGGCTGCGGGGTTACCCTGCTGGTCAGTGACCCAGAGCTGAAAATCGGCGTACTTGAAAAAGGCGATCTCGGTGACCGGACTCGGATAGTGATGCACCCCGCCGCCCGCCGGCAGCACGCCGGTGTGAGCGGGCGTGGGCAGCGGAACGCTGGCGTTGCAGATCGAGTCGGTCCACTGCGCGACTCCGGCGGCGTCGGTGATCGGCGTGTCAAGCAGTTGCTGGATGCCGAGTTCCTGGGCCGCTTCAGGGAAAGCTGCGTACAGACGCCTGGCATTTTGCCGGATCAGGTCGACCTTGGCCGGATCCGCGCAGAACTGCGAAGACCATTCCATCCCGACAAGATTACGGACCAGGAACCAGCCCTGAGCGTCCTTGAGCCACAAGCCACCACCATGATGGTCCTCATATGGCGGCTGGCCATAGATGAGGCCGCTGACATGACTTGCCATGTCAGTCATCGCCTGCCGCGATCGCACATACTCGGGCGAGTCGCTGCGCACCGGATGGCCGGGGATATTGACCGTCCACGGCTGGTCTTCATGCTCTTGGTGATCCTGGGCAGGATCGGCGGCACCTGGCGGTTGAGTCATGCTCTGCTCCTCAGTAACGGCTGGCCAGGCCCAGCATCGCGGTAGCTGGCCAGTGAGCGCAATGGGCATACCAGGACAGCCGCGCCAGGACAGGCGACCGCGGCGCCGCTCCGTCACCCGGATGACGTCATCGCTTCGGCAAGGCGAAGCGTCAGAGTCGAACCTCAACACCGCGGAACAACGTGGGCCGCCCGGGCAGCTACGTCCGGTCACTGCACGAAGAAAAGGACCCTCCCTGGGGATGGCTACCGCATAACCGCGCCCGTCGCCCCACATGGACATGTGCAGGCCAGCATCGGCATACGTCAAATAGACGCACTGTCATCGCAAAGCCGGGCGCCTGCCGGCCATCCGGCGGCGCTCGAGGATCCCCGCGTCGACGAGGGCCTTCAGGCGCGCCGCGAGGCGGTCCCGGGGAGCTGCGGTGTTGCGCGCGATCTCGCTGAAGCGGTGGTTGCCGAACATCACTTCGCGGACCGCCAGCAGCGCCCAGCGGTCTCCGACCTGCCCCAGCGCCGTGGCGAGCGAGCAGGGGCGGCCGTGCTGAGCAGCCGCTGTCCGCCTCCGCGCTGCAGGAGGTGATGGGCGTCCCGGCGTGGAAATCACGGCCGTGGTGGTTCCTCGTCGCCGCCGGCGATCAGGCCATCCCCCCGAAGCCGAGCGCCAGTTCGCCGCCCGCATGGGCGCCACCACCGTCGAGGTGCCGTCGAACCACGTCGCGATGGTCTCCCACCCACAGGACGTGCTGGCCCTCATCCAGACCGCCGCTCAGGCCGCGCAGGCCTAGATCGGCCGGGGGGCGTAACACCACGGCCCGTTCGGAACAACGATCTTTACTGAACGGGCCGTGGTGCACGCCGCCCGTAACGAAGGAAGCACAGTGATGACTACGTACTCCAGCCTTCCGAACAAGCTGGCCAGCGCGGTGAACGGCATCGAATACGCATACCGGGACGCGGGCGAGGGACCGGTTCCGCTGGTGCTGCTCCAGCACTTCCGCGGAAACCTGGACAACTGGGATCCCGCGCTGATCGACGCGCTAGCCTCGACCCGGACCGCGCCGGCCTGCTGGGAAACGACACCGTGAACGCCAGGCGGGCATACCGGCGCGGCCCCGGCCAGCGCCGCGCTACGGGATGCTCACGGTGTCGTCGCACATGAAAACGGACAGCGGCCGCCCGGACCGGATCGGCATGCTCGCGCCGGATGACGCGAGCTCTCTTCCACGCGCTCAGAAAGAACGGCGCGGAACAAGATGCCCTGGCCGGTCGTTGCTACGGGCTTGCGACGGCGTACATCCGCCATTCCCCGGGTACGCCCTTCAATTCCTGGACGCCCTGATCGTCGAAGATGATTCCGGAACCGGCGACCAGGTCTTTTACCGTCTGTGATACGAGCACCTGGCCCGCTGGCGCCAGCGCGGAAACGCGCGCGCCAATTGAGACGGCGATACCCGCCACCTTGCCGTCCAGCACCTCGCATTCGCCGGCATGCAGGCCGATGCGCACCTGCAGGTCGAGTTCGCGCATCGCCTCATGGATGGCCAGAGCACAGCGGATCGCGCGGGCCGGTCCGTCGAACCGGGCGAAGAACCCGTCGCCGGCCGTATCCTGCTCTACGCCGTGGAACCGGGTCAATTGCCGCCGGACCAGCGCGTGGTGCTGGGCCAGCAGCTGCCGCCATCGTGCGTCGCCGAGTTCGGCCGCCCTCGCGGTCGAGCCGACGATGTCGGAAAAGAAGATAGTGGCCAGCACCCTGTCCGGTTCGAGGGCCTCCCTGGCCGTCGCCTCCTGCAGGAACGGGATGATGTGCGCCAGCAGGTGCGGCGCGAAAGCACCCGTGGGAATGTGCTCTTTGCCATCCAGTTCCGCGTACACCGCGCCGGGAATGTGCTCGGCCAGGTAGCGCCCGTGCTCGACCTGGACCCACGGGTCAGCGTGCTGATGCAGCACCAGCGCGGGGGCGCTGATGGCGTCCAGCACCGGACGCACATCGATCGCCTTGTTCATCTCATCCAGTGCCGCGCCTGATCCAGGGCTGGCGCCATACCGGAGCACGCGGGCCCGCGCCCGGACCTCCTCCTCGTCTGCCGAGGGGAAGCCGCTGCGCACGGCCGCTTCAATACCTCCAGGCGCGACGAAGTCCTCAACGTTCTCCTCGGTTCCCTGCCGGTATTCCCGCTCGGTCTCCCCGAAGAGGTAGTCAGGCGCCCACAGCGTGCGGGCCATGCCGCCGTACAGCACCAGCGCGGTCACGCACTCGGGATGCGACGCGGCGAAGACCACGCTCATCGGGACGCCTTCGGAGACACCGAACAGCGCTGCCCGGTCTGACCCGGCCGCGTCCATCACCGCCCGGATGTCATCGCTCCGCTCCTCGAGCGTGGACGCCCCCGCGACCCGGTCCGACATGCCGGTCCCCCGCTTGTCGAAAACCAGCACACGCGCATGCTCAGCCAGACCGCGCAGCAAGGCAGCCAGCCCCGCCGCGTCCCATTGCAGCTCTATATGGGAGATGGCGCCGGGCACATAGACCACGTCGAACGGTCCCTCACCCAGCACCTGGTAGGCGACCATGACATCCCCGCTCCGCGCATAGCGAGTCTCAGGCATGCCCACGCCCATGAGTCTGCATCACTCAACAAGGGCGTGCAAGAACAGGGATGCGGCCACTGCGCGGCCGGAGTCGGCTTGCTGGCCGTCACCTTCGGACGGGACTGTAAGTTAAACGGTGTAACTTACAGTCCCTTGAACGCCTTCGACATCACCTTCGACGGCCGCCTCAGCGCGGGACGCAAGTAACAACAGAGGAAGAAGTTACACCGTTAACTTGACAGACCCTCACCCGGCTGACCAGGCGCGTCATCATCCCCGCACTCGCAGACATCGCCAGTGCCGGCCCGCCGCCCGGCAGCCCGCTGCGCCAGGCCGACCGCGCTTATAAGGCGGCAATCGCCGACCTCGCCAGCCAGGCCTCACTCGGCATCCAGCCACGACCCGTAACCAAGAGCCGATCACGTCCAGCACCAGAAGCAACACGCAACCCACCTTGACTCGAAATTCAAAATCCCTGCGGGGAAAGATAACCTACCGGTAGATGTCTCCCGAGACGACAAGGGCTAGCGGACCGGATGTCATCCGGAGTGCCTTCTTGACTGGAGGAGCATCGAGCAGCCGGAATGCGATGTCTAGCGCGTGTCCGAAGCATCCGTTGGAATCGTAGTGGATTTCTCCTGCATGCATGACCGCGCGGAGACGCAACTGGCGCTGTGGTCGGCTGAATTGCGGAAGGGTCGCGTTGCAGTCGGTAAGGAGTCGGTTGAGAGTAGGGATGGCATGGTTCAGCGGTATTGCTTTCGGCGCCTGCTCCACCGGGTGAATAAGACCCAGGACCCCGTCGCCGCGGTCGATGAATGGATCACGATGGGGCGTCTGGATTCCTGCGGATCGCAGAGCCTCATCGAACAGTCCATACATCTTGTCGCGAAGGTCAGCCTTAACCGGATCAGTGCGGGTAGTGGACTGCTCGATGTCGAGCGCGGCGATAGTCCGGTGATGAGGCAGACCCGTCACCGGGCATGGTTCCATCAGGTCTCCTCGTTGTCAGGACACCTGGACGGGTTGCCGTAGCGACTCTCAGTCTCGGTACCCTCGGATCGCGCTGGCTTTTGTTCCTGGACTGTATCTTCTTCCCCGGACGGGTTTGCTTCCCCAGGCTCAGCCACTTCGGGCTCCTCCGGAGTACGGCGATGGCGCAGAGTCAGGGTCCTGCGGTGATGACCGTACTCCTCGGGTAGCATCCCGGGACCGTTCGCAGAGCACCGCGCGCTTTGCGATCGCTGCTGCGACAGCGGACGCCAGATATTCCGGCATCCGTCGGGGGTAGTCAGTGATCCACTCCGATGCTGACCGCACGGGTACCTGGCATGGTCCAGCAGGCTGGCCCTGAGCAGGTATCTGCGCGGATCCGCCCGCGGAGGACTTATTTCTTGTCGACTGGAGCTGAATTCCCAGTAGTGCATTCCCGTCTCCTAGATAGACGATCGTTTCTCGATTTCTCCGCTTCGTTCGGCAATTCCACCCGAGCTTCCGCATCTGCGCCATCGATCATGTTGAGCTGGGATAGGGTGGGCCATCCTGGGACAATCGGGGACAGTCTGCAGGTGCCGATACGGATTTACTTACCCTCATGGTGATCAACGCGGGAGTCCGGGTGCCCAAGCCAAGCCGACGGCCGCCATTGCCAGCTGAGCAGATCCGCTGGAGAATCGACGTCCTGTTGATGGTCAGGATGTACGGCTTGCAATTTTCCACAGGTAGGCGCTGCCGTTGCTGTCGGCTGCGGCCAGAGTCGTCCCGTCCGGCGAGAACGCCACGTAGTACACGCCCCCGCTTCCCGGGTCGGTGAGGATGGCGGCGATTTTCCTGGTGGCGATATCCCACAGGTAGGTGCTGCCGTTGGTGTCGGCTGCGGCCAGGATCGTCCCGCCCGGCGCGTACGCCACGTAGTCCACGCCCTTGCTTCCCGGGTCGGTGAGGGCGGCGGTGATCGTCTTGGTGGCGATATCCCACAGGTAGGTGCTGCCGTTAAAGTCGGCTGCGGCCAGGGTCGTCCCGCCCGGCCCGTACGCCACGCTGTCCACGCCCCCGCTTCGCGGGTCGGTGAGGGTGGCGGTGATCGTCTTGGTGGCGATATCCCACAGGTAGGTGCTGCCGTTATAGTCCGCTGCGGCCAGGGTCGTCCCGTCCGGCGCGTACGCCACGTAGTCCACGCCCTTGCTTCGCGGGTCGGTGAGGGTGGCGGTGATCGTCTTGGTGGCGATAGCCCACAGGTAGGTGCTGCCGTCGGCGTCGGCTGCGGCCAGGGTCGTCCCGCCCGGCCCGTACGCCACGCTGTCCACGCCCTTCCTTCCCGGGTCGGTGAGGGTGGCGGTGACTTTCCTGGTGGCGATATCCCACAGGTAGGTGCTGCCGTTATAGTCCGCTGCGGCCAGGGTCGTCCCGCCGGGCGCGTACGCCACGTCGTCCACGCCCCCGCGTCCCGGGCCGGTGAGGGTGGCGGTGATCGTCTTGGTGGCGATATCCCACACGTAGGTTGATCCGCCGGCTCCGGATGGGTTGCCGTTGTTATTAACGCTGCCGACGGCTAGCGTCCTCGCGCCCGGCCCGAACGCTACCCCGCGAGCCGAAGATTCCGGGTTTCTGAGAGTTGCCACGAGCGTCCCCGTTAGGGCCGCGCCTCCATGATCAGACGCCGTGGCTCCATGATCAGACGCCGTGGCTCCATGACCAGACGCCGTGGCTCCATGACCAGACGCCGCGCCTGCAGGACCAGACGCAGACGCCGCGCTTCCACCACCAGACAGGGATAGGAAAAGAGCCGTAGCGCTAGCGGCAATAACCGCCGCCGCGACGCTGCCGACCCAGGCGGTGTGCCGCCGGTGACGGCGCCTGACCAGCCTGATCAGCTCGCCCGCGACTGCTTCCTCGCCATCGACCGCGGCGTGCATCGCGCTGCGCAGCTGCTGCTCGATGTCAGCCATCTGTCCCCACTTCCGGCATGGCCCCCCGGCGGCTGGCGGCTGGCAGCCGGCTCCGCAGACCGGATGTGCCCGGCTCAGCGGCCTCGCGCAGTTTGGCCATCGCCTGGGCCGCCTGGCTCTTCACCGTGCCCAGGCTGCATCCGAGCGTCTGCGCGGTCTCGGCCTCGGACAAGTCATCGAAGTAGCGCAACACCAGCACCGCGCGCTGCCGCGGCGGCAACCCCGCCAGCGCCCGCAGCAGGTAATCCCGGTCCGCCACCGCAGCAGCGTGATCTGCCACGGCCGGGCCAGAGAAGCTAGCCGGCATCGACCCCTCCGGCCGCCGAGCCAGCCGCCGCCACCGGTCAGCCGATGCGTTGGCAAGGATCCCGCGGATGTACCGCTCCGGCTCCCCCGACCGGCAGACCCGCGGCCAATGCCGGTACGCCCGTTCCAGCGCCAGCTGAAGCAGATCCTCCGCATCTGCCCTGTTCTGCCCGGCCAGCAACAGCGCGGTCCGCAGCAAAGCGCCCGCCCGGGCGTGCACGAAGTCCTCGAAGGGGACCTCGGGTTCGCGGAGCCGCATACTTATCTAACGCCGACACGGCTTCAAAGGTTGGATAAGTTCGCACTGCGTCTGCGCGCTATGTCTCGGCAGGCAGCTAGCCGGGCACCAGCCGCCCGGCCGAGGCCGCGGACGTCACCCCCGCACACGTCGTGCGCGCCGTACCGCTCATCATCGAAGGCAGACAGGACCGGCCGCACACAGAACTTACCGCGGGCTGGAAACCTGGCGAGACCCGCAAAACGGCGGCGGAGAGCCAGAGATCGTGACGGAGCGTGTCGGCCGCTGTGGGACGTAAGCGACCTGATCGGCCGGTTATGCATGCCCGAACCCGAAGATCACAGAAGCCACTTTGGCCGACAGATCGGATCGGATATCGCTCGTCAAGCGGTGCGCAGGCAACTACGGTGCGTGACACGGAAGTCCTGGCTCTATACACCGGATCGCCGGATCCGCATCTCGGTTCTGGGCTCAAGCTGTCCACGGATTGAGTCATCTCGGTGTTGGTACTAGTCCCTGCGCATTTCCCGGGCACGCCTGCGATGCTGGCTGGCGGCGCATGCTGCTAGCGTCGCTGCATGACATCGCTGCCCGACAGCGCCCGGGCCGTACTGGAGTCCCCGGCCCTGGCGCACCTTGTAACCCTGAACCCGGACGGCAGCCCCCAGGTCAGCGTCGTATGGGTCGGCCTGGACAGGGACGAGGTCGTGGCGGGCCACCTCCCCGAGCACCGCAAGGTACGCAATATCCGCAACGACAGCCGGGTCGCGCTGTCCATCGAGACCGACACGCGTAACGCCATGGGCCTGAACGAATACCTGGTCATCTACGGCACTGCCCGCATCACCGAGGGAGGTGCTGCCGAACTCCTCCAGCGACTCGCCCGCACCTATCTTGGTCCCGATGTCCGCTTTCCGCCAATGGACAACCCGCCGCCCGGGTACATCACCCACATCAGGGTGGATCGGATCTCGGGTGTGGGTCCCTGGGCCGCGCAGCGCTGACAGCAGCGCGTGCCGGGCCGCGGGGTGGCGGGTACCGTGCCCGGCATGGCCGCCAGGATCGGCCGGGGACACGGGGACCTAGGCGGAGAGCGCGGCTAGTCGTCCAACGCCCGCGCACTGCCGCCCCCCGTTGTCCTCATTAGGGGGTTGAGCCTGCCTCCGCGGGTCGGAGGCAGGCTCAAGTCAGGTAGCTCACGAATCGGTCTCAGGCGGGGCTTGGTGAAACCGTCTGAGCGAACTCGGTGGTCCCGGAAGCGTGACTGCCGGCGATGCTCAGGGCGTTGGTGATCTGGGCCGGATCGAGGCCGAGCATCTTGCCCGCAACGGCCGCCGCGCCCAACACGCCGAGAACGCAGGTCTCGTGAAAGCCCCGGGCCAGCATGTACTTCATGCCCGACTCTCCGACCCGACAGGTCACCTCGGCCGCGACAACCACACCCGCCAGTAGGTCCCGGCCGGACAAATGCTCCCGCTCTGCGACCGCCAGCGACGCCGGAACCGCGACGCACCCCGGATGCGCGGTGGCCGCGGGGACAAAATCATCGACCTCGAAGCCATGACCGAAGGTCGCGTTGGCGAACGCGGCGTACTCCGCGCGGATCGCACTCCGTAGTTGAAGATCGTGGACTGGTCCGACCCGATCGCGAGATCCTCCACATACTTCAGGACTTCCTTGTTCCAGGGCAGGACCGAGCAGGCCAGCTGACCTCCGAGTTGATCGAGCACCATCTTGCGCGACATCTCGACCGCCTCGCCGGGTAGATCGTCGAACTCGGTCTGATGGACGAAGTCGGCGAGAACCTCGGCGCACGTCGCACCGGTGAACTTCGGTGCCGATTTCTCCTTGTCGGTGTCCTTACGGTCGGTGACCTCAAGGTTTGTGGGCGTGCTCATTGCGTCTCCTTTGTTCGGCTGCGCCGCGCTGCCCTGAGCGCCGCTGCGGGTTGCTCCCCCTGGCTGTCTGTGCCTGGGGATTGGTTACATGGTGCGGACGGCGGCTCCGTGGCCGCGTCCGCCAGTGGCTCGCACCCTGGCTAGCACCATGGTCAGTGCACGGCCTGGCCGGGCGCGACGACCCGGGGTATTCCCCGGTCGCGCCGTTCGGGTCAGGATGCCGGGCAGTACCGTACGGCTGTTGGCGGGAGGCGGTGCGGACGTTCCCGGCCGCGGGGTCCCTGGGACAGCGGGGCTGGCGCCCCCTCCTGGCCGCGGCGGGTACTTGCGCCGGGACCGGCCATGCGGACGCGCCTAACGTTAGGTGGGTCGTCCCTGCCGAGTCTCACCCGGATGAGCGCGGCGATTTCACCGTTCGTTCGGATCAAATGATCTTTCAGCCGAACGGACCGTGGTTAACCGGCTGGATGAGCGGGTGTTTGACCGGATTGTCGCGAAGACGTGGGCAACCCGCTGGCGTTGCTGGAGTTGCCGCCCGGGCTGACGCTGGAAGACCTGGCGGGCGGGTTCGGTGTGCTGGGCGCCCCGGGATTGCCCGACCGAATCGGGGAAAGTTTCCTGCGGCGGTGCGAGGCCCTGCCGTCGGCGGCCCGGCAGCTGTTGCTGGTCGCGGCGGCGGAGCCGGCGGGTGATCCGATGCTGGTGTGGCGGGCGGCCGGGCGGCTCGGCATCGGGCCGGACACGGCGGCCGCCGCGCAGGCCGATGGGCTGCTGGTGATCGGCACGCGGGTGATGTTCCGGCATCCGTCTAACGCCTACCTATCAAGATGGCTATCAATCGCAGGCTATGACTATCGACGCCTGCGGATGCGAACTCAGGCCTGGCAAACATAGCGTGATCACATACCTGAAACACCGCTAAGTCGCGGACTCCGGCAGCACCTGGCGGTTCTGGAAGATCCGGCGCTGAACCGGGACTGGAGTTCACCGCGGCGTAGCGAGCGGCGCCAGGCCTGACGGTTGTCACGGCCAGCTCGTCCGTGTGCTTCCAACGCACGAGGTACGTCAGGGCCAACGGCCGATGTCCAGGTAGGTCCGTGCAGAGGTGTATTTGCCGGCGGACCGGTGCCGGGGAGCAAACAAAAGAAAGAGGAGAAACAATGACCAAGTCAGTTGCCACGACGAAAGCACTTAAACGCCGCCCTCAGAGGATTTTGGCGTTGGCGGTCGCCGGCGTCGCCACCATTGTTCTGGCCGCGTGTGGCTCGACCGCCTCTGCCGGTTCGTCCCATCAGCAAAGTCACGCGCCGACACACGCCCGGACCACTGCACCCGCTCAGAGTCCCGCGCCGACGCACGCCCCGACCACTGCACCTGCTCAGAGTCCCGCGCCGACGCACGCCCCGACCACTGCACCTGCTCAGAGCGCCAACCCCATCCCGCAGGGCAACGGCGGTGATGGTGACGCCGACAACAACGGCGGCCCGAGCGATGGCGACGGCAACATCTAGCCGCCCGGTCGTCGCACACCGCGCACGCCGCCGCGGCGGGTTCGGATGCGGGTCCGCCCGCTGACCCAGGAGAGGACGAGCCGTGACAGATTGGATCGCCCGGCGCGGCTGGCGTGCGCTAGCCGCGGTCGCTGCCCTAGCCGCTATCGCCGTCATTGTCATCGTGTTCGCCGTGCCCGGGCGCTCGCCCAGCGGGGCATTCCCCGTTCTGCGCCCTGCGGCCGCGCCCGCTAGCTGGCCTCATCTCAGGCTGCCCAACGGGACCGCGGTGCTGTCCTACCCGCCCTCGCTGCGGCCGATCGCCGGCGACACCGACGCTGTGTCCTGCTACGCCTTGGCTGTGTGGCGCTCCTGGCCTGGATCGGGTACGTCCATCTCCACCTGTGGCAGGAGGGATACCGCCAGATCCCCACGAACGGGCCGCTGTTCCTTCTCGACGCGGTGGCCGGGTTCGCTCTAGCCGCCGTCCTGCTGATATGGCCACGGCCGCTCGCCGGATTGCTCGCCGCCGGCTACACCTGCGCAACCCTTGGCGCCCTCATCATCAGCCTCACCGTGGGCCTCTTCGGCTTCCGGGAGTCGATCTCGGCGTCTTTCGTCACCGAATCGCTGACCATCGAGTCGATCACGGCGCTCGCCCTCATCAGCTGGACCATCCTGGTGGCAGCCCTCCGGCCACCAGCGCGCCGCCCCCCGCCAATCGTCCAGCCAAGACCCTCTGATAACCATCCGCGAGCCAAAAGCCGTTGAAGACGGACGGTATCCCGGGCTGGGCAGGCAGGTCATGCCGCAAGCGGCGGAGCACCAGGGCCCGCGCAATCACCGGCAGCAGACGGCGAGGTCAGCCGAACACAAGCCCCACAATCCGCCGGCGGCAAAAGGGTCGCGTCGGCTGCACGGTGTTTGACCAGATGGCCGGGGAGCTGAAAGCGTGATAGCGATGAATGAACTGTCGCGTACCGCCGTGCCTTGGGCTGCGCGTGGCCCTGTGTTCAGTCAGCCCGGCCTGGCCAGGCCGGTGGCCGGGGCCACACCGGATGATCTGGATCGGCTGCGCGCCAGCCACGCACACGGGCAGCTGGGCAAACCGCTGGTGCCGACCAGTGTTGCATCGCCGCGGCTGGGCGATGAGCTGTTCGCGCGGCTCCTGACCTACGGCACGCCGCACGACACTCACCGGGGCGATGTACTGTTCCGGCCGGGTGATGAAGACGTCGATCTGATCGTGGTCGACCGGGGTTCGGTGGAGGTTGTCCGGACGGAAACGGCCGACGTGCCCGCCGCGACCGTCGCGGCGGTGGATGCGGGCGGCTTTGTCGGCGAGCTGAACCTGCTGACCGGGCAGAATGTCTACCTGCTGGGCCGGGTGCGGGAGAGCGGCACGGTCTACCGGGTGTCGCCGGAGCGCTTGCGGCAGCTCATGGCCAACGACGTGGAACTGTCCGACATCGTGTTCAAGGCGCTGATTGCCCGCCGGGAGCTGCTGCAGCGCGGCACCGCCGCCCGGGCGGTGGAGATCGTCGGCACCGACAGGTCGGCGGCGGCGCTGGCGCTGCGGACTTACGCCGCCCGCCAGCGCCTGATCCACCTTTGGTTCGACGCCGGCACCCCCGCGGGCCGGGCGATGATGGAGTCCTCCGGCCTGACCGAGGACGACCTTCCCGCCGTCGTCATGCCCGGCGCCACGCTGAAACAGGCCACGCCGGGCGGGCTGGCCGAGAAGCTTGGCCTCAGCTACCGTCGTTCTTCCGCCAAGCCGGTTGACGTCACGATCGTCGGCGCAGGCCCGGCTGGCCTGGCGGCCGCGGTCTACGGGGCGTCCGAGGGCCTGGATACCGTGCTGCTGGACGCCGTCGGCGCCGGCGGCCAGGCCGCGGCAAGCTCCCGGATCGAGAACTACTTCGGCTTCCCGTTCGGCCTTTCCGGTGCCGATCTGACCGGCCGGGCTGTGCTCCAGGCGCTGAAGTTCGGAGCCCAGCTGGCCAGCCCGTGCCAGGCGGTCAAGCTCGACACCGACCGGAAGGGCGACCTGCTCCGCCTGCACCTGCAGGGCGGGGAGGTCATCGGCAGCAAAGCCATCGTCATCGCGACCGGCGCCCGCTACCGGGCACTGCCGCTGGAACGCTGGCCTGACTTCGAGGGCGCCGGTATCTATTACGCGGCCACCGAACTAGAAGCCCGGGCGTGCACGGGCAGCCCGGTCACGGTGGTCGGCGGCGCGAACTCCGCGGGTCAGGCGGCGCTGTACCTGGCCGGGCGAGGCAGTGAGGTCTCACTGGTCGTCCGCGGCCCGGACATCGCGACCGAGATGTCGGCCTACCTCGTCGACCGGCTGCTGGCCCACCCGCGGGTCACGGTACGGTGCCAGAGCGAGGTCACCCGGCTGGATGGCGGTGACTTCCTCGAGGAAGTCACCATCACCGACCGGACGGCGGACACCGCGCGAGCCCAGCCGTGCTCGGCCTTGTTCTGCTTCATCGGCGCCGAGCCCGCCACGAGCTGGCTGACCGGGATCGCGACCGGGGACGATGGTTTCATCCGGACCGACGTCCAGCTGACCGACAATGACCTCGGACCGGCCTGGGCCACGCTGGGACGGCGGCCGCTTCCGTTCGAGACCAACATTCCCGGCGTGTTCGCGGTCGGCGACGTCCACTCCGGCTCGATGAAGCGGGTCGCCGCAGCCACCGGCGAAGGCGCCAGCGCCATCGCCTCGGTTCACAAGGCCATCGCCCCGCTGGCCTAGCGACATCCGCGTGCACCCAGTGCAAGTACGGATGCAGCAGCGGCTGGAGCGAGTCCCGGTCACGGGTGAGGATCGCGGCATGCGCGCGTTATGGGAGGTCCTGCGTCGTGGCATTGTGCCGCACACCGGATTGCTAGCCGGGCGTCCCGTCGCGCTGGCTTGTCCGGGTGAGGCGCTGGAGTTGCCGTGCGTGCACGCCGGCCACCCAGTCCCAGCCGTCCTTGGCTGACGGGCCGGCCCGCGGATCGCCGGGAGCATGAGCGTCACGCAGGGCGTGCACGTACGCCCGGTCCTGGTCGATCCGTGCGCGGACCTGATCGGCTCGGGCGATGGACCCGTGGCCGGGGACCAGGACATCGACGTCGCCGGCCACGCCCTGGAGCAGCCGCAGCGCGGCGAGGTAGTCCTGGACCGGGTCCGCGGTGCCGGTCAGGTCGAGCATCGGGATCAGGACATCAGACAGCATGTCGCCGGCGAGGAGAACCCCGCGGTCCTCGATCAGCAGCGCCGCATGGCCCGGGGCGTGCGCCCGGTGCTCGATAATCCGGACGTGCGGGCCATCCCAGGGAATCCGCGCCGTTCCGGCGGGCAGGCCGGTGATGAGGCCGAGCAGGTCCAGCGGTACCTGCCCGGCGATGTCCGGCGGTATCCACCCGGCGATGCGGTCCTGCCAGCCCGGCTCCGACAGCAGCTCCCGGGCCGTGGCCGCGCAGCGGGCCGTGCCGTAACGGGGCGCCGCGCCGAGCCGGGCGTGCCAGAGCAGGTGATCCCAGTGCGGATGGGTCGAGAACCCCGCCGCGACGGCCTGGCCCGCAGCGGACAGGTCGTCCGCGAGGGCGGCCATCTCGCAGCCCCGGATCCCGGGGTCGATGAGCAGCACGCCAGCCCGGCCGTGCACGACAACGGCGTTGCTCTGGCAGAACTCGCTCTGGCCGATCAGCACACCCTCCGCGACCTGCCTCAGCACGGGCGGCACCCTTCCGCTGGTGGTTCGCAACCGCTGCCCGGGACGGTAGTACCCGGCGGCAGCAGGGGGCAACCAGGACCGGCTAACCGCATCAGCCGCGGTCCGGGGGGCCCCGCTCAACGCCGCCCTCGAGGGGCCCGGCGACCGCTGGACCCTGCTCGTCCGCCGCGACATCGCCTTCGCAGACCGCCGCTCTTTCCCGGACCTGCAGGCCGGCTAAGCAGAAAGGATCGCCTCAAACATTCTCCCCGGCCGGCACAAGGCGGCTCCCCGAGCTGGGCTCGCTCACCCGCCAGGGACACCCGCGCGGGCCAGCGGGCCCGCGACAGCCTGACCCAACCCGCGACCCAGCCCCTCCCCCGTGCTCTCGGATCGTACCCGTCACTCAGCGTCACACTGTCGAGAAGCATCACCTTGAGGCCAACCGAGCCGTCGGTTCCTTCCACACCGGACCGGCTCGCCGCGGCCGTACGCTGGCAGCCATGACCATTCAGCGGATGGACAACGTCGCCATCGTCGTCGACGACCTGGACGCCGCCGTCGCATTCTTCACCGAGCTCGGCAGGAGCCGAGCCGATGGGAAGGAACAACAATGAGCACGATGACCTCCGTGCGGGCGAACGGCGTCGAACTCGGCGTCGAGACCTTCGGCCGTGATGACGATCCACTCGTGCTGCTGGCGGGCGGACCCACGATGTTGTCGTGGCCCGACTCGGTGTGTGCGCGGCTCGCGGCAGGCGGCCAGCGGGTGGTCCGCTACGACCTGCGCGACTGCGGAGCGTCGACGACCGTCGACCCGGAGGCGCCGGGGTACCATCTGCGCGATCTCGCCGCCGACGCGGCGGCGCTCGTCGGCACGCTCGGCGCCGTGACGGCTCACCTCGGCGGCGTCGGGGTCGGCGGGATGGTCGCTCAAGTCGCCGCGCTCGACCACCCGGACGCGTTCTCAGCGCTGACGCTGGTGAGCACCCGACCGGTCGCGCCCGGCCCGGTCGACGACGATCTGCCGGATCACGACGCGGCGACCATGGACGCGGTGTTCTCACGCCCGATGCCCGACTGGACCGACCGATCTGCCGTCGCCGCGTTCGCCGCCGACGGCGCCGAGCTGCTGGGCAATGACCCGGAGCAGGCGCGCGCGACCGCGGCACGGATCTGGGACCGCACACCGTCGAGCGAGCCCTCGGTGCAGCAGGCGAATCAGCTCGGAATGGTGTTCGCCCGGCTCGACTGCGCGCCGCGGTGGCGTCAGCGCCTCGGCGAGCTCACGCTGCCGACGCTCGTCGTGCACGGCCGCGCGGACCCATTCTTCCCGGTCGGCAATGGCGAGGCGCTCGCCGACGCGATCCCCGCCGCGCGGCTGCTCGTCCTCGACGACATGGGCACCGCCCTGCGGGACGCCGCGGCCGGCGAGGTCACCGCCGCAATGCTCGCCCTCTGACTCCGCCCCCGGACCGGCCCGCAGCGGCGTGGAGCCCGCTGTGCTCGATGAACTGCGCGGCGAGCGGCGGGCCCGGGGCTGGCACCACGGACCGTTCGGCAGCATCGGGACGTCGCCGGAGCGGACCAGGCCAGCTCTTGCACCATCTTGGCCGCGGGGGGACGGCATGTCGGACCGGAAATGACGGTGCTCGCCGATATCGTCCCGCCATGGCGCATGTCACGATCTTCGACCTCAATCTGGCCACCCTGCGGGGAGCCGTCGACGCGAGCACGTACGCGAGGGGAGCCGAATACGCGCGCCAGCGGGATGTCCTGTACGCCGCGTGGGATCCGGACAGTGACGCGCTTCGCGGGGTGGTGCGCGGCCAGGAGAACAAGGTCTACAACACGGCCGCATTCTTCTCGCTGACCCGGGGGCTGCACGCCGATTTCGAGCTGGGCGAGTGCAGCTGCCCGGTCGAGTTCAACTGCAAGCACGTGGTCGCGCTTGTCCTGTCGGCAATGGTTCCCGACACTCCGGAACCGGCCCGGCCGACCGGCCCGCAGCCCGCCGCGTGGGAGAAGTCGCTGGACTCGGTGCTGAGCCCGGGCGGATCCGTCATCTCCGGCACGACGCCGCTGGCGATCGAGCTTGCGCTGGCCGGCGGCCCGGGCCAGCCCCGCTGGGGAAAGACGGCGGGGCACGCGCCGCTGAGGCTGATCGCGCGGCCGGTGCGGCCCGGCAAGAACGGCGGCTGGGCCGGCGGCGACCTGAGCTGGGGCAGGCTGGACGCGCTGCGCTACTCCGGCGAATACCGCGAGGAGCAGGTGCGGCTGCTGAGGGAACTGTACGTGCTGTATCAGGCGCGCGCGGGCCGCGGCGGCTACTACGGCTACTCCTATGGCGACGACCGGTCGATCGAGCTCTCCGCGGTCGGCTCACGGCAGCTCTGGCCGCTGCTCGACGAGGCCGCGGCGGCTGGCCTGCGGCTGGTGTACCCGGGCAAACGCGGCGTGCTGGCCGGATACGGCGACGCCGAGTTCTGCCTTGACGTCACCCGCGCGGCCGACGGGCTGCGGATCGTCCCGGTGATCCGCGCCGCCGGCGGGGAACCCGCCGCGCCGGTCGCGTTCATCGGGGCCGAGGGGCACGGCGCGGTGTGCGTCGACCCCGCCGAGGCGGCCGGCGGCGAGCCCGGCAGCTGGCGGTTCCGGCTGGCCCGGCTTGTCCGGCCGGTGCCGCCGCCACTGCAGCAGATGGCTTTGGGCGGCGAGTCGCTGCAGGTACCCGCGACCGAGGAGCTCAGGTTCCGGGACCGGTATTACCCGCGGCTGCGGCACGCCGCGGCCGTGATCTCCTCGGACGGGTCGTTCACCCCGCCCGCGATCTCCGGTCCCGACCTGGTGCTGCGGGCCAGCTACCGCGGCGGTCACGAGCTCGAGGTGAGCTGGGAATGGGCGTACCGGGTCGGAGACTCGCCGCTGCGCGCGCCACTGGAGGCGGAGGGGCCGGACGACGGGTACCGGGACCTGGCCGCCGAGCGAACGCTGCTGGACGGCCTCGACCTGCCGCTGGACCGCTACGGCCTGCTCGGGCCGGGCGACGGCCGGCCCGGCGCGGCACCGCGCGCGCTGACCCCGCGCACCCGCCTGACCGGCATCGACACGATGCGGTTTACCACCGAGCTGCTGCCGCTGCTGGCTGATCAGCCCGGGCTGATCCTCGAGGTCAGCGGCGAGCCCGCGGACTACCGGGAGGCCGGGGACTCGCTGCAGATCACGGTGTCCGCCGACGAGCTGGCCGGCGAGACCGACTGGTTCGACCTGGGCGTGACCATCACCGTAGAGGGGCACCCGGTTCCGTTCCTCGAGGTGTTCCTAGCGCTCAGCCGCGGCGAGCCACATCTCCTGCTGCCCGACGGGGCCTATTTCTCCCTGGACAAGCCCGAGCTGCGGGCGCTCGCCCGGCTGATCGAGGAGGCCCGGGCGCTGCAGGACTCGCCGCCCGGCCAGCTGCGGATCAGCCGGTACCAGGCCGGGTTCTGGGACGAGCTGGCCGCGCTGGGAGTGATCGGACATCAGGCGGCGGCGTGGCGCGAGCAGGTCCAGGGCCTGCTGTCAGCCGAGGTCGCGAGCCCGACCGCGCCACCGCCCGGGCTGCGGGCCCGGCTGCGGCCGTACCAGCAGGACGGATTCGGCTGGCTGGCGTTCTTGTGGGAGCACCGGCTGGGCGGGATCCTCGCCGACGACATGGGACTCGGCAAGACGCTGCAGTGCCTCGCCCTGATCAGCCACGCCAGGCAGCGTCAATCGCCGGGCCAATCCCCGGGAGACCCGGCGGCCGGGCCGTTCCTGATCGTCGCGCCGACCAGCGTGGTGGGGAACTGGGCCGCCGAAGCGGCACGCTTCGCGCCGGACCTGCGGGTGGTCCCGATACCAGGCACCATGGCCCGGCTCGGCCAGGGTCTCGGTGAGCTCGCCGCGGGCGCCGACGCGGTCGTCACGTCCTACGCCCTGCTGCGCATCGACTTCGCCGCCTACGCCGAGGTGGGCTGGTCGGGACTGCTACTAGACGAGGCCCAGCAGGCCAAGAACCGCCAGTCGAAGGTCTACCAGTGCGCCCGCCGGCTGGCGGCCCCGGTCAAGATCGCGATCACCGGCACGCCGCTGGAGAATAACGTGATGGAGCTGTGGTCGCTGCTGTCGATCACCGCTCCCGGCCTGTTCCCCAGCCCGGACCGGTTCCGCGACTACTACGCCCGGCCGGTCGAGCGGGAGGGCGACAGCCAGCGGCTGGCCCAGCTCCAGCGGCGGATCAGGCCGCTGGTCCGGCGCCGCACCAAGGACCAGGTGGCCGCCGAGCTGCCGGCCAAACAGGAACAGGTCCTGGAGGTGGAACTGCACCCGCAGCACCGCAAGGTCTACCAGACGCGGCTGCAGCGGGAGCGGCAGAAGGTCCTTGGCCTGATCGGACGACATGAACGCCAACCGCTTCACGATCTTCCGCTCGCTGACCCTGCTGCGCCAGCTGAGCCTGCACGCCGGGCTCGTCGACGAGGCCCACGCCAGCCTGGCCTCGGCCAAGATCGACGCCCTGCTCGGCCAGCTCCAGGAGGTGACCGGCGGCGGGCACCGGGCCCTGGTGTTCAGCCAGTTCACCGGCTTCCTCGGCAAGGTACGCGATCGGCTGGAGGCCGAGGGCATCCCGTACTGTTACCTGGACGGCAGCACCCGCGACCGGGCCGCGGTGGTGCGGCGTTTCAAGGACGGCACCGACCCGGTCTTCCTGATCAGCCTCAAGGCCGGCGGATTCGGGCTGAACCTCACCGAGGCCGACTACTGCTTTCTGCTCGACCCGTGGTGGAACCCGGCGACCGAAGCGCAGGCCGTGGACCGCACCCACCGCATCGGGCAGACCCGGAGCGTCATGGTCTACCGCCTGGTCGCCAAGGACACCATCGAGGAGAAGGTCATGGCGCTGAAGGCCAGGAAGGCCAGGCTGTTCTCCAGCGTGCTAGACGACGGCAACGTCTTCGGCACCGGCCTCGACGCCGAAGACATCCGCGCCCTGCTCGGTTGACGATCCCGAGGCAGGGCATTCTGGTTAGCGGGTTTCCGGGAGCGGGAGGTGCTTCTTGGCCTCTTCGTAGAGGTCGGCGGGGAGCGGCCCCCTCTCTGCGACGGCGATGTTGCCGGCCAGGTGGACCGGGTTCGCCGTGCCGACGATCGTGGTCGACAGGCCGGGGTGGCTGAGCGTGAAGCGCAGGACGAACTCCATGTTGCTCATGCCCGCCTCGCTCAAGAGGTCGGCGATGCCGGAGGTCTCCCAGTTCCGCTGGCCTACGCCGGGGTCCTGGCTAAGCGGCCCGGTCCGCCAGTTCTTGTCCTCCGACGTGGCACCGCGCGCCGCGCCGCCCCGGATGAATGTGCCCGCACCCGCGTCGGCAGCCCCGGTGATGAGTTCCTCGTGATCGCGCTGGACCGCCGAGTACGGGATCTGGAAGACGTCGAAGACGCCCATCGCGATGTGATCGGGCAGATGCGGCAGGATGCCTGACATGCCGATGAAGCGGACCTTACCTTCGGCCTGGAGGTCCTTGAGCGTCTCGACCGTGTGGTTCTCCTCGAGCGTCGCCTTGGCCGGTGACATGTGCACCTGGACCAGGTCAAGGTAGTCGGTGCGCAGGCGCCGCAGCGACTGCTCGGTGTCGGCACGGACATTCCCGGAGCTGTAGTCGTGCGGGTAGGGCGGAGGCGCGTCGGGCGGGGACTCGAGCGGGCATCCGCATTTGGAGGCGAGGAAGAACTCATCCCGGCGGTGGCCGATGTAGCTGCCGATCAACTCCTCGCTGCGGCCGTAGTCGGGTGAGGTGTCGATCAGGTTGATGCCGCTGTCGAGGACCGCGTTCAGCAGGCGACCGGCGTCCTCGTCCGCAATCTCGGGACCGCGCGGCCGGCCTCTCAGCTCCATGGCGCCATAGCCGAGGATGGTCACGTCCGCGCCGGTACGCCCCAGGGTTCGTGTCATGATCGCCATGTCTCCAACGCTATAGCCCGCAGTACCGGGACGGGTCCCGGTTCCTGCTCTGCCGCGAAACCGGCCTGAGAGGACCGCACCGAGATCCGGCACGGACTGACGCCGGCAAAGTGTCGTCACCTGACCACTATTCACAGGCCCGGCCCAGCGGGTTTCCTTGAAAGGTGCCCGGCTCCGGCGCCGCTGCCGCTGGCCCTGCCGTCCGTCGCGCTTTCCGTACTGCCACACCGACCCTGACACCGGGGCCGGAAAGAAAGGACCGTCCGGGTGTTCCACCACCTGGATTCACCGCTGGCGGCTCAAACTCGGCCTGGTCGGACAAGGCCGGGCTAGCGCAAGCCTTATGGCGGGAGCAGCCCCCGGTACAGGCACGTGGGGTTGCCTGTGCTGCTGAATCGCAATGCGGAACGGGCGGCGCTCGACTACGCCACCGAGGCCGCGGCCGGCCTTAGCATCGCCCAGGTGTCCGGGGTCGAGTCGGAGATGGAGCTCGCGTTTGCGGCCAGCCCGCTCCAGACAACCCCATCGGCGTCAAGGGCGTCGGCGAGATCGGCCTGGCCGGAATCGCCGCCGCGATCGCCAACGGCGTCTACCACGCCACCGGCAGGCGCATCCGCTCCCTGCCGATCACCATCGACAAGCTTCTGTGACGCAACGCACGCGCGATGGCGGAATCCTGCGGCGGGAGCGCCGGCGGGCTGACCCTGGGCCACGGATTCGGCTGCCTTCAGCTTTCCGACGACAGGGCGCGAAGATCTGCTGACGGTTCAGACGACGCACGATAAGTAGACTCGGGGATGAACGGCCCTCGTAACGGTGAGGAGTTCACATGACCGCACACGCCGAAGACATGGTTCTGGTACCGCGGGCAGAGCTGGACGCGCTTCGGGCTGAGAACCGGCGTCTGCGGCGTGAGGCCGGGGATCGTGAGGCTCTGAAGCGCATCCGGTCAGACTCCGGGGAAGGCCGTACCTTCACTCGCGAGGAACTGGCGGAGGCGTGGGGAATTAGTGAGTGACCGGGTCCTTCGCTTCCCGGACCGAACCTGGGACGAGCTTGAAGGACTGCCGCAACCACTACGGAATGCCGCCCACAGGGTGATCTTTCACCTGCTGGAAGAACCAGTCCCGGCGCTTGCGGACCCATTTCCCGAAACAGGTCCGCTGCCAGGTGCCTACCGTCTCTGCCTTCCGTCGGACGGCTTGACCATCTGGTACACGGTCACGGAGAGTCCGGATGGGCGGGTCGTCATCGTCGTGCAGTACGTCAAAGCTGACACATGAACATGGGCCCGCGAAGTAAGCAAGCTCGGCCGCCGGAGTTACTGCCGCGCATATGCCGCGCCCGGAGGCATGTTCCTGTCATGGGGTACGGTCCAGGCCTATATCTCCCGCATCCTCACCCAAGCTCGGCGCGAAGGGCTTGGTGGAGATCGTCCGGGAGGCACGACACCACGGCGTCTGGCCCTAGCCCGGCGCATCGACTGCCGCCGCTGCGGCAACGGTGTCGTCACATGACCACTATTCACCGCCCGGCCCGGATGATTGGGTTGACCTGTGCCCGGCTCCGGGTACAGGCCGAGCCGCAGGACGGGACACGCACCGATGATCCAGCCCGGACTTCTCTGGGGGTCTGTCCCGGCGGCGGCGTGTGACGTCAGCGATGGTGCCCGGGGACACGCCCTATGACCGCTACATCAGCTGCTGTGCCGGCGGCAGGTGAGATCCGCGGCGGCCGGGGCGCTGCCGGGCGGACCGCGGCGCCGCCGCCCGGCCGGGCCGGGCCCGACGGCGTCCTGGTGCCGTTCCCCCTCCGCCAGCCTCCGGGACCGCCCGGCCCCCGTCCCCCGGACCGCGCCGCGCTGGCCGCCGAGATCGCGACCGTGCTGGCTGAGGCGGGCGGGCCGGACCCCGTGGTGGGGGACGGATCGCGGCTGACCCGCTTCGCCGAACTCCTGGCGGCGGCGGTGTCGGATGCCCTGATCCGCGCGGAGGTGGATCGGTCGCGGGCCCGCATCCTGGCGGCCGCCGACGAAAGCCGGCGCCAGCGTCGAGCGGGATCTGCACGACGGGGCGCAGCAGCGGCTGGCCACCCTCGCGGTGCGGCTCCGCGCGGCGGCAGCCGATCTCGGTGCCGGGCCGGAAGAGCTGCGGGACGTGCTGGGACAGGCGGCGGACGAGGTCAGCGCCGCGCTCACTGAGGTCCGCGACATCGCCCGCGGCATCCACCCCGCGGTGCTGTCCCACGGCGGGCTCGCGCCCGCGCTGCAGGCCCTGGCCCGCCGATCGGCGGTGCCCGTGGAGCTGGCGGTCTCCACCAGCGGACGGCCCGCCGGGCACATCGAGGTGACCGCCTACTACGTCGTCTCCGAACTGCTGACCAACGCGGCCAAGCACGCACGCGCCTCGGTCGTGCGGGTCACCGCCGAGCAACGCGACACCACGCTGCACCTGTCGGTCCGCGACGACGGCGCGGGCGGCGCCGACGCGGCCCGCGGCACTGGCCTCACCGGCCTGCGAGACCGCGTCGAGGCAATAGGCGGAACGGCCGTCATCGACAGCCCCGCCGGAGCCGGCACCACCGTCCTGGTCACCCTGCCCCTCGATTGATCCGCCTGACAGCCGCACACAAGCGCCGCAGCCGCACGGCCTAGCCCCACTTTAAAGACGGCGGTTATCCCCATGTCGGCGGCGGCCGGACGGTGCCTAGCATGAGGCCGTGACCACGCGGCAATCGCATATCCGTGCGAAGCCGGCCCGCAGCGCCGACCCGGCGGGCAACGAGCGGCTGACGGCGATGACCGGAGCTGTGCTGCTTGTGCTGTTCATCGCCGAGTGCCTCACCCTGCTGAACATCGGCAACCTGCTCACGCTGCACGTCTTCCTCGGGTTGCTGCTGCTGGGCCCGGCCGGGCTGAAGATCGGGTCCACGCTCTGGCGTTTCACCCGGTACTACACCGGCTCGGCGGCTTATGTACGGAGGGGTCCGCCGGCGCTACTGCAGCGGGTGACCGGGCCGTTCGTCATCTTGACCACCGTGGCCGTCCTGGGCACCGGGATCATGCTGGCCGTCGAGGGCCCGGGAAACGGGTCCTGGGGCCGACTGCACCACCTGTCGTTCTTTGCCTGGGCGTTCTTTATGATCATCCACCTGGCCACGTACGTCCCGAAACTGCCCGGGAAGCTGTCGGGCCGGGTGGACGACGCCCGCCACCTGCTGGCGGCCCGGGCCACCCGCTGGCTGCTGCTGTGCGGTGCCCTGGGCGCTGGCCTGGGGCTGGCGTTCGCCACCTATCACCTCTCGGCCAAATTCGGCGGCTCGGACAGCATCATCCCGTAAACCAGGTGCCTGGGCGCTTGGCTGGGCGGCGGGCGCCCCCGGGCGGTCCCGGTTCTGGCTGACCCCGGTCCAGGCATCGTGTACGGTGACGCCGGCGAATGCGCGAAGCACGCCCATCGCCTCGATCGCCTGTCTCCCGCACCGGGGCCATGAGCAGGGTGTATTTGCTGGTGCGGGCGCAATGCACCAGGCCGGCCTGCCCTGGATCCGGAACCCGGTCTCATCGAACCCCGCTACCGGGCTGGCGGTGATCTGATCGCGAGCCTGTTCCAAGAACCCCCAGGCGCCCGGCAGCGCGGGCGGTGAGTGCGGCGACCGTTCGGGAGGAGACCGGGATGCCGAACAACTCAGCCAGCGCCTGCGCGGTGCGCTTCTTTGAGAGGAACTGCCCGATGTAGAGGTAGATGATGATCGCGGCGGTCCGCGGCCCGTACTGAACCGGTGCGTCCGCTCCCGGCGGGGCGGCGGCCTTGGTGCGGTGCCCGCAGCAGCATTCCCGCGCGCATCCGATCAGGCTGGCGTGCCGGATCGGCTCCGCGCCGTTACCACAAGCCCAGCGCCGGCCGGCCGGTGATTCCCGTGGTTATGCTTGCCGGTGATAGTCGGCAAGGCCTGGAAGGCCCTAGCAGGCGGGAGCTGCTGTGCCAGCTGAGCGGCCGTTGAGTGTGCAGGCGCGGAGAGCCGCATGCACATACGGGGCCGCTGCCGATCACTACAACCTGGCCGCACTGAATTTCTGGGACCGGTTCGGTACGGCCACGGTGTCGAGGCTACCGCTGACGGCCGGGCACACCGTCCTCGATCTGTGCTGCGGCGCTGGGGCATCAGCGATTCCGGCTGCCCGCGTCGCCGGCCCGGAAGGGCGCGTACTTGGCATCGACGTCGCGGAGCCGCTGCTGGAGATAGCCCGCGCCAGGGCCGCCCGCGAGGGCCTGGCCAATATCGAGTTCCGTTACGGCGATGCGACCCGAACCGCGCTGCCAGACGGCACCTTTGATGCGGTGATCTGCGTGTTCGGGGTGTTCTTCGCGCCGGATACGGCGGGGTTCGTCGCGAAGATGTGGCGACTGGTGCGCCCCGGCGGCGTACTGGCGATCACCACCTGGGGCCCGGGTCTCTTCGAGCCCGCCAACACCGCTTTCTGGGAATCCGTGCGCGACGTCGAGCCATCGTTGTTCAAGGCTTTCAACCCCTGGGATGAGATCACCACAGAGGCCGCCCTCGCGGATCTGCTCTCGCGCGGCGGCGTGAAGCACCCAGCCGTGATGGCCACCCCCGGCCGGCACCACCTCGACCACCCGGACAGGTTCTGGGACATTGTCCTTGGCTCCGGTTACCGGGCGACTATCGACGCCCTCAGCCAGGAACAACATGACCTCGTTCGCAGACGCGTCCTCAGTGAACTGCAATCGGACGGCATCACATCCCTGCGGACCGACGTCGTATTCGGCACAGCCCAACGCCCAAAGTAACTTCCACAAGTATCCGGCCGCTCCACCAACTGCCAGTACCGAGGTAGACAGTAGTGGCGTAGCCGACAGTCGGTTTGCGGTCCGGTATTCCGCTCAGTCGTCGCCCTTCTCGAAGCGGCTGACAACGACAAGCCCGGCGATAAACACGGCCACCATCGCGATGAGCAACGCTAGTTCCGACGTGCTGATAGCGGCGGTGCTGCCGGGAGTCAGCACGAACAGGATGCGGCGGACGACCGCGATCAGCCCGACGACAATGAACGGCTGGGCCACCAGACGGTGCGCGCGCAAGGACAGCACGACGGTGTATACGATCTCGACCAGAATCAGGACGAGCAGGACGCGGTCGAGCAGGATCGGGGCGCCCGCCGAGATCGGCCCAGAGGACCCATCGAGGAAATCGACGATCCCGGCGATCAGCAGAATGACAGCCAGCGCGATCAATACGACCCCGACGGCGACCGTGACCCAGTCCTGCACGTGCTCGAGGGCCCAGATCGAGCGTGTGGCGGCGGGTGTGCCTTGCCGCCTGGACGAGCCATCCGCCGGCGAGCTTGCGGCGGACTCAGCCGGCACGACTGCAGGTTCGGTAGGGTCCTCGCCACGGGAAGCCGGCATACCGGTCATTGTGCCACCGTAACGGTGCCTCTCCTCAGCACTCGGTAACATCCTCTCCCCGCTGAGCGGGGCGAACATGCCAGTTTTCCGGAACGGAGGTAACAGTGACGATGAAAGGCAGGTTGATCACGGCCGTGCCGCGATGTCCGCATTCAGGCAGCCGGCGAATCCGGCGTGCGGCTTTATGACAATGGGGCGCTTGCATGACTGGCAGTAATGCAACTGAAAAGCGGTGCTGTAAAGGTTGCCGGAAAACCTCCAGCGGGACGATGCCCGATGAGGCTCCCTCAGCGGATACTGACTCCAGTCGATGTCCCACCGGATCGCAGGAGTATTCATGTCCATCATCTGCCGCAACCGCCACGCTGCCGTTGCCGCCGCCGCGGCCACCGTCGCCGCATCGTGGGCCGTCGTCACCCACGGGCAGGCTTCCCCGGCGCTCCCCAGGGCAAAAAACCAGGGTCTTCACCGGTGCAATCTGTCCGGTGCCATACGAGACTGAAACTGTCGTATCGAAGGGAGCACCGGCATGTCAGGAACCACAGCCGACATTATCCCCATCGTGATCGTCCCGGTCGTCGCACTCGCCTTCTGGCTAGTCATGATGTTTCACGCCGACAGCCACCCGGGGTGGGGCAGCCAGACTCCGGCGGATACCGTCTCCACGCACGCGATGGAGGGCAGCATCCCGGCTCAGCGCCTGAGCAGCCCCGGACCGGTCGTTCCCGGCCAACGTCCGGGCACCGTCGCGGGCGAAGTCACCCCCGAGCAGGCGCGGGCCAGCGAAACCCGAAGGAAATAGTGTCATGACCGACGCGGTCAACCAGCCGCTGGCTGGGGATGGCCATGATCTGGACGAGGTCACCGGCCAAGCCGTATCCGCAGAGACCTTATTCGCCTGTCACCCCGTCGAGGCGTTCGCGCAGCAGATCGGCATGCCCCAGGTGCCGGGCGTACTCCTTGATCAGGTACAGGTAGAACCAGCGCAGCGTGTACGAGTGCGTCTTGCCGAAAGTGTCGTCGAGTTGGTGAGCCGCCATGATCTGCCTGGTCCGGGCGCAGTGCGCGCGGAATGTGCCCAGGTCCGGGGCGGCCCCGGCGGCAGTGACGTCCTCGAAGTCGCCTGCTTCGTTCTCGTCGGTGCAGTACAGCCAGCTAATGCCCCAGTCGGCCAGCCGGTGCCCGTAGACCCGCTCCATTTCCGTCATATGCCTGACCAGGCCAATGAGCGACATCGGCGACGGCTCGCACGACCTGGTAATGAGCTGCTGGCCGGTCAGACCGTCGCACTTGGCCAGCAGCGCGGCCCGGTAGTAGTCCAGCCAGCCATCGAGCAGGCTCCGTTCGCCGTTCAAGCCTTCCGGCATGGTCCGCTCGGTCATCTATGCCTCCTACCGGCACCTGGTTAGACAGTGACCCGGCTCCAGCTGGTGCCTCCGTTGCGGGTTATCCACAGATAGCCGTTGGTGCCAACGGCCACGCCTTGTGTGTTCGTTTCGAACCCGACCAGGGAGAAACCGTGCCCGCGGTCGATCAGCGAGACTTGCCAGCCGTGCCCGGTGAGCTTGTACAGGTCCGGCCCGAAGTTCCAGGCGAACCGTTCGCCGGCGACTGCAGTCACGCCCTGCGGTGGCTGTGGCGGCGGATTGCCGGCACTCCAGCTGCTGCCCTCGTTGACGGACTCGTAGGCCAGCTGGGTCTGCGCCGACGGGCTGGGCTGGTTGTTCATGACGTCGCAAACCAGGTAGACGAGACCGTCGGTGGAGGTCCCGAGCGGGGCGAACGGCACGTAAGTCTGACCCTGCACGCACGGCAGTGACTCGTGGCGCACCGGCTGGGTGCCGGCGAACACATCCAGGGACGGGGCGATCGGCCCAGCGCCCTGCTGGCCGACGACGTAGGCGACGTCGCTGTGAACGGTGAGGGTCGCAGATCGGTCCGGTGTGAAGCCGAGGTTCGTCCAGGCGGTGCTGCCAACCGGGGCCCGCCAGATGTTCGGGTAGGGCTGCACGCCAGCGATTGACCACACCCAGCCGGCGGCGGTTTCGAGCGAGACCACCTGGGACAACCCGCCCGGCTGCCAGGAGGCAGCGCCATCAGTGGTGATCCAGAGCCGACCAGCGGTACTCCAGGCGTACCCGACCTGCGGGGAGGCGAACCGGATGTGCACCGCGCCAGCGGGCGGGCCAGGCAGCCGCGTCCAACGGGCGCCGCCGTCGGTCGTGGTGACCAGCTCGCCGCTCCCCAGCGCCCAGCCTTGATCGGCGGAGACGAAGCTCACGTCCTGCACGTCGATCGAGCCGGCGGCCTGCGTGCTCGGGGGCACCGAGGCCGGCGGGCTGGTGGCTGCGGTGACGGAAGGGCTCGCGGTAACCGGGGCCGACGGGGCGGTCGAGGACTGCACAGAGCCGGGCTTGGACGACCCACAGCCGGCAAGCGCGACGAGGGCGACGAGGGCCGCAGCGGTAACCGAGAAGCGTCTGCTCATACCCCCCGGGACGCCGAAGTCCTCGACCCGGTTGCCCTAGCAGGTCAACTCGAGGATGCAGACAGCAGTGGCGGGGTAGTGCTGGCTCACTCTGCTAAAGGTCCATGAGGAATGCCGCCCGGGCGGCTCGCGTTGACGCGCTGGTGAAGAAGATTGGCTTTCTGTCGTTCGGGCACTGGTCGTCGTCACCCGGCTCGCATACGCGGTCGGCATCGGACGCGTTGCTGCAGTCGATCGACCTGGCCGTTGCCGGCGAAGAGCTCGGCGCCGACGGCGCGTACTTCCGCGTGCACCATTTCGCGAGGCAGCTGGGATCTCCGTTCCCGCTGCTGGCGGCGATTGGCGCGCGTACCAGCCGGATCGAGATCGGCACGGCAGTCATCGACATGCGCTACGAGAACCCGCTCTACATGGCAGAGGACGCTGGCGCGGCCGACCTCATATCCGGCGGCCGCCTCCAGCTGGGGATCAGCCGCGGCTCGCCGGAGCAGGTGATCGAGGGCTGGCGATACTTCGGCTACCAGCCGCAAGAGGGTCAGACGGACGCGGACATGGCCCGCGGGCACGCCCAGGTGCTGCTCGAGGTGCTGGGCGGCGAGGGCTTCGCGCAGCCCAATCCCCGTCCGATGTTTGCGAACCCGCCCGGCCTGCTGCGCGTCGAGCCGTACTCAGAAGGGCTGCGGGAGCGCATCTGGTGGGGCGCCGCGTCACAGCAGACCGCCACGTGGGCGGCCGAGCTGGGCATGAATCTGCAGAGTTCGACGCTGATCAATAACGAGTCGGACAAACCCTTTCACCTGCAGCAGGCTGAGCAGATCCAGGCCTTCCGTGACGCATGGCAGAAGGCTGGCCATGAGCGGGAGCCGCGAGTGTCGGTAAGCCGGAGCATCTTCGCCCTCGTTGACGACCGGGACCGGGCGTACTTCGGCCGCCCGAACCAGGACACCGACGAGATCGGGTTCATCGACGCGACGACCCAGGCGATCTTCGGCCGCACGTACGCTGCCGAGCCGGATGTGCTGATCCAGCAGCTCAAGGAGGACGAGGCGATCGCAGCCGCCGACACGCTGCTGCTTACCGTGCCCAACCAGCTCGGCGTCGACTACAACGCCCACGTCATCGACAGCATCCTCACCCACGTGGCGCCTGCGCTCGGCTGGCGATAAGCCGGTGGGACCGGGGAATCCCGATTCCGGGCGACGCCCTCCTGGAGACGACCGGCCGGCGTACCCACCTTCCGCGGCGCACGCCGGTGTGTGACGGCCTGGAGGGCGAGACGTTCTGGCTGATCGCCCAAGGCGGTCGTGACGCCGACTGGGTGCGGAACATCGAGGCCAATCCCCGCGTCCGTGTCAAGGTCAGCGGAATACACACCGGCTGGCGATCCGGTACCGCGCACATCCTCGATGACGACGATCCGCGGGAACGCCGGCGGATCCTGAGCCAGGCCAACTTCGCCCGGCGTCTGTGCATGTCCACGTCGAAGGCGCTGCACACGAACCCGCTGACAATTCGCGTCGATCTGGGTAGCGGCTGAGCTCGCTTCGGTGATCGCGTGCCCGGCAGAATCGTGTTGTACGGGGCCACCGGCTATACCGGGGGCCTCACCGCGCGGGCGATGGTCGCCAGCGGCTCGCGCCCGGTACTCGCGGGCCGTCACCAGGGTCGGCTGACCGCGCTCGCCGAGCAGCTGTCGCGGGCCGGGGACGGGATAAAGCTGGAGACGGCGGTCGCCGGATCCGAAGAACCCGGACCGCTGCGAGAGCTAATCGGCGCCGGCGACGTGCTCGTGTCGACCGCGGGCCCCTTCTTGAAGGTGGGCAGGTCCGTGGTGGAAGCCGCCGTGGATGCTGGCGCGGTCTACCTCGACTCGACTGGCGAACCGCCGTTCATCCGGCAGGTCTTCGAGGAATTCGGTCCGCGGGCGGAACACACCGGCCCGGTGCTGCTGACCGCGTCGCGCTGCCCAGGCTCCGGCGGCAGGGAGCCAGCACCGGCACCGGCGACGACGGCATGCCTGCCGGAGCGCCGCTTACCGACGTGGGCGTCTATCTCGGCTGGTTCGGCGCCGCGACCGGGCTCGTGCACTACGCCTCGGCCCTCGTGGCGCCGTTGGACCGCCTGCCGGGTGTCCGCGCTGCGCTGGATCAGCGGGCCCGCCGGATTCAGCGCAGCCGGGCCATGCCAGGCGCCGGGGAAACCATCCGCTCCGACGTCGTGGCCGGGGCGGCCGACGCCCGCGGCCGTCGCCTCGCGACGGTACACCTGACCGGCGGGGATCCTTACTCGTTCACCGCGTCTGTCCTCGCTTGGGCAGCGGGCAGGGCGGCCGCGCAAGGCGTGCGGCCCGCCGGCGCGCTCGGCCCGGCGGAAGCATTCGGAGTCACCAGCCTCGAAAGAGCCTGCGCCGAGGCCGGATTTCATCGAAAGAACGGCAGGAAGGATGCCTGATGGATGCCACCTACGCGACGAAAGTCAGCTCGGCGAGCTGTTAGCCGCCCACAGGGCCGACGTGCCGGCAGAACCCGGCGCCCGCGTGCGCCTGCACGAATCCGAGGCGGGTGAAACTGGCGATCACTGCGATGCATTCGGACCGGCATGGCTGAGAATGGGACCATGAGCGATCTGCCCCGCCATAGTGTCACCCGCACGGCCAAACTGGCTAAGTTGCCGGTCGGGTTCGCAGGCCGGACCGCGCTGGGAACCGGCAAACGCCTGGGCGGCCGGCCAGCTGAGCTGGTGACCCAAGAAATCCAGCAGCGGACAGCAGATCAGGTCTTCAGGGTTTTTGGCGAGCTCAAGGGCGGCGCGATGAAGCTCGGGCAGGCGCTGTCCGTATTCGAGGCCGCGCTGCCCCCGAAGATCGCCGAACCGTACCGGGCCACCCTGGCCAGGCTGCAGGAATCCGCGCCGCCGTTGCCTGCCCGGACTATTCACACGGTGCTCGCGGGCGATATGGGCGAGCAGTGGCGATCCAGCTTCGCCGAGTTCGACGACCAGCCAGCGGCTGCCGCCTCCATCGGCCAGGTGCACCGGGCCGTCTGGCACGACGGGCGTCAGGTTGCCGTCAAGATCCAGTACCCGGGCGCGGGCAGGGCGCTGATCAGCGATTTCAACCAGCTGAGCCGCTTCGCCCGGCTTTTCAGCGCGCTCATGCCTGGCCTGGACGCCAAGCCGCTGCTCGCCGAACTACGAGACAGGGTGGTCGAGGAACTCGATTACCGGCTGGAAGCTGCCGCCCAAGAGGCTTTCGCCACCGCCTACGCCGGCGACCCGGACGTCTGCGTCCCACGCGTGGTCTCCGTCAGCGACCACCTGCTCGTCAGCGAATGGCTTGAAGGCATCCCGCTGGCCAGCATCATCGCCGACGGGACGACCGCTCAGCGGAACCGGGCGGGTGCCATGATCATCCGTTTCCTGTTCTCGGGTCCTGCACGGGTTAGGCTCCTGCACGCGGATCCGCACCCGGGCAACTTCCGCCTCCTCGCCGACGGGCGGCTCGGCGTGCTCGACTTCGGCGCTGTCAACCGGCTACCAGACGGCTTCCCGCCCATCTTCGGCAGGGTGCTACGGCTCATGCACGAAAATGGCGACCCCGCAAAGCTCGAGGACGAACTCCGGTCGCACGGCTATCTCCGGGACGGCGTCAGCATTGACCTGACAGCGCTGCGCGCCTTCCTGGCACCGCTCGCCGAGCCGTCCAAGGCGGAGTCGTTCAGGTTCAGCCGCGAATGGCTGCGCACCGAGACAGCGCGGGCATCAGCATTGCGTTCATCCAGCGTTCTGCGGCGGCTTAACCTGCCGTCCTCTTACGTACTCATCCACCGGGTATCGGCATCTGGCCTAGGCGTGCTCTGCCAGCTCGAATGCGAAGCGCCCTTCCGCGCTGAAGTGCTCCGATGGATACCCGGATACGCGGACCCGGCTAAGCCCCAGCCCCAGCCCCAGCCCCAGCCAGCGAGTGCCCGGTCAGCTCCCCGGGCCGGATCCGCGCCGCCAGCCGCCGGCGGCCATGCCGGATCCGCGCCGCAGGCCGGGCCGGAGGAGCAGGCAAGGTCCATGCCGCCAGCCATAGTGGAGCCGCAAGACAGGATGGCTCATTCTGCTCAGTCTGTGTGGCTAGTTAGGCCAGAACAGATAACATGGTCAGACGTGCAGTGGAGGGACAATATGGCTAAGCTGTCGC
The DNA here is from genome assembly GCA_963742795.1 of uncultured Actinomycetes bacterium. Lineage (GTDB taxonomy): Bacteria > Actinomycetota > Actinomycetes > Streptosporangiales > Streptosporangiaceae > Palsa-504. Next base: position 66,157 of record CAVUNL010000013.1, read on the forward strand.
GCCCTCAGGCGCCCGCGAGGTTCCGCGCCATGTTCCCGGAGCTGGCCGACTGGCTGGAATCCCGGTGGACAGGGCCGCCGCCGTTCCTGACGGGCCAGGTGTTCCGGCTCGAGGAATCGGTCCAGGACGACCGTTATGTGATCCGGGCCGAACTGCCCGGCCTGGACCCGGAGAAAGACATCGATGTCACCGTCGACGGCCGGATCCTGACCATCCGCGCCGAGCGCCGCCAGCAGGACAAGGGGCCGTATCGCTCGGAGTTCCGCTACGGATCGCTCGAACGCGCGGTCAAACTCCCCGCCAGGGTCGATCCCGCGGGCGTCACCGCCCGGTACGACAAGGGAGTCCTCGAGGTCAGCGTCCCCGTCGAGGCGGTCAAGCCAGAAGGCACCCGGATCACCGTCGAGAACGCCGACGCAGTGGAGCAGCAGCCTGACAAGGCCGGATGAAGAATCGGTACGGCAGGACGCGGCTGCGTGATCAGCCTCTGGACAGGAACCGCAGCCGCGCCGTCCGCGCGTCCCACGAGTAGATGACCGCCGTCCCGGCGATGACGTCATGCAGCGCCCGGCGTCGGTCACCCAGCAGGATGCCAACGAACCCCAGTCCCAGGAACAGGAAGCTCAACGGGAGCGCCAGCGTGCGCACGACCGCCCGGCGCCCGCTGACGTCGGTGCCGTCGTCTCGCACCACCCGCACGCCGAACACCGCCATGCCGACGGTCCTGCCGCTCGCGGCCCAGGAATGGGCGAAGTAGATGAACGCCCAAACCGCATAGGCGATGATCACCCAGATGTCGCCCTTGTTCCAGGTAATGTCCGTGCCGGTCAGCACCTTGGCCGCCCACGAGATGGCGGCCAGGGCGAGCATGTACACGCCGACACTGACCCCCACGTCCACGGCGAAGGCGGTGAAACGTGACGCGAAACCGGAGTACTTTCCTTGCAGGTTCTCCTGGACGACGGCCGGAGGCCCGGAGGGCGGGGCATCGCCCGCGCGCGCAGTCATGACCCCGCCCTGGGCGGCGCCTGGTCAGGCGGGCCAGGCGGGCCGGTGTACGGGCGGCGGCGAAGCCGCGCTATCCAGCGGGCGATGAACTCATCCAGCCCGACGGTCTGGCTGCGGACCACGTCGAGCACATCTCCCGCGATGCCGCTGGAGGATGCGGCAATAATGGCGCCGAGGTCGGTCTGCTCGACCAGTGTGTTGATGTCGATGTGCTTGACGAGGTCATTCAGGTCTATCCGCTCGAGCAGGGCGTTCAGGTCGATCCGGTCCAGCACCTGGTTGATGTCGACCTGGTCCAGCAGGGCGTTCAGGTCGATCTGGTCCAGCACCGCATTCACATCCAGTGCGGAAAACACTAGATCGACCGCACGGTCGGCGGCGGCCTTGGCCCACACCTCTGAGCGCGGGACCGGTCGGACCTCCGCCAAGCGCCGTCGCTCAGATGAGTTCACTACGTAAGTATCGCTGTTCTACGCGGGCCTGGACCAGCCCCTTCAGGGTGAGCTGCCAGATCCGGGCCATGCCTGGTCGGGTGGCCCGGGGGGAATCTCACTGCCTGCGGGGCTACCAGGCCACGGGGCCGCTGGCGTCGAAGTACCCGCCGGTCGGGCCGTCCGGGCGGATCCGGGCCATCCGGACGATGATCTCGGCGCCCTCCGCCGTGGTCTGGGTGCCGGTCCCGCCGTTGAGGTCGGTGGCGGTGTAGCCGGGGTCGACGGCGTTGATCCTGATGCCGGGGAACGCCTTCGCGTACTGCACCGTCAGCGTGTTGACCGCGGTCTTGGAGGCCGGGTAGGCCACGCCCGGATAGAAGTGCACCGGCCCTCCGGGTTCGGCCAGGTCGGCAGTCTTGGACAGGCCGCTGCTGAGATTGACCACGACCGGGGCGACGGAGCGCTGCAGCAGCGGCAGGAACGCATGAAGCATCCGCACCATGCCGAACACGTTGGTGTCGAACAGCGCTTCCATGTGCTCGGCGGTCTCGGCCGCGGCGCCGATGACGGCGTTGTCCGGTGTGCGGCCTTCGATGCCGGCGTTGTTGACCAGGACGTCCAGTCCGCCGTCGGCCTCGATGACCTTGGCCGCCGCCGCGACGGACGCGTCGTCGGTCACGTCGAGCTGGACAAATCGTGCGCTCAGTTGCTCGGCGGCCGGACGGCCGCGCTCGGGGTCGCGGGCCCCGATATAGACGGTGTGGCCCGCGGCGATCAGCTGGCGGGCGGTCTCGTAGCCCAGGCCCTTATTTGCTCCGGTGATCAGTGTCGTGGTCATGAGCCCTTCTCCTGTCTGGTTGGGGAGCCGCGGACGGTGCGGTGATCACGACGCCCGCCCAGTCCTCGCCGTCTTGACTAACTAGTTACTTAGCCTAGGAGTTGGATAACCGGTTAGTCAAACCGTAGGCTGCGCACATGAGCGCAGAGCAGACCAAGATGCGCATCCTCGACGCGGCATTCCGAGAGTTCGCCGAGCACGGCATGGCCGGCGCGCGCGTGGACCGGATCGCCAAGAACGCTGCGTGCAACAAAAACCTGATCTACGTCTACTTCCAGAGCAAGGAAAGCCTGTTCGCCACCGTGCTGGACCAGCACTTCACCGACCTCTACGCCGGCCTGCCCTTTACTCCCGGGGACCTGCCGGGCCTGGCCCGCCGCGTATTCGACTACGCACAGGCCAACCCGGACACCTACCGCCTGCTGGCCTGGGCGACGCTCGAACGCACCGCCGCCCTGCCGCCAGCGCGCGAACGTGAGCACCACCGCGCGCTGCTGCTCATCCAGGCGGAGCAGGAATCGGGCACCATCCAGACCGATGCGCCGCCCGCGCTGATCCTCATGGCCGTCATGGCGCTGGCCACCGCGTGGTCCGCGGCGTTCCCCTTCGGCGCGACGGCCAACCCGGCCACCGACCTGTCACCCGGCACCATCCGCGACACCATCGCAGACATGGTGGCCCGCATCGTCGGGCACAAATGACGGCGGCAGGGCGGGGCGGGGCGATCTGTGCGAGATGACCCGGCTGATCGCTGCCCCGGAACCCGTGCAGCTCCGAGCTCCTGTCCCGCCTCAACCAGCAGGCCGCCGAGGCGCAGGAGCCGTTCAGGCCTGCTGGCTACCGGGAATGATTTTCATTATCAAATTGTTGTACAGGACATGAGTCGTAGCACACTTCGTCCCGTCATAAAGCTAAGGTCGACCGCTGGGACTGGCTACACGTACGTGACCAGGAAGAGCCGGAGAAACGATCCTGACCGCCTCGTCATCCGCAAGTACGACCCGGTGATCGGCCGCCACATCGAGTTCCGGGAGGAGCGGTAACCATGAAGCAGACAATCCATCCGGACTATCATCCGGTCGTCTTCCGCGACCGCGCGGCGAACTTCGCCTTCCTTACCAGGTCGACCGCGACCAGCGAGCGCACTATCACCTGGGAGGACGGCAGGACCTATCCCGTCGTCGACGTCGAGATCTCATCGGCGAGCCACCCGTTCTACACCGGGCAGACGCGTGTCCTCGACACGGCAGGGCGGGTGGAGCAGTTCCGCCGCCGGTATGGCGACAAGGCCAAGGGCGCCTGACGGCCTCAGGCAGCTTGTGCGCCTCCGCGATCACGGGCCGTGCGACTCCCGAGTCGGGCGGCCCGTTCTTGTGTCTTCAAGGAGTCAGCGTGGGGGGTGCCGCCTCCTGGCTCCGCAGCGTAGGCCGTCGAGAAGGACGGCGACGATGCGCTCGTTGTGTTCGGGCCCTCGCCCGGGGACGGGCTGTGATAGCTGAGTGATGGCGTGCAGGAGATCCTCGGCGCTGATGTCATCGCGAACCGTGCCCTCGGCCACTGCGGCGTCTAGCAGCGCTGCGAGGGTGGGGCCGAGTCGCTGCAGGAAGTAGCCGGGCAGCCCGGAGAATGCCGGATCGCCCGAACCCTCACCGACGACATCCTCGACCGCATCGACGAGATCGTCCCGCCCGGCACCGACGTCGGCACCCTCGACCAGGCCTACCAGCCCCCAGCCCTGGAGTTCCCGAGCCTGCGCCGCCGCCCCCTGACCGCACGCGCCGCGGCCTGACCACAGATCCCGCGCATCAGCACCAAAAGGGTTCCGTCACGGTTGAGGGCTGGCCCGTGAACTGGCATGAGCGCTGCAAGGAAGAGGCCTCTACTGGTGGCATACTTACGAGCCCCGGGCCACTGCTGAGCCGATGGGAGCGCGATGCCTGCCCGATTCCAGCTCGTCATCGACTGCCAGGACCCCGAGCTGCTGGCCCGCTTCTGGGCGGCGGCCCTGGGCTACATGCTTGAGCCGCCGCCGGAAGGGTTCGCTACCTGGGACGACTGGCGGCGCGACATCGGCCTTCCCGACAGTGAGCTGGGAATCGGCGCGGACAGCATCATCGATCCCTGCGGTGACGGCCCCCGCATCTGGTTCCATGTGATGCCGGACGCCAAGGTGGTCAAGAACCGCCTCCACCTCGACATCCACGCCAGCGGCGGCGCCGGCACGACCGACCGTTCGGTCCCGCCCGCCACCCGCATACAGCGAGTCGACGCCGAGGCCATGCGGCTGACGGATCTCGGGGCCACGCTCACCGGAGCCCTGAGCGCCGACGGCCTCGATCACTACGCGGTGGGGATGAAGGATCCCGAGGGCAACGAGTTCGACATCAACTAAGCGGGAGGACGCCGGGACCAGCGCGGTTACCCCCGCAGCCGTTCCTACCGGCGGGTTTCTACAGTGCTCAGAACAGCTCACGACAGTCCGGCGACAGATATCCCGTGCCCGAACTGCGCCCCGAGTGCCCTCGGGTCCGGGGCCTGGCGGGGCATCGCACGCTAGTACGCGCAGGGACAGCATAACGGCCTGACGGTGGCGCCGGCCATTGCTACGGGCGCTGGGCCTCGGAGCTGAGCAGCCGCTCGGCTTCGTCAAGGCCGAGGTGCCAGGGGTAGCTGCCGATCAGGTCGCCGCCGGTGCGTGGCGCGTGCGGCTCGAAGCCACCCGGCCCGAGCAGGATGCGCACGCCCTCGGCGCGGAGGGATTCAACGTTCCGCTGGAATGGGGCGCGGCGGGCGAGTACGGAGTTGACGAACGGGAGCACGATCGTGGGTACGCCGATGCCTGTGGTCTCGGCGAGGACACCGAGGGCGTAGGTGTCGCTGATGCCCAGGGCCCACTTGTTGATGGTGTTGTAGGTGGCTGGCGCGACGAGGACCGCATCCGGGATAAGGGATCTCGGTGCCCCCGGCTTGCCGTAGTGGCTCCGTACCGGGTGGCCAGTCAGTGTCTCGATTGCCGTGCGATCGAAGAACTCGAGGGCTGCGGGGGTGGCGATCACCTGGACAGCCCAGCCGCGGTCCCGGGCGAGTCCGATAAGGGTACCGATCGCCGTGGCGGGGCCGGCGCCGCACACGACTACGGCCAGCACGCGGCCATCAGTTGTCACCGGGCGGCGCCGATCCGGCTGGCGAACTGCTCGGCGTCCCGCCGGATGCCTGGCGGGGCCAGAGCGGCAAGGTTACGGGCGAGCGCGCAGACCGCAGGTCGCGCGGCGACCTCTTCGGGTGCGGTCTGTTCCGCCGCGCGCAGCGCCGCGTAGGCCTGCACGTAGCGGCCCCACTGGAAGAACGCCCGGGCGACGTCGATAAGGAGGCTGGCCTTTCGTTCGGTGACGGCGATCGCGGCGAGGTTGATCCGGCGGGCCAAGTCGACCGCTGTGCCGGCGTCTCCGAGGGTAACCGCGACGTTGACCTTGTGCAGCTGGGCGTTGACCGGGCCGAAGGCGGTCCCCCGGAGGTTGGCGTCCGTGCCGAGCCTGCGGGCGGCGTCGGCCGCTTCGGCGAGCATCTCGTGCGCGGTGCCGCGCTCGTCGTGCTGGGCGGCGGCGATGGCGCCGCGGAGCAGGACTGACCCGTACACGGAAAGGAATTCGGGTGTCTGTTCCTTGATCTCGCGGTCCAGGCGAAGCGAGTGGTCCCTGGCGGTGGAGATGGCCGCCGCGAGCTGCCCGGAGTTCATGAGGGCGTGGGTTACGATCCGGGCGCTTGCGCCGACCGTCAGGGGATCCTGGCTGGCCAGCGCGGCGCCCATGCTGCGGTCGGCCGCAAGATGGGCGAGACCCTGGTCACCGGCCTTCAGCAGGAACCCGGCGGTGACGTGGTAGGCATCAGCCGAAAGCGCGTATGCGCGGAGCCTCGCGTCGCCCGCGAGGGTCACGCACGCCGTATGGAGATCGGCGAGAAGCGCGGGGAGCTGGCCGACGAGCTCGGAGTACCGGCACGCCTGATACTGGCTCCTGGCGCGGCTGACGTTGCGGGAAAGGGTCGTCAGATCGGAGGCCTCGGCTGGTTCCGGCGCGGTGCCGGTCATCTGCGCGGTGAGCATGAGCGCCAGCGGCCCTGTCTTGGCTGGAGGCGGCGCGGCTGCGCGGCTGGGTAGAAGCGCATCAACGATGGAGATGCCGGTCAGCTCCACGAAGGTCCGCCGTCTCACCGGATCGTCCTCCTGGCCACCTGCTGCCGAACTTCCCGGCTGTGGTTCGGGCTCATCGTTGCCTGCCGAGTCGGGGAAGCCGGCTTTGCGGTACAGCAGCTCGTACCGCTCGGACAGGTCGTGGTCGCCCCGCTCCCAGGCGTAGATCATCCTGATGAGGCCCGCGTGGGCGGCGACGTGGATGGCGGACTCGCGGGCAGCATAACGAAGCTGGCGCGCCACCTCGGGCACGTCCCAGCCGCGTGACCTGCGCCAAGCGCGCAGCGTCCCGCCGTCGATACCAGGCATCGCGCGTACCTTCGCGTCGCCACCGCCGAGTGCACGTGCTCCAAGCTGCTCCCTGACGTGCTCCTTCTTGTCACTATCGCACGACCGAGCGTGTCTTGTGGACTGGCTTCACCACGTCGGTACGCGATGGGAGGGCATGTCATGGGTGGGGCGATGGCAAGCCGGGCCGGAGACGGTACCTCTACCCCGGAGACTGCTGAGACCCAAGCGCTCCACGCGCTGCGGCTGGACTGGGGCGCCGTCTGGGACATCGGCCGCGGAGACACACGCTGGCAGGCACGGGGCGCACGGTGACCGGCACGCCCCGGCTGGAGTTCGTCCTGGACGGACCGGACGAACTAGCGCGCCTCCGGCAGTTCCGCGCCGGCCACCCTGACGTCCTCATCGGCGACGGCGGCTTCGGGACCTGGCAGGCCCTCATTCCCGAGGTGAACGGCGAGACGGTCGTTACCCGCTATACGCTCCGGGAGTTGCTCGACAGGCTCGCCGTGATCTTCCCGGACTGACCGGGCACGCGCGGCGCTATCCCCCGGCGCCACGCGCTGGGCGGGCCGTGCCAGCACGACCGGACGTGGCCAGCAGCGTTCGCTAGGCCGCTGCGAGTGCTCCCGGCCGGCTGGTACGGCCGCGGGCGCGTCAGCCGACCAGCAGCACGAGCTTCCCGCGCACGTGATTGTCCTCCCTGACGCGGTGCGCCTCCGCGATCTCGGCGAGCGGGAAGGTCTGCGCGACCGGGAGCGAGAAGCGCCCGGACTCGATCAGCTCGCCGATCTCGGCGAGCGCGTGGACCGCGCGGCCGGATTCCCCGCTGCTGAACGTCACCCCGTGCTCCCGCGCGCCACCGAAGTCGGCGATCGTCACGACGTGCTCCGGGCCGCCCGCGAGCTCGATGAGCTCGGGCAGGACGCCGCTCCCGGCGACGTCGAGCGCCGCGTCGACGCCGCCGGGCGCGAGCGCGCGAACCCGCCCGACGAGGCCCTCGCCGTAAGCGACGGGCTCGGCCCCCAGTGAGCGCAGGTAGTCGTGGTTGGCAGGACTGGCGGTCCCGATCACGCGTGCACCGCGCACCACGGCGAGCTGAACCGCGGCGCTGCCGACGCTTCCGGAGGCGCCGTTGATGAGCAGCGTGCTGCCGCTCCCGACGCCGAGCTGGTCAAGCGCGCGCGTGGCCGTCTCGATGGCGGCCGGCAGCGCGGCAGCGCCGGGGAAGCCGAGCGACGGCGGGATCGGCGCATAGTAGGACAGCACCGCCAGCTCGGCCTGGGCCGCCCCCGCGGCGGACAAGCCGAACACGCGATCACCGACGGCCACGTCCGCAACGCCCTCGCCGAGCTCGTCCACGACGCCCGCCGCCTCGTGGCCCATGGTCTGCGGGAGCTCCGGATCCATCAGGCCCTTGCGCTTCTTCCAGTCGCTCGGGTTGACGCCGGCCGCGCGCACCGCAATCCGGACCTGGCCAGGACCCGGATGCGGATCGGGGAGATCGACGATCTCGAGCACCTCCGGGCCGCCGAACTGGCTGAACCGGACTGCCTTCACCATTCGCTCCGATCCCGGCGGGGTTCAGGTTACGAGCAGGCGAAGGCCAAGCTCCGCTGCATCGAGAGCGACGAGGTCGCGGTTGCGTTCGGCCCACCGGCCTGAGGCAAGGTCATCACGGAGGCTGCGCACTGCACGCTGCTCGGCCTCTGGGCCGACCCTGGCCCACACCGATACTCCTCGACGCACACGATCGTCCAGGTAAGCCTCGGGCCGGCGCCAGTAGGCCTCGAAGAAGCCGTCAGCGCAGTCCCGCGGAACGAGCACCGGCTCCGTCCGGGCTCCGATCGCGCGGGCCATCTCGGTCAGCGACGGCCGCCCGACGAGGAAGTCAGCGACCTCAGGCAGGTAGTCGCGAGTAAGCCAGAACCGGCGGAGCCATCCGGTGTCACTGGTGTCGTGCGTGAACACCACCACGCGGCGAGCCACGCGCCGCATCTCGCGCAGCCCGGCGATCGGGTCCTGCCAGTGATGAACGGTGGCAAAGGCCATCGCGGCGTCGAAGGACTGGTCCTCGAACGGAAGGCTCTCCGCGGCAGCAGCCACGCACGGCGCCGCGCCTGCGGGACGCTGCGCCCGCATGACCGCCGACGGTTCCACCGCGATGACGTCACGCCCGGGGGGCTCGTAGGAGCCGGTTCCCGCGCCGACATTCAGTACGGTCCGCGCATCGCCGAGCGCTGCCCAGGTCTGCGCGGCGATCCGCGGCTCGGTGCGCCGCGTCACGGTGTAAGTCGCTCCGATGGTGTCATACCGCTGCGCGCTGGACATGTCGCTGCCTTCCTCGCTGTCACCATCCCCACGCCGCGCACGTGGCCTGGATACTTGGTCACCTGCGCACCATTTCACCACGGTCCGCTGGATGTACACGACCGCCACCACCGTGAGCGTCCGAGGTACGACAAGCGAGCTCACTGGCCATACGATCGCGTTGATGAGGGCTTAACGAACACCGCCGGGCAGTGCCCGGAGAGGCGGGAGGACCTGGTGGCGGCAGAGCCGGAGCGTCAGCTGGCTGACCCGCCGGCCACCTGGCAGGAGCACTGGTTCGACCACCGCCAGTTGCTCCGGCTTTACCACAGCGACGAGCACTGCGCGATATACGTGGATCCCGACGTGCGCCGGACTGAGATCCGGTGGCTGCCCCGGTTCATCAACGTGACGTGGCAGTACTCCAAGGCAACCTACGGCGACGCGTTCGGGTCCGACCCGCGCATCTACTCCATCCACCACGCCGGGCGGCACGGCGGCGGCCACGCGGGCTACTACGTCAGCCCGGTCCACGACTACCACAACGTCAGCGACTGCGGGCTAGATACCTGGCGGGAGGGCAACGCCCTCACTCGCGAGCTGCCCGCTCATGAGATCGGGCATTCCGTGGAGAGCGCCAACAACGGCGTCCACGGCTCACCGGCGTATGAGATCTGGGGCGACAGCAAGTGGGCCGAGTTCTACATCTATGACCTCTACACGGCGCTGGGCATGGATCGCGAGGCCAAGGGCATCTACCGCAGGTTCACCGGCAACACTGACGATTTCCCTCGTCGGGGGACCCGCTGGTTCCGCGACTGGTTCTACCCGCTATGGCGGGACTGCGGGCGGGCAGAGGTCATGAACAGGTTCTTCCGGGAGCTGGCCCGGCACTTCCCGCGCGACTCCAGCGGCACCTACACGCGGCGGATGAACTGGGGCGAGTACGTCCACTTCACCAGCGGTGCCGCGGCCGCCGACATGAGCGGCCAGGCGGCCCGCGCTTTCGGCTGGCCCCGCGAGCGGGCCGACCAACTGGAGCACGCCCGCGAGCAGTTCCCCGGCATCACGTACTGAGATACCGGGCTCAGAATTCGCGCATAACGGTTTCGGCCAGGCCCGCGGAGGAGCCCTCCGCGGGCCTGGCTTACCTCGTCACCCGGGCAGGCTGGAGCGGTCCCTCCAGGTGTAGGAAGAGCCGCCCCACGACGTGGGCGAGGTGCCGCCGCGCAGCTGCGCGCCGGCGCCGCCCGGGTTGACGTACAGGCCGGTTTCGACGTTCTTCAGCGTGCCGTTGGACTGCGGGATGAACTGCTGCCATGGCCCGGTGTTGCACGACGCGAGGATCAGGCCGTCACGCAGCGGGTCAGATGACCAGCCGCCGCCGGGGTCGGACACGCAGAGCCCGGTGCCGGACCCCTGGGGCGCGTACTCGAACCGGAACGCACCGTGGTGCGTGCCCTTGCTGAGAATGAAGTGAGTCGCCCGGTCGCCCTGAGTCGCGGTCCATCCGGCGATGATCGCGCCTGGGTACTGGTGCTGCCGGAAGACGTCGAACCCGTTGCCGAACCGGTTGACCTCGTCGCCGTAACTGCTGCTGACCGCGTTCGCGTCGACGTTGAGGGTGAAGGTGCCCCTGAGCGCGGCGCCATCGGAATCGGTGGCGGTGACCACGGCTCCGCTGTAGGTGCCGGGCGCAGCGGTTCCCCCGAGGGGGGAAAGCGCGGGACTCCCCGAGCTCAGCCCGGTCGGCAGGTTCGATTCGGCGAAGGTAATGGTGTCGCCGCTCTCCGAGCTGGTCGCACTGAACTTCACGCCGCCGGAGACGTTGGAATCGGTGAGGCCCGACACAGAAACCAGCGTGTAAGCCGCACCTTGCAACAGGATGTAGCCGGGCAAGAGCGAGATGGGGATTTCGAGCGCCTCAGCGTTCCCGCTCTTATCCGTAGCGTCTGCCACGATGGGATTCGGACCCTGAACTATGGGGCCCGAAAAGCTGATCGTGTTCCCGGACAGGGACACGCCGACCGGCACCGTGCCGTGCAGCGACCAGGTCACGCCGCTCCCGGTCAGCTTGATGACACCGTTGTCGTCGGCGGCTCCGATACCGCTGCCGCCGAACGTGGCGTCGCTTACCGGGCTGCCGATCAGCGCCGTGTCCTGATATGCCTGGGCACTCGCGGGGAGGTGCGGGCCTCGCGGGGAGTGCTGCGGCACCCACCACGAGGGCACTCCCCAGCAGCGCGGGACAGGCCACCCAGAGTGCTCTCCTGAGACTGAAGTGCACGCCTTCACGCCCTTCTGTGTTCGTTCGCTACAGGTCCTGCCAGGCTGTCTGGCCGGGGGCGCCACGGACAGGACGAACCATGCTGGCCGCCCCGCCAGCCAGAAACTCTATCCTTACCACGATTCCCCCTCCCGTCTCTGCACTTACGCCGCATATGGCTCCCCGAGGTTAAGCGGGATCAGGGGGACCGCGCATTACTACGTGCGTTCAGCCGGGATGTGGCGGTGTCAGGGCAGCGCCAGTTGCGCGTTACCAGGCCCCTACCCGAACTACTCCAGGCGGATAGGCTGGGCGCTTCTGGCCAGGGATCAGGCTGTGGCGATGGTCCTGCCGGGCATCGGCTCTGCGAGTGCTGTCCGCCAGGCAGGCGCGCGGAAGGGGTCCGCGAAGTACTGTGTCTCGTGCGTCACATGCTCGTGGGCGAATTCCATGATGCTCACCGAGTAGGTGGGCACGCCGTCGTAGGTGATGACGCACTCGCTCACCCACAGATTCCCGCTGCCAGAGATCCGGATGACGGTGAAGTGCCGCTCGGCAGGGTGCCCGCCGCGTTGCGCAGCGATCGTCGCGCGGCTCCGGAATCGTTCACCTGACTGGGGGTAGTCGAGGATCGCGTCCTCGGCGTAGACGGCGTGCTCGGCTTCGCTATCCCCGGCTTCCGATGCTCGCCAGTGTTCCTCGATTGCGGCCCTGGTCCGGACATCAGGATCCATCGCATTGTCCCTTTCTGCGGAAAGCCGGTGCCATACAGGGCGACGGGTCCTCCGCTCAGATAGCCGTGGGCAACGGCACCGGCCGGACCGTCGGACCGGCTGAACTCCGCGAAGGTGTGCAGCTGAACTGAGCAGCCGAAGACTTCACCGTAGAACGTCAAGGCCTCATGAGCAGTACCGGGGAAATGGATGTAGGGCGTCAGACCGGTCATGGTTCGGATGTTATACATCGTCGGCCAGGCGGGCGGCGGGCACCACGGTCGTTCAGTCAAAATCCTTTGATTCTTCCGAACGGGCCGTGGTGCCACGGTCATGATCTGCCGAGCCCTCAGGCCGGACTGGCGCCTGCGGCGTGTCAGTCGGCCCGGACGCGAGCGAGCAGCGCCATGAGGTCCTTGACCTGGATGTTCTCGACGGAGCGGACGGCGTCCTTGATCTGGGTGGCGAGGTCGGTGTCGATGCGGCCGGCGACCAGCCGGTCGAACTTGCCGACCACCTCGTCCCAGGTGAACGGGTGCGACGGCATGCCGGGATAGTCCTGCACCACGTGGGAGAAGGTGGTGCCGTCCTTGAGGCCGATGGTGATCTTGGCCGGCATCTGCTGTGGGTACTGCTTGGTGTAGGCCGCGTTGGGCCGGGCGGACACCTTGGTCATCAGCGATTGGACGTCGGGCCGGGTGATGCGGTCGGCGGCGAACTGGGCCGGCATGACGTTCCCGTCCAGGAACGCCACGGCGAGCAGGTAGCGCAGGTCGTGATCGGCCTGCTCCTTGGTCCGCACGTCCTTCTCCAGGCCGTACAGGCCGCCGCCGGTGAAGTCGTAGGTGATCTGCGGCACCTCGGCCTCGATCGAGGCGATCGTGCCCGGGTCGAACCCGGCTGTCACGTCCAGCCGCGGTGTGTTCGCGGCGACAAGCTGGAGAATGCACTCGATCGCGGACTGGGTGTGGATCTGGGCGTTGTACTTCTTGATCGTGCTGGTGGTGGCGCCCTCGTAGCCTTCGTGGTCCCAGTCGACGCGCAGCTGCATGTTCAGCAGGTGGTCGAGCCCGAACGGCCCTTCGACCACGCGCAGCGGCCCTTGCACGCCGCGGCGGGCCAGGAACAGCGTGTTCATCGCGCCCAGCGCCGACTGCGCCGAGGCCAGGCCCTTCCACTGTGACAGCGGCTTGGCCCGGATGACCGCGAAGGAGGCGTCACTGCTGGCGGCCATCGCGATCGCGTTGGCGATCTGGGTCTCGGGCAGGCCCAGCAGCCGCCCGGCCGCGGCGTTGTGCGAGAACGCGAGCTGCGCGGTGTGGTCGAAGCCGCGGGTCATGAAGTCGCCGTGGTCGACCAGCCGGGACTGGACCGTGTACCCGATCGCCACCCCGAGCATCAGGTCCCGGCCGGAGCCTCCGGCCAGCTCGGCGGCGGTCAGGGCGACGCCGAAGTTGTCGGCGGTGTGGCAGGTCTCGGTCGGGGCCAGGAAGTTGTCCATGAAGTCCACGTAGCGGACCAGGACCGTGTGCCAGAACGCGGCGTAAACCGGGTTGGCCGCGCCGCCGCCGATCAGGGTGGCGCCGTGGCCGCCGCCGAACTCCCGGACCTGGTCGCGGCAGGCGTTGACCGGGCCGGCGCCCGGGGCCGCGATGCAGCAGGCGAGGCAGTCCAGGATGTGGATCGGCAGCTGCCGGCGCGACTCGGCGGACAGGTCTTCGAAGCGGGCCCGCGCTGCGTAGCGGGCGAGCGCCTGGACCTGCGTCTGGTGATCGGCCGCGGTGGCGCCCGACTTCAGGGGCATAACCGCATGTTAGTGCCGTGACCGGTCACGTGATAGGCGGTGTGCCAGGCATTTCCCCGGCTGCGCATCGCTGTCGTCATGGCCCGCGGATTCGACGGGCACGAGCCCTGGCCCGAGGCAGACGCAGAACTGGCGGCCCTGGAGAAGGCCGCGAGGGACGGCCACACACTGCCGGCCGGCGAGAGCGACCCGCACATAGCCGCGTGGTATGCGGCGTACCGGGCGTTCGGCACCAACCCGAAACGAGAGCGGCCGAGCGTGGACGCACTGCGGCGGCGGCTGGCCCGGTCCGCCCGGCTACCGCGGATCAACGCCGCGGTGGCTGCGCAGGGCCCTGACCTGGCGCAATGAGGTAGAACGCCGTGTCAGTGGTCGTGACAGGGGCGTGACAGGGGCGTGTCAGGTCGGGTGCCGATAGTGGTCGCATGAGAACTTCAGCGATTGCAGTCTCAGGGCTGCGGAAGGCATACGGGGACAAGATCGTGCTCGATGGCATCGATCTCGATGTTCCTGCGGGCACGGTCTTTTCCCTGCTCGGCCCGAATGGGGCGGGTAAGACGACGACGGTGAACGTGCTGACCACGTTGGTGAAGGCCGACGGCGGGACGGTGCGGGTTGGCAGGCATGATCTTGCGACCGAGGCCAAGGAGGTACGCGCGGTAATCGGGGTCACCGGTCAGTTCGCGGCGGTGGACGATCTGCTGACGGGGGAAGAGAACCTGCAGCTGATGGCCGATCTGCACCATCTGCCGGCCGGCGAGGGCAAGCGGGTGGTCACCTCGTTGCTGGAACGGTTCGATCTGGCGGAGCCGGCGCAGAAGACGGCGGCGACCTATTCCGGCGGTATGCGCCGGAAGCTGGACCTGGCGATGACGCTGGTCACCAGGCCGCAGATCATTTTCCTGGACGAGCCGACGGCGGGACTGGATCCGCGTAGCCGCCGCACGATGTGGGACATCGTCCGCGAGCTGGTGGCCGACGGCGTGACCGTTTTCCTCACTACCCAGTATCTCGAAGAAGCCGATCAGCTCGCCGACCGGATCGCGGTGCTCGACCAGGGCCACCTGGTGGCCGAGGGCACTCCCGGCGAGCTCAAGCGCCAGGTTCCCGGCAGCCACGTCCGGCTCCGGTTTTCCAGCGTCGCGGCGCTGGACGCGGCGGCGCGAGTCTTGGACGGCTCCACCGTGGATGACGCGGCGCTGACCCTGCGGGTTCCCAGCGATGGCGGGGTGAAATCGGTGCGGGCTCTGCTGGATCAGCTCGATGAGCATTCGATCGACGTCGAGGAGTTCTCCGTCCACACGCCGGACCTCGATGACGTTTTCCTTGCCCTGACCGGTCACGCGAGCACGGAGGCCAACGCACAATGAGCACCATTTCAGCACCGTTGACCGATTCGCGAATCATGCTGCGTCGCAACATCAAGCACATCCTCCGGAATCCGGTCACGATATTCAACGGGACTTTGATGCCGGTCGTGCTCATGTTGCTACTCGTGTACGTGTTCGGCAACGCGTTCAATGTCGGCGAACGCTACATCGAGTACGCGACTCCAGGCCTGATCCTGCTGGCCATCACCTACGGGTTGTCGGCCACCGCGGTCTCCGTGAGCTCCGATATGACGAAGGGCATCATCAACCGGTTCAAGGTGATGAATGTCTCCCGCGGGGCCGTCCTGACCGGTCACGTCGTGGCCACTATGCTGGGCAGTTCGGTAGCCATTGCGGCCATCATCGGAATGGCTTTCGCGCTGGGGTTCCGGTCGCCTGCGACCCCCCTCGACTGGCTCGGCGCAATCGGTATCGCCGCGGCGACAGCTTTCGCGACCGCCTGGCTCACGGTCGGGCTGGGAATGGCTGCGAAAACTCCGGAATCGGCGGGCCTCACCGTCGTGCCGCTGCTCCTGCTGCCCTTCGTAAGCAGCGCGATCGTGCCGGCCGACAAGATGGGGCAGGGTATCCGGCAATTTGCGCAGTATCAGCCCTTCACGCCGATTATCGAATCGCTGCGTGGATTGCTCGCCGGCACCCCGTCGGGTGGCTACGCGGCCGCCGCCCTCGCCTGGTGCGCCGGGATCGCCCTCTTGGGGTACCTGTGGGCGCGGGCCACATTTAGCAAGCGAGCGTGACCGCGACCAGCTGAGACCAGCTCGTCTGCGTGCCCTCGCGGGCCGCCTCGGCGAACCGTGCGTCGCCGAGGCGGTGCCACGCCATCTGCTCGATCCGCGTCACGTCCGGATCGGAACGATCCGGCAGCCCGAGCACGCCGGCGCTTGCCGCGAGCAGCCGTGCGGCCTGCTCGTACTGGTCGCGGCGTAGTGCGAGGTCTGCGACCCCGACGAGTACCTTTGCGATCAGGGGCGCGTGTCCTGCGTCGGTCACCGCCTGGCAAGCCGCCTTCGAGAGGGCCAGCTCGGCCAGCGCATCCGGCCAGGTGGCCCGTTCCGCGTAGCGCTCGGCGTCGGCGACAGCAGCCGCGCTGGAGTCCTGATCGCCTAGCAGCCAGTACAGCTGAGCCTGTCGCGACCGCATCCGGATGACATCCTCGATGGCGCCGACTTCGGTGACGACCGCGATCGCCTGTCCGTAGTGCTCGCACGCGCCGACGAACTCGCCGCGGACGGCGATCCGTTCCGCCAGCTCGGTCAGGGCGAACGAAATCCCCCACCGTTCGCCGAGCGCCCGGAACTCGGCGAGCGCCCTCTCCAGGTACGCGTCCGTATCCCGCCCGCCTTGGCCGAGCATGATCCGCATCTTGCCGAACTGCAGCCGGGCCAGTGCGCGTACCCACGGGTCCTCGTTGTCCAGCAACGGCTCCCACGCGGGCAAGAACGCGTCCGGCGCCTGCAACATGCGTTCCAGCGGGACGACCAGCGCCAGCAGCGGGTTGCGGGACTGACTGCGCTGGCTGAACCGGCGCAGACCCGCTCGGCCGCGTCCAGGCTCGCCCCGCCGGAGAACACCGAGAGCCTGCGCAGGGCCGTCCGTTCGGCGTCGGTGAGCAACTCCCAGCTCCAGTCGATCACCGCGCGCAACGTCCGGTGCCGCGGCAATGCGGTACGGCTACCGCTGGTCAGCAGGCGGAACCGGTCGTCGAGACGGTTGGCGAGCTGATCGAGGGACATGGTGCGCAACCTGGCCGCGGCCAGTTCGATCGCCAGCGGCATCCCGTCCAGCGCGCGGCAGACGCGCGCCATCGTCGACAATGTGCGGCCATCGACCTGATACGGGACCGCGAGATCCCTGCGTACCGCGCCCGCCCGGTCCCGCAGCAACTGGACGGCCGGCGAGGACTCGATCTCGCCGGGGCTGGCGTCCCCCTCCGGCAAGGCCAGCGGCTCGACCAGCCACAGCGCCTCACCGGTGATGCCGAGCGGTTCCCTGCTCGTCGCCAGGATCCGCAGCCGCTGGCATTCCCCGAGCACCCGATCGGCGAACGCCGCCGCCGACTCGATCACGTGCTCACAGTTGTCCAGGATCAGCAGCGCCTCCCGCTCGCGGATCGCGGCGATGAGCCGGTCCGCCGGTTCCGCGTTCGGCGTACCGCTGAGCAGAGCATCCCGCAGGCCGAGCGCGGCGAGCGTCGATTGCGCCACGTCACCACTCGCGCCGAGAGCTGCGAGTTCCACCAGCCAGGCCCCGTCCGGCAGGTCGCCGAGCAGCGTGCGCGCGGTTTCCGTGGCCAGCCTGGTCTTCCCTGAGCCGCCCGGCCCGATCACGGTGGTGAGCCGATGTCCGGCGATGAGTTCGCGGACCGCGGCGGTATCAGCGTCCTTGCCGACGAAGCTAGTCAGCTCGGCGCGCAAGTTGGTCTTCCGGCCCTCCTCCTGCCAGCGCCGCGCCCGCCGTCCCAACTCGCCCCGCAGCAGCGCGACGTGCAATGCGGACAGCTCCGGTGAGGGGTCGACACCCAGCGCGTCGGCCAGGGCTTCTCTCGTGCGCTGGTACACGAGCAGCGCCTCGGTGTCGCGACCCGCCGCGACGAGGGCACGCATCAGCGCAGCGACAAGCCGTTCTCGCACCGGATGCGCGGCTACCAAGTCGGTCAGTTCCGTGACCAGTTCCGCACCATGGCCGAGGCTGACCTCCGCATCGAACCGATCCTCCAGGGCCGTCAAGCGTAGCCCCTCGAGCCGGGTGACCGCCGCGTCAAACGCCGCACTATCCTGCAAACCGACGCCCTGCATCGGCGCACCGCGCCACAATCCGAGGGCCTCGCGCAGCAGCAGTACCCGCCGTGGATCCTCGTCATTGCGGGCCCGGCCGACGAGGCGTTCGAACCGCACCGCGTCGACAGCGTCGGGTTCCACCGTCAACCGGTAGCCGTCCGTCTGCCCCTCGACCGACCCTTCCGGCAGCGCCTTCCGCAGCCGGGAAACCAGGCGTTGCAAGGCATTCGCCGCGTCAGAGGGCGGGCGCTCACCCCAGATCCAGTCGACGAGCGTCGCCTTCGGGACTGCGTGACCTGGCTTGAGCGCGAGGGCGATCAACAGCCCGCGCAACCGGGCCCCCGGCACGTCGGCGAGGACGCCGTCGTCCGCGCGAACCTCGAATGATCCGAGCATCCCGATCTGCACCTAGCTGATTTTGCCATGGGTGATCGGCAGGCCTCCAACTGGTGACGGCGGTCACCACGTTCTGTCACCAGCTCGGCACGGGCGATCTGGGCGGCGCCCAATCCCGCCAGCTGCCGCGCCCGCTGTTCACGGGCGCAGGCCGGTGAGCATCCGGTCCAGGACGATGCCGAACTCGGCGCGGGTCTCCGAGGGGGTCGCCGAGCGCGCGATCGCCAGGCTGGCCTCCGTCAGCATCGCGATGAGCAGCCGGGCGAGTGCCTGCACCGGCACGGCTTCCAGGTCCGCGGCCTCCATGCAACGGTTGAGCCACTCTTCCAGGATGCCCCGCCCGTAACGCTCGACGAGTTCCTCCCACGCGTCCGAGCCGAGAACACGCGGCCCGTCGACCAAGACGATCCGCTGGAAGTCGCCGCCGACGCACACGTCGAGGAACGCGGAGATACCTTCCTGGATCTCGGCGAGCGGAGACGGCGCTTCCAACGCCAGCTGCTCGTCGATCAGCCGCTGGGCTATCGATCCGGCGGCTTCGGCCATCACCGCGCGGAAGAGGTCCGCCTTGTCGCGGAAGTGGTGGTAAAGCGCGCCCCGGGTGACACGCGCGTCAGCGACGATCTGCTCGGTACTCGTGCCGTCATAGCCGTGAGCTGCGAAAAGGCGACGTGCGGCGGCGACCAGCGCGGCCCGGGTGTCGGAGGCGTGCTCGGCTCGGCGTGGTTGCGGATTCGCTGGCATACAGACATCATGAGACATACAAGCTGTATGTTCCAGACAGATTGCATGACAGTGCGCCGCGGCGGTGCGGGATACGGAGGCAGCAACTCATGGCGATGCCACTCCACCTGACGGTGAAGCTCGGAACGTACCTGATGAAGCAGAAGATCAGGAGGGTCGAGAAGTACCCGCTGATCATGGAGCTTGAGCCCTTGTTCGCCTGCAACCTCAAGTGCGGGGGCTGCGGCAAGATCCAGCATCCGGCTTCGGTCCTGAAGCAGCGCATGCCGGTCGAGCAGGCGGTCGCCGCCGTCGAAGAGTGCGGCGCGCCGATGGTCTCGATCGCCGGCGGCGAGCCCCTCATGCACCCGCAGGTCCACGTGATCGCAGAGGAGCTGCTCAAGCGCAAGAAGTTCGTGGTCCTCTGCACGAACGCGGTCCTGCTGCCTAAGCACATCGACAAGTTCAAGCCGAACAGGAACTTCGCCTGGATGGTGCACCTCGACGGCATCGGCGAGAAACATGACGAAGCCGTCTCCAAGGAAGGCGTCTTCGAACAGGCCGTCGCGGCGATCAAGCTGGCCAAGCAGAAGGGCTTCCAGGTCTACACGAACACGACCGTGTTCAACACTGAGACTCCGCAGGACCTGATCGCGACCCTTGACTACATTAACGACGAGCTCGGGGTCGACCGGCTGGAAATCGCGCCCGGGTACGCGTACGGCAAGGCGCCCGACCAGGACCGGTTCCTGGGCGTCACGCAGACGCGTGAGCTGTTCAGCAAGGCGTTCGCGGACGGCCGCCGCAAGAAGTGGCGCTTCAACCACTCGCAGCTGTACTTGGACTTCCTGGAGGGAAAGGCGGACTTCGAGTGCACGCCGTGGGGCGTCCCGCTGTACTGCCTCAAAGGCTGGCAGAAACCCTGCTACCTGCTCGACGACGGCTACGCCGAGACCTGGCAGGAGCTCCTGGAGACTACGGACTGGGACAAGTTCGGCCGTGGCAAGGACCCGCGCTGCGACAACTGCATGGCCCACTGCGGCTACGAGCCCACCGCGGTCCTCGCCACGATGGGCTCCCTCAAGGAGAGCCTCCGCGCCCTCGTGGGCTGATGACGGCCAGCCACCAGCCAGAAGGTGGCCGCGATGCGGGCCGGCATCCGCGCCTGGTCACAGTAGCGGGGGGACCTGGGGGGAGATCGGGATCTCCAGCACCGTCGGGACCTGCTTGGTCCGCGCCTCCGCGGCCGCCTGCTTGAACGCGTCGAGATCGGTGACCCGGGCGGCGTCGCAGCCGTATCCCCGGGCAATCGAGACGATGTCCAGGCCGGGAACGTCAAGACCCGGGACGCCCGGAGCCTGCTCGAGCACGGCGAACGACTTGAGGATCGCGTATTCCTGGTTCTGCATGACCACGATCAGCATCGGGAGCCGCAGCCGCGCCGCGGTCCAGATCGACTGGACCGGGTACTGGAAAGAGCCGTCCCCGATGACCGCGACGACGGGCCGGTTGCGGCCGGAGTCGCTCTCGGCCACCGCGGTGCCAGGAACACGGTCTCTTGTGAAGCCACCCTGACCACGCCATCCCGCCACGTGGCCAGACCGATCCTGATCTCCGACGTAGCATTGCCGGCCCGTCCGGCGCGGCGGACGTTCTTGGCTGGGAGGAATCCTCAGTAACCGCGACAATCGAACTCATGCAGGCCCCGCCGACCGGCAGCCGATCCGGGAGGAAAGCGCTGCCAGGCGGTTCTGGGCCGTGATCGCGGGCAACGGCAGGAGGAACGGCATAGATGAGCGGCCTGACTGAAGTCGACATCAAGCGGATGCGCGACCAGTTGTTCTTCGAAGGCCCGGAACGCAACCGCCGGCTGAGCCGCTATTGGCTCCTGCTGCCGCTGTCGGCGGTGATTGCGTCTGCCGGGGTTGTCAGCGACTCGACAGCGACCGTGATCGGGGCCATGATCGTCGCTCCCCTGATGACCCCGATCCTGGGGATCGTGCTGGCCGTTGTGGTGGCAGATCGGGCCAATCTGCGCCGGTGCGTCGGGCTCGTGGCGGCCGGCGCGGCCGCAGTGGTGGGGATCGGCTGGCTGCTGGCCCTGTTCGTCCCCTACCCGGTGGTGGCGGCCACCAACAGCCAGGTAGCAGCCCGGGTCACCCCCCGCATTGTGGACCTGGTGGCCGCCTTGGCTACCGGGGCGGTAGGTTCGGTTGCGCTGGCCCGGTCCGATATCTCCGACACCTTGCCCGGCGTAGCCATCGCTATCTCCTTGGTGCCGCCCCTGGCCGTGGTCGGGCTGACCCTGGAATCCGGCGCCCCCAGCCAGTCCCTGGGCGCCTTCCTCCTGTTCGGCACCAACGTCGCTGCCATCCTGGCGAGCGGCATCGTAGTCATGGCCTTCCACCGGGTCCACCGGATCTTCGGCCAGGGGACCGCTACGGCCTCCCGCTACGGCGGCTCCGTCGCCCTCATCGCCGCCCTCCTGCTCGTGGTGATCGTCCCGCTGTGGATCAACTCGGACCGGATCGACAAGACCACCGTCCGGGAAAGCCAGGTCCAGGCAGTGGCCGAACTATGGGCCAATGATGCAGGCTGGTCAGTGGCGGCCGTCACTGCCACCGGCGACCAGGTACTCGTCGAGGCCAGCGGGCCCAACCCTGCCCCCGCCCTCAGCCTGCTCCGCCACGACCTTGACGCCGCGGGCCTGAACCGGCTCGACGTGCGAGTCAACCTGGTCCCAGCGAGCTACCAGCCCGTACCGAAGTAGGTCAGCAGCAGCTAGGCGGCCGGCAGACTGCCTGTGTAGACGATCAGGGCCAGCAACCAGGCCGCACCTCCGCAACCACGAGGAGGCGGGCAAACAGGACGTCATGGAGCACAGAACGATCTTTCCCGGCCTTGTCGATGGCTCCTTCGTGATGACATCGACGACCTGGCGCCGTGGAGCGGGCAGGCCGGCGATGCCGCGCGGCGCTCATGATCTTCGGTGTGCGGTCGATCGCCGTCAGTGCCGGCGTCTCAGCTGCCCACGATGCCGGTAACGCCGTCGATGATGAGGAAGACGCCGACGGCAACGGACACGATCGCAAAGATCGCAGGGCAGGCCCGTACCAGACGATCCCTCAGGTCGGACAAGTGCGCTTCGGCCTGCCCGGGACGCCGGGCGAAGTACAAGAAGATCAGGCCGATCGTGGCCGTCGAGAGCAGGGCGAAGGCCGCGAAGGCGAACACGACGACGAGGAACGCCGAATGGTGACGGACCAGGACCACGGCGGCGGCGGCGGTGAGGGTCCACGGCTGCTCGAGGACCCCGACGGTGGCTGCTTCCCACGGATGGAGGTCCTTCAGGCGGGCAGTGAACTTCTTGGTGGCCCCTGAGCTGGTTCTGGGCCGATCCCGGCGTCTCCATTGCCGCGCGGCAAGAAAGGCGAGGGCGACGCCGAGCAAGATCTCGATGACGTCCACCACGGTGCTGCCGCTCCCATATTGAGTGGCGCGGACTCCCCCGACCGCATAGCTCACGGCGAACACGATGATCAGCGAGACGCTCCACCCGATCAAGAAGGCGGCCGCGTTGACGCGTGCCCTGGCCGTGGCGAGCAACAAGATGAACACGACGATCGTGCTCGGGGACACGCTGGCCAGAAGACCAAGCAGCGCTATGGTGATCAGCAGGCTCATGAGGTGTCCCGGTGTCCGGCCCGGTGCCTTACCATCGCCTTCGGCCCGGACCGGCAGGACGACACGATGGCTGAGGCCTGGACGCCCGTCTTGCGGGCGGACTGCTGAAGCACGAGCATCAGAGAGTGTTCCTGTACGTGGGCTGCTAAGAACGCTACCGGCTGATCGGCCGGATCAACCAGGTGACCCCGCACGCGTACCAGCGAACCTTCCGGTCCCACGCCGCAGGCTGAGACCGCCGCCTGATTTAAGACCAGCCTGAAACTCTGGCCCGAGGGACGAGGTCCTCTCCTGGACGGCTCCACACGTCCCGGCTGGCGACGCGGCCGTTAGCCTGCCGCCTGGTCGTCACCGTCGAGGGACGGGCCGGCCGCTGCTCGTACGAGCCCGCCGGGAAGATCGGTCCGGGCAGCCTGGGCTGGCCGGTGATCGCTGCCCGGATCGTGGGAAAGATATCGAGGTGCCGGTTCATGCCGGTGGCTGACAGGACCCGGGCGACCTCGGGTGATGGTGCGGCCAGGCGCAGGGATCCGCCGAGCAGCCGGGCGCGGCGCCCGCTGCCCACCAGGGCCGCCAGGCCGTTGGCGTCCGCATGCTCTACCGCGGACAGGTCGATGATCAGGTGGCTGGCGGCGCGGAGCAGACCGAGGATGTGCTTGCGCAGGGCGGGAGCTGACTCGACGCCGAGGTCCCCGCTGAGCGCGGCGATGACGTAGCCGCCGCGGTTGGTCCGGGAGGTAAGACTGAGGCTGGGTTCACCAGCCGCGGAGTGCGTCACGGTGTCTTCCTTGTACGTGGGGTCCTGACGCCAGGCTATATCCGCATAAAGAAACTGGCAAATATTTTCCGGAATCTGGTAACCTGTCGAGATTGATATGTTACAAAATTCTAGAAAGAGGTTGCTGGTTACCGGATGCGAGCGTAGCGTGCAAGACAGGTACCGGAACTCAGCCGTCAACGGCGGCTAACTACCCGGGGCTACCGTAGGAGCGCACGCCGCGGGCTGGCCATCGCCATCGCCGCGGTCATGGCGCTCGCAGTGCCGCGCGTCCGGTGAGGCTGCCGGTGCCCGTTGCAAGTCGCCGGGCCAGATCCCTGGCCTGGCGGCTGCGGATGCGGAACCGGTGACACGATGAAAGGCTTCGCCGCAGGCATATCGCGCGGAGCGCGTTGGCGGCCGGAGGTGACCGGTGACAGCCGGCTGGCCCGGGCCAGGGAACGGTTTCTGGCGGCGGAGCCCGTCGAGCCGGGCCAGGTGCGTGACACGATCCTGGCGTCTTGGCGGCGCTCCCGGGAGTGCCATGTCGCGGCGGACCGCATTGACCTTTCCTACGTCCGCGATCCCGACCTCGATACCCCGCTGACCCGCACCGCCCTGCCGGTGCTGCAGAACCTGCGCGAGAATCTCCAGGGCGAGCTGGTCAGCGTGATCCTCACCGATGCGCATGGGGTGGCGCTGTCCAGGCTGACCGCTGACCGCGATCTTGAGCGGCACCTGGACCGCGTTCAGCTCACGCCGGGCTTCAGCTTCGCCGAGAAGTTCGTCGGCACCAACGGGATCGGCACCGCGCTGGAGAGCGGCCAGGCGGCGCACGTGTTCGGGCACGAGCACTACGCCGAGCACCTTGAGGACCTCGCCTGCGCAGCGGTGCCGATCCGCCACCCGATCTCGGGCCAGGCCGTCGGCGCCGTGAACCTGACCTGCTGGCGCAAGGACGCCGGGCGGCTGCTGATCGCGCTTGCCCAGAGCACTGCCGACCAGGTCACACAGGGCCTGCTCAACGACAGCAGCGCGGAGGAACTCCAGCTGCTGCGGGAGTTCCTGCGGGCCTGCCGGTACACCGGCGGATTCGTGTGTGCGCTAACCAATGACATGGTGCTGATGAACGACCAGGCGCGGGTCACGCTCGACCCCGGCGACCAGGCCGCGCTCCTCGGCCATGCCGCCCAGGCGCTGGCCGGCGACCGCCCGGTGGTGGTGGATGTCGAGCTGCCGACCGGGGCCAGGGCGCGGCTGCACTGCCGGCCCATGCGCGGGAAGGGCAGGCGGCTGGCTGGCGGCGTGGTGCACGTGAAGCTGATCGAGCCGGCCAGCCAGGCAGCGATGAATACGGAGACAGGCTCGCAGGCGCAGAGGTTCGGGCCCGCCCTGCTAGGCTCCGGTCCGCTGTGGCTGCGCGGGTGCCGTCAGGTGGAGGCGGCCCGCGCCTCCGGCGAGTGGCTCTCGCTGGAGGGCGAGCCCGGAGCCGGCAAGCTGGCGCTGTTGCGGGCGGTCTGCCGGCGTCGCAACCCGGCCGGCGCGTTCCATGTGCTAGACGCCGCCGACGCCGGTGATCACGACTGGATGGCGCGGGCGCTCGGCGAGCTGCTTGAGGGCGAGGGAAGCCTGGTCATCCGGCACGTCGACCGGCTCAGCACGCTGCGGCTTCAGGTGCTGTGGATAGCGCTGGAGCAAGCGCTGACCGCGGGCAGGCAGCACGTTCTGTGGGTTGCGGTCACGTTCAGCCAGGGCCCGGCCATGGGCGACCTCGCCGGGCTGCTGAAGTTCTTCCCGTGCGCCGCAGAACTTCCCCCGCTCCGCCACCACATCGAGGACCTGCATGAGCTCGTGCCATTTTTCCTGGCCAGGCTGAACCCCGACGACCCGCCGGCCTGCTCGCCCGAGGCGATGCATCTGCTGCTGCGGTCGAACTGGCCAGGCAACACCGAGCAGCTCTGGCAGGTCCTGCGACGGGTTGCCCGGCACCGGCGCACCGGGACCATCCATCCGGGTGACCTTCCGCCGGAATGCTGGAGCGTGAGCCGCCGGCTGCTCAGCCCGCTGGAGTCGATAGAGCGCGATGCCATCGTTCAGACCTTGCTGGACCACCACGGCAACAAATCCAAGGGAGCCGGATCACTGGGCATGTCCCGGGCGACGATCTACCGCAAGATCCACGAGTACGGGATCATCACCCCGGCCAGCTGACCGGCGTGCGCCGCCCGCCTGCTTCCGGACAGCTCAGAGCGGCGGCGGACGGCACGTAGACTGAGGCCAAACGCCAGCGTGACGGCTTCGTAGTCACGACGCTTGATAACAGGCGAAGAAGGGCGGCCGGGATGACCGGCGACGAGAACGACCTGCTCGCCTTGTTCCGCGAGCTGAACACCGATAACCGCGCACGCCTGCTGGATTCGGCCAGGCTCTACGCGTACCTGGAACCGGTTCGCGCCCGGGCGGAGTTTTTCAGGCAGGCCAAGCGGGAAGTCGCTGAGCTGACCCGTGACCCCCGGCAGTGCGGCGAGTGGATCTCCGACGACGCCCACGGGCGCAACGCGCGGTACTGCTCCCGGAAGGCCACTCGTGACGACGGGTACTGCACCCAGCATCATGACCGGCTGGAGCGGTGGCCAGGGCTCAGGGCGGAACGGGAAAGGGAGGCCGGGGCCAGCGGCTGCCAGTGACTGAGCCAGGGCTTGGCGGTTAGCCCGGGGGCGCTGGCAGCGCCCGTCCCGGGAACGGGAAACCCGCAGTACTGCTCGTTACGGGCGCGAGTAGGCCGCGGGGTCCGCGACGGTCTCATCTCGGTAGGCGGTCAGCGTTCGCGACCCGCTGGCTAGCACGGTCGCGATCAGGGCGCGTACCGCCGGGCGCTGGTCAGTTCGCGGGTTGGTCCGCAGGACCAAGTCGATCGTGCCGAGCTCGGGCAGCCGGTGTCCCGGACCGAGAGTAGCGAGCTGGGCCGGTACCAGGCTGGCCGCCAGGGCCGAAATTCCGACGCCCGCGGCCACGGCCGCGATGAGGCCGTTGACACCGCGGCAGACGCAGGCGCTGCGGAACGGCAGCCGGGCCCGGCGCAGGGCCCGGCGTATCTCGGTTCGCGAGATGCTCGGCGCCGGGTAAACGACGAGCGGCAGCGGCCTGGTCAGGTCGAGTCTCGTCGAGGGCGTGCCGACCCAGACGAGACGATCCCGCTTGACTAGCTGACCGCGCTCCTCGCCGCTCGGGCGCTTACCGATGAACACGTCGAGCTTGTCGCCCTCCAGGCGCTGGTTCAGCAGGCCGCTCTGGTCGACCGTCAGGTCGAAGTCGACGAGCGGGTTTTCCCGGCGGAAGTCGCGCAGGATCTGAGGCAAGCGGGTAAGGGCGAGGTCGTCCGAGATGCCGATGCGGAGGCGCCCGCGCGGCCGGGATCCGCGGAAGTAGGCGGCCGCTTGCTCGCTGGCGGCGAGGATGTTGCGCGCGAATCCGGTCATCGCCTCGCCGTCGGCGGTCAGCGATACGGAGTGGGTGTCCCGCAGCACAAGCGTCCGGCCGACCTCCTCCTCCAGGCGACGTATGTGCTGGCTGACGGTCGGCTGCTGGATGCCGAGCCGGGCCGCCGCACGGGTGAAGCTACCGGTCTGCTCGACGGCGAGAAAGCTCGCCAGGAGCTGGGGGTCATAGCCAGCCATAAGAATTCATAATAACTGTTAGGCGGGTAATTACCTTTCCATATTAATCGGGCTGGGCCGAGAATGTGCAGGGAAGCCAGCGACAGGAAGGCACGTCAGTGACCACCGCCGAGGCAATTCGGCAACCACGAGGCGCCTTCGCCGCCCTCACCTCGCGCAGCTACCGGATCTACCTCGGCGGCCAGAGCCTGGCCAATACGGGCACGTGGATGCAGAGCATCGCGCAGGACTGGCTGGTATTCGACCTGACGCACAGCTCCACCAGCGTCGGCGTGACGATGGCGCTGCAGTTCCTGCCGATACTGGTGCTCGGCCTGCACACCGGGGGGCTGGCCGACCGGCTGCCGAAGCGGCGCATCTTGCTGACCACGCAGACGCTGAACGCCGCCGCTACGACGGCGCTGGCCGTCATCACGA
Organism: uncultured Actinomycetes bacterium; assembly: GCA_963742795.1. Lineage (GTDB taxonomy): Bacteria > Actinomycetota > Actinomycetes > Streptosporangiales > Streptosporangiaceae > Palsa-504. The sequence continues at coordinate 93,829 of CAVUNL010000013.1, forward strand.
TCGCCGGCGCGGTACACGCGACCGACGTCTACGCGTTCGCGCTCCTGAGCGGCCTGATCTTCGCCTTTGACGCGCCGGCCAGGCAGGCCTTCGTGGCCGAAGTCGTGCCGCCCGGGCAGCTCCGGGCCGCGATCGCGCTGAACGGCGCGGTGTTCCAGGCCACGCGGCTCATTGGCCCGGCCATCGCGGCCCTGCTCATCGCCAGCGTGGGTACCGGGTGGGTGTTCGCGGTCAACGCCGCTTGCTACGCGGGCCCGGTCATCGGCCTGCTCCGGCTACGGCCGTCCGATCTCAGTCCCGCACCGGCCGCCCGCCGGGAGCCGGAAGCGCTGCGGACGACCGCCCGGTACCTGGCCCGGCATCCGGACGTGCTGTGGACCATCTTCCTGGTCGGGATGTTCGGAACGTTCGGCCTGAACTTCCCGATCGTGCTGACGGCCATGGCGAAGTCGACGTTCGGCGGCAACGCCAGCATGTACGGCCTGTTCAACATCGCCCTGGCCCTGGGGTCCGCCGCCGGCGCGCTGTTCGCCGGGGCGGCCGCCCGCCCGAGGGCTCGCACGATCGTGCTCTCGGCGGCCGCGTTCGGCCTCCTCCAGACGGCCGCGGCATTCGCGCCGGACCTGGCGGTGTTCCTCCTCCTGCTGGGGGCCATGGGCCTGGTCAACCTCGTGTTCCAGTCCATGGCCAACGCGTCGGTCCAGCTCGCCGTGGATCCGGAGCTGCGCGGCCGCGTGATGGGGCTGTACATGCTGGCCTTCATCGGCGGTACGCCCCTTGGCGCGCCGCTCATCGGCGCGCTCACGAGCCATTTCGGCGCGCGGGCCGGCATGACCGTATGCGGTGTGGTGCCGGTGCTGGCCGCCGTCGTCGTGGCGGCGGCGCGCACCCGGCCCGCGGGCGGCCGGAGCGGACGCTTTGCCGTGGGCGGCTGGGGTCACGGTACGGGGGGCCACGTAGGTGGCCCGTTAGGTCCAAAAAATCTTTTTTTAGCCGAACGGACCGGGGCAGTCTCGCAGACGTTCCCGCGCGAACGTGCGGCCAGGTACGCAGAGAACGGCCTTGAGCGGACCGGGTGGCGCGCCGCCCGCGCCGCCGCCCGCGCCGGCGTCGGTCCGGCCGGTCAGGCCTGAGGCAGTGGGTTATGACGAGGCGGGGCTGGTCAGGTTGTAGGCAGTGATCCCGGCGATGGTCTGGCTGGTGAAGTGCTTCTCCACCCAGGAGGTGATCTGCGCCGCGTCACCGGTCCCGCCGCCGAAGCTGGCCTGGTTCTGCCCCACGAAGTAGTGGATCTTGTGTTCGGACACGAGCTTCTCGAACTGGGCGAGGGTGGGCGCCGGGTCCGTCCCGTTGAAGCCGCCGATCGCCATCATCGGGTCGCCGCTGGCGAGCTGGAGCGGCGCGGCGCTCTCGGCGCCGACCGTAGCAGCCACCCAGGTGTAGCCGGCGGCGCCATTCTCGAGCAGCTTGGTGAGCGTGCCGTTGACGTGGGTGTCGCGGCCGAGGCCAGCGCCACCTGCGCCGCCATCGGTGAAGCCCCGGCCTGGCGCGCCGCCCGGGAACCGGCCTGCACCGGGCCAGCTGCCGGCCGGTGCGGAGCCAGCGCCGGCTGCGCCCGCCCCTGCTGCGGTGCCGCCGGGGAACCTGCCGGCCCCGCCGGGGAATCTTCCCTCGCCGGACCTCGGGAACCCGCCCTGGCGAGCTCCGCCGGCTCCCCCGAACGCACCGATCCCGCCGGGTCGGCCCGCAACCGCCGGGCCCGCCACCGGGATCGCCCCGGTGTAGGCGGTGGCAGCGGTGCTGCTGCTGTATGCGAGCGGGCCCGCCAGACCGGCGATCGCCGCCAGCGACACCGCGCCCGCCGTCAGGAACCTGCGGCCCCGGGCGGCCGAGGTCAGCCCCGCGGACCAGGGGTCCCCGGCGCGGTGGCCACCCGCGGCCCGCCCGGAAAGGACGATGAGCCCGGCTGCGCCGAGCGCGGCGAGCACGACCACCATCCGCAGCCACGGATACCAGCCCGGGCTGCGGCCGAGCAGCACCCACGCCCAGGCGGCGGTCGCCGCGAGCATGGCGGTCAGGGTCAGCCGGGCGGCCATGCGGTGACGGATCCGCCATAGCGTCACCGCGGCGATGCCGGTCAGCGCTCCGGTAGCGGGCGCCAGGGCGATCGTGTAATACGGGTGGATGATGCCGGACATGTAGCTGAACACCAGGCCGGTCAGCGCCAGCCAGCCGCCCCATATCAGCGCGGCCGCACGGGTCCGGTCCGTCCGGGGCGAGCGCCGCGACAGCCACAGCAGCGCCACCAGGCCGATCAGCGCGGCCGGGATGAGCCAGCTGGCCTGGCCGCCCATGGAGGAGCTGAACAGCCGGGTGAGGCCCGCGGGTCCGCCGAACGCCGCCGCGCTCCGGGTGGCGGGCCCGACCGCGCCGGTCTCGTTCCCGGTCAGCCTGCCGAGGCCGTTGTAGCCGAACGTCAGCTGCAGGATGCTGTCGTTGGTCGAGCCGCCCACGTACGGGCGGTCAGCGGCCGGGGTCAGCATCACGATCGCCACCCACCAGCCCGCGGCGACGACCATGGCGGCCCCGCCCACGAGCAGCTGCCAGATCCGCCGCCCGAGCCGCGGCGGCCCGGCGATCAGGTAGACCAGCGCGAACACCGGCAGCACCAGGAAGGCCTGCAGCATCTTGGTCAGGAAACCGAAGCCAAGCAACGCCCCGGTCAGGGCGAGCCAGCGGGTCCGGCCCGATTCCACCGCCCGGCTGATCGCGTACGCGGCGAGCACCAGCAGCAGGACCAGCAGCGCATCGGGGTTGTTGTACCGGAACATCAGCGTGGCGACCGGGGTGAGCGCCACCACGGCACCGGCGATCAGGCCGGCGGCCGGACCGAACCAGCGTCGGACCGTGGCGTACAGGACCCCCACGGCGGCGACGCCCTCCAGCGCCTGCGGCACCAGGAGGCTCCAGGAGTTCAGGCCGAAGATGCGGGCGGAGATTTCCGTGACCCACAGCGAGGCCGGGGTCTTGTCGACGGTAATGAAGTTCGCGGCGTCGAAGGACCCGAAGAAGAACGCCTTCCAGCTCTTGGTGCCGGCCTGGACGGCGGCGGCGTAGAAGGCGTTGGCCCAGCCGTTGCGGCTCAGGCCGGCCAGGTAGAGCACCGCCGTCGCCGCGAGCAGGGCCAGCAGGGCGGGCCGCGCCCACGACGGATCTTCCGGCCGGCGCCGTAGCAGCCGGGCTATCCGGCCGCGCGGCTGGCCGTCGCGGCCGTGTGCGGACGGCGGCCCGGTCGTGATGGCGGTCACCGGAACACCCACGTCCGGTAGAGGCCGAACCTGACTACGGTGGCGACCAGGTTGGCCACCGCCAGCACGGCCACCTCGGCAGCCCGGCCTGGCTGGGCGGCGGCCGCGTACAGGGCGGCGAGCGCCCCGGAGGTGAGGGCGAGCCCGATGCCGAACGCGATCAGGCCGCGCAGCTGATGACGGGCGGCCCGGGCCCGGCCCCGGATGCCGAAGGTGAACCTCCGGTTGACCGCCGTGTTGCCGATCGCGGTAACCAGCAGGCTGACCACGTTCGCCGCCTCGGCGCTCATCGCCTGCCGCAGGAGCAGGTAGAGCACGACGAAGGCCGTCGTGCTGGCCACGCCCACCACGACGAACCGGGCCAGCTGACGGGCGCCGAGGCGGATGATGCCGCGAATGTCGCCTAGGGCAGTGCTGAGCACCTTGACCCGGGAATCGGGATCGTCGATCCAGTCCACGGGCACCTCATGGATCCGCAGCCCCGCCCGCTCGGCCAGCACCAGCAGCTCGGTGTCGAAGAACCAGCCGTCGTCGGCGATCAGCGGCAGCAGCTCCCGGGCCGCGTCCGCGCGGATCGCCTTGAACCCGCACTGGGCGTCCGAGAAGCCCGTGCCGAGGGTGGCGTGCAGCAGCAGGTTGTAGCAGCGCGAGATGACTTCCCGGCGTGGCCCGCGCGCCACCCGGGCGCCCCGGGCCAGCCGGGTGCCGATCGCCACATCGCTGTGACCGGACAGCAGCGGCGCCAGCAGCGGAAACAGGGCGTTCAGACCAGTGGACAGGTCCACGTCCATGTACGCGTACACGTCGGCGTCGCTGGCCGACCAGACAGCGCGCAGCGCGCCGCCGCGGCCCGGCCGCTCCAGCCGCACGGCCCGGACCGCGGACAGCTCGGCCTGGAGAGCCAGGGCCCGCGCCCAGGTGCCGTCGGTACTGGCGTTGTCCGCGATGGTGATCCGGGTGCTCAGCGGGAACTCATCACGAAGGAAGGCGTGCAGCCGCCGGACGCCGGAGGCCAGGTCGTACTCCTCGTTGCGGACGGGGATCACGATCTCGACCCGCCCGCGGCGCGGCATACCGGGCGGCCGGGACCTGCCGGGATCGGTAGAGCTGAGCAGCGAGTCAGGCGGTCTCATGCCTGCAGGATCAGCGGCTGCGTTGCGCCGGACCTGGGCCGCAGCTAGACGCCGGCTCCGAACCGATCACGTGGCCGCGAGCCGCCAAGCTCCCGGACGCCCAGGGCCAAGGTTTCCGCAAGGCAGCCCAGGGTGCCCGGCGCGGACGGCTCTGATGGCCTCAGACCGCTTTCAGCGACCCTTCAGCGATCAGCAAGGTTGGCGGCGCACCGTGTAGTCATGAGCTCTACGGCTGCGGACGGTTCGGCTGAGGCGAGGCTGCTCGTCGTCGAGGACGAAGAAATGATCTTGGAACTGCTATCCGGATCGCTCCGGTTTGCCGGGTTTGACGTGGTGACCGCCGTGAGCGGCGCGGAAGCGCTGCGCGCCGTGACGGCGTCACGGCCCGACCTGGTGCTGCTGGACGTGATGCTGCCGGACGGCGACGGGTTCGAGGTGGTGCGCAGGCTGCGGTCGTCCGGCCCGGACGTTCCGGTCATCTTCGTGACGGCACGCGACGGAGTCCGCGAGCGCGTGGCCGGCCTGGCCCTGGGCGCAGACGACTATGTCACCAAGCCGTTCAGCCTGGACGAGGTGCTGGAACGTATCCGGGCGGTGCTGAGGCGCACCGGCCGCGCGGCCGCGAAACCGCGGCTACGCGTGTCCGGCCTGGAACTCGACGATGACGGCCATGAAGTCAGGCGGGACGGCATCCCCATCGCGCTGACGCCCACCGAGTTCAGGCTGCTGCGATTCCTGATGTCCAACGCCGGCCGCGTCCTGAGCAAGCAGCAGATATTCGATCATGTCTGGGACCACAACCCGGACGGCGACGCCAATGTGGTGGAGCCTTGCGTCAGTTACCTGCGGCGTAAGGTCGACCAGGGTGAGCCACGCCTGATTCACACCATCCGCGGTGTCGGCTATGTCCTGCGGATTCCGCCCCCGTGAGGACGAGGCCGTGACAGCGGCCCGGTGGCGGAAGACCGTGCGGGGCGCGTCGCTGCGCACGCGGGTGATGGCGGCCGCCGCGCTACTGGTCACCCTGACCTGCTTGGTGACCGCGGTTCTGGGTACCACACTGCTGCGTGGTTACCTGCTGTCCCGATCCGATGCTCAGCTTCTTGACTTCGCGAAGGTCGCGAGCCGCATCGTACAGCGGCAGCCGCTCCTGCCAGGTGACAGCAGCCGTCCACAGGCGCTGCCCACGCAGTTCCTGGTCGAAGTGGTCAGCGTCGGCGGGCAGATCAGCATGGCGGGCGGGCCGCTGGGCGCGGCGGGCGGACCGCGGCTGTCCGCCGCGCAGCTCAGCGACACCGCAACGCCGTTCACCGCTGCGGCCGCCGACGTCTCGGGAGGCTCCTGGCGCGTCCTGGTACAGCGGCTGTCCAGCGGAGGTCATCTGGTTATCGCCTACAGCCTCGGCAATCTCGACAGCACCGTGACCCGCCTGGAGATCGCCGATGCGGTGGCCGGGGCCGTCGCCGTCGTCCTGCTGGCCGGCATCGGCCTGCCGCTGATGCGGGCCAGCCTGGCGCCGCTGGCGCGGATCGAGGCGACAGCCGCGGCGATCGCGGACGGTGACCTGTCCCGGCGCATCGACCATCCGGCCGGGAACACCGAGGTCGGGCGGCTGGCCGACGCGCTGGATGTGATGCTGGTCAGCATCGAGACCGCGTACGTGGCGCGAGCGGACGGCGAGGCGCGCGCCCTGGGGTCCGAGGAACGCATGCGCCGCTTCGTCGCGGACGCCAGCCACGAACTGCGCACCCCGCTGACCTCGGTCCGCGGGCTGGCCGAGTACGGCCTGCAGCAGGGCGACGCGGCCAGCCGGGAGGAACTGCTGCGGCTGATGGCGCTGATCGCCCGCGAGGCCGACCGGATGGGCGGTCTGGTGGCGGATCTCCTGCTGCTGGCCAGGTTCGACGCCGGACGCCCGCTGGACCTGCGGCCCGTCGACCTGGCCAGCCTCGCCGCCGAAGGCGTCACCCGGGCCCGCATCATGGACCCCGGGCGGCCGATCACGCTGGAGGCCGCCGAACCGGTCATCGTCGACGCCGACGGGGAACGGCTGCGGCAGGTCATTGACAACCTGATCGGCAACGCCCTCCAGCACACCCCGCCCGGATCGCCGGTCACGGTGACCGTGACCGGCGGCCCTGGCGGCGGGCAGCTTACCGTCGCCGACCGGGGGCCCGGCATGACAGCGGAACAGGCAGCGCGCGTGTTCGAGCGGTTCTACCGCACCGACGGCGCCCGCACCCGCGCTCGCGGCGGTGCCGGGCTCGGCCTGGCCATCGCGGCGTCGCTGGCCGCCGCCCACGGCGGGGAGATCACCGTCGACACCGCACCCGGCCGCGGCGCGGCCTTCCATGTGCGCCTGCCGCTGACCGGGACCTCCCAGGAGATCCCAACCGGAACGCAAGGCCAGGGTTCGAACCGGTTAACGCTGATCGCTATTCAGCGGATCTACCGTTCCGGTGACCTTGGCGTGCCCTTGCGGATTGTTTGCTGACGCCTTGGCGGTCAGCTCGCGCTGTACAACCTCGCGGCCACCTTCCCCGCTTCTTCCACGGCATTTCCAGCGCGGCCTGCGATACCTGAGATCAATAGCCCAACGGACAGGAGCCAGGCAGATGTTTTCCAGTACCCGCAGCAAGCTCGTAGCGGCCGGAGCCGCGGCCATCGTGATCGCGGGCGGTTCTTACGGGATCGTCACCGCCACCTCCAGTAGCGCCTCGGTCACGCCCGCCGCCAGCAGCAGCCCGGCCGGCGGTTTCGGATCCGGCGGGGGATCCAACGCCCGGTCCGGGCCGGCCGCGGGAGGCACAGCCGGCACGGTCAGCAGCGAGTCCTCCTCCGGGTTCACGCTGACGACCGCGACGGGCCAGAAGGTGACGATCAAGGAGGCGTCGTCCACCACCTACGAGAAGGGGACAAGCGCGGCCACGGTCAGCGCCGTCGCCGCCGGCGAACCGGTCCTGGTGCTGGGGACCACCGACAGCACGACTATCACCGCCACCCAGGTCATCGTGCAGCCACCCAGCACCAGCGCATCGAACCCCGGAGGACAGGTGATCGGCTTCAGCCAGGGTGAGAAGGGCTCTTCTGAGCAGGTCGGCCAGATCCCGGCCGACTACAAGCAGGGCTCGGGGACGCTGGTCAGCGGAACGGCCGCGGACAAGGCGACCGAAGCGGCGCTGGCTGCCTACCCGGGCGGTGTCATCGACCGTGTGGTGGCGCTGGGCAATGGCGATTACGAGGTCCACTACATCGGCGTCAACTGGCCCCACCACATCTTCGTCAACCAGGACTTCCAGGTCATCGGCGCCGACGACTAGCCGCAAGGTCACGTAGGTAACGTCCGAGTTGGAATGGGTCAAGGGTGGGCCGTCACCGGATCCTGGTAATTCACGGCCCATGCGGACCTCCAGGAGGTTAAGACCGAGGGCCTCGATCTCGGCGAGGGCGGCCCCGTAACCCGCGCAGATCGCCGGCAGATCACCAGAATCCGGTGACGACCATTCACCTTCCCGGTGGTGAACCTGAACATGCCCTGAACGATCAGGTCCGTTCACTACCCGAAGGAGAAACACCATGACGTGTGTTATCGGCACCGCTTCCACGGGGGTGGCGGCATGAGTGAGCGCGTAGCAATCGTGGTCGGCGCGGGCGGTGAGCTCGGCCGGGCGACGGCGGAGAAGCTGGCGGCCGCCGGGTTCACAGTGGTCGGGGTCGACCGGAGCGAGGAAGGGCTGAAGGAGCTGCCGGATGGCATCCGGCGCGAGACGGCCGATCCGACCGATCAGGCCGCGGCCCGGAGCGTCGTCGACCGGATCGCCGCCGAGGTCGGCCCGCCCGAGGTGCTGGTGAACACCATCGGCATGTACCACCTGGGCGACGCGCTCGCGGCGACGCCCGAAGACCTGCGGCTCATGATCGACGTCAACGTGGGCGCGGCGTTGTGGCTGACCCAAGCGGTGGTTCCGTACCTGCGGGAACGCGGTTCGGGTTCGATCGTGCACGTAGCCGCCCGACCGGGCCTGGAGCCGACCGCCGGGATGGCCGCCTACGCCGTCAGCAAGGCGGCCCTGGTCCACCTCACGCGCGTGCTCGACCTGGAGCTGCGCCCGCTCGGGATCCGGGTGAACGCCGTCGCGCCGCAGCTGCTCGACACCGCCAAGAACCGTCCCTACCTTACGCCGGACCTGCTGGCGCACGCGGTCGCGCCGGAGGCGGTCGCCGACCTCATCGGCTACCTGGTGAGCGACGCCGCCGCGCCGGTCAGCGGTGCGATCGTGCCCGCCTATGGCCCCTGAACCTCCGGGCGAACTCCTCGCCTTCCGCCCGCCGCGCCGGGGACGGAGCATTGCCGCGCGCCTGCTCTCCGGCGGCGATGCGCTGCCTGGCACGGGCGAAGGTCTTCCGGCAGTTCACCTCAGTCTTGGCGGTGATCCTCGCCATAGATGAGACGCTGACGGGGCGTGCCCGTTTGCCGTAGGCCCGCCGCTGAAGCGAGGAGAACCCGATGAACTCACCATTGTCCGGCCCTGCGCACAGCCCGGACGCCGCGAGGGATCCGCGGATCGTGAGCAACGGGCGAGATCCGGAGCGACCGCCCGTCCCAACCGGCGCAGCCGGCGGTGTGCTGGGTGCCCGGCCGCTGAGGACCCAGACGTTCCACGGCGGTGATCCTGACACGGTGGCCGCATCCGCTATCTGCGTTGTCAGCTCGACCAGGTGCCAGGCACGCACGCGGCTTTACCGGGACGGCCGGGCTTGAGCTTGAGGGTTTCCCGGTTAGCGAGATCAGTGATCACCTCGCCGATGAGGGGGTCACCATCTGGCTTGACCTGCGTGACCCTGACCACCAGGACCTGGCTGTGCTGAGCCAGGAGTTCGGGCTGCACCCGCTGGCCGTGGAGGACGCGGAGAGTGAGCATCAACGCCCGAAGCTCGACCGCTACCGCACCCACCTGTTCCTGAACGTGTACGGAGCGCGGCTGAACACCGGCACGGGAGAACTGGCCACCAGCGAGCTCGCCGCCTTCGTCACCGCGCGGGCGCTGATCACCGTCCGCAAGGACGACGGGCTGGATATCGGCGCCGTCGTCGAACGCTGGGACGCCAGCCCTGATCTCGCTAGATCTGGCGTCGGCTACCTGCTGTACGGACTGCTCGACTACATCGTGGACGGCCACTTCGAAGCGGTGCAGAGCCTGGACGACTCCGTCGAGTCGCTGGAGGACCAGCTGTTCTCCGACGTTCCGCAGGACATGCAGGTCCAGCGGCGCAGCTTCGAACTACGCAAGAGCCTGGTCCTGCTCCGCCGGATCGTGATCCCCATGCGCGAGGTGGTGAACGCCCTGATGCGGCGTGACCTGCATGTGGTCGGGGACGACCTCATGCCGTACTACCAGGACATCTACGATAATGTGCTCCGCGCCTCCGAATGGACGGAAAGCCTGCGAGATCTGGTGAACAGCATTCTGGAGACCAATCTGACCATCCAGGGCAACCGGCTGAACGTCATCACCAAGAAGGTCACGAGCTGGGCCGCGATCATCGCGGTCCCGACCTTCATTACCGGCTTCTACGGGATGAACGTGCCTTACCCCGGCTTCAGCCGGCAGGTTGGCTTCGCCACCTCGGTCGCCATAATGGTCATCGCCGCGACTGTGCTCTACATCATCTTCAAACGAAAGGACTGGCTGTAAGAGCGCTTGACGATCCAGGCCCGTGCCGTGGATCGTGTCCAGGAGACGGCGGGAGGCGCTGCAACCGTGTCTACGGGCAGATCATGACCGAGGCTTCGGGGCTGGCCAGCGCGCTGGCGTCCCGGCTGCACGAGCTCTGGGGCACCGAGGCCGCGGTCACCGGGGTCCGGCCGCTGCCGGGCGGCGCGAGCCGGGAGAGCTGGGAAGTCCGGGTGCGGACGCCCGGCGGCGCTGAGCGCCGCCTCATCCTGCTCCGCGACGTCGGCGCCCGCGCCCCGGACAAGGAGGTGGCCGTCGAGGCGGCGGCGATGAGCGCGGCGAGGACGGCCGGCGTCCCGGTGGCCGAGATCTACGACTACGGGGCCGGGGATCAGCATTGCGCCCTGGGCCAGGCCTACCTGCTGATGGAGCGCCTGGACGGAGAGACGATCCCGCGCCGTCTGCTGCGGGACGAGGCGTACGCCGCCGTGCGGCCCGGCCTCGCGCGCCGCCTCGGGGAGGTCCTGGCCCGGATCCACCAGGTGAATCCCGCTTCGGTCCCGAGCCTGCCCCGGATCGACGCGCTCAGTCAGGTGACCGGGCTGTACCAGGCTTTCGCCGAGCCCCGGCCCGCACTTGAGATCGGGCTGCGCTGGCTCGCCGGGCACCGGCCTGCTCCCGCCGCGGACGCGCTGGTGCACGGCGATTTCCGGACCGGCAATCTCATGGTCGGCGAGGACGGGCTGCACGGCGTGCTCGACTGGGAACTCGCTCATCGCGGTGACCCCAGGCAGGACCTGGGCTGGCTGTGCACCAAGGCCTGGCGGTTCGGCTCGGCGAGCCCCGTCGGCGGGTTCGGCACCCGTGCCGACCTGATGGCAGGCTACGCCGCCGGCGGCGGCACCCCGCCGGACGAGGAAACCCAGCGCTGGTGGGAGCTGCACGGCACGGTGCGATGGGCGCTGCTCTGCCGCCGGCAGGCCGAGCGGTACCTCGCCGGGGACGAGCCGTCGATCGAGCTCGCGGTACTCGGCCGACGCGTCTGCGAGCAGGAATACGACATCCTGCTCGCCCTGGGCCACGCGGCGCCGCTGACCGTCACCGATCCCCTGAAAAACCTCGGGACCAAGCCCGCTCCGCCCCACGACCGGCCGGCCGGCTCCGACCTGCTCCGCGCCGTCCGCGAGTTCCTCACCACCGAGGTCGGTTCCGGGGACGGCGCAGATCCGCGGCTGAGGTTCCACGCTCTGGTCGCGGCGAACGCGCTGCGGATCGCCGAGCGTGAGGCCATGCTCGGCGCCAGCCACGAACGCCGCCACCGGGCCAGGCTCGCCGCTCTGGGCTGCGACGACGATGCCGGACTCAGCGCGGCTATCCGTGACGGATCGCTGGATCACCGCTTCGGCGAGGTCGTCGAGGCGATTCGGGCCGCGACCATCGACAAGCTCACCGTCGCCAACCCCGGCCACCTCTCCCTCCCTGGATAAACCGAATGGAGACGACGTGGACTTCACCCTTCCTGAGGACCTGCGCAATTACCTAGCCGAACTCGACGAGTTCATCGAGACCGAGGTCAGGCCGCTCGAGGAGCAAGACGACAACATCCGGTTCTTCGACCACCGGCGGGAGGACGCCAGGACCGACTGGGATCGCGGCGGACTGCCCAGCCGCGAGTGGGAGGCGCTGATGCGCGAGGCGAGGCGCCGCGCCGACGCAGCCGGGCACCAGCGGTACGCGCTGCCCGGGGGAGTACGGCGGCAGGGACGGCACCAACCTGGGCATGGCGGTGATCCGCGAGCACCTGGCCGCCAAGGGCCTCGGCCTGCACTACGACCTGCAGAACGAGCACGCGATCGTGGGCAACAACCCGTTCGGGCTGCTGTTCGATGCTGCACTACGGCAGCGCAGGAGCAGAAGCGGGAGTGGATCGCCGATCTTGCTGGCCGGGCGCGCGGCGCATCGCCTTCGGCCTCACCGAGCCGGGACCACGGCTCGCGACGCGACGCTCATGGAGACCCGGCGTCCGCGAGGCCCGCGACGGTCGCCGACTGGGTCATCGACGGCGAGAAGATGTGGACCACCGGTATGCACACCGCCTCGCACGACGTGGTGTTCGCCCGGACCAGCGGCGACGACGGGCGGCGGCGCGCGGCATCACCGGGCTTCCTGGTCCCGGCCGGCGACTCCCGGCTTCAAGATCGAGGAGTACCTGTGGACGTTCAACATGCCCACCGACCATGCGCACGTCTCGTTCACGGACGTCTGGGTGCCGGACAGCGCCATCCTGGGCGCGCGAGGGCCGCGGGCTCGAGGCTCGGTGCAGCACTTCGTGCAACGAGAACCGCATCCGCCAGGCCGCCTCTCAGCTGGGCGCCGCGCGGTCTACTGCATCGACGAGAGCGGTGGAGTACGCCAGGGCCAGCGCAAGCCGTTCGGCAAGCCGCTGGCGAGCAACCAGGCGATCCAGTGGCCGCTGGTCGAGTTGCACACCCAGTGCGAGATGCTGCGCGCTGCTGATCCGCAAGACCGCCTGGGAGATGGACCAGATGCGGCACCGCGAGGTGGAGAGGCGATCTCCGACAAGGTGTCGATGTGCAACTACTGGGCCAACCGGCTGTGCTGCGAGGCGGCCGACCGGGCGATGCAGGTGCACGGCGGCATCGGGTACTCGCGCCACAAGCCGTTCGAGCACATCTACCGCCACCACCGCCGCTACCGCATCACCGAGGGCTCGGAGGAAATCCAGATGCGGAGGGTGGCGGGCTTCCTGTTCGGCTACATCAAGCGAGACACCCTCAAGGGCGTCACCGGTTGATGGTCCGGCACGGCGCGGCCGTGGCCAGGAGATGAGGCAAACGCCTCACGAACCCCGCGCTCTCCGGCTCCTATCGTCGGACTCATCAGCAGCGAGTCACCATGAAGGAGATGGGCCAGATGCCGAAGGTATCCAGAGAAAGCGCCGCGAATGTCGCCGACATGGGCCTGGCGGAAGACCGAGGCGAGGAGCTCGATGGCTACGCCGTCACGTTCGTGACAATCCGGCAGGACGCGGACCTGGCGCCGATGCTCAAGGGCCTGCCAGACGACAGGTGTCAGTGCCCGCACTGGGGCTATGTCTTCTCCGGCACGCTGACCTGGCGCTACGCCGACCACGAAGAGGTCGTGAGGCAGGCGATGCGTACTACGCTCCGCCCGGCCATACCCCCTCGGCCACCACAGCAGCGAGTTCCTCCAGATCAGCCCGGCCGCGGAACTACGGGCCGTGGAGGCGGCGGTCACGAAGAACATGCAGGCGATGCTGGACGCCTGAGCGCGGGAGCGCACCGCCGTCAGGGCACGGGCTCGAACGCACCCGTCAGGCCGTGCTGCGTGGCGAACAGCGTCGCCGCGGCGCGGCTGGAGACGCCGAGCTTGGCGTAGATGTGCTCGACGTGGTTGGCCGCGGTCTTCGGAGACACCACCAGCTGCCGGCCGATCTCCTTGGTCGAGTGGCCGCGGGCGAGCAAGCCGAGCACCTCTACCTCGCGTGCGGTGAGCCCGCCGGGCTGCAGGTGCCGGGCAGGCGCGCGGTGGCCCGCGGCCGTGAGCACGGCGTCCACGGCCGTACCGTCCAGCCGGCCGGCGATGACCTCGGCCCGCAGATCACGAGCCGCCCGGTCGGGATCCAGCGGGGCACGGTGCGGACGCGGCTCGGTCATGGCGTGATAGGCGTCGGCCGCAGCCAGCAGCCGGTCGGACGGCGTGAGCGAGGCCGCCGTCAGGCTTCGCGGGTAGCCAGAGCCGTCCAGTCGCTCGTGGTGCCGTGCGGCGATCTCCCGGCTGGGACCGAGCACGCTGACGCGGGCCAGCATGCGATCGGTCAGGTACGGGTGGAGCCGGACGCGCTCGGACTCGGCCGGGGTGAGGGGGCCTGGCTTGTCCCAGATCGCGTTGGAGACGCCGAGCCGGCCGAGGTCGTGGATGAGCCCCCCGCGCCGCAGCGTGCTGACCGCATCTGGTGGCTGGCCCGAGACCCGCGCCGCCTCGCCGGCCAGGTTGGCGACGCCCCGCGAATGGCCCGCGAGGTACGGGCTCTTCAGGTCGACCAGATCGGCCATCGCCTCCAGGACATCGTCCAGGCCGGCGCCAGCGACGCGACGCGACAGCGGGGGCTCGGTGTCCAGGATGGCGTCCCAGTCGGAGGCCTGATCGAGGCCGTCCAGCAGGTCGGCTGCGTGCTCGCAGAACAGGTCCACCACTGCGGGGTCGAACTGCCTCCCGCGATGCCTGCGCGCGATCGCCACGGCGGCCGCCGTGTCCTTCCGCCGGCTGAAGATCTCGACCGGGCTGGCCAGCTGCACCAGCCGGGCGGGCAGGCAGATCTGGTCACCCCGCAGATGGTTCGGATAACCCTTGCCGTCCCATTGCTCGTAGGCCTGCTGGATGGCGGCGCTGACCGCGTCGTCGAGCCCGATTTGCCTGGCGAACTGCGACCCGAGCGTGGAGTGCGTGGTCACGAACGCGGCCACCTGCTTCACCCCCGCCACGGGGAAGGCCGCGAGCCGCCGGGCACGCGCCACGCCGTTCCCGTGTGAGCTCACTCGCCGCAAGATGAACGAGATCATCCGCGCGGTGCTCATGTCGAGCATCTCGAACCCGTCGCCCTTGAGGCTGATGTCGTCACCGAACCACTGCGCCTGCTCGGCTGCGTCTGCGTGGCAGTAGACGTTCATCATCAGGCCGAGGTAATAGGTGGCCTCCAGCTCGCGGTCGCTGGCCCCGGCGAGTTCCCCAAGCCGCAGGGCGATCACCGTCTGCCGCATGCAGTGCGCCATCGGCTGCCCGAGCCCAAGGTCGGCGGCGTAGGACAGCGTGGCCACGAGTTCGGCGATCCTGACCCCGCCGCCTGCCTGCGGCCGAGCAACCATAACCGGAGTCTACGGTCTGCCCGCCGCACCGGCGGGTTGGCGTCAACACCCGTGAATGGGCGCAGACAGGGCCCTTTACCGCGTACTTGCTTCCCAATCTTCGAGCTGGCCCGGCAGCTCCTCCGCCGACGTGAACCTAACTGCCTGCAGCCGCAGCGCCGTGGCCGCTAGCGCGTTCTCGGCGCGGTCGTCGATGAACAGTACGGACTGGGGCGTTGCGCCTAGGTCATCGAGCACTGCTTCGTATACCGCAGGGTCGGGCTTGGCCAGTCCTAGCCGGCAGCTATAGAAACGACGATCGAAGCTGGGAGACCATCCGCTATGGTCGATTGCGGTGGCGAGCGGTTCGGGGGCATTCGAGAGCAAGGCGAGCCGCACGCCTGCGTGAGTCCCGAACTTGATCAGCGCGGGAAGCGTCCGCGGGTTGAGCGTCATCCACCCGGCGACGTCCACCCGGACCATCGCCTCCACTAGTTGCGGCTCAGCCTGGAGCTCGTGGCCAAGGACAGCTGACCAGTAAGCACGGTCGGACTGGCCGAGGTCATAGGGCGGGCGGAATTTCCAGTACCGGTCGCGAAACTCGTCCGCCTGCACTCCGGCGAGATCCGCCAGTTCCAGGATGGTCTCAGCAGGCATAGGGTCCGAGATCACCTCGCCGTAGTCAGCCAGGACCCAGCGCGTCATGGCGTGCCGTCAGATCTGGCTGGGGAGGCTGGTCCTTGCGGAGCGTCACGCAAGGCACGGGACAGAAGGGTGCCGACGGCCACGAACACGGTCAGGAAGGGCAGGAGACCGAGTGCCAGAGACAGGGAGGCGAGTGACGCAAGGTGACCGATCAATGGTGGGCCGCATACGAAACCGGTCCAGCCGCAGGCCGACACGGTCGCGAGGGCCGTGCCGGGGTGCAGTCCCGCAATGCGGCCCGCGGCGCTGAACACGGCGGGTATCACTGAGGCCAGGCCAATTCCGAGGAAGACGAAGCCCGCGATCGCGGCAGCCGGACGGCCGATCGCGAGTCCGGCCGCAAATCCGGCTGTCGCCGCGGCCGCCAGCACCGGAAGAAGGCGTGACGGCCTGAAGCGCCTGAGCAGCCGGTTGCCCGACAGCCGCACGGTGACCATCGCGAGCGCGAAGGCAGCATAGCCCAGGCCCGGCACAGCGCCAGTGGCGTGAAGCGGTCCCGATAGATAGACCGACGCCCAATCGGCGCTGGCCCCCTCGCAGAGCATCCCGGCGAACGCGATCGCCCCGAGCAAAATCATTCCGCCGGACCAGCGGGAGGCAGAGAGCGTGTCGGTCTTCGGCCGCTCGTCAGCGCCCGGATGCTCGATCGCATCCGGGAGCATTCGTGCTGTGAGCAGGCCAGCCCCGAGCAAGGCGATCGTGCCGAGGATGAGGAGCTGCGGGGTCAGGCCCAGCCCGGCGCCCACGGCCAGCGCGCCGATCCCAGCGCCGGCAAATGAGCCGATGCTCCAGCTTCCGTGCAGGCCCGACATCAGTACGCGCCAGGCAGCTCGCTCCACCGCGATCGCCTGGGTGTTCATGGCCACGTCAAGCGTTCCCTGGAACGCGCCCCAGATGAAAAGTGCGCCGAACAGGGCGGCCAGGCTGCCCGTGAGACCGACCAGCGGCCCGGTCGCGCAGTAGCCAACGAGGGCGAACTGAACAACCCGGCGGCTGCCTAGCTTCGGAATCAGGTACGACGCCAGCAACATCGCGGCGACCGATCCGACCGGCGCCCCGAGCAGCGCGATGCCCAGTGTTCCGTCAGTCAGCCCGAGGTGCCGCATGACATGCGGGATATGCGCCGTCCACGAGGCGAACAGCAGTCCGTGCGCCACGAACACGGCCGTTACCGCGATGCGCGGCGATCGGCTTCGGGCCGGCCGGACGCGGTGCTGAATCACCAGCGTGCGACTAGACACGCCGGACCTCCACCGCGGCGGCCTCGAGCTCCGCTAGCCGCTCGCTCGGGGCGGACGAGTCGGTGACCAGGATGTCGAACTCTGACAGCTTGCCGGCCACCGCCAGGGCCGATCGCCCGAACTTCGCGGCGTCTGCGACGAGGATCCTTCGCCCGCCCGCCGCGAACAGCGCCTGCTTCACCGCGGCATCACCAAGATCGTGAGCCATGACGTGTCCATCGGCGGAGATTCCGCAGCAGCCCAGCACGACCGTGTCGAACCGCAGTGCCGCGATGCTGGCCAGGGCGAGCGGGCCGACCATCGCCAGCTCGCCCGGGCGGGTTTCGCCGCCCGGCATCATCAGGCGGACAGAGGCCGAGCCAGCCAGCGCCGTCGCGGCATGAAGTGACAGCGGCATGGCCGTAAGCCGCAGGCCGGCCAGCACGCGGGCGATTTCCAGGACGGTGGTGCCGCTGTCCAGCCCGACCGCTTCGCCATCAGCAATCAGGCCCGCGACATCGCTGGCGATGCGCTTCTTCGTGTCGAGGGCGTCGAGCTCCCTCATGGCGAACGGCAACTCCTCGCCGCGCATCATCAGGTTGACCGCACCGCCACGTACCCGTCGTGCGACTCCGCGCTCGACCAGGACATCAAGGTCTCGCCGAACCGTCATCTCGGCGGTACCGAACTCAGCGGCCGCCGTCGCCACGTCGACCCGGCCATGCAGCCGCAGTGCCTCGACGAGCTGGTTGATCCGTGCTGCTGCATCCATGGTTCTTAACTTACATCATTCATGTTCGTTCGCACAAAAATATTGTGCGTACGACTTCCTCCGCCGATCAGGCCGGACCGCCCGCACCTCGACCTGCCGGGCGCGCTGTGAGGACTGAGGCGTGTGATTCATGGGGCTCGTTGACGGCCGGGACGGAGAGAGTAGAACTGTGTGTTAGGTGTCGGCTCTGCGGACATCGCGGCCACTCTGAGGAAGAGAGCGCGAAATGACACAACCAGGCAGGCCCGCAGTATTTGTTCATGGCCTATGGCTGCACGCCAGCTCGTGGGGCCCGTGGCTGGAACTGTTCCAGGAGGCGGGCTACGTACCGACAGCACCGGGCTGGCCAGGTGACTCGGACACGGTGGAGGAGACCCGCCGGGACCCCAGCCAGGTGGCGGGCAAGGGCATCAACGATGTGGTCGACCACTACGCCCGGATCATCCGCGGGCTTGAGGCCCCTCCGGTCGTCATCGGCCACTCCTTCGGCGGCCTCATCGCGCAGCGGCTGCTCGGCCAGGACCTGGCCGCTGCCGCCGTGGCGATCGACGCCGCGCCCATCAAGGGCGTGCTCAACCTGCCCGTTTCCGCGCTGAAAGTAGCCTCGATCGCGCTGCGCAAGCCAGCCAACCGCAACCTGGCGATATCGCTCACCGCCGAACAGTTCCGGTACGGCTTCGGGAACGCGCTTCCCGAGCAGGAGTCGGCTGAGCTGTACGACCGCTGGACGGTGCCCTCGCCGGGCAAGCCGCTGTTCGAAGCTGCCGTGGCGAACTTCACCCCGCGGTCGCCGGCGAAGGTGAATACCGCAAACAAGACCCGCGGGCCGCTGCTGCTCACGGCCGGGGGTAAGGACCACACCGTACCGGCGGCCATCACGACATCGACCCGCAGGCTCTACCACAAGTCGCCGGCCATCACCGACCTCATCGAGTTCCCGGACCGCGGCCACTCGCTGACGATCGACCACGGCTGGCGCGAAGTCGCCCAGGCAGCGCTGGACTGGCTCAGCAAGCGGTCACTCCAGTCCTAGGTCCCCGATCAGGTCGTCGGCGACGCTTTCCTCGAACAGGACACGTCCGGTCGCGACCATGGCCTTGCTCAGCTCGGGATCCCACGGGGCCGGCTGCGGCGTCCCGGAAAGCAGGACATGCTCCGGGTGGACCCGTACCCCGGCGAGGTAGTCGCCGGCGCTCATCCGCCATGGCGTGGCGTCGTGGCGGCGCATGACGGCGCTGGCGATGGCCAGCCCCGGCCAGTCGAAGTCACCGTGATAGCGCAGCTCACCGCCGCCGCTGACGACCACGTCCGCGAGCTGGTGAAACGCGGCCGACGGCCGCCCTTCGGTGCATAGCAGGGACGCCGCGCCCGGGCCTAGCTCCGCGGCGGCGTGGCGGAGCACGGCCGGATTCTCGCAGACGTGCACGACCGCGCCGCGGATCGTCAGCGGAAGCGTCATGAGCTGGTGCAAGGTGACGTAGAACGGAACACCCAGGCGGGCCGCGCCGGTGAGCCACTCGGCCAGCCCGGCGCCCTCGGCCGGCAGGTTCAGGACGAGGACCCGGCTGGCCAGGTCGTCCAGGACGACACCGCTCGCCTCCCATAGGTCCCGGCGCTCCCCGGCCGTCCCGGGCCTGCCCGCCCCGGCCTTGATCGCCAGGGCGCGCAGGACCAGCGTCGACAACAGGGTGCCGTGGTTGAGCGCCTTGGTGTCCCCGGTGACGTCCGCGGCCAGCGCAGGCAGCAGGACGGGCACGTCCCGGCGTCCGGCTAGGTCCTCCAGCACGCGGACGGCCTGCCCGAGCCGCGCCTGCTCGCCCTGGTTGATCAGCTTGGTCAGGCTGCCGTCCCGCCCGATCTCGTCCAGCCAGTTCCGGTACCAGGCGCAGGAGGCGTGCAGCGAGCTCGCCTGCGCCGCGCGGAGGGCGGCGTCCCGCGCGGAGGCCAGCGCGTTCCGTTCCGCGGGGCGATCGTGCAGCGGCCCGCCCAGGTCAGCCAGCAATTCCGCCAGGCCGCGCCCAGTGGTCTCGCGAACCGCGTGGTCCAGGTCGGCGAGCCGCACGGCCACCCGGTTGGTGCGCGTGTCCCGGTACTGGCCGGTGATGCCGATGATCGCCTTGCGCTCGGCGTCGTCGGGATGGGTGAGGCTGACCGAGCCGCTCAGATCTCCGCCGGTGCGCTCCAGGGAGCGGCGGGCCCGCTTGAGCAGCCGCCGGAACTCCGGCCCGTCGTAAGGATCAGTCATTCTGAGTCGGCATCGTCGTACTCGTCGTCGGGTTCGTCCCGCAGACCCGCTGGAGCCTCCGGCGCCGCGTACAGCGTCGAGGCGGTGCCGAGCGGCGCGTGCCGGGTCGGCCGGAAGCCAAGCAGCTGTGCGATCAGGGCCTCGTTATCCGGGTAGCCGGCCGAGGCGTCGACGACCTGCTCGCCGTCCCACAGCATGAGCAGCGAGGAGACGGTCCGCGTGGTCTTGTCGTGCAGCATGTCATAGTGCGCGATCATCGGCACCGTCGCGGTGGTGACCCACAGGTCGTGGCCGGTCATGAACAGGTCGAGGTCGAACTTGACCGCCAGCCCGAACAGGTCGGGCTTGTACCGCTCGTCGATGCCCACGAACGCCTCGTCGAGCGCGATCATCCGCGGGCAGTGGTCCTTAGCCGAGGAGTACAGCGCGTTGGCCGCGGCGAACAGCGGCAGGTGGATCGCCGCGGACTTCTCGCCGCCGGACATGACCGAATGCTTGGCCCGGGTCAGCCGCGCCTCCGGCTCGCCGGGCTGGATCAGCAGCAGCTCGAACGCGTGCCAGGAGCGGTAGTCCAGCACGTTGGCCAGCGCTTCCCGGTAGGTGGCCCGCGGGTGGCTGGCCCGGTACTCCCGGATCATCTCGCGGAGCAGGCCGCGCAGTTCGGCGAGCCGGCCCGGGCCCGGTGAGTCGCGTTCCAGCAGCCGGGACGTGGCCCGCTGCAGCTCGGTGACCTTGTCGGACTGGGCCCAGCGGATGCCGACCGCGATCCCGGAGGACATCGGCTTGGACCTGGTGTCGGAGTTCATGTCCCGGGTGAGGTCCCGCGCGGCGATCACCCGGCCGTGGATCTGCTGGGCGAGCGCGGCGAGCAACTCGTCCTCGAGGACCTTGCGTTCCCGGTCCTCCAGGAGCACGCCCTGGTCGGCGGCGCGTTCGGCAATCCGGGTGGCGAACTGGGCGACCGGCTTGCGGCCCTCGTCGTCGATCACGTGCACGGTGACGACCGCGCCGGGTTCCCAGTCGACCCGGTAGTCCTCGTCGCAGGCGGCCAGCGCCTCGGTGAAGTCCTTCAGCGCCACCGACATCCGGTCCGCGGTGTTCTTCAGCGTGCCCTCGGTCACCTGCCGCCCGCCGCGGGTGGCGGCGGCGAACGCGTCGAGGATCTCGGTGACGCCGGGGGGCAGGACCCCACGCACGGCGTGCGCCGGGTCGGGGACGGCTCGCCGGCGCTCCCCAGGGCGGCGGCCAGTTCCTCGCCGGCGCGGGTCGCGTCGGGCCAGCGGGCGGGATCCGGCCACGGCGCGGCGGCCGTGACTCCGCCGAGCGGGCGCAGGTCGGGCCGGGCGTACTCGCCGAACAGCCTCGCCTGCTCGTAAAGCTGGCCCACCGCGTCGGTGAGCGACTGCCGCTGACCGCGCAGGTCCGCCTCCGCGCCGGTGGCCTGGTCGTGCTCGGCGCGGACCCGCGCGTCGAGCTCGCGGTAGGCCCGTTCGGCGGCCGCGATGAGCCTTTCGGTGTCCCGGATCCGCGCCAGCACGTGCTGGACGTCCGCCTGCAGGGTCTCTTCCAGCGTCCGGAACTCCTCGTCCAGGGCCTGCTGCAGCCGCTCCCGCTCGGCGAGTTCGTCTTCGGCCCGGGCGCAGGTGAGCTTGCGCCGTTCGATCGTCTCGGTCTGCGCGGCGAGATCCTCCTCCGCCTGGGCCAGCTTGGCCCGCTCGGCGTGCAGCTGGCTCGCGGCGTTCTCGAACTCCGCGGCCGCCCGCGCGATCGCGTCCACCTGCTCGTCCGCGGTCGGCATCCGGCGTTCGGCGGCGGCCTGCCGCAGGCGCCTGGTCATGGCGTCGACCTCGGCGATCGCGGCGTCCAGGGCGGTCCGGGCCGCCACGGTCTCGTCCCGCGCGCGGGCCAGCAGCACGGCGTGGGTGCCGACCGCCTCGGCCGCCTTCGCGACCGGGCGGGTATCCGGCAGCTCGCGCCGGGCCCGCCGGAAGTCCTCGAGCCGCGCGCTGGCCCGGTCCAGCTCGCCGGCCAGCCGCTCTTGTTCAGCGACGGTGGCCTTGATCAGCTCGTCGTATTCCGCGAGCCGGGTGCGGCGGCGGCTGGCCCGGTTGGTCGCGCCGATGTACTCCGGGGCCGCCTTCGGCCGGGCGCCGGCGTGCACGCCGTACGTGAACTGAGCCTTCGTGCTGACCGCCGGGACCGTGAGGCCGCCGGTACCGCCGGTGATGTCGCTCGTGAGCGCGACCGAGCGGAGCACCGCGGTGACCGCGGCCGGCGCGACGTGATCTTGCTCCTCGGGAACGAGGAGGCCGGCCAGCGTGCGGCCGCTCACCGGAGCGGACGGGATCAGGTAGCCGTCCGCCTCGGCGGCGACCAGCGCCGCGTCGGTCAGGGCCGGATCGGGATGGACCCAGGCGGTCAGCAACCCCGCCCCGTACAGCGCACCCTCGACGGCGGCGGCCTCGGCGTCGTCGATCCCGTCGGCGAACCGGACCAGTTGCCAGAGCGGGGCGCCCGGGCGCCCCTCCCGGCGGGCGGGACGCAGGTCACTGGCGGGCGGTGCGTCGTCCTGCTCCGCGGCGATCGCGTCGCGTTCGGCGCGCAGGCCGTCCAGCCGCCCGCGGACCTCCCGCAGGTCCGTTCCCAGGTGCGCGCGGGCGGTGATGGTGGCGGCCTGGTGTTCGGCGGTGCGGCCGTCGAACACCTCCGTGAGGCTGATGGCGCCGGGCTCGCCGATGCGCTCGAGCGCCTCGGTCAGCGCTTCGGCGTCGGGCGCGGCCACGATGGGACCGGGCAGTGTAGGACCGGACAGGGGCGCGGCGGTGTCCGCGGGAGCGCCAGCGGGGCCGGACCAGCGGCCGGTCCAGGCGGTTAGTTCGTCCCCGGCGGTCGCACGGGCCCGGGCGAGGCGGTCCGCCGCGGCCAGGCCGGCCTGTTCCTGCCTTTGCTCGGCGGTCTGCTTACCGCCGAGGTCTTGCTCACGAAGGCCGCGTTTGCCCCGGGCGTCCCTGATCGCCTGCAGCAGCCTGCGGATCTCGCCCACGTCGTCGCGGCGGGCGGCGACCCGCGCTCTGGCCGTGAGCAGCAGGTCGTCGCCGGAATCGACCGGGCCGAAGCCGTCGTCGGCGATGCCGGAGCGCTGCGCGGCGTCGGTCAGGTCGCGGGCGTACCGGCCGGCGTCGTTCCTGGCCGCGGCGGCGCGGCGGGTCAGCTTGCGGGCCGCGTCCTCGGCCTCGCCGAGGTCACGGCGATCCTGGCCGAGCCGGCTGCGCTGGCCCGCGACCTCGCGCGCGCCGGCCAGCAGCTCGCGGCGCTTGTCCTCGATCCGGCCCTGCGCCTTGTACTCCTCGGAGTTCTTCAGCCCGGCCAGGCGGCCCTGGAGCGTCTCGCCCTCGTCGCGCCGGGCGTTGCGGTCGGCCTCGGCGTCCTGCTCGGCCTGCACCGCGCGGCGGTGGGTCGCGGCGGCTACGGTGATCTTCTCCGCGTGCCCGGCGGCCACGTCGGCCCTGGCTTGCACCCGGTCCAGCTGGAACTTCATGTGCGCCCGCAGGTACGCGGTGTAGTGCAGCAGGAAGTCCTGCACGGCCGCGTCCGCCGCGGTGAGGTCCTCGAACAGCTTCTGTACCGCGGCGAGGTTCTCGAAGTCCCGCGCGGCCTGCTGGACCAGGTACTCGTCGACCGGACTCAGCCCCGAGGTCAGGGTGTCCGACACCTTGACCGGGTCGAGGTCCTTGGCCAGCAGCGGGCGGCGCAGCGCGAGCAGCAGGTCAAGCAGCTGCGCGTACCGCTCCCGGCCCAGGCCGAACAGCCGGGCGTCCACCAGGTCCCGGTACTCGGTGGCGGTCCGGCGCCAGGCGTCCGGTTCCAGGACGGCCCGCAGCTGCCGTTCGGTCAGCGGGCGGGAGTCGGCCGAGAGCAGGCCGAAGTCCGCGCCGAGCCGCCGGCCGGTGACGAAGAACGACATCCGCACGCCGTCGGTGTTGCGGTGCGCCCGCATTCCGATGATCAGCGTGACGGTCCCGGGTCCGGCGGCGTCCGCGGAACGGGCGAACTCCATCCATACGTAGCCGTACTCGGACTCCTGGCCCCGGTACAGCAGGTTGGACTTCATCGTCCGGTTCTCGCCGCTGAACGGGTCGAGCCGGCGGAGTCGGCCACCCCGTCGAGCACGAACGGGAACAGGACCTCCAGGGCCTTGGTCTTGCCCGACCCGTTGTGGCCGCGCAGCGCCAGCCGCCCGTCGGCGAAGACCCATTCCTCGTCGACGTAGTCCCACACGTTGATCACGCCCGCGCGGGTGGGCTTGAACCGGTCATTCATGAGAACTCCAGCGCCATCTGCCCGTCGGCGTGCCGGACCGGCAAGGCCAGCTTGATGTTCCGGTACCGGGCGGCGGCCGGGAGGACCAGCACGCCGCCGGGCACGGGACGGAGCAGGCGCAGGTCGGCCAGGAACTCCAGCGCCGTGGCCAGCAAGCCGGGCGGATCATGCTGCCAGGCGACGGTGAACGAGGCGGCGCCGAGCTCGTCATACAGCTCGTCGATCATGGCGCGGAGCCTGCTGTGCTCGATGAACGGCGCGGCGAGGGGCGGGACGGGGGCATGCACCACGGCCCGTTCGGCATCATCAAGGTCTTCCGCCGGGGCGGACCAGGCCAGCTCTTGCACCACCCCGGCCGCCTGGCAGCGCCGAGTCGATGCGGGCCAGCAGGTCACGCTGGTCCTCAGCCTCGGCGGGCACCGGGAGGGTGACCGGGTTCTCGCCGGGATCCTCGATCAGGTCGGCGATCTTGGCCAGCAGCAGGCCGGCCGCGCGGTTGACGGCACCGCCGCGGCCGGGGAAGGGGCGGTCGGTGAACCTGCCGCCCGCGTCGGCCAGCATGATCCCTTCGGCGCGGCGTTCGGCGGCGAGCCCGGTCAGCCGGGTGAGGTTCTCCGCCACGCCGGGCTGCCGGAGCGCCTCGGCGATCTCCGGCTCCACCTGAGCGTAGTAGACGACCGGGTATTCGAGCAGCGCGCGGGCGGCGCGCTGCGCCGCGGCCTCGCGCTGGGCGCTGCGCTTGGCGCTGACGAACGTGCTGTCCAGCAGCCCGGCAGCGCTGGTCAGGTGCTGGACCGGGCGGGCGGGCCGGAACAGCGCGGCGCAGATGTCGTGGTCGATGTCGTAGAGCGCGTCGCCGCGCTCGGCGTCGGCCGCCCAGGATTCCAGCGAGCCGTCGGAGAGCCGGAGCGCGCCGCGGTCCGCCAGCCAGTCGAGCACGTCCACCACCGCGGCCTTGTGCGCGGTGACCGTCGGATCGAAGCCGAGGCCGTCGATCGCGTTGGCCGCCGGGGTGAAGGCGCGCACCAGGTCGGCCAGGCTGATCTCCACCCGGGACCGCTGGAACGAGGCCAGGACCAGGCACAGGTAGGCCAGCCGGCGCCGGTCGAACGGCCTGCCGGAGCGGGATGAGAAGATCGCCGACTGCGTGGGGTCCAGCGTGTCGAGGCGCCGGCTGAGCCGCACCTGGCGGGTCGTCGCGATCAGCGTGTAACCGAGCAGGTCACGGACGTCAGCGCTCATCTGGTCGGCCCACCGCAGCACCTGCTCGAGCGTTCCGGGGCGCGGGCGGGTCGCGGTGATCACGTCGTGGGTGAGCACCAGCCGTACCGCGTGCTGATAGGAGCCGAGGTCACTGAGCGGCACGGTCGCCGCGGCGCTCGGGACGGCCACCGGCGTCACCGCCTCCCCGCGGGCTCAAGCCGGAGCTCGAAGCCGGGCAGGTGCAGGACGCCATTTTTTGTCCGAACGGAACTGCCTGCTTCATCCGGGATAAGGCGCATAGTGAGCACGTCGTTGCCGCCGGCGGCGGAGGCCAGCCGGCCGGCCACCACCGTGCGGGCCTCGGTGGCCAGGGTGAGCAGGCGCAGCAGCACCTTCGTCTCTGCCTCGTCGAGCACCCGGCCGTGCGCGCCGGA
This sequence comes from uncultured Actinomycetes bacterium, assembly GCA_963742795.1. Taxonomy (GTDB): domain Bacteria; phylum Actinomycetota; class Actinomycetes; order Streptosporangiales; family Streptosporangiaceae; genus Palsa-504. The sequence goes on from CAVUNL010000013.1 coordinate 119,730, forward strand.
CTGCAGGAGCCGCTGCGCGGCCTCGCGTTCGGCCTGGCGTCCGGCTGCTTGGCGGCGGCGGAGTTCGGCCTTGATCGCGGGGTTGGCCCGGGCGGGTTGCGGGACGCCGGGCGTCGGGGCCTTGCCGCGCCGGAACAAGGTGACCGAGATCTCCACGCCGGGCGCGTCCCACCACGCCGCGCGGCTGGAGATCTGCTCGGCGTCGTCGTGCGCGGCGCCGAGGTGCCGCGCGGACCTGATGTTGAACGCCGCCGACATGAGCGCGTAAGCGGCACCCTCGTCGGGGGTGTTGAACACCCACTCGGCGAGGTGGCGGAGCTGGGAGGAGCGGTTCACCCCGCCGCGCTGCGCCTCGGTGACCTGGCGGAGCAGCGCGATCACCGCGGAGACGGCGGCGCGGGTGGCGGTGCGCAGGCCCTCCGCCCTGGACTCGCCCGCGGTGCCTGCCGCGGTGCCTGCCGCCGTGCCGTCGGCGGTGTCGTCGTCGGCGCCGTGGGCGGTGTCGTCGGCGAACCAGGCGCGCAGCGCGGCCCAGCGGCGGCGCCAGTCGTCCAGCAGTTCGTCGCGGCCGAGGAACGGGCGTTCGTCGGCCTGGGCGGCCAGGCGCAGCATGGCGTCCGGTTCTTGCGTCCCGCCGGCGGCTTCTGCCTCGGCCACCGCCGCGGCCAGCCGGGGCAGGTAGCGGTCAAGCTCGGCCATGAAGTCGGTCATGTGAGTGAGCAGGGCGTTCTTGTACCGCAAGAACGTGTCCGGCGACGTATCGGTCGACCGGATGATCTCGCCGAGGGTCAGGTGGAACTGGGCCGCCCGGCGAGACATGTCGTCGAGGACCGTGTCCAGCCGGGACAGTCTCCGGTAGACCTGCTCCGGGTCCTGCGCTCTGGTCGCCGCGGCGAGCGCCTTGAGGTCATCGAGGATGTCGGAGAAGACCAGCCGGGACAGGTTCGCGTCCCGGATCCGCGCCCTGAGCACGTCCTCCACGGCCGCGAACGCGCGGTAGCCGAGCTCGCTGAACTGGTAGACCGACTGCCGGTTCCGGTACCTGGCCAGGCTTCCCGCCCGCGAGGCGTCCTCGAGCCGGTGCACCATGCCGTCCTCGGCCAGCGCGTCCAGCTTCTCCCGCAGGCCGCCATCCAGCCTGGGCACCTCGTCGTAAACGGTGCCCAGCTCGGCGAGGGCGGCGGCCACGTCATCGGTGTGCGCCTGGACTTGATGCACGCCGCGCAGCCGGTCCAGGGCCCGCAGTACCCACAAGTAGGCCACGTGATCATCGCGCCGGGTGAAGTTGAACAGCCGGAACCTATCGCTGACCGCGAGCGCGTCAAGATCCAGCGAGTTCCGCTCGCCGCGGTCCGTGCTATCCCCGGTCTGGTCTGCCATCGGCTGGTCTCATATCCCGCATCGTCCACGGCCGCAGATCGTGGCCAGCACAATGCTATGCGCGGCCAGCGACACGGCGACTGGGATTCTGACGCCTCTGGCTGACTGGCGTTTCGCGGTTTTGGGGTGGGTGTTGCTCGGGAAGCATCCATCCTCAACGTCGCCCCCCTGCTGGCCGTCGAGGACATGACCCTCGTCAAAGGGCTGCGTTCCGTCCCGCCCGTTCTGCCCGCCGTCCGCCCCGCCCGCCCCGAACACCCCGCACGCCCCGAACACCCCGCGCGCCCCGCGCCGGGAGCCTTCCCTGACGTTATGGATGCCGCACCGTGATGGGTCTTCCCGTCACGCTGCCACAGTCATGCTGTTCTGCCCTCGCCCCCGACGGGACTGTCCGGGCCAGGGATGATGCGGGTGGGAAGCACGGGCCGCAGACCCAGTTCCAGCAGCGGTGCCGCTATCCGCCTCGGGTGAGGCAGATCCGCCGGTGCTTGCCGGGCTGACCTTGCCGGTGGCTGGCCGGCTGGGCTGGCCGGTGGGCTGGCCGGCTTGGCTGGCCGGGGTCCTAGGGTCGCTGCGCCCGTCTGCGCCTCCAGGGTTTCGGCAGCTTCGCAGACCGTGTTGACCTCGTCGGTGGCTGTTAGCATTTCTGGTACGGCATGATCCGTACGCCGTCCGCCGCCGCCATCGGCACCTGCGCTGCACGATGGCATCGCCGGTCAAGGTCTCTCGGGGCGCGCGATGACCTGTCCGGCAGGCATGCCCTTTCGTCGGCGGGATGCGCGGGATCTCGCCGGAGACGGACGCAACCATGCCGAAGAAGCAGACCACCGCGGGGAAGAAGGCACGCGCCGCAGCTCGCGGAGGGGAAAAGTACACGACCGCCCTCCGCAGGCAACTGGCGCCCGGCACCGGCTCCGCCGCGGCGCCGAACGTGTCCGAGACGGACTCTGGGCATCCGGCGTTCCTCCAGCACCGCAGGCTGCTGGCTCATCCGCCGGGTTTCCGGCCTTTCCGCGGTACCGATCTGTTCGAGCGGATCGGCGGTCAGCCGGCGATCGACAGACTGGTCGACCTCCTGTACGAGGGGATCGGGGACGACGATCAGCTGCGCCCGCTGTTCCCGCGCGACCTGGCGCCCAGCCGGTCGGCGTCGAAGCTGTTCTTTGCTGAGTGGCTGGGCGGCCCCCGTCGTTACAGCGAGCAGGCCCACGCGGGCCTGCGACACAGGCACGACGGCCTGCCGATCACGCCCGCGCTCGCCGACCGGTGGCTGGGGCACTTCCGCCGGGCGACGGTGGCCGCGGTCGCGGCCGAGGACGATCGCGGCGCCATCTTGGCGCAGGTCCGCTCCCTCGCCATGGCACTCGTCAGCGGGCAGGTGGCCCCGGCAACACCCCCCGGGCGAGGCAGCAGGCCTGGCGGGAAGGACGTTCGCGGAGGCGAATCGAAGTCCGGCCCGCAGCCAGTGGCCTGGTGCGGGATCGCCGCCCGCAGCGTGGCGCGGGCGAGGGATCTCGCTCACCGCGGTGATGCCGCCGGGCTCGGCGCGGCGCTAGCGGAGGCGCCGGATCTGCTACTTCCGTCGTACGCCGCGGCGATCATGCAGGCCGCCGCCCTGGCCGGCCGCGCCGAAGTCGTACGGCTGCTGCTGGATCGCGGGGCCGGAGCGGACCATCCGTTCTACCTTCCGGTTAGCGTCACCGGGGCGGCGTTCGAGCGGGTGGTGTTCGTGACGCCCTTGTGCGCGGCGCGGATGAAGCGTCGTCCCGCGGTCGAGTCGCTGCTCTTGGCGGCGGGCGCCCACGAGGACGTCTTCACCTCGGCGTTCCTCGGCGACCTCACCTCGCTCGCAGGGATGCTCATGGCCGATCCCAGCCTGGCGCAGGCGACGGATCCGGCGGTCGACGTCCTGGACATCACACCCGTCGAACACGCGGTCGCGGGCGGGCAGGCCTCAGCGCTGGGGCTCATCCTGGACCACGTCGCGGATCCGCCTCCTGGCTACGTGCGGGCGCTGCGCGGTGCGGTCGCACAGGCCAGCATGGCGATGGTCGAGCTGCTGCTAGCCCGCGGGGCGGACGCGACGCGGATCGGCGTCGGACGCTGGGTCCTTCATCCCGAGCTGGCCCCGCTGCTGGCCAGCCGGGGCGCGGCGATCGACTCGTCGGGCTCGTGGATCGGGGCCAGCTGCACCGGAAACCAGGGTCGCAAGGATGATCCGGCGTACGTCCGCGCCCTCCTGGACCACGGGGCCAGCGCGAACGACCGCCGGGCCGGCGACCCGGAAGGGGCGACCGGCGTCCGGGCGCTCAACGCGACGGCGCTGCACTACGCGGCGAGGGCCGGGTTCCTGCGGACGACCGAGGTCCTTCTCGATCACGGAGCAGATCCGGACGCCCGCGACAGCCAGGGCCGCACGCCGCTTGACTGGCTGGAGCAAGCGGCACCATCGGTGTCGCGAGCCGCCGTCCGGAACCTGATCGGATCCGGACCACGTCGATGATCAGTGCGCACGGACCGGATCCTGGGCTCGGGTAGCTTCGGGGTTATGGAGCTCCATGTCGGATGCGCGATGTGGAGCTACGCGCCCTGGCAAGGTCGTTACCTGCCTGGATCGCTGTCACCGCGGGAGCGCCTGCGCGCGTACGCGACCTGGTGCAACGCCGTGGAGGGCAATACGACCTTCTATGCGATCCCCGCCCTGGACGCGGTGAAGTCGTGGGCCGAGCAGACCACAGCTGACTTCCGGTTCGTCCTCAAACTGCCGAAGGCGATCACTCACGAGCGCCGCCTCGCCGACGTCGCGGACCCGCTCCGCGCCTTCCTGGCTGCGATCGAACCCCTCGGGCCGCGGGCCCACGCCCTCTGGATTCAGCTGCCCCCGTCCTTCAGCCCCGCCGACCTCGGGGCGCTGGCCGGTTTCCTGCGCCGTCTCCCGCCCGGGCACCGGTACTGCGTCGAGGTACGGCACCGCGCGTTCTTCGAGGACCCGCGATGGGAACAGCAGCTGGAGAGGGTCCTCGGTGAGGCGCGCGCCGAATGGGTGACGTTCGACACCACCGTCCTGTTCGGGAGCGCTCCGGTCAACGACGCCGAACGGGAGGCATGGAGGAACAAACCACGCGTGCCCCGCCGGTCACGGGCTCTCACGTCCCATCCGGTCGTCCGCTACCTCGGCCGGGACGACACGGCACGTACGGTCGCGGGATGGCAGCCCTGGCTCGACACGGTGGCCGGCTGGCTGCGTGAGGGGCGTTCCCCGACCGTGTTCATCCATACGCCCGACAACGTGGACGCGCTCGAGCTGGCCCGCCGGTTCCACGAGGACGTGCGAGCCCGGGTGCCCGAGGTCGAACCGCTCCCGGAACCGGTACCCGCCGGACCGGCGACTCTGTTCTGAGCGGGCTAGCCGGGCGGAACCTCGGCCATGAACGCCTGCAGCTTGGCGATCGCGGGCTCGATGTTGGTGAACAGGCGCTCCAGCGCCGACTTCATCAGCGGGTCGTCGAGATGGTCGCGGACCCCGCTGCTGGCATTGAGCCGTGATCGTCGCATCCAGGACGACACGTCCGGGTCGGCGAACCACGCCATCTCGGCGCGCTGGGCGACGCAGGTGACCGGGATCCAGTCGAGGGCCGTGACCGGGTACGGGTTGGCCGGGCAGAGCAGGTTCTTCTGCGCGTCGTCGCCGCGGGCGGCTTCCACGTAGCCGGCCAGGGCGGCGCTGAAGACTGGCTGACAAGCCCGGATCTGCTGGAGCGTGATCTGGCCATCGGCGAACACCGGGCGACCGGGCTCGGGGCGCAGTCCCGCCGCCGAGCAGTCCACGTGGACCTGCCCGCGGGCCGCCGGGATCGATCCGTGCTCCAGTTCGATCCGGTCGGGCCCGATGTGCGTGACCCGCCCGAGACGAACGACGTTCTGGATGGTCCGCAGGCGCACCAGCTCGGCCTCGCTCACCGTCGCGCACCGGTACATCGCCGGCTCGACATCTCGATCGAGCCGGATGAGCTGGCCGCAGGCCTCGAGCCGGCGGAACAGGTCGCTGATGCCGTCGGCCTGGGCCGCGGCCTCCAGGTAGAGCGAGACCCCCTCCATCAGCCGCGGCACCAGATCGAGCGGCTGCTGGAAGGCCCGGTCCAGCAGCCAGGCATCCCGCGGCCGGATCCAGCAGATCGCCTCGGGCGGCACGCCGGCCTCCAGGAGCCACAGGCACGCGTCGATGGCGGTCTTGCCCGCGCCGATGACCGTGAACCCGCTGGCCGGGATGTCGAGCCGGACCAGGTCGTTGACCGGGATCAGCCGGACGCCCGGCTCGGCGTCGAACGAGGGGACATGAGTCGCCGGGATCGACGGCTCAAGGTACCTGGCGTCCACGACCTTCCGCCGGACCCGCACGGTCGTCGCGTCTCCGGTCAGCCGGGACACGAAGCGGTGCTCACCCCGTCCGGCGGCCATGTACTCAGACATGCCGAAGAACCGGACCTGGCCCGACGGCAGCAGGTGCTCATCGAGTACCCGCTGGTAGTAGTCGCGGATCTCGGCCGCCGTGGCCCGCGGGTAATAGCGGCGTTCGGCCCGGTCTGCTCGATCGAGTCGCTGCCCAGGCTCCGGGAGTTCACGCCGTACAGTGCCGACGGGCCGTGCAGGCGCACGAACGGGTACGCGTCGTTCCAGTGACCACCCGGAACGTGACGCCGGTCCACCATCACCACGTCGGCGTCGCAAGCGGCGATCAGCGCATCGGCGAACGCCATCCCGGCTGCCCCGGCCCCGACGACCAGGTAGTCGGTCTCGATTCCGTCCACAGCCGAATCCTACGGACCAGCCCCGGCGGTTCGGTAGTGACGAACCACGGACCGTTCGGCCGAAAATTACCGGAAACGGCGGTCAGCGGTCCGTGCGGCCGGCCGCCAGGTACCGGGCGAGGTGGTCGATCACCGCGCGCGCGTCGTCCTCGATGCCGCACATGAACGTGGACCTGCGCCGCCGCAGCACGGGCAGCCCGAGCGCGTACAGTCCCGGGCTGCCGACCACGCCGCCCTCGTGGCGCAGCAGGCCCTTCCCGTCGAGGGCGGGCACGTCGAGCCAGCCGTAGTCGGGCCGGAAACCCGTCGCCCACACGATCGCGCGGATCTCGCCGCTGCCCAGGTCGAGCTGCAGCCGGGTCGAGGCGGGCACGCCGGTCGGCGGGAAGCGCTCGGGCGGGCGGACCTCGGCGTCGCGCCCGTTTGTCCGGGCCCACTCGTCGAACGTCTCCAGCAGGCGCCTCATCTTGAGGTCCGCGAGCGAGAACACGTTGCGCAGGCCGCCGGAGAACAACGCCCGGCCGTCACGGACCGCCGCCCAGCGGCCGGTCAGCTCGACGCCGATCGAGGCGAGCGTGTTGAGATCGAGCGTCGTCCGCTCGGGAGTCCCGACGAGCTGGGGGGAGGGCAGCCGCCGGGCCCGGGTGAGATCCTCGACCTCGTCGTACCGCTGGTCCCACACGCCCGACGCGTCCATCCACCACAGCACGTCGCGGCCGCGGTACGTGCGCGGCAACCGCACGTGCTCCCCCACCGACAAGGTCACCGGCCGGCCCGACCGCTGCAGCTCGGCGGCCAGCTGCACACCGGTCGCCGACGCTCCCACGACGAGCACTCCGCCGTCGGGGAGCTTGGCCGGATCGCGGTAGTCGAACGGCGTCAGCTGTTCGACGGACGCCGGCACCGTGCCGGCGAGCGCCGGCACCGACGGCTGGTTGCAGGCACCGCTCGCGATGACCACGGCCCGGCAGGCAAGCTCGCCGTGCGTCGTCCTCACGTGGTATCCGTCGTCGGTGCGCCGCACCGACGCGACGGTCGTGCCGGTCCGGACGGGAGCGCGCGAGACCGCGGCGAAGCGCTCGATGAACGCGGTGACTTCCGCCACGGTCATGTAGCCGTCGGGGTCCGGGCCTTGGTAGCGAAGGCCCGGCAGGCGGCTTTGCCAGTTGGGGGTGAGCAGCCGCAGCGAGTCCCAGCGTTCGGTCCGCCAGGAGTTCGCCACCTCGCCGCGCTCGAGCACGACGTGGTCGATGGACCGGTCGCCGAGGAAGCGGCTCGCGGCCAGGCCCGCGTGCCCCGCGCCGACGACGACCGTGGTTACGCGCTCGATGACGTGAACTCCAGAACCTCAGGCGACTTCGACGGTGACGTTCGTCGGGTTGGTGAGCGCGTCGTATACGGCGGAGCGCTTCTGCGACTGGGCGACCAGCGCCTCGATGTCCTCCCGCGACGCGTCCGCGTCGATGTGGAAGGTCACCTTGATGTCGTTGTAGCCGTTGCGGACGTCGCTGTCGGCACCGAGGATCCCGCGGATGTCGTGGCCGCCCTCGACCACGGACTCGACCGAGCGCAGCTGGATGCCACGGTTCTCCGCGACGGACGCGATACCCCCGGTCAGGCAGCTGGCCAGGCCGACCAGAAGGTACTCGATCGGCGTGATGCCGTTGTCCGTCGCCGCGAAGACCTCGGGGTGGTCGGCCTCGAACGACCACTCTTCCTTGTGGTTGTGCTCCTCGCCGAGGCCGAAGAAGCTCTGGACCTTGATCTGGCTGTGGACGCCGTTCTGCCACTTGGCGGATGCGCGCCAGGTGAACTGGGCGGCCTCGGGCGCGCCCTTCAGCACTTCGCGCGCGTCGAGCAGCGCCTGCACGTTGACACCGTTGGTGACCGTGGTCATCTCGCCTTATACCCTCTCGCTTGCTTTCCTATATTCTCGATGGAGATGTATGACAATACACCGGCTTCGACCAGCTAAGATAGCCCCCATGGCGGAGCCAGCCTCGACGCTCACGGCCGGCCCCGCCGGCCCCGCCGGCGCAGCCGGCCAAGGTAGCAGCGCCGGCCCAGTTAGCAGCGCCGGCCCAGTTAGCAGTGCCGGCGCAGCCGGCAATGTCGGCACGGTTGAAACACAGTACCTTGACCTGCCGGGGCCGGTGCGGCTCGACTGCGGCCGGGACCTGTACCCGGTTCGCGTGGCCTACGAGACCTATGGCGCTCTTTCACCCCGGCGTGACAACGTCATCCTGGTGTGTCACGCGCTCAGCGGCGACGCCCACGCGGCGGGCTTCGCGAAGGCACCGCCCGAGTCCGGCACCCGCGACGGGTTCGCGGCCGAGGATCGCGACGGCGTGACCGGCAAGGGGCTGGGCTGGTGGGACGGGATGATCGGCCCCGGCAAGGCGTTCGACACCGACCGGTTCTTCGTCGTCTCCACGAACCTGCTCGGCGGCTGCCGCGGGACGACCGGGCCGTCGTCGGCCGACCCGGCGACCGGCAGGCCGTACGGACCGGACTTCCCGGTGATCACGGTCGCGGACATGGTGCGGACCGAACGCGCGTTCCTGGACGTGCTCGGTATCGAGCGGCTCGCGGCGGTGGCCGGCGGCTCGCTCGGCGGGATGCAGGCCTTCGAGTGGGCGATCCTGTTTCCCGATCAGGTCGACTCCGTGGTCGCGATCGCCAGCACGCACGCCCTGCACCCGCAGGGCGTGGCCTGGAACTCGATCGCGCGGGACGCGATCATGCGCGATCCGGCCTGGCAGGGCGGCCGCTACTACGGCACCGGCCGCGCGCCCGACGGCGGCATGGGGGTGGCGCGGATGGTCGGCCACATCACCTACCTGTCCGCGCAGGCGCTGCACGACAAGTTCGGCCGGCGGCTGCAGTTCGCCGACGACATCCGCTACACGATCACCGAGCCGGAGTTCGAGGTCGAGAGCTACCTGCGCCACCAGGCCGACTCGTTCGTCAGGCGCTTCGATGCCAACACCTACCTCCACATGTCGCGCGCCCTGACGTACTTCGATCTCGCGCGGCAGTACGGCGGCGGATCGCTCGTGCGGGCCCTGGACGGCGTGTGCGCGCGGACACTGCTGATCGCGTTCAGTTCCGACTGGCTGTACCCGCCGTCCGCGTCGCGGGAGGTCGCCGACGCGCTTCGTGCGCTCGGCAAGCCGGTCGAGTCCCATGTGATCGAGGCGCCGTACGGTCACGACTGCTTCCTGCTCGAGGAAGCGCGGCAAACGCCTATTATCCGTCGCTTCCTGGCCGGAGCCGGGGCCCGGCGGGTCTTACGGATGACGTCAAGAAGGGGGTCTTCGTGACCGACAAGTCCTCCCGTATCGAGGCTCTGCCTGTCGAGCAGGACCGGGCGTTCGGATTCGAGACGCGGCAACTGCACGCCGGGCAGCGGCCCGACCCGAACACGGGCGCGCGTGCGGTGCCGATCTTCCAGACGACCAGCTACGTGTTCGAGGACCCGGAGTCAGCGGCGGCGTACTTCAACCTGCAGGAGTACGGGAACACGTACTCGCGCATCATGAACCCGACCGTCGCGGTGTTCGAGGAGCGGGTGGCGAACCTCGAGGGCGGCGCCGGCGCGGTGGCGTTCGCCAGCGGGATCGCCGCGCAGGCCGGCGCGCTCTTCACGCTGCTGGAGCCGGGCGACCACGTCGTGTCGTCCTCGGCGCTGTACGGCGGGACGGTGAACCAGTTCAAGCACTGGCTGCGCAAGATGAACGTCGAGCTCACGTGGGTCGACCCCGACGATCCGGACGCGTGGCGGCAGGCGGTCCGCGCGAACACCAAGGCGTTCTTCGGCGAGACGATCGGCAACCCGGCCGGGAACGTGCTGGACATCGAGACCCTGGCGGCCATCGCGCACGAGCACGAACTGCCGCTCATCGTGGACAACACGTTCGCGACGCCGTACCTGTGCCGCCCGATCGAATGGGGCGCCGACATCGTGATCCACTCGGCGACCAAGTTCATCGGCGGCCACGGCACGAGCATCGGCGGGGTGGTCGTCGAGGCGGGCACGTTCAACTGGTCCAACGGGCGGTTTCCCGTGGTCGCGGAGCCATCGCCGGCCTATCACGGCCTGCAGTTCCACGAGACGTTCGGGACGTACGGCTACCTGATGAAGCTCCGCGCCGAGACCCTGCGCGACCTGGGCGCGGCGCTCTCGCCGTTCAACGCCTTCCTGTTCCTGCAGGGGCTCGAGACGCTGTCGCTGCGGATGGAACGCCACGTCGATAACGCGGTGGCGGTCGCGGAGTTCCTCCAGTCCCACGAACTGGCCTCGAACGTGACCTACCCCGGCCTGCCTTCGAGCAGGTACCGGCCGCTGGTGGAGAAGTACCTGCCGCGCGGGGCCGGCGCGGTGTTCTCCTTCGACTGCGCCGGCGGCCGGGACGGCGGGCAGGACCTCATCCGGGGCGTGACCCTCTGGTCTCACCTGGCCAACGTCGGCGACGCGAAGAGCCTGATCATCCACCCCGCCAGCACGACGCACCGCCAGCTGGGCGACCACGAGCTGCGGGCGGCCGGCGTCGGGCCGGGGACGGTGCGATTGTCGGTCGGCACCGAGTCCGTGCAGGACCTGATCTGGGATCTGCGGCAGGGTTTCGCGCTCGTCGCCGCGACGGCGGGTGCCGGCAGGAAGGCGGCGACTCCATGATCGATCTGGCGCGGTACCAGGATCCGCTGACGATCCAGCGCGTGCTGCATACCGCCAGCACGATCGCGATCGTGGGCCTGTCGAACAACGAGCTGCGGGCCAGCTACTTCGTCGGCTACTACCTCAAACGGCACGGCTACCGCGTGATCCCCGTGAATCCCCGCGAGACGGAGATCCTCGGGCAGAAGTGCTACGCGAGCCTGCTGGACGTACCCGAGCCGGTGGACGTGGTGAACGTCTTCCGCGCGCCGGACGCGCTGCCGGGTATCGCGCGGGACGCGGTGGCGATCGGCGCCGGCGCCCTGTGGTGCCAGTTCGGTGTGATCAACGAGGAGGGCGCGCGGATCGCCGAGGACGGCGGCGTGACCGTGATCATGGACCGCTGCCTCAAGGTTGAGCACGCGCGTTACGTGGGCCGGATGCACTGGCTCGGCTTCAACACCCAGCGGATCACCGCCGTCCGCGGCGGTCTCCAGTAGCCGGCGATTAGTGGCACCTATCTGCGCCAGGATCTGGGGCCGCCGAGATACGGGGACCACATGGGGTGTTGTTCGTATCGGCGTGGGTAGGAGGGACGCTTCCCAACCACGACCTCAAGGAGACGGCCCTATGGCCAAGCACGACATCGACCCGGTACTCCAGCAGCTGGTCCGGGCCATCAACGAGTCAGGGCACGCCGCGGCACCTATCACCGTTTCGGTTCACGGCACCGTGCTGACCGGTGCCCTGATCGCCGAGCAGGCCTTCTTCAGCGAGCTCGTCGCGGGCCATCCCCTGATGAGCGCCCTGGAGCCGGCTTCGGGCCTGCTGGGCAAGGAGTACGCCAGGGAAACCGAAGCCGCCTCCGCCCATCACCTGCACCTGCGGGCCGCCGGCGGCCGCGGTGACGGCGAGGTCGGTGAAGGCCTGTGGCGGGTGAGCCTGGACACCATCGACGGCTGGACCCTCCGCGCCACCCCCGACGCCGAGGACGATCGGGGGCCGTTCGCGCGCCTGCTCGGCACCCCCTGAGGGCCTGGCACCATGTAAGGCCTCACTTAACCGGGTGCACGCGTTCGACGTACTCGGCGATCCGGCGCGCCGCCCGAAGATTCGGTGACACCTAGCTACGCAAGCCTGCTGGCCGCCCGGCACGCTAGCCCGGACGGCGACGTCTTCCGGCGCGCAGGTTTCGGGCGCGCCAGCGGGGAACCTGATGGCGATGAGTGGTTTCAAGAATTTCGTAATGCGCGGGAATCTGGTGCAGCTCGCGGTCGCGGTGGTCATCGGCACCCAATTCAGCAACCTGGTCAAGCAGTTCGTCCAGTCGTTTATCGACCCGCTGCTCTCGCTGGCGGGCGGCAAGCCCAATTTCGGGAACCTGACCTTCACGGTCCGCAACGCCAGCTTTGCCTATGGCGCGTTCCTGACCGATGTGCTGGCGTTCCTGATCTCCGCGGTGGTGGTCTACTACGTCCTGGTGGTGCCCGTCACCCGCCTGATCCAGCTGTTCGAGCGGAACCAGGCAGCGACCAGCCGCGACTGCCCCGAGTGTACGATGAGCATCCCGGCCGCCGCCCGGCGTTGTCCGGAGTGCACCGCCGACATCACCCCGGGCACCGAACGGCCGCAGCAGGTCAGCGCGTAGCCGATGCCCCGTCCCGGAGTTCCTCGGCGCTGGCCTGCGCGCCAGGGTGACCGGCGAGCGCGGCGGCCTGCCGTTCGGATTCGGCGTTCACCTCGGCGCCGAGCAGGATCGCCAGCCCGGTGAGGTAGAGCCAGAAGATGAGAATCACCACTCCGGCGAACGCCCCGTAGGTCTTGCCGTACGAGCCGAAGCTTTTCACGTAGAACGAGAAGCCGAGCGAGGCGAGCAGGAAGATGACCGTGCCCAGCAGGCCGCCCGGGCTGACCCACTGCCAGCGCGGTGTCTCGCGGTTCGGCCCGAAGAAGTAGTAGACGGAGAACAACAGCGTGATCAGGACGAGGGTCGCGGCCCAGCACGCGATCGTCCAGGTGATGGTGAACGCGGTCCCGCTGACGGCGACGTGGCTCTCGATCCCCTTTCCGATCGCAGGGCCGAACACGATCAGCGCCGAGGCGACGCCGCCGATGACCGCCGTGGCCAGCATGAGCGGGAAGGCGTAGAGCCGCTTGGCCACGAACTTACGGTCGACCGGGACCTCATAAGCGATGTCGAGCCCGGTTTCCAGCGCGGCCATGCCACTAGACGCGGCCCACACCGCGACGACCACGCCGATGATCACGGCCGCCTCCGCACCGGACGACGAACGCTTCGTGGCCGACTGGACGGCCTGGCTGAACACCGTGGAGGCCCCCGGCGGCAGGGCCGTGTCCAGGCCGTCGACTAGCCGGTTCACCCCGCTCGTTCCGATGTGCACCAGCTTCACCACCCCGAGCAGGGCGATGAGCGCCGGGAACAGGGCCAGGAACCAGTGATAGGCCAGGCTCCCGGCGGTCATGCTGCAGCGGTCGCGGGTGAACTTCTTCCCGGTGCGCTTGAGCGTATTCTTCCAGCCCGTCCCGCCAAGCTCAAGCGGTGTCTCGGGGCCGCCCGACACCTCGCTCTGCGGCGGGATCGTCTCCTGGCCGGCGGTTCGGCCGTGCCGCGGGTTCGGCGCCGTCATGTCTTCTTCCACCGCCAGACGGCCACCGAGCCCGCGATCAGGACACCAGCCGCCAGCGCCACCGGCCAGCGGCGCTGCACCAGCTGGCTTCGCCGCACCCGTCCGGACACCTGCGTCGCCTTGGCTCGCGCCCTGGCCTTCACGTCGGTCTTGGCGGCCAGCTCGTCCACGGTCTGGCCCAGCTGCTGCCGGGTCTGCTCGATCTCCTGCTGTAGCTCTTCAGCGGTCACCGGTGCGTCCTCTCCTTGATTTCCTCGATATCGGCTTTGACGCCGGCCACTGCTTGCTCGGGCACCGGCGGCGCGACCCCGGCCAGACGCCGCCTGCCCAGCAGTGCCGCGCAGCCTGCAGCGGCCAGCAGGGCCACTCCGACGATCAGCGCGGCCAGCCAGGCCGCCACAGCCCCGCTGATGGCGATGATCGCGCAGGCCAGGAGGCAGCCCACGCCGTAGACCGCGACGACGCCGGAGACGCCGAACATCCCGGTGCCGAATGCTGCCTGCTTGCCCTTGCTGGTCATCTCCAGCCGGGCGAGTTGCAGCTCATCTCGGATGAGCACGGAAAGCTGCTCCGACAGCGTCGTGACGAGCTGCCCCGTCGTGTGTTCCTGGTCGCCGGGAACCTGCGTCGTGCTTGAACGTTCCATGGGACCGTCCCTTCGCTGGGTTGATTCAGCCCAAGTCGGGTTAAGACCCGTGCGCGTACCCAGCCGGGAGCCGGTCTAACGTGACCGTCCGAGTTAGGAAACGCCCGGTCGAAACGCTAAACCGGCGGGGTCGCGACCGGCTGCTGAAACTCCGCGGTCCGCAGGCGTGTAACAGGTAGCCCCCTCGGGTAGCGGGGCCGCCTGTCCAGGCTGGCGTTTAGCGAAGGGACTGCCCGATTCATGACCCGCTACGGTTATTTCCTCTCCTGCGAGGAGTACCCTCCGGCCGAACTGGTCCACCAGGCCCGGCTGGCCGAAGAGGCCGGCTTCGACAGCTTGTGGATCTCCGATCACTACCACCCCTGGCTTGATGAGCAAGCACAGAGCGGATTCGTGTGGTCGGTGATCGGTGCGGTATCCCAGGTCACGTCATTGCCGGTCACGACGGCGGTCACCTGCCCGCTGCTGCGTCAGCACCCCGCCATCGTGGCCCAGGCCGCCGCGACCTCAGCACTGCTCACCGGCGACCGGTTCACGCTCGGCGTCGGCACCGGGGAGGCGCTGAACGAGCACATCCTGGGCAGCCGGTGGCCTTCGGCCGAAGAGCGCCTGGAGATGCTCGAGGAAGCGGTCCAGGTGATCAGGGACCTGCTCAGCGGCAAACTCATCTCCCATGCTGGGCCGCACTATACGGTCGAGACGGCGCGGCTGTATTCGGTGCCCGACCAGCCGCCGCCGATCTATATGTCCGGCTTCGGCGACAAGGCCATCCGCCTGGCCGCGCGTATCGCCGACGGCTACATGTCCGTGCAGCCGAACCCGGACTTCGTCCGCCTGTACCGCGAGGCAGGCGGCGGGGACCGGCCGGTCCAGGGCGGGCTCAAGGTCTGCTGGGACCGGGAGGCCGGCCAGGCCCTCAAGACCATGCACCGGCTCTGGCCGACCGACGCCATTCCCGGTGAGGCCGCCCAGCTGCTGCCCCTGCCCCGGCACTTCAGCCAGGTCGCCGAGCTCGTATCCGAAGACATGATCTCCGCGCCCTGCGGGCCCGATCCGGACACTCATCTCAGCGCCGTGCGCGCCTACACCGACGCCGGGTTCGACGAGGTCTACATCGGCCAGGTCGGCGGCGAGGTCGAGGGCTTCTTCGAGTTCTATGCCCGGCAGGTGCTCCCGCGGCTGCGCGAAGCCGGGTAGCCGTTACCGGGTAGCGCGCGCCGGAATGGACGAGGGCGACCCGGGTAGAGGCGCCAGCACGGTGTGTGCGAGCGCCGGTCAAGTGCGAGCGCCAGTGACGGAAGGTGGCTGACATGCCCAGGGGATCTAGCCCGAAGCGGGAACGACAATACGAACACGTCAAGGACAGCGCCGAGCAGCGCGGCGAGAGCACCAAGAGGGCCGAGGAAATCGCGGCACGCACGGTGAACAAGGAACGCGCCCGGTCAGGCGAGGCCAAGACGGCGAGCCGCACGTCGAAACAGGACATCTCCTCGTCCCGGCGCGGTGGGCTACGGTCGCACGGCGGCCCTGGCGGTCCGACCTATGAGCAGCTCTATTCCGAGGCCCGCCGACGCAACATCAAGGGCCGTTCATCAATGAACAAAGCCCAGCTCGCGCAGGCACTTGGCCGCTGACCTGCGCGTCAGAGGAGTCGCGGAACGGCCGGGTCGACTGCCCAGCCTTGGCCGCTTGCCGGAGCATGCCGCGGGTTCAGAACCGCATGCTGTCGCCTGAGCATTCCGGCCCGGTTGTTCCACCTGACCTGGTTTCCTGCGCGGTGACGCCGCCTTCGTACGGCGGACCCGCTGGGATAGACCGCGGCTAACGCAGGACGCGCCCTTCCGCTGTGGCGTTAAGGAAATCGAGCATGAGCCTGGTGACGAGTTCTGGGTCGTCGGAGATGGGGACGTGACTGAGGCCGTAGAGCCATCTGAACTGCGCGTGGGGTATAAACGTCAGGAAGCGGGGAGATTGCATGCTGATCAGGGGGTCGGCGGTTCCCTGCATAATCAGCACGGGGCAGCTGATCCGGTCGAGACCGGTCGGGATGTCGAACATGCTGGCCAGGACGGTTTCCTCGTAGGCCGAGGCGTCGGCGAAGTCCAGCAGCAGCTGGCGGGCGTCCTGCCGGGTCAGCTTCCAGGGGAGGCTGCGTTTCATGGCGAAGAACAGGCTCCGGCCGGGCCCGGATGCGGTCAGCAGCGTCGCGACGGGTGCCAGCAAGGTCGCCATCGTGCGGCCCGCCATCAGCGCCGCCGCCTGGTAAGCTCGCTCCGGCGGAGTCCCCAGCCCGTCGGGGGCGATCGCGACGACCGAGCGGATCCGGCCGCGGGTGGCGAGCTCGAGGGAGACCCGGGCTCCGAGGGAGTACCCGGCGACGTGGAAGTCACCTATCCCGAGCTGGTCCATCTCACGTTCGACCGCGTCGGCCAGCGCCGCGGCGCTGGGCAGGGCATCTGCCGGAAGCTTGGCGGAGCCGCCGAAGCCAGGGAAGTCTAGCGCGATCACGTCATAGTCGCGGCTGAGCGCGTCTTGAACCGGATGCCACCCGACGGCTGACTCCCCGATACCGTGCAGCAGCACGAGCGGTTCACCCGCCCCGGCGCGATGACGGACAAGGCTTGTCGTGCTGACCGGATAAAAGATGATTTCTCCTCTGCCGTGCGTACGCCTGAATGGCCCCGTGCGCAGTGCATCAACAGCCCAACTGAGCGGATCGTTCCTGATTGGCCCTGTGTGCCCTATCACAACCATCCAGTCATGAACGAAGCACCACCTTCGTCACATCATGCAGCTGCCACCGCCGCCGGATCACCGCGGCGGGTCAGGTCGGGCTCGCGTGCATCTGAGCGGCCTGGCGTTGCCCGGCGCGTTATGTTGCATGGCGTGGTCCACGTGACCCGGGCCGGGTAGCGGAGATTCGGTGTCGGTGAGGACAATCACGGCCAGAGTCCCGACTCGCGGAACATGATCAAGCCGTAAGCAGCGGCGCCCCGCCGCCGGGCCAAGCGGGTGCCGCTGCTGCTCCGTAGTGGTTGGCACCGCGCCCAGCGGGTAGGCGGTGACCCCGCGAAAGGACGAAGACACATGGCCGATAAGGACCACGCAAGCACCGAGCCGGCCTCCGGCAAGGTTCTCAACCCGGTACCCGTCACCCCTTCCCGCGAGACAGAGCGGCCCGCAGGGCTGGCATTCGACGTGGAGCAAGGCGCCGACCTGCCTGGCGTCCCAGCCGGGGACCAGACTCCCAAGAACCCAGGAGCCGCACCGGCGCGGGAGATGGGGGGCGGCGTGGGGCTAGCCCTTCCCGGAGACCCAGCCCGGAAGGAAGAGCAGGCAGGGCCGGAGGGACACCGGCCGTAAGCACGGTGATTGGCGCCCGCGGGCTGCGGTCCGGCCGGAAACAGGCGCTGGGTTAAAAGAAAGAAAGAAGGACTCACATGTTCGAGGCTTCCGATATCCGGGACTGGCGGGGCCACGACGTAGTGGACGCCGAAGGCCGCAAGATCGGCGAGCTGGAGGCGGTCTACGTCGATACCAGCACCGACCAGCCAGCGTTCGCTACCGTCACAGTCGGGATGCCTACCCGGCGCCGGCTCACATTCGTGCCTCTGGACCGGGCGACAGTCGGTCCCGGGTACGTCAAGGTCGGCTTCGACAGGAAGCTAGTGAAGGACGCCCCCTCGATCGATACCGACGGCGAGCTTCCGGCCGGCGACGAGGAGGCGATCTTCCGGCATTACGGCCTGACCTACCAGGCGGGCGCCGGCGGCGAGCGCCGCCTGGCCCGCCGCTGACCCGGCCGCCTAAACGGAGGATCCATGATTGCCCTCTTCCTGCTGCTAGTAATCGCAGCGATCGCGCTGGGCATCGTCGGCGTGGTCGCCAAAGGCCTGCTCTACCTGCTGATCATCGGAATCGTCGTATTCCTCGGCGCCCTCACTCTGGCCGCCCTGCGGATGCGACGGCGCCCCGGGAAGCACCCAGCCCGGTAGGCATCGCTCTCCACGACAACCTGGCGGAATCCCGCAGGTATCTACCGGAGGTCTCCGCCGGGCGAGCCGATCACCGGTCGGTGCGCAGCCCCGCGGTCAGGCGGGAACTTGTCGCAGCCGCGCGGGCCCGTGGCGTGGCCGTCCTTGACGGCCCGGTGGGCGGTGGCGTTCCGGTCACCAGGCTGGGACGCTGCAGGTATTCGTGGGCGGCGACGCGGCGGTCTACGAAGCCATTGTGAGCCGACGCAGTGTTCACCCGCCGGGTCACCATGTGCGCGTGGAGTGGCAGGCGGCTCGGGACGTGGTTAGCCCGGGACAAGGCGGGTAGCGCCGGAGCACATCGCGGGGACGACGAAGGGACCCTGAACATGTGGGCATTTTTCTCCAGGCGCCTGCGGATGTGGTTGCTGCTGGCTATCGCCCTGCCGCTGACCCGGGCGCTGGTGCATCGCCTGGCGTTGGCCGCCGAGCGCCGTGATCCATCCACCCGAACAGCGAAGGCGCTGCACCAGGCCGACTCTACGGTCACCGCCGTATCCCGGCGGGCGACCCGCAAGGCAGAACGCCGCAGGGCAGAACGCTGACCCGTTACCCACGGACGAACGGTGCGAGTGAACCGTGGCCGCCGTCGGTCATTCGGCATAGGGCGTGTCGGCGACCGCACTGTGCTGGGCATGGCCGGTCTGAGTCACGCTGAGCTGGCTGGATCCCTAGATTAACGAGCTGCTCGCACCGCAGCCGACATGGCCCTCAGGACCGTCTCACACCCGCGCCCAGCGGGACCCGCGAGCTGAGGGCGAACGGATGCGCATTAGTTCGACTCTGACCCGGACACACACCATGCCAGGCGCGACCCTGGAAGCATTCGCCGACCACGGCCAGGTCAGCAGCGACACTATGACCGGAAGCTACGACGACAGCCGCAGTTTCCGGATCAGCTAGCGGCAGCGGGCATCGATTTCGATGACGTCACCGAATACCTGGAACGCGACGGCCTGGCCAAGTTCGAGAAGAGCTGGAGCGAGCTGGGCGCTACCGTCGCAGCCGAGCTGGAACGCCAACACCACCACCCCAACTGTAGCTAAGGGCTAGAACCGGGCAGTCCCGGGCGTCCGCAACGAGGCTCGACACAAAGTGCCTGCATAGCGATGCCACACGGTGAACCTCGGCAGGGTTCTCGAGCAGTCAGCCAGGGCCGATTACCCGTCGCTAAGTAGATGCTAACGCACAGTAACTACGACGCCCGCCGTAATTGTCCGCATAGCTGCCGGCCGGCCTGACGCCAGCCGTTCAGCTACCCCGGAACTCCCGGCTCGGAGGGTTCAAGTTCGCGAGTTCCCTGCACGTGCGGTATGCCGGGACCATGAGGTATCCGATGGCGGCGGGCTGACCGCGGAGGAACGCTGCCAATCGCCCTCCCCCGTCAACCTGAACGGGGATCGTATCGTCACACAGCTGCTCCACCGCTGCGGGGCTGAGGATCCGCAGTCGTCCGCACGGCCCGGAGCGCTTCGGCTCGGGTCCGGGCGAGGCAGAGCCGGCGGTCCAGCCCGGTTAGGCGGAACAACTCCCAGGTCTGCGGCCGGTCGCAGACCACCTGCAGGCTGGCGCCGTGAATGTCGGCCCGATGAGCAGCGCCGACCAGCGCGCCGAGTCCGGCGGCGTCGATGAAAGAAACCTGGTCGAGGTCGACGATGACGGAGCGGCTGGTGTCCGCCAGCCTGAACAGCCGGTCACGCAGTCCGGCCACGGTAGCGATGTCGACCTCTCCGGTCACGGTGATGACCGCGATCCCGCCCCGCTCGTGCCGGACTGCCATGGCCAGCGTGCCGCTGCTTATCGCCTGTCACCGTCCTTTATTCGTCCGCCTCCCCAAGCGCCGGACGGGCCTGTGTCTGTGTCCGGACCACGGCGGGTATCGCCTGCCTCCGCGTATGGCTGGCAAGCCGTCTCACCAGCGGAAAAGAGCTTCCGGCAGCATCAGTTACCCACCTGCCATCTTGAAACCAGGATCGCCGTCCGGCCGCGCTACGGAACCATTACTATTCCCGCCGAAGTACGGCGCGTAGCTGCCAGGGTGGTTAGTGGCGGCTGTCGGTTACGGCGTCGCGGGCTGTCCGTGCCTGATCCCGGACGTCGTGCGCCGAGCTGGCGGTCTCGTCCTTGACGGCGGTGGCGGCGTCGGTCGCTGCGGCCTTGACCGACTCGGCTGCCTGCTTTGCTGGGTCCTGGAGGCTGGCCGCGGCGTCCTTGGCCGCGCCGGTGATGGCTGGCGCGGCGGTTTCTTTGACCTTCGTCGCCGCATGCTCCTCGGCGCTGCTGGCCGGCAGGAGCGAGCCGACGAGCCAGCCGACGCCTACCGCGATCAGGCCGACCGCCAGCGGGTTACCCGCCGTCTGGCGGCGAAGGCGGTCTGGAGCCGCTGACGCCTTGTCTTGAACTGCCGATGCCTTTTCTCCCGCCGCGGAAGTCGTACTGGAGACGGACTGTGACGCTGCACCCATGACCTTGTCCTTTACTCCGAGCACGGCAGAACGTGCGCTGGCTGCCTTGCGCTTTGCGGCATGCGCCGGGTTGACCGTGTCGGCCAGGGTATTGACGTCCTCGCTGAGGCTCATGCGGGTTTCCTCGATCTGCTCGCGGATCTGGTCCGGATCGCTGGTCATGATGTGCCCTCGTTTCCTCTTATTGCGTCAGGAATCTTCTTCACCGTCTGCGCGGTCTGCGGGACGCCCGATATTGCGCTGATCTCCCGGCGTCCCATCAGCCCGAGGATCGCCGCGACGATCAGCCAGATTGCCGCCACGATCAGCGCCGACCAGCCATGACCGGTGGCGTCGCCGATGCCCCACCACGCGGCGACCGACGCGAACAGCAAGACCATGTAGCCGCTGATGCCTGCACCCGCCAGCATCCCGGCGCCCTTGCCGGCCCGGGTGGCTGACTGGCGGAGCTCGGCCTTGGCCAGCTCCATCTCCTGGCGTATGAGGGTGCTGAGATCCACGGCAACATCGGAGAACAGCTCGCCGACCGAGGCCCGCGAATCGGGCTGCGGCGGCAGGGTCGGATCGAGCGGGCTGCTCACGGCGTGACCTGACGGCCCGCCTGGTCATCAGTGACCAGGGGGTTCTGCGCGCCGTACGCTGGCCCGGCCTCCCAGGCCGGATCACCGCCGGTTGGCGGGAGACCGCTGGCCGAGACCGAACGGCCCGGCGTCTGATCGCTGACGCCCGCAGCCGTTGCCGGCGGGTAGCTGGCCATGTCAGACGGCTGGGCCCACTGCCCGCTAACCCCCTGCGTAGCTGCAGGCGCCGCGGCCGCCGCGGAATTATCGCTATGTGCGTCCTTAAGTCCTCGGGTGAGCCGGCCGGCCACGAGGCCCGCTCCCACCGCCAGGGCCAGGAATGCCGCCGGCCTGCGGCGCGCGAAGGACTGCATCTCGTCGGCGACCTGGCCGGGCTTGCGGTCGTCCAGCCACTGCCCGGCAGTACGGACCCTCGAGGCCGCCTGACTCGCCAGGCTGGCGGCCATGCCGGCGTGGCCGGAGGCATCTGCCATCGAGCGGAGCTCATCACTGAGCGAGAGCAGTTGATCCGCCAGCCGCTGCTGCCCCTGGGCCGCTTGCTCCTCCAGCTGGCCTTGAGCCTGGCGTAGCAGGTCCCTGCCCTGACGCCCGGCCTCCGCCGCAACCCCCGAAGCCTGCTCCCGGGCAACGTCGGCCACGTGCTTTCCTGTCTGAATACTGCTGTGACTCAGGTCGGTCGCCTGACTCTTAACGACGTCAGCCGTGCCCTGCTCGTCCGCCGATGCGGGCGGGAGCGGCTCGCCGCGCTGTGGCGGCGCAGATGCGGGCAGGTAGTTGTCTGTCATCGGGTTATCTCCTCCATTGAGCGATTTGCGGCCATCCGCAATCAGCGGGCCCGCGACGGCGTCTAAGCCCCTCGGGCCAGGCCCGCGTGCGCCGTCAGGCTGGCCCCCTCACTACCCCCAGCCGGACGGCTTACACACTAAACTTACATCAGAAACTTATCTGGGAAGCTTACAGTGTCCACTTAACGGCATGGCCATCCTGCCCGGGGCAGCACCTCGGCCGCGAGGCCGTTCACCGCCGGGGTTTCTCGCCCGTGTAAGAACCGGGGTCAGGGAGAGACGGCGTCGGCAAAAAAGGTCAGACAGACGGTCCCGGCAGGCAACGGCCGCGGTTTACGGGCATCAGTCTCGCCTTACATCCGGGTCGCCGGCCACGAACACCGCGATGCGGTCAAGCATGTCTTCCAGGCCCGTTTCGAACTCCCCCTCCCACCGGTCCTGGGCGAGTCCCGCCGCTAGGCGGTGCACCGTCGGGAAACGTCTAGCGTCAATCCCGTCCGCGGGATCGAGCAGCTCGCGTGGGCTGCCGGCGTCCTGGAGTGCCTCTCGCTGCCCGGCAGAACGGGCGGGGCTCAGGCCGCCGATGACCGGGTTGGCGGCTGCCTGTCCGGCGGATCCGCCGCCATCATCTGAAATAGTGTCGGTACCGGTGAAGGATCCGTCGCCCGGCTTCGGATCCCGTAGCGTCATGGCGCTGGTTTCCAGGAGCAGGTAACCGAGCAGGAAGCTGTTGAACGTGCGGTAGGTGAACAGTACCTGCTCGTCGCTGAACCCCTCCCGGGCCAATCCGGTCAGCATCGCCTCGACCCAGCGCAGCGACCGAAGCGGCGGGTTCACCCACGGAGCCGCTGGCGGCCGGGTAGCAACCAGCGGGAAAGCATGGGGATGCGCCCGGGCATAGCGGCGTACTCCGTGTGCCATACCGGCAAGATACGGCCGCCACCCGTCCACCGGACGCAGCTGGACCTCCGGATCGTCGGCGAGCTCGTTGACGATCCGCTCCACCACCGCGTCAAACAGCTCATCGCGGTCCTGCACATACCTATACAGCGACATCGAGCGAACCCCCAACCGCGACGACACCGCCCGCATCGTCGTCGCCCCGATGCCCTGCTCATCCATCAGCTCTAGCGCGGCCGTGACGATCCGGTCCAGCGACAGACCACGACCCGGCCGGCTGCGACGCCCGCGGCCGCCCTGTGCTCGTATCACCGGAACCTCACCTCATGACGACTGCCGTGATGTTAGCGGTTAGCCGCCATCAAACCGCTGGCGCATGGTCGCACTATGACCATCCTAAGATTCCCTGGCCGCATTAATCGGGCTAGATGACCCGCTGGCGCGCGCTCGGCTATCGATGAGGCGTGATGAGGTCCTTCTCGTAGGCGAGCACGACTGCCTGCGCGCGATCGCCTAGGCGCAGTATCAAAAAAAGCGCGTGACGTGTGTCTTCACGGTGGTCTCGGAAAGAAACAGTTCGGCGGCGATCTCGGAGCCGGATTGGCCACGGCCCCTCAGATGCAATACGTTGACCTCGAGGTGCAGGCCAGCTCGCGGCCGGAGGCAACCGTCAGGAGCCTGGCGGGCAGGTATCCGCCTCTGGTCGCTACTTGGTGAGAGGCCCCGGTGGTCATCAGGATCGGCACGTCGGGATGGAGTTACGATCACTGGCACCCCGAGCTGTACCCCCCGGGGCTCTCCGTCGGGGACCGGCTCGCCTGCTACGCGGCCGCCTTTTCCACCGCTGAGCTCAACAGCAGCTTCTACCGCTGGCCCCGGCCCGCGGCGTTCCGCAGCTGGCGGGATAGACTGCCGGACGGCTTCCGGTTGTCGGTCAAGGCACCTCGCGGCCTGACCCATGCCCGCAAGCTGTACGTGCCGGAGACGTGGCTACAGCGCATCGCGGCGGGCTGGCACGAGCTGGGTGATAAACGGGCGGTGCTGCTGGTCCAGCTGCCGCCCTCGCTGCCGCGTGATGATGCCCGGCTGGCGTATTTCCTCGGGCTGGTCCCGGGCTGGATGCGGGTGGCGGTGGAGTTCCGGCACCGCAGCTGGCATTGCGAGGAGATCTTCGCGCTGCTGGCCGAGCACCGGGCCGCGTATTGCGTGATGAGCGGGGCGAACCTGCCGTGCGTGCTCCGGGCCACCACCGATTTCATCTACCTGCGGATGCACGGTCCGGATCATCATCACCTCTACTCCGGTTCCTACCCCGACGCCGGCCTGACGTGGTGGGCGGACCGGATCCGGGAATGGGATCTGGCCGGCAAGGACGTGTTCGTCTACTTCAACAACGACGGCAACGCCAACGCGGTACGCAACGCGCGGACCCTCCTTGCGATGCCTGTGTCCTGCGGTATCAGCCATCCGGCTACGTCCGCGGTTACCTTGAGCTAAACCAGGATTAACTCGTAGGGTTCAGATGGTGACAGTGGCTGCTTGCGGGCGTGTGACCCACGACGACACGCCCCGAACCCGGCCCTGGCCAGGAAGGCCTTCGATCGCCTGACCGCCCTCGGCCACCCGCTTCAACGAGCAGCCCTGGCCAGCACCGCGTCCCAGGAGGTTACTGGCCGGCGGTCAGGAGCTGATGACCTGCTCCGCGGCCCGGACCCGGAGTTCTTCGAGCAGGTCTGCCTGGCGCCGCGCCCGGGACATGAGCTCGTCGAGCTGCTCGGGGTCCAGCCGCATGTCCGCGTCCGCCAGCGCCCGCAGGGTACGCCAGCCTGCCGCCTTGCCTTCTACGCCCAGCCGGAGCAATTCCAGCTCTTCGAGGTCGCTAAGGGGCGACCGGGCGAGCAGCCGGCCGTTGAATTTCACCCGCCCGGCTTTCTCCCCGGCCCAGGCGGCCAAGACCTTATAGGCGCGGACCGGGACACCGAGCGCTTTCATCATGCTGATCAAGGCGGCGCGATCCTGCGCGACCTCGACCGCCAGGCGCTTGAGCTGGCCGTCTGGCCCGTGCACCCGATGGGTTCGCGCCACCCGGTGCGCCAGCTCGGTGCCCGCGGTCGCGCCCGCGAGATGATCGTTGAGATAGATGCCGAGCACGCGGTACCCGACCTGCCCGGTGCCTTCCGGTGCCATGGTCCCTCCGTTCCAGTCCAGCTGCCTGCCGTCTTCGAAACCGGCCGGCGCCGCTGCCCGCGGCGCGCCGGTGAAGTGCCCGCTCTACCCTCCGCCGCCGGGTTGACACCCGCCAGATCGGTTTTCTCCGCCGGGCCGTAACGGGTCCGGACCGTAACACCACGGCCCGTTCGGCATTCATTCGATCTTGTGCCGAACGGGCCGTAGTGCCCGCCGCCGGCCGGTACCAGCGCTCCCTGGTGGCCCGGCCGGCCCGGATCAGTCGCCGCGCCCGGTCACCGCGTCGCGTGCCTTGTCCGCCAGGGCCGCGACCGGCCCAGCCGCCTTGAGCGCGGCCGGCGACGGCGGCGTGTGCGGATGCGGGCGGGTGGGCGCGGTCTTCTTGCCCTCGGCGATCTGGGTGCCCAGCTCGGCCGCCCGCTCGGTGTTCAGGACGGTGCGCAGCCCCGGCCACACCGCGGTCTCCTCGAACTGGATGTGCTCCCGCGCGGCCCCGATGAACGTGCCGAGCAGCTTCTCGAACTCCGCGTCGCCGGCGTCGAGCTTGTCCAGCTTGGCCAGTACTTCCTTGGCTTCCTGCTCCTGGCCGGTGGCCTGGTCAGCGAGCGTGTCGCCGTCGGGCAGATGATCACGCACGACCGGCCAGAAGTACATCTCCTCCAGCGCCTCGTGCTTGGACTCCTCGATGATGAGTTGCTCGGTCATCTTCTTGCGCAGCGCCAGCTGGTCCTCGCTGGCCCCGGTGACCCGGCTCGGCCCCTTCTCCAGCTCGGCCAGCATGCGCTTGACTTCCTGATGGTCCTGACCCAGGACCGTGAACACGTCCGCCATCTGTCCTCCTTTGATTCCGGCTGTTCGCGTGGCCGCTTTCCCTGCCCTCCTGGGGCCGGATAAACCCGCCATCCAGCCGTCCGGTGGATACGGCGTCTAAGCTCGCTTGGTCCCGCCGAGGAATCGTCGGTAACTGTTTCCTGCGGATCGACGCCGGTCCGGCTAAACGCCGGGCTGGCTGGTACGGGCCGCGGCCACGATCCGGCTGGTGGAGTGGCCGGTGTAGGGGAGCAGCACCCAGGCCTGGAAAGCGCGCCGCAGCGCCCTTAGAGCCCGGCCGGTGAGCCTCGATCTCTTCACTGAGGCAATCCGGCGGGTTGGTGACTTCTTCCTCACTCTCGTGAAGCTTCCCAGCTGAGGACTTAAAGCGAGAGCAGAGGGTCCGCCCGAGTCCCGGTGTTGTCCTATTGGAAGGGGTGAGGATGTAGCGGACTGCGCTGAGGGTGCCGGCCCGCAAGCGTGAGCCGTTTGGGACGCTTCGCCGGGGTAGGGAAGGCGATGGTGACGAAGCTGCAGAGGGGGCGGTATGAGTCGATCGGTAGGGGCGGCGCTGTTCGATGTGGACGGCACCCTGGTCGACACGAACTACCTGCACGCGGTGACCTGGTGGGAGGCGTTCGCCCAGGCCGGTTACCAGCTAGCGATGGCGGACATCCACCGGGCGATCGGGATGGGTTCGGACCAGATGCTCGACAAGCTGCTCCCGGCTGGACGGGACAAGGACGCCGACGCGGATGTGCGGGCGGCGCACAGCACCTTGTACGCCACGTACTGGTCCCGGCTGCGGCCGCTGCCGGGTGCCGCGGACCTGCTGCGGGCGTGTAAGCAGCGGGGGCTGGCGGTGGTGCTGGCCAGTTCGGCCGACGAGCCCGAGTTCCATGCGCTGCGCGCTGCCCTGGACGCCGAGGATGCGGTCGATGCGGCCACCTTCGCCGGGGATGTCGAGTCCAGCAAGCCCGCCCCGGACCTGGTCCAGGTGGCGCTGGAGAAGGTGGGCGTGCCAGCGGAAGAGGCAGTATTCACCGGCGACACGGTCTGGGACGTACGGGCCTGCCGGAAGGCCGGCGTCCCGTGCATCGGCCTGCTGAGCGGCGGCATCAGCGGTGATGAGCTCACCGCGGCCGGGGCGGCTGAGGTCTATCCCGGCCCGGCTGACCTGCTCGCGGCCCTTCGCGGCAGCCTGCTCGGCCGTCGGGAATGATGAGGATCGGCCAGCGGGCCTAACGCAGCACGAACTGGCTCACCCCTGCGTGGGCCGTCATGCTCGTTTTTCGGAGTCCGGAGCGCAGGTCAACGATCTGGTTGGAGAAAGGAAATTCACTGAACGAGCTGGCGCGAGCCCTGACCGCCCGGTTGCGCTCCCGGTTCGCGGACCAGGACCCGCCTGAGCCCTGACGCCGAGCTTCCGGCTACTTGCCGGCCTGTGTCCGCAGCCGGTCCAGTTCGGCCTGCAGGTGCCGGGTCTCCTCCTGCAACTGCAGGACCCGGCGGATGCCGGCCAGATTCAGGCCGTCGGCGGTCAGCGCGCAGATCTCCTGCAGCCGGTCCATGTCCCGGGCGGAGTAGCGGCGGGTACCGCCGGCGCTGCGCCCCGGGTCCAGCAGGCCCTCCCGTTCGTAGATCCGCAGCGTCTGCGGGTGCAGCCCGGCCAGCTCGGCCGCGACCGAGATGCTGAACAAGCCCCGGTCGCGATCCGCCCAGCCGGGGCTCACCACGGCCGGCCCCACTCCCCGTCCAGGAAATCCCGGGCCAGGAAATCCAGCGCCGCGACGGCCACCCAGGCCTCCCGTTCGTCCCGCTGGCTCGCCGCTGGCGGCCAGCCGTCTATCCGGACCGGGCCCGCCCGCAGTGGCGGCTCCGCAAGCAGGACTAGGTCAGGCCGGGCCCGCGTTCGGGCGGCGGCGGGGCTGAGCGTGCTGTCGTAGGCGGCGCGACGGTCCGGGTCGCTGAGCACGTGATAGGCCTCGGCCAGGGAGCGGAACCGGCTAGCGGCCGCATCACCGGCCTCGGGCGGCCGGTGATCGGGATGCTCGGCCCGGGCGCGGCGCCGCCAAGCCTGCGTGATGTCCTCGCGCGACGCGGCCCGGGCCACGCCCAGCAGCTGGTAGTGATCCGGCGCCATGAGCATCAGCCTCGCGTCATCTCTTATGACCTTCCTCCAGTATGCGACATGAAAAAATCTCAGTCGAGTCTTGATGGGTAACTGTTCGATCTGGTATGTAGATCATGTGAGCGTGACATGACCACTAGGACAGGTAAGGAGGCACTCGATCATGCTCATGCGTACCGACCCGTTCCGCGAACTGGACCGGCTCACCCAGCAGGTGCTCGGCACCGCCGCGCGGCCGGCCGCGATGCCGATGGACGCCTACCGGCAGGGTGACAGCTTCTTCGTCTGCTTCGACCTGCCCGGGATCTCCGCGGAATCCATCGACCTGACCGTCGAGCAGAACGTCCTGACCGTCCGCGCCGAACGCGCGCCCTCCCGGGCAGGCGGCGTTGAGATGATCGTGGCCGAACGACCCTCGGGCACCTTCACCCGCCAGGTTTTCCTGGGCGAAACCCTGGACGCCGAGCACATCGCCGCCGATTACGCGGCCGGCGTGCTGACCCTGACCATCCCGGTCCACGAGGCGGCCAAGCCCCGCAACATCCAGGTAACCAGCAGCGACCGCAAGCAGGCCGTCACCGCCTGACCGGGACGTCCGCCGTCGGGCCAGCCAGTTGCGGGGCTGGCCCGATGTGGTCATCGCGGATTAAGCGGGCCGCGGATTCCCGGTTCCTGCGCCGACCCCGGTCGCGGGCAGCCGAGGCCGCGTGGTGCACGACCATGTGCTCGGCCCAGCTCATCCACCACCCGGCGGCCCGGTCCAGGCCAGGCGCAGGCCAGGAAGCCCAGCACCGCGGGCCAAGCGCTCCAGCGGATGCGACCGGGTTCCGCAGGGTGCCAGCACGATGCCGTCGGGCCGTACCCGTCGGGGACGGCAGGGGCCGGCCATGCTGCGCTGCCCGCACCAGCTCAGCCATCCGCGCCTGGATGTTCCGGTAGAAGCGCTCCTGCGTCCACCGGCCAAACATCCAGAACCCCAGGCGGATGACCAGGTTCTGGATCGGCGCGGGCCGTGAGGTGAATACGTTCCGGGCTACCGTGAGCGTTATCCGAGGTCAACAAACTACCGCTAGGACGCCAGCCTCCCAGCTGCCGATACGTGTGGCATGCGTAGCATGGTGCCGGTGACCCATACCCGGGCCCGTCAGCAGTGGGGGGGCGTGTCCGCGCCGCGCCGCGGGCACAGCCAGTTTCTGTTCTGCATAGTCGCCTGGCCAGGGTTGTATCGCTGGCCCAGCTGACTCGGCCGCGTTCTGGGTGAGGATTGATGAACGTATCGCTGCATGATGTCCATCAAGCCCTAGTGCAGCTGAGCAGGCTGCGCTTCGGCGAGATGAACATCGAGGAGGCCCTCCGGGAGATCGTGCAGACCACTCATACGATGTTCAGCGTCGACGGAGCCGGTCTGATGCTCGTCGATGCCGATCAGCATCTGCGGAACGTTGCCGCCTCAGATGAACGGTTCGCGCATCTGGAGGATCTGCAGATCCAGCACCAGGAAGGGCCTTGCGTCGACGCCTTCGACGCTAAGGAACTGGTCGGCGTCGAGGATCTGGAAAGCGACGGGCGGTGGCCTGCGTTCCGAGATGCCGCTGTCGCCCGCCGGGTCCGGGCGGTGCTGGCCAGCCCGCTGCCCTACAACCAGGATGCGGTCGGAGTGGTCGCCGTGCTGTCCGAGCATCGGCGCCCCTGGTCGCCAGAGGGTGAGCTGGCCCTGCTCGCGTTCACAGACCTCGCAGCTCTGCTGATCGCCAGCATGATGCAGGGCCAGGAGCAGTCGGAACTGGCGGTGCATCTGCAGGCAGCGCTGACGTCACGGCAGGTGATCGAGCAAGCCAAGGGCGTGCTGGTAGGCCGGAAGGGGATCACGCCGCGTGAGGCCTATGTGCAGCTGCGCGCCCAGGCACGTAATCAGCGGCGGAAGCTGGTCACCGTCTGCGCCGATGTCGTGAAAAACGCCGCCGCCGACCCGGCATGACTGTTTATGTCAGGGCAGGGCGGGTAGATAAGAACCGTCGTACTGACGCCGCCTCAGATTCTGCGGCCCGCCGTCATGTCGACGCTAGTCCCTGCAGCATCGCCGGGATTTCCGGACGAGCTGCCCCCTGACAGCAGTCGGCCAAACTTACTCGTCACTGCCCAAGGGGGTTGTCGTGATCATCCTCGGTGTAATCCTGCTCATCGTGGGCTTCCTGCTCAAGATCGTCATCCTGTGGACCATCGGCATCATCGTGCTGGCGGTCGGCCTCGTCCTCGCTCTTCTCGGCGCTGTCGGCCGGGGCATCGGAGGCCGTCGGCACTACTGGTGAGGCGTGCGGGGCGTGCCGGGGGCTTACCGGCTGCCGGCTGACGCCCGCCCTTAGTCCATGACCGGAGCAGCCGCCGGGACAGCCCTCGGCGGCTCCTCCAGCCCATCGTTGGATCGCTATCCAGGAGCAGCTGGTATGTGTGAACCGATCGCCAATGAAACCAGCCTTGAGCCCGGTCACCGCCGTCAGCCGCGCCTTTCAGGCGCATGCGACGCGGCAGAACTTGCCGCCGTGCCGCCGCAGCCTTTCGGGATCGAGGTACGCCTCGACCGGGGAACCGCCTCCGTGATTCTGAGCGGCGAACTTGATTTCCTGGCTGTACCGGTTCTGTCCGAACGTCTGATGCCGATCCTGGCCGCGAAGCCCCGCCGTCTGGTCTTCGACATGGCCCGGGTTACGTTTGCCGACTGTGCATCGGCTCGGCTGATCACCCACGCGGGCCGGTATATGAGGGCCGGGCGCGGGCCGCTGGTGAAAGATCCCGTCCCGGTGGTGCGCAGGATCTTCGAAGTGGCTGGCTTTGCCGATCATTGTGAAATGACAGGCTAGTGGACGGCCTCATACGACGCCCGTCCCTGACGTGTCGGGCGGTCTGTGATGGCCGCGTTGAACTCGGCCGATCTGTGATGCGAAGTCGACTCGTGGCGTCGTCTACGTCTCCTCGTATAAGTCCCTGGGCATCCCGTGCACAAGTCAGGCTCTTGACCTGGATGGATCGCTGCCGTGCTACACCTTCCGCCGGCGGCCTCGCGGCCGGGACAGGCGCGCTGCGTTTGTGCCCCAGATCACCGGGTAGCGGGCGGTGCCCAAGGCGGAGCGAGAGAAGCACTACATGGAAACAGCGGGAGACGATTATGGCGAATGAGTCCGGACCTGAGGCAGGGGTCGAAGGCGTCGTGGAAGACATGAAGGGTCGAGCTAAGGAAGCGGCCGGGGCCGTAAGCGGCAACGAATCGCTGACCCAAGAAGGCCAGGCCCAGCAGGACAAGGCCGCCGCGCTGCGTGATGCGGCCGCCAAGGAGGCCGAGGCGGAAAAGGCCCGAGCGCAGGCGACAGCGGCCGAGGCAGAGCAGCGGTCGCATCAGTAGGCCCTGAGCAGGGCAGAGGCTCCCGGGTCCCGTCGCGGACCCGGGAGCCTCTGGCTACACAGCGCGATCATAACGAGCGGTTAGGAGTGGCAGCTAGAACCGCTGGCAGTTCGGCTTACCCAAGGAAGTGGCCGTGCTCGCCGGCCTCGGCGAGCAGGGTGAGGAACCGGCCGACCCGGTGTCCTTTCTGGGCTGGGTGGCGGAACAGGCTGTCGTGGTTGACGGAGTACCGGGTGCGCCTGGCGGACCCGAGTGCGAGTCAGGTAACCGGCGGTTTCCAGGTCAGCCACGATGGCCTGGACCGCTTCGACGTGGCGGCCTGCTGTGCCTTGGAGATGTTCCGCCGCGCGGCCCGCGTCTGCTTGGTTGTCGCCATGGTGCCTCCCGGCGGTCGGCGTTTCCGCTGTCTCCGGTAACTGCCAGCGGGAACAGGCGTCAAACCCCGGTCAGCGAAACAGGGTGGCCGCGAGTGTTCCGCAAATTCCGCCCAGCCTTATCCGCAGGCGTTCCAATGCCCGGCGTCGTTAATTTCTCGTGATTCCGCGGTGTGACACCGGGCTACCTTGGGTAACGGAGACGGACACCGAGCTCAGCAGACCAATGGGGATAACGGTGGTCCGGTGGGTCGGCGGCGGTCGCCGCGCTCGGCTCCCTGTCCTCCGGCAAGCGCGTGAACTCACCCGTTGGTCAGCGAATGCAGTAGGGGAGACTCCATGCCGAGGTCCAGCCGATACGGGCAGGGCGGCGAACTGCCGGACACGGTGAAGCGCTCATGCAAAGAAGCGCAGGAGTTGTTCGCGGAGGCGCACGCCAGCGCGGTGCAGGTTCACGGCGAAGGAGACCGGGCCTACCGGGTCGCCTTCACCATGCTGAAGCAGAAGTTCGAGAAACGGGGCAACCACTGGATCGCCCGGCGCGATCCCGCCGTTTAGCGACCACGGCCGCCGCACACAACAGCCGGTGATGGCCATGCACGTGATGACCACGAACGTGCTGGACCGGTCGCCAAGCACTGGACGGCATCAGCGCTGTGCCGCGGACGGCGTGATTCAATATCGGTCAGCTGACCGATGTCTCGCACTGCAAGTTGCAGCAACACTTTTAGTGCAAGCGGCATCGGGGTACGTGAGTATCGAACCCGGGGGCTTGCCCGGGAGCAGCCGTACAAGGTGACCAGCGCGGCCCCGGACATCAACTCAATCTGGCCTGCTGGGGAAGCGATGAACGTGATAGTGCCGGCACCCGTCCGACCTGGCTGTGTTCGTACCGTGCCTAGCCACCCGGGGCCCGCCGCCGGTGAGGAGCTGATGACCCGCAGCGAGGTGGCGTCGCTGTTCGGGGTGACCTCGGCGGCCGTGGCGACCTGGGCGCGGCGCGGGCGGCTGCCGGAGGTCCGCAACGAGGCCAGCAGGCCCCGGTACCGGCGTGCGGACGTGGAGGCGCTGATGATCCGCAGCGGCGTCAGGCGGAGGCCGCGATGACCGCCGCGGCGGACGAGCCCGAGGTCGCGCCCGGCCGCCCGGATGACCGGCCGGAGCGGCGGTGCCTCCGGTGCGGCGCGGTCGGCACGCACTACCTGACCTGCCCGGACCTGCGGCTGCCGTCGGGTTTCCGGTTCGGCGAGGCGAGCCGGAGCGCTGGAGGGAGACAGGACGCGATGCGCGACACCTGGACCTGACGGCGGGCCGCGGTCAGGTCGGCTTGACCTCGCCGCGGCTGACGGGCCCGGAAACTTTTGTGGTTTAGCCCGCCGCTGAGGAGGTATAGGCCAAGGTCACTGGCACCGACCGTCAACCCGGGATCTTCTCCCGGGACGAGAAACGAAAGGTGACACGCATGCTCGTGCTGACCGAAGCGGCCGCCGAGGCCGTCAAGGCCCTGACCGCAACCACGCAGCTTCCCGCAGGATCAGGCCTGCGGATCGCATCCTCTGCCCCCGAACCGGAAGCCCCGGAAGCGCTGCAGGTCTCAGCAGCGGCCGGACCCAGCGAGAATGACCTGGTCCTCGAGGCCGCCGGCGCGCACCTGTACCTCGAGCCGAAGGCCGCCGCGTACCTGGAGGACAAGGTGCTCGACGCGCAGGTCGACGAGGACGGCCAGGCCGTTTTCTCCCTGGGCGTGCAGGATCCCGGCCAGGTCTAGCCCACACCGCTCGTGGGCACAGCGAACCATACCTGGCTAGGGCTCTGCCGACAGCACCCGGCGCGGGTGCCTGCCGTCGACGTACCCCACGAACGGCGGGTAGATGTTGTAGCCGAGCAGTTCCTGCAGCCGTTCGGGCAACCCGCGGGCCATGTCACGGGGGACGGCCAGGCAGTGGTTCTCCTGCGGCCGCAGCCAGCCGGCCGCGTACTCCAGGATCACGCCGAGCCGCGGCCGCGCGGTCTGGTTCGCGCCGCCGCCGTGCCAGAGGCTGCCCAGGTAGAACAGGGCCGACCCGGGCGACATCACGGCCGTCTGCACCGGATCGTCCGGGCCTGGCTGCCTGCCCGGCTCCCACCGGTGGCTGCCGGGGATGAACCTGGTGGCCCCGTTCTCCGCGGTGAACTCATCCAGCGGCCACATGGTGTTGACCACCAGCGGCGGATGCGGCTCGGGCACCGGGTAGATGGCGTCGTCCCGGTGCAGGATCTGCGCCTGCTCGCCGGGCCCTATGCAGATACCGACCGGGGCGCTGAGCTGATAGTGGCCCAGCACCTCGTCCAGCACGCCGAGCAGCAGCGGGTCGATGGCGAGCGCGTCGAACACGCGGGTCTTGGCGAACAGCGCGTAGATCCGCTGCGTGTCGAACCCCTCGAAGGAGGTCCGCCCGGTCCGGGTGGTCCGCAGCACCCGGTCCAGGTCAGCGCGGGCGTGCTGCACGCCGTCCGGGGTCATCATGCCGGTCACGACGACATAGCCGTCGTCCAGCAGCCGCCGGGCTACCTCCCGGCTCGGCGAGGTGACGGGCATCGTCGACATCATGAGGCTGAGATTAGGCGGCCACCGCCCGGTTTCCGACGCCGGGGTGTCCGCGTCAGCGGAGTGACCCCTGCGTTGTAGTGAAACAGATTCTTGATCTGTTACCGGCGGGGGTTTACCGTCTGAGACACCGGCCTGTCCATCGGACCACGGTGAGGTGACCGCATGTCAGGAACTACCGCACAGACCACTACCCCGAGCCTGCCAAGCTGGATCGCTTCGCTCTGGAACCGCCAGCTTGACACCTATCCGGACACCGCGCCCCGGATGGTGTACCTGGCCATCACGGTACTGGCCACGATCACGCTGTACTACGAGCTGTACGTGGGCGGCTCGGTGACCACGCTGTACCTGGTCAACCTACACATGAGCTTCACGTTCTTCGCGCTGACGGTAGCCTTCGGGGCCCTGATCGGGGCGTTCGGCTCGCTGGGCGCCGGCCTCGGCGACCGGCTCGGCCGGGCCAACATGGTGGTGGTCGGGCTGTTGTTCACCGGGGTGTTCACGCTCTTCGTGATCCCGGCCATGACCAGCAAGTGGTCGTTCACCATCGCGACCTTCGTGGTCAGCTTCGTCGAGGGCGTCTGCCTGGTAGCCACCCCCGCACTGATCCGCGACTTCTCCCCGCAGGTAGGCCGGGCTACGGCCATGGGCTTCTGGACCAGCGGCCCGGTGGTGGGCAGCCTGATCGTGGCGGTGGTAGGCAGCGCCACCATTCCCGCGGTCGTGACCGACGATCGGTTCTGGACCCACGAGTACCGCATCTGCGGCATAGCCGGACTGATCGTGTGGGTAGTCGCGTTCTTCTTGTTGCGGGAACTGTCCCCGGCGCTGCGCGACCAGCTGATGGTGACCCTGCACGACCGCGCGCTGATCCAGGCCCGGGCCAAGGGCCTGTCCGACGCCGACATCCAGGCGGCACTGAAGCACCCGTTCCGCCAGCTGCTCAAGCCCGACATTATCGTCTCCGCGATCGCCGTTTCGGTCATGCTGCTGATCTACTACACCGCCGTCGGGTTCGCGGTGATCTACCTGACGACCGTGTTCGGGTTCTCGGTCAAGAACGCCAACGGGCTGGGCAACTGGAACTGGGGCTTCAACGTCATCGCGGTGATCCTGGTCGGGATCATCTCCGACCGGTTCCGGGTCCGCAAGCCGTTCATGGTGCTCGGCGGGGTGCTGGCCGCGGTGATGACGGTGATCTACCTGGAGCAGGCCGGCCACCATCCCGGCTACTACACCCTGGCGATCATGCTGGCGCTGCTGGCGTTCGGCCTCGGCATCGCCTACACGCCGTGGATGGCCAGCTACACCGAGACCGTCGAGGCGCGCAACCCCGCGCTGACCGCCACCGGCCTGGCCATCTGGGGCTGGATCATCCGCGTCGTGGTGTTCGTCGCGTACCTGTTCATCCCGGTGGTGATCAACACCGTCACCCCGCTGGTGAACTACGGGGCGACCGTGTCGGCCTACGCGACCACGTACCACAACCAGATCGCGTTCGCCACCTCGCACCCGACCGTCGTGGCGACCGCGCAGTCGATCCCGCCGAACGTCCTGGCCACCGCGCAGAAGATCCCTCCCTCGGTGCTGGCCACCGCGAAGACGGACGCCACGCAGCTCGCGAACGCGGTGAAGTTCGCGCCCGAGCTCAGGGTGATCCAGGCCAACCCGGTGCTGTTCGCCAAGCTGGCCACGTACACGAACCCGGCCAAGATCCCGCCCGCGCTGCTGGGCCAGGCGATCAAGGCCGCCGGGGGGGGCGCCACCGGCGTGGGCATCCTGACCACGATCTCGGCGAACAAGGCGGCCATCGCCGGCGTGATCGCGGTCGCGCCTGGCGCTGCAGACCGTCGCCCCGTACGCGGCGGACCTGCAGACCATCGCCCCGTACTCGGCGCAGCTGACCGCCATCGCCCCGTACTCGGCGCAGCTGACCGCGCTGTCCAAGGTCCCGCCGGGCGTCTTCCCCTACCTGAAGGCGCACGGCGCGGCGGTGGCCAAGGCGGCCGCCCAGACCGCCGGGCAGTGGAAGACCTGGTACTGGATCTGCTTCGGCGGCATCATCTTCTTCCTGCTGTCCATCCCGCTGCTGAAGGGCCGGTGGCGGACACGCGACGCCAAGCGGGACGAGGCTGAGCACGAGGCCATGGTCGACGCCGAGATGGCCAAGCTCAGCACCGCACCCTGACCCGCGGGCACCATCACCGTGACAGGCACCACGGTCCGTTCGGCGGAAAGATCTTTTAATTCTTCCGAACGGACCGTGGGGTCAGGGTCCGTCCGGTGGCCGGAGCGGCCCCGGGCTGACGGGTTTACGGCAGGAAGCCTCGAACAGGGCGTGCTGGAGGAAGCCGGCGGTTTCGACGTCGGGCTTGCGCGCCGCGAGCACGTCCGCGTACAGGAACGATTCCCCCAGCCGGACCAGCGCGTAGGCCAGGGCGCCCGGGTCGATGAGGGTGACCAGGCCGGACTCCTCGATGTCGCGGTGCAGGAGTTCCTCGATGAAGGCCACCATCACGGTCTGCACCCGGCCGCGCGGGTCGGTCAGCACCCGCAGGGCCAGCGCCGGCTCGTCGTCCAGCAGCCCGCGCAGGCCCGTGGCCTGCGAGACGATCACGTTGATGTAGCGGCCGGTGCCCGGGGTGTGCAGCTCGCCGGGCGGGCGTTCGGCCTCCCAGCGCGCGACGGCCGCCTCCAGGGTGCGCTCGGTCAGCAGCCGCAGGGCCCGGCTGAGCAGTTCCTCGCGGCTGCCGACCCGGCGGAACAGCGTCACCCGCGACACGCCCAGCTCATCGGCCAGGCCCTGCATGTCCAGGCGCCGGCCCTCGTAGACCCACCGGGCCGCGACCGCCACGACGCTGGCCGAGCGGTCGCGGGGCCGCTTTGCGCTTCGGGGCCGCACGATGCCCCGCGGTTTGGCCGCTGCTTGAAGCACCCCGTCGAACACACTGTCCACGATAGCCCGGGCGGCCGCCTGGGCAGAGTCTCGGGATGTTACATTGGCGGAAAGTGTTACATTACGGGCGGCAAGGCCGGGAATAAGGCCGGGAAATAAGGAGAGCCGTGGGCGTCCCCGCATCCGATTACGTCGACGTGCTGATCGTGGGGGCCGGCCTGTCGGGCATCGGCGCCGCCTGCTACCTGCAAGACCTTGCCCCTAGGGCGTCCTTCGCAATTCTGGAGGCCCGCGCGGCCAGCGGCGGGACCTGGGACCTGTTCCGGTTCCCCGGCATCCGGTCGGACTCAGACATGTTCACGCTGGGCTACACGTTCCGCCCCTGGACGGCGGCCAACGCCATCGCCGGCGGCGGCCAGATCCTGCGCTACCTCCGGGAGACGGCGGCGGCCCACGGCGTCGACCAGCACATCAGCTACCACTCCCGGGTGGTCCGGGCCGGCTGGTCCGGCACCGACGCCCAGTGGACGGTGACCATCGAGGACACCAGGACCGGCATCCTGACCGAACGCCGCTGCGGCTTCCTGTACCTGTGCGCGGGTTACTACCGCTACGACCAGGGCTACACGCCGGACTGGCCGGGCCGGGACAGCTTCGCGGGCCGGGTGGTCCACCCGCAGCACTGGCCGCAGGACCTCGACCTGACCGGCCAGCGGGTGGTGGTGATCGGCAGCGGCGCGACCGCGGTTACGCTGGTGCCCGCGATCACGGCGCAGGCGGCCAAGGTGACCATGGTGCAGCGTTCGCCCTCGTACCTGATGGCGCTGCCGGCCAAGGACCCGATCGCCAGCCTGCTGCGCGCGGTGCTGCCCGAACGCCGCGCGTACGCGGCTATCCGGTGGAAGAACGCCCGGATCGCGACGACCCTCTACCAGGTGTGCCGCAAGCGCCCGGACCGGGCCCGGGCCATGCTCAGCCGCGGCGTCCGCAAGCGCCTGCCCGACGGCTACGACGTGGCCACGCACTTCACCCCCGCGTACAACCCGTGGGACCAGCGGCTGTGCCTGACCCCCGACGGCGACTTCTTCGACGCGCTCAGCTCCGGGAAGGCCGAGATCGTGACCGATCACGTCGAGGCGTTCACCCCCGCCGGGCTGCGGCTGCGGTCCGGCGCGCAGCTCGAGGCCGACGTGATCATCACCGCCACCGGGCTGAACCTGCGGCTGTTCGGCGGCATCGAGCTGATCGTGGACGGGGAGCCGGTCAACGCGGCCGACCGCATCGGGTACAAGGCGATGATGCTGGAAGGCGTGCCCAACATGGCGTTCGCGGTCGGCTACACGAACGCGTCCTGGACCTTGAAGGTCGACCTGGTCTCCGCCTACGTGGCCCGGATCGTCGCGTTCATGGCGGCCAGCGGCTACCGCACGGTCACCCCGCGGCGGCCGGCCGAGCCGATGGGCACCGTGCCGTTCACCGACATGACCTCCGGCTACTTTGAGCGGGCCCGCGGCATGCTGCCGATGCAGGGCGACCGGGCGCCGTGGCGGCTGCAGCAGCACTTCTTCAAGGACGCGGCGCTGTACCGGGGCCCGGTCGACACCGAGAACCTGGTGTTCACGGGCGTGCCCGCGGTGGTCGGCTGATGACCCGGATCCCGTATGTGCGGCGCGAGGAGCTGGGGCCCGAGGGCCAGCAGCTGTGGGACAGCATCGTCAACGGCCGGGGCGACCTGCTGGTGACCGCCGAGGGCGGGCTGGCCGGGCCGTTCAACGCGTTCGTCACCGCGCCGGGCGCCGGGCGCCGGCTGTCCTCGCTCGGCGCGACGCTGCGGTTCTACACCTCGATCGAGCGGCGGCTGTCCGAGATCGCCATCATTACCGTCGGGGCGCGGTGGCAGGCGGAGTTCGAGTGGTTCGCGCACGCGCCGATGGCGCGCGAGCACGGCGTGAGCGAGGCGGTGGTCGACGCGATCGGGCGCGGCGAGGACCCGCCGTTCGAGGCGGATGACGAACGAGCCGTCTACACGGTGGCGCGCCAGCTCAGTTCCGCGGGCCGGGTGGACCGGGACGCCTACGATGCCGCGCACGCCTTCCTCGGCGACGCCGGGATGGTGGAGCTGGTCTCGCTGTGCGGGTACTACACGATGATCTCGTTCCTGCTCAACGCGTTCGACGTGCCGCTGCCGCCCGATGCCGCGCCGATGTGGCCGGATGGTTGAGTTTCTCGGTACGGCACCAGGCCGCGGCCGGCTGACCGGGCGGCGGGTTCTGGTGGTCGGCGCGGGGACGCGGCCGTCGCCGGAACCGGATCCGCCGATCGGGAACGGCCGGGCCATCTCGGTGCTCGCGGCCCGGGAAGGCGCGGCGGTGGCCTGCGCGGACCGCGACGCGGACGCCGCCGAAGAGACCGCGGCCCGGGTCCGCGGCGAAGGGCAGAGCGCCGCGGTCGTGCTGGCCGACGTGGCGTCCCCGGAGGCGTGCGCGACGGTGGTCACGGAGTCGGCGGCGGCGCTGAGCGGGCTTGACGGCCTGGTGCTGAACGTCGGGATCGGGCTCGGGCGCGGGATGGCCGGGACGAGCGCCGCGCAGTGGGACGAGACGTTCGCGGTCAACGCCAGGGCGCACTTCCTGGTGGCCGCGGCCGCGTTGCCGGTCTTGGAGCCGGGGTCGGCGATCGTGTTCATCAGCTCGGCGGCCAGCCTGCGCGCGGCGACCGGGATCCCGGCGTACGACGCGTCGAAGGCGGCGTTGCTCGGGGTGTGCCGGCAGGTGGCGCGGGAGGGGATGGCCCGGGGAGTTCGGGCCAACCTGGTGGTGCCCAGCCTGGTGGACACCCCGCTCGGGCGGGACGCGTCACGGCTCAACCCGGGCCGCACCGCGCGGAGCCTGCCGTTCGGCCTGCAGGCGACGGCCTGGGAGGTGGCCTACGCGGCGGTGTGGCTGCTGTCCGGAGAGTCCAGCTACGTCAACGCGCATCCGCTGGTCCTGGACGGCGGCGCGACCAGCTTCGGCTGAGCGATTATGGGGTCATGCAACCTGACCCGGACGAGAAGCCGGTGATGCCGGAGCAGAGCGAGGACGAAGCCGGCGTCGGCTGGGGCGAGGCGCCCGAACCAGACGACGAGGAGCGCCTGCGCCGGGACCGGCCGCCGCACTGGGACCAGTGAGTTCCCAGGCTTGTCCCGTAGTGAGACGAGAGTGGGGTGCCGCTGTGCCAGGATCGGGGCACGACGTCGATGGAACGAGGTGTTGTGGCCGGGACGGACCGCGGGTCGGCGCGGGTGCCCGCGCTGACGGTCGCTCTTGATACGCCATCAGCGCGGATTCTCGCCGATGAGGCGTCGATCATCAACGATCTTCAATTCGTCATGGATTGCTGTAAGCGGCTGCTCACGGAGCTGGCCAGGCCTCAGGAAGAGCGGGACGGGGTGGTACCGCAGGCGCTGTGGTCGTCGGCTCTGGTGGCCTACGGCCGCTGCTTCAGCGAGGACAGGCGTTCCGGGCTGGCGATTGACGACGTGCAGAACCTGCCTCTGCAGGGCGCGGTCATGAAGTTCCACACCTGGGTGATCGGCGAATACGACAAGCTCACCGCGCCTTCGGCCGGCCCTTACGAGACCGTTAAGGTCGGGGCCGCGCTGTCCCCGCCCGGGCAGAAAAAGCGGCGGGTGGAAGGCATCGCGGTCTTCTCCACCAGCCGGGTCCTGATCGACGTCATCGGCGTTCGGCAGCTCGGCGGCCTGGCGTCGGAACTGGCCAAGCAGACCGCGCAGAAAGCAGAGAAGCAGCAGGACGCCGTGCTCACCGACGCCCAGCAGCTGGACATCGACAGCCTGTACGAGTCGCCGCCGCTGGAGCCTGGCGGGGTTTCATGATGGGCTTGCTGGTCAGGGGCGGGTGCCGAAGGAGGGCTTGCCCGGGCTGCCTGGGAGCGCGGCGTAGGCGTCGTGGACCCAGTCGCACAGCAGCGGCCTGGTGGCGCGGGGGTCGATGATCTCCTCGATGCCGAAGCGTTCGGCGGTCCGCAGCGGGCTGCGCACGGCGTCGAGCCGGGCCCGGATGGCGGCCAGGGTCACGGCCGGGTCTTCCGCGGCTTCCAGCTCGGCCCGGTAGGCGGCCTCGATCCCGCCTTCGACGGGCAGCGAGCCCCAGTCGGCCGAGGGCCACGCCCACCGGCGGATGAGGCGGTGCCGGTTGGTCATGCCCGCTCCGCCGACTCCGAAGACGCGGCGCACGATGATCTCGGCCCCGGGCACGGCCGACTGGTAGACGGCGCTGATCGCCCGCACGCCGTGCCGGATGGTGGCGCGCTGCTCGGCGCGAGTGCCGATGAGCAGCCCGGGCTGATCGGTGAACGTCACGACCGGCAGGTGAAACGTCGAGCACAGGTCGGCCAGCCGGGTCACCGCCTCGGCGCCCTCGACGGTCAGGCAGCCCGCGGACGCATACGGGTCACCGGCCACGACGCCGACCGGATGACCGTCCAGGCGGGCCAGCGCGGTCACGATCGACCCGCCGTAACCCTGCACCTCCATGACCGAGCCGAGGTCGAACACCGCGTCCAGGATGCCCCGGATCCGGTAGGGCTGGCGCCGGTCGCGGGGGATCGCGGACAGCAGCGTGTCCTCCCGCCGCCCGGCCGGATCGGTGCCGGAGATCACCGGCGGCCGCTGGTACGCGCTTTGCGGCAGGTAGGACAGGAAGCGCCTGATCATCGCGAACGCCTCGTGCTCCGACGTCGCGACCAGGTCCACGGCGGCGTTGCGGCCGTGCACGGCGGCCCCGCCCAGCTGTTCCTTGGTGACGTCTTCCCCGGCTCCGCTGCGGACCACCGGCGGCCCGGCCACGAACAACTGCGCCAGGCCGTCCACCAGCACCGACAGGTGCGCGGCGCAGAGCCTGGCCGCGCCCAGGCCGGCGACCGGGCCCAGGCCCGCGGCGGCCACCGGCACGGTGGACAGGTTGTCCACGACGTAATCCCAGCCGGGGTTGGCCGGAACGTAGGTGTGGCCCATCTGCTCGAGCATCTTCACGCTGCCGCCCCCGCCGGTCCCCTCGACCAGCCGGACCAGCGGCAGCCTCAGCTCGTTGGCAAGCTGCTCGGCGTAAATCTGCTTGCCCGCGATCGCGGCGTCCGCGGCGCCGCCGCGGATGGTGAAGTCATCACCGCCCACCACGACCTTGCGGCCGTTGATGCGGCCGGTCCCGGTGACGAAGTTGGCCGCGGTGAAGTCCGCCAGGTCGCCGTCACGGTCATAGACGGCCGTTCCGGCCAGCGTGCCGATCTCATCGAATGAGCCGTCGTCGAGCAGTAGCGCCAGGCGCTCACGCACGGTGAGCCTGCCCGCCTCATGCTGACGCCCGACCTTGCCCGGGCCGCCCATCCGCTCGGCCAGCTCACGCCGGCGGCGCACCTCATCAAGTTCCGGTTGCCACGTCATAACCACAAAAGCTAGCCAACGCGGCTCACTTCGACATGTTCGCCATCTGGGCGTCCATGGGCCCGGGCGGCAGCGGCATGTCCGCGATCGCCATGAGGAGCGCCGTGACGGCCGTGCCGTAGATGCCCGAGAAACTCGGGAAGGGCTGGATCGTGTCGTCCAGCACCTTGACCGGGACGTGCGCGCGGATGGCCAGCGTGGCCTGCTGCAGCCACTCACCGGCCTCGGGCCCCAGGGCGTAG
Source organism: uncultured Actinomycetes bacterium (assembly GCA_963742795.1). Classification (GTDB taxonomy): domain Bacteria; phylum Actinomycetota; class Actinomycetes; order Streptosporangiales; family Streptosporangiaceae; genus Palsa-504. The sequence continues at coordinate 162,704 of CAVUNL010000013.1, forward strand.
GCGCCGGTGAGCCGCTCGCCGTCGCTGAGCAGGGTCATGAACCCGTTGGATTGCGCGTAGGCGTGGGTGTAGGTGGCGGTCTTGGGCACCTCGGACACCAGCGCGGTGGCGCTGTACGCGGCTTCGAGCGCGCCCACCGCCGCGGCCTGCGGATCGGTATAGGTCACGCGCGGAACGGCTTCGTAGTTCGCCGGACGCGCCTCGCCCGCGATGTTCGCCGCGACCACGTCGCCCTCGTACTCGCCGACGTGGGTCAGCGGCCAGATGCCGGTGACGTCGCCGATCGCCCACAGGCGCTCGCCGGCGCGCAGGTATTCGTCAACACCGATCCCGTGGGGCTTGGCCTCGACGCCGACCGTCTCCAGGCCGATCCCCTCGACGCGCGGGCGCCGGCCGGTGGCCACCAGCAGCTTGTCGCCCCGAAGCTCCGTACCGTCGTCGAGCTGCAGCACGTACTCGTCGCCCTCCCGCCGGGCGGCGGCGGCGTGCTTGCCGAGCACCAGCTCGATCCCGTCCTGGCGCAGGGCCTCGCCGAGCGCCTGGCCCAGCGGCGCGGCCTCGCGGGGCATCACCCGGTCGGCGCCCTCGACCACCACCGCCTCGCCGCCGAGACGCCGCACGACCTGCGCAAGCTCGACGCCTGCGGCCCCGCCGCCCAGCACCAGCAGGCGGCGCGGGATCGCCTTCATGCTCGTCGCCTCCCGCGTCCCCCAGACGCCCTCGAGCTCACGCAGGCCGGGGACGGGCGGCACGATCGGATCCGAACCGGTGGCCACCACGATGTGCTCCGCGGTGTGGCGGACGCCGTCGACCTCGACCACGCCGGTGCCGGCCAGCCTGCCGGCGCCGCGGAGCAGGTCGATGCCCCGGCTGGCCAGCCAGCGCGCCTGGCCAGCGTCGGAGTAGTTCGACACCATGAAGTCGCGCCAGGCCAGCGCGGCCGGCACGTCGACCTGGGCGCTCGCGCCGACGTTGCGCGCGCCCTGCACCGCCTCACCCGGGCGCAGCAGCGACTTGGACGGAATGCAGGCCCAGTACGAGCACTCGCCGCCGACCAGCTCCCGCTCCACCACGGCGACCCGCAGCCCGCGCGCGGCCAGGGCCGCCGGCGCAGTGCTCGCCCGGCGCGCCGCCGCCGAAAACGATCACGTCGTAGTCGCTCATAGCGGCAGCTCCGTCCCGGCCTGCTCCGCCACCATGTACCGGGCGTACCAGTCGGGCCAGTTCGCGTCCGCCTGGCCGATGCGCTTCTCGTGCTCGCCGTGAGCGGCGGACGCGCGCCGCATCGCGTCGGCCAGGTCGCTGGCCGAGGCGAACGACGTCGCGGCCTGGTCGACGCGCCCGGGCAGCCGGGCCGTGATCTCCTGGAGAAGCCAGCTGTTGCCGTCGGGATCGCGGAACGAGACGAACGACCCGTAGCTGGCGTCATCCGGCGCGGGGCCGCTGAGGCGTCCGTCCGCATTGAACCGGGCACCTGGCGCGCCTTCGTGGAAGACCTCGCCGGCCTCGACGCCGTGGCTGACGAGTTCGGCGCGCGCGGCCCCGATGTCGGAGACGATCAGGTACAGGCCCTCGGCCGAGCCGGGCGCGGCCGGCGTGAGGCCCGTGCCGAACTGGATCGAGCAGTCAGAACCCGGAGGCGTGAGCTGGACGATACGGAAGCTGTCACCGGCGGCGCGGTCGGCGTCGAGTCGCCAGCCGAGGCTCATGTAGAACTCCTTGGCCCGGTCGACATCCGCGACGGGGATGACCACCACCTCGAGCTTCTCGTCCACGTTGTCCGCTCCTGTCCGTTTGACGTCGGTGACCTGGACCACCGAGGCTGGTCCTGACTTCCACCTTGGCGCTGTACGTCGCCGAAGTCCACCAACCGCATCAGATCCCTCGGGAAACTCTTGTGACTGCCGTCACGCAGGAGAGCTCGAGACGCGGCCCGCACAAGTGGAGTGAAACTGGCAATCGACTCTGTCCTACCGTAGTGAAACCTCGGTTTCATTACGTTGCGCGCGCGCACCTCTACCGTCTGACGCACCACTCGAATGAGCGATGTGCGGTGGCAAGCTAGTAGGGATGCCTGCTGCTGACCTCGCCGCTGGTACCAGCGTTCGTTCGGGAGAAAGGGTTTTTATTCATTTCGTCGATGTGGAATAGATCACAAATCGAGAGGATTGATAACCTGTCATGAACGCCCTGACGGAGGGGACCGAAGAATCCCGCGCGGCGGTCCTGACGGTCGACGACGATCCGGCGGTATCCCGGGCGGTGGCCCGCGACCTGCGGCGGCGCTACGGAGACCGGTACCGGATCGTGCGGGCCGAGTCCGCGTCGGACGGGCTGGACGCGCTGCGGCAGATGAAGCTGCGCGGGAACCTCGTCGCCGCGATCCTGGCCGACTACCGGATGCCGGAGCTCAACGGGATCGAGTTCCTCGAGCAGGCCATGGACATCTACCCCGGCGCGCGGCGGGTGCTGCTGACCGCCTACGCCGATACCGGGGCCGCGATCGACGCGATCAACGTGGTCGACCTGGACCACTACCTGCTCAAGCCGTGGGACCCGCCGGAGGAGAAGCTGTACCCGGTGGTCGACGCGCTGCTGGACGCGTGGCTGGAGTCCGACCACCGGCCGGTGCCGGAGACCAAGGTGGTGGGGCACCGGTGGTCGGCGCGGTCCTCGGAGGTCCGGGAGTTCCTGGCCCGCAACCAGGTGCCCTACCGGTGGTACGCCGCCGACGAGCCGGAAGGCCAGCGGCTGCTGGCCGCCGCCGGCACGGACGGGCTGGCGCTGCCGGTGGTGATCACCCCGGACGGGGATCCGCTGGTGGAGCCGTCTGACGCCGAGCTGGCCGCGCGGGTGGGGCTGGCCACCACGCCGTCGAAGGATTTCTACGACCTGATCGTGATCGGCGGCGGCCCGGCCGGGCTGGGCGCCGCGGTGTACGGCGCGTCCGAGGGACTGCGGACCGTGCTGGTCGAGCAGCTGGCGACCGGCGGGCAGGCGGGGCAGAGCTCGCGGATCGAGAACTACCTGGGCTTCCCGGACGGGGTGTCCGGAGCGCAGCTGACCGACCGGGCGCGGCGGCAGGCCACCAAGTTCGGTGCCGAGGTGCTGACCACGCGGGAGGTGACCGGCCTGGAGGTGCGCGGCCCGGCACGCCGGGTGACGTTCGCGGACGGCACCTTCCTTGATGCGCAGGCCGTCATCCTGGCTACCGGCGTGTCCTACCGGCGGCTGGGTGCGCCGGGGCTGGACGACCTGACCGGGCGCGGGGTCTACTACGGTTCGGCGCTGACCGAAGCCGCCGCGTGCGCTGGGCAGGACGTCTACGTCGTCGGCGGCGCGAACTCGGCCGGGCAGGCCGCGGTCTACCTGTCCCGGCACGCCGAGTCGGTGACGCTGCTGGTCCGCGGGTCGTCGCTGGAGAAGTCGATGTCTTACTACCTGATCAGGCAGATCGCGGACATCCCGAACATCGAGGTGCGGACCTGCACCGAGGTCATCGAGGCGAGCGGCGAGGACCACCTGGAGCACCTGACGCTGCGGGACACCGCGCAGGAGACAACCGAGACCGTCAACACGCAGTTGCTGTTCCTGTTCATCGGGGCGGCGCCGCTCACCGACTGGCTGGATGGCGTCGTGGCGCGGGACGGCCGGGGGTTCGTGGTCACCGGGCCGGACCTGTCGCCCGGCGGGGAACGGCCGCGCGGCTGGCCGCTGGACCGGGGGCCTTATTACCTGGAGACCAGCGTGCCCGGGGTGTTCGTGGCGGGAGACGCGCGGGCCGAATCCGCCAAGCGGGTCGCCTCCGCGGTCGGCGAGGGGGCCATGGCGGTCATGCTGGTCCACCGGTACCTGGAGAAGCCATGACCGGCCAGCCGTGCCGCCCGGACGAGCTCCGCACGCTGTTCCTGTTCGAGAAGCTGACCGACGCCCAGCTCGACTGGCTCTGCCAGCGGGGCCGGGTCGAGGTCATTCCGGCCGGGCCGGTGTACACCGAGGGCGACCCGGCCAGCCACTTCTACGTGCTGCTCGAGGGCACCGTGGTGCTGTCGCGGCTGGTGGGCGGCGACGATATCGAGGCGGGCCGGACGTCGCAGCGCGGCGTGTACGCCGGCGCGTGGCAGGCCTACCTGGGCGACCGGGTTCCGCAGCGCTACCCGAGCTCGATGCGGGTGACCGAGCCGTCGCGGTTCTTCATCCTCGACGCCGAGGTGTTCGCGCAGCTGATGAACGAGTGGTTCCCGATGGCGGTCCACCTGCTGGACGGGGGGTTCTTCTACCGGACCAACCTGCAGGAGATGGTCGGGCAGCGGGAGCGGTTGCTCGCGCTCGGCTCGCTGTCGGCCGGCCTGACCCACGAGCTGAACAACCCGGCCGCGGCCGCGGTGCGGGCGACCGCGGCGCTGCGGGAACGGATCACCGGCCTGCGGCAGAAGCTGGGCGCGATCGCGGCCGGGCCGCACGACCGCCAGAACCTGGAAGCGCTGATCCGGCTGCAGGAACAGGCGGTCGAGCGGGTGCCGAAGGCACAGAAACTGTCACCGCTGGAGGCCGCCGACCGGGAGGATGCCATCACCGACTGGCTGGAGTCCCGCGGGCTGGGCGACGCCTGGCAGCTGGCGCCCGTCTTCGTGGCCGGCGGGCTGGACGTCGCCTGGCTGGAGCAGGCCGCGGCCGCGGTGGACGCCGGGATGCTGGGGGCGGCGCTGCGCTGGCTGGCCTGCGCCGCGGAGACCGAACTGCTGATGAACGAGATCGAGGACGCCACCACGCGGATCTCCACGCTGGTCGGCGCGGCCAAGCAGTACTCCCAGCTGGACCGGGCCCCGCACCAGGTCGTCGACGTGCACGAACTGCTGGACAGCACGCTGACGATCCTGACCGGGAAGATTCCCCCGGGCATCCGGGTGGTCAAGGAGTACGACCGGTCGCTGCCCGCGATCCCGGCGTACGCGGCCGAGCTCAACCAGGCGTGGACGAACCTGATCGACAACGCCGTATCGGCGATGGGCCAGACCGGGACGCTGACCATCCGCACCAGTCGTGACCGGGACCGGGTGGTGGTGGATATCTGCGATACCGGTCCGGGGGTTCCGCCGGAGATCCGGGACCGGATCTTCGAGCCGTTCTACACCACCAAGCCGGTGGGCCAGGGCACCGGGCTGGGCCTCGACATCACCTGGCGGATCATCGTGAAGAAGCACCACGGGGACATCGCCGTGGAATCTGTACCCGGCAACACCCGGTTCCGGGTGCGGCTGCCGGTGACCGAAGCAAAGACGGAGCACACCAATGACTGAGATACCGGTTCACCGCAGCCCCAGCGCTCCCCGGGCGCGGCGCTACCGCACCGATGAAACATTGGTGCCGTCCTGGTGGCAGCGATGAAACATCGGTGTCGTGCCGGACCAGCCGCGACGGCCTCGGGGTGAAATACCTGGGGCCTACGTGCTGTTTTATAAGCATGGATCTGTTACCCGCAGCCAGCGGGCAACACCTTCGGCGAAGGAGCCGACATGTCTGACAAGTACCGCAAGGATCCCGAGGCGATCGCGCAGCTGACCCCGAAGCAGTACCGGGTCACCCAGGAAAAGGGCACCGAGCCGGCGTTCAGCAACGAGTTCTGGGACAACAAGGAGCCCGGCATCTACGTTGACGTCGTGTCCGGTGAGCCGCTGTTCGCATCGGTTAACAAGTACGACAGCCAGTCCGGCTGGCCGAGCTTCACGGTGCCGATCGAGCCGGGCAACGTGGTCGAGCGCCGGGACTTCAGCCACTTGATGATCCGGACCGAGGTCCGCTCCGCCCACGGCGACAGCCACCTGGGCCACGTATTCCCCGACGGGCCCGCCGAGGCCGGGGGCCTGCGCTACTGCATCAACTCCGCCGCCCTGCGGTTCATCCCGGTCGACGACCTGGATCGCGAGGGTTACGGCGAATACCGCAAGCTCTTCGACACCGGGAGTGCATCATGACGACTGAGAAGGCCATCCTCGCCGGCGGCTGTTTCTGGGGCATGCAGGACCTGATCCGCAAGCTCCCCGGCGTGATCTCGACCCGGGTCGGCTACACCGGCGGTGACGTGCCGAACGCTACCTACCGGAACCACCGCGGCCACGCCGAGGCGATCGAGATCATCTTCGACCCGGAGAAGCTGTCCTACCGGGACCTGCTGGAGTTCTTCTTCCAGGTCCACGACCCGACAACGCGGAACCGGCAGGGCAACGACATCGGGACCAGCTACCGGTCGGCCATCTTCTACCTCAGCGACGCGCAGAAGCTGACCGCCGAGGACACGATCGCCGACGTCGAGGCCTCCGGCCTGTGGCCGGGCAAGGTGGTCACCGAGGTGACGGCGGCCGGCCCGTTCTGGGAGGCCGAGCCCGAGCACCAGGACTACCTGGAGCGCTACCCCGACGGGTACACGTGCCACTTCGTCCGCCCGGGCTGGAAGCTCCCGCACCGCACCGGCACGGTGACCTCGTAAGGTCCTGAGCCTGAGCCCGGTCCCTGCCCGCAGGGACCGGGCTTTCCAGTTCTTTGGCCCCGCGGGCACTGCTACGGGGAAACGCCCTGGCGGAGTGCCTCGCGGACGATCTCTACCCGGCTTTTCGCGCCGAGCTTGGCCAAGATGTGCGAGATATAGGTCTGCACGGTGCGCCGGGACAGGAACATGCCCTGGGCGATGTCCGACGTGGAGTCGCCCCGGGCGACCAGGGCGGCGATCTTGACCTCGGTCGGGGTGAGCGCCGCCCAGCCTGAGGCGGCGCGGGGCCCGCGCGGGCCGCGGACTCCGCGCCTGATGCCGTAGCGGCGAAGCCGGCTGTCGAGCCGCCGGATGTCCCAGTAGGCCTGCAGCCCGTCGTACAGGCTGACCGCCTCCTCCTGAGCGGCGCGGGCCTCCTCTTCCCGGCCGCGTCCGGCCAGCACGGCGGCCAGGTCTTCCAGCGCGGCGGGCAGTTGCACCGCCGGGCCGGCCGCCCGGTAGTGCGCGACGGCCTCGAGGAGCGGGACCGGGTCGGAGTCCAGCAGTCCCCGGCACCGCAGGCTGGCCGCCGCCGCCCGGGCGGGCTGGGTTTCCAGGGCGGCCTCTGCCTCGCAGGCCTGCGCGGCGGTCCGCGCCAGCGCGGCGTCGTCCGCGGCGATCGCGAGCCGCACCAGGTCGGGCAGCCACTGGTGGGTCAGGGTCATCTCCCCGTCGCGCCGGGGCAGGATCGAGGCCAGCATCTCCATGGCCTGGCGGAGCTCGCCGCCCTGCTCCAGCGCCAGCGCGTGCGCGGCGACCAGGAAGTCCCGGTTCTCCCGGTCCGGGACGGTCTGGATGGGCAGGGCCAGTCCGGCGTGGAGCTGCCGGCTGGCCTCCGTGCGCTGGTCCCGGCGCCCGGCGATGATCGCGGCCACGCCGTGCACCAGCAGGGCAGGCCAGCGTTCACGCAGGAAGGTATACGTCAGCCCGGGCGCGTGCTGGTCATCCAGGCCCAGTTCGGCCAGCGCGTCGTCCCACTGGCCGAGCCAGTACCGCAGCACGGCCGCGGTCGCCCAGGTCCCGCGATCGGGACTCCCGCTGCGGCGGGCGACCTCGCGGGCCTGGTGCAGGGCCTGCTCGGCGTCCGGCCAGCGGTCCAGGTTCTGCAGCGTGAAGATCCGCACCTCGAGCGCGTAGGAGCGCAGGTCCGCGTAGCCGGGTCGCGGCCTGATAGCTGGCGACCTCCGCGACCACGGCGGCGATCGCGGCCGCGCCCGCGCCCGCGAGCAGTTCGTCGGTGGCCAGGGAATCGTCCAGCATGACCCACAGCGACATCAGCAAGACCCACCAGATCAGCCACGTGCCCGCCCGGCCGGCCCTGACTGGCGGTACTTCCGGTCCCGCGGCTCCCCCGCGAGCGGGCCTGGATCTGGCATCCCAGCCGACTACCCCTCCCCCCGCCGGCAAACCTGACCAGGCATAGCGGGCGCTTCCCCGGGCAGATGAGGCTGATCGGCAGGTGAACAGCCACAAGGGGGCAGCGTTGGCGGACCGGGCATCCACCCGCGGGACCGTGCTCATCGCGGGCGCCGCGAACATCTTCGTCGGGGCGATCAAGCTCGCGGCGGGGATCATGGTCGGCTCCAGTGCCATGCTGGCCGAGGCGGCCCACTCGGCGGCGGACACCCTCAACCAGGCGTTCCTGCTGACCTCCGTGCACCGCGGCGAACGGCCCGCCGACCAGCGTCACCCGTTCGGTTACGGTCAGGAACGGTACTTCTGGTCGCTGCTGGCCGCGTTCGGCATCTTCGTCGCCGGGGCCGGATTCTCCATCTTCCAGGGCGTGCTCGCGCTCGGGCACGAGAGCAGCGAGAACCCGCTCATCGCGTATGTGGTCCTCGGCGTCTCCGCCCTGGCCGAGGGCACCTCCCTGGTCCGGGTCGTGGTCCAGCTCCGGGGCGAGGCCCGTCGTGGCCACGAAGATGTCCTCGACCACGTGCGCGCCAGCCCCGACACCACGGTCAAGGCGGCCCTGTTCGAAGACAGCGCGGCGATGGTCGGCCTCGGGCTGGCCGCGCTGGGACTGGCCCTGCGGCAGGTCACCGGATCACCGGTCTGGGACGGCGCGGCCTCCATCGCCATCGGCGTATTGCTTGTGGTGGTGGCGGTCAAGCTCGGGCTGGACAGCCGGGACTTCCTCATCGGCCGCGCCGCCGACCCGAAAGAGCTGAAGCTGATCCGGGATGAGATAAAGAACGCCCCGGGCGTAGACGCGCTTGTGGACCTGCGCACCATGCACGTCGGGCCGGATCATCTGATCGTGGCCGCCCAGGTGGCGTTCAGCGACGAGATCAGCGCCGACCGGGCCGAGGACGTCGCTGACGACGTCGACCGGCGGCTCGCCGACCGGCTGCCGCTGATCCCGCACGTGTTCCTGGATCCCACCCAAACCCCGGCCGGACGCCCGGCTGGCTGAAGTACTCCGTCGGTTTGCGGGCCGACAGGCCGGGTACCCGGTGCGGCTGTGTTTCCGAGGCCCTGAGGAGGCGTACATGACCAGCGTTTCCCTGCCCGACCCGGTCGTCCGCCGCGGCGGTCCGCCGCAGGTCGACCCCCGGGCGCTCGAGCGCGCCCTGCGGGAAAGGGCCGGCGGCGAGGTCCGGTTCGACGCGGGCAGCCGCGGAGCGTACAGCACCGACGCCTCGAACTACCGCCAGGTACCGATCGGCGTGATGGTTCCCCGCACCGTGGACGACGCGGTGGCGGCCATCGCGGTGTGCCGGGAGCATGGCGCGCCGGTGGTGTCCCGGGGCGGCGGCACCAGCCTGGCCGGGCAGTCGTGCAACGTGGCGGTGGTCATCGACTGGTCCAAGTACTGCCACGGGCTGGTCTCGGTCGATCCGGCGGCGAGAACCTGCGTGGTCGAGCCCGGCATCGTGCTGGACGAGCTCAACGCCCAGCTGGCGCCGCACCGGCTGATGTTCGGCCCGAAGCCGGCCACCCACGATCACTGCACGCTGGGCGGCATGATCGGCAATAACTCGTGCGGTGCGACAGCGCAGGCCTACGGCAAGACCGTGGACAACGTGGTCCGGCTGGAGGTGCTGACCTGCGACGGGGAACGGTTCTGGGCCGGGCCGACCAGCGACGAGGAGTACACGGCCATCGTCGCGGCCGGTGGCCGTCGCGCCGAAATCTACCGCGCCCTGCGGGAGCTGTCGGAGTCCTGCGCGGATCAGATCCGGGAGCGCTACCCGCAGATCCCGCGCCGGGTATCGGGCTACAACCTGGACTCGCTCCTGCCCGAGCAGGGCTTCGACGTCGCCCGGGCGCTGACCGGCAGCGAGAGCACGCTGGTCACGATCCTGCACGCGGAGCTGCGCCTGGTCCCCAAGCCCGCCGCCCAAGCGCTGGTCGTGCTCGGCTACCCGGACATCGCCAGCGCGGCGGACGCCGCGCCGCGCATCGCGCCGCATCAGCCCGAGCAGCTGGAGGGCCTCGATGACCGGCTGATCACGTTCGAGCGGGAACGCCGGATGAACCCCGAGGCCCTCCGCCTGCTGCCGGATGGTCACGGCTGGCTCATGGTCATCTTCTCCGGCGACTCTCAGGACGAGGCCGACGCCAAGGCGCGCACCCTGATCGACGACCTGCGCGGGGCCGAACACGAGCCGACCGTCAAGTTCTACGACGATCCAGAACACGAGAAGGAACTTGCCGATGTCCGCGAGGTGGCCCTCGGTGCCACCGCCCGGGTCCCGGACATGCCCGATACCTGGGAGGGGTGGGAGGATTCCGCGGTCCCGCCGGACCGGCTGGGCGACTACCTGCGGGACCTGAGCAAGCTGTACGACGAGTTCGGCTACTCCGGCTCGGCGCTGTACGGGCACTTCGGCCAGGGCTGCGTGCACACCAGGATCCCCTTCGACCTGGTGACCGAGGACGGCATCGCGACGTTCCGCCGGTTCATCGAGCGCGCCGCGGACCTGGTGGTGTCCTACGGCGGGTCGTTCTCCGGCGAGCACGGCGACGGCCAGGCCCGTGGCGAGCTGCTGCCCAAGATGTTCGGCGACGACCTGGTGCGGGCCTTCGGGCAGTTCAAGGCGATCTTCGACCCGGACAACCTGATGAATCCGGGCAAGGTGGTCGCGCCCTACCGGATCGACGAGAACCTGCGCCTCGGCGCCTCCTGGACGCCGCGCGACTACGACAGCTACTTCAGCTACCCCGACGACGACGGCCGGTTCGAGCGCGCGGTGATGCGGTGCGCGGGCGTCGGCAAGTGTCGCCAAGTGAAGGGGGGAGGGGAGGTGGGTGGGGGGGTGATGTGCCCGTCGTACATGGTCACCCGCGAGGAGGAGCACTCCACCCGCGGCCGGAGCCGGCTGCTGTTCGAGATGCTGGAGGGGCACGCCGACTCCCCGGTCACGGCGGGCTGGCGGTCCACCGAGGTCCGCGACGCGCTGGACCTGTGCCTGGCCTGCAAGGGCTGCAAGAAGGACTGCCCCGTCGAGGTCGACATGGCCACCATGAAGGCCGAGTTCCTGGCCCACCACTACGCCGGCCGCCTGCGCCCCAGGGCGCACTACTCGATGGGCTGGCTGCCTGCGGTGGCCCAGGTCGCTTCCCGGGCCCCGCGGCTGGTCAACGCGCTCACCCAGGCACCCGTGCTGCGCGACGCGCTGACCGCCGCGGGCGGGATCGACCGGCGCCGCCGGATCCCGCTGTTCGCTGACCAGACGCTGCAGGCCTGGGCGGCCGGCCGCGATCCCGGGCTGTCCGGGCTGCGGGGTGAGGTCGTGCTGTGGCCGGACACCTTCACCAATCACCTGACCCCCGCGGTCGGGCGGGCGGCGGTCGCGGTGCTGGAAGCGGCCGGCTGGCGCGTCATCGTGCCCAGCAAGCCGCTGTGCTGCGGCCTGACCTGGATCTCCACCGGCCAGCTGGCCACGGCCCGGCGGGTGATGCAGCGCAGCGTCGACGTGCTGGCCCCGTATCTGCGGCGCGGCGCCAAGGTCGTCGGGCTGGAACCGAGCTGCACGGCGGTGTTCCGGTCCGACGCGCGTGAGCTGATGCCCGGTAACCAGGACGTGCAGCGGCTGCGGCAGCAGACCGTGACGCTGGCCGAACTGCTGCGGGATCACACCGACGGCTGGCAGCCGCCGCACCTGGGCGGGAAGGCGATAGCGCAGACCCACTGCCACCAGCACGCCATCATGGGCTACGACGCGGACCAGGCGCTGCTGCGCGCGGCGGGCGTCGACCTGGAGGTCTTGGACGCGGGTTGCTGCGGGCTGGCCGGCAACTTCGGCTTCGAAGCGGGGCACTACGACGTGTCCCGGGCCTGCGGCGAGCGGGTCCTGCTCCCCGCCGTGCGCGGTGCGCCCACCGACACCTGGGTGCTGGCGGACGGATTCAGCTGCCGGACCCAGATCGAGCAGAGCGGCACCGGACGCACGCCCGTGCACCTCGCCGAGATACTGGCCGCCGGACTGCGCGGTGCTGCCCAGGACGGGGAGCCCGTGCGGCCGTCCCGCCCCGCGGCGCCGGATGCCGGCGACTACGTCCGGCTCGTGGCCGTCGCGGCAGGCGTCGCCGGCTTGGGGGCCGGTCTCGGCGCCGTGGCCCGACGGCGCCGACACGGTGGATAGGCGTCTTTGGCCGAACGGACCCGCCGTGCCGTGAGCCGAGCGAATCTGGCGGGCAGGTCGTGGGGCTGCGGCTGGTCACCAGGCCCTGGCCGGTGACCACTTCCTGGTCGAGCCAGTGCTGCTTATTTGTAGCCGAGTTTGGCAGCCAGCTCGTCACGGCCCATCTTGGAACGTCCCGGCAGATCGCGCTGCTTGGCGATCTCGTAGAGCTCAGCCCGCGTCTTGGGGGAGTCGCCGCCCGTCCGCTTGCGCCGGGCCACGGCCGCTCCCTGCTGGCCCAGCGCGGTCCGGGTCTTCTTCGGCATGTGCGCGATCGTCTTCTTCGACGTGGCCGCCTCCTGCGCTTTGGCGACGTTCCGCCGCGCTGCCTTGGTCTGCTTTGCTGTCGCCATCGGGTGCCTCCCGGCTCCGGCGTTTACCTCATCGATTCCGCTAACTGCCAGCAGAACCCGCGCTCAAACCAGCGGCCTGCAAAGTTGGCCGTGGTACCAGCGGGACAAGGCGTCAAGCGGACCCTGGCCGCGGCGAAGCGCTAAGACGTCGACGTCTCCGACCCTGACTGGCGAGAACTGGCCGAGGGCGGCAAGGACCGCAAGCGCTAAGCCGAGGCCAGCAGGTTCAGGACGGCCTTTTCCGCCCGGCCCCTGGTGGCGAGGTCACCGAAATCGCAGTCCTTTCCCAGCTCGCCCAGCGCGGAAGCGATCGTGCGGCCGTGCTGGTAAAGGTCGATGACGCGTGGGTCAATGTAGGAGGCCCTGGCCACCGCGGGGGTGTTGCCCAGATAGCCGGCAACCTCCTGGACAACGCGGGCGATGGCTCGCTTGCGCGCGCCCTCGCTGCTGGCGGCGCGTTCGGATACGGCCAAGCCCACGGCGGCGAGGACGGTCGCGTGCCAGGTGCGAAAATCCTTGGCGGTGTAGTCGCCCCCGGATATCTCCCCGAGGTAGTCGTTGATGTCCGCGGCGGTGACGTCGTGCCAGCCTGAGCCGGACCGGTAGGCCAGCAGCTGGTCTCCGCCGCCGTTCCGCCGCCGCAGGCTCCGCACGGCGGCGCACACCTGATCCTCCGCCACCGCCTGCTCGCGGTGCTGGGCGCCCTTGGCCAGGTACTCGAACATGAGCTGGCCCTTGGTGAGCGTGACGTGCTCTTTCCTGATCGTGGCCAGGCCGAAGGTCCCGTTCTGCTCCGCGTACTCCTCGCCGCCCGGACGGAAGAAACCCAGGTCGATCAGGCGTATCGCGGCGGCCAGGACCCGTTCCCTGGGTAGGCCCCGGGTATCCAGATGGTGGCCGACTGCCTCGCGTATGGCCGGCAGGGCGGACCCGAAGCGCTGAACTCGGTCATGCTTGTCCTGGTCCCGCTGCTGGCGCCACAGATCGTGGTAACGGTACTGACGGCGTCCGGCCGCGTCGGTGCCAATGGCCTGGATGTGGCCCTGCGGATCAGCGCAGATCCACACTTCCTGCCAGGCCGGCGGGATCACCAGGCCCTTGATCCGGGCCAGCGTCCGCGGGTCCTTGACCGCGGTGGCGTCCACGCCGAGGTAGATGAAACCCCGCCCGCAGCGCCTGCGCCGGATTCCGGTGCCGTTGGGGTCGCTCCGCTGGAGCGGGCCGCCCGCCGCGGCCGCTAGCCCTGGCGGGTCTTCGCGCAGCGCCACAGTTCCTCCGCGTACGGTCTTGGCCCGCTCGGCGGTCCTAGCCGTCATGGGCGCCTCCCCCGGCATGCCTGGTGCCTCCTGCCTACCAGGCGGGCCGGGACTCAAACACCACGAGCGTGATCAGCGCGCTCAACTGCGCAACCGAGGCCTCGCGCAGCCACGCCTCGGCGCGCGGCAGCGCGTCCTTGGCGCCGTCCTCCCATAGCTTGCGGAACACCGGGTCCAGCTCCGCCGAGGCGCGGGAATCCTCGTGGTAGCGGCGTGCCATGTTGACGGCGAACGGCGCCAGCTCGGCGCGATGCCGTGCCGCCATGCCGTAGGCGTCCGTGAACACCGCGACCCGGTGCGGGATGCCGGGCGTCCGCGAACGCGGGCGCCCGGTCCCGCGGATCACGAAGCGGCGCCCAGTACCACAACGCGTTCGCGATGCCGTAGAGCCGGGTGGTCGGCATAGCCAGGTCGAAGTCGATCAGCGAGCTGCATCCCGGGCGGTGACCAGATCGGCGACGAGCCCGGCGTAAGAGCGTTCCCGGGCTTCCGGGTCATCCTCTCGCAGGACGACGGACGGATGGATGGTGCTCACGACTAGTCCCCGCCATGCCCCGAAGGCTGCGTCCTCCACTTTCCCCTTGTGGTCCCCGACCCGGAACCGCGAGGCCGCGCTGTCCGCCAGTTCTTGCCAGGTGGTCACGACACACGATTACCCGGCCGGCAACCTCTCACGCCTGCGCGCCGCGTTCTCACCCCATGGAGATGCCAGGCAGAAGTGTGCAAGACTGCGTGCTAGTGTCTGCCCGTGCAAACCGGGCAGGCACGGCCCGCGGCGCGCTCCCTCCCCCCGGACGTGCCGCGGGCCGTCAGCCGTCCATCGCCTAGATGAGAGCGTCCTCCAGGCTCGCGTAGATGGGGATGACGCGGTCCACGCCGGTGAGCGCGACAATGCGGGCGACGGCCTCGCCGACGACGACCAGCCGCACCTCACCGCCGCCGGCGCGCGCCTGCCGGGCCGCGCCGACCAGGGCGTTCAGCCCGGCCGAATCGCAGAACCGGGTCCGGGACATGTCGACCACGACCATGGCGCGCCCGGGCTCCGCCTTTTCGGGCAGGGCCGTTTCGAGCAGGGCCGTTTCGAGCAGGGCCGCTTCGAGCAGGGCCGCCCGCAGCCCGGCGGCGTTGGCTAGGTCGATCTCCTCGGGCGCGGTCACCACCGGTACGCCCTCGACCACCTGGACCGGGAAGCTCATCTCGCGCACTGCGTCACCTCCTGGCCCAGACCGTAGCACCACGGACCGTTCGGGCAAATTCTGGTCTTTTCCAATCTTTTTCCGAACGGACCGTGGTGCGTGCGTCCGCTCACGAGGCGGGCCTTCCTGGGTTACGGTCCCGGGGCGGCGGACAGGCGGACGGCGCACTCCAGCATCCCGGCGTGCACGAAGGCCTGGGGCAGGTTGCCCCGCGACTGGCGCTGGCGGACGTCGTACTCCTCGGTGTACAGGCCGGCCGGGCCGCAGGCCGCGCGGTTGCGCTCGAACCAGCGGGCCGCGGCGGTGGTGTCCCCGCAGGCCTGGGCGACCTGCGCCATCCAGAACCCGCACAGCAGGAACGCGCCCTCGCTCTTGTGCAGCGGCCGCGCGTCGTGGCGGAACCGGTAGACGTACCCGTCCTCGGTGAGCTCGTCGGTGACCGCGCGGACGGTCGCGCGGTTCCGCGGGTCGTCCGCGGGCAGGGTGCCGCGGATCACCGGCAGCAGCAGGGCGGCGTCGACCCGGCCGTCGTCGGGCGAGCGCTGCCAGCGGCCCGTCGGATGGACCGCGTCGCCGAGGCTGGCCAGCAGCGAGTCGGCCAGCGCGCTCCACCGGGCCGCCTGCCGGTGCCCGGGACCCCCGGGCCGCCCGCCCGGTGCACTGCTCGCGGCGGCGGCCAGGGAGCGCAGGCCGGATACGCACGCGAGCCGGGAATGCGTCCAGTGCCGGTCCTCGAGTTCCCAGATGCCCGCGTCGGGCTCGGTCCAGCGCTTCTCGATGGCCTCGGCCGCGATCGCCGCCGCCTGCCAGTTCTCCTCGGCCAGCAGGTCCAGGCGGGCGGCCGCGGCGAACAGCTCCAGCGCCTCGCCCAGCCCGTCCAGCTGGAACTGGCCGGTCACCCGGTTGCCGGCCCGGGCCGTCCCGCCCGGGTACCCGGGCAGCCGCAGCGTGCGTTCACCGGGAAGGGGCTCGCCGGTCACCGTGTAGGCGGGCATGAGACCGGGGCCGTCGGCCAGGAGGCGTTCGGTGACGAAGCGGACGGTGCCCTCCAGGAGCGGGTGCGGGCCGTGGGCCGCGACGGCCAGGCCCGCGTAGCACTGGTCGCGGATCCAGGCGTACCGGTAGTCGTAGTTCCGGCCGCCCTCCAGGTGCTCGGGAAGCGACGTGGTGGCGGCCGCGACCATCGCGCCGCTGCCCGCGGTCAGCCCGCGCAGGACGGCGTAGGCGTGGCGGGCGTCGCGCCCGGCGGTAAGGTCGTCGCACGCCGGCACCACGGCGGACCAGGATTCCTCGGTGGCGGCCCAGGTCCGGTCCGGGTCGGGCGGCTCGCTGGTGAGCGGCCGGCCGGAAAGCTCGAGGACCAGGTCGTGATGGCCCCCGGCCGGGAGGGTCACGGTCAGGGCGAGCCCGCCGTCGCCGGGCCGCGCGCGGGCCGCGCCCGACCAGCGGAACCGCAGGCGCCCGCTGCGGCCGGTCCAGCACCCGCCGGCCCGGGACAGGTCCGTCATCGGGCTGCGCCCGAACCCGGCGCGGACATCGAGGATCACGTTCACCCGGGCCGGGCCGTCGACGGCCACGATGCGCCGCACGATCACGACGCGATGCGGGTCGGCCGGCATGGCCAGGGCCTCCCGGCATTCGGTTCGCGAGTCGGTTCGCGACGAGCCGACCCAGCGGCTCCGCCAGATCAGGGTCCCGGTCTCGTAGTAGCCGCCCCAGACGTACCAGGGATCGGCGGGCGTGACCGCGTAGGTGCCGCGGCCGCCGAACAGTCCGCTGAACACCGCCGGGCTGTCCCAGCGCGGCGCGCACAGCCACGAGATCGCCCCGTCGGGGCCGATCAGCGCCCCGCGCTCCCCGTCGGCGATCAGCGAGTACTCGCGCAGGACGTGCGGGCGGAACGATCCGGTCATGCACTGCATCTGTCCGGCCGGGTCCGGCCGAAACGCCAGGCCCCGGGTTTAGTCAGCTCCTCGCCGGGAAGCCGGGGACCTTGCGGATCCCCGTGATCGGAGGGCAGCGTGAGTGACATTCAGACCGGAACCGTGACGACCAAGGTTCCGTCGCGCCTGGACCGGCTGCCCTGGTCGCGGTGGCACTGGATGATCGTGATCGGCCTGGGGACGGTCTGGATCCTCGACGGCCTGGAAGTGACCATCGTCGGGAACCTATCCGGGCAGATCTCCAAGCCGGGCAGCGGCCTGGACATCACGCAGTCTCAGATATCCGGGTTCGGCGCCGCCATATACGTGCTGGGTGCCTGCCTGGGCGCGCTGTTCTTCGGCTGGCTCACCGACCGGTTCGGCCGCAAGAAGCTGTTCATGATCACCCTGGGCACCTACCTGGTGGCCACGGCGATGACCGCGCTGTCGTTCGCGCCCTGGTGGTTCTTCCTGTTCCGGTTCCTGACCGGGTTCGGGATCGGCGGGGAGTACGCCGCGATCAACTCCGCCATCGACGAGCTGATCCCCAGCCGGCACCGCGGCATGATCGACATCGTCATCAACGGCACCTACTGGGCCGGGGCGGCGGCCGGCGCGCTGCTGACCGTCCCCGCGACCAACGACCTGCCGGTGAACGTCGGCTGGCGGCTGTGCTTCGGGCTCGGTGTCGTCCTCGGCGTGGTGGTGCTGCTGGTCCGGCGCAACGTCCCGGAGAGCCCGCGCTGGCTGTTCATCCACGGCCGGGAACGGGACGCCGAGGAACTGGTGGACGGGATCGAGCAGGAGGTGGAGCGGGAGACGGGCGCGCAGCTGGCCGAGCCGAGCCGGTCGATCACCATCCGGCAGCGCAAGACGATCGGGTTCATCACCATCGCCCGGACCATGTTCACCCTCTACCCGCGGCGCACCATCCTCGGCTTCTCGCTGTTCATCGGGCAGGCGTTCCTGTACAACGCGATCACGTTCGGCTACGCGCAGATCCTGGCCACGTTCTTCCACGTCAAGACCAACCCCGGCTACTACTTCGCGGTGATCGCCGTCGGCAACCTGCTGGGCCCGCTGCTGCTCGCCAGGCTGTTCGACACGATCGGCAGAAAGCCCATGATCGCGGGCACCTACCTGATCTCCGGGCTGCTCCTGCTGGGCACCGCGTACCTGTTCGACCGGGGCGTGCTGACCGCGACCACGATGACCGCATGCTGGTGCGCCGTGCTGTTCTTCGCCTCGGCCGGCGCCAGTGCCGCCTACCTCACCGTCAGCGAGGTCTTCCCGATGGAGACCCGGGCCCTGGCCATCGCGTTCTTCTACGCGATCGGGACCGGCGCGGGCGGGATCGCCGGGCCGCTGCTGTTCTCCTCGCTGGTGAGCACCGGCAAGGTGGCGGACACGGTGGTGGCCTTCTCGATCGGCGCCGCCCTGATGATCCTGGCCGGGATCGTCGAGATCTTCCTGGGCGTGAAGGCCGAACGGCGGAGCCTGGAAGACATCGCCCAGCCGCTGACCGCGGCCGACGCCGACACGGGCACGGCCGGCCAGCCCGCGTCCCAGGCCCACACGGCCAGCTGACCCCGTTATTCACAGAAAGGCTGTAGTCGCATGGAAACCCAGACCGTGGTCGTGACCGGAGCCAGCGCGGGAATCGGGCGTGCCACCGCGCGGCTGTTCGGGCAGCGCGGGGCGCGTGTCGCCCTGATCGCTCGTGGTCAGGCCGGCCTGGACGGCGCCGCGCGCGACGTGCAGGAGGCCGGCGGCCAGGCCCTGGCCATCAGCGCCGACGTGGCCGACTACGAGCAGGTCACCGCCGCCGCACGGAAGGCCGAGGAGCACTTCGGGCCGATCGACGTGTGGGTCAACGTGGCGTTCACCTCGGTGTTCGCGCCGTTCAGCGACATCACCGCGGAGGAGTTCCGCCGGGTGACCGAGGTGAGCTACCTCGGGTTCGTGCACGGGACGATGGCGGCGCTGGCCCTGATGCGCCCCCGCGGCCAGGGCACCATCGTGCAGGTCGGATCGGCGCTCGGCGAGCGCAGCATCCCGCTGCAGTCCGCCTACTGCGGCGCCAAGCACGCCGTCAACGGATTCACCTCCTCGCTGCGATGCGAACTGCTGCACGAGAACTCCGGCGTGCAGGTGACGGTGGTGCAGATGCCGGCGGTCAACACGCCGCAGTTCTCCTGGGTACGGTCCCGGCTGCCCCACCACCCGCAGCCGGTGCCGCCGATCTACCAGCCCGAGGTCGCGGCGCGCGGGGTGGTGTTCGCCGCCGAGCACCCGGGCCGGAGGCAGTACTGGGTAGGGGCGAGCACCGCGGCCACCCTGCTGGCCAACCGGGTGGTCCCGGCCGTGCTGGACCGGTACCTGGCCCGGACCGGCTACCGCGCCCAGCAGACCGCGCAGAAGGTCGCGGCCGACCGCCCCGATAACCTGCTCCACCCGGTCGACGGGAGCAACGGGCACGATCACGGCCCGCACGGGATCTTCGACGACAAGTCCCACGACCGCAGCCCGCAGCTGTGGATCGCCCAGCACGCCCGGCTCTCGTCCGGGTTGCTCGCCGGAGCGGCCGTGGCCGGCGCGTTCGGCGCGTTCGTCGCGGGGCGGCGGGGACGCCGCCGGTGACTTCTGTCGCCAGGCTCCAGGTGGTCCGTGCTACCTACGGGGCAGCGCTGGTCTTGGTGCCCGGCCCGGTGATCTGGCTGGCCACGGGGCAGATGCCCAGCCGGCGGGCGTGCCGGGTGGCGCAGGTGCTCGGGATCCGGCACCTGATCCAGGCCGCGCTGACCGCCGCAGCGCCGGAGCCGGCGGTGCTCGCGACCGGCGGGCAGGTCGACGCCGTACATGCCGCATCGATGCTGCTGCTGGCCGCGGTCAGCCGGGCCGGGCGGCAGGCCGCCCTGACCGACGCGCTGACCGAGGCGGCCTTCGCCGCCGCGGGCTTCTCGGCGTCCGGCTGCCGGCCCGGGCCGGTGGTGAGCCGGACCGTGAGTTGCCAATCGCCCAGGGGCCGGAGGGCCACTCGTAGCCCCCGCCGATGACGGCCGTCAGTCGCGGCGATAGCGCTCGGCGTCGGATTCCCGGAGGGTCAAGCCGAGCCCCGGCTGGTCCGCATCGGGGGTCAAGATCCCGCCGTCGGGGTCCAGGGCCCCGTCGAAGAACATCCGCTCGATCCGCTGATGGTCGTGGAAATACTCGACGTGCCGCAGGTTGGGCACCGCGACGCCGACGCGTGCGTGCAGGTTAGGGGCGCAGTGACCGGAGACCTGGAGGTTATGCGCGGCCGCCAGGGCCGACCCGCGCAGGAACTCGGTGATGCCGCCGCAGCGGGTCACGTCCAGCTGAAGGCAATCCACCGCGCCGGCGGCGATGAGGCGCGCCGAGTCGGCGAGTGACCAGCTGTACTCCCCCGCGGCCACGTCGGGCCGGACCTGGCGCCGCACCGCGGCGAGCCCAGCCAGGTCCTGCGACGACACCGGTTCCTCGAACCAGGTCACCCCGTGGTCCGTGAGCCGGTCCGCGACCCGCACCGCCTGCCCGGCGGTGTAGCCGCCGTTGGCGTCGACGTAGAGCTCAGCATCCGGTCCGATGACCTCACGGGCCAGGCCGACCCGCTCGAGATCCCGGTGCTCGTTCGTGCCCCAGCTCTCGCCGATCTTGATCTTCACCCGCGGGATGCGGTCCTTCTCCACCCAGCCGGCCAGCTGCTCGCGGGTCTGGCCCGCGTCGTAGCTGGTAAAGCCGCCGCTGCCGTAGACCGGGACGCTGTCCCGGGCCTGGCCGAGCAACTGGGCCACCGAGGAGCCGAGCAGCCGCGCCTTGAGATCCCAGAGCGCGATGTCCACTGCGGAGATGGCGGTCGCCGCGATCCCCGGCCGCCCGATGTTCCGGACCGCCCGGGTCATGGCCTCGGCCGATCCCGGCACGTCCAGCGCGCTGCGGCCGATCACGACGTCGGCCAGCACGTCGGCGATGACGCTCTGCGCCGCGGCCGCCGCGTAGGTCCAGCCGATGCCGCGGGCCGTCCCGGCCCGGGCGGAGGCGAGCACCATCGTGGTCTTATCCCAGGTGAGCGTCCCGTCTGCCTCCGGCGTATCCGTCGGAATCACGTAAACAGCGGTCGTGATCTCCCGCACGATCGGCCCGTCATCGCGCACGGCTGAACCTCCTTGCGGTCGTGCTCCGTCATTCCTCGCTGACTGCTACCTGCCCCGGTCAAGGCCAAACGCCGGCCCCGCGCGGGCCGCGGTGTTTCCGGACGCGCTCTCGAGGTAGAGACGGGTATGCACTCTGTATCCGACACCCGCGTGACACGCCGAGCCAGACGGGCTTCCCGCAGCCCAGCGGCTCACATCCTGGCCCGCGCCGGCCTGACCGCGCGCGGGGTCATCTACCTGCTGATCGGCTGGGTCGCCGTGCTGGTCGCGCTCGGCCACAGCTCGCAGGAAGCCGATCAGCAGGGCGCCCTGCAGCTACTCGCGGGCAAGCCCTACGGGCTGGTCTCGCTGTGGCTGCTCGGCATCGGCTTCGCCGCCTACGCCCTGTGGCGGCTGAGTGAAGCAGCCTTCGGCGTCACCGGTGAGCCGAACGGCGCCGGCCCCCGGCTGATGTCCCTGGCCCGGGCGGTGATCTACGCGGGCTTCGCCTACCTGACGTTCACGGTGATCTCCGGTTCGCAGCGCAGCCAGTCTCGCCAGCAGCAGGACATCACGGCCACGGTCATGCGGCACCCCGAAGGCCGGTGGCTGGTCGGCATTGCCGGCCTGATCGTCGTCGTCATCGGCTTGGTGCTGGTCAGCCAGGGCGTTCGGCGCAGGTTCATGAAGTACCTGCGGACGGCGCAGATGAGCCCCCGGACGCGCCGTGTCGTCGAAGTGCTCGGCATGACCGGGACCATCGCCCGCGGCCTGGTCTTCGCGCTGGCCGGCGCGCTGGTGATCGACGCGGCCATCACCCACAAGGCATCGGAGTCGGGCGGCATCGACAAGGCGCTGCTCACCCTGCGGAACCAGCCGTTCGGCGAGTTCCTGATGATCCTGGCCGCCGTCGGCCTCGCGGTCTTCGGCATCTACGGGCTGTGCGAGGCCCGCTGGCGGAAAGTCTGAGCGGATCGGCTCAGGGAGAAAGGACCAGCATGCCTAACGTCGCTGTGGTAGCACACTCGGGTAAGAGCTTCGGCGGTGGCCTGAACGAGCTGCGCACCGTCCTGGCCCGGGAGGGGGTCACCTATCCGCTCTGGTACGAGGTGACCAAGAGCCGTAACGCGCCCGCATGCGCGCGGCGGGCAGCGGCTCAGGGCGCTGAGGTGATGTTCGTCTGGGGCGGCGACGGCACCGTCCAGCGCTGTATCGACGCGGTCGCCGGGACCGGCACGGCGGTGGCGATCCTGCCCGCTGGCACGGCGAACCTCCTGGCCATGAACCTGCAGATCCCTGATGACCTCCCCGAGGCGGTGCGGATCGGGCTGCACGGAGACCACCGCCGGATCGACACCGGGTCGGTGAACGGCGAGCACTTCACGGTGATGGCGGGCGCGGGATTCGACGCCCGGATGATCTCCGAGGCCGGCCGGGGCATGAAGGACCGCCTGGGCCGTGCGGCGTACCTGTACACCGGAATCAGGAACCTGTCCGCGCGCCGGGTCAGGGCCAGGGTCGACGTGGACGGTGAGCGCTTTTTCAAGGGCCGGGTCTCGTGCGTGCTGGCCGGCAATGTCGGCCGGGTCCTCGGCGGGATCGAGGCCTTCCCGCTGGCGCGGCCGGACGACGGGCTCCTGGAGTTCGGCGTGGTCACCGCGAAGAACCCGGCCGAGTGGGCCCGGACCTTCAGCAGGCTCGCCCTCGGCCAAGCCGACCGATCGCCGTTCGTGCAGGTCACGCACGGAACGAAGCTTAAGGTCCGGTTCGATCGGAAGATCCCGTACGAGCTGGACGGCGGCGCACGGCCGCCCTGCCGGGAACTGCGGATCAAGGCCCGCCCCGGCTCCATCACGATCTGCGTCCCGGCCCAGGCCGCGGCCGTTTCGGCCGCGGCGGCGGGAGGCGGTCACGCATGAACCTCGAAATCCGGCAGCACCGCCTCGCGCCGCTCGTCACGGTCACCGTCGCGGCGCTGGTCTTCGCCATCTTGCTCATCGCGGTGCGCCTGCAGTGGGCGCCGCTCGAATCGGCCGACCACGGAGCCGCCGCCAGCATCAACAGCCTGATCGCGGGAAACGCCACCCTGGTGAGCGTGGTCAAGGCGGTCACCTTTCTCGGCAGCAACGGCGTGCTGTGGACCGTGATCGGGGCCGCGACGGTCATCCTGGCGATCCGGCGGCGCTGGCGGCTGGCGGCCTACCTGCTCATCACGGGCGCGGGCGCGCTGATCCTGGATCCCATCCTCAAATCGCTCGTCGGCCTGCTGCGCCCCGTGGTGGCGCATCCGATCGCCTAC
Source organism: uncultured Actinomycetes bacterium (assembly GCA_963742795.1). Taxonomy (GTDB): domain Bacteria; phylum Actinomycetota; class Actinomycetes; order Streptosporangiales; family Streptosporangiaceae; genus Palsa-504. The sequence goes on from CAVUNL010000013.1 coordinate 186,097, forward strand.
GGCACCGGAGACAGCTTCCCCAGCGGCCACTCGCTCGGCTCGATCGTCTGCTACGGCGCGATCCTGCTCGTCTTCCTGCCCGCCGCCCGCGGCCGGTGGCGGACCGCCTTCGTCACCGTGATCGCCGCGCTCATCGCCCTGATCGGGATCAGCCGGATCCTGCTCGGAGTGCACTACCTGTCCGACGTCCTGGGCGCCTGGGCGGTCGGCATCACCTGGCTCGGGCTCACGGCCTTCGCCTTCGAGCTGACCCGCAGCGCCGCCGGCCAGCCGCTGACCGACCCGGTCACCGAGGGACTGGAACCCGAGGCCCGCGCCGATCTCAAGCCGGCCCGGCCGGAACCCGGCGCACGTCGCCGCTACGGACGCCACTCCATGCACCACTGGGGCCGCATCGCCGCCGCGGTCGTGGTGGCCTGGGTGCTGATCCTCGGCGTGATCGTCGGCATCGGCGAGCTGATCACCAAGGACGGCAACGGAAACGTGCTGGGCGACCAGGCGATCCCGCACTGGTTCGCCGCCCACCGCACCGCCGGCTGGACCCGCTGGAGCCTGGTCTTCACCACGCTCGGCGCGACCCAGGCGATCCTCATCGTCGCCCTCGCGACCTGCGTCGTGTTCCTGGCCGTCACCCGGCACTGGCGGCCGGTCATCTTCGTGGCCACGGTCATGTTCGGGGAACTGGCCGCGTTCCTGGCCGCCGCCGCCGTGGTCAAACGGCCCCGGCCGCACGTCACCCAGCTCGACCAGCATCTGCCCACCTCCGCCTACCCGTCCGGGCATGAGGCCGCTACCTGCTGTCTCTACGTCGCTGTGGCGATCCTGGTCATCGGCCACGCCCGCGGCTGGTGGCGATGGCTGTTCCTGATCCCCGCGATCGCCATGCCCGTGCTCGTGGCCCTGTCCCGGATGTACCGGGGCGAGCACCACCCGACCGACATCCTCGCCAGCCTGCTGTTCTCCGCGCTCTGGCTGACCGCGACGGTCCTGCTGATCAAGCCGAACCCCGACGATCAGGTAAAGGCGCTGAGGTCTCGAGCCACGAGGAGCGGATCCACGCGGGCCGAGGCAGCCACCACGGCCCGTTCCGCATCATTATTTTGCCTCTACATCAGGCCGAACGGGCGCGGACCGGGCCGTAGTCACCTCAGGCCTGCAGGCAGCCCTGGCCTTTTCTGCGGGCGGGCAGGTCAAACGCGACCGTGGCGCGGGTACCGCGAGCGCCGGACAAAATCCGCATCCGGTCGGCTACCTGCCGGACGAGCCACAGGCCGTGGCCGGGCCTGCTCGGCAACGGATGCTCCGAGGTCTGGCCGGAGGCATCCTCCGTGCCGGTGGCCTCGCTGTCGACGCGGTCTGGCGGCTCAGCTGGATGCCCGGAGGCCAGCGGTTCGCCATCCTCAACCTGACAGTGCAATGCCCCGGCTAGCTTCCAGATACGCAGGCGTCCTTGCCCGGCGCCATGACTAACCGCGTTCGCGGCCAGCTCGTGAACGACCAGGACCACGTCCTCGGCTCGGTCTTCGGGCAGGCCTGCCTCGCAGGCATGAGCCTTAACTCCTGCTCGCAGTGCGTGCAGCGTGCCGGAATCGAACTCCAGGTCCAGGACCGGGACGACTGGTTCGCCTGCCGGATGGTCATCGGCCATGCGATCGCCTCTCCGCCGGTTCCGGTTGCGCCAGACCGGTTACGTGCGCCGCTCTGCACCTCAGGCTGCGCAAGCGAGCTGCCTCAGGCCGCGCCATCGACACAAACGCCTCTACCTGCAGTACAGGCCGGTAAACCGTTCCGGTGCTACCGGACACGAGCCGGCAGAACAGGTTTGGCCCAGCGGCTGAGGGTAGTGCGGTGCGGAGCCGACAGTCCACGGCCAGGGAGGACATCAGATGACGACGAGGCGCGCGCGCAGGGATGCCGCAGACCGGACGGCGCAGGGCATCGACCGGATGCTGCGCAACGTGGAGACCGGGCGTTTCGAGCGCAGCCTCTCGGCCCTGACCGCGGCCGGAGCGCTGGTGACCGCGGCGGAGATCTACTTCGAGCACGACAGCGCCAGCTTCGGCAACAAGATGATGTGGCTGCCGGTCGCCCTCGGCCCGGTCGGAGCGGCGGCGGGCCTGGCCGGGTTCTTCAGCCGCCGGATGGCGAAGACGGCGCTGCCGATCACCTCGGCGGCGATCGTGGCCAACGGAGTGCAGGGCCTGTACCTGCACGCGCGCGGCATCGCCCAGAAGCCCGGGGGCTGGAGAAACGCTCGTTACAACATGGAGATGGGACCGCCGCTGCTGGCCCCGCTGCTGGTCACCATGGTAGGCGGGATGGGGCTGCTGGCGGCGATCCTGCGGCGGGAGAAGTGAGCGGCGGCGACCGGGGCTGGGACGGCCGGTTTCCCGGTTTCGACGTGCTGGGCCAGGCCCGGCACTGGGACGCGGTGACGGCCGAGGCCGTCCTGGCCCGTACGGGGCCCCCCGTGGCGGTGAAGTTCTTCACCGAGTCGGAAGAGTCCTGTGCGCGCGCCCTGCTCAACCTGCTCACGGGTCAGGACGGGCACGACGGTGAGCCGGCCGTCCCGGTCCTGGAGATGGTCGATTCGCGCCTGGCGGCAGGAGAAACCGACGGCTGGCGGTACGCCGACATGCCCGAGGACGGCCAGGCGTGGCGGAACACGCTGGTCCTCCTCGACGCGGACGCCCGTCAGCTTTCCGGCACCGCGTTCGCGGATGCCCCGTCGACCGATCAGGCCAGGCTCGTTCAGGCGGTGCAGGACCTGGCGTCCGGGAACTGGCACGGGCTGCCCGCCGCCCACGTGTGGAGCCTATGGACCCGGTACGCCTGCACGGCCTTCTACGCTCATCCGTTCGGGTGGGCCGAGATCGGCTTCCCCGGCCCGGCCTATCCGCGCGGCTACAAGAACGTCGGCGTCGGGAAGCTCGAGCCGTTCGAAGTGGGCGACGCGCACCCATCCGAGGATCCGGTCCGCGAGGGCGCCTGATGGGTCCGCGAGCCGGAAATAGACATGGCGTCCGGGCGCGTAACGAGTCGGCCTGGCTGCTGCCCAACGACGGCACCAGGACCAACCACAGGTTGCGCCGGGACATGCGGCGGTTCGCCGACGAGGACGAGATCGACCTGGTCATCGTCGGCTGCGGCGCGGGCGGCTCGGTCTTGCTGCAACGCCTGGCCCGGGCCGGATGGCGGGTGGCGGCCCTGGACGCCGGCCCGTTCTGGGACCCCGACACCGACTGGGTCAGCGACGAGGCGGGATCGCACCACCTGTACTGGACCGACCCGCGGGTGATCGCCGGGTCCGACCCGGTGCCGATGGGTTCGAACAACTCCGGACGCGGCGTCGGCGGGTCGATGGTCCACTACGCGGGCTACACCCCGCGCTTCCACCCGAGTGACTTCGCCACGAACACCGTGGACGGCGTGGGCGCCGACTGGCCGCTGAGCTACCCCGAGCTGCGCCCGTACTACGAGCAGATCGAGCAGGAACTCCCGGTGGCCGGCGAGCGCTGGCCGTGGGGAGACCCGCACGGCTACCCGCACCGGCCGCACCCGGTCGGCGGCAACGGCGAGGTGTTCCTGCGCGGGGCGGACAAGCTCGGGATCATGGCCAAGGTCGGGCCGGTCGCGATCGTCAACGGGCGGTTCGGGAACCGCCCGCACTGCATCTACCGCGGCTTCTGCCTGCAGGGCTGCAAGGTCAACGCCAAGGCGTCGCCGCTGATCACGCACGTCCCCGACGCGCTGGCGCACGGCGCGGAGGTGCGCCCCGACGCGATGGTGACCCAGATCGCCGTGGACTCCCGCACCGGCCGCGCGCTCGGGGTGCACTACGTCACCGGCGGCCGCGAGCGATTCCAGCGGGCCCGGATGGTGGCGGTGGCCGGGTACTCGATCGAGACGCCCCGGCTGCTGCTGAACTCGGCGTCCAGCCGGTTCCCCGAGGGCCTGTGCAATGACTTCGACCAGGTCGGCCGCTACCTCATGGTGCAGGGCGCGCCGCAGACCGCGGGCCGTTTCGACGCCGAGGTACGGATGTACAAGGCGCCGCCCCCCGAGGTGAGCACCGAGGCATTCTACGAGACCGACCCGGCCCAGGACTACAAGCGGGGGTTCTCGATCCAGACCGTCTCGCCCCTGCCGATCACCTGGGCCGAGCACGTCGCGGCGCAGGGACACTGGGGCGCAGCGTTGCGCGAGTACATGAGCGACTACGTGCACTGGTCGTGCCTCGGGGGGCTGTGCGAGTTCCTGCCCAGGCCGGAGAACCGGGTGACGCTGGCCGGCGAGAAGGACTCCTACGGCCTGCCGGTGGCGCGGTTCTCCTATTCCCAGTGCGACAACGACCGGGCCCTGGCCCGCGCCGCGCAGTCGGTGATGGAGGACATCCTGCACGCCGCCGGGGCGGACGAGGTCATCACCATCCAGCGCTACGCCCACCTGGTCGGCGGGGCCCGGATGGCCGCGGACGAACAGCACGGGGTGGTCGACCGGCACGGCCGGAGCTTCGCCGTCCCCAACCTCTACATCACCGACGGCAGCGTGCTCCCCACCCAGGGCAGCGCCAACCCGGCCCTGACGATCATGGCCGTGGCCGCGCGGACCGCCCATCACCTGACCGCCCGCATTTCCTGACCCACCTATCACGTCACGGAAGGACAAAACATGGCACCGACAGTTGCCGATTACCTGCTCGAGCGGCTGCGCGCCTGGGACGTACAGCACGTATTCGCCTACGCCGGGGACGGGATCAACGGCATCCTGGCCGCCTGGGGCCGGGCGGACAACAAGCCGCAGTTCGTCCAGGCCCGGCACGAGGAGATGGCCGCCTTCGAGGCGGTCGGGTACGCGAAGTTCACCGGACGGTTCGGCGTGTGCATGGCCACCTCGGGCCCGGGGGCGATCCACCTGCTCAACGGCCTGTACGACGCCAAGCTGGACCACGTGCCGGTGGTGGCGATCGTGGGCCAGACCAGCCGCAGCGCCATGGGCGGCTCGTACCAGCAAGAAGTTGACCTGCTCTCGCTGTTCAAGGACGTCGCCAGCGAGTACGTGCAGATGGTGACCGTCCCGGAGCAGCTGCCGAACGTCCTGGACCGCGCGATCCGCACCGCCGTCGCCTCGCGGGCGCCGACCGTGCTGATCATCCCGTCCGACGTGCAGGAACTGGAGTACTCCGCGCCCAGCCACGCGTTCAAGATGGTGCCGTCGTCGCTGGGGACCGAATGGCCGGTCACGTCGCCGGGCGACGAGGCCATCCTGCGCGCCGCCGACGTCCTCAACTCCGGCCGCAAGGTCGCCATCCTGGCCGGACAAGGCGCCCGCGGGGCACGGCGCGAGCTCGAGGACGTCGCCGAGATCCTCGGCGCCGGGGTGGCCAAGCCGCTGCTGGGCAAGGACGTGCTCTCCGACGAGCTGCCCTACGTGACCGGGGCGATCGGGCTGCTGGGCACGCGGCCCAGCTACGAGATGATGAAGCACTGCGACACGCTGCTCACGGTCGGCTCGAGCTTCCCGTACACGCAGTTCCTGCCCGGGTTCGGCCAGGCCCGCGGGGTCCAGATCGACATCGACGGCAAGTTCATCGGGATGCGCTATCCCTACCAGGTCAACCTGGTCGGAGACGCGGCGGCCACGCTGCGTGCCCTGCTCCCGCACCTGAAGCGCCAGGACGACCGTTCCTGGCGCGAGGGCATCGAGGCGGGCGTGGCCGGCTGGTGGCAGTCGATGGACGCCGAGGCCGGCGTGGCAGCTGATCCGGTCAACCCGATGCTGGTCTTCCGCGAGCTGTCGGCCCGGCTGCCCATGGACGCCATCGTCACCGCCGATTCCGGGTCGTCGGCCAACTGGTACGCCCGGCAGCTGCGCTTCCGCGGCGACATGCGCGGCTCGCTGTCCGGGAACCTGGCCACCATGGGCCCGGGCGTCCCGTACGGGATCGGCGCGAAGTTCGGCCACCCGGACCGGCCGGTCATCGTCTTCGCCGGGGACGGGGCGATGCAGATGAACGGCCTGGCCGAGCTGATCACGATCAAGCACTACTGGGAGGAATGGGACGATCCGCGGCTGGTGGTCGCGGTCCTGCACAACAACGACCTCAACCAGGTCACCTGGGAGATGCGGGCCATGGAAGGCGCCCCGAAGTTCACCGAGTCCCAGCGCCTGCCCGACATCTCCTACGCGGACTTCGCCCGCAGCCTGGGCCTGCACGCCGTCACGGTCGATGAGCCGGGCCAGGTCGGCCCGGCCTGGGACCAGGCCCTGGCCGCCGGCCGGCCTGCGGTGCTGGACGTACGGACCGACCCGGACATCCCGCCCATCCCGCCGCATGCCACCTTCGAGCAGGCCAAGGACGCGGCCATGGCGCTGCTGAAGGGCGACCCGGACCGGTGGGGCGTGCTCAAGGAAGGCCTGATGACCAAGGCCCGGGAGATCCTGCCGAGCCGGAGCGAGTGACCCAGACGCGGCCGGCTCCCGGGTTTACCCCGGGAGCCGGCTAGCCGGGGTCGGCCGCGCCTGCTGCGAGCGCCTCTTCCAGGCTCGGGAAGTGCGGGATCACGTCGTCAAGCCCGGTGATCGAGAAGATACGCAGGACAGTGGCGCCCCGCAGGACCAGCAGCACCCGGCCGCCCTGCGCCCGCGCTCGCTTATGCGCGGCCACCAGTGCGTGCAGCCCGGCCGTGTCGCAAAACTGCGTCCGGGTCATGTCGACCACCAGCGTCCCGGGCCCGTGCGCGGCCGACTGCAGCAGTGCCGCCCGCAGCCCGGCGGCGTTGGTGATGTCGACGTCCTCCGGAGTGGCCACCACCGGCACGCCCCTGATCACCTCGACAGAAAAGCCGGCGTCTGGCATCCGCATCTAGCCTCCGTCGTCTACGTGACCTGGCTGGCGCCGGACCATTAGCAGGGCGATGTCGTCGCGGGCTGGCTCGCTGCCGACCAGCGCGTTCATCACCGTGGCGCACACGTCCTCGGCGGGCTGCGCCGTTACCGACCGGCAGAGCCGGGCGAGCCCGTCATCGATCACCTCACCGCGACGCTCGATCAGCCCGTCGGTGTAAAAGCAGAGCAGCGCGCCCGGCAGGATCGGCAGGCTGGTCACCGGTCGCAGCGCCTGATCGGCGATGCCGATGATCAAGCCGACCGGGACGCTGGCCAGTTCCGCGGGCTGTCCCGGGTACGCGATGACCGGGGGGAAATGCCCGGCCAGGCAGATGTCCATCCGGTCGAGCCCCGGGTCGATGACCGCGTACAGCACGGTGGCCATCGCGTCGGCTTCGAAGTGCTGCATCTTCCGGTCGAGCCTGCTCAGCACCTCGGCCGGATCCCGCGTTTCCAGTGCGTAGGCGCGCAGCGCGCTGCGCATCCGGCCCATGATGACCGCGGCGGGCAGGCCGGATCCGGCCACGTCGCCGATCACCACGCACAGCTCCCCGGTGGGCAGGGTGAACACGTCGTACCAGTCCCCGCCCACCCCGCCGCTGCCCGGGATGTAGCGGGCCGCCATCTCCGCCCCCGCCACCACGGGCAACGCGGTCGGCACCAGGCTGCGCTGCAGCGCGATCGCCGCCAGGCGGTCGGCCTGGACGGTCATGGACTGGACGGCCGCGGCGGCCCGGTCCGCGGCCAGCTGCAAAAGCTCGACTTCGTGGGCGGTGAACTGGCGCGGCGTCAGCGAGCCGACGTGCAGCACGCCGATCACCTTGCCGCCCGCCACCATCGGCACGCCCATCATCGACTGGATGCCCTTGGCCCACAGGATCGGGTTGAGCACGGTGGTGTGGTCGACGTGGTCCAGGATCACCGGCTGGTGCCCGGCGGCGATTCGTCCGGCGAACCCCCGGCCCACCGGGATGCGCACGCCCTGGTTGACTTCCTCCTCCAGCCCCGCGGCCGCGGTGGCGATCAGCTGCCCTGAGGCAAAGTCGAGCAGCAGCACCGCCGCCGTGTCGGCCTGCAAGGCGTCCCGGGTACGCTCCAGCAGCTCGGCGAGCAGCTCGCGATCATCAAGACGCGACAGCGCCGTGTCGGTGATCAACTGGATGGCCCGCAGCCGGTCCTCGACCACGGCCGGGTCTAGTTCCGCAGTCACCGATCAGCGATCCCGCAGAGCCTTGATCAGCTCCGCCATGCGGAGGTTGCGGTGCGCCTGCTCGTCCTTGATCTGCGCTCTGGGCATGAAGGCCTCCCTTCGTCCTCTCTTCTTGCCCGGCGCGACCCTCACAAACCAGTCAATTCCCCAGGCCACGTGGTGGCGGACCGCGCTACGAATGCTCCGATGGTAGTCCGACCTGTACTCCGAGGTACCTAAGGCCACATTTACCTCATCGTCAAGTGATTCAATGAGGTTTTCCCCGGTCAGCCGCGGTACTGTCGCCGCGTCCCTGGTGAGGGCGGACCGTACGGTGGTGCCCAGTCACGGCAACCACCTGGAGGCACGCAGCCATGAGCATCGAGCGCGAGAAGCAGGTCGCCGCGGAGGCGGCCGCGGAGCTGGTCGAGAACGGCATGACAGTCGGGCTGGGCACCGGCTCGACCGTGGCGTACCTGCTCCCGGCCCTGGCCAGGCGATCGCTCGACATCCTCTGCGCCGCCACGTCGCCGCGCACCGAGCACGCCGCGCGCGAACTGGGCCTGCGGATCGAGGACGTCGCGAGCATCGACCGGTTCGACCTCACCATCGACGGCGCGGACCAGGTCGCCCCGGACGGCTGGCTGGTCAAGGGCGGCGGCGGTGCGCACACGCGGGAGAAGATCGTCGCCGGGGCCGCGGACCGGTTCGTCGTTATCGTCGACTCCTCCAAGCCGGTCCCGGCGCTGCACGGCCCGGTCCCGCTCGAGCTGCTGTCCTTCGGGCTGCGCGCGACCATGCGCCGGGTCGCCCCGGCCTCACTGCGCGACGTCCCGCTCAGCCCGGACGGCGGCGTGATCGCGGACTACCGCGGGCCGGTGGACGACCCGGCGGTGCTGGCCGGCCGGCTGTCCGGCACGCCCGGGGTCGTCCAGCACGGCCTGTTCCCGCCGGAGATGGTGGCCGCGGTCCTGGTGGGCCGGGGTGAGTCGGCCGACCGGATCGACTTCAAATCCGGTGCTTGACCATCGCCGACCTGAGGGCAGCCTTGTCCACCGTTCGGCGGACACGGCGGTGACCGGACGGGCGACGCGCCGCCGGGGGATGGCATGCATGCTGGGTACATGAACGCAACGGGGTGCGCAGTGCTGGCGCGCGGGCTGGTCAAGCGGTACGGCGGGGTTGCGGCGGTCAGCGGGATCGACCTGGAGATCGCGCCGGGCGAGGTATTCGCGCTGCTGGGCCCGAACGGCGCTGGCAAGACCACCACGGTGGAGATCCTGGAGGGCTATCGCGACCGGGACGGCGGCGAGGTCAGCGTCCTGGGCACGGACCCGCAGCGAGCCGGGCGGGCGGCCCCGAGCTGCTGTTCCTGGACGAGCCGACGACCGGATTCGACCCGGCGGCCCGGCACGCGTTCTGGGACGCGATCCGCGTCCTGTCCGGCGGCGGGGTAACGGTCCTGCTCACCACGCACTACCTGGACGAGGCGGCGGCGCTGGCTGACCGGGTCGCGGTGATCCGTGACGGCGTGATCGTGGCTGAGGACAGGCGTTTCCGCGGAAACGCCGCGGCGTTGGGTACGGTCGGGGCGTGCCCGATGCGATCTTTGCCCACCCGCGCCTGGCGCTGGTCTATGACGCGTTCGACGGACCGCGCGACGACCTGGCCGCCTACGTCGCCATCGCGGGGGAACTGGGCGCGGACCGCGTGCTGGACGTGGGCTGCGGGACCGGATGCCTGGCCATCGCGCTGGCCGGGACCGGCCGCACCGTGACGGGCGTCGACCCGGCCGCCGCCAGTATCGACGTCGCCCGGTCCAAGGATGGCAGCGCCGCGGTCACCTGGATCCACGGCGATGCCGCCGCAGTACCGGCGGCCAGCGCCGACCTGGCCGTGATGACCGGGAACGTGGCCCAGGTCTTCCGCACCGATGAGGACTGGGACCAGGTGCTCCGGGCCGTCGGGGCCGCGCTCGGCCCGCGCGGGTACCTGGTCTTCGAAACCCGGCGCCCGGAACGCCGGGCGTGGGAGGAATGGGCGGCCGAGGCCGGCCCGGCCCGCCGTGACGTCCCGGGCAGCGGACCGGTCGAGCGGCGCCTCGAGGTCACCGCCGTGGCTTTTCCGTTCGTCTCGTTCCGCTACACCTACACCTTCCTGGCCGACGGCGCGGTCATCACGTCGGACTCCACGCTGCGGTTCCGCGGCCGCGACGAGGTGGAATCGAGCCTGGCCGCCCGGGGCTACCGGGTGCTGGAGGTGCGGGATGCCCCGGATCGCCCGGGCCGCGAGTTCGTGTTCATCACCGAACGCACGGTCAGACGGTGACCTTGATCGACGCGTTCGGGGGCGATACCGGGCCGCCGTTGGCCCAGACCTGGATGTTGTAGGTCCAGCCGGCCACCAGGCCGGTCAGGACGACGGAATTAGCGGTCGGGGTCTCGTGGGCGTAGACCTCGCCGTTCAGGCCGACCGCCTGGACGGTGTAGCTGGCCACGGCGGTGCCGTTGACGGTGACCGCGTCCCAGTTGACGGCCAGGCTGACCGCGCCGGCCGCCAGTCCGGTCGGGGCCGGATACGGCACCGCGCCGCCGGGATTCAGGTTGAGCGCGGACCACGTTTGCGGGCCCACGATTCCGTCGACGGTCAGCTTCTGCGCGGCCTGGAACGCCTTGACCGCGGCCAGGGTGGCGGGACCGAAGTCGCCGTCGACGGTGAGCGTCGCGCCCCAGACGTTCAGCCGGGTCTGCAGCGTCTGGACCGCCTGGCCGGTGTCGCCCTCGGTGAGAATCGGGTTGGCGCCAGTCGGGGCGCCGGTCGAGACCTGGGCCTGGAAGTCGGTCAGCGTGCCCTGGTAGGCGTTCATATCCACGGTGGAGACTCCGTTAAGCGTTGCGGTCGAGGTGTACTGCCAGATGAGAGGGGTCATTCCGCCGTAAGAGGCCCAGCCGGGCCCGGTGTCGCTGTAGCCGGTGTAGTCGGAGGAGACGAGCAGCATGCCGAGGTCCATGACCGGGGACAGCGAAGCCTGGCCCAGGTTGCCCTGCCAGTACCAGTGCGGGAGGTACAGCAGGTGGACCGTGCCGCCCAGCGCCCGGTATTCGTTGATGAAGTCGACGGCGTCGGAAATCTGCGGCGCCGAGGCGATCGTGCCGTTGGAATTGTACGTCGGCTCGCAGTCGATCATCAGCGGTATCCCGCTGCCTACCCGGCCGTAGGCGTATGACGCCTGGCCCGCGCCATTGCCAGCGTGGAGGAAGTGATAAGCGCAGAAATAGGCGCCGGCATTGGCCGCGCGCACCTTGGCGGCGGCATAGTCCGGGTTCGTGTAGTTGTTATTTTCCGTCGCCTTGACCATGGCAATAACGCAGCCAGAAAAACTAATGCCAGCCTGATAATCGGCAACGTCGGGATAGAAGATGGTCATCATTGCCCCTCTGGTCATGAATTTTCTGCACGGCCCGGCGGCCGACCAGGCCGGCATGCCCAAGCTGACCCTAGGCCGGATCCTCACTTGACGGAGGCCGAATCCTCGCTGTAGATACCTCTCCTACGAAGGATTCAACGCCTTGTGGGCCAGGCGGACGTGGCCGGAAGCGCGCACCATGCTCCGTTCGGTCAAAATGAGATCTTGGTCAGTAGCCAGAATGTGGCTGCGGTGCCGGTGCCGTAGGCCAGGTGCCCGCTCAGGTCCCAGGCCAGGGTCTTCGCGTCGTACTTCCAGATCGGCTGGTACAGGCCGGCCACCGGCAGGGCGATGTAGTCGTTGGCGAAGACCGCGGCGCCGAAGGGCAGGCCGTACACCGGACGCGGCGTGGGCAGCGATCCGGCCACGATTCCGTAGGCCGCGCCCGCCGCCGAACCGTAGGCCCAGTGCATGGCGGTGCTGATCGGCCAGGCCGAGCGCTCGGGGAGCTTGCGCTGGGTGAAACCCTCGATGACACGCTTGGCCACCTGCCCCGGGGCCGGGGCCGTCTCCCAGCTGTCGATCGGCGCGAACTCCCAGGCCAGCGGGCTCTTGGTGCCGCCCGCACGGCGGTACTTCAGGTATTGCACGGCATCCAGGCCGACGGTGCCCACGGCGCCGGCCAGCAGGCCGGCGGCGGCGACCGCCAGGGGGGTCAGCGGGTGCTTGCGGGTGTGCATAGCGGGCCTCCAGTCGGGGTCAGGGCCATCACCGGTCCTGCCCGCCGGAGAAGATCTCCAGGAAGAACAGGAACACGTTCAGCACGTCGAGGAAGATCGACGCGGCCAGGAACGGCGCGGAGGTGACGTCGGTGTTGGTGCGCAGCCGCTGGAAGTCGAACATGACGAACCCGGCGAAGATGACCAGGCCGAGCACGGAGTAGACCAGGTCGCCGTGGGGGATGTTGACGAAGATCAGCACGATGCCGAACACGATCAGGGCCAGCAGCGCCCAGAAACTGATGCGCGCGATCGCGGTCAGGTCGCGCCGGGTGGCGTACCCGGCCGCGCCGAACCCGGCGATGAACAGCGCGGTCGCGCCGCCGGCCTGCCACAGCGCCTGCGGGTCCATGCTGCCGTAGTAGGCGATCGTGGGCGCCACGGCCAGTCCGATCAGCAGGCCGAACGCGCCCAGCAGCCCGATGGTGAGCTGCTGTTGCGAGCGGCGCGCGGTGAACCGCATGGCGATCAGGCAGGCGAAGGCGGCGATGAAAAAGAAGATGCCGATCCCGCCGGTCAGGTTGCGGCCCAGCCAGGCGCCGAGCGCGAACAACGCGGCGGTGGCCGCGACGTAGCCCATCGTCTGGGAAAACAGGGCGTGCGTCTGGCTGCGGGCCGCCGTCCCCATCTGGCGGTAGTCGAGTGTATCGCTCATGGTGCCCGGCTCCTTCGCTGTTCCTGTCGTTCTGGTACCTACAGTCGCACGCCCGGACTGCCGGGCGTACCCGGGCCTGTCACTGGCAGATGCCCTGGTCTTCACCCGGGAACCAGTCCAGGTCTCCCGGCGCGGGGCGGGCCGTTCCGGGGCGGGATAGTGGTGTCAGTCGGCGCGACAGGAAGGACCGGGAAATGGCGACCACAGTGGCTGATGTGATGGTAGCGACGCTGCGGGCCTCGGGGGTGCGGCGGGTGTACGGGATCCCGGGGGATTCGCTCAACGGGTTCACCGACGCGATGCGCCGGGACGGCACGATCGCCTGGGAGCACGTCCGGCACGAGGAGGCGGCCGCGTTCGCGGCGGCCGCGGATGCGGCGCTGACCGGGGAGCTGGCAGTGTGCGCAGCCAGCTGCGGCCCGGGCAACCTGCACCTGATCAACGGCCTGTTCGACGCCAACCGCAGCGGGGTCCCGGTGCTGGCCATCGCCGCGCATATCCCGGCCGAGGAGATCGGCGGGGAGTACTTCCAGGAGACCCATCCGCAGGAGCTGTTCCGCGAGTGCAGCGTGGACTGCGAGCTGATCAGCACCCAGGAGCAGCTGCCGCGGATCCTGCAGGTCGCGATGCGCGCGGCGCTGGCCCGGGGCGGCGTGGCGGTGGTCGTGGTGCCGGGCGGGACGTTCCTGGACGACGTGCGGGGGGCCGGAGAGCCGGTGCCGATCCGGGCGGCGTCGTCGGTGGTCCGGCCCAGCGATTCCGAGCTCGTGGACGCGGCTTCAGTGCTGAACGAGGCCAGCGCGGTGACGATCTTGGCCGGGGCGGGGTGTGCCGGGGCGCATTCGCAGCTGATCGCGCTGGCTGGGGCGTTGAAGGCTCCGGTGGTGCACGCGTTCCGCGGCAAGGAGTTCGTCGAGTACGACAACCCGTACGACGTGGGGATGACCGGGCTGATCGGGTTCTCCTCGGGGTACCGGGCCATGGAGCACTGCGACGCGCTGGTCATGCTCGGCACCGACTTCCCGTACCGGCCGTTCTTCCCCGAGGGCGTCCCGGTGATCCAGGTCGACGTGCGCGGCGAGCGGATCGGACGGCGGGTGCCGGTCGCTTTCCCCCTGGTGGGCACAGTCCGGGACACGGTCGACGCGCTGCTGCCGCTGCTGGTGGCCAAGGACGACTCGGCGCACCTGGACCGGATGACCGCGCACTACCGGCGGGCCCGGGGCCGGCTGGACAAGCTGGCCCGCGACCGGCGGAACGAGTCGCCGCTGCACCCGCAGTACGTCGCGGCCACCGTCGACCGGCTGGCCGCCGCGGACGCGGTGTTCACCGCCGACGTCGGCACGCCGTGCATCTGGGCCGCCCGTTACCTGCGGATGAACGGCACCCGCCGGCTGGTCGGCTCGTTCAACCACGGCTCCATGGCCAACGCCCTGCCGCACGCCATCGGGGCCCAGGCCAGCCACCCGGGCCGGCAGGTCATCGCGCTGTCCGGGGACGGCGGCATCGCGATGCTGCTCGGCGAGCTCATCACCTTGCGCCAGCGGCACCTGCCGGTCAAGGTCGTGGTGTTCAACAACGGCGCGCTGTCGTTCGTGGAGCTGGAGATGAAGGCGGCCGGCATCGTCACCTACGGCACCGACCTGGACAACCCGGACTTCGCCGGGATCGCGCGGGCGGCCGGGCTGTTCGGCGTCCGGGTGGACAAAGCGGATCAGCTGGAGAACGCGCTGACCGAGGCGTTTGCCCACGACGGCCCGGCACTGGTCGAGGTGGCCACCGCCCGGTACGAGCTGTCCCTGCCGCCCAAGCTCACCTACGGCCAGATCAAGGGCTTCACCCTGTACGCGACCAGGACCATCTTGTCCGGCGGCGGCGAGGAACTGGTCGAGCTGACCAAGACCAACCTGCGCGAGCTGGAAGCCGAATAACCGGCGCCGGGCGGAGGGGAAACGGGGCGGGCGGAAGAGGCCGCTGACGCCATCGTGTTGCCCAGCCCGACGGCACGGGAATAGGCCAGCGTGGTGATGCCTTAGACTAACGGCGGCGGTCTTCCCCGCCACTCTTGCGGGTGAGCAGCCCGCGCGGTCGCTTGTGAGCAGTCCCGTTTCGGTCAGACAGCCGTTCGATGCTGTCGTGGACGCCTTAGAACATGACGCGACCCCGAACCACGATGGAGCTCCAGCATGCCCGGACGCCCACGGCGTCAGCACACGTCTTCTTCCCGTAGCGGCGGTCAGGGAACGCCGCGGCGCGGCCCCGCCGCGCGCCAGTACGGTTCCGCCGCGCGTACCCGACCCCCGGCGCGGCGTCCTGATCCGCACGCGGCGCTCGACCAGGCCCTGGCCACCGCGGCCGCGGTGCCGCAGCCTGACGCGGCCACGTTCGGCGCGCTCGGCGTCGACGACCGGCTAGTCGGCGCGCTGGCCGCGGGCGGCATCCACGAACCATTCGCGATCCAGGCCCGGGTGCTGCCCGACGCGCTGGCCGGGCGCAGCGTTCTCGGCCGGGCGCAGACCGGATCGGGCAAGACGCTCGCCTTCGGCCTGCCGTTGCTCACCCGGCTGGCGGCCGGGGAGAGCCCGCGGCAGCAGAAGACGCCCCGCGCGCTGATCCTGGTGCCGACCAGGGAACTCGCCCAGCAGGTCGCCGACGTGCTCGCGCCGCTGGGCCGGCGCGTGGGCGTGAGCACCGCGACGGTGTACGGCGGGGTGTCAATCGGGCGGCAGATCGACCGGGTCCGCGACGCCGACCTGGTGGTGGCCACCCCGGGCCGGCTCATCGATCTCATGGAACGCGGAGCCTGCCGGCTCGGCGGGATCGAGATCACCGTGATCGACGAGGCCGACCACATGGCCGACCTCGGCTTCCTGCCCGCGGTCACCTGGATCCTCGACGCCACGCCGCCCGGCGGTCAGCGGATGCTCTTCTCCGCCACCCTGGACCGGGGAGTGGGCCAGCTGGTGACCTCCTACGTCAGCGATCCCGCGTTGCACGCGGTCCCCACGGCGGTTGACTCCAGCCTGGCCGAGCACCGCATGCTGGTGCTCAGCGCGCAGGACAAGGTGCCGGTCGCGACGGAAATCGCCAGCCGCGAGGGACGCACGCTGTTCTTCGTGCGGACCAAGCACGGCGCCGACCGGCTGGCCAAGCAGCTGGGCCGGGCCGGGATCAGCGCCGCCGCGATCCACGGGGACCGCAACCAGAACCAGCGCCAGCGGGCCCTGGACGGGTTCGCCGCCGGGGATCCGCGGGTCCTGGTCGCCACCGACGTCGCGGCCCGCGGCATCCACGTCGACGACGTCGACCTCGTCGTCCAGTACGACCCGCCGAACGACGCCAAGGACTACCTGCACCGCTCGGGGCGCACGGCCCGGGCCGGGGCTTCGGGCCTGGTGGTGGCGCTGGCCGAGCACGGGCAGGTCCGTGACCTGCAGCGGATGCACGACGCCGCCGGGATCACCGCGGACCGCCACGAGGTGGCGGCCGGGCACCACGTCGTCCGGCAGATCGCAACCTCGGGCACGCCGATCCCGCCCGCCCCGGCACCGGTCAGCCGGACCCCGAGGCACCGGTCCGGGACGCGCGGCGCGGGACCAAGCCGGCCCGCGGCTCGGTCGCGGCAGCGCGGCGAGCATGGGAGCCGCGCGGGCCGGTCCGAGGGACGGGAACCACGGCCCGTTCGGCAGTAAAAGAATCCCGGCGCGGGCGGTAACTGGCCCCCTTCCGGCCCGCGCCCGAAGGCGGCCAGCAGGGCGGTGATCTCGGCCTGGATCAGCGGCCGAGGTGGGCGGCCAGCCAGGGGCCGGTGACGCTGGCCGGGGCGCGGGCGACGTCTTCCGGGGTGCTCGCCGCGACGATGTGGCCTCCGTCCGGGCCGCCGCCCGGGCCCATGTCGATGAGGTGGTCGGCCGCGGCGAGCAGGTCGAGGTCGTGGTCGATGACGATGATCGTGGCGCCGGCCGCCAGCAGCCGGTCGAACACGCCCGCCAGGGTGGCCACGTCGAGCGGGTGCAGGCCGGTGGACGGCTCGTCGAAGACGTACAGCGCGCCGCGCTGGCTGGCGCGCAGCCGGGAGGCGATCCGCAGCCGCTGCGACTCGCCGCCGGACAGGGACGGGGTGGGCTCGCCGAGCCCCAGGTAACCCAGGCCGACGTCGCTGACCGGGCGCAGCGGCGCGGCCACCGGGGCCCGCTCAGCGAACCGTTCCAGGGCGTCGTCCACGCTCAGGCCGAGCACGTCGGCGATGGTCAGGCCGTCGACCTGGACGGCCAGGGTGGCGTCGTTGAAGCGGGCGCCGTGGCAGGTCGGGCACTCGACGGTGATGTCGGGCAGGTACTGGACGTCGAGGTCGATGTGGCCTAGCCCGAGGCAGGTCGGGCACTGTCCCTCACGGGTGTTGAACGAGAAGTGCCCGGGCTTCCAGCGCCTGCGCCGGGCGTACGCGGACTCGGCGAACACGCGGCGGATCTGGTCGAACGCCCCGCAGTAGGTCGCGGGGGTCGAACGGGTGTTCTGCCCGATCGGGGAGGCGTCGACCTGGATGACCTGGCGGATGCCGGCCAGGTCCAGGCGGCGGACGTGCGCGGGCAGCGCCGCCCCGGTCAGCAGCGCCCGCGCGGCCGGGATAAGGCTGTCCAGGACCAGGGCAGTCTTGCCGGCTCCGGACGGGCCGGCCAGCGCGGTCAGCTGCCCCACCGGGAAGGCGGCGGCGAGGTCGTGCAGGTTGTACAGGTCGCCGACCTCGATGGTGATCTGTCCTTGCGGCGCGGACGGTGCCTGGCGGTCACGGGGCACGGCCGTGGCGCCGGCCAGGAACGGGCCGATGATCGAGTGCGGGTCGGTTTCCAGCTGGGCCGGGGTGCCCTGGGCGATCACCGTGCCGCCGTGGGCGCCGGCCCCCGGGCCGAGTTCGATGATCCAGTCCGCGGCGCGGATAAGCTCCCGCTCGTGCTCCACCACGACCACCGAGTTGCCGTTCCCGACCAGGGCGGTGATCGTGGTGAGCAGCCCCTGGACGTTGCTCGGGTGCAGCCCGACCGACGGCTCGTCCAGCACGTAGAGCATGCCCGTGGTGCTGGCCCGCACGGTCGAGGTGAGCTCGATCCGCTGCCGCTCCCCGGTCGACAGCGAGGCCCCGGCCCGGTCCAGGGTCAGGTAACCCAGCCCGACGTCGAGCAGCGGCGTGAGCCTGCCGTCCAGCTCCGCGAGCAGGCCGGTGGTCATCCGGCTGAGCTCCGGTGGCAACCCGGCGGGCAGGCCGGCCGTGAACCGGCGCAGCTCGTCCAGGCCGAGCGCGCTGATCTCGGCGAGGTTGCGCCCGCCCAGCCGTGAGGTCAGCGCCTCGGGGCGCAGCCTCGTGCCGTGGCACACCGAGCAGACGCGGGTGACCACGAACCGCTGCACCAGGCGGCGGGTCCGCTCGTTGTCGCTGCGCAGCGAGCGTTCGACTGCGGCCACGGCGTTGTCGTAGTTGACCGACAGCTGGACGGTCCGGCCGTTCCGGCCCGAGCTGAGCGTGACCTGGCGTTTGACCGGCTCGCCGTACAGCACGATGTCCTTTTCGCGGTCGGTGAGCTCCTTGTACGGGACGTCGAGCCGGACCCCGAGCTCGCCCGCGGCGTACATCGACAGCCGCCGCCCGCCGGAGTTCCACGGCAGCACCGCGCCGTCGGCGATCGTCTTGTCCGGATCGGGAACCAGGGTGCCGACGTCGACCTCGGACCGCACGCCCAGGCCCTGGCAGGCCGGGCAGGCGCCGTAGGAGTTGAACGCGAAGGATTCGGCGCTGGGGTGCTCGAAATGCGCGCCGCACACCGGGCAGATGATCTCCTCGCGCTGCGTGGCCATCGACGGCTCGACCATGTGACCGTTCGGGCACCGGTGCGCGCCCAGCCGGGACATCATCAGGCGCAGCACGTTGAGCACCTCGGACATGGTGCCGACCGTGCTGCGCGGCCCCGGTATCGGCGGGCGCTGCCGCAGGGCCAGCGCGGGCGGCAGGTGCTCGATCCGGTCCACGTCCGGCCGCTGGGCCTGGCTCAGCCGCCGGCGGCTGTAAGTGCTCAGGCTGTCCAGGAACCGCTGCATGCCCTCGGCGTACAGCGTGCCCATGGCCAGCGACGTCTTACCCGATCCGGACACCCCGACCACCGCGACCAGCCGCCACAGCGGCACGTCGACGTCGATATCGCGCAGGTTGTTGTGCCGGGCCCCGCGCACGCTGATGACCGCGGGCAGCGTGCCCGGCACCGGAAGCTCATCATTCACCACACCAGGAAACCTAATGCGGCCGGGCGCGGGCCATGGACATCAGGTGGCGGTCGGCCGTGATGAGGACCAGCGCCAGGGCGCTGACCGCGACCATGATGATCCCGGTGACGTGCAGGCCGTGGTCGCTGACGCTGGTGCGGAAGGTGATCGCGATGATCGCCGAGGACGCGATCGACCCGAGGTAGCCGAACGCGATCACGGCCGCGACGGCGCTCATCGGCAGCAGGAGCAGCCCGGCGTCCAGCGGCGACAGGCCGCGGCCGGCTTGCAGCCACTCGGTGACGCCATAGAGCACGGTGTAGATACACAGGCACAGGACCGCCCAGCGCAGGTAGGTGCGGTTCAGGGCCTGGTTCCTGGCCAGCAGCCGCACGTCGAAGAACGGGCGGCTGGCCCGCAGTTCCCACCCGGTCAGCAGCGCGCCCACTACGACCGCCACGGTCAGCGCGATCCAGTCCGTGCGGGGCAGCGACAGCAGGAACACCAGCAGGGCCGCCAGCGCGCCGCCGAAGCCGGCCATGCCCGCCACGTCGAGGCGCGCCGCAGCCGAGCTGATGCAGGCCAGTCAGGGCGCGCAGCTGCTGATCCTGGGCCGCCGCGGCCATGGCGGCTTTCACGGGCTACTGCTGGGATCGGTCAGCGCCGCCTGCGTGGCGCACGCCCGCTGCCCGGTGCTCATCGTCCACGACGACACCCCGCCCCCGCCGTCTTAGGGGCCCTTCGCGGCGGGCCCTCCCCGGCAGCACCATTTATCACTCGCGTCTCACAGGTGAGGGTGGCCTAACCGATGGCTGTGGCACCCTAACGGATAGAGCCGTTAGGGTGCCACTTTCATCGGTTGTAGATAGGCCATGCCCGGTGGTGGTGGGCGGCCGACGGACGCACCATGGGACGCTCGTATATCACGAGATGCATCGGTAACGGTTGACGGGAGAGCTCGGGCTGCAGTCACCTGGTCGCGAGGGCCCGGGCTCGACCTGATCAAGGCCGGCCAGCATAATCGCCAGTGAAGGGAGCGAGCTCCGTGACCGAGGATTCCGGGCGGGCCGCGTGGCTGCGGCAGGCGCGCGCCTACTTGCGGGAGGCCGACCCGGTGCTGGCGCGGCTGATCGACGAGCGGCCAGACTTCGATCCGCAGGCCTGGATGGAGCAGCTGCCGGCCATGGACCTGTACGGGGCCCTGCTGTTCCAGGTCGCCGGGCAGCAGCTGTCCGTCGCGGCGACCCGCACGATCCTGGGGAGGATCGAGGCGTTGTTCGGGGGCCGTCTGCCCGCACCCGCCGAGCTGCTGGCCCTCGATCCCGCCCGGATCCGCGAGGCGGGGCTCTCGTGGCGGAAGATCGCCACGCTCCGCGACCTGGCCGAGCGGCTGTCCGATGGCCGGCTGGACGCGGACGCCCTGAGCCGCCTGCCCGACGACGAGCTCATGGCCGAGCTGACCGCGATTCCGGGGATCGGGCCGTGGACGGTGCAAGGCGCCCTGCTCGTCGCGCTGAAGCGGGAGGACGTCGTACTCCCGGGTGACCTGGCGCTGCGCAAAGCGGTGCAGACCGCGTACGGGCTCGACCACCGGCCCAGCCAGGACGAGGTGCTGGCCATCGCCGAGAAATGGCGCCCCTATCGCAGCCTGGCCACCAGCTACCTGTTTTCCGCCGCCTTCGAGCCGACGCCGCCCTCGGGGCTCCCGGCCTGACGCGGGCCGGCTGACCGCGAACGGGCCGAGGTCAGGCCAGGGCCAGGACGATGGCGTGCAGGGCCAGCCCCACGCCCGCCCCCACCACCGTGCCGTTGATCCGGATGTACTGCAGGTCGCGGCCCAGCAGCAGTTCCAGCTGGAACGACGTCTGGGTGGCATCCCAGCGCTCGATGGTCCCGGTGACCAGGCCGGCCAGCTCGTCGTGGAACTGGTCGGCCAGGGCGCGGGCGCCCGACTCGACCATCCGCTCGAGGCCGTCCTGGAGGCGCTGGTCGGACCCGAGGCGCTGGCCGGCCGCCACCAGCAGGCCGGCCATCCGCCGGCGCAGCTCGGAGTCCGGGTCGGCGGCCTGGGTCCGCAGGGCCTCCTTGGCCTTCTGCCACAGCGAGGATGACCAGTCCCGCAGCCCGGCGCTGCGCAGCACGTCGCGCTTGATGGCCTCGCCGCGCTCACGCAGGTCCGGGGAGGTTTCCAGGCGGTCGGGGAGCCCGGCGATCCACGCGTCGAACTGGCGCCGGGACGGGTCGTCCGGGTCGGCGGCCATCGCCGTCAGCCGTTCGCGCAGGCGGCTATAGAGCCGGTCGAAGACCCGCCGGTACACCGCGTCGGGGATCCAGCGCGGGGCCTCGCCCTCGAATATCTCGCGAAGCTCGGCGGAGTGGTCGCCCAGATAGCGGTCCGCGGCGGCCAGGATGAGGTTGAACAGCTCGACGTGCTGACCCTCGGCGATAACGACCCGCAGCGCCCGTCCGGCCAGCGGGGCCAGCTCGACGGAGTCGACGACGCGGGTCAGCTCGGCGGTGAGCATGCGCTGGACGTCCTCGTCGCGCAGCGCCTCGGCCACCGTGACGACCAGGTCGGCGGCGTACCCGGAGAAGCGGGCGGCGCTGGCCGGGTCGGACAGCCAGCCGGCCAGCCGGGGCACCAGGCCCGCGGCGCGGATCCGGTCGGCGAGCACGTCGGCGTTGAGAAAGTTCTCTTGCACGAACTGGCCCAAGGTGGCGGCGAACTGGTCCTTGCGCTCGACGATCAGCGCGGTATACGGGATCGGCAGGCCCAAGGGATGGCGGAACAGGGCGGTGACCGCGAACCAGTCGGCCACGCCGCCGACCATGGACGCCTCCGCGCCAGCCTGCACGTAGCCGAGGAAGGTCCCGTGCGCGCCGGCCACGGACACGGCGAGGAACAAGATGGTAACCCCGGCGAGCACCGCGGTGGCCCGCCGGCGCGCGGCGGCCAGGCGGCGGGTCCGCAGGGCCAGCGACTCGTGCTCGACCGTGCGCATGGGCGCGGCCGGCGTGGCGGCGGTAGGTTCCATCGAGCAATCCCCGGTCAGTCCGCGGTACGGGCAGAAACGGCAATCCGACTCCGCCAACCATATTGACCAGGCTGACGACCTAGGCCGCGGGGGCGCGCCGGGCGACCAGCCACCGGCCGGCAGGGTAATCGCAGCGGCCACGGCGAAGGACAGGATCGAGGCCGACATCCAGCTGGCCGGGGTGAAGCCGAGGTCGTGGCCGAACGAGGTCCAGGCCGCGGCCCACCAGGACACGTAGCCGGGATTGATGAGCTGGTAGGTGACGAACCCGGCGGCCCACGGCAGCAGCATGAGCCAGCGGGCGCGGGCCGACTCGGACAGGTCCCAGCGGCCGCGCGAGGTGAGGAAGTAGTCCGTGATCAGGACCGCTGACAGCGGCACGAACAGCGAGCCGATCAGGACCAGGAAGTTCTCGTAATCGGCGATGTTGAGCCACAGCGCGCCCGCCGTGGCCAGCGCGGCGATCGTGCCCGCCAGGATCCGCCGGTCCCACAGCGGGCGCATGTTCTGCATCGAGACCGCGGTGGAGTAGACGTCGGCGAACGACTGGTCCAGCTCCCGGGTGGCCAAGATGGCGAAGCCCAGCGCGCCGAGCGGCAGCGCGATGAACGCGCCGTAGATGTCCTGCGAGTGGCCGTGCGCCACGGTGACCAAGGCGAGCAGCCCGATGACGTAGCAGAGCACCTGGGTGGCGGAGTAGCCGGCCATGGTCCCGGCGAAGGCGGCCCGGGGGCTGCGGGAGTGCCGGGTGTAGTCGGCCGCCAGCGGCGCGAACGAGATGGCCACCGCCACGACCGTATCGGTGGCCGCCCAGTAGCCAGACCAGGTGCCGTGCGTGAGCCCCGGCAGCGGGTGCCGGATGAGCTGCACGAACAGGTAGCACATGACGACCAGCACGGCGCCGGCCGCGTACCGGCGCAGGACCCGGATGGCGCCCAGCGGCCGGATGGTCAGCAGCGCGGTGGCCAGCCCGGCGATCAGGACGTACCCCCACTTGGGCAGGGCAGGCGCCACCGTGTGCGCCGCCGTCGCGATCGTCACCAGCTCGAACACCGCCCAGCCGAGGCACTGCAGGATGTTCAGGGCCGTGGGCAGGTACGACAGCCGGGCCCCGAACAGCCCGCGGAGCAGGACCATGGCCGGGGCACCGGTCCGGGCGCCGGGCAGGCCGGCCAGCGCGAGCACGGCCGTGCCGAATACGGTGCCGGCCACGATCGCAGTCAGCGCGGCGGCCAGGGACAGCTCCGGGGTACCCGTGCCACCGGGCTGCAGCACGAAGATCGCGCCGGTGAAGCCGAGCAGGCTCACCCCCAGGTTGCCCCACAGCCCGAACTGGTCGAGCAGGCTCAGCGCCTGCGGCACCGGCTCGGCCAGGGTCCGCGCGACCTCGGAACGGCGGTCGCCCGGGACGGTGACGAAGGTGTCTTTCTGGTCGGTGGTCGTGGCGGTCACCGCAGCCTCCCTACGCCGGCATTACCCGGACAGGTTCGGACGGTCGGTGGCGCGGCTAGCCACCCTCTCAGCCCGGTGCAGCCCGAGCTCCCGCGTGTTCAGTTCACCTCGAATGGTACCGCTACGCCTGTTCGTCGGCGAGGAGGCGGCGGGCGGCGTCGGCGATGTGGGCGGCGTCGATGCCGGAGGCGCCGAGGAGCTCGGCCGGGGTGCCGGAGCCGGGCATCTCGCGGACGGCTAGGTGGGCGACGGCCAGATCGGCCCGGCCGGCGCCGGTCAGGGCGTCGAGGACCGCGGAGCCGAGGCCGCCCTCGGGATGGTGGTCCTCGGCGATGACCAGCCGGCCGGTGGTGGCCGCGGCGGCCGCGGTAAGGGTGGCGGTGTCGGCGGGCTTGACCGAGTACAGGTCGATGACCCGCGCGCTGATGCCCTCTCCGGCCAGCTGGTCGGCCGCGGCCAGGCATTCGTGCAGGGTGACCCCGGCGCCGATCAGGGCCACCTGGTCGGCGCCGGTCTGGCGCAGCACCTTGGACCCGCCGACCGGGAAGGTCTCCGCCGCGTCGTACAGCACCGGGTAGGCGCCCCGAGTGGTCCGCATATAGGAGATGCCCTCCAGGTCGGCCATGGCCAGGACCAGGGCGGCGGCGCTGGTCGCGTCGCAGGGGTACAGGACGGTGGACCCGTGCACGGCGCGCAGCATGGCCAGGTCCTCCAGCGCCATCTGGGACGGGCCGTCAGCGCCGATCTCGACCCCGGCGTGCGAGCCGGCCAGGCAGATGTTGGCCTGGGAGATGGCCGCCATCCGGATGAAGTCGTAGGCCCGGGTAAAGAACGCGGCGAAGGTGGACGCGAACGGCCGGTAGCCGCGCACACCGATGCCGACCGCGGCCGCGACCATCTGCTGTTCGGCGATGAACATCTCGAAGTAGCGCTCGGGGTAGGCGCGAGCGAACTCGTCGGCGAAGGTCGAGTTGCTCACCTCGCCGTCCATGGCCACCACGTCGCGGCGGACGCCGAGCGCGGCCAGGGCGTCTCCGTAGGCCTTGCGGGTGGCAACCTTCTGGCCCAGGTCGTAGGCCGGCAGCTTGATGTCGGCCGCGCCGTTGGCGCGGGCCGGGTGGCGCGGGGTCGCCTGGTCCGGCACCGGGCCCCGGACGAGCAGGTTACGCTCGCCGCCTAGCTCGATGACGGCGCGTTCGGCCATCTCCGGCGGGAGCGGCTTGCCGTGCCAGTTCTCCTTGTCCTCCACCTCGGTGAAGCCGCGGCCCTTGAGCGTGCGGGCCAGGATGACCGTCGGCTGGTCCCCGCCGACCTCCCCGGCCTCGGCCAGGGTCCGGTCGATCGCGGCGAGGTCGTGCCCGTCGATGACGAAGGCCCGGGCCCCGAACGCGGTCACGCGGCGGCGGTAGACGTCGGTGTCCCATTCGTGCTCGGTGGGGCCGCGCTGGCCGAGCCGGTTGATGTCGACGATCGCGATCAGGTTGGCCAGCTTGTAGTACGAGGCCTTGTCCAGGGCCTCCCAGATGGAGCCCTCGGCCATCTCGCTGTCACCGCACAGGGTCCAGACCCGGTACGGCAGCTCGTCCAGGTACTTGCCGGCCAGCGCCACGCCCACGGCGTCGGGCAGCCCCTGCCCCAGCGAGCCGGTGGCCACGTCGACCCAGGGCAGGACCGGGGTGGGGTGCCCCTCCAGCCGGGAGCCGAACCGCCGGTACCTGGTCATCAGCTCCTCGTCCGAGACGACCCCGACCGCCTTGTAGATCGAGTACAGCAGGGGCGAGGCGTGACCCTTGGAGAAGATGAGGTGGTCGTTGGCCGCGTTACCCGGGTCGTCCCAGTCGTAGCGGAGGTGCCGGCCGACCAGGACGGCCATCAGGTCGGCGGCGGACATGCTGGAGGTCGGGTGCCCCGACCCGGCCGAGGTGCTCGACCGGATGGAGTCCACGCGCAACTGCTGGGCGAGTTCGGCGGCCAGGGCGAGATCGACGTTGGTGGTGGGAGCCGGCACAGGAACCTCCAGGAGAGAGCTCGGCTGACGGACCGGGTTGCGGGACTGTGGCTACCCGCCTGGTCTTAGTCAAACACGGCGACTTTCCGGGGGCCGGCGGCCTTGGGTCAGAGGTTGCCGTCCTCCCGGCTGTAGAACGGGATGGCGGCCGTGACGCCGATCTGGTTCGCGGGGGCGCGGATAAGCCACTGCTCGGCGTGGGTCGCGGGGTTGAACCAGAGCAGGGAGTTGCTGCCGATGCAGCTGGTCGGAGCCTGGATCAGCAGCCGCGGCCCGAGCGCGGTCAGCACGTCGTTGTCGCCGTTGGTGTGCGGGACCTTGACCAGCGTGATCGAGCCGCCACGGGCCTGCTTGAAGATCTGGAGCACGGCGCAGGGCCCGGCGGCCTGCAGGTACAGCCCGCTGGGCAGGGCCCAGGCGTCCAGGTCGCCCAGGTCGCCGCTGCTGACCTTGCGGGGCGGGGTCAGCGCCTGCGGCCGCGCGCCGCTGACCGGGACCAGCCAGAGCTGGGGGCCGTCGCCGTCCGGCGGGTCACAGGAGGCGAGCACCGTGGTGGCGGTCCACCAGCGGACCGGGGCGCAGGAGTTCGCGGTGGTCCGGGGTACCGGCAGCTGGCGCAGGAGGGTTCCGTCGTTGCTGACCAGCTTGAGGCCGTGGCTGGCCCCGGTGAGGAACTCGGTGCCGGACGCCTGGTACAGCACCGCGCCGTCGGTCGAGGTGCCGAGTGAATGGGCAAGCCGTCCGGACAGGGTGTACCGGGCCAGGCTGGTGAGGCTGCCCGACTGACGACCGCCCACGATGTTCAGGCCGGCCGGGGTGGTGTACCCGATCGGGTTGGCCATGCCCGGCATGACGAACGTGCTCAGCTGCCCGGTGGCCAGGGTGAGCTCCTCGACGCCGCCCTTGCCCGAGAACACCTGGAACAACGCGCGCTTCCCGTCGGGTGACCAGGCGAGCAGCACCGGCGCGAACCGCGAGTCCGGCCAGCGGGCCAGCTGGTATCTGGTGCCGGAGGGGCTGATGAGATCCAGGGTTTCGGGGCCTGAAGCGCCGCCTTCGGGGTGGGCGGTGGTGTACTGGGCCAGGATCCAGCCGGGGCCGACGCGGTGCCACGGCACGCCGGCCCGGGCGACCGAGGCGGCCGGTGCGGCGGGGGCTGCCGGCGCGGACGACTGGGCGGCGGCCACGCCGGTCGTGGTCCCGGCGGTGAACAGGACGGCAGTGAGGATCGCGGTCAGGGACGCTCGGCGCAGGTGCATGCCTTCATGACGCCGCCAGGGCCCGTGTGGTTGCATGGTGCCCGGTCCCCGATCGTCAGCGTGCTCAACAGGAGGCGTGCCATGGAGTTCGACGTGGAAGTCGAGATACCGCGCGGGAGCCGCAACAAGTACGAGGCCGATCACGAGACCGGCCGCATCCGGCTCGACCGGACGCTGTTCACCGCGACCCAGTACCCGGCCGACTACGGGTTCATCGAGGACACCCTGGGCGAGGACGGCGACCCGCTCGACGCGCTGGTCCTGGTGCTGGAGCCCACGTTCCCCGGCTGCCTGATCCGAAGCCGCCCGATCGGGATGTTCCGGATGACCGACGAGAAGGGCGGTGACGACAAGATCATCTGCGTCCCGGCCGGCGACCCGCGGCAGGAGCACCTGCGCGAGCTCGAGGACATACCCGAGTTCTACCGGCTGGAGATCCATCACTTCTTCACCGTGTACAAGGAACTGGAGCCGGGCAAGGGCGTCCGGGACACGGCCTGGGCCGACCGCACGGCCGCCGAGGCCGAGGTCGAAGCATCCCGGCGGCGGCTCCGTGAACTTGGGCGGATGAGCGCAGGCGGATCAGGCGGCGTCTAGCGGGCTAGGTCGCGGCCGCGCTTGCGGATGCGGACTTCGGTGCTCAGGGGTACCAGACGCTCTTCTTCCGGGGAGTCGGCGTCGGCGGGGGTGACCGTGAAGATGAGGCCGCCGTGGCCGAAGCGGACCCGGGTGACCAGGACGGATTCGTCGGCGGCGGGCAGCACGATCACGTCTCCGACGTCGACATCACCGGCCAGGATCACATCCTCCACACTTACGGACGATACCGGGCGTGCAGCGAGACTTCATCTATGAGTTGAACACGGTATGTCGCCGACACAAACATTTAACAAACCGACCCGCACGGCGCGGAGGGCGGCCTAGCGGCTCAGGCGCCGGTTGTGGATGCGCAGGGCCAGCACCGCCAGGTCGATCAGCGGGGTGGCGGTGCCCGTCGCGCGGGCCCGGCTGGCCAGGTCGGCGAGCACCGCTTCCACCTCGGTGGGCCGGTTCATGCTCAAGTCGCGCGACAGCGACGAGGTAGCCGGCGAGCCGGGCGTGGTCAGGGCCCGCTCGGTCTCGAGCAGGACGTCGTCGGGGGCCGGGTGGCCGGCCGCGGCGGCCGTGGCCGCCGCCTCGGCGATCACCGAACGGGCGAACCGGTCGCCACCCGGCACCGCGACGATCTCGCCGGCCGTGGCGCGCATCAGCGACGTGACCGCGCCGATGCTGGCGACGTATACCCACTTGGCCCACATCGCGCCGATGATGTCGTCCCGCACGGCAACCTGCGCCCCGGCGGCGAGGAAGGCCGCCGCGAGCTCGTCGACCCAGGCGCTCGGCGAGCCGTCGAGCTCGCCCACCTCCACCTCGAACGTGGGCGCCAGCGCCCGGATGGTCCCGTCGTCCTCCAGCTCGGTGGCGACCCGCAGCGTGCCGCCGACCACGGCCGGGCTGAAGCGGGCGGTCAGGCGCTCGACGTGGGCGATCCCGTTGAGGAACGGGACGATCATGGCGGGCGGCGTGACCGCCGGGGCGATGTCGTCCATCACCTGGCTCAGGACGCCGGACTCGGACTTCACGGCCAGCACGATCGCGTCGTAGCCGGGGGTGAGCTGGTCGGCGGTCACCACCGACGGCCGGGCGGTGCGGATCCCGGCCGGGCCGGTGACGCGCAGCCCGTTCTCGCGCAGTTCGGCGACCCGGTGCGGGCGGACCAGGACGGTCACGTCCTGCCCGGCGTCGGCCAGCCGGGCGCCGACGAAGCCGCCGACCGCGCCGGCCCCGACGATCAGGAATCTCATCTCTGCCCGTCCCTTCAGCCGGCGGTCGCCCCCGGGGACGAACCTACCGACCCCGGTCCGGGGTCAGATCGCCCGGGGTCGCACGCGGCCGGCGAGGGGTTGGGCGCTGCCGCGACCCCGGAGGGTCAGCGCAGGCGGCGGGCCAGGTCGGTGACGCCGGGGAGGGCCAGCAGCTCGCTGGCGGGCGGAGCCTGCAGGCCCTCGCGGAGCGTCCAGTGGTCCACGTAGACGCCGGCCGGCAGCCAGTACTCGTCGGCCACCAGGTTGTCCGTGATCACCACGCAGCCGTGCCGGGCGCTGCGCCGGTCCGGGGCCGGGACCCAGAACGCGCGTTCTCCGCTGCGCGCCACGAGCAGGCCGATATCCACGATCTCGCCCCACTCGATATACTCCCACAGCCGTCCGTCGTCGAGCGGGCCGGCGGTGAACGGCGGCCAGTGCAGCAGTTCGGTGGTGCCGGCCATCGGCATGACCCGGATGTCGGGGATCGGGACCGGGGCGTCCCAGGGCTCCTGCTGCCGGGCGTAGACGGCCAGCATCACCGTTACCTGGCGGTGGGTGACCCAGCCGAGCAGCGCACCGTCGCGCGGGACCGGCATGCTGCCGGTGATCAGCTGGTGGATCGGGCCGCCGACCGGTTCTCCCGGCCGGATGCCCTGGTCCACCCCGTCGTGGCGGTTCCAGGAGCGGATGACGAACAGGTCGTCGCGGGCCTGGGTCAGCACGAAGAAGGCGGCCTGCCCGGCGGCGCGGTTGAGCAAGACCATGGACAGGTACCCGCCGTCCGCGCGGTGCCGCGTGACGGCCAGCGGGTAGCGCTCGAACAGCCGCAGGCAGGCGTCGAACGAGGTCGTGTCGGACGGAGCGTGAATGGTCATGGTCACGCGTCCCGGCCGTCGGACTGGAACGCGAGCGTGAAGTACACGGCCTGGCCCGCGGGAGTGGGGTAGCAGCCCCAGTCGTCGGACAGGGTCTGGACCAGGATCAGGTCCGGGCCGATGGCGCTGCCGTGCACGTCGACGCGGAGCTGGCCGGCGACGCACCGCACGCCCATCGTGATCGTCCCGCCCGGCTGGTGCCGGATGGCGTTCGTGACCAGGTCGCTGGTGAGCAGGACCGCGACGTCCGGGTCGACCGGGGCGCGCCACAGGTCCAGGGCCGCGCGGACCTGGCGGCGGGCTTCGGCCACCGTGGCCGGCCCGGCGGTCAGCCGGACGGGGAGCCCGGGGAGTTCGGTCGGACGGGGCGGCGCGATCGTGGTCATGGGAGGTCCTTTGGCGGGCGACGGTCCGGGAAGGCGTCGGCTGCTCGGGCGCGGGGCGCTCCGATGCGGGTTGCACGACAAATGCTGCTGCAAGTTGCAGTGAGAGACATCGGTCAGCTGACGTATATCGGACCGGCTGGCCCTGCTGTCCGATTCGGGGACGTCCGATCCGGGCGTCGCTACGTCCGCGCGGTCACGCGTGCGGGCGCGGGCCGGCGCTCGTGGCCGCTGCTTAGCGGCGGCGGGCGAGCGGGAAGGCGAACCACAGCAGGCCGAACAGGCAGACGACGAAGGCCGTGATCAAGCCGGCCGCCAGGCCGCCACCGACGTAGCTGGTCACCAGCAGGACGGCGGCCGAGACGGCCAGGGCGACCGCGGCCAGGCCGCCGATGGCCATCATGCTGGCCGCCCGCACCAGCCGTTCCTTCTGACCCTGGCGGAACACCAGCCGGTGGTAGGCGACCGGTCCGACCAGCAGCGCGGTCGCCACCGCGGCCAGCACCAGGCTGGCCAGGTACAGGTCCCGCTGACCCGGGCTCAGCCGGGCGAACCGGGCGGTAAACGGCAGCGAGAGCAAGAACCCGAACAGGACCTGCACCCCCAGGCCCGCGACCCGCAGCTCCTGGAGGAGTTCACCGAGGTTGCGGTCGGCGCGCTGCGCGGCCGACTCCTCCCGCGGATCCGGGGGCCCCCCGGATCCCGGCCCGGCCCCGCCGCTTGGTCCCATGAGGCGGCTAGCTACCCGCCGGTGAGCGGGTGAAACTGGCCGGACCTACGGCTCCTGGGTGTTCAGCGTGTGGAGCACCTCGGCCAGGTCGCGAGCCAGGGGTATCTGACGGTCCAGCCCGGTGACCCGGAACAGCCGCCGGGTCTGCGCCCGGGAGCAGACCACGTACATGCTGGTCCCCTGGGCGGCCGCGTCGCGGGCCGCTCCCGCCAGCGCCCCCAGCCCCGTCGCGTCGATGAAGCTGACCTGGTCCAGGTCGGCCACCAGCGGGACTCCGCCGGCCGTCAGGGCGGACAGGCGCTCGCGCAGCCTGGCCACGGTGGCGATGTCGACCTCGCCGACGACGGTGACGACGACGTACCCCGGCTCGCGCCGGGTCCGGATGGTCAGGGCCTTGGCCATGGCCGGTTACCGGCCCAGCCGGGTGCCGGTTAACGGTCCCAGGCCGGTCCGGATGCCTGCCGTCGGGGCTGCGCGGGCCACGCCCGATGCCAGCGCGCGAAACGCCGTCACCAGGCCCATGTTACGGGTAACAGGCCCGATAGCGAGAGGGGGCGCGTTCAAAAATGAGACAAGAAGTCACATCTCGGTGTGATAGCGCGGCAACGACCAGCCAGCGGAAGGAACCGGACGAGCGCAGTCATCGACGGGACGGCCATCGGGCGCGGTGGGTCAGCCCGGGTCGGCGAGGGCGGCCCGGTGGGCTTGGGGGCCGCCGGCCAGGCGTTCGGCGGACCAGGCGCGGCGGTAGTACAGCTGCACGTCGCGTTCCCAGGTGGAGCCGAGGCCGCCGAACAAGTGGCTGGCGGCTTCGGTCACCGTGCGGTAGGCCTGCCCGGCGCGCAGCGCGGCCACCCGCGCCGCGGCCGGGGCCTCGGCGTCGCCGGCCGCGGCGGCGACGGCGGCGTACCGGGCGGCGGCTTCGGCTTCCTGGAAGGACTCGAGCATCTCCACGCAGGCGTGCGCGACGGCCCGGAAGGAGCCGGTCGGGCGCCCGTTCTGCTCCCGCCCCCCGGCGTACAGCACAGCCGTGTCCAGGCACCAGCTGATGCCGCCCGCGGCTTCGGCCGCGGTGGCGAGCAGGAAGTCCCGCTCGGCCTGCTCCAGGGCGGCGACGGCCTGGCCGTCCTGCACGAGCAGCACGGCCGGGGTCGCGTCGAAGGAGGTCACGCACACCCGCCGGGTCAGGTCCAGGCCGCGCTGCGTGGCGACCCTGAATCCCGGGGCGCCCGCTTCTACCAGGAACATCGCGGGCACAGACCCGGCCCGGGCCGACACCGCCACGACGCCCGCCACGTGCGCCGCGACGACGTACCACGAGGAGCCGTAGAGCCGCCAGCCGTGCGGGGTCAGGTGGGCGCGGACACCGCCGGGTTCGGACCACCAGCGGCCGTCCCGGCCGGCGGCCGCGATCGTCCCGGTCACCGACCCGTCGGCCAGGAGCGGCAGCCAGCGCTTGGCGGCCGCCGCGCCGTCGGCGGTCATCGGGCCGTCGGCGGCCGCGTCGCCGGTGGCCGCGAGCAGGACGCCGGCCGCCAGCCCGCTGGGCAGGAACGGGCCCGGGTACAGGACGTGGCCCAGCTCGGTGTGCACCACGCCCGCGTCGGCCTGCGACAGGCCCCGCCCGCCGAACTCCTCGGGAATCGTCAGCCCGGCCAGGCCCAGCCCGGTCGCCAGCCGAGCGTGCAACTCCGGGCTGTACCCGGGCCCGGCGCCGATCATGGTCCGCAGCGAGTCCGAGGCAAGCTGGCCGGCCAGGAAACCGCGCACGGTGTCCCGCAGCGCCCGCTGGTCGTCGGTGAGGACCAGTGAGTCGCCGATCGCCATGGGGCTGCTCCTCACGCGAGGCGCGGCAGGCCATATTGGCCCCAAGGCGATTCTAATTCAGTTGGTCAGGACTGCCGGACGGCGACGGAGGCGAACCCCAGCGTTACCTTGTTGCTGACCAGGGCGCCGCCGCCCTCCAGCACGGCGTTCCAGCTGACGCCCCAGTCCCGGCGGTTGATGGTCATCGCGCCCTGGAAGCCGACCCGGAAGGCGCCCTGCTGGTCGTATCCGGCGCCGGTCAGCTCGAAGTCCGCAGTGACCGGCTTGGTCGCGCCGCGGATGGTCAGGTCGCCGGTGAGCCTGAAGGTCGTCTCGCTGAGCTGCTCGACTCCGGTCGAGGTGAAGGTGATGGCCGGGTGGTCCGAGGTGTCGAGGAACGCCCTGCGCAGGTGGTCGTCGCGCCTTGAGCTGGAGGTCTGGATGCTCGCCGCCTGGATCGTGAGCCGGGCGCTGGACTTGGACGGGTCGTCGCCGTCCAGGTGCGCGCTGCCCGCGAACTCCGTGAACTGTCCCCGCACCGCGGGGAAGATCGCCTGGCGGGCGGCGAAGCCGAGCCGCGTGCCCGCGGGATCGAGGGTGTAGTCGCCGGTCAGTTCGCCGAGCGTGGTCGTGGTGGTCATGCCTGGTCGCTCGTTGCTCATCGGTTTCCGGTTTCCTTGTCACATAGGACTGATCTGGGGTGTCACCTATACGACACCCCGCTGCGGAGGTATGTGACCGTTGACCGAGTCCGACGCTCTGGCGGAGAGCTTCGAGCAGAACCGGACCCGCCTGCGGGCGGTGGCCTACCGGATGCTCGGCTCGCTCGCCGAGGCCGATGACGCCGTCCAGGAAACCTGGCTGCGTCTGAGCCGGTCCGACGCCAGCGGCGTCGACAACCTCGGCGCCTGGCTGACCACGATCGTCGCCCGGGTGTCCCTGAACGTGCTGCGCTCACGGAGAACGCAACGTGAGGAGCCCATGGGCGTGCACGTCCCGGACCCGGTCATCAGCCCGGCGGACGGGACGAACCCCGAGGAGCAGGCACTGCTGGCCGACTCGGTCGGGCTCGCGCTGCAGGTGGTGCTCGACACGCTGACTCCGGCCGAACGGCTGGCCTTCGTCCTGCACGACCTGTTCGACCTGCCCTTCGACGAGATCGCCCCCATCGTGGGGCGTTCGGCGGCCGCGGCCAGGCAGCTCGCCAGCCGGGCCCGGCGCCGGGTGCGGGGAGCCGAGGCCAATGCTCCGGACCCCGATATCGGCCGTCAGCGGAAGGTCGTCGACGCCTTCTTCGCGGCGGCGCGGCGCGGTGATTTCGACGGGCTCGTCGCGGTCCTCGACCCGGACGTCGTGCTGCGCGTCGACGGCGGGACGGGGCTTCCGGGAGCTTCCGCGCGGATCCGGGGGGCGGCCGCGGTGGCCGGTCAGGCGCTCATGTTCGACCAGCCCGCGGCGGCGGTACAGGCGGCGCTGGTGAACGGGGCCGCAGGCGCGGTGGTGACCGTGGGCGGGCAGCCGTTCGCGGTCATGGCGTTCACCGTCTCGCGCGGAAGGATCGCGGAAATCGACATCCTGGCCGACCCCGGGCGCCTCCGGCGCGCCGACCTGGCCGTCTTGGGCGGGGCGGCTCCAGAGGCGGGGTGGGCCAAGCTCGGGGCGGCGCCGGGGCTGTGCCTGACCTGCCGGTACGCCAAGCTCAACCAGACGCGCCGGGGGACCGCGTACCTGCGGTGCGGGCGTTCGGCCTGGGACGACCGGCTGGTGCGGTATCCGCGGCTGCCGGTCATCGAGTGCGCCGGGTTCGAGGCGCGGGAAACAGGGCCCGCGGGAGGAACTACGGACCGTTCGGCCGAAAATTGACGTCCGGAACCGGGGCGGCGGCCGGCGGTCCGTGCGGGCCCGGGCTCGGTCATAGCGGGGGGCAATACCGGCAGTGCCGCCGTCGACTGTTCGGGGGGGGTGATTGTGGCGTGGACTGGCGGGGGAGAGGCAATCGCTGAGGAGGACGACAATGAGCATTTCCGATCAGGTCAACGCGCTGCAGCAGCGGACCGCGGACCTGAAGAGCTCCTTCGACCAGAGCAAGAAGGAGACCAACGAGCAGGTCAAGAAGCGGCTGGACAAGACCAAGGCCGACATCCAGGCCCGCCAGGACGCGGTCAAGGCGAAGGCCGGACAGGCCGCCGGCCACGCGCAGAGCCAGTGGGCGGCGATGAAGGCCGACGCGGCGGCGAGGCAGGCGGCGTTCCAGGACAAGATCGACCGCCAGCGTAACGAGCATGACGCCAAGGTGGCGGAGCGGGACGCCGAGGACGCGGAGGCCGACGCCGCCGACGCCCTCGACTACGCCTCCTGGGCGGTCGACCAGGCGCAGCTGGCCGTGCTGGACG
Organism: uncultured Actinomycetes bacterium; assembly: GCA_963742795.1. Lineage (GTDB taxonomy): Bacteria > Actinomycetota > Actinomycetes > Streptosporangiales > Streptosporangiaceae > Palsa-504. The sequence goes on from CAVUNL010000013.1 coordinate 221,054, forward strand.
CGGCGGACGCCCGCACCTGGGCCGACGCCCGCGCGGCAGCCCGCTCCTGAGGCAGGTCCAGGGCCTGGGACACTGGGGACGGGAGGGACAGCGGCGCCGTGGGGGTGGCGGTTCGGCGGCCACCACGTCTCGCTGAACAACCTGATCACCGCCGGCGTGGTCCGCGCGGTGACGCCGTGCTTCCTGGGCGCCGACCCGGCGGTCTCGCCGCTGCTCGGCTCCGCGCCGCTGCGCCCGCTGGCCGGGGCCGAGGATCTGGCCCGGGACCTGGTCCGGTCGCTGGATCCGGGCCAGGGTGCCCGCGCGATCCTGCTCGACCGGGCGCCCTCGGTGTGGCGGGACCCGGCGGCCGACTTCGGGTACGACGTGCTCGGCGCGCACCTGGCCGAGCACCACCTGCGCTAACGCGCTAAGCAGCCGGGTCGGTGAAGCGGGGCGGGCGCTGCTCGAACTCCGCGGCCACCGCCTCGGCCTGGTTGGGGCTGCCGATCAGCGCGCCCATCTCCTCCTGCTCGGCGGCGAAGCCGGTCTCCAGGTCCGCCCGCCCGGCCAGGTCCAGGAGCCGCTTGGCGGCCCGGATGGCGTGCGGGCTGCGGAGGGCGATGGACCGGGCCAGCTCCAGGGCGGCCTGGCGCGGGTCGGGGTCGACCCGGGTGGCCAGGCCCAGCGCCACGGCCTCCTCGCCGCTGACTATGCGCCCGGTGAAGGTCAGTTCCTTGGCCACGTCCCGGCCGACGAGTTCGGGGAGCAGCTGGGTGCCGGTCATGTCGGGTATCAGGCCCCACCTGATCTCCAGCACCGACATCCGGGCGTCCGGGGCGACGATGCGGATGTCGGCGCCGAGCGCGATCTGCAGCCCGCCGCCCAGGGCGTTGCCGGTCACGGCGGCGATGACCGGGACCGGGACCTCGGTCCACACGTACGCCGCGCGCTGCCCGGCGGCTTGGGCCGGGCCGCCGCCGGGCGGCAGGTCGACGTGGGCGGAGAGCCGCTCGCCGTCGCGCATGGCCCGGAACGAGCCGAAGTCGAGGCCCGCGCAGAAGTCCGGTCCCTCGCCGGACAGGACCACGGCCCGGACCCGGGGCTCGGCCTTGAGCCGCTCGCCCGCGGCGACCAGGCCGGCGAACATCGCCCCGTCCAGGGCGTTGCGCTTCTCCGGCCGGGTGAGGCGGACATCGGCGACGCCATCGGTGATCGTCACGCTGACTCGCTGCTCGGTCATGTGGGTACCTCCAGGTCGGGAAGCTACCACGATGACCGACCCGCGAGTCATCACCGCCTACCTCGGCCAGGACGCGGCCAGCGAGGACGTGGCTGAGCGATAGCCCGCGAATGACAGTGCCTCGTGGCAGGATCGGACCGACATGTTCATCGCCGATCTGCACATTCATTCGCGGTTCTCGCGCGCCTGCAGCAAGGACTGCGACATCGAACACCTGTCCTGGTGGGCGCTGCGCAAGGGCCTCACCGTGCTCGGCACCGGCGACTTCACGCACCCGGCGTGGGCCGCGGAGCTGAAGGACACGCTGGTCCCGGCCGAGCCCGGCTTGTTCCGGGTCCGGCCGGACCTCGAGCGCCGGCTGCACCGCGATACCCCGGCCAGCTGCGCCGGGACCGTCCGCTTCCTGCTCTCGGTAGAGATCTCGACGATCTACCGTCGGGACGAGCGGACCCGCAAGGTCCATCACCTGCTGTACGCGCCGAGCTTCGAGGCCGCGGACCGCATCACCGCGGCGCTGGCCAAGGTCGGCAACCTGGCCTCCGACGGCCGGCCGATCCTGGGCCTGGACTCCCGCGACCTGCTGGAGATCACCCTGGAGGCCGGACCCGGCTGCTTCCTGGTCCCGGCGCACCTCTGGACGCCCTGGTTCGCGGTCCTGGGGTCCAAGTCCGGGTTCGACGCGGTGCGCGACTGCTACGCCGACCTGGCCGGCCACATCTTCGCCGTGGAGACCGGGCTGTCCTCCGATCCGGCCATGAACTGGACCTGCTCGTCGCTGGACGCCTACCGGCTGGTCAGCAACTCCGACGCGCACTCCCCGCCGGCCCTGGGCCGGGAGGCGACGGTGTTCGGCACCGACCTGGACTACTTCGCGATGGCCGAGGCGCTGCGGACCGGGCGAGGCCTGGACGGCACGCTCGAGTTCTTCCCCGAGGAGGGGAAGTACCACCTGGACGGGCACCGCAAGTGCGGGGTCCGCATCGAACCCGAGCAGACCACCGCGCTGGAGGACCGGTGCCCGGCGTGCGGCAAGCCGCTGACCGTCGGCGTGCTGCACCGGGTCGCCGAGCTGGCCGACCGGCCGGCCGGCTTCCGGCCCGACGGCGCGGCGGGTTTCACCTGCCTGGTCCAGCTGCCCCAGATCATCGGGGAGATCCTCGGCACCGGGCCGAAGAGCAAGAAGGTGACCGCCGAGGCGGGCCGGCTGGTCGGCGCGCTGGGACCGGAGCTGACCATCCTGCGCGAGGTCCCGCTCGACGACCTGCGCCGGGTCGGCGGCGCGCGGTTCGCCGAGGGCATCGGCGGGCTCCGGCGGGGCGAGGTGATCAGGGCGGCGGGCTACGACGGGGAGTACGGCACCATCCGGCTGTTCGGTCCGGACGAACTGGACGGGTCGGCCCTGTTCGCGATGACGGACCTGGCCGCGCCGGCTCAGGCCGACAAGAATTCTGCCGAACGGAGCGGGGTATCCCCGGCCGCGCCCCGGCCCCGAGCCCGCCGTGGCGGCGCGGCCCCTGCTCCCTCGCCGGAGTCCACGGGCTCGGTGCTCGACGGCCTGGACGCGGACCAGCGGGCCGCGGCTACGGCGACCGGGCCGCTGCTGATCATCGCGGGGCCGGGCACCGGCAAGACCCGGACGCTCACCCACCGGATCGCCCGCCAGGTCACCGAGCTGGGCCGGCCCGCCCGGCAGTTCCTGGCCATCACGTTCACCCGGCGGGCCGCACAGGAGATGCGCGACCGGCTGGCCGGGCTGGGCGCCAGCCTCGATGAGGAACTTACTGTCACCACATTCCACGGCCTGGGCCTGCGGATCCTGCGTGAGCACCCCGAGGCGGCCGGGCTCCCGCCCTCGTTCGGGGTCGCCGATGAGGCCGCGCTGGTGCGGGTCGCGACGGAACTGACCGGCTCGGAGCGCGACGGGCGCAAGCTCGCCGGTGACCCGCAGGGCCCGGCGCTGCGCGCCGAGCTGATCGCACACGGCCTGGTGGACTTCGACGGCCTGACCGAGCTGCCCGCGGCGCTGTTGGCTCGTGAGCCGCTGATCGCGGCCGGGCTGCGGGCCCGGTGGCCGTTCGTCAGCGTGGACGAGTACCAGGACATCGACCCCGTGCAGTACGAGCTGCTGCGCGCGCTGGCCGGCGACGGTGCCGGGCTGACCGCGATCGGGGACCCGGACCAGGCCATCTACGGGTTCCGCGGCGCCGACGTCGGCATCTTCGGCCGGTTCGCCGTCGACTTCCCCGGGGCCACCACGGTGGAGCTGACCCGGAACTACCGGTCGAGCCCGGCCATCGTGACCGCCGCCCTGCAGGCCGTCGCGCCCTCCACGCTGGTGCCGAGCCGGGCCGCCGCGGCCGCGGCCGCTGCTGGCGGGGCGCCGGAGCCCGGTGACGTGTCCTTCCACGAGGCCGCCGACGAGCACGCCGAGGCGGCCTGGATCGCCGCCGCGGTCGACCAGCTCCTCGGCGGGGCCTCGTTCCACAGCCTGGACAGCGGCCGGGCCGACGGGCACGGCCACGGCAAGCTCGGGCTGCCCGACATCGCCGTGCTGTACCGGACCGACGCGCAGGCCGCCGCGCTGGGCCAGGCGCTGACCCGGGCCGGGCTGCCGTACCAGAAACGCTCGCACGACCTGCTGGCCCGCCGGCCCGCGGTAGCCGACATCGTGCGCGAGATGGGGCTTTCCCAGCTGGCCGGGGACGTCCTGGGGCAGCTGACCGCGGCGGTGCGGGCCCTGGCCGCGGCGCGCGGCGAGCATGATGCGACCGTGGTCGACATCCGGGCCGCGGGCGAGGTGCTGGCCCCCCTGGCCCGCCGGTGCGGTGACGACGCCGAGCGGTTCCGGACCGAGATCTCGCTGGGCGCGGAGACCGACGCGCTGGATCCGCGGGCCGAGGCGATCCCCCTGCTGACCCTGCACGCGGCCAAGGGCCTGGAGTTCGACGTGGTGTTCCTGGCCGGCTGCGAGCGCGGCCTGCTGCCGCTGCGCCTGCCCGGGTCCGGGCCGGCGACCCCGGACCAGACCGCCGAAGAGCGCCGGCTGCTGTTCGTCGGGATGACCCGGGCCCGCGGCCAGCTCGTGCTGACCTGCGCGGCCCGCCGGACCAGGCACGGCGCGCAGGAAGCGGCGGGCCGGTCGCCGTTCCTGGTCTCGGTCAGCCCCGGTCTGCTCGGCCCCGTCGCGCCGCGCCGGACGCGCCGGACCGGTGACCGTCAGTTGCGGCTGCTCTGAGGTGCGTCCGTCCAGAAGTGTCCGTCCTATGGCCCAGAAGTGTCCGGCCTCAACCAGAAGTGTCCTGTGGGCCACTAGACGGCCCCCTGCCAGTGCCTTACGGTGGCTGTCATGGCTACCGACGGCGGTGACGCCGTTCGCCTATTCGAGTTGCGCAGTGAGCCAACGCGCGACCTGGCCGGGCAGGCGGACGCGGTGGCCGCGGCGTGCCACGCCATGGCCGTCCGGTTTCATTCCGGCGGCAAGCTGGTGGTGTTCGGCACCGGGGGCTCCTCGACTGATGCGCAGCACGTGGCCGTTGAGTTCGTCCATCCGGTCATCGTCGGCAAGCGCGCACTGCCCGCCATCTCGCTCACCAGCGACGTGGCCACCGTCACCGGCATCGCCGAACGCGCCGGGGTGGACGCGATCTTCGCCCACCAGATCCGGTTCCTGGCCGATCCGGCCGACATCGCCCTGGGCCTGGACCCGGACGGGCACAGCGCCGCCGTCCTGGCGGGGCTGGAGACGGCCCGCGAGCTCGGCCTGCTGACCGTGGCCCTGACCGGCGGCGACGGCGGCGCGATCGCGACCAGCAAGGCGGTCGACCACGTGCTGGTGGCTGCCTCTTCCGACCCGCGGGTGGTCAAGGAGATGCACGTCACCGCCTACCACGTGCTGTGGGAGCTGGTCCACGTGTTCTTCGAGCAGCCCGGCGTGCTCGGCCCGGGGGTGGTCACGTGAGCGAATGCTCCGGGGACGTCTGCATTACCTGTTCCGACACCGCCGTGCAGGTCAGGGTGCTGCGGCTGCTCGAGGATGCGATGGCCGTGGTCGATACCGGCGCGGGCGAGGAAACGGTGAGCGTGGCGTTGGTGAGCGCCGGCGTGGGAGACACCATCCTGGTGCACGCCAGGGAGGCCATCGCTGTGGTGGGCGGCGGCGGTCATGAGTGAGTTCGAGGCCCTGTACCCGTTCCTGTACGCCGACACCTCGGACCTGACCGCGGTCATGGACCAGGTGCGCGCGTCGACCGTGGCCAAGGCGCAGGAGGTCCTGGAGTTGCGCCGCACCGTGGCCGAGCGGGACGGCGCCCGGATCGCCGAGTGCGCCCGGGAGGCCGCGGCCCGGTTCGCCGCGGGCGGCCGGCTGTTCGCGTTCGGCAACGGCGGCAGCGCCACCGACGCGCAGCAGCTCGCGACCTTGTTCCTCAACCCCGGCGGCGAGGCCCGCCCGCTGCCCGCGTTCGGGCTGGCCAACGACACGTCGGTGGTCACCGCGCTGTGCAACGACATCGGCGTCGAGGTGGTGTTCGCCCGCCAGCTGGCCGCGTTCGGCGGCCGGAACGACATCGCGGTCGGGTTGTCCACCAGCGGCAACTCCGGCAACCTGCTGCGCGCCTTCGACGAGGCGAGCCGGCGCGGCATGCTGACCATCGGGCTGGCCGGCTACGACGGCGGGAAGATGGCCGAGCTGGACAGCATCGACTACCTGTTCGTGGCGCCGTCCTCCTCGGTGCACCGGATCCAGGAAGCGCAGACAACGACCTATCAAGTGCTGTGGGAGCTGACCCAGGAAGAGGTGTCCCATGTGCCTCGGCATACCCGGTGAGGTCATCGAGCTTCACCCCGAACAGCCCGATCTGGCCAAGGTGGACGTCAGCGGCGTCCGGCGGCTGATCAACATCGGGCTGCTCACCGACGACCCGCCGGTTCCCGGCGAGTGGGTGCTGATCCACGTCGGCTTCGCGCTGTCGAAGATCGACGAACGGGAGGCCACCGCGGCCATGGAATTCCTCGAAGGCATCGGCCAGGCCTACGAGGACGAGATCAACGGCGCTGAGAGAATCACGTGATCGAATAGCGAGGAGCGGCGGACAATGCGGTTCGTCGACGAATTCCGTGATGCCGACAAGGCCCACGCGCTGGCCGCGAAGATCGCGGCGCTCTGCGAGCCGGGCCGCCAGTACAAGCTGATGGAGGTGTGCGGCGGCCACACCCACACGATCTACAAGCACGGCCTGGAGGACTACCTGCCGGAGTCGGTCACCCTGGTGCACGGCCCCGGGTGCCCGGTGTGCGTGATCCCGATGGGCCGGGTCGACGACGCCATCCACCTGGCCTCGCAGCCCGACGTGATCATGACCTCATTCGGCGACATGATGCGGGTGCCGGGCAGCGGCGGGTCGTTCTTCGACGCCAACGCCGAGGGCACCAACATCCGCATGGTGTACTCCCCGCTGGACTCGCTCAAGATCGCCAAGCAGAACCCGGACCAGCAGGTCGTGTTCATGGCCATCGGGTTCGAGACCACCGCGCCGTCGACCGCGATGACCATGCTGCGCGCCGCGGCGGCTGGCCTGAGCAACTTCTCGGTGTTCTGCAACCACGTCACGATCGTGCCGGCCATCAAGGCCATCCTCGACTCGCCGGACCTGCGGCTCGACGGGTTCATCGGCCCCGGGCACGTGTCCACCGTGATCGGCTGCCGGCCGTATGAGTTCATCGCCCGGGACTACGGCAAGCCGGTGGTGGTGGCCGGGTTCGAGCCGCTGGACATCCTGCAGTCCATCTACATGCTGATGGTGCAGCTGTCGCAGGGCCGGTCCGAGGTGGAGAACCAGTACTCGCGCGTGGTGCCGTGGGACGGCAACCTGGTCGCGCTCAAGGCCATCGGCGAGACGATGGAGCTGCGGCCCTACTTCGAATGGCGCGGGCTGGGCTTCATCTCGCACTCCGCGCTCCAGGTCCGGGAGAAATACGCGGCCATGGACGCCGAGCGGCTGTTCCAGGTGCCAGGGGTCCGGGTCGCCGACCCCAAGGCGTGCCAGTGCGGCGAGGTGCTCAAGGGCGTGCTGAAGCCGTGGGAGTGCAAGGTATTCGGCACCGCGTGCACCCCGGAGACCCCGATCGGGACCTGCATGGTGTCCCCCGAGGGCGCGTGCGCGGCGTACTACAACTTCGGCCGGATGAACCGCACCCGGGTGGCCGAGGCGGCGCAGGCGGGCCGGTCATGAGCCAGAGCTGGATCGACCAGGCCCTGGCCGAACACGACAAACTGGACGCGGGCGGCCGGCGGCAGCTGCCGCTGGCCGACCCTGATCCAGCTAGCAGGGAGCAGCAGGTGCTGGACCGGATCGACCGGGCCCGGCGGCGCCGGCCCAAGGTCCGCGAAGAGCGCATCACGATGTCTCACGGCGCGGGCGGCAAGGCCACGCACACCCTGATCGAGGCGGTCTTCCTCGACGCGTTCCGCAACCCGCTGCTCGAGCCGCTGGAGGATGCGGCCCAGCTGAGGTTGGGCGGCGCCCGGGTCGCGCTCACCACCGACTCCTACGTGGTCTCGCCGCTGTTCTTCCCCGGCGGCACCATCGGCGACCTGGCCGTCAACGGCACGGTCAACGACCTGGCCGTGTCCGGCGCCACCCCGCTGTACCTGTCGGCCGGCTTCATCCTGGAGGAAGGCTTCCCGGTCGCCGACCTGAACCGGGTCGTCGAGTCGATGCGGGACGCGGCCGTCGCGGCCGGGGTGCACATCGTCACCGGCGACACCAAGGTGGTGCAGAAGGGCAAGGCCGACGGCTGCTACATCAACACCGCGGGCGTCGGGCTCGTCGAACGAGATGTCTCGCTCGGTGTGGCCCGGGCCCAGCCGGGCGACGCGATCATCGTGTCCGGGCCGATCGGCGACCACGGCATCACGATCATGCTGGCCCGCGGCGAGCTCGACATCGAGGCGGACATCTGCTCCGACACGGCCCCGCTGAACGGGCTGGTCGCCGGGCTGCTGGACGCGGTGCCCGGGGTCCGGGCCATGCGCGACGCGACCCGCGGCGGGGTGGCCACCATCCTCAACGAGATCGCCAGGGCGGCCGACGTCGGCGTGCTGGTCAGCGAGGACGAGATCCCGGTCCGGGCCGAGGTGCGCGGTGCCTCCGAGCTGCTCGGCATCGACCCGATGTACGTGGCCTGCGAGGGCCGGCTGGTCGCGGTCGTCCCCGGCGAGGCGGCCGACCAGGCAGTCGCCGCGCTGCACGCCCACCCGCTGGGCGAGCACGCCGCGGTCATCGGGCGGGTCCGGGAGGAACAGCCCGGCATCGTCCAGCTCAAGACCGCGTTCGGCGGCACCCGGATCGTCGACCTGCTGGTCGGCGACCCGCTTCCGCGCATCTGCTAGCCCGCCCTGGGGGGCTTGTCCCGGCATGTGGGCAATGCGGGCCGGCGAGTTCACCTGGGGTTATGAGCGGCTCATAATGAGGGACATCGCGGGTGGCCGCCGCGGCACTCGCGCGAGGAGGCGGACCATGGCCATGCCGACCGCAGACAGCGACGAACTGGCCAGGTTCGGCTACAAGCAGGAACTGGACCGCTCGCTCGGCCTGTTTTCCTCATTCGCCGTCCCAGCCGTCGTCGGCGTGGCCGACGAGATCGCCTGAGCTGACCCGCGGCGGTGGCTGTATCCGTCTCCGGCCCCGGCCCGGCTCAGGGCGTCGCCGAGTTTGGCGTGGTGCACCCGCTGCTGGCCCGCCCGGACGTGCTGGCCCGCTCCTACCTGCGCGAGGCGTTCCGCGCCGTCGCGTCGGTGCAGGCCGGGCTGGCCGCCGAGCTGTCGCTGGGCGTCCGGTGGGGCTGAACCGCGAGCGCGCGGAAGCCCACCTGCGGCTGGTGGCCGAGGGCGAGCTGTGCCGGGCCGCGACATTCCCGCAAGCTGCTGCGGCGGCTGCCCTTTACGGCTTGCCGATGCGACAGCGCGAGGCGATCGCGCTACAGCATTACGCGCGCCTGCCCGAGTCTGAGACTGCACGCGCGATCGGCCTCAGCGTTGGCGCCGTCAAGGCCCATACCGCGCGCGGGATGGCCGAGCTGCAAACGGCGCTGGAGGCCGACACCAGGCGGGTGGCCGAGGTCGCGCAGGTGCTGACCGCCGTGCGTGCCCTCGATGACGGGGTCGCTGACCAGATCCTGCACGACTTCGCGCTGGCCCAGGCGATCAGGCGGGCTGGCCCGGCTGCCCAGCGCAGCCCGGATCCGGGATCACTGCTGCGGTCATCCGCGGTGCGTGTCCCGCTGGCCATGCTGATGAGCTGCCAGTCCGCGGCGGCCGCTGCAGGACGATCGGCCGGACCAGGGACAGCTCCCTACCGCGCCGTCCCTGTCGGCCAGATGATCCCGGTCCGTGGCGAGGGCCAAGGCGTCAGCGGCGAGATGGAAGACGTTACCGGCGAGATCCATGTGCTGTCGTACACGCGGACGGCCTGCGACGCATGGCTCACCGTCGCCGCGCGGACGCGCGGCGAGTTCGTCCCTCCTGGAATCGAGGCCAGCTGCAGGTACCGCCCCTACGCCACCTTCCCCGTGCGACAGTTCAGCGCCACGGATGACCGGGGGACGCGTTATCAGATGGGCTTCCGCGGCCGGGGCGAGGACCGTCCCGATGAGCTGACCGGCCAGCTCACCCTGCAGCCCGGTCCGCCACCGGGTATCCGCTGGCTGGACCTGGCCACCATCCCCGGCGAACCCGCCGCGCGCATCGACCTGAACCGGCCGCCCGACGATACCGAGATGACGCTCCGTCCGCCCGCCGCCAGCCTGGGCGAGCACCTGCTGAACACCATCGCGATGCGACTGCTGTTGCTAGTGCTGGAATTTCCGCAGGAGATCAGGCTTCATCCGGTTGTGCCGCTACCGGAGCCGTTCGCCTGTATCGCCGACGGGCTCGGCGACGCCATAGCCGCTCTCCAGGCGTGCGGCGCCTTGTCCCCGCTCAGCCCGGTCCCCGGCCACCTGGCCGCGTTGTGCGCGGCCTTGAACGTCACCGGCCACGGCATCGCCGCACCGCCGGCCCGTGACCTGCCCGGACCATGGCTGAGCATGCTCACGCACTATCGCCGCAGGAAGCGGCGAACGGCTGGCGACGGCTGCGCCGCGATGGCCGTCGCGTTTCCCGAGCTCGACGGGATCAGGCTCACGATCGCCGGGCTGCACAACTCCGCGGACCGCACCGTCCTGTTCGTGCAGGCCGCCGGCGTGACACCGGACGGATATGACGGCCGGCTCGGCGTGGACCTGGAGTTCCCGCTGAGGATATGGGTACGCGACAACGGCGGACGCTGGCACGCCACCCGCGCCTGCGGCTGGGCCGGGGCGGACGGCGGCGAGGTGACGATGCGCCTGCAGGTGCTGCCGGCGCTGAGCCGAGACACCGCCTGGGTCGATGTGCTCGCCGCCGGGCACTCGGCCGAGGTCCGCGTCACGCTGCCGCTCCGCTGGCGGTGACCCTAGAGCGCCGGGCGAGCGAGCCGGTCGCGGGCGGCGGCGATGACGGCCTGGCCAAGGCTGATGCCGCCGTCGTTGCACGGGACGCGGGAGTGGGTCAGGACGCGGAAGCCGCGGGCCTCCAGCCGGGACACGGTGGCGTGCAGCAGGAGCATGTTCTGGAACACGCCACCGGACAGGGCGACGGTGTCCAGGTCGTGGCGCTCGCGCAGCAGGACGCAGCCCGCCTCGATGGCGGCCGCGACGCCGTGGTGGAAGCGGGCAGCGATGACGGGGGCACGAACTCCGGCCGTTAGGTCAGACATAAGAGCGGTCAGGAGGTCGGCGGCCCGGATCTGGAACGGGTCCCCGGCCACGACGGCGGCGGGGTAGGCGCCGCTCTCGGCCGGGTCGGCCAGCTGCTCGAGCTCGATGGCGGCCTGGCCCTCGTAGTTGATCGTGTCCCGGACGCCCAGGAGCGCGGCGGCGGCGTCGAACAGCCGGCCCGCGCTCGAGGTCAGCGGGGCGTTGATTCCCTTGGCGGCCATGGCGTTGACCGCGGTCCAGCGCTCGGCGTTGCGCCGCCGGACGCCGAGGGTTTCCGCGGCGCCGGGGCCGAGGTAGGCGGCGGCCATCCGCCACGGCTGGCGGATCGCCGCCGCGCCGCCGGGCATCGGCACCGGGACCAGGTGGCCGCCCCGCTCGAAGCCGGCCAGCCCGGCGACCAGGAACTCACCGCCCCAGATGGTGCCGTCGGTCCCGTAGCCGGTGCCGTCGAAGGCAATGCCTATGACCGGGCCGTCTGCCCGGTAATCGGCACTGTTATCGGCCAGGCAGGAGGCGATGTGCGCGTGGTGGTGCTGGACGCCGTGCAGGTCGACGCCGTCCAGGTCGAGCGCGTACTTGGTGGACAGGTACTCCGGGTGCAGGTCGTGCGCCACGACCTGGGGGTTGATGTCGAACAGCCGGCGGAAGTGCTCGATGCCCTCGGTAAACGAGCGCAGCGTCTCGGCGTTCTCCAGGTCGCCGACGTGGTGCGAGACGAACGCGTGGCGCCCTTTGGCCAGGCAGAACGTGTTCTTCAGCTCGGCGCCGCAGGCCAGCACCGGGCGGGGGAAGCCCGCGCCGGCGGTGACCGGCTCGGGGACGTAGCCGCGAGACCGCCGGATCAGCATCGGCCGGGCGCGGAACGTCCGGGCCACCGAGTCGTCGGTCCGGATGTGGATGGCCCGGTCGTGGGTGAGGAACGCGTCCGCGATCGGGGCCAGCCGGGCCAGCGCGTCGTCGTCGCGGTACGCGATCGGCTCGTCGGAGACGTTCCCGCTGGTCAGTACCATCGGGCGGCGGCCGAGGGCGCGGACGAGCAGGTGGTGCAGCGGGGTGTAGGGCAGCATGACCCCGAGCGAGCGGTTGCCGGGGGCGGTGGCCGGGGCGACGGCCGCGTCCGGGCGGCGGGGCAGCAGGACGATGGGCCGGGCGGGACTGCTCAGGAGGCCGGCCGCGGCTTCGTCGACCTCGACGAGGTCTCGGGCCTGAGCCAGGTCGGCGACCAGGACGGCGAACGGCTTGTCCTCGCGGTGCTTGCGGGCGCGGAGCGCGGCGGCGGCCTGGTCGCAGGCGGCGTCGACGGCCAGGTGGTAGCCGCCCAGGCCCTTGACGGCCAGGATCCGGCCTTCCTTGAGCAGCTGAGCGGCGGTGCTCAGGGGGTCGCCGGGCAGCGTGATGCCGGCCTGGTCGCGGAGGCTCAGCCGGGGGCCGCAGGCCGGGCAGCACGTGGGCTGGGCGTGGAACCGGCGGTCGGCGGGGTCGTGGTACTCGGCCTCGCACGGCGGGCACATGGCGAACGGGGCCATGGTGGTGAACGGCCGGTCGTAGGGCACGTGCCGGACGATGGTGAACCGGGGACCGCAGTTGGTGCAGTTGATGAACGGGTAGCGGTAGCGGCGGTCGTCCGGGTCGGCGAGCTCGCGCAGGCAGTCGGCGCAGGTGGCGGTGTCGGCCGAGACCAGGGTGTGGCGCGCCTGCGTGACCGGGCCGCTGGCGGCGATGGCGAAGGAGGTGTCGCCGTTCGGGGTGATGGGACGCGCGGTGACCCGCTCGATGCGGGCCAGCGGGGGCGGGTCGCGTTCGAGTGTGCGGAGGAACTCGGTGACGGCCGCGGACGGGCCTTCGACCTCGACGAACACGCCGTCGACGTCGTTGCCGACGAACCCGCCCAGGCCGAGGCTGGTGGCCAGGGTGTAGACGAACGGGCGGAAGCCGACGCCCTGGACGATCCCCTCGACCCGGATCGCGGCGCGGATCGGTGTCACCGGTGGTTGCCCAGGGCGGCGTCTGAAAGTACGGCGGCGACGCGCTCGACCATCTCGGTGAGGATGGGCTGGGGGGTGGCGAAGTTGAGCCGGAAGGCGCCCGGGCCGCCGTCGCCGAAGGCGGGCCCGTCGATCACCGTGACCTGGGCGCGCTCGGTGACCAGGGCGCCGGGCGAGCCGGGCAGGCCCATGGCCGTGCAGTCCAGCCAGGCCAGGTAGGTGCCGTCGGGCGGACGGTAGCGCACCTGGGGCAGGTGGCGGCGCAGCAGGCCGGCCAGCAGCCGGCGGCTGTCGTCGAGGTAGGCCAGGACCTCGTCCAGCCACGCCTCGCCGTGCCGGTAGGCGGCGATGTTGGCTACCACGCCGGGGTTGCTGGCGCCGTGCGAGGCAAAGAAGCCCATCTCCTCCCAGACCTCCCGGTCGGGGTCACTGGACAGGATGACCTGGGCACACTTGAGGCCGGGCAGGTTCCAGGCCTTGGACGCGGAGGTGGCGGTCAGCGTGTGCGCCGCGGCGGCCGGCGAGGTGGCCGCGTACGGGAGGTGCCGCTGCCCGGGGTAGACCAGCGCGGCGTGGATCTCATCGGCGAACACCCGGCCACCGTGCCGGTCGATCACGTCGGTCAGCTGGGCGATCTCCGCCCCGGTGAAGACCCGGCCGAGCGGGTTGTACGGGTTGCAGAAGATGAGCAGGTGCCCGCCGGCCCGGAAGGCGTCCTCGATCGCGTCCAGGTCGAGGGTGAAAAAGCCGTCCTCGTCGTGCATCCGGACCTGGATGATCTCGCGGCCCAGGTAGCCCGGCACCGACAGGAACGGCATGTACGCGGGCGTGGGCAAGATGACCGGCGAGCCGGGGCGGGAGTAGTGCGTAATGGCCAGCTCCAGCGCCTTGATCACGTCCGGGACGTGGTGCACGTCGGCGGGGTCGACGGCCCAGCCGTACCGGCGCCGCACGAAGTCCGCGCAGGCCGCGGCCAGCTGATCGGCCAGCACCGGGGACAGGTAGCCGAAGTTTGCGTCGGCGGACAGCGCGGCCAGCGCGTCCAGGATGGCGGGCGCGGCGCCGAAGTCCATCTCGGCCACGGCCGCGCCCAACCCGTCCGGGCCGGGCGCGGTCCACTTGAAGCTGCCGCGGGCGCGGAGCATCGGGACGGTGGTGGCGTCGATGGCCTCTCGGAGCGTTGCTGTTTCTGGCACATCGTCATCCTCCCATCTGGTGCGGGCGGGCCCGCTGGGGCAAGCTGAGGTGGTGCCGGAGGAGGTCCTCACCGCGCCGCGGGTCATCACCGGTTCGCAGACCGTCGCGGACGGGGCGGTGGTGCTCAGCGACCGCCTGGTGTCGTGGGCCGGTCCTGTGGCGGGCCTGCCCGTGGAGTACGCGGCGTGGCCCCGGACGGACTACCCGGGGGCGACGATCCTGCCCGGGCTGATCGACTGCCACGTCCATCTCGGATTCGACGGCGGGCCGGATCCGGCCGCGCGGATGCAAGCCGAGACCGACGAGCAGCAGCTGGTGCTGATGCTGGCCACCGCACGGGACCTGCTCGGGGTCGGCGTGACCACCGCCCGCGACCTGGGCGCGCGTTCGTTCTTGGGCGTGGTCGTGCGGGACGCGATCGCGGCGGGCCTGGCCCGGGGCCCGCGGCTGGTGGTAGCAGGCCCGCCGGTCACCGTCACCGGCGGGCACTGCTGGTTCATGGGCGGCGAGGCCGACAGCGAGGACGACCTGCGGCGCATCGTCCGTACCCATCGCAAGCACGGCGCGGACCTGATCAAGGTGATGGCCACCGGCGGGTTCATGACGAGGGGTTCGGCGCCGTGGTACGCGCAGTTCACCACCGAGCAGCTGGCCGTGATCGTGGCCGAGGCGCAGCGGGTGGACATGGCGGTGGCCGCGCATGCCCACGGGCTGGAGGGCATCAAGCGCGCGGTCGCGGCCGGGGTGAGCACCATCGAGCACTGCTCGTGGGTGACCGAGACCAACGAGCGTGAGTTCTCCGAGTCGGTCGCTGCTGATATGGCCGAGCAGGGCATCATCGTCTGCCCGACCATCAACGTGAACGCGCCCTATGTGACCGAGCTGACCGGAATCACGGTGGGCGAGCACGTGAAGCCGATGTACGAGACGGGCGTCCGGATGATCGCCGGGACGGACGCGGGGATCGACAACACGCCGCACCATCAGTACGCCGGCGGGCTGGAGGCTATGGTCTCGTTGCTGGGCTTCGCGCCCGCGGAGGTGATCGCCATGGCCACCACCGAGGCCGCGGCGGCGCTGGGCCTGGGCGCGGTGACCGGGCGGCTCGTCCCTGGGTACGAGGCGGACCTGATCGTGGTGGACGGCGATCCGCTGGCCGGCATCGCTGCGCTGGGCCGGCTGCGCCGGGTCGTGGCCCGCGGCCGCGACTACGTGCCGGACAGCGGCCGGTTTGACGTCAGCGCGCCGGGCACGCCGTTCGCCTCACCGGATCACGTGGTCGATCTGCGGCTGGTCCACGAGGCGACCCGCCCGCGGCAGCCGGGCGGGCGGGTCCGGCCCGGCGGGCGGTGACCCCGGGTCCGGACCTGAGTCATCAGTGCATGCCCTGCGCGAGCACGAACGCTCCCACGCCCACCGCGACCACGATCAGCGCAAGCAGCACGCCGAGTATTAGTTTCCAGAAGACCGCGCCGACCAGCGCGACGATGATGATGACCGCCCGGACGCTCTCAATGTCGTGGGCTGATCCTTGGATCGGTACCATCGTTCCCTCCCGAACAGCTCTAGGCTCGCTTGTAGTACGGAAATCGACCGTGCCTGATTAGCTGCGGCAGCTCATGAGCTGCGGTTTCCCGCGCAGAGGTTCCCCCTCGACGAGGAGCGGGGCGGCCCCGTGCCAGGATGACGGCATGGTTGATCCGCGTGCGGGGCAGCCCGCTGCCGCCTCAGACCTCGTCGACGTGGCCAAGCTGGTCACCGCGTACTACGCGGTGCATCCCGACCCCGGTGACGCCGGGCAGCGGGTGTCGTTCGGCACGTCCGGGCACCGCGGGTCGGCGTTCACGGCTACGTTCAACGAGGACCACATCCTGGCCGCCACGCAGGCCATCTGCGAGTACCGGGCCGCGCACGGGATCGACGGGCCGCTGTACCTGGGCACGGACACCCACGCGCTGTCCGAGCCGGCCCAGGTCAGCGCGCTGGAGGTGCTGGCCGCCAACGGGGTGCAGGTCCTGGTCGACGCGCGCGGCGGGTACACGCCGACCCCGGCCGTGTCCCGGGCCATCCTGGCCCACAACGCGGGCGGGTCCGGGCCGCGGGCGGACGGGATCGTGGTCACGCCGTCGCACAACCCGCCGCCGGACGGCGGGTTCAAGTACAACCCGCCCGACGGCGGGCCGGCCGGCACCGACATCACCAGGGAAATCCAGGACCGGGCCAACGAACTGCTCGCCGACGGGCTGAAGGCCGTGCGCCGGGTGCCGTACGCCCGGGCCGTCGCGGCCGGCACCACCGGGACGTACGACTTCCTGGGCGGCTACGTGTCGGCCCTGCCCCAGGTGGTGGACCTGCCCGCGATCAGGGCGGCCGGGGTGCGGATCGGCGCCGACCCGCTGGGCGGGGCCAGCGTGGCCTACTGGGGCGAGATCGGCGGCTTCTACGACCTGGGCCTGACGGTGGTCAACCCGGACGTGGACCCGACGTTCCGGTTCATGACGCTGGACTGGGACGGCAAGATCCGGATGGACTGCTCGTCGCCGTACGCCATGGCCAGCCTGATCGCCCGCCAGCACGAGTTCACCGTCGCGACCGGGAACGACACCGACGCCGACCGGCACGGCATCGTCACCCCCGACGGCGGGCTGATGAACCCCAACCACTACCTGGCGGTGGCCATCGACTACCTGTACCAGGTCCGGGACGGCTGGCCGGAAGCGGCCGCGGTCGGGAAGACGCTGGTCAGCTCGTCGATGATCGACCGGGTCACCGAGGGCCTGGGTCGGGTGCTGCTGGAGGTGCCGGTCGGGTTCAAGTGGTTCGTGCCCGGACTGCTGGACGGGTCGGTGGCGTTCGGCGGCGAGGAGAGCGCCGGGGCGTCGTTCCTGCAGCGCGACGGGTCGGTGTGGACGACGGACAAGGACGGGATCATCATGGCCCTGCTGGCCGCCGAGATCACCGCCGTGACCGGGTACTCCCCGTCCGAGCAGTACCAGGACCTGACCGAACGCTACGGGAACCCGGTCTACGCCCGGATCGACACCGCGGCGACCAGGGAGCAGAAGGCCGCGCTGGCCCGGCTGTCGCCCGACCAGGTGTCGGCCCGCGAGCTCGCGGGCGAGCCGATCACCGCGGCGCTGACCACCGCGCCCGGCAACGGGGCGCCGATCGGCGGGCTCAAGGTGGTGGCCGCGTCGGGCTGGTTCGCGGCCCGGCCGTCGGGCACCGAGGACGTCTACAAGCTGTACGCCGAGTCGTTCCGCGGGCCCGAGCACCTGGCCGCCATCCAGGACCAGGCCCGGGAGATCATCGCCGCCGCCATCGGGTGAGCCGTCCTACTTGGTGCGGCGCCAGATGACCGATTCCCAGGCGCGGAGCTTCAGGTCGGGCGGCGGCTGGAGCGGGTCCTGGCCGGGCAGGTTGGTCAGGACGACGCCGGCGCCGGCCCACTCGGGGTCCAGGGGCAGGGCGGCGGCGGTCACGTCGCCGGAGAAGTTCGCCGCGACCAGCAGTTCGGTGTCCGGGCCGCGGCGCAGGAAGGCCCAGATCGCGGGGTGGTCCGGCAGCAGCAGCTCGAACTCGCCGTCGGTGATCACCGGGTCGCTGTGGCGGAGCTCGATGAGCTTGCGGTAGTGCTCGAACACCGAGCCTGGCTGGCCGACCTCGGCGGCCGCGTTGACCTCGGGGTAGTCCGGGTTGACCGCGATCCAGGGGGTGCCGGTGGTGAAGCCGGCGTGGGGCGAGGCGTCCCACTGGACCGGGGTGCGGGCCTGGTCCCGGCTCATCTTCAGCATGGCCGCCAGCAGCGCGGCCAGGTCGACGTCGCCGCGCGCGGCCGCCTGTGCGTAGTAGTTGAGCGTCTCGATGTCCCGGAAGTCGCCGATCGCGGCGAACGGCGCGTTGGCCATGCCCAGCTCTTCGCCCTGGTACACGTACGGGGTGCCCTGGTGCAGGTGCAGGACGGTGGCGAGCGTCTTGGCCGAGGCCACCCGGTGGGCGCCGTCGTCACCGAACCGCGACACCGCACGGGGCTGGTCGTGGTTGCCCCAGTACAGCGAGTTCCAGCCGCGCCCGGCCAGGCCCGCCTGCCAGGCGGCCAGCGACGCCTTCAGGTCGGGAAGGTGGAGCGGGCGCAGGTGGAACTTGTCCGCGCCGATGTCCAGCTGGACGTGCTCGAACTGGAACACCATGTCGAGCTCGTGACGTCCGGGCTCGGTGAACAGGAGGGCCTGGGGGATGGTGACGCCCGGCATCTCGCCCACGGTGAGCACGTGCGCGCCGCCCGTGGTGGGGACGGCTGTGTTGCGCCCGGCGAACACCTCGCGGTACATCTCCTGGAGGAACTCGTGGTTGCGCGGGCCGCAGCTGAAGTACTGGTCGCCACGTCCGTACATCGACCCGGGCCGGGGCACGGCGTCTGGCAGCGACGTGTCCTTGCTGATCATGTTGATCACGTCCATCCGGAACCCGTCCACGCCCCGGTCCAGCCACCACCGCATCATGGCGTAGATCGCCTGGCGGACGTCGGGGTTCTCCCAGTTCAGGTCGGGCTGCTTGCGGGAGAAGATGTGCAGGTAGTACTGGCCGGTGTGCTCGTCCCAGCTCCAGACCGGGCCGGAGAAGAGGGACTCCCAGTTAGTGGGTTCGGCGCCGGGGGTGCCCGGCGTGGTGCCGGGGCGGGGGTCGCGCCACCAGTACCAGTCCCGCTTGGGGTTGTCGCGGCTGGAGCGGGATTCGGTGAACCAGGGGTGTTCGTCGGAGGTGTGGTTGACCACCAGGTCCATGACCAGCCGCATGCCGCGGGCGTGCAGCTCCGCGATCAGCTCGTCCAGGTCGGCGAGCGTGCCGAACAGCGGGTCGACGTCGGTGTAGTCGCTGATGTCGTAGCCGTTGTCGTCCATCGGCGACCGGTAGACCGGGGACAGCCACACCACGTCCACGCCCAGGCGCCGCAGGTGGTCCAGGTGGGCCAGCACGCCGCGCAGGTCACCGACGCCGTCCCCGGTCGAGTCGGCGAAGCTGCGCGGGTACACCTGGTAGACGACCCACTGCCGCCACTGGTCGTTCGGCATGGCGGCCTACAGGCCCATGTCGCCGAGTTCCTTGTACAGGTCGGCGCGGGGATGGCCCTGGCCGACCTGCAGTTCCTGGCCTGTTTTGCCGGCCTTGTCCGGCGCGGCCGGGGGCTGCGTCCGGCTCCTGACCTGCGGGCCGCGCCGGGTGCGGAAGATCCAGCCGCAGGCCAGCCCGCCGACCAGCCCGCCCAGGTGACCGATCCAGCTCACGCCCGGGGTGCCCGGGACGGCCACGGTCAGGATGTAGGCATAGGACAGGGCGATGACCACCGCGGCCAGCGCGTCGATCAGGTTCCGGTCGATCAGCCCGCGGGCCAGGACGTAGCCGAAGTAGCCGAAGATCAGGCCGCTGGCCCCGACGGTGACCTGGCCGTTGCCCTGGAACAGCCAGACCGCCAGGCCGCTGGTGATGGCCACGATCAAGGTCACGCCGAGGAACTTGACCACGCCGCGGTAGGCGGCGAGCAGGCCGAATACGAACAGCGGCCCGGAGTTGCCCTCGATGTGGTCCCAGTTGAAGTGCAGGAACGGGGCGGTGAAGATGTCGCCCAGGTGCCCGAGGCTGCGCGGCAGGATGCCGTAGCTGCCGTCGAGATGGTAGTGGTCGGCCCAGTTCGCGATCTGCAGGATCCAGATCAGCATGATGAACCCGACCATCAAGAAGAAGGCCTTCCGGGCCTCGTCGACGTCGATCTCGGCCGCCCGGCGGCGGTGGCCGCCGGTCCCGGCCTGCGGAGCCGTTCCGAAGTTCCCGGTGCCGGGCTGGTTCGTCATGCTCCCATTGTGGACCAGCTTTCCTGTGGCGGGGCTGGTCTGCCGGTCCGAGTTCGCTGGCTGAATGTCGCCGGGCGGGCTCTAGGTCCGAACGCTGACCTGCGTGCACCCGCGGTGAGCCGGACGTACCCTTACCTCAGTGGCATCATGACGCGCAGCCAACGCTCAGCTGGCGGCGGCGTGAATGGTTGCGGAGGTGGCCGTGGCTGCTGTGGTGTTCGGTCCGGATCGGGTGCCTCGCCGCTCCCGTCGCTCCTCTGGCACCACGGCCCTGGTGCTCGGGGCGGGCGGCGTGCTCGGCGCGGCCTGGATGACCGGCGCCCTGGTCCGCCTGGCCGAGCGGCTGCCCGGCCCGGTCAGCGACGTCGACCTGGTGGTCGGGACCAGCGCGGGCAGCGTGCTGGCCGCGGCCCTGCGCTGCCGCGCGCCGTTCGAGGAGATCGCCGCCTGGCAGCGCGGCCAGGCCACCGGCCTGCTGACCGAATCGGTCGCGCTGGCTGCCCAGGACGGGCCGCTGCCGCCGCTGCCCCGGATGCGTCTCGGTTCGGTCCCCCTGGCCTGTGCAGCCCTGCTCACCCCGCACCGGGTGCCGCCGTGGGTGGCCGCCAGCGCCTGGCTGCCGTACGGCCGCGGCCGGCACACCACGCTGCGCTCCCTGATCACCGGGCTGCAATACCGCGCCGGACCGTCCGGCTGGGTCGACCAGCCGACGTGGATCGCGGCGGTGGACTACGACACCGGGCAGCGCGTGCTGTTCGGCCGGGACGGCGCCCCGGCGGCGCCGCTGCCCGACGCCGTGGTCGCGTCCTGCTCCATTCCCGGCTGGTACGAGCCGGCCGTCATCGGCGGCCGGCGCTACGTCGACGGCGGCGTCCGGTCCATGACCTCGCTGGACGTGCTGGCCGGCACGGACATCCAGGACGTCTACGTGCTCGCCCCGCTGGCCAGCACCGAGACCGACCATCCGCTCCAGCCGCACCTGCGGATGGAGCGCCGGCTCCGGCAGGTCCTCACCCACGCCGTGGTCCGGCAGGCCAGGGCGCTGGCCGCGCGGGGCAAGCGGGTGACCGTGCTGACGCCGGGCCCGCGGGACCTGGCCGCGATGGGGATCAACCTGATGGACCCCCGGCGCAGGCAGGCGGTCATGGAGCTGTCCTTCCGGACCTCGGCCGAGGCGCTGGCCGCGCTGGACCGCGCCGCCCCGCGGGCGGCGTGATCTGGCGGTTAGTGCTCGAGCGCGGCGTCGAGGGTGATGTCCACCCCGGTGAGCGCCTTGCTGACCGGGCAGCTGGCCTTGGCGTCCTGCGCCACCTTGGCGAACTGGGCGTCGTCCAGGCCCTCGACCTCACCGCGGACGGTGAGCTTGATGCCGGTCAGCCGGAACCCGCCCGCCGGGTCGGGCCCGAGGGTTACGTCGGCCTGCACGTCGAGCGCCTGCGGGGTGCCGCCCGCCTGGCCGATCAGCGCGGACAGCTGCATTGCGTAGCACGAGGAGTGGGCCGCGGCGATGAGCTCCTCGGGGCTGGTGTAGCCGCCGGCGTCTTCGGCGGCCCGCCGCGGGAACGACACCTCATAGGTGGCGAGCTTGGAGCTCGTCAACTCGACCAGGCCCTTGCCCTGCTCCAGGGTCCCGGTCCAGGCGGTACGTGCGGTGCGGGTGGGCATCGGCTCTCCTCATCGTCGTCGGCTCGGAGCCTCGCGTGCTTACGTGGGCCCAAGTTACTCCAGGCCATACCCGGGAGCGTGACCCGGGCTGACGACGGCTTTAATCGCTGGCTTACGCGTCCGGGGCTGACCTACCGTGGTGCGCGTGCTGAGCCGGGGGCAGGTTGAAGAGTTCGCCGAGCGCGGTTTCCTGGTGCTGCCGGGGGTGGTGCCGCGGGAGGTGGTGGAGGCCGCGGCGCGGGCCATCGACCGGCTGATCGAGTGCGAGCCGCCCGGGGCCGACGTGCGGGGACCGTTTAACTACTTTCCCGAGGCGGCGCGGGCGCCGGAACTGGCCGCGCTGCTGACGGGGAGCCCGGCGTTCGGGCTGGCCGAGGCGCTGACCGGGCCCGGGACGCTGGTAGCGCCGTGGCAGGTGCAGGTGGCGCTGAACATCCCGCCGTTCCCGCACCGGCCTGGCATGCACCACATCGACGGGTTCCCGCCGGAGCCGGACGGGCGGCCCGGGACGTTCACCATGCTGGCCGGGGTGCTGATGTCCGGTCAGCGCGGCCCGGACGCCGGGAACCTGTGGGTGTGGCCCGGCACCCACCTGACCCACGCGGCGTACTTCCGCGAGCACGGACCGGACGCGTTCTTCGCCGCGGGCGGGTATCCCCCGATCCGGCGGCCCGGACCGGAGCAGGTCACGGGCGAACCGGGCGACCTGCTGCTCGCGCACTACCTGCTGGGCCACAACATCGGCGGGAATACCTCGCCCGCGGTCCGGCGTGCGGTCTACTACCGGATCAAGCGGGCCGGGCACGATCCGCGGTGGCGGGAGTTCCTGACCGATCCCTGGCTGGACTACGACCAGGTCCGGGCGCTGGCGGCGTCCTGATCCTTGCGTCCTCGCGGCGGGCGGGAAGATACTGGAGGCAGAATTAGTTGCTTGCTATTAAGCAACTAATTCTCTGCCCGAAGGAGTGCTGTGTCGTCCGCTTCCGCCTCGCGACCCGTGATGCCCGCTAGCCGGCCGGGGCCTGCCCTGGGTTCGGGGCCCGGGTCGCGCTACAAGTGGATCGCGTTGTCCAACACGACGCTCGGCGTGCTGATGGCCACGGTCAACTCCTCGATCATGCTGATCGCGCTGCCGGACATCTTCCGCGGCATCGGGGTCAACCCGCTCCAGCCGGGCAACACCACCCTGCTGCTGTGGCTGCTCATGGGGTATCTGGTGGTCACCGCGGTGCTGGTGGTTAGCTTCGGGCGCCTGGGCGACATGTTCGGCCGGGTCCGGATGTTCAACCTGGGGTTCGCGATCTTCGCCCTGTTCTCGGTGCTGCTCTCGCTGACCTGGCTGCACGGCACCGCCGCCGCCTGGTGGCTGATCGGGATGCGGATCTTGCAGGGCGTCGGCGGGGCCATGCTGCTAGCCAACTCCAGCGCGATCTTGACCGACGCGTTCCCGGCCGGCGAGCGCGGGCTGGCGCTGGGGCTGAACCAGGTGGCCGGGATCGCGGGCTCGTTCATCGGCCTGGTGCTGGGCGGCGTGCTCGGCCCGCTCAGCTGGCGCTACGTCTTCCTGGTTTCGGTCCCGTTCGGGGTGCTCGGGACCGTCTGGTCGTACCTGAAGCTGCGTGAGCTCGGGGTCCGGCGGCCTGCCTCACTGGACTGGTGGGGCAACGTGACCTTCGCCGCGGGCCTGATCGCGGTGCTGGTCGGGATCACCTACGGCATCCAGCCCTACGGCGGGCACACGATGGGCTGGACCAGTCCGCTGGTGCTGACGCTGATCTTCGGCGGCCTAGCCGTGCTGGCCCTGTTCTGCGTGATCGAGACGCGGGTGGCCGAGCCGATGTTCCATCTTGCGCTGTTCAGGATCCGGCCGTTCACCGCGGGCAACCTGGCCAGCCTGCTTTCCGGCCTGGGCCGCGGCGGCCTGATGTTCATCCTGATCATCTGGCTGCAGGGCATCTACCTGCCGATCCACGGCTATAGCTTCGAGCGGACCCCGCTGTGGGCCGGAATCGCCATGCTCCCGCTGACCGTCGGCTTCCTCATCGCCGGGCCCGCGTCCGGCTGGCTGTCCGACCGGTTCGGGGCCCGGCCCTTCGCCACCGGCGGCATGGTGGTCGCCGCGGCCTCGTTCGGCCTGCTCGAGCTGCTGCCCGTGGACTTCGCCTACTGGGAGTTCGCACTGATCCTGCTGATGAACGGCATCGGCATGGGCCTGTTCGCCTCGCCCAACCGGGCCGGGATCATGAACAGCCTGCCTCCCGAGCGGCGCGGGGTCGGCGCGGGCATGAGCGCCACCTTCCAGAACTCGGCCATGGTCCTGTCCATCGGCATCTTCTTCACGCTGATCATCCTGGGCCTGGCCTCGTCGCTGCCCGCGACGCTCAACCACGGCCTGGTGGCCCAGGGCGTGCCGTCGGCCGCCGCGGCCAAGCTGGCCGCGCTGCCGCCGGTCTCGATCATGTTCGCCGCGCTGCTCGGCTACAACCCGATCCAGACGCTGCTCGGCTCCACCCTGGCCAAGCTGCCCGCCAGCCACGCCGCCTTCCTCACTGGGCACACGTTCTTCCCGTCGCTGATCTCGGGACCGTTCCAGCACGGCCTGGACATCGCGTTCGACTTCGCCATCGTGGCGTGCCTGGTCGCAGCCGTGGCCTCGCTGCTGCGGGGTCGCAGGTACGTGCACGACGAGCAGGCGGTTGTCGCCGTGGCTGAGGTGGAGTCAGGCGACGACCTGGAAGGTCGCGAGGCTGGAGTCGGCCGCGTAGGCGATCCGGCCCCCGTCGGCAGCGACCTCGCGCAGCGCCGCTAGCGCCTCCTCAGTGATGAGCTCACCCGGGGCCAGCACCGGGACGCCCGGCGGGTAGGGCGCGACGAGTTCCGCGCTGACCCGGCCGATCGCCGCGTCGGCCGGGACGGTCTCGTTCCGGGCAAAGAACGCCTCGCGGGGGGACAGCACCGTCTGCGGCCGCACCGTCCAGGCGGCCGCCGCGGCCGGCCAGGCGCGGCGGGCCGCGGCGCCGGCCGATCGAGGCGATCAGCACCTCGGTGAACGCGGCGAGCCGTTCCTCGTCGTCGGCGATCGACGGGATGGGGACCAGCGTGTCCCGGTCACCCATCTCCACCGGCATGCCCGCGGCGATCAGGTCCGCCTCGACCACGCCGCCGTTCGCCCCGGTACCGGCCAGCAGCACCACGAGCTTGGCCGGGTCGACGCCCGGACCGTCGAGCACGTCCACGCCCGGCACCTCCCGCAACCGCGTGCGGGCCGCGGCCACCCCGCTCAGCAGCCGGGCGCACAGCCGCTCCCCGTCCCGGGCCAGCAGCGCCCGGGAGGCGTCGATGCTGGCCAGGATCGAGCCGGCGGGGCTGGTCGTGTGGGTGGCCTCGAAGGCCCGGTTCAGCCGGGCCACATCCAGGAATTCGGTCCTGGCCAGCAGCAGCGCCCCCTGGGTGTAGGCGGGCAGCGTCTTGTGCGCGCTGGTCACCAGCCCGTCGGCGCCGGCCTCGATCGCATGCGGCGGCAGGTCAGGGTGGAAGCCGAGGTAGGCGGCCCAGGCCGCGTCGACGATGAGCGGCACCCCGGCCTCGTGCGCGGCGCGGGCGTGGCCGGCCAGGTCGCCGGTGGTCCCGACGTAGGACGGGTCGCCCAGGATCACGCCGCAGGCCGCCGGGTGCGCGGCCAGCGCCTCCCGGACGGTCTGCACCGCCACCGCGGCGGGCAGCCCGGAGCGCGGATCGATCTCCGGCCGCACCCAGACCGGCCGCAGCCCGGCGAGCACCAGCCCGAGCAGCAGGGACCGGTGCACGGTGCGGGTAATGATCACTTCCTGGCCGGGCTGCCCGAGGGCCAGGCAGAACGCCTGGTTCCCGTGCGTGGATCCGGCCACCGAGAAGCGGCACCAGTCGGCGCCCCACAGCGCGGCCGCGCGGGCCTGCGCGTCGGCCAGCAGCCGGTCGGCCTGCTTGATCGCGGCCAGACCGCCGTACAGCGGCGCGTCGCCCGCCACCACCGCACCGGTCAGGTCCTGGCGCTGCTTGTGCCCCGGCGTGCCCATCGGGGTCAGCTTCCCGGCCGCGCCCTGCGCCGTCCAGTCCAGCCAGGCGGCCAGCAGCGGGGCGTCGGCGGCCAGCCCGAGCGGGTCGCGCGGATCGGTCGTGCTCATCAGGCGTTCCGCGGGCTGAAGAAGATCACCGCGACGCCCAGCGCGACGATGACCGCGCCCAGCCAGTCGAAGTTGTCCGGCCGGCGTCCGTCGACCCCCCAGCCCCAGAGCAGGCTCATGATCACGAACACGCCGCCGTAGGCGGCGTAGACCCGGCCGAAATCGGCGGAGGACTGAAAGGTCGGGATCACCCCGTACCCGACCAGGATGAGCGCGCCTGCCAGGCCGACGGGCCAGGGCGCGCCCTCGCGCAGCCACCGCCAGATCAGGTAGCCGCCGCCGATCTCCGCGAGGCCGGCGGCGGCGAACAACCCGATGCTGCGTATGACGTTCATGACCCGACCCTAGTGCCCGGGCCGGCGGTCAGGACGGGCCCGAGACCGCCATGCGCCAAGGTCAGCCGGCTAGGCCTTACCGCGCCGCCGCCGCCGGATGATCACCGATCCGGCGATGAGGACGCCGGCCGCCACCACGACCGGCCAGCGGCGCTGCAGCACCTGGCTCTGTACCGCCTTGCTCTGGCGGACCCGGCCGGACACCTCGGCGGCGCGCGCCTTGACCTCGGTGGCCCGGGCGCGGACCCGGGCCTTCATGTCGGCCTTGCCGGCCAGTTCGTCGATCGTGTCCCCGAGATGCTCGCGGGTACGCTCGATCTCCTGCTCAAGTTCCTGGGCGGTCATGCTTTGTCCCTCCGTTGTTGTACGCGCATCGGCTCTGACGATGATCGCGCAGGCTAGCAGGCCGCGCGCGGCGTTCAGCGGCCACCACGCCGCAGCCAGCCGCCGGCTTGCAGTTTGGGCGCCGAACCCGCAGGGAAAGGAATCTCATGCCGACCGCAACGGGCCTGGTCTTCAGCGGACTCGCATCCGTGCGAGACCTGTACCATTGCGGGCGAACGCGTCATAATTGGCACTACGTAGTCCCTACGTGGAGGTCTCACCTCTTGGCGAGCATGGCCCACCGCGTCGCAAAGGGCCTCGTCGGGGGATGCGCGCTACTCCTCGGGGTCACCGTTACCGGGTGCGCGGCGCCACAGTACACGTACGTGGCCAACTCCAGCCAGAGTACCTACTTCAAGGTCCCGAACGGCTGGCACAAGATCAGCGGGGACGCGCTCCAGAAGGAAGAGGCTCAACTCCAGTACCCGGCCGGCGGATGGCAGGTCGCCTACGAGGCGGGGGGTAACCCGACGGCCACCGATTTCCTGGGCTTCGGCTCAGGCCAGCCGTTCGTCTTCGCCGAGATCGGCACCCCCACTTTTGCCGGGAGCCAGGGCCTGTCCTACAACGTACTGCGTGACATCTTCCTTCCGGTCACCTCCACCGCGCGGCAGAGCGAGCCCTCGGGGTACCCGCTGACCGGTTTCAAGCAGATCCGCGACGAGAACCTCACGCCGGGCCTGGGCGTGCACGGGGTCCGCGAGACGTTCGACTACACCTTTGAGGGCGGCCCGACCGACACCTTCGACGAGATCGCGCTCACGAACGCCGAGGACACCGTCGTCTACTTCATGGTGCTTCACTGCACGACCAGCTGCTACAGCACGGACCAGACCGCGATCAACGACGTGATGTCGTCGTTTACCATCAGGAGCTCGTCATGAGGAACGCCCGCGCCGCCACCGGAATCCCGCCGGGCGGGCGGCCGAGGGACGAGGACCGCCGGACCCGCAAGCCGCTGGGCATCTGGGACCGGATCAAGTTCCTGGTTCTGCTCGGCGCGGTGTGGATCATCCTGGTCTGGTCCGTAATGGCGAACAACCCCCTTATAGGGTTCTCGGACGCGGTACGGATCGAGGTGCGGACCGGCTGGTGGGTGTTCGTCCTGGCCGGCCTGGAGGTGCTCCGCCAGATCCACTTCCTGATCAGCGAGCACTCGGCGGGCTACCACCGGTTCTGGACCTGGGTAGTATTCGGCGGCGTCGAGCGGCTCACCCACCGCCGGATCTCGGACTGGACCAGGTTCCGCCTCTCGCGGCTCGTGAAGTGGGTGCTCTGGATCGCCCTGATCGCGGTGGTCACCGGGAAGATCATTCACACCACGCCGGTCCTGGCGCTGCTGCGAGGACCCGAGCTGATCTGGCACGTGCTGCCATTCGTGCTGCAGATCGCGTTCACGCTCTTGTTCGTGGTGCTCCAGTTCGTCGCCCTCTTCTGGTTCATGTCCCGGGGCGGAGTGGACGTGTACTACCCCGACGACATCAAGACCAGGTTCTCCGATGTCTGGGGCCAGGACCACGTGCTCGAACGGGTCAAGGAGAACATCATCTTCCTCGAGAACCCGGAGATCGTGGAGGAAAAGGGCGGCTACGTGCCCGGCGGCCTGCTGCTGTGGGGCCCGCCCGGGACCGGCAAGACACTGATGGCCGAGGCGGTCGCGGGCGAGACCGGCAAGCCGTACGTATTCGTCGATCCCGGCGCGTTCATCAACATGTTCATGGGCGTCGGCATCCTCAAGGTGAAGTCGCTGTTCCGCAAGCTGCGGAAGCTCTCGCTGCGCTACGGCGGGGTGATCGTCTTCTTCGACGAGGCCGACTCGCTCGGCAACCGCGGCATGATGACCCAGGGCGCTCCCGGCGGCGGGCCGGGCCGGGCCGCTCCGGCGCCGTTCACCCCCGCGGGCTGCCACGGGTTCTCCTACCTGTCGTCAGGGACCCAGTGGACGCTGACCAAGCACGCGATGGACTCGGAGATCACCGACGAGCCGGACACCCGGCGCAGCAAGCAGATCATGGGCGGGATGATGGGCGGCGGTGGCGGCGGCATGGGCACGCTGCAGGCGCTGCTTACCGAGCTGTCCGGGCTGAAGAAGCCGCGCGGCCTGGTCAACCGGTACGTGCGGCGGATCTTCGGAATGCGGCCCAAGCCCCCGCCCAAGTACCGGATGCTGGTCATGATGGCCACCAACATGCCGTCGGCGCTGGACGAGGCGCTGCTGCGGCCGGGGCGCATCGACCGCATCTACAAGGTCGGCTACCCGTCCAAGGCGGGCCGGATCCGCACCTACGAGGGGTACTTCGCCAAGGTCAAGCACGAGCTCACCGCCGACAACCTTGACAAGCTGGCCACGATCACCCCGTACGCCACCGGCGCCACCATCAAGGACCTGGTCAACGAGTCGCTGATCACCGCGATCAGGAACGGCCGCGACGTCATCACCTGGCCGGACGTGATCAAGGCCAAGCAGCTCAAGGAGCTCGGCCCGCCCGAGGACGTGGAGTACATCGAGCGCGAGCGGCACGCGGTCGCGGTGCACGAGGCCTGCCACGCGCTGGTCGCCTTCCGGATGCGTCAGCACATGGAGATCGACATCGCCACGATCGAGAAGGGCGGCGACTACCTCGGGATGGTGGCCAGCATCCCGCCCGAGGACCAGTTCACCCGGTGGCGCAGCGAGTACGAGACCGACATCCTGGTCTCCCTGGCCTCGCTGGCCGGCGAGCGGATGTTCTTCGACCAGGACAGCTCGTCGGGGGTCTCCGGTGACCTGGAGTCCGCGACCACGGTCGCGTCGTTCATGGAGGGCTTCTGGGGCATGGGCACCACGGTGTCCTCCTACTCCACGGCCAAGCGGCTCGAGGTCGGGTCGCCTGGCGGCGGCCGCGGCGGCACGCTGAAGAAGGGACAGGACCCCGAGGCCCAGGTCCGGCACGCGCTCGCGGACCGGATCGAGGACACGCTGGCCACGCTGCTCGGCCGGACCGAGGAGATCATCCGGGACAACCGGAACCACGTGCTGGCCCTGGCGCACGCGCTGGAGAAGTACAAGACGCTCAGCGGCGAGGACGTGGTGGCCGTGCTCGAGCACACGCGCGGCCCGGTGGTGGACGGCACGCCGTACGCGGACGAGTCGTTCCTGGCCGAGCTGTCCGAGTACCACACCTCCGCGGCGCGCGCGCACCGCAACCACAGCATGGAGCAGCTGAACCTGCCGGTGCCCGTCAACGCCCAGCCGTGGACGGTGGCGCTGGTCGCCGATCCCGAGACGCACGGGCTGAACGGGCACAACCCGGCCGACCCGAGTGAGTCCTGACCGGCGGGCCTGGCTGCGGGTCCGGCAGGCAGTCAACCTGGCCAACAGCTCGACCCTGGCCGGGCTCGGCGTCGCCGCCCTCGGCTGTGCCGCGACCACCCGGAGCGCGGACGGCCTGTTCGTCGGGGTCCGGTACCGGCTGCCGGTGCCGCCCGCCCCGGCGTTCTGCCTGGGCAACGTGATCATGACCCGGGGCGACGGCATCGACCCCGGCTCCTCACTCTTCCGGCACGAGGCCCGGCACGCCACCCAGTTCGCCTGCTGCGGCGGGGTGGCCATGATCCCGCTCTACCTGGCCGCGGCGGGCGTGTCCTGGGCGCTGACCGGCGACTTCGGCGCCCGCAACGTGTTCGAGCGGCGGGCCGGCCTGGCGGACGGCGGCTACACGGACAAGCCGCTGCGGCCCCGGCTGCGAGCGCTGACCGCGGGTCAGCGGAGGGTTGGTAGGCACGCCGCCGCCGGGTTAGCGGGCCAGGCCGCCGAGCACCCGGCCCGGGGCGGCCATATCCCGGGCCAGCCTCAGCCGCACGTGCCGGATCGACCGCCAGCCCTTCCCGGTGAGCAGGAACTCGCCCTCGGCGGGGAGCGCGGCGATCCCGTTCATGATGGCCTGCGGGTCCCCGATATGCCGCTCTCCGGCCTTGCGGGCGTTGACCACGTCGGTGACCTCGCCGCTGTCCGGGTCGATGCCGGCCAGGTAGTGCGTGCCGGCCACGTTGGCCCAGATCGTGCCCGCCGACCAGGCCAGGTCGTTCAGGCCCTGGACCCGCTGGCCCGCGCAGCGGACGTGCAGGACCGCCTGCGGCTCCAGGGTCTGCGGGTCACGGCGGACCAGCTCGCTGCTCCCGTCGCTGGTCACCACGTACTCGCCGGCCGCGCACAGGCCCCAGCCCTCGCGGTTGAAGGGCACCTGCTCAACCAGCTCCAGGCTCCGCGCGTCCCACTTCAGCGCGACCCGTTCCTGCCAGGTGAGCTGCCAGATGATCTCGCCTACGCGGCAGATGCCCTCGGCGAAGAATTCCGGCGGCACCTCGGCCCGGTGGTCGGCCTGGGCGGCGCCCAGCGGATAGCGGCACAGCGCCGAGCGCCCGTATTGCCCGGTGGATTCCCACACCATCCCGTCGTCCGCGATCAGCCCCTGGGTAAACCCGCGCCCGGGATGCGCGACCCGCCGGATCACCTCGGCCTGCCAGGTCCTCAGCTGCCACCGCCCTCTACGCCTGCTATCCGCCGTTCACGCGGACACAAAGAGTTGTAGCAGCCGCAGCCGACGTCGCGCATGGCGCATGGTCCTTTAGCCGGGCGCGCCTGTCCTGAGCTAGCCAC
Organism: uncultured Actinomycetes bacterium; assembly: GCA_963742795.1. Lineage (GTDB taxonomy): Bacteria > Actinomycetota > Actinomycetes > Streptosporangiales > Streptosporangiaceae > Palsa-504. Next base: position 252,288 of record CAVUNL010000013.1, read on the forward strand.
CCGCCATGGCCCCCACGATCAGGTACGGCTCTGCGCCCGAGGCGACCGCCTCCGGCAGCGGGGTGTCCGGCGGCTGGTGGGACAGATCCTGCTCGCAGGCGAAGAACCGGATGAACGCCCGGCGCGCGCCGCCGTCGTGGTCGCGGATGGTCCCGGCCAGCGCCGGGTAGCGGGCCTCCAGCGCGTCCAGCACCGAGCGCTGGGTGACCTGGCCGGCCACGTCCAGCTCGACTTCGCCGCCGACGCGGGCCAGGGTCCGCAGGTGAGCGGGCAGCACGACCCGGATCATGGCAGCGTCTGGACCTCGACCGACAGCACGGCCGGCAGGTCCCGCACGATCGGCGCCCAGCTGTCGCCCGCGTCGGCTGAGGCGTACACCTGCCCGCCCGTCGTACCGAAGTAGACGCCGCACGAGTCGAGGGTGTCGACCGCCATTGCGTCGCGCAGCACGTTGACATAGCAGTGCTCCTGAGGCAGGCCGCTGGTGAGGGCCTCCCACTCGTCCCCGCCGGTCCGGCTCCGGTAGACGCGCAGCTTGCCCTCCGGCGGGAAATGCTCCGCGTCGCTGGTGATCGGGACCACGTAGATGGTGTCCGGCTCGTGCGCATGCACGTCGATCGGGAACCCGAAGTCGGTCGGCAGGTTGCCGCTGACCTCGTGCCACGACTCGCCGGCGTCATCGCTGCGCATGACGTCCCAGTGCTTTTGCATGTACAGCACGGACGGGCGGGAGGGATGCATCGCGAGCCGGTGCACGCAGTGCCCAACCTCGGCGCCGGGGTCCGGGATACCCTCCGAGTGCAGGCCGTGGTTGATCGGCCGCCATGTCTGACCCGCGTCATCGGACCGGAACGCGCCCGCCGCCGAGATCGCAGCGAACATCCGGCCGGGCGTCGCCGGGTCCAGGATGATCGTGTGCAGGCACATCCCGCCCGCGCCCGGCTGCCAGGACGGCCCGGACTTGTGGCCGCGTAGCGCGGGCAGTTCCTGCCAGGACTGGCCGCCGTCGGCCGACCGGAACAGCCCGGCATCCTCCACCCCGGCGTAGACCGTATCCGGATCCTCTAGCGACGGCTCCAGGTGCCAGACCCGCGCGAACTCCCACGGATGCGGCGTCCCGTCATACCACTGGTGCGTCCCGGGGACACCGTCATAGGTGAACTTGTTGCCCGCCGGCTCCCAGGTCACGCCGCCGTCATCGGAACGCTGGATCACCTGCCCCGACCAGCCGCTGCACTGCGAGGCGTACAGCCGGTCCGGCTCCGCCGGCGACCCCTTGACGTGGTATACCTCCCACCCGGCGAAATGCGGCCCGCTGACGTCCCACCGCTCGCGCTTGCCATCCGAGCTCAGCACGAACGCGCCCTTGCGCGTGCCCACCAGCACCCGTACGCCACTCATCTGCACTCCCCTTCCAGCAGTACCAGGCACGGCGGCCCGCCCGGGCCCGACCCTCACCTGACCAGGCCTCCGCCCCATCTCCACCGGCCTATCACAGCCCTCGGACATTCCGACGGCCGCCAGGCCGCAAACTCATCGCCCCCGTTGCCTCCCAGCCGGTGGAAACGCTGGCGCCCGTCCCGATCCCCTGACCTTAGCTGCCGCCGGATGTGCAGACGATGCTGGCGGACACCGCAGCGCAGCCGGACCAGGACATGTCGTTCCACGACATTAACTCTGACTTTGCCACATGCGTACCCTTTTCGGAAAGGACAGCAAACGGGAAGGCGGGTCGTTGTCCGGGCGGACCGCACGGCGGCGTGTGCTGCGAGTCACGCTGCCCGGCGAGGGCCGGCCAGGTGGCAGCGCGCCCCGGGCTGACTTCCTCGCGGGCGAGGAGCCGCTCGGGATCAGGGTGGACGGCGCCGCGCTGACCATGACCATGCGCACCCCCGGCGAGGACCTCGAACTCGCGGCCGGATTCCTGGCGAGCGAGGCCGTAATCCGCTCACCGGCGGACATCGCCGAGATCAAGCTCTGCGACGGGACCGCCTGCGGCCATGCCGACCACGACGGGATGGGCAACATCGCCGACGTGACCCTGGCACCGGGCGTCATCGTGACGCCGGGTGCCCGGCGCAACTTCCTGACCACCAGCGCGTGCGGTATCTGCGGGAAGACGAGTATCGAAGACATCTGCGTCCTGCCTCATGCGCCGCTGGCCGCAGACACGGCACGCTTCGCGCCGGAAATGCTGGCCGCGCTGCCGGACCGGCTGCGCGACGCGCAACGAGTGTTCTCCCGCACCGGCGGGCTGCACGCCGCCGGGCTGTTTACCACCGACGGTGAGCTGATTGCCGTCCGCGAGGACGTGGGCCGGCACAACGCGGTGGACAAGGTGGTGGGGTGGGCACTGCTCGGCGGGCGCCTGCCACTGGCCGGCTGCGTTCTGCTCGTCAGCGGCCGCGCCTCGTTCGAATTGGTCCAGAAGGCCGTCCTGGCGGGCATCCCGCTGCTCGCCGCCGTCTCCGCGCCGTCCTCGCTCGCCGTCGACCTGGCCGAGCAGGCGGGCCTCACCCTGGTCGGTTTCCTGCGCGGCCCGTCGATGAACGTCTACACCGGAGCCCACCGGCTATCGGCCTGAGCGTGCTAAAGGTTTGAGCATGACCGATCCGGTGATCACGCCGGGCAGGGTTGGTAGGTCAAACCCTGTTTGCGGGTCCAGGCGTGGGTCCGTTGCCGAGGTCAGTCAATGCCTGTGCTGCCGACGACAGCAGGTCGGCCTCACCAAGGGCGCGGGCGCGAACGTCCTGGTCAGAGCAGAATCCCGCCCGGCTGGCCTTAAGGCACAGCAGGCCCAGAAGCCGGCCGTCGGCGCTGGTGACAGCGGCCCGCCGCCGCCCGGCTGCGGTCATCGCCCGGCGGACTTCGGCCAGGCTGTCCCCTGGCAGCACTGTGCGGCCCGCGAGTCGTCCCAGCGGCGCAGCGGCAGCATCAAGAGCCTGGTACTCAGCGATGTCATCACGTTCCACGACAGCCTCCAGGTACCCAGCCGGGCTGACGATTAGCGCGGCGTGGACGTGATCGTCGCGGAAGAAGTCCAGTATCTCACCGACAGTGGCGGACAGAGGATGTCTTGCGGGAGTCGTGAGCATCACCTCGGCAGCGGTGCGCAAGACCTCATCCACCGGTCCAGGATAAGGACCACTGTCCGCACCTGGTCACCCGCTGTCCCCGCCATTCGAAGTGGTTTTACGGAGAGTATTTACTGGCCCGATTTCACTCAATCCGCGCCTCTACGTCCTGTTCCGCTGACCGCCGAGGCCAGAGCCGCGTCGGCGGACAAGAAGAAGACAGTGTCGCCAGTCGTGAGCGGTGTCGCCCGGTCGCGGGTGATCTGACCGCCGTTCAGCGCCGCCGTCACGTGCCGGTCGAACACGACGGCCAGCGCGTCGGCAGCACCGCCCACCGTGGCGGCGCGGATCACGCGCGGTCCGCCGGCGTTACCGCCTTTCGTGAGAGTCCCGAACAGCTGGACCGTAACCTCGGGTGCGGGCCGGGCGCGGGCCGCCGCGTAGTCCGCGGGAGTATTGACGTTCAGCACCGAGTCCAGGTTCGGGTCGAGCGCGGCAAGCACCGGATCTCGTTTCAGCGCCGCATCATCTAGCGTTTCCACCCGGCACTCGTCGAAGAGGAAAGCAGGCCGCAGCCGGTCCTCCTTGACCAGGCGCTCGGCAGCTCCCGCGAGCGAGACGCGATACGCGGCGACCAGCGGCTGCTCATGCCCGCAGGCAACCGGCAGGGCGACATCCGTGCCTTCGCTCTCTCCCAGGACGCGGAGCACCCGCCGGATGAAGGCCGGATGCAGGAACGGCATGTCGGTGGAGCTGACGAACGCGACGTCGGCGTGCCCGGTCAGCGCCGCCAGCCCGGTGGCGATACCCTGCACCGGGCCTCTGCCCTCGCGCGGATCGTCGGCGACCAAGGTGCCTTCCGGCAGCTCCGGGAGATCCTGGCCAGGGGCACGGACTACCACGACCGGCCCGCTTGTCGCACGAGCCACGATCCTGACCGTGCGACCCAGCAGCGTGGACCCGTGCCACTCAAGTGCGGCCTTGGGGGTGCCCATTCGGGATGATCGCCCGCCGGCCAGCACTACTCCCGCACAAACCGTCACCTTTTCATCGTATGGCCCCGAGATGGGGCCGCTGGGATCCGGCTGGTTCTGACTCATGGATTCCTATACTGGCGCCGGTGCAGGCTGATGCTGAGCGAGAACGCAGCCCGTGTCATGAAAGCCAGGCTGACGGGAGTCGCCTGACCGAGCAGGCGGCGGAAATCGGTGCTGTTCGTATGCACCGCCAACTCCGCACGCTCGCACCTGGCGGCCGCGCTGTGGCGCCAGGTCAGCAACGTCCCGGCGGTATCAGCCGGAACGCACCCGGCCGAGGCGATCGACCCCGGCGCCATCGCCGCCGCCAAGCGCCACAGCCTGCCGCTGCCCCGGTTGCGGCCCCGCCACGTCAGCGACGTCCGGAACCAGGGCGACCTCGTAGTCACGGTTTGCGACCTGGCCCACGAGGAACTCACCGAGGCGGCAGCGGTGCACTGGTCCATCCCGGACCCGGTACCCGCCGGCGACCCGGGCAGCTTCGACACCGCTCTGGCTCATCTTGCCGACCGGGTCGGGCGTCTGGCACCACGCCTGGCGGCCGTGTCCTGACCCCAGCAGTCACCGACTATAAGCAGTCACTGGCCAGGAGCGGTGACCGTGACCCGGGTAATCCCGGTCGGGGCCAGCCAGGTGCCGACGACGTTGGCGGCGATGAGTGTCCGGTCCGCCGGGTCCCATAGCAAGATGGCGTCGGATCTGGCCAGGGCCAGCAGCGGGGTCATGGAGGCCGGGCTGGGAGCGAAGGTATGCTGCTGGCCGTCGGCGGTCACGATCATGACCTCCCACCTGCCGTCCTCGCCGTCCTGCCCGGCGGCCCAGTTGGTGTTGAGCACCGTGACCTGGCTGGTCTGCTCGCTTGCTCCCGGCACCGTTACCTCGCCGCGGGCTTGACGGCACGGACAATGGCCGAGTGCAGGCCCGGGGCCGCCTGGCTGGTGAAGGTCACCGACGGGTCGGCGAACCCGGCCGCAGCCAAGCCATCAAGGTACTCCGAGCGCGACAGGGCCCCGGCGATGCAGCCGACGTAGGAGCCCGCTGCGGCCCGGTCTTCCGGAGTCAGATGATCCTCGGCCACCACGTCGGAGATCCCGATCCGTCCGCCGGGCACCAGCACCCGGAACATCTCGGCCAGCACCGCGGGCTTGTCGGTCGACAGGTTGATCACGCAGTTGGAGATGACCACATCCACCGCCGCCTCCGGCAGTGGCAGCGCCTCGATCTCTCCCTTGAGGAACTCCACGTTGACTGCGCCCGCCGTGGCCGCGTTGGCGCGGGCCAGGGCCAGCATGTCGTCGGTCATATCCACGCCGTAAGCGAACCCGGCCGGGCCGACCCGGCGGGCCGACAGCAGCACGTCGATGCCGCCGCCCGAGCCCAGGTCCAAGACCCGCTCGCCCTCGCGCAGGTCCGCCACCGCCAGCGGGTTGCCGCAGCCCAGGCTCGCCAGCACGGCTTCTTCCGGGAGCCCGTCGGTCTCGCCTTCGTCATACAGGTGGCCGGCGAAGCAGTCAGCCGAGTCCAGCGCCGCCGACCCGGTGCCCCAGCACGAACCGGCGGCCGAACTGCCGCAGCATCCGCCCTGCTGACCCGCCGTCAGGTCCAGGACCGCACGAGCGGCCTCGGCGTACCGCTCACGGACCTTCTCGCGCACGGCGGTCCTTGATTCGTCAGTCACCACACTCACCCCGAGAGATAGACGATTGTCAATGCCTATCGTACGCCCGTGTGCTCCATCAGCGTCAGGGTCGTGTACGCGAGTCGAGCAGGGTGGGGGCAGCTCAGGCGGGAGACACGGAGCTAAGCTCGCTGTGTGGAAGATGCGCACCAGGGCACCGGCCTGGTGTCGCTGCTGCCATCCACCGCGGCCGGGAGCGCACAGCCTGATGCCTGCTCGTGCTGTGAGAGCTGCGCAGGTCCAGTCGGTAGCCGGGATGAGCGCTGGCTGCGGGATTCCCGGTACGCGCGCTGGCTGGCCTGGGCTTCGCTGGTGTGGATGAGCGCCGAGGGAGCCATCGGCCTGGTCGCGGGTATCACCGCGGGCTCGATCGCCTTGACCGGCTGGGCGCTGGGCAGCGTGGTCGAGGGGCTTGCCAGCATCATCGTGGTCTGGCGGTTTACCGGGGCACGGACGATGTCGGAGTCGGCCGAGCGGCGGGCACAACGCGGCGTCGCGGTCAGCTTCTGGCTGCTGGCCCCCTATATCGCCATCCAGGCAGTTCGTGACCTCGCTGGTGACCATCAGGTCGCCGCTACGGTTCTGGGCATCGCGCTGACCGCCAGCAGCGTGGTCATCATGCCCGTGCTCGGGATTACCAAGCAGCGCCTGGGGCGGCGGCTCAGTTCGGGTGCTACCGCTGGTGAGGGAATCCAGAACTTGATGTGCGCCGCCCAGGCGGCGGCTGTGCTCCTCGGCTTGGCCGTCGTCGCGATCTGGCCTGCCAGATGGCCCGTCGATCCGGTCATCGCCCTGGGCATCGCCGCGTGGTCTGCCTGGGAAGGCCGTCAGGCATGGCGAGGGGACGACGGCTGCTGTTAGCCCTGCTTTCCGAGGAGGGACGGGGCGAACCAGGATTCAGGATTGTCTTCGCAGCGCGATCCAGGTGAACGGCTGGATGGTGCCTGCCGGGGTGATGTGCTCTTCCCGGTCCTGGCTGATCAATAGCCACGTGGTGCCGATCTGGCGGGCCAGCTGTGCCGGGCTGTAGCGGGCCACTGGTAGTCCCGAGCAGCGCTGCGGCCCGTCCGGTGCGAAGCACCCGAACACGGCGATGGTGTCCGGAGTGGTGGCCGCGTCCAGGGTGTGCAGGTATTGCTGCCGGTGCTCATCGATGGTCAGGAAATGAAAGGCCGCCCGGTCATGCCAGGCCTGGTAGTGACGCTGGGGACGCCAGCTGAGAAGGCCCTGCTGAAAGTCCTGTCATCGGCGTGGCTGCTCGATCAGCTGACCAGCTTGCCAGGATATGACCCGGCCCGGTCCGGGGAGCGCATCGCGACGCTGTCAGCGCGCCAGTAACGCTCACCGGGTCTGCGGACTGGCGCAGGTAGTCAGCCTAGGCCGGACCACAGGTAGCGGGCGCCGATGGCGATCACCAAGATGCCGACCAGGCGGCGGATCAGGGCATCGGGCAGATGGGACTGAAGGCGGGCACCGGTATAGGCACCGGCCAGGCCGCCGACCCCGAGCGCGACGCCGACCGGCCAGTCCGGAGCCACCGAGCCCGGCTTGTGGATCGACAAGATGGTGAACGTGATCACGCCCGCGACCGAGGTCACGAACGTGGACGCCAGCGCGGCGGGAGCGACCTCCGAGGCCCGCCGCCCGGTCCCGATCAGGACCGGGGCCAGGATCGACCCACCGCCGATCCCGTAGATCCCCCCGACGCAGCCCACCGCGGCAGCCAGGAAGACCAGCACGGGAGACGGGATCAGCCGGGCCGGGCGGCCGGGATTGTCCTCGGGAGCGGGCCTGATCAGGGCCAGCCAGGTACCGAGCGGGACCAGGACGGCGGCGACCACCAGGTCGAAGACCTGCGGGCTGGGCAGGAGCTCGACGCGGATGACCGATCCGGCGATGACACCGGGCACGGTCCCGGCGATGAGCACCAGGGCCAGCCTGCCGCCGGTCTGTCCCTGCCGCCAGTACCGGTACAACGCGCCCGGCGTGGCGACCACGTTGTACAGCAGGTTGGTCGGGGTGACCGCCGGGCTGGGCGTGCCCAGCACGCTGACCTGAAAGGGCAGCAGCAGCACCGCACCGGAGATCCCCGCTGGCGTGGCCAGCGCCGCGATGCCGTACGCGGCTACCAGCGCGACGACCACGGTCCAGCCAGGCCCGAGCACTCAGCAACCGTATAAAACTGCGGGCATGGATTACCTGCCAGGGGGCAGAATGCAAATAACCATAGCGCGCCGCAATAAAACACGGCAGCGGGCCCCGCGGGCAATGTGGCGCGCGTAATTCGTGCAGAGAACTCCTCATTACCCTGGCGGAACAGCAGCCCCAGCGAGTCGCGTTCGGACGGCCCAACACAGGCAAAGGCACATCGCGGGGACTGCCGCAGGCTCCAGCCAGGGCCCGTTGCCCGGCGAGCGGTAGACGGTATCGGCGGGAGCGTGCAATGATCCCCAGTGGGACCGCCGCGTAACGAATTACGCGGCATGGGAGGGGAGACAAATGCGGACTGTTTCGATCGTAAAAACAGGCTTGGGGAGCGGTGCGGCAATTCTGCTCGCAGGATTCCTGGCGGCTGCCCCGGCTCAGGCCTCTACCGGGGGATCAGTACCCTGCAGCTCGGCTGCGCTGATCGCCGCGGTCACCGCGGCTAACACCGCCGGGGGCGGCACCATCAACCTGGCCCCCAGGTGCCACTACGCCCTGACGGCCGCTGTCAGCGGCGGGGACGGGCTGCCGCCGGTCACGACCCGGATCGCGGTGAACGGCAACGGCGCCACGATCGACGGGACCGGTGCGGTCCGCGTCTTCGAGGTGGATGGCCCGGGCGGGAACTTGTCGCTGACCTTTGTGACGATCACCGGCGGGTCCGCCGACAACGGGGGCGGCATCGAGAATCTCGGGGGCACGGTCACGCTGACTTTCAGCATCGTGACCCGCAACACCGCCATGGACGCGGGCGGTGGCATCGCCAGCGCCACTGGTCTTGGCCCCCCCGGCGTCGCCAGGCTCACCCTGAACTTCAGCCGGGTCACGGACAACAGCCAGACCGCCGGTCCGGCCAGCCCGAATAGCCTCGGGGGCGGCGGCATCGCGAGCGTCCTGGGCCGGGTCACCCTCAACGGCAGCCAGGTCAGCGGGAACACCGCTCAGGGCTTTGTCGGGGGCGGGATTGCCAGCGGCGACTACATCGACATGCCCGCCTCCAATCCCAGCAGCGTGCTGATCCTGAACAACAGCCGGGTGACCGGCAACACCGCCCCGAACGCAGGCGGGGGCGGCATCCAGAACCTGCTGGGGACGGTCACCCTCAACCGCAGCCAGGTGAACGGCAACACCTCGTTGAACGGGGGCGGTATCTCCAGCGGGAACGGCAATGGGGGCGTACCGCCGGGCACCAGCCGCCTCACCCTGACCAACAGCCAGGTGAACAGCAACACGGCCACCGCCCCGGTGCCCCAGCCCGGGTCGATGAGCGGCCCGCCGATCGCAGCCGGTGGCATCGCGAACGGCGGCGCGGCTGTCCTGAAGAACACGCAGGTCAATAACAACACGGCCAGCCACACCAGCGGCGGCGGCATCGTGAACCACGGGACGATGACCCTCATCAACTGCCAGGTGAACGGCAACACCGCGGCCGGGAGCGGCGTTGTCGCCTCCGGCGGCGGCATCATCAGCGCCCAGGGCGTTCCCGGCTCGCCGCCCACCACGCTCACCCTGATTAACAGCCGGGTGAACTTCAACCGCGCGGGCGGCGACGGCGGCGGCATCGCCAACGGCGTGCCCCTGCCCGGCCCGATGCCGCTGATCGGCGGCGCGCTCAAGCTGGTCAACACCCTGGTGCTCGGCAACAAGGCAACCGCCGGGGGCGGCATCTTCAACAACCACGGCACCGTGACCCTGGTGAACGCGCTGATCATCGCCAACCACCCGGACAACTGCGAGCCCACGGGCACCATCACCAGCTGCAGGAACTGACAATCCTCCCGGCCCGGACCCCGGCAATCCTGCCTCCGGAGTCCGGGCCGGAACTACCCGGCCACGCCTGCGGGATTCTGGCCAGGCTGGCAAGGAGTACATGGAGCTCCCCAGCACGTTCTCCGGGCACCCGAGCATGGCGGACTGGCAGCGGGAGCGGCTGCACGGGGAGATCCGCCTGCGGCTGGCCCGGCGGCCGGACCGGTCGGTGCGGCGTGGCTGGGGCGCGGTGCTGAACGTGGCGCGGCGGCGGGAGGAGCCGGCGGTTACGCGGCTAGCTGGATCTGGCTGAGGAACTCGGCGTTGGAGCCGGTCTGGTGGGTCTTGTCCAGCAGAAGCTGGAGGGCCTGCTGCGGGTCGAGGGCGCCGAGCGCGCGGCGCAGCTGGCCGGCCGCCTGGTATTCGGCGGTGGGCATCAGCAGCTCGTCGTGGCGGGTGCCGGACGGCATCGGGTCGATGGCCGGGTAGATGCGCTTCTCGGCCAGCTCGCGGCGTAGCCGCAGCTCCATGTTGCCGGTCCCCTTGAACTCCTCGAACAGCACGTCATCCATCCGTGAGCCGGTGTCGACCAGCGCGGTGGACAAGATCGTGAGCGAGCCGCCGTCTTCGATGTTCCGGGCGGCGCCGAGGAACTGGCGGGGCGGCAGCAGGGCGGACGCGGCGACGCCGCCGGCCAGGGTGCGGCTGCTGGCCGGGGCGGCCAGGTTGTAGGCGCGGCCCAGCCGGGTGATGGAGTCGAGCAGCACCACCACGTCGCCGCCCGCCTCGACCAGGCGCTTGGCCCGCTCGATGGCTAGTTCGGCGACCCGGATGTGGTCTTCCGGGGCCTGGTCGAAGGTGGAGAAGACGACCTCGCCGCGGATCGACCGGCGCAGGTCGGTGACCTCCTCGGGCCGTTCGCCGACCAGGACCACCATCAGCTGCACCTCGGGGTGACTGGCCGCAATCGAGGCGGCGATGGCCTGCAGGACCATGGTCTTGCCCGCCTTAGGCGGGGACACGATGAGGCCACGCTGGCCCTTGCCGATCGGGGCCACCAGGTCGATGATGCGCGCGGTGTCGGACGGGTTCCCGTCCTCCAGCCGCAGGCGCTGGTTGGGATACAGCGGGGTTAGCTCGTCGAAATGCGGACGCGCTCGGGCAGCTTCGGGTGGCATGCCGTTAATAGTGTCGACGGTGAGCAGGGGGCGGTACTTGGCCCGCCCGCCGGCCGAGGGCCGGGCGGAGCCTTCGATCCAGTCGCCCTTCCTGAGGCCGTACTGCTTGATCTGGCCGGCTGATACGTACGCGTCGTCCGGGCTGAACCGGTAGCCGGAGACGCGCACCAGGGCGTGCCCGTCGGCGGGATCGACCAGGCCGGAGACCGGCACGCTGGCCTGCGGCTGAACGGCCCGGGCCGGCGCGGCCGATTCTTGGATTGTCGTGGTCATGAATGGATTTCCTTTCGGCGAAACGGCGAATCCGCGCATGCTGAAAAGAACGGCTGGCGCGGTGCCGGGCCCAGTAGTGGGCACAGAAGCGGAGGGGCTCTACCTGGGCAGATGAGCCTTCACAGGAGAGCGGCAACCCGCTGGGGAAAAGGTGCTCTACGTCGTCTAGACGGAGCCGGTAAACATCACTTAAAAGGTGACTGTAACGCATAACATCGGCGGGTGTCAGTTCATTCCGCGGCGGCGGTCCCGGCGTCGGCGCTGCGGGACGACCGTGTACTTGGGGTCCCGGGCCGAGGCCATGCCCGCCTCGAAGATCGCGAACCTGGTCATCGCCGAGGCCGCGACCAGCGACGCGCCCGACAGCGCGGAGACGGCCCGGCTGGTCCGGCCGAGCACCGCGCCGGCCAGCGCGCCGGCGGTCAGAAACTCGGCCACGCGCAGGATCGCGCCGGTCGTCCCGGTCTCGTACGGCTCGGCCAGGCTCTGCTCGCCGGGTCTGGCGAGGCGGGCCAGCAGCTGCCGCTTGGCGATGAGTTCCACCGTGGCACCGAGCACGGCGAGGTTACGGGCGGGTCCGGCGTCCGCGGGGTGGACCGCCAGCAGCCCGAGGCCGCCCGCGGCGCTGGCCGCCGAGCCCGCGAAGACGTACGGCATCTCCCGGTAGCCCTCGTGCCAGGCCGGCACCGCGGTGTCACAGATCAGCGCGGCGGTGTAGGTCGCGATGGCCGGGCCGAGCAGGCCCGCGCCGAGCGTGGCGGCCCGGCCAGCCCCCGGCAGGATCCCGGTCACCTCGGATACCGCAGCGGCCCCGGCCACCGGGCCGTAACCGGCCAGCAGCCAGGACCCGACGCTCATGGGCGAGCTCGGCTTGAACACCCGCAGCATGTGCAGGAACCGTTCCGGCCGGCCTAGGTCGTGCACCAGGGCCACGGCGGACAGGCTGATCGCGCCGAGCGCGCCGATCTTCCCCACCCGGGCGAGCTTCCGGTACCCGGACAGCTGGGCGCCGGCCGCCAACACCGACGACGCCCCGGCCAGCCCGCCGAAGAACAAGTAGCCGGGGACGTCCGGGGTCTTCCACACCGGTTCCTTGATCACCGGGCGGCCGTAGTACGAGGTGAACTCGACGTCCGGCACTCTGCTTTCTTCTCGCCTCCGGGCCCCCTTAAGGCGCCGCCTTCCCTCGTCGCTCGTTCCTCGCTCCTCGGTCCAGGCAGCGCCGGGGCCCTTTGGCTCGGTCATCGGGCCCTCACTTCCGCCCGCCGAGGCCGAGGGCGATACCGGTGGCGACCAGGCCGGCCGCGGCCAGCCCCACGTGCTTCCAGATGCCGGGCAGGTCGCGGGTGGTGACCACCGGGTCCGGCGGCAGGCCGTACACCTCCGGCTCGTCCAGCAGCAGGAAGAACGCCCCGCCGCCGCCGATCCCGTCGTCCGGGTCGTCCAGGTAGAGTTGCGCCCGGTCCTCCCCGGCGGCCTGCAGGTCCGCCACGCGCAGCCGGGCCCGCTCGCGGAGCTCGTCCAGCGGGCCGAACTGGATCGAATCGGTGGGGCAGGCCTTGGCGCAGGCGGGCTCCATCCCGGCGCCCAGCCGGTCGTAGCACAGCGTGCACTTGTGCGCCTGACCGTCCTCCTCGCGCCGGTCGATGACCCCGAACGGGCAGGCCGGGACGCAGTAGCCGCAGCCGTTGCACACGTCGTCCTGGACCACCACGGTGCCGAACTCGGTGCGGAACAGCGCGCCGGTCGGGCACACGTCCAGGCACGCCGACTCGGTGCAGTGCTTGCACACGTCGCTGGCCATCAGCCAGCGGACCCCCTCGAGGGCGGAGGAGGGGGCGGGTTGGGCGGGCGAGGTAGGAGCGACCGCGGTGACCGGCTGCTCGATGAACGCGACGTGCCGCCAGGTCGACGCGCCCAGGCCCACGGTGTTGTCGTAAGACATGCCGGACAGGGCGAGCCCGTCTTCGGGGACGGCGTTCCACTCCTTGCACGCCACCTCACAGGCCTTGCACCCGATGCAGATCGAGGTGTCGGTGAAGAAGCCCATCCGCCGCGGATGCTCGAGGTAGCCGGCCCGGCCGGCGGGGTCAGCGCTCATCACGGACCTCCGTGCCCGTCTCGTCGGTGATGCCCGCGCGCTCGACGTACTCGCGGACCAGGCGGCGCAGCCCGGGACCGCGCGGACGGCGGCCGGGGCGGATGTCGCAGGCCATCGCCTTGACCTCCTGGATGTGCACGTTCGGGTCCAGGACCAGCGAGGCCAGCTCGTTGGCCGAGTCGCCGGTGACCAGGCCGTTCGGTCCCCAGTGGTAGGGCAGCCCGACCTGGTGCAGCTGCCGCCCGGCCACGGTCAGGGTGCGCATCCGCGACGTGACCAGCACCCGCGCCTCGACCGCGGTCCGGGCGGTGATGATCGTGGCCCAGCCCTTGTGCTCCAGGCCCCGCTCGGCGGCCAGTTCCGGTGACACCTCGCAGAAGAACTCCGGCTGCAACTCGGACAGGTAGGGCAGCGTGCGGGACATGCCCCCGGCGGTGTGGTGCTCGGTCAGCCGGTAGGTGGTGGCCACGTAGGGGAACACCGACGAGCCCGGCTCGGTGCCGCTGGGCTGCAGCGGGTTCTCCTGGTGCCGGATGATCTCCCGGATCGGGTTGCGCTGCTGGCCGTACAGCGGGTTGCGGAACGGCGACTCCTGCGGCTCGTAGTGCGCGGGCAGCGGCCCGTCGACCAGCCCGGCCGGGGCGAACAGCCACGCCTTGCCGTCGTTCTGCATGATGAACGCGTCGATCCCGGAGATCGCGTCGACCCCGGTCGCGCCCGGCGGCGGCCGGTAGGACGGCGGCCGGGTGACCGGGAAGTCCGGCACGTCGTGCCCGGTCCACTTGCCCGCCTCGGGATCCCACCAGACATAAGCCTTGCGCTCGCTCCACGGCTGGCCGTCCGGGTCGGCCGAGGCCCGGTTATACAGGATCCGCCGGTTGGCCGGCCAGGCCCAGCCCCACTCGGGCGCGACCCAGCTCTGCTCGGAGCCGGGCTTGCGCCGGGCCGTCTGGTTGACCCCGCCGGCCCGGGCGCCGCTGTAGATCCAGCACCCGCAGGCGGTCGACCCGTCGTCCTTGAGCTGCGCGAACCCGGACAGCGGCTGGCCCTCCGCGTCCCAGCCGTTGATCTCGGCCAGCACCGCCTCCGCCGACGGATCGTCCAGCGGGCCGTGCACCGGGTAGTCCCAGGTCAGGTCCAGCACCGGCCGGTCCCGGTCATCAGTGGAGGCGGCCAGCTTCGCCCGGATGCGCCGGCCCAGGTGGTAGGTGAACCACAGGTCGCTGCGCGCGTCCCCAGCCGGGGGCACCGCCTCATGGTGCCACTGCAGCATGCGCTGGGTGTTGGTGAAGCTGCCCGACTTCTCGGTGTGCGCGGCGGCGGGCAGGAAGAACACCTCGGTCTTGATGTCCTGCGTGCGCAGCTCGCCGGTCTGGATCTCCGGGCCGTCCTGCCACCAGGTCGCGCTCTCGATCATCGCCATGTCCCGCACAACCAGCCAGTCCAGGTTGGCCATGCCGAGCCGCTGCATGCGCGTGTTGGCCGAGCCGACCGCCGGGTTCTGGCCGTACAGGAAGTAGCCCTTACACCGGCCGTTCAGCTGCTCCGTCACGGTCACGTAGGTGCTGTGGTCGCCGGTCAGCCGGGGTAGGTAGTCGAAGCAGAACCCGTTCTCCGCCGTCGCGGCCTGTCCCCAGTACGCCTTGAGCAGGCTGACCGTGTAGGCCCGGGAGTTGGCCCAGAAGCCCTTGGTCATGGTGATGTCGCCGACGTAGGCGTCCAGGTCCCGGTGCGTCCCGGCCTGCGGCATCGGCAGGTAACCGGGCAGCAGGTCGAACAGCGTGGGGATGTCGGTCGAGCCCTGGATGGACGCGTGCCCGCGCAGGGCCAGGATGCCGCCGCCCGGGCGGCCCATGTTGCCCAGCAGGGCCTGCAGGATCGACGCGGTCCTGACGTACTGCACGCCGACGGTGTGCTGGGTCCACCCGACGCTGTAGACCAGGGCGGTGGTGCGGTCCCGGCCGGAGTTCGCGGTGAGCAGCTCGCAGACCCGGGCGAAGGTCTCCGGCGGCACCCCGCAGGCCTGCTCCACGACCTCCGGGGTGTACCGCGCGAAGTGGCGCTTGAGGACCTGGAACACGCAGCGCGGATGCTCGAGGGACTCGGCCACCTGCGGCGAGCCGGAGGTCGCGGGGCTGGTACCACGCTCCGTTAGGTCATAAGGAATACCGCGGGAACCGGCTGCGGCCCGGACCATGGCACCCTGGTAGCTCCAAGAGGTCTTGTCGTAGCGGTGACCTTCCGCGTCCAGCCCGCCGAAGACCCCGTCCAGGTCCTCGGTGTCGGCGAAATCCTCGTTGAGGATGACCGCCGCGTTGGTGTAGGCGACCACGTAGTCGCGGAAGTACTTCTCGTTGGCCAGGACGTAGTTGATGATCCCGCCCAGGAACACGATGTCCGCGCCGGCCCGGAGCGGCACGTGCAGGTCGGCCAGCGCGCTGGTCCGGGTGAACCGGGGATCGACGTGGATCACCGTCGCGCCGCGGGCCTTGGCCTCGACTACCCACTGGAAGCCGACCGGGTGGCACTCGGCCATGTTCGAGCCCTGGATGAGGATGCAGTCGGAGTTGACCAGGTCCTGCTGGAACGTGGTGGCGCCGCCGCGGCCGAAGCTAGTCCCCAGACCGGGGACGGTGGAGGAGTGTCATATCCGGGCCTGGTTCTCGATCTGGATCGCGCCCAGCGCCGTGAACAGCTTCTTGATCAGGTAGTTCTCTTCGTTGTCCAGCGTCGCGCCGCCCAGGCTGGCGAAACCCAGGGTCCGCCGGGTGCGCTGGCCGTCCACCTCGTCCTGCCAGCCGTGTTCTCGGGCCTGGATCACCCGGTCGGCGATCATGTCCATCGCCGTATCCAGGTCCAGGTCCTCCCATTTTTCTCCGAACGGCCGGCGGTACTTGATCTGGTACTGGCGCGCGCCTCCCGTGGTGAGCTGAAGGCTGGCCGACCCCTTCGGGCACAGGCGGCCCCGGCTGACCGGAGAATCGGGGTCACCCTCGATCTGGATGACCTTCTTTCTGGGGGGAGGCGTCCCCCCAGACCCCCCTCGCTCCCTCGGGGGAGGCGTCCCCCCAGACCCCCTTCGCTCATCCTTGACGTAGACGTTCTGGCCGCAGCCGACCGCGCAGTAGGGGCAGATCGACTTGACCACCGTGTCGGCCGTGCTGGTCCGCGCGACGCGGGGGCGGTCGCTCTTGGCCGCGGCGCCTAGGCCGCGGCGGTCGGTGCCCGTGAGCTGCCGGTAGACGGGCCAGTTCCTGGGTCTCACCGCGTCCGGGTCACCTCCGCCACATCCGGCCGTCGTGCCCATTATCTACTGCGCCACGATCGCCGCGACGCGGAGGGATAGGGGATCTCCTAGCTCTTGCCGAAGACCAGCGGAACTCGAGCAGCCGGAGTCTCTCATCCGGCTCTGGGTGCCCTCTAGACTCGCTAGCGAAATGATCCTGATGGTGGCGGGTGTGTCGGGCAGCGGCAAGACGACCGTGGGCGCGCTGCTGGCCGGGCGCCTGGGGTGGCAGTTCGCCGACGCGGACGCGTTCCACCCGGCCGCGAACGTGGCCAAGATGCGGGCCGGGATCCCGCTCACCGACGCGGACCGCCGGCCGTGGCTGCACGCCATCACGGCCTGGATGGACGAGCGCATCGCGCGGGACGAGTCGGCCGTGGTGACCTGTTCGGCGCTTAAGCGCGCCTACCGCGACACGCTGCTCGGCGGGCGGCCGCAGGCACGGATGATCTTCCTGAGCGTGGACCGGGAGGAGGCGGCCCGGCGGCTGGCCGCCCGGCATGGTCACTTCTTCCCCGCGGGCCTGCTCAACAGCCAGTTCGATGCGCTCGAGCCCCCGCAGCCGGGCGAGCCCGGCGTCACTGTCGTGCCCAGCGGACGTGACCCGGAGCAGACGGTGGCGGCTATCATCGCGGTAGTCCAGGGCGCCGGTGAAGGACAGAGCTATGAAGCTCAAGCTTGACCTGCACGACATTTACAACCGCGGCCAGGACATCGACCGCGCGCTGCAGGCGATTTTCGACGAGGCGGCGGAAAAGAAGGCGCCGCTGATCGAGATCATCCCGGGCAAAGGGTCGGGCCAGCTCAAGAAGCACGTCCTGCGGTTCCTGGAGCGCAAGGACATCAAGGCCAAGTACCACCGGATCGAGAAGGACTCGAAGAACTTCGGCCGGCTGTTCGTGCATTTCCGCTGGTAAACATCGCTTTAATGGGATTTTCCTGACGCGGGCGTCGGGCTGCCGGGGGTAGATAGCAGCAGGTAGGGAAACATTCAGGGCAGACTCTCAGTGAACACTGAGAATCTGCGACCGCCCGGCATACGGCAGCCCTCAGTAGTACATCCGACCGAGACTAAGGATGCGCATGCGATTCCCACTCGTGGCTCGCCGGATCATCCTGGCTCCGGTGCTCGGCCTGGCGCTCGCACTAGCGGTTTCCGCCTGCAGCTCATCGTCTTCGTCGTCTAGTGCTTCGTCTGCTACTTCGTCCTCGGCGCCCGTGTCCTCGCCCGCGCCCGTGTCCTCGGCCTCGGCCTCGGCCTCGTCATCGTCTTCGGGTAACTCCGCCGCCGCGGCGGAGATCACCACGAACTGGGAGAAGTTCTTCAACGCCAGCACGCCGCTCTCGCAGCGGGTCGCCCTGCTGGAGAACGGGAGCTCGTTCTCCTCGGCCATCGATTCGTTCAGCAAGCTGCCGCTGGCGAACGGGATCGGGGCCAAGGTCACCGGCGTGACGGTGACCTCGGCGACGATGGCCACCGTGACCTACAGCATCGTGTCCGGCAGCACGACGCTGCTGGGCGGGCAGACCGGCACGGCGGTGTATCAGGACGGGATGTGGAAGGTCGGCGACGCCAGCCTGTGCAACCTGTTCAAGCTGATTCCCGGGGGCTCGGAGCCCGCGGCGTGCAGCTCGGCCGGCTGAGGCAGGGCCGTCCAGGTGGCCAGCCAGGCTGAGGCCGTCTCCGGCGAAGAGCGGCTCGTCCCACGTGGGGGCCGGGGGCTGGCCCTCGCCACGCTGTGCACGCTGCTGTTCCTGACCTTCCTGGACAACACCGTGGTCAGCGTCGCCCTGGGCGACGTGCAGACGAGCCTGAAGGCAAACGTCACCGACCTGCAGTGGGTGGTGGGCGCGTACGCCCTGACCTTCGCCAGCCTGATGCTGGCCTGCGGGATGATCGGGGACGAGCTCGGCCGCAAGAAGGTCATGCTGGCCGGCGTGGGGGTGTTCTGCGCGGGTTCGGTGCTGTCGTCGCTGGCCCCCAACCCCGCGGTGCTCATCGCCGGGCGGGCGGTCATGGGCGTGGGCGCGGCGGCCAGCGAGCCGGGCACCCTGTCCATGCTCCGCCACCTGTACCCCGAAGCCCGGGCCCGGAGCCGGGCCATCGGCGTGTGGGCGGGCACCTCCGGCTTCGCACTGGCCATGGGCCCGGTGGTGGGCGGCGTGCTCATCGGGGTGTGGAACTGGCGGGGCATCTTCTGGTTCAACGTGTTCTTCGGGCTGGCCGTGCTGATCGTGGCGGCGATCATCCTGCCGGAGAGCGCCGATCCCACGGCGGCGCGGGTGGATACCGCGGGCACGCTGCTGGGGGCAGGCACGCTGGCCACGTTCGTGTTCGCGATCATCGACTCGGAGTCGGCGGGCTTCGGCTCGGCGGCGGTGATCGTCCTGCTGTGCGCGAGCGCGGTGCTGGCCGTGGCGTTCGTGTGGCGGGAACGGCGGGCCGAGAACCCGCTGCTCGACCTGCGCTACCTGCGCATGCCGCAGTTCACCACGCCGAACGTGGTCGCGTTCTGCACGTACTTCGCCACGTTCGCCATCTTCTTCTTCACCGCGCTGTACCTGGTCGAGGTGGTCCAGGCGTCCGGGTACCGGCTGGCGCTGGTGTTCCTGCCGATGACGGTGCTGATGATCGTGGCCTCGTTGCTCGCGGGGCGGTGGACGGCGGTGGTCGGGCCGCGCTGGTCGATCACGACCGGGTGCCTGCTGCTGGCCGTCGGGCTGTTCCTGGCTGAGGGCTACCTCAACCCGCACCCGTCCTACGTGCCGCTGGTACTCGCGCTCGCGCTGGCCGGCATCGGGATCGGGACCACCGTGGTGCCGATCACGTCCTCGGTGCTCTCCGCCGTGCCGGCCGAACGGTCCGGCATGGCCGCGTCGGCCACCAACACCAGCCGGGAGATCGGCGCGGTCACCGGGGTGGCGATCCTCGGCTCGCTGGTGTATTCGCAGCTGCACGCCAACCTCATCGCGCAGCTGAATCACCTCGGCATCCCGGCCTCCTTCCAGGGCCAGGTCATCACCGCCATCGAGACCGGCGCGATCCCGGCGAACACCAACTACGGGCCGTTCGAGAAGCTCGTCCAGGAGGTCATCGGCGCCGCCTACTCAGCGTTCCACAGCGGGCTGCACGCCGCGCTGTACCTGTCGGCGGCGCTGGCGCTGGCCGCCGGGCTGCTCGCCTTGATCACGCTACGCTCACAACCGGTCGACTCAGGGTCTTGACTTTTCCCGCTCGCTGAGGGATCCAGGAAGTGGACCGGCAATGGCGCACGGCCAACCCTCGACGGCACCAGAGCGATGAGAGGCTGACCATGGTCTGTTACGCCCGCCCTGCGAGCAGGATGGCGGCACTGCTGCTGGTGGTATTCCTGGTGTTCGGTCGGTCGGCTGGGCACTTCCTTGATTCGGCCGCGCTGTTCGTCGCGATCGCGGTGGCCGTGGCCGTCGCGGTGGTGGCGGCGGCGGTAGCGTTCACCGTGTTTCTGTCGGTACGGCGGCGGCGGGCGGCGGCCGGCGGGTGCGTGAGCTGCCAGCT
This sequence comes from uncultured Actinomycetes bacterium, assembly GCA_963742795.1. Lineage (GTDB taxonomy): Bacteria > Actinomycetota > Actinomycetes > Streptosporangiales > Streptosporangiaceae > Palsa-504. Next base: position 272,407 of record CAVUNL010000013.1, read on the forward strand.
GCGATGCCAGCACGCCATGACCGAGCAGCCGCGGCGGTTGCTGCTGGTGAGTGCGGTGGACCGTGGCGCGGCGGGTGGGTCGCGCGGGTCGGCTAGGCCTGCTGTGTCTACCGTGTCTGCTGCGCCTGCTGCGCCTGCTGCGCCGCGGTGGCCGGATCGGCCGGCTATTCGCTCCGGGCTGGCTCCGCGGCCGGTGGTGGCTTCGCGTGCCGCCGGCCGGGACCGGGCGGGCTCAGCGGTGTTACCCGCCCTTTTTCTGGGGCTCGTGCTGGCTGGCCCAGACCGAGGCGTGGGTGGGCTCTAGCGCGCGGTGCACCACGTCGAGCAGGTCGATCCGCACCGCGTCCGGATCCGTGGCGTCCTTGAGCTGGGCGGCGAACCCCGCGATGGTCTTCTCGGCGTCGTAGCGGGCCCGGTTGAACCGCCGGTCAACGATCCGCTGCACCCGCCGCCGCAGCGGGTTGAACAGCGCCGCGGCGGCCAGCGTGGAGGCGGCCACCGCCTCCGGCGACGCGAACGACAGCACGCGCGTGGCCAGCAGCACCAGGCCCGTGTACACCCCGATCAGCAGGCCGGTTACCGGTCAGCCAGGCGGGTCGTCGTCGCGGACGGCGGGCTGCGTGAACCGGTCCGCGCCGCATTCTGGACAGTGCTCGTAGGTCTCGAACACCTGGTTCTCTGCGGAGATCGACGCGACCTGCCGGGCCAGTTCGTTAAGGCTCCGCGAGTTGGGCGCGGCGTTGAACATCGAGATCGACCTGATCCGGCGCCGAGCGGCCGACCGGGGCACGCGCCAGGTGTACCCGCATTCCTCGCAGGTCCGGGCCAGGTCCGCCCGCTGCCACACAGACCGCACGCTAACCGCGCAGACCCGAACGGGCCACGCTGGCCACGGTCGCGCCGACCAGGGCGCACAGCAGCGCCGCCAGGAGCAGGGCCGCTGCCACCGCGTAGACGACATCGTGCGTGACCGGCGACTGGCCGCCGCTGCGGGAGATGACTCCGATTACCACCCCGGCCCCGGCCAGCGGGAGGCTGCCGTGCCGATTCCAGCGATTGACCGTCACGCGGCCGGCCTTGGTGTCGCGCCGGGTCAGGAACAGCGTGACCACGACACCCAGCACGAGCAAGCCGCTGGACACGAGGACACCTATCGCGAGGGGCTGCATCTGGGCTCCATCCGTCAGTTCGCGCCTTCATGCTAATGCGTCCGGCGATCCGCACTGCGGTCCTGCTACCAGCGACATCGGCTCACGATGGCTCGCGTGACTCCGGTTCGAACAGGTCGAGCGGGCTGCCTTCCACGGCGAGCGCGATGAGGCCGGCCTCGGTCCCGCTGGAATGGGTCTCCCCGGCGGCCCAGCGAACGCCCCACCCGGCGCTGATCGGCACGCGCTCGCCCTCCGAGCCGGCCACCCAGCCGTGGCCCGTGATGACCAGGAAAAGCTGCGCGTCCCTGGCGGGGCGAGCCCAACCCGGCCGGCGTCGCCTTCGCCCGCGCTCAGATCGAGGCGATCGCCCAGGCCCAGAAAACCGGCGACCTGCCCGCCCACTTCCACCCGGGCTTTCTGCTCGGCCTCGTCCTGCACCTGGCCACCGGCTGAGTCTCGGTCAGCCCCGAATTCGAGTCCGCCATCGACGTCCCCGACCCCGAAGAACGCGCCCGCCACGTCGAAAACGCGGTCCGCGCCCTCCTCGACGGGCCCCTCACGCCGGCGTGAGCACGTCTGCGGGACCGTAGTACCAGAAGGCAGGTCCAGGGCTGTGCGCTCGCACTGGTTAAGGCCCTTGGAGCCGGTCCAGCGACGCTCCTGATCTCAGCGCCGTACCACACTGGGGCCCAATCCCGCAATGTAGATAACCTGGCCGACGATGTTGACGGCGTGGTCGCTGAGACGCTCGTAGAGGGGCGCCATCAGCGTCATCTCTATCGTCACCGCTAGTGCCATCCGTCCTGAGGAAAGCTCAGCTATCAAGCTGGCGTGAAGCTCGTCCATTTCGTTATCACGCTCGGCTAGCACGGCGGCGGCGGAATGGTCACGCTGGTACCAGGAGTCCGCGGTCCGGCGCCACATGTCGGATGCGAGGTTTCCCATTCGTTCAACGAGTTCCCGGCTGCGGGGTGAGAGGTCCTCGCTGCGAATGTGGCTGGCCCTAGAGGCGAGCTGTACGACGAGGTGGTGGGAGCGCTCGAGCTCAGGCAGGATTCTCAGGACGCAGAGCAGGAAGCGCAGGTCTGAAGCGACGGGCGCTTGCAGCAGGATGGCGGTTTTGACCAGTCTTTCGATTTCCGGGCCGCCGAGGTCGATAACCAGCCCATGTTCTTCCAGTACCTTGACGACCTCGTTGTTGCCGTCCGGGAGCGCAGGAGTCGCCCTGGCCAGGTCGGCCGCGACCAGATCGAACAGCCCGATGACCTTGGCATCGATATCATCCAGCTCACGCTGAAATGCCTGCCGCTGCTCGGGCATAGCCAAAACCCTACCCGGGCTTCACCGTGCTGGACGGACGCCGCGTGATCGAGGCGCAGGCTTGTTGTTCCGTAGATCAGTGCCGCGTGTCCGGGTGCAGTGTGCCTCAATCCGTATCCGCAGTTTACTGGTCGATGAACTACGTCATCGTGGTACAGGCCCTCGGCATCGAGAAGGTCGGACAGCTTCAGGTGCAGGCCGGCTCGACTCCAGCCTGGCTCGGCTTCAGCATCAACGTCAGCGGACATCTCCTCGGCCGCGCGGTCATTACCCCCTGGGCAGAGCTCCCGGCCGCGTGACGCTTCGCGTGCAGACAACCTCTGACCGGATCGTCCACGAGCACAGTACCTATTCACGGCCCAAGGTGATGCGGCGATGGGTCAAGCTCGCTCTGCTCCCGTCCTCCTGATAGGTGCCGGGTCACAGGCGGCGGCAACCCGATACGCACTAACTCACATGGGTGCGGCTGGTTTCGAGGGAATGACTGACCGCCGGCGAAAAGCTGATTCAAGCGGCAGGCAGCTGGAAGTGCCAGATGACCAGTGACGGGCGGCCGCCGGCCGCTTGCGCCGCTGACGGGAGGTAGCCCATCAGCGACCAGGGCCAGTCCGGCCACTCGCCGATCTCTGTCGCGGGTACGGGCAGTGGTGCGCCTATCCTGGTAGCGGCCAGCTCCTCGCATCGCCTTACCTGCAGGCCCAGGCTCAGTGCCGCCCGCAGGTAGTCGCCGAGCTGATGCCGGTAGGTAGCGACGATGCACGGCTCGCCTGCCGGCCCGCGTGCCGTGATCACCGACCCTCGCGTGACGAGTTCGTGGTGCAGATCCGAGATGACCAGGTCCCCGCCGGGGCGCAACACGCGGGCGAACTCGGCCAGTACCGGCTCGAGGCGGGGCACGTGGACCAAGGCAAGAGCGCAGACGATCACATCGGCCGAGTCATCGGGCAGCGGCAGCCGGCCCAGCTCGGCGACGGAGAACTCGCCATCTGGGACACGCCGCCGCGCGTGAGCGAGCATGTCCGGTGAGCTGTCGACGCCGATGACCCGGTACCCGCGCCCGGCGAGGAACTCAGCGAACCGGCCGGTGCCGCACGCGGCATCCAGCGCCACGCCGGGCTCCCGGCCGCTGAGGTACTCGGCCACCAGCGGCTCGTCGCCGCGAACAGCCCGCCGCCCGCCTCCGCGTCGTAGCCGGCGGCCTGCTGCTTGTAGGCGATCACGGTGCTGACACGCTCGGCGAGCACCCCGCGGTCGCGCAGTTTCTCGTCCTCCAGCAGCCGCCGGATCTCGGCCAGCCGGGCATCGGTGAACTCACGGTCATGGTCCCCGGCCCAGGCATCCAGCAACGCGACGCCTTCCAGGCCGAGCAGATAGGCAAGCGGATCCTGATAGATCACGAAAGCTGACGTTAACCGGGAGAGGGTATCGATCGCATGTGGTTATCCCCGGATGAAGCCGGTAGCAGCCCAGCCATCAACCCTGCAGCTCAGCTAGTCCCTCCAAAGAGCCGCACCCAACTCAAATCCTCAAGCGGCGACCGGATCTGAGTGCGTACCGGCATGGGGCGGACAGGAGTGGGCATCTCGCACGACCGAGGCATTACGAGCGCGTTCCCGTGCGTTGCTCGCGAGTTTCAAAGCGCGCTAGCTTCATGTTCGCAGGTTGCTGGTGAGCGCCACAATGGCGACGCCGGCTCATTCGCGAACGAGTTTCAGTGCCAGCCTGGGCACGGCAAAGGATGCGAGAAAGATCGGCAAGAACCTCTTTCCGGTGCATCGGAAGGCGACGATCTCTTCCTCGGCGGCGTCGAAGGTTTGAGTGCTGCTCGAGTTTCGTCCATCGCGAACTTGCAGGGTGTGACGTCCCGGCTCGACTGGTATCTCGATCGTGTGGTTCATGTCGACCGATCCGGCCCGCGCACCGTCGACCACGACATCGTAGGGGCCGCGACGGACCTCCGCTCCGATTGCCTTATGCGTCACCTTCAGCGTCGCCGGCATTTGCTGTTCTCCTGTTGTTTCTGAACGGCGCGTGTCTGGCTGCCCGGCGGCGAACGCAACGTGCCGCCGGGCCGGGGCAGCAGGCCGGCATGGTGCCGGTCGCCGCAACCGCTGGCGGCACATCCTCCGGGCCGGGAACGCCCGTGTCGCGCCTGCCGCGAGAAGGGATCCGAGGCGGTGTCGCCGTGGCCATCGTATGGCCGTGCCTGCTCGCGGTCGATGCGTACGCGGCGGCTGGCCATGATCTGGGGTTCCGCGCCCGGGCTGCCCGTCGTGTGCCGGGCCGCTGGTGTTCTGGCCGCGGTACCGACTGCCAGAAACGTTACTCGACGCTGAGGCAAATGGCCGGGAAACAAGCTTCACCAGGCACTGTCCCCGTCGGCTGGACATTTCGCCGCGCAGTGCCTGCGTGTATCGTTATGTAATACCGGACATGCTGCTCCAGACCCCGGCAGCGCAGGAATTACTGCCTGGCGGTGAGTTGAGTGAGCAGTCCTGGTGACCCTGACGCTATGACCAGCAACGGACCTCGTGTCCGCTTGGCCATCGTCCCTGCGCCACGTCTGAAACATCGCCGTGACCCGTGGCTGCGCATGGGGTCTGTGGTCGGGATGGCATTCCCACTTGTCGGGCAGCCCGGCCATGGCAGGACGGCATTCGTGCGGCGCCAGCCGATCCGCATCGTGGACGGCCGCGTCGAAGGCGGCTACACCGACGTGTTCGAGTTCATTTGCCCTGGCTGCGGCGATAATCCTTACGTGGATTACTCCGAGGTCCCGTCGCGGCTTCAGTGGCTTCGCGGGCCGCTCACGCTAGATGCGGCCCTGGAGGCGTATGACAAGCACCTCGCTCCGCTTCCTGGCCCGAATGGCGACAGCGCCGGAAGCTGAGGTCTGCGAATGGGGGCATTGTTCATCCTGGCCGCTATCTTCGTCGGCCTCGCTGTCTACCGCTCCGGGGAGGCTCGCGCTCGGTGGCAGTCACTCAGGGCATCCAGGACGACAGCTCGTAATCAGCGGAATACGGCTTGGCGCCACGCCGGCGGTGCAGCGTTGTATGTTGTTGGAGCGATCCTTCTCGTCTTTATCGTCCTCAAACTTTTGAAGTAGGCCGTGGTCTGAGACTTCGGGCGCCTGTGGGCTCCCAACTTGGAAGATCGGTCATCGCCCATTTGGCTCGCTGTGCCGGTACGTCCGTCCTGGTCAAGAACGTCTGATGAACCGTGGACCTGACCGTGAGTGCCCGCTCGTCGTCGTGGCATCTGGCCGGTCTGTGGCCCGCAGCTCTGACTCTCCGGCTGGCATGACCAGTTGCTTAGAAGTGTGCTGTCCTGCTTGATGCTTAACATGGCGGGTTCGCTTGATGCTTTACGCTTTGGTGTGGAATGTGTCGGCTAGTCGGGATGCGTCAGGGTTATGACGGACTCGCATCCGCGTTACTTGCTCGTCGCTGCTCTTGTAGCGGCGGCTGGCTTGCTGGCTGCCTGCGGCTCCCCGCACGCTCAGACGTCATCCTCGGGGACCTCACCCTCCGGTATGCCGACCGTGAGCCCGGCCCCGACGACGGCGACCGGGCTGGTCCGTGCACCGAGCGGGCTCGCAGACCGGCTCGTCTTGCAGCAGACCCACGTCACCGCGGGCACTCCCATTAAGGGTTCGCTGGTCGTGATGTACCGGGGCCGGGCGCCGATCAACCTCAATCGCGGGTGCCGACCGCAATACGCCGTGGTGGTCACGAATCACCGGTTCCCCCCGGACGTCGCCTCCTCTGCGGATTGCTCGACGGCGCCGTTCGTTATCAAGCCGGGTGAGAACCGGCTTGCTGTCACGGTGATAACCACGTACCGCATGTGTGCGCAGGTGGCAAGTCAGGCGACGAGCAGCACGCCTGCATGCCTTCACGGCCGTCAGATCATGCCGCCCCTGCCCCCAGGCCGGTACGAGGCTGTTCTCGTAGGTGACGGACTTCCCCTTCCGGCTCCGGCGCCTATTCCCGTGAGCCTTGCCGCTGCGGGCTAGGCTGCGCCGCCTACGTCGAGCGAGGATGTCTAGGGCGTGTAAAGGAGAGACTCCTGCCCGCCCAGCCGGATGACCCGTGCCGAGCGCAAGTCCTCGGGCAGCGGCACTCGTGTCAGAACGACAGCGTCCCGCTCTCCGCAAACTTGTCCACCTCGTGGCGCGGCACTTGGGTGAGCGAGCAGCTGCCGTCGGGGTTGCGGGCCAACAGCGCCACGGCCCTGACCGTCCCGGTGAAGCTGCCGATCGCGTCGCCGAACTGCCCGGTGCCACCGGTCACATCCCAGGTAAGCTCCTGCGTCCCGGTGAACAGGCAGCTGTGCGGGTTGACCGAGAATGACAGGGCCCCGGGCGTGCTGACCACTTGCATGGTGCCGCTGCGGAAGACCAGATCGTCCTGGCTGACACCAGCAGGATCGGGGGGCACGAGCTCGACGACCCGGCCGACACCTTTGAACACCCCCCTGGCACGCACCACGCTGCCGATGACCGTCCGGCTGTTCGTCCCCGGCACGGCCGCGAACACAATAGTGCCGCTGAGCGTCTCGGTCCCGCTCGTCGCCGCGGCCGCAGACACGGCGGGCGCAGCGGAGATAGCCAGCGCGGTCCCAGCGGCCAGCAGCGCCCCTTTCACCAGTCGTTTCATGCTCCCCCTATTACCTGAATCCGCTCATGTATTCCTCTCATAGCGGCCCGGTCGTGACGCCGTACAGGGTGACACCTGACGTCAGGTAAGCCTCATCGTGCAGGACCCGGGCGCCGCCTGTCACGGCCTGCTGCCCAGAAGAGTGCTGGTGGCGGTCCAGTTTCCTAAGGCTGTGACTCTAGGCTGCGGTATCGGGCAAAGAGGATGAGGAGGCGCTCCGGATGGCTGAAAGGGACCCGCGATCACGATGACGGTTCTGGTGCTACCACTGATCTTCGTGTTCACTGCGCTGACCGTGCTGGTGTTCGCGTTCGGTGCCCGGCGGCTGCTGGGACTGCGGTTCTCGTTCCTGCGCACGCTGATCGCAGGCGTCCTGGCGTTTCTGATCGCCTCGCCAATAATCACGGCCATCAGCGGCTCGGTGGTCGCAAAGCGAACGAGCGTCCTGCCCGAGCTGTGGTTCGTGATCCTGGGCGTGACGATCGCGCTGGTGGTCGGCATGGTGTTCCTGGTCGTGGCCGAGGCGCTGGTGCCGAGCGGGTCGGTGCCGGGGCTGGTCTACGTGCTGCGCGGGATGCGCAGGCGGATGGGCCGGGCGCGGCGCTACTGGCAGATCAGCGGGATCTTGGTGCGGCGCGGCCTGACGCCGTACGTGCGGGGCGGGCGCCGGTCCGAGCTGTCGACGTCGGAGGGCCGGGCCAGGCTGGCCCGCTCGGTGCGTCTGGCCATGGAGGACGGCGGGGTCACCTTCGTCAAGCTCGGGCAGGTGCTGTCCACCCGCCGGGATCTTCTCCCGGCGGAGTTCATCAGCGAGCTGAGCCGCCTGCAAGACGACGCGGCCGAAGTGCCCTGGCCGGCGATCGAGCAGGTGCTGCGGTCCGAGCTGGGAGCGGAGGTGGGCGAGCTGTTCGCCAGCTTCGACCGGGAGCCGATCGCCGCGGCGTCCATCGCCCAGGTCCACGCGGCGACTCTTACCTCCGGGGCCCGCGTGGTGGTCAAGGTGCGCCGTCCCGATGTTAGCCAGATCGTGGACAGGGATCTGGACATCGCCGGGCGGCTGGCGGCCCGGCTGGAGCGCAGCACAAACTGGGGCCGGGCTGTCGGCGCTGCCGGGCTTGCCGGCGGATTCGCCGGCGCCCTGCGTGAGGAGCTCGACCTGCGGGTAGAAGCGCGCAACATGACCTCGGTGGCCGCCGCGCCGGGCAGCCGCGACATCGCCATCCCGGTGCCCTACCAGCCGCTGTGCACCGGGCTGGTGCTGGTGATGGAGCGCTTCGACGGGCGGCCGCTGGCCGCGATCGACGCCGGCATGCCCGCTGACGTGCGCGCCGCGCTGGCCCGCAGCCTGCTCGACTGCCTGCTCCGCGAGGTCATGCTGGAGGGGACCTTCCACGCCGACCCGCACCCGGGCAACGTCCTGCTGCTGGCCGACGGCAGGCTCGGGCTGCTGGACTTCGGGGCCGTCGGGCGCATCGACCAAGGGCTGCGTTCCGCGCTGCAGCGGCTGCTGCTGGCCCTGGACCGGGGCGACCCGGCCGGGCTGGCCGACGCGCTCCTGGAGGTGGTCGAGCGACCCGAGGAGCTGGACGAGCTACGTCTGGAACGGATGCTGGGCCGGTTCCTGGCCCGGCACGTCGCAGCCGGGATCACCCCCGACGTGACGATGTTCACCGACCTGTTCCGCATCGTCTCCGACCACGGGCTGGCGATACCACCGGAGATAGCCGCGGTATTCCGCGCGCTGGCCACGTTGGAGGGCACGCTTACCCAGCTCGCCCCGGGCTTCGACATCGTGGCCGAAGCCCGCCGGTTCGCAGGCCAGCAGCTTGCCGAGCAGTTCAGGCCGGACACGCTGCGCACGACCGCGGCCGACGAGCTGGTCGCGCTGCTGCCCCTGCTGCGCCGCCTCCCCCGGCGCATCGACCGGCTCGGCGGAGCGCTCGAAGCCGGACGGCTCAGCGTCAACGTCCGCCTCCTCGCGGATGAAGGCGACCGCCGGATAGTCACGGGCCTGGTCTACCTGGTGCTGACCACGTTTCTCGCCGCGACCAGCGGCATCATGGCGGTCCTTATGCTCGGCCTGCGCGGCGGGCCAACCATCACCAGCCGGGTATCCCTCTTCCAGTTCCTCGGCTACTGCCTGCTGGTGATCTCAGCTATCCTCGCGCTGCGCGTGCTCGCACTCGTGTTCCGCCCAAACAGGGCCTAGCCACATCTGGGCGTCATCTCCTCGCTCGGGCACCCTCTGAGCTACTCCCGGTTCTCCGGGACGGCAAGGGTCTGCCCGAAGGGTCAAGCGAAACGAGCCCTTGCCGTCCCGGGGGGGTTCAGGAGTAGAGCTCTGCCTGCCGGGCGAGGAGATGACCCCGTTCTGATCCCCCATCTCCGAGGGAGGGCCGGGGGTCCAGGACAGCGCCCCCGCAATAAAGCCGACGGCTTTACATCAGGGAGTCGGCGGCCTCGCTAGACCCATGGCCTCTACCTGCGGCTAAACCGTCCAGACAATCCTCCACTGATGCTGCTGTCCCGCCGTGGTTGCGAACAGCCTCTTCGTCCCGAACTAGCGGCGCCGCTGGGCGTTTATCCGCTGCCCCAGCTCATGGAGGGTGTGGGCGGTAGCTCAAGCTCATTGCTGTCACGAGACGTTGCTGTATTTTGCTGCTGTACCGGCGCGCTAGGCGTCTCGTTCGTCGGCGCGGCGAGGCGCGCGGTACCGACCCGCCGACCTTCCGTTTTTCGGCCGGACGTATCCCCCGGTTGCTACGGATTGTGCGAGTGTTCTGCGTTGTCGCTGGTCGCCGTTGCCTGCCGTTAGTCGTTGCTGTCACCGTTGCTGTCAGCTCAGGCCACCAGGTCCCGCCCGGCCGTGGTCTCGGTGCGCCGCCCTTCTCCCCCATCGGACTGATTGCTGCCGACCAATTCACCGGAGGGAGGTGTCAAGTGCCGATTCGCGTGATGTACGTTAACCAGGCACTTCTACCCGTGCTGGGTTGCCCTGCGGCCTGGCTTCCGCAGTTGACCGGTTGCCTAGTCCGCGTTTCGATGTGAACATGCAGGCCAGGCCTCTGGCCGGCACTGTTGCAGCGCAACGTTCATAGATACATGCAATGACGGAATCATTCCTGGTGATTGGGGGTTCAGCGGCGTATTGTCTAGTATGTGTACTTGCGGTCGACGCCGCGGCGGAACAAGGACGGCAGCGAGGTCCGGTACCTGCAGCTGGCCCACAACGTGTGGGACCCGGCCGCGAAGCGGTCGCGGGTGCAGGTCGTGTACAACTTCGGCCGGGAGGAACCCGGGACGAGGGAGGCGCTGGAGCGGCTGGTCGCGTCGGTCTCCCGGCACCTGGACCCCGGGCAGGGCGCGGCCAGCGGAGGAGCTGGAGTTCGCGGAGTCCCGCCCGCTGGGCGGCACCTGGGCGCTGGGCGCCTGTGGGAGCGGCTGGGCATCGGCCCGGCGACGCGGGGCCTGCTGAAGGGCCGGCGGCTGGACCCCTCAGCCGAGCGGGTGCTGTTCGCGCTGACCGCGAACCGGGCGCTGGCCCCGTCCTCCAAGCTGGCCGCCGCCCGCTGGGTGAGCGAGGACGTCCTGATCGCGGGGCTGCCGGGAACCACGGACGACGCGTGCTACCGGGCGATGGACTGGCTGCTGGAGATCCGCGGCGCCCTGGAGAAGGAGGTCTTCGAGCGGGCCTCGGACCTGCTAGGCCTTGAGGTGGACTTGCTGTTCTTCGACACGACCAGCACCTACTTCGTCACCGAGGACGCCGATGACCCGGTTCCCCGCGACGAGCGCGGAACCGCGGTCCCGGGCGGGAACGCCGGCGCCGGGCAGGGCGGGGAGCTGCGGACGGCGGGGTTCCGGACCTGGGGCAAGTCCAAGGACCACCGCGACGACCTGCCCCAGGTCGTGATCGGGATGGCCGTCACCCGGGACGGCATCCCGCTGCGCGTGTGGTGCTGGCCCGGGAACACCGCCGACTCCGCCCTGATCCGCCAGGTCAAGGACGACATGCGGCACTGGTCTCTGTCCCGGGTCGTGTGGGTCGCCGACCGGGGCTTCACCTCTGCGGAGAACCGCCGTTACCTGCGCAAGGGCGGGAACCACTACATCATCGGGGAGAAGCTCCGCTCCGGTTCCGCCGAGGCGGAGGCCGCCCTGTCGCGGCAGGGCCGCTACCAGGAGGTCGCGGAGAACCTGCGCGTCAAGGAGGTCCGGATCGCCGAGGACGAGCGGTTCGTCATCTGCCACAGCCCCGAAGGAGCCGAGCGCGACGCCGCGATCCGCGCCCGCCTCATCGCCCAGCTGAAGGAGCTCATCGACGGGACGGACAAGCTCGCCAGGGACAAGCGCGCCGAGCTGCGCGGCGTCATCTCGACCAGGGCCGGCCTGAACCGCTACCTGCGCGTCACCCCCGGCGGCCTCCTGCGGGTCGACGCGGGCAGGGCCAGGGCCGAGGAGAACCTCGACGGCAAGTACCTGCTGCGCACCTCCGACCCGAAGATGACCGCCGAGGACATCGCGCTGGGCTACCGGCAGCTCCTGGAAGTCGAGCGCGGCTGGCGCGACATGAAGCAGGTCATCGACCTCCGCCCCGTCTACCACCGGAAAGAGGAGCGGATCCGCGCCCACGTCATCCTCTGCTGGCTCGCCCTCCTGCTGGCCCGCATCGCCGAGAACGCATGCGGCGCCACCTGGCCCGAACTGCGCCGCCAGCTCGACCGCATCGCCGTCGGCACCTTCTCCGGGCCCCGCCGGCACCTACCGCCAGCGCACCGAGATCACCGACGCCCAGCAGGACATCCTCACCCGGCTCGGCATCGACCCGCCGCCCAGGATCTACCAGCTCAACCCAAGCCGCACCCGCTGACAGCGGAAACACCCGCCTAGATACACGCCCCGCACCTAGCCCCGGGCACGTTCCCCCACGTCAAACGGCAGATTCACCGGCTATCGCGCTGAACAGCTGCGGAACAGGTGCGGGCAGATCGGGCCTTGATGCCGTAGCGGAGGCGTATCACAATCCGGCGGCAGTCTGGTGGGGGCCTTTGCACCTGCATGCGCCTGCATCCGAACGCTTAACGCGGTGCTGATTCTCCCGCCTCTTCACCAAGGCTCGAGCCTGGCCTGTCCGAAGGTCGCGTCGGGCCTTTGGCCAGTGACCGCTCTGCCAGCTGTATGTAACAGTGGCCGCGTCGTCAACGGTTTCCCTGCCAGCGCGGATTGTGCTAGTGATCTGGCATGCACGAACTGCCCCGAGACCACCCGTTGTGGGGCCGCGAGTTCGACTGGCTCGGAATCGACCGCGACGGTCGCGTGGTGGCGTGACATGGTGCTGGCCGCCTCAGGCCCAGTTGGTGAACCTGCGGGCCTAGTTGGAGGGGTTGCCGTGCTGAGCGGTAACGTTCCCGGAACGGTCCGGGCGTAGCGTGAGACGCATGACAGGAGGGGCAGCCACCGAACAGGCCCCGCCGACGCAGGTCACAGGGCGCCGTTTCCGGCTGGCGTCACCGGCGACCGCGCTGATTCTCGGCGGCCTGATGCTGGCGTTGGTGGCGCTGGCGGGGGTGCTTGAGGCAGTGGCTCATCAGCGGATACTGTCCGGGGACAACGCCGTCGTCCTGCTGTACCTGGCCTTCGCCGTGGTGGGGGTGGTGGTGGCCTGGCATCAGCCCGGCAACCCGATCGGGTGGGCGCTGCTGGGTGTCGGCCTGTTCTTCACGCTCAGCGGCGCCAGCGGCGTTTACACGGTGTTCGACTACCGCGCCCGCCAGGGGACGCTGCCGCTCGGCTGGCTGGCGGTGCTTCTGCAACCCAGCTGGGCACCGGCCGTGGTGCTGGCGGGGCTGTCGCTGCTGCTGTTCCCGGACGGCCATTTCCCATCGCGCCGCTGGCGGCCGGTGCTGTGGGCCTACCTGGGGATCGGCGGGCTATGGGTGGCGGGTGCCTATGCCGTCACGGTCGGTGCCATCATCACCGGCAACATTCACGTGGCAGCCAACGGGGACCTGGTAGCCCTTGACAATCCCACCGGCATAGCAGCGATGTGGAGCGTGCTCGGCACCATGTTCTTCGCGCTGATCGCGGTGTCGTGGCTGGCCTGGCTCGCCGGGCAGGTGCTCGGCTACCGGTGGCAGCCCGCTGAGCGCCGCATGCAGCTCAAATGGCTGCTGAGCGGGGCGGCGGTCTTCATCGTCGGCACGGTGATCAGCGTCTGGCTGAACAGCGCCACCGGCATCTGGCGGGTGGTCGATAACGTCACCGCGGTGGCGATGTTCGCGCTGCCCGTCAGCATCGGATTCGGGATCCTGAAGTTCAAGCTGTACGACATCGACCGGATCATCTCCCGCACCCTGGCCTATGCCGTCGTCACCGGCCTGCTCATCGGGGTGTACGCGGGCCTGGTGCTGCTGGCCACTCAGGTCCTGTCGTTCCGCACCCCGGTCGCAGTGGCGACCTCCACCCTAGCCGCCGCGGCGCTGTTCAACCCGCTGCGGCGGCGGGTGCAACATCTGGTGGACCGGCGGTTCAACCGCGCCCGGTATGACACCGACCAGACCATCGCCGCGTTCGCAGCTCGCCTGAAAGACATCGTGGACCTGGACTCAGTACGGGACGACCTGGGCACTGTCGTGGACCAGGCCCTGGAACCCGCCCACGTGTCGCTGTGGATCAGCCAACGCGACTAAGTCTGGCTGCCGTACTACGCGATCACCCGCCGTGACCTGCACCAACAACCCCACGATCACGAACTACAGCTGCCGTAGCGTGGGCGTCCGGCCCCGTTCAGATCAGTTCGTGACCTCGGGCTTGTCTCTCCCGGTTGTCCACATGGGTCCGGAGCATCCCAAGGTTGTTCATCCGTGTGGCTCCCAGCGTGGCTCCCAGCCCGACGCGCTGCGGGGGGCACTGCTAATGGTTTTCAAGAGCATCCGTGGCTCATAGTCTGCCATCGCTGCTACCTGCATTGTTGACGCTCGTGGCTGGCTCGCCGAGCAAGATCATCCCGCGTATATCCCGGCGGTTGCTGTCAGCCGTTACCGGGAGAGCGGGCGTCCGGTGGTTTGCGCGGCCCTCGACCCGTTGCTCCGGAGGATGTGGGCGGTCGGCCCGGGACGCTCGTGCGCAGGAGCGGTATGGTGTGGAAGGGTGGGCTTATGGTCAAGTTCTGGCGGCGGAGAGTGCAGCCAGGCCCGGCGCATGCCCAGCGAGCGGTCCCGGCAGACCTTGTCGTCTGGGCGGGGGAGGCGGATGTGTCGGGGCTGTCGGACAGGACCTTCCAGGACGCCGAGTACTACCTAAAGGGGTACCGGTACATGAACCTGGACCTCAGCCAGCAAATGGGCTGGCGCCTGATCGCGGCGGTCAGGACCCAGGTAACTCCCTCGCCGCCAGCCGACGCCCGGCCGTTGGATGTTCTCGCGACAGTCGTTGCGCTGCGGCGCAAGCAGCGCGGCATTGACTGATCGTCGCCGTCGGCTCTCGCCTGACAGGAAATGCCGCTCCAGCGCGGCGATCATGTCGCGACCGCGATGTTGACGACCGTCACGTCGAGCAGTGTCATGAAGAATCCTGATAACACGACTGGCCCACGTCACCTTGCAGGGGATGGCCCGCGTCCGGTCCGGGCAGGCTCCGCCTGGCCCTCGTCTTCTGACCGGAGTGCCCGCAGAGGTCTCCAGTGTCAAGCGTGACTTCGCGTGTACGTTGGCTGACGCCTTTCCGCCTGTGCTTGTTGTCCTGCGGTCATAGTCACGCTTGAGGCTGGAGGGGCGGACACGTAAACTCAGCGGGGCCCTCCCCGGATCAGAGCCCAACCAGGACTCTCACACCTTCCGTCCCAGCCCGGAGACATTCTGAATCGCTGCCTTCGCTGACCGTCCGGTGCGCTGCCCGCAGGAAAGTTGATCACCCGCCGCCGCTGCTCACCTGAAAGTACAGACCTAGCCAGGGAGCTGAGATCACAATGGCGAGCGCTAGTTCGTCGGTCAGTTTCCAGGCGGGATGAACCGTGATCTCTACGGTATCTCCTGTGGAGGAATGTCTGCTGATCCGATACCGGACAGCCCTGTTCCCCGCCTGGTCTACCGCGGTCATGACGGCATTGTTTCTTCTAGTCCCACGAACCAGAAATCTGAGCCACCGCTGGTCAGGGAACGAGATAGAAGCCCAGGCCCGCTCCTCGAAATTCCGGCCGCTGGTGTACAAGATGGGTGTTCCCGTCTCATCGACTAGCCCCCGGACCGAATGCTTGGGATCCTTCCGACGACTCCAGTTGGGCGGGTTCTTCGCGAAGTGCCCATCGAAGTCCCGTTCGCTGCGGGCGACGATCTCGGCAACGCCCGGCAGTGATGAGCGTCCCGGGCGAATCTTTGTAAGAGTGAAGCTCCTCCCGCCAGTGCTGGCCCGGGATCTCCCGCCAGTGCCGACGGCCCGGAATAGGAAGTCGTCTCGCAAGGGAGGCTATCGTTTGTGCTTCCGGTGTACGCAGCTCATAGATCCTTAGTGCCGCTCGCCCCCAGCGCAGGTGCGTGCCTGGTGCCTGGCCGAAGTCACGCCAGGCGTCCGCGCACTTCTCGGCGAACTGCTTCTCAGGAGCCAGCCATGCCCGGCCGGTGGGATGTTCGGCCGGGCCGCTGACCTCGCTCCGGGTGAGCTGGGTCACCTCGAGGTCGTGCCAGGGGTCCGTGCCGATTCCGGTCAGCTCCGAGTGGTCAGGAAGGAGACGGATCTGATACAGGAACCAGTCGACCGCATCGACGTCATATCCGTTCCTTGGCCCGGCCGCCCGCCAGAACTGTGCGTTCTTGATCAACGGTCCGACAGGCCGCCCGGCGTCGAGTTGTGCCACGGCGTGGCGAAGCAGATCGTCGACCTCTTGGTAATAAGGAGGAGATTGGCAATAACATTCGTCTCGCCCGCCGTGAAACCTCACGGCCCGGACCTCATCGCCGTTCACGGCCAGAGCCTGATTGGCCTCGGTACCGGCCGCGAGCCTTGCTCATCATAAGCAGAAGTGTGACGCCAGCCGCCCGGCCCGGGCTGGTTTTCCCGTAAATCGGCCTCCGGCGCTGCGGGAGCTAGTCAGCGGTCCCGCGCTCGTCCTGACCCCGGCGCCGCCCCGCAGGGCATCAGCAGTGCATTCCCTGAACAAGCCACCGCTGATCGGGCTGGTATTCCTCCTCGCGGCCAGGTTTTGGCCGATGGCCGCCGGGTCCACGGTTCATGTGAGCGATGATGGCGGGGCGCCCCTGACACGGCGGTCGCAAGCTGGACGGGTGTGGGCGAGAAAGACGGTCAGCCTCGAGCAGCGGCCTGCGCACTGGATGAAGGGAAAATGCGGTATGCGCAAGATGGCGGACTGACCGGCGAGGGCCGAAGACGCCTGGAGCTGTTCCGGCTGGACGCGACCAGCAGATTCGAGCACCGGGCGCCGTCCGCGGTGATCGCCGCGGAGCTGCGGATCAGCGAGCGGTCGGTGCGGCGGTGGCGGCAGGGCTGGCAGGCCGGCGGTGAGACCTGGCTGGCGTCCCGCGGACAGGCGGCGCAGAGTCGGCTGGATGAGCAGCAGATGGCCGCGCTGCATGTGGTGCTGGCGCCCGGGCCGCTGGCCGCCGGGTGGGAGGACAAGCGATGCACGCTGAACTGAGTCCGTGAACGGGTGGCCGACAAGTACAAGGTGCAGTACACCCTGCCGGAGATCCGGTACCTGCTGCAACGGCGCGGCTGAACCTGCATGATCGGCGCGCTCCGGGCGAACGAGCGCGAAGACGGCGCGGTGCAAGGGCTGCAAGAAGGAAAACTGGTCGCGGAGAAAAGCACGGCGGCGACACTCGGAGGCTGGATCGACTACGAAGACGAGAGCGGCTAGTCGATGATGCCGCCCCGACGAAGGACCTGAGCGCGACGCGGGATCGCCCCGCTCATCCGGGCCCGCGGCGGCGGCACCGGGTGCGTCACGGTGGCCGAGCTGGCGTGCTACCGGCCCGGCCACCGCTACCTGCCGACGCCCCGGCGGCACTCCTGCCGCGGCCGCAAGGGCGAGACGAAGGAATACACCTCGACCGAGTACCGGGACCTGCTGCATCGCCGCCGACCGCCAGATGACCGGCGAGAACATCGTGCTGCTATGGGACGACCTCGACGTGAAGCTGGTCATCGAGCTGCGCGCCTTCACCGGCGCCCACGCCTGGCTGCGGGTGCTCCGGCTGCCCGCTGATGCGCCAGAACTTGAATCCGGCGGACGGCATCTGGTCGGAGCTCAAGCGCGGCGAGCTCGACAGCATCGCCGTCGGCAGCTTCGGCCGCCTGGACCAGATCAACCGGCACGGCCAGCAGGAGATCCAGAACCGGCTCGGTCTCATCGAAGGCTGCCTCGCCGGCACAGGGCTGACCCTGGACCAGGCCGCACCCCCAGCGGACATCGCGAAGTAATTTTAGTCCGCCTGATCTGCGCAGCTTTGTGGATGTGGGCCGGCGTGCGCCGCGCGGGCCTCCCAAGGCCGAGCGGCGGCGCTGACGCCGGGCCAGCGGCGCCGCAGGCGCCGCGCTTGATCTAAGAACGGCATGATTCGGCAACGCAGCGCAAGCGCAGGCAGACAAGCGCGGGCGCGAGCAAGCGGGGACGAGGCCGAAGGGCGCAGGCATCATCCGACTCTGACGACCACCGACGGGCTGACATCCGATTTTCAGGAGAATTTCCGGGTCCACGCGAGTCCACCGCAGACCACCTGAGCAGGCTAGATGACCCGCTCGGGCATCTCGGCGTCCAGGATCGACCCCACGTATCCACAACCGTCGTTAGCGCAACGTTAGCAACTGGCCTCTCTATCCGGCGGCCGACCTTCCGCTCTCAAAGGCGGCTTCGCGGTCGCCGGGGGCGTCAGCTGATGCCAGGAAGTCGGCCTGGTCCCCGCGCTGATCACCTGCGGTTCAGGGGCTGGCGTATACCTCGCGGATCTCGACCGTCAGCGGCGTGACGCCCGGCAGTGGCGGCACCAGCAGCAGCCGTCGGCAGATTACGGCCGGAGAGCCCGGCCTTAATCCTGGCCTGCCTTCGGCAGGCTGTTACCTTTGCCGGGTGGAAGTCACCATCCGCGCCTACAATCCGCGTGACGCGGCCGATCTGGCCGACGTCTTCTTCCGCTCAGTCCGGCAGGTGGCGCTCT
The DNA here is from genome assembly GCA_963742795.1 of uncultured Actinomycetes bacterium. Classification (GTDB taxonomy): domain Bacteria; phylum Actinomycetota; class Actinomycetes; order Streptosporangiales; family Streptosporangiaceae; genus Palsa-504. Next base: position 290,707 of record CAVUNL010000013.1, read on the forward strand.
CTGATTACACGGCCGCCCAGGTGAGGGCCTGGGCCCCGGAGCCCAGGACCGCCGAGTGGGCGCACGGGGAAGCCAGCGACGGTCGCCTGGTTCTCGTGGCCGCCAATGCGGATGACCGCCCCGTCGCCTATATCGATCGTGAGCCGAACGGGCACATCGACCGCGTGTTCTGCGCGCCCGGGGCAGCCGGGCGGGGGATCGCGTCGCGGCTTTATGACGCCGTGGAGGCGGCAGCCCGCGAGCAGGGAATCAGGAGCCTGTTCACCGAGGCCAGCGAGCTCGCCCGGCGGCTGTTCGAGCGCAAGGGCTTTGCGGTAGTGGAACGACAGGACCTGGTGATCCGCGGCGTGGCCATCCATAATTACCGGATGGCTAAGGCCCTGGACTTAACCGCACCACATCTGACCTGGCCGGGGTGGCCGGATTTGAACCGGCGGCCTCCTCGTCCCGAAGGCAGAGCGACACGCGCACAGCCTCCGTCAGTGCCGCGTGTACCTACTGATCGCTGTCCGCTGGAGTCCGCCCGGGTCTGTCCAAGACCGGATGGGTTGTCACTCAGTTGGTCACTCAACCCTCGCCTGGAGCAGCCAGCTCAACGTCTGCGGCATGCGGTCGCCGCCCGAAGGCGAAGTATGACAGTGGTCCGACCCCGGCGGAGTTGACGAGTACCGCTGTTACGATCCACATCCACTTCGAGCCGCGGATCTGGCTCGCTGGCCGATGCCTGATGTCGATGAGCACCGCCGTCTTGAGGGTGGCTTCGGCGATTGCTCCGGTAATGATCAGCTTGCGGTTGCGGTCGCTGAGGTCGCTCCACCATCTGCCCATGACATCCTCCGCACACATGCACCGATCCTGATGGCCCGTACCACGCTACACACGCGCTTGCACCGAAGGGATGAGGCATCCATCCCTCTTTATGCGGGGGTTTCCCCCAGGTGGCCAGATATCCCACACTGACCCGGCGAGTGATCGCCCGGATGCGAACTATCACCAGTGAGGCCATCGACCTCTTCCGTGTCAGGGAACTTTATCGGTCGCGCTTGCTTTCGTATCTCGGCAATAGCCTGTGGCGAGTGGTCCGCACGCGTCCACTGGTGTCTGTCGTCGTCAGTGGCGATCGTTACTCAGTTGGTTACTCGGTCGCCCGGGTCGTCTTAGCTGACCGTGTTCGCCCGGTCTAGTGGTGCTCATCATCCCTGACTTACAGATCCGTAGACTAAGCCGATTCCAGACGCTTCCCTAGAGCCGTCCTCTGCGACGAGGCGCGCCGGTTACTGGTCCGAAGCCAGGACTCTTGCCGCTGCGGACAGGACATCTGGCTCTTCCGCGGCCGGATGGGCACCCGCGCAGGATCAAGATGTGGCGCAGCGGAGGCGACTCGATGGCAAACGAGGAGGTCGGTAGACACCGGACCCAACCCGTTCGGATCATTCACATGAGCGTCGCGCCCGCTGACCCAAGACCCTCGGTGGACGCTCTGATGATCGTAGCCAAGCTCGCCGGGCCAGACCAGGAGGAGTTGCAATGGTGGATGGAGCAACTCAGTGATCATGTGAAGGTCCGCAGCTGGGTCGGGTCACCGGGCCGATTGACCTCAGTCCAGGTCGACGCACCCGAAGACCAGTTCGAGGCGGTTGCGAGACGTCTGATCGCCGCGGTTGACGAGGCAAACGCCGCTTACCCGGAGCGCTACGCGGCCTGGCGGCGAGAGTACGACGCCCTGACGGCGGAGGGACGGCTGCGGAAGGAGCGGCGCCTCGCCGACTATCAGGCCATCCTTGACAGGGTGATGGACGAGTACCGCTCGAACTAGCAGATCGAGTCCGAACAGCCAGCTTGGAAGAGCGGTCGAGGTCTCATCCGTCATGACCTGCGCAAACAGCAGGTCAGGCCATGATCATTACCCGTGCGCTTCCGCGCGTGCCCCTCGGATCTCCCTTCTTCTGGCCTGTGGATGGCCCAACTTCGGCTACCGCTCGACAACGCCAAGGGGATCGACAAAGGCTCTCGCGGGCTCAGGGGACAAACGATCAAAACCGACCCTGACCTGGGCCTTCGCTCCTTGGAGCGGGTGACGGGAATCGAACCCGCACTATCAGCTTGGGAATCTGTGCCGTCCGGGCCGCTCACATGGCCTGACCTGCGGGACAGGCTATCCGCGAGTAGCCGTGAGAGACCACTCGTCACCGGGGTTAATGGCCCGCTAATGGCCCGACCTTCTGGGCTCAACCTGCCCGATCCCGCGCCCGGACGACACCCTTCTAGATAGCTGCCATCTGGACCGCGGCGGCATGTCAACGCTCACGAAGGGACCGCGCGCAGTTCGGCCCTTGCCATTGTTCCCGAGGTTCGTCAGTGCCCGTTTGTAGGCTTGCGCTGTGGATGCAACCTTAGTGTGGACGGTGATCGGGTCAGGGGCGGCTGTTGCAGGGGTGGCTGTCGCAATAGTCGTGGCGGTCGCGCAGGCACGGTCAGGGCGGATAACCAGCTCGAAGGTCACCGCCGAGCTGGCGCACGGCGAACTCGCCCAAGACGGAGTGTTGTACATCGAGTACGCGTCCGGCAAGACGGACGTGATTATGGTGCCGAAGCCAGGTAAGGCGAGGACGAGCGCGGCTCAGAAGCCGGGGAAGAAGACCCAGCGCGACCCCGAATTCAAGCCGGTTAACGCCATCTTCGTCCGCAACCAAAGCCGCGCTGCAGTTACAGTGTCCCGTTGCCATTACATATCCGATCTGGGCGGCGTGGGGTTCCGATTCGAGCCGCAACCAGCAGCCTCTCCGCGAGGCGATCACCTTCCAAAGCGCCTGGAGCCAGGAGAGGACGCAATCCTCCTTCATGACTTTGTGCCGATGAGGGCTTTCCTTAATCAGGTACTGCGAGATCACGGGGCGGAAGCTGCCCTGTTCGAGGTCGTGCTGACGCTAGGGCACGGACTTGAAGTCGTGGCGTCTCCTGCCATGCGGGTTCAGGCCAGTATGAGCGAAGAGGAGGTGGCGGCCGTCGGGACGAGATTGATGCGGCAGGAGATCGTCACGCACGCGGCCTTTGCTCCACGAGCGCGTTTCGAGCGAGCGCGGCGGCGTTGGAGAACACGTGATTCTTAGGAGCCGCGTACCCGTGCTCCCTTTTCCTTCGTTACACATACGTCGCTGGGTTATGAGCCGACCGACGTGCGTCTCCGCTGTCTCGGGCAGCCTCTGGTCACCGCGTTGACCTCGGCCGACCTGCGGTGTGAAGTCGTCCCTGGCCTTCTGCATCTCTCCCGTCTCAGCCTGTCCCGCTGCGTCCGGTTTTACAAATCGGTTTACAGAACCGGTTCTTGACCTGTGGCTTCCTGCGTTTCGACGGGCGAGAACACGCACGCTCCGGCCTGTCGGTTCACCCCCGGTCACCGTCGGCCGCCCGCATGCTGTTGCCCGGCACGGCCGGATCCGTAAGGCTGCCTCCAGTGGCGACAGGCCGCGAAGGAGGCAATATCGTGCCAGCAGCCGGAGACACGCAACGTCCGCGCCGAGTTCTCGGCAAGGCCAGGATGGAGGCATTCAGCGACGGCGTGTTCGCCATCGCCATCACGCTGCTCGTGCTGGACGTCGCGGTTCACCCGCCGGGCACACCGCTGGAGCAGGTGCTTCATGCCTGGCCCGCTTACGTGGCCTACGTCGTCAGCTTCCTGACTATCGGCGCCGCCTGGCTCGCCCACACCACATTGACCGACCGGCTCGCGCACTCAGATTCGATCTTCCTGCGGCTCAACTTGCTCCTCTTGCTGGTGGTGGCGTTCCTGCCGTTCCCGACCCGGCTCGTCGCCGACGCCTTGCAGCACACCGACGCCGAACGCGTGGCCGTCACGTTCTACGGCCTGACGCTCCTGGCCATCCGCGTCCTGGGGTCCGGGCTGGCCGAGTATGCGCGGCGCGAGCACCTGTACTCGCCGCCCGGAGAGGGCGAGAAACCGCCGGGCGAACAGCGAAGACTTCTGCCCGTCGTCACCGGGTACGTGATCGCGATCATCATCGGGTTGCTCCTGCCGGGAGTGGCGGTGGCATTGTATTTCGGCATCGCGATATACCTGGTTGTGCCGTTCCGGGAGGTCGCACGGCTGCTGTTCCGGCGTTCATAGGGTCCGCCCGCTCTCAGAACAAGGCCCTGACCTGCGGCTACGGTAGCGCGCTCGGAGAGACTCCAAACCCCCAACCTTCTGATCCGTAGATCAATGGAGTCTGTCCGGCCAGTACTCCGCAATCCAGAATCGCACGTCGGCGTCCCTGCTGGGTGTCCAGAATGGACGCCATAGTCCCGTACCGTCCTGTCAGTCCGTGAGAAAACTGTGAGAGATCCCTACCCCTGGACGACATCCCATTGGTGTTGGCTCTCAGCGAGGCTCCCGCAGTGACTATTACCGCTGAAGCGGTGCTCGTAGTGACGTCGTTTGCGGCGGAGGGTGGCCGGGCCCTGCTCGTGGACTTCCAGCACCTGCTCGCCGAGGGCCATATCGAGCGGGCTCAGCACCGAGGCTCTCCGGTCACGCAAGAGCCCGCCAGGGATAGATAGCCTGGCGAACTCCGTGCAGCGAGTACTGTCGCGGTCTACTGGGCAGAGATCTGGGCACGCACCTCTTTGAGGTCGCTCTCGATCTTGGTGATCAGGGCCAGGACCCTGGCCTGAGTGTCAGGCTCCTCCTCGCCCGGTGCCGCATTCCAGTACGTGACCACCTTCCGGATCTCCTCGCGCCAGAAGGCGCGCTCCTTGTCAGGCGGGAGCTGGATGTCGAGGCGCTTGTGAAGCAGGCCCTGGGTGTTCTGGCCGCGAGGTCCCTGGTAGGGCGCATACACCCAAGGGATTCATGAATGCCCCGTGGCGGCCACCCAGAAGATGATTATATGTCTTTACCCGTTTTGTAACGCGAGAGTGTGGCTCGGCCGCCTTGTTGACCCGAGCAGCGGCGATCGTTGCGAAGGAACAGGGTGCGTATGGAAGGCGGCTTGCGCCGCTTCAGCCGGGCATGTGCGCTGGCTCAGGCGTGCCAATGCGAGGTGCGAACGTAGTGCGTAAACGATCGGTGACCAATCCCGGCGACCCAGCTGGCGCTTCCGGGGCCGTCAGCGAAGGGCCAGCCGACCGGGAGGGTTCGGTGCCTCTTGCGGGCGGAACGGCCGCGGGTGACGGCTCGGATGCCGCCGGCGGACGGGACGCGGCGAGCACGGGACCGCAGCCCGTCATCGGCCCGGCCGCTTCCGGCGGCCAGACGCCCGTGGTCGTCGCCCAGCCCCAGCCGGGGGCCCCGCTCCCGGCCGACACGGTCGGGACCACCCATCCGCATCCGGGACCGCCCGGCTCGGCCCGGTCGCGGTTCGCCCTGGGGAACTGGCGCGTCCGGTGGCGGCTGGCCGCCCTGATCGCGGTGCCGTTGCTGACCGCGGTGGTGTTCGGTGCGCTGACCATCAGCGGGGACGTCAGCAACTGGCAGACGACCGGCCGTGTTCAGCACCTCGCCCAGCTCAACAGCGCGGTGGTCAAGTACATCCAGGCAGCGGAAGATGAACGCGACTATTCAGTCGCCTCCACCGCGAATAGGGGTGGCTTTTCTGCCCGGTTGAGGACCGCGCAGCGTGTCACCGATGGCGCCGCCGCACAGGTCACCGCCTTGGCAGATGGCATCACGGTCGGAGGCGGCTATCAGCTCGCCGCGGTGCAGGCGGCGAACGCGGTACAAGTGGGCGCGGAAACCCTGCCGCTCGTCCGCAGGACGGTGGCCGACCCGGAATCCCCCATGACGGCGATCATGCAGGTGTACACCGTGAACGTCATCCAGCCCGCGAACACATTCACCAGCATCGTCGGGAACGAGGCCAGCAGTACCGATCTCCGGCGCGACGTCAACTCCCTAGGCGCACTGCTCCAGGTCCAGGACGCCACGTCGGTTCAGCGGGCCCTCATGCTCAGGGCGGTCAGTTTCCCGCAGCCGACGCTGTCGCCCGACGACGATGCCAGCCTCCTGCAGGCACACCAGCAGGAAGTGGCGGATCTGAAAAACTTCAACGCGTCCGTAGATCCCACCGAGCAGCAGAACTACACCAACACGGTGACCGGGCCGCCGGTCGATACCGCCGCCGAGCAGGAAACACTCGCGTTGGAGTTGCTTCCCTTCGCCTCCTCGGCGCACCCGCTCACCCCGGCGAATGCGCGCGCCCTGGCCGCGGCAAACGTGAACCACGACTGGTCGTTCACCGTCGGCAAGGTCCGGCAGGTCGCCGACGAACTGACCGGCAACATCTCCGCGCTAGCAAATACGTCCAGGACCAATGCCGGCACGGGACTGCTGGTCACCAGCCTGGTGACGCTGCTGCTGCTGCTTCTGGTACTGCTCATCTTCACCATGGTGGCCCGCTCGCTGACCCGACCGCTGCGCAAGTTAGTATCTGCCGGTTTCTCGTCGCTACCAGCACCCAATGCAGGGCCGCCCGCATGAAGGGCGTCATGAAATTGTCTCGCGACCCGCTACCTAGAAGGTCGGCATGCGCAGCGGGTCAGCCTGCCCGTCCGCAGGTGAGCCGGTGTATCAGGGTGTCCGGAAGTGACCGTGAGTGCCTGGCGTTGACCGGCCTATCGGGCACGCAGCGGGCACGTCGTCCTCCGGCGCGCACGACCGTTAGAACCTCGACCTCTGGTCCCCGCGTTGCTGCTGGCACTTCTGGCCGAGCGACCTAGGTGTGCTCGCCCTAATGCCTGTTGCCCAGCTTGATCCAGCGCATGGCGCGCGGCTCTTTAAGTGCGACCGCAGCTGCTGGAAGAGTGGGCTTCGGTCGGCGAGGTTCACGAACGCCCACCATCGGCGGCCTTCTGCGCCACCCCAGAAGATGGCTGCGGACCCAGCGCACTGCGGCGGCCAGACCGTGCCCGTTCGCATGTCGGCGTCCTTGCGTCATATCTCGATTATGCACCTGCTATCGCTGGGTTATGAGCCGACCGACGTGCGTCTCCGCTGTCGCGGGCAGTCTCTGGTCACCGCGTTGACCTTGGCCGACCTGCGGCGTGAAGTCCTTCCCCGGCCTTCTGTATCTCTCCCGTTTCAGCCTGTCCCGCTGCGTCCGGTTTACAAATCGGTTTACAGAACCGGTCCTTGACCTGCGGCTTTCTGCGCCTCCACGGGCGAGAACACGCGCGCTCCGGCCTGTCGGTTCATCCGTCACCGTCGGCCACCCGCACGTAGAGCGGGGCCAGAATCGGCGGTTTTACAGACCGCCACGGCTCAGGTTGGTCTTTGTATCATGACCTGCGGTGACGCTCGTGGCATCGATCGACGGCTGCGCTGCATCCCGCGCATGTCCCATGGCCAGCGATCAGGCTCAGAACCCGCACTATCAGCTTGGGAATCTGTGCAATCCGGGCCTTCTATATGGGCTGACCTGCGGAACGGGTTGTCCGTGAGTGACCGTGAGAGCACCCGTTTCACCCCGGTTAATGGCCCGCTAATGGCCGGGCGGCCCGACCACGCTGGGCCGCCCTTCCGCGTGATCGCCCGCACGGTGGAGGGGATGGCCCCGTACCCTGGCCAGGCTTCCTGCCTGGCCCTTAACTGCTGGCCAGAGTGCTTCCGGAGGCTCACTGTCAACGGTGGCCGCAGGCCATTTCCGAAGGAAACGCGAAGCGCCGTTGATGGTGAGGGGAAGTACGCCACAATTCAGGGGCCATCCCTGGCGGCGAGCCCAGCCACTCAACCTCTTGATCCGTAGTTCCACGTGCGCCGGACGAATACCGCCGCAAAACCGTTCATTGAGCACTTCGAGGTCGACGAGGTGGCCCACATGGACTGGAAGGCGATTCGTTCCTCATCGCCTCCAAAGCCGCCAACTTCGACACTCTCGTCCCAGCCTGATCGCCCCGCGTGCCTCTCATAGATCAGAGTTGGCCTTCGGTCGGCCTAGCTGGTCTTCGGTTGCGGCGCCCCGTTAGAGCGGTGCCTGCGTCGTTGACAAACCGTTCACCCGTCCCTGACGGAACCCGGTCGTCAGAGCCGCCCGTCCGCCACCCCTGGGCTCAAGCGGGTGGCGGACGGGCGGGGTGCAAACTAGGTCAGATCAGGGATTCCCACCCCTCAGTCGGGCGGCGGTCATTCGTCCTACAGTTTTGCGCACTGGCCGAGCGCCTTGCCGCCGACGACGTTGACCTGGCCAGGGATGAAACCTCCCGCCACGGCGGGGGCGAGTCCGTAGCAGATGAGGTTCCGCCCGATCGCGTTGCTAGCGACCTGGATGGTCGGCGTCGGGTCGTTGTTCGGGGGGAGCCCGTCGGTGATGTGGATGTTGAACAGGATCACGTTGCCGCCAACCTTGTTGTCGAGCAGGCCAATCCAGAGCGGTGTCATGTCGGCCGCAATGAGGTTGCCGCCGATCGTGTTGTCTTTGATCGCCCAGGGAATAGCGGTCGCCCGCTCGTCGACGGTGGCTGTACCTTCTGATCCGATCAGCGTGACGTTCCCCTTGACCGTGATCCCGTTCAGCAGAATGGTGTTCGCGTCCCAGGCGGTGACGTTACCTTTGACGGTGATGTCGGAGCTTCCGTTTGGCTCGATCACGCACGGATGTCCCGTCATGTGTCCCGGTGGATTAGGCAGGCAGCCCAAGCCGAGAAGCGCGCCCCGAGCTGCCGTCACGTTACCTTTGACGGTGATCGTCGACGGCGCGCTTTGCGCGTCGAGCGCGGCACCGGGGGCGACGTTGATGTTGCCGATCACGGTGATCACTGCATCGGGCGCTACGGCGCACGCGCCCTTGACCGTGATGCTGGCGTAGGTCCCCGACGGGATGCTGGTGAGGTCCCCCGTGGCGAAATCACCGCCGGTGCACGTATACGCCGCCGGTGACACCCATGACACGGCAGCCATCGCCGGGCCGCCCGAGAGCGCGAGCGCTCCCGCGACGACCAGGGTCCCCAGAACCCCGAGCCGCATTGCTTTCCCCATGAGCACGAACCCTTTCTTTCACGGCCCCCCCAAAGGGGCGGATGGACCCCTTTTCTACACCCCAGCGCCCTGCCGTGTGAAGGGTGACGTTCAACCCGAGGCGATTAGCGGGAAACGCGGAAGGGCGGGTCGCGATCCCGTTACGACGCAGCCGACGACGGCTGCGCCACCGACGGCCCGACATGACCTGGCAGATCTTCCCGGTAGTTCAGGGATGACAGTCACCAAAGACGGCTACCGTCGGCTCCCGGCCAGCGAGTCCGCCGGTTACGCCCAGCAGGTCGTGGACGGGCGGATGACTCTGCCCCGCCGGGCCGCCCGCCCCACTGCGTTTAGTCAGCCCTCCTGATCTGCAGTGAACTTAGGCGTCGGGACGGGCGCCCGGCCGGGCCTTCCAAGGCAGAGGCCGGAGTGCCCGGCCCCGGCGCCGCGCAGCGGCGCCGCCTTGATCTAAATACGGTTCAATTCGGCAACGCACGGCCCGAAAACGGCCTGCCCTGGATGGCCTGCCGTTGCCTGTCCTGTCCGGCAGCGTGCCGTGGGTTGAAGCCGGAGACAGTGGGCGAGATACTGACCGTCAGGGCGAGATCAGATCTGCGCCCGTGCACCTGGGGGTGGGAATAGTGGCGAAGTACCTGGTTCTGTTCGGCCTCACCGGCGAGACGATGAAACGGTTCGTTGCGAAGCCCTCCGACCGGGCAGCTGTCGTGCAGCAGCTGGCGGAGTCGGCTGGGGGAAGCCTCGAATCGTACTACTGGATGTTCGGACAGTACGACGGCGCGGGCGTCTTCGTGCTGCCTGACTCGCACACCATGGCCGCGGTGAGCCTGGCTGCCACCAGTTCGGGTGCCTTCACGCGTTTCGAGACGCACGAGCTGATCGAGTCGAGCGATCTGACCGCGATCGCCGAGCGGGCGAAAGGGATCAGCTACCAGCCGCCGGGTGCCGGATAGGCACGCCGGGCGTCATAGAGCCGGGAACCTACGGCGCCTCGTCGGTGTTCGCGGCTCGGTCCTGGCCGTAGTGCTGTCGTAGGGTGGCGGGCGTGATCGGTGCTGTCGTCTTCGATATCGGCGAACGCGGCCATGCTGGAGGGCAAGCTTGTCCGCAACGTGGCACGACTGGTCAAACCGCCTGAGCACACCCCACGGGAACGTGACACCTGGAGTAAGGCCGAGGTCAGGAAGTTCCTGGCCAAGGCGTCCTCTGACCGGCTCTACGTCGCATGGCGGCTATCGCTTTATGGCCTGCGCCGCGGTAAGGTGCTCGGCCTGCGCTGGCAGATATCGATCTGCACGCCAGGACGCTCACGGTCAACCAGGCCCGGGTCCTGGTCGAGTACCGGTCCGCATCGATGTCATAGCGCGGCCCAGATGTCTGCCTCCGGAAGGTCGCGTTCTCGACCAGCGGCCTGGCAGAACCCCCGGCGTCGAGCTCTGCCGCGACACGGCGACACAGATCATTGACCTGCCGCGGGTCGTAACCCGAAACCCCCCTCCGGCCCGGCACGCAGAACAATGTGTCCCGGACCTGCCCGCCGTTCACGGGCGGAGCATCACTGCCGCAGGGTCCCGGCAAGGTTATTTAGCCTGTTGAGAGGCCCATTCGCTTGAGGATCTCGCGGTCGGAACCGTTAAGGCGGCGGCGTTCGGCGGCGATGTTGGTGACGCCGTGTATACGAAGCAGGTTCAGGACGGCGTTACCGGCGGTAGCCATGAAGCGGGCCGCGCCGGGACCGCGCGCCCGGGAGGAGTCCTCTTTCAGGTCGACGTCCCTGATGTAGTGGGCGGCCTCGGTGGCGGCCCAGTGCCCGCGGTTGAGGGCGAGCAGGTCCGCGGGCGGGGCCTGATCCGGGCTGGCGGTGGTGAGGATCAGGACGGTCTCGCTGCGGGTGACGGCCTTGCCTTTGCTGTCTTTGAAGGTGGTGTACCGCTCGATGAGGGCGGCTTGCTCCATGGCGGGGTACTTCAGGCCTGCGGGTGCGGCGGCGACCTGGATGCTGCGGGTCTCTACGCGGCCGCGGTCAGCTTCGAAGGTGGCCGCGGTGACGGGGACCTGCTCCCAGGCGATGTCGTTGAGGGCCTGGTAGGTGCGGGGCTGGTTGCCCTTGATCACGAAGATGACGTGGCCGCCGCGGGCGAGCACCCGCTTGTTAGGTCCGCGAGGGAGTGCAGGGCATCGACGGTCAGGCAGACGCCGGCCAGGTCCATCCCGTCGATGACCGGGCCGATGACGGTGGTCTCGTTTGTCTTGCGGTCCACGCCGCGCTGGGCGGCGTTCAGCCGGGTGTCGTGCCAGAAGAACCCCAGGTGCTGGGGCGCTTCCTGGCCGTTGAGCTTGGCGCCGCGGCTGGCTTTGCCGTCGGCGCCCAGGCCGCGCAGCGCGGGGACGTGGCGGGGGTCGCCGTAGGTCACGGCGGGGAACACCGGGTGCCCGGCGGGGACCGGGACACGGCCGGAAGCGGGCCGGCCGGGAGCTTCCCGGCCGCCGGCGACGGCCGCCGCGCTGGCCGCGATCGCGGCGGCGGCGGCCTTCCGCTCCCGCCTGGCGGCTTTGCGCGCCCGCTTCCCCAGCAGCTCGCGGGCTCCCCGGGCATGCTTGGCGGCCTTGCGAGCCTTGGCGCGCGCTTTGCGGGCCTTGTCGCGGCGGCGTTCCTGCAGCTTCGCCGGGGACAGGACCTCGCCCGCGGCGGCTAGCTCGGCCGCGTGCCCGCACAGCAGGTCATCGGCCAGGTCATGATCTATCAGGCCAGGCGAGCCGCCGCATCGTCTTCTCCGACGGGGCGACGCGGACCCCTGCCCGCTTGCTCAGCGGACAGCCCAGGGCTCTGAGCACCCGCTGCGGGCGGCTCGCCGCCCACTCCCCGGCCGCGGTGAACGAGTCGCATCCGGCCAGCCGCGCGGCTATCGCGATCGCGATCACGCACGCCACGCTGAACCGCACGCCCCGCCGGTCCCGCGGGTCCGGCAGGCGCGCCAGCCACTGCCACAGCGAGCCGCGAATGCCAGGATCAGGCGAGAGTATCTGAGCAGCAGTGACAGACTGGACGGGCAACGGAGCCACCTTCCGGACAGAGACATCAGCAATCCCTGTCCTACCGGGGCTCCGTTGCATATCACCGGCACGACATGCCGCAATCCGCCAGATTCCCTCTTTATCCCGCCATGCATCCCAGATCCCGCTAGCAGGCACCCGCCACGCCTGCCCCGGGCCCGCCAGACGCCGCCCATCCCGCCCGCCGGCCACCACAAGACACCCCTGGACGCCACTCACGTAAAGTGACCGACCTTTGAGCCTCGTTAGTCACTCACCGTCACATTACTTTGCCGGGACCCTGATCACTGCCGGGCCTGGCCCCCGGCGCTGAGCTGTGCGTGTCATGAGCAGCAGTGTGCCGCTTGCACGATTTGCCTGTAAACCGACTCTAGCTGCTGGCGCTCGTCCGGCTTCCGCCCTCGTGTCAGTCCGGCCAGGCGGATGGGGCGGTCCTGTGCATCCGTACACGGTGTCGTCGCTGATCGGCGATCTGATCAGGCGCATAACGTGACCGTGGGCGAGGGTGGTGCGGGTGAGCTGCTTCCTCATGCGCGGTTGCATGATTTGCGGCATGTACATGCCACGACCTTGCTGCTGGCCGGGGGGCCTTATCGGGCCATCCCCGGGATCTGGGCTCAGCTCGATCGAATTTGCTTCAAAGACGTTGGTCTGATCTCCACACTTTCTCCATGTGATCTCTGCACCGTCTTCATCTGATTATCACATTACTATTTCACCAAGTCAGCAAGGGTGATCTGCTCCATCGGCCGGGGGGCGTCCCACGACAGAAATTCTCAACGAGAGAAACAGTCCGGGAAAGAAGATACTCGTGCTGTAGAAAAGCAACCTTTGTGGGAGGTGAGCCATGAAGCACCGGCGAAAGCTCATCGCGGCGGCGGTCGGGGGAATCTCTGCCCTGATAGCAACCGCGCTTGTCGCCATACCCGCCATGGGGGCCTCGTCCGCGGCGACCGTGACGGTTTTCGCAACCGGGCTCAACAACCCGCGTGGACTCGAGTGGGGACCCGACGGCAACCTCTATGTCGCCGAAGGTGGCCTCGGTGGGGCGACATCGACGATCGGGCAGTGCGAACAGGTGATTCCGGTGATTGGCCCGTACACAGGCGGGTCCAGCGCCGACATCCTCCGCTTTGCGCCTGATGGGTCGCGGACGGTCGTCGCAGGCGGCCTGCCCTCTGACCAGACAGCGCCGCCGCGAAACTTCCGCAGCGGAGTCGCCGACGTCGCCTTCATCGGTGACACCCTGTACGCGCTGCTCGCCGGCGCAGGCTGCTCCCACGGCCACGCTGACGTGGACAACGGCATCATCCGGGTCAACGCGGACGGCTCGACGACCCAGGTCGCGGACCTCAGCGCCTTCATCAAGGCGAACCCGGTCGCGCAGCCCGACGCGGCGGACTTCGAGCCCGACGGTACCTGGTACTCGATGGTTTCTGTGCGCGGCGACCTGTACGTGGTCGAGCCGAACCACGGTGAGGTCGACCGTGTCGATCCGGCGACAGGGGCGATCAGCCGGGTCGTCGACGTCTCGGCGAGCCAGGGCCATATCGTCCCGACGGCGCTCGCGTACAAGGGCAACTTCTTCTTCGGCAACTTGGGCGAGTTCCCGGTCGTCCCTGGGACAGAGACCGTGTTCAAGCTGACCCCGAGCGGCAACCTCAAGCCGTGGGCGACCGGCCTGACGACAATCCTCGGGGTCGCTTTCGACAACCGCGACCGCATGTACGTGCTCGAGACGTCGAACCTCGCTGGCGCTCCGACGCCGGGCAACGGCGACATCGTCCGGATCGACCCCTCAGGCGCCCGGACGACGATCGTCTCCGGACTCACGTTCCCGACGGGGATGACGATGGGTCCGGACGGAAACCTCTGGGTCTCGAACAAGGGGTTCGGCCCGACGACTCCGGGGTTCGGCGAAATCCTTCGAATCAACCTGAACTAGGCGAGAGGGAGCCCCGACGCGGGGCCACGTCGGTAATGTGGGGGCGGGCGCACCGCCCCCACATCCCCTGATAACGCTCTCCATCCAGGCGATGACGGTCCGGCGACCAGCCCCAGTCTGGGCAGGCGTCCCCGCCACTGATGACATCAGAATCGGCCCGGCTCAGCCGCCAAGCGCCTTCGCCTTGATCGAATCGAACTCAGCCTGCGTGATAGCGCCCGAGTCGAGCAGTCCCTTCGCCCGCTCGATCTCGCCCGCACTGCCACCTGCGCCCGAGCGCATGTACTGGTCCATCCGCGCCTGCTGAGACTGCAGCCGCTCCAGGCTCGATCCCGTCTGCCGCGATCGGCTTCCACCGTCCCTCAGGGGTGGTGAAGGCCCGGGGCTCCGCCCCGCGGTCGGGCGTGCCGATATCGATCATCAGCAAGTGGGCGGGCCACGATGACTCGGCGTTCACGCAGAAGACCTACGTCCACGCGAACGAGGAAGACCTGCAGCGAGGCCAGGCCGCGCTCGCCAGGATTCACAAGATCGCTTAGGGGTTGTGAGAAATTGTGAGACGTCAGGTCCCACGACAAGGACTCCGCTCCTTGGCAATCTCAGAGAATAAGGCTCTAGCCTGCGGTTTCGGTGGCGCGCTCGGAGGGACTCGAACCCCCAACCTTCTGATCCGTAGCAAGATCAGGTTCGTCCAGATCGGGCCGTTGTTGTCCATACGGCCCGCTGGCATACCACGCGGCGAATTGGGCGTTCCAGCGTTGTCCGCACTCGTCCGGGCTCGTTGTTAGCAACCGCGTTAGCAAGATCGGCGTCGCCCGGCCGATCCGACATCGGCGTCTATCCGGTGGCCCGCGCGTGCGGCGGGCGGGCCGCCAAGGTCAAGCCCGCCGCTGATGCCGGGCCAACCGCGCCGTGAGGCGCGCCTCCGACCGTCTGCTTTCAGGTGTAGCGGATGCCCAGCTCGGGTAAGATCTGCGAGAGTAGCTGGCTGTCTATGGCGACCCCCAAGCCGCTGGCGGCTGCCGTTGTTGCCGTCACGGTTGCCGTCACATCGCATGGGACTTGCGCTTGCTGATGCCGCCGCAGCTGTGCGTCGCTGGAGTATAAGCCGTACACCGGCAGTGTCTCGCCCCGTCTCCCCGCCCTCAGGCTTCGTTGAAATCCTTCGCTACTTGGCTTTCCTACTACGACCGCCCCAACTTGGTCGGGGAGTATTACGGGTCACCCGGAACCCTGACAGGCCACTGCCTCCACGCTTTGACGACGAGCCACCAGTTCGCCAACCGCCAAACGTCCCCATCGCTGTTCGGGGTACTGACCGTCGCCCTCTACCGATTCTCATGGCTGCCTCCCCGCTGTGTTGGAACTAACCGTCGGTAGTGCACGCCGTGCGCAAACTGACCAGGGGCTTTCTCAAGTGCTTGGCCCTCGTTGCGATTCGGCGCCATCTCGGGGCACGCATCGTGGTCAGGTTCGCCGCGCGGCCTCTTCGTGCCGAAGCCAACACGCGATATGGCCTGCGGCCATTCTTACTACGTCTGACCTGCCTCGCACTATCCGCGGACGTCCGCCGACGTCTGCTGGGTGTTTGTGGCGATTGTTACTCAGTTACTCACCTGCTCAGGGGCGTCACTCGCCAAGAAGACGCGGTTTTGGCGGCGTTGCATCCTGGCAGCAGAAGAATGGGCCTGCAGCCGGAGCCCGGTATTGATCGCGGCCGCCAGATAACGGTTCCGCAGCCACCGGAACCTCGCTGCCGAGGGCGCCGTCCCACAGCCATGATGGATATCCCCTCGGCCGCCGGGCCTGACCGTCGCCGTATCGTGTACCTCCTCGCCGCCCTGGCTGGCGTCGCGGCCGGGCTGGCCGTCGGGCTGGCCGCCCGCCCTACCGCCCGGTGGATCCCGGCCGACGCCCGCGTGGTGACCGTGACCCCGGTGTTCGGCATGAGCCCGGCGTCCACCCTTCCTCATCCCGCCAGCTGGGAGAAACCCGGACTCCGCCGCGAGGAGTTCTATTTCAGCCGCGAGGAGAAGTTCGACCACGCGTTCACGATCACCGATCCGGCCACGGTGGCCAGGATCGCCGCGGTCATCAACGGCTTCGACCCGGTCGGGCCCGGCACCTACAACTGCCCGGCGAGCACGTCGGACTCCACGATGCAGCTCACCTTCCGGACCAGTCTTGGCGGCCCGGTCGTCGCCAGCGTGACCGCCGAGGACCAGGGCTGCCAGTGGGTATGGGTCACCATCGGCGCGCGCACCTTGCCCGCGCTGTTTCAATACACCATCTCCGAACAGCCGATGCAGCAACGGATCCTGACCATCGCGAGGGTCAGCTGGCCGTACCCGCTGAAATAGCCGCTACCAACCGCAGGGGAGAGGAGAGCGCCGCGGCAACGCAGAAGCTTCTATGACCGGCATCCGATTTTCAGAAGGATTTCCGTGTCCACGCAAGTCCATGGCAGTCCGTCTGAGCAGGCCAGACGACGTGCTGAGGCGTCTCGGCTTCCACGGTCATCCCTCTGTATCCACAGCCGTTGTTAGCAGAGCGTTAGCGGTTGGCCTCTTCGTCCCGAAGGCAGAGCGACACCTGCATGGCCTTCGCTGATACCCCATGTACCAGCTGACCACTGTCCGCTGGAGTCCGCCCGCGTCCGTCCAAGACCGGATGGGTTGTTCACCCAGTTGGTCACTCAACCCTTACCCAGAGCGGCTAGCTCGGCCCTGGCCTTCTGGATGCAAACTATCGGCGCGGTCCTGTTCGTGGTCGAATCGCGCAGCCTGGCAGATGTGCCGATGACCGCCCGGGATGGCCGTAGCGCGTGCGGGTTGCTGTACCTAGCTGCTGTACGGCGCTCGATCTATGTTGGCCATGATCATCTGACCGTAGATTGTTTCGCCAGTGTTTGCGACCTGGATACATGCCTTGCGACGTGGCGGGACAACACTTACTGGCGTGCATTGTTAGCCTGTGTTTCGCAGTGTTGTACGGCCAAAATCAGGCTATCCGTCCCCAAGCCTCAGCGCCCCTCGACGCGGCCCGCGGCGCATCGGGCACGCAGATCCATGTCTCCGCCTGCGCATTAATTGCCGTGAGTCAGCCGCCGGGCTCGGGACCGGCAACGTCGAACCCGTCGCGGTTGCCGGAGCCCCAGGCGGTTGCCAGGAGGTCGTCTTGGAGCCAGCCGAATTGAAACTACCAAGGTAGTATTGATCCGGCCCATTTACTCATTCGATTTACGCCATTGACAGATACAGATATCAATGGTATGGTACCAGTCGTATGTTCTATGCTTTGGGCCGTAGCTGCGCTATTTTTATCATTGTCGGTTCGTTTCTTAATATAATAGAGCAGGAGTAGAAGATGGTTTTCCTACTGCATAACGATGGCGGCATTTTCCAGTATACAGGGACGCCCTTCGCGTGGGAGCAGATCGACAACAACCCAGCCACCGTCGCAATTTTTCCTCCGGGCTATCTACTGCATAACGATGGCGGCGTCTTCCAGTATACAGGGACGCCCTTCGCGTGGAATCAGCTCGACGGCAACCCAGCCAACACGGCAATTACTGATGCTATAGGCTTCGGTCTTTTTGTATTGCATAACGACGGTAGCGGCATCTTCCAGTATACAGGGACGCCCTTCGCGTGGAATCAGGTCGACGGCAATCCAGCCACCGTCTCAATTGCCGCTGCGCTAATAGGCCCTGGCTTTGGTCTCTATCTGCTGCATAACGATGGTAGCGGCATTTTCCAGTACACAGGGACGCCCTTCGCGTGGGAGCAGATCGACAACAACCCAGCCACCGTTGCAATTGCCGCTGCTCCGCTTACTTCTGGTACTGCGGGTTCCTCTATCAACTGCATAACGATGGCGGTATTTGGGGAAATCAATTGGGCTCGGGCCCGAACGACCGTACCTCCGGTGCCCAGCGTGTGGCAGCAGTTCGACGGCAACCGAGCCAACAGCGCAATTGCTGCTGGCGGTGCTCTCTATCAACTGCATAATGATGGCAGCATTTTCCAGTACACAGGGACGCCTTTCGGGTGGCAGCAGCTCGACGGCAACCCAGCTAACGCCGCAATTGCCGCTGGTACATCGGTAGTGGTGGTAATACCCTCTATCTACTGCATAACGATAGTAGCGGCATTTTCCAGTACACAGGGACGCCTTTCGCGTGGCAGCAGCTCGACAACAACCCGGCCACCGTCGCAATTGCCGCTGGCCTAGGCGGTGAAATCTAAGGGCTAACCATTAGCCATTTGCGCTCGAATGGCAAGCCTTTCGCCGCTTTACGCTAGACGGTTGATTAATGGATGATCTCGCTTTTCTAAATGAGCTGCGAGGTCCCGCCGCGCGCGTTTCGGGCCTGGCCTTCGGCCTGGCCCTCGCCGTCAGGCTCGCGGGGCTGGTAGAGGTCTTCAGGGTCAACGGCGCGCCGCAGGCGCGTCCGCGTAGCAAAGCCGCGAAGTTAAGAAGGCTGTGGTCATGTCAAGGGCGAGTCGCCTGACGGCGCGGGGTGGCGGGAAGACGGGACCTCTGGTAGATCGGGGTTAATCCGTCACGATCGTCCCGGACACCGGAGGTCCCGTTGCGTACTCAGTCTGCCACGACCACGATCACGCGTGCCGTCACGGTCGCCGCGGGGGTGTTCGCCCGGGCCATCTGGGCGAATTAACGCAGTACCTGCCGTTCGAGCTGGTCGATGACATCCTGGCGCAGACAAGACGGTGCAGCGCCGGCTGCGGGACCTGCGGTCAGGGTCGGGGTGTACTTCGTGCTGGCGCTGGGGATGTACCCGCGGCTGGGCTATGCCCGGGTCTGGGCAAGCTGACCGCGGGCTGGCGGCCTGGACGGTGCCGTGCTCGTCGGAGAAGGCGCTGCGTGACTTGCGCCGCGGCTGGCCCGGCCCGCTGAAGGCGTTGTTCGAGGTGGTCGCCGGGCCGCTGGCCCAGCCGTGCACGCCGGGGGTGCGGTTCGGCGGGCTGCGCACGGTCGCCTTCGACGGCTGCAACTCGCTCAAGGTCCCGACACCGAGCCGTAACCGCTGGTGGCTGGGCCGGATCCGGTACCGGATGGGCTTTGCCGGGTATCCCACGCTGCGGCTGATGGCGCTGGCCGAGACCGGCACCCGCGGCCTGCTCGGCGCCGCGCTCGGGTCGGCGGCCGACCGGGACGAGGCCACCGTGGCCCGCCGGCTGCTGCCGCTGCTGCGTCCGGGCATGCTCATCTTGCTGGACCGGGCCTTCGACGCGAACGCGTTCCTGCGCGAGGTCGCGGCCACCGGCGCGCTGCTGCTGGCGCGGGCCAAGTCCACCCGCCACCCGCCCGTCCTGGGCCATCTGCCCGACGGCTCCTACCTGTCGGACCTGGACGGGCTGGCGGTCCGGGTCATCGAGGCCAGCGTGACGGTGACCGGCGCCGACGGCAGCCGGGTCCGCGACGGCTACCGGCTGATCACCACGCTGATGGACCACCGCCGGTTCCCGGCCGCCGCCGTGGTCCGGCTCTACCACGAGCGCTGGGAGATCGAGTCGGCGTATTTCGCCCTGCGGCACACCCTGCTGAACGGCCATGTGCTGCGCTCGGGTGACCGGCCCGGCCTGGAGCAGGAGACCTGGGCCCTGCTGACGCTCTACCAGCTGCTGCGCATGGCCATGGTGGACGCGGTGGAGACCCGGCCGGGCACCGACCCGGACCGGGCCAGCTTCACCACCGCGATGGAAGCCGCCAAAGACCAGCTCACCGCCGCCGCCGGGATCTGCCCGGACGGCCCGGCCGACCTGCCCGGCGCGATCGGCCGGGCCGTCCTGGCCACGCTGCTGCCCGCCCGCCGCCCCCGGTACAGCGCCCGCAAGGTCAAATGCGCCACCTCCCGGTACCTCAACCGCGACGACGGCCGCCCGGCCCACCCCGCCACCATCACCGCGATCGACATCGCCATCAGCACCCCGCCCGTGGACCTCAAGCCCGGCCGGACCCGCCGCGAGCGGCACACCCCGCCCGCCCCGCCCGCCCGGGCCGCCGACCCGCCGGGAGCGGATCACCGCCATCATCACCAGCCAGCCCCCGCGCGACTGGAGCGGCCACGAACTCGCCGTCCTGCTGGGCGTCAAACCCCGCAACATGCTCACCCAGCTCGGCGAATGGGCACGCCTGGGCTTCTTCACCCGCACCGGCTTCGGCACCTACAAACTCAACACGCCGCCAGCCGATACACCCTCGACAAACCCGCCCGACCCTTAACTTCGCGGCTTTGTGGTAGGGGATGGAAGCACGTTGGGGCTGGAGGGGACAGCGGACAATGCGCGGCGGTAGTGGGTGGAGATCTCGATTTCTTGTTGTTACGTAACTGGCGACAGGTAACGGCTAGCGCAAAGCCTCAAGACTTCTCCGGGGTTATCTCTGCGCTGAAATCCACATGCCGAAGAAACCTGTCTCAGGAACGCAGGCATTCAAGGACCATTCGCCTGTCTCGGGATGGAATAGTGTTTTCCACGCCATGCTACTAGGTAACTGTTAACACCCGCCGTTATATCCGCAGGCGTGAGGTCAGACCCCCACCTGACCAGCCATGATGATCGCAGGCATATCTTCCCCAGTCGGGGGCAAGTAGCCACACGTCCAAGCATTTCTCAGTCTCATATGCAATATCCGCCCAGGTATCCAAGTTGTTAAAGTCCTCCGTAGTCCCTACGCTCACCACGATGAGGTCTATATCTTCGCGGCGAATCCTTTTTCGCGGAGACTGCCATACAGGTAGACTCGTGCCCTGTTTAGGTCGCTCAGATCGGTGATGTGCTCTGTCATGCCGGGTGAGCCTACCCCCAACGTGCCAGGTTACGAATCGTAACGACTGCGATTAAGACAGGTCGTGGAACCATCGACCGAGAGCACGAACCGGACCGGCCCGGCGGCTGTGACATCCTCATGGCTCTCGGTGCACTCGACGCGACGCTGACGGCTTGGCCGTGGTGCTGGCGGCCGCGGCAGCAGGGATACAGCGGGGACCGCAGCGGCCGGTCACCAGGGGCGCCGTGCGCGGCAGCCGCCGCGCCGTAGGGCTTGCGTCCGAAGGACGCGGCGAAAGCTGCCGCCCGCAACGGCGAGTCCCCGGGTGAACCTCGGCCGCCTACGGCAGGTCACCCTGGCCGCTCTTTCCTCGACCGCTCGCGCCCGTCCTCGCTGCTGACGGCCAAGGCCGTCCAGGCCTGGCGCGCCGAAGGTGCGCCCTTGATGATCGTGAAGAAAATCCTCACAGCATCGACATGAGGGCTGCCAGGCCGGCTACTCGGGGCAGTCGAATCGTGCCCAGATGGTACGGCTGGTGTGGTCGCCGTCGATGCCCCACTCGTCGGCAACGGCGCGAACGATGTCGAGGCCGTGGTGCCGGGCCGGATCGATCATTCCCTGGTTCCAGGGACCGCCGTTGTCTTGGACTCTCGATCCGCACGTAGATGATCTGGGCTGATGATGGCCCGGACAGTGAAGGTCCCGCCGGGGAGGCGGGAGCGGCTGTGCTGGGCGGCGTTGGCAGCGAGTTCGGAGGCGCACAGGATCACATCGTCTGCCCGCGGGCAGTCGTCGAGGACTGCGCGCAGGTCGGCGCGGACAGCGCGGATGTGCTCGGTGCCGCCGGGATAGGTGACCTCGGTGGTGCGTCGTCCGATGGTTCGGGGTGCCGGGGTGTGCATGGGTCCTCGCTGCGCCTGGTCCGCGGTCTCTGCAACCCTGAGCGTACTCTGAGTCATGGTACCGTACAATAAATACGTGTTACTTCACGTACTGGCCTGGCACAATTAGGTGCGAGCATGGCGCCAGGAGACTTGGAGGAGAGCGATGTTCGGTCTGTGCGTGCGCTTCACGTGCAAAGACGAGGCCGCCGCCGAGGCGTACGACAAGCTGGTCGCCGAGACCATCGAGGCCATCAAGACGGACGAGCCGGGGACGCTGGTGTATGCCTCCCACACGGTGGAGGGCCAGCCGCTGCAGCGGATCTTCTACGAGCTGTACCGGGACCGGGCGGCGTTCGAGGCGCACGAGGCATCCCCGCACACCCGCCGCTACCTGGAGGCGCGGGGCCAGTACCTGGCCAGCACCGAGGTGGACTGGCTCACCCTCCAGGCCGGCAAGGGCACCGGCGGGTGACCACCCGGACTACCAGAAGGCCCTGGGCCGCAAGATCGCCGCCGAGCGGCGCCGCCGGGGCCTGTCCCAGCCCGAGCTGGCCCGGATGGTGGACCGGTCGGTGGCCTGGGTCTCCCAGGTCGAGCGCGGCGTGCGCAAGGTCGACCGCATGTCGGTGCTGGAAGCGCTCGCCGCCGCGCTGGAGGTCCCGCTCGCCGAGCTGGCCGCCGAGGCACCCGTGGTCGCCGCGGTCACCGAGGAACCCCCGGCGCGGGCGGCCTGCGGCTGGTCCTGTCCGGGGCCTACGCGCTGCGCGCCATGCTCGACGGCCGACGCGCCCCCGCGCTCAGCACGCTCCGCGACCAAGGCCCGCAAGGCATGGGACCTGACGCACGCCGGGCGGTACACCGAGCTGACCGAGCTGCTGCGCGGCCTGGTCCCGGACCTGGAAACCGCCGCCCGGGCAGTAACCGAGGACCAGCGGGCCGAGGTGTTCGAGCTGATGGCCGGCTACCTACCAGGCGTGCTCGGCCGCGCTGGCGAAGCTCGGCGAGCCCGAGGCCGCCTGGATCGCCGCCGACCGGGCCATGGCCGCCGCCGAACGGGCGGGCAACCCGCTGCTGGTGGCCGCCGGGGC
Organism: uncultured Actinomycetes bacterium; assembly: GCA_963742795.1. Lineage (GTDB taxonomy): Bacteria > Actinomycetota > Actinomycetes > Streptosporangiales > Streptosporangiaceae > Palsa-504. Next base: position 313,441 of record CAVUNL010000013.1, read on the forward strand.
GTTCCGGCTGGTGTTCGTGTTCATCGCTGCCCGCCACTACGACCAGGCCGAGGAGACCGCCCGCACCGCCGCCGAGGCCCTGCAGCCTGATGGCTGACCGAGGTGACCCGCAGGCCATGTCCCTGTGGGGCGGCCTGACCTTGCAGCGCGCCGTCATCGCCGCCCACGATCAACGATCCCGACACTCGCCTATGGCCAGCTCGAGCGGGCCAGCCAGGTGGCCGGGCGGCTTGGTGAAGGCCGCAACGACTACAACACCGAGTTCGGCCCGGCCAACGTGCGGCTGCACGAGGTCGCGATCGCCGTCGACCTCGGCGACGCGGGCCGCGCGCTGCGGGCCGCCGCCGCGGTGGATACCAGCGGGCTGTCCGCCGAACGGCGCGCCCGGACTGCTCATCGAAGTAGCCCGCGCCCACGCCCAGCGCCGCCAGGTCGATGAGGCCGTGGCCGCGCTGCTCCAGGCCGAGCACGATCACGCCCGGAGCAGGTCCGCGGGCACGTCCTGGTCCGCCAGCTCGTCTCGGACCTGCTCACCATGCAGGACCCGCCCGGCGCTGAGCTGCGCGACCTGGCCAGGCGCCTGACCGCTAAGAACGAGACTGATACTTTGTGTATTAGGCACGTATCATGGGTACTGTAGTAGTGAGGCCATTGAAGCCTCGCCCCATCGAGGGATAACCGTGCAGATGCCGGGCCGGTGAGTCACCGGGTGCCCGGTCACGGTGCACACGCCACCACATGACACGCCTGAGCGGCAGGCCACTCCTGACCAGGCCCAGCATGCGGCACAGCACCGCTGATCAGCGAACCGACCCGCGTCTGCCTGGCTGGAGCATGCCTCCGCTCGTCCAGCCCCGACGAGAGGAGTACCGCCTTTGCCCACCCCTGTCCCCGCAGGTGCCATCCGGCACACCGGAGGGTGCCTGCAACCGGTTCTGCTGCGCGGCCGCGCCGACTACATCGACGGCGGCACCGGCGAACTGATCCACCGCTACACCACCGTCCACGAGCCCGGCGGCGTCCTGCCGATCGCCTGCAAGACCCGCCGCGCCTCCCGCTGCCCGCCCTGCGCCGAGGTCTACCGCGCCGACACCTACCAGCTCATCCGCGCCGGGCTCACCGGCGGCAAGGGCATTCCCGCCACCGTCGCCGAGCACCCGTGCGTCTTCGTCACGCTCACCGCGCCGTCGTTCGGCCCGGTCCACGCCCACCGGGAGAAAGACGGCCGGATCGCTGGCGTGCCGACCGCGCCGGAAGGGCAAGCACCTGCCCGCACGGCAGCGGGCTGTCCTGCGGCGAGAAGCATGCCCGGGATGACCACCGGCTCGGCGAGCCGCTGTGCCCGGACTGCTACGACTACACCGGGGCGGTTCTGTTCAATGCCTGCGCTCCCGAACTGTGGCGCCGGTTCACGATCACCCTCCGCAGGGCCCTAGCTCGCAACGCCGGGCTCACTGGCCAGGCCCTCGCCGCGCAGGTCCGGGTCTCCTACGCCAAGGTCGCCGAATATCAGCGGCGCGGCGTGGTCCACTTCCACGCCATCATCCGGCTCGACGGCCCCGCCGGGCCGACCACGCCCCCGCCCGCCTGGGCCACCCTCGCCCTGCTCACCGCCGCCATCGGCCAGGCCGCCCGCGCCGTCAGCGTCACGACACCCGCCGCGCCGGGTCTCCCAGCCCGCACGCTGGCCTGGGGCCGCGAACTCGACATCCGGCCCGGTCACCGCCAGCGGCGACGTGACCGACACGAAGGTCGCTGGCTACGTGGCCAAGTACGCCACCAAGGCCGCCGAATGCACCGGCACCCTCGACCGCCGCATCACCCCCGCCGATCGGCTCGCCGACCTGCCCGTCCGTGACCACGCCCGCCGTCACATCGCCGAATGCCTCCGCCTCGGCAAGCTTTCCCAGCTCAAGGACCTGCGGCTGGCCGCATGGGCGCACATGCTCGGCTTCCGCGGCCACTTCTCCACCAAGAGCCGCGCCTACTCCATCACCCTCGGCTCACTGCGCGCCGACCGGGCCGCCCACCAGCGCGAGTACGCCATCGCCGCCGGGCTGCAACCCGACCTCGACCCCGGCACCACGCTCGTCGTCACGGACTGGCACTACGCCGGACGCGGAGACCCGCTCATCGACCTGCTGACGCCGATGGGAGGTGCCGCCGTGTCCCGGCTCCTGCTGACCGTCCCCGAGGCCGCCGAGGCGCTGGCCATCTCCCGCAGCAAGCTCTACGAGCTGCTGGCCAGCGGCGTCATCGCCTCGATCCGCATCGACGGATCACGCCGCATCCCGCTCACCGCTCAGGAGGAATACGTCTCCAGGCTGCTCGCCGAAAGGACCGCCGCCTGATGCCCGCAACCACACCGCAAGAACACGCCCCGGCTCCGCGATGGCGTCATGAAACGAGGCACCACCTGGTCCTACGTGATCCGCGTCAAGGACCCCGAGACGGGGGTCAGCAAGCCGCGATGGGTCGGCGGCTTCGCCACCGAGCAAGACGCCAAGGCCGCCCGGGACGAGGCTCGCGTGAAGGCCAGGAAGGGCCAGTACATCGACCGCAACCGGATCTCCGTCGCGGCGTACCTGGACGACTGGCTCGAAGCCCACGCGGTAGAGGTCAAGCCCAAGACCTTGCAGGACTATCGCCACTTGATCAACCGGCATGTCCGGCCGTATATCGGGGACTTGCGGCTTCAGGCCATCACGCCCGGCTCGGCATCACTAAGCTCTACCGCGAGCTGGCCACGAACGGCGGCCGGGACGGCGCGGGCCTGTCCCCGCGCACCGTCGAGTCATGTCCACGCCGTACTGCGGAAGGCGTTCCGTGACGCCGTTGTCGTTGACCAGATCCTGCCGTCCAATCCGGTCGAACGGGCAAAACGGCCTCGCAAGACTCGCTCCGAGCCGGGCGGAGTATGGACACCAGCCCAGCTCCGGGCGTTCCTCAACACCGCCAGGCAACACCGGCTATTCGCCTTCTACCGCCTCGCCGCATACACCGGCGCCCGTCGCGGCGAACTGCTCAACCTCCGCTGGCGGGACATCGACCTGGACCTCGAGCGAGATACGCATCACGGGCTCGGCCGCCGTCATCGCGGGCCAGCGAATCGAGGGAACCACTAAGAGCGGCCGATCCCGCACCGTCAGCATCGACGCCGATACCGTGCAGATACTGAGGGATCACCGCAAGCACCAAGCCGAGGAGCGGCTGAGAGTCGGTCCCGAGTGGCGCGGCACCGACGACTACGTGTTCTCCACCGCCTGGGGCGAGCCGATCCACCCCGACACGGTGTCATCGCTGATGGCCACGCTCATCAACACCCACAACGAGCAGCAGGACGAGCCGCTACCTCATGCCCGGCTGCATGATCTGAGGCACGTCCACGCCACGACCCTGCTGCTGGTTGGCGTCCCCGTCCATGTCGTCGCCGCCCGGCTCGGCCACGCTGACCCCTCGATCACGCTACGCGTGTACGCCCACGTCATCAGCGACCAGCTCACCGAGGCCGCCGACATCTTCGCCCGCGCGGTAGCGGCCACCAGTTAAAGCCACTGTTAGCAACGGCGTTAGCAAAAGAGCCCCTTCCGGAACGGAAAGGGGCTCTGACCTGGGCGCGCTCGGAGGGACTCGAACCCCCAACCTTCTGATCCGTAGTCAGATGCTCTATCCGTTGAGCTACGAGCGCAGTCACTGCAGCATACTGCACCTGGAACCTTCACGGCGCGTGCTAGAGGCTTGCGCCCGGCCCCTACAGCGGTGATAGAGCGTCTGATTTTCTGATCGCAGTCGGGTTAAGACGGACGTCGGCGGTGGCCCACCCGGAGCTGCCGCTCGGCCCGCTACGAAGTCATGGCCGACTTGATCTCGATCCAGAGTTATTCCGCCTGGATCCAGCTGACCAGGTCGTCCCGGCTGACCGTTTCCAGCAGGGCCGGATGGTCGGTGGCCATGTGCCCCCGGATCATCCCGACCACTTGGTCATCGCTGTCGCCGCGGGCCACGTACCCGCATTCGCATCGGATCAGCTTCACCCTCGCGCCTCCTGCTCTGGCTGCCTGCCTTAGCGTAATGCCAGGATGTTGGCGTGACCTTGGCGTCCTCGCACCCGGTGCGGATCCAGATCTGCGGGGCGCTGGCTGTCGAGCGCGACGGCGAGCGGCTGGATTCTCGCTTGCCCGGCCGCCAGGGCCGACTGCTGTTCACCTACCTGGTGGTCAACCGTCACCGCCAGATCGCCCGGGATGAGCTGGCCGAGGCGCTGTGGCGTGAACCCGATCCGGCTGCGGTCGATGCCCGGCTCAACCCGCTGCTGTCCAAGCTGCGCCGGGTCTTCGGCGCTGATGCCGTCGACGGGCGCTCCACGATCCGGCTGTGCCTGCCCGAGGCCTGGGTCGACCTGGAAGCAGCCGCCGAGGCCATCCACCGGGCCGAATCCTCGGTCGCCCAGCAGGGCTGGGCGCGGGCGTGGGGTCCGGCGCTCACCGCGCTGTTCGTGGCCGAGCGGGACTTCCTTCCTGGCGAGGACGCGCCCTGGATCGATGAGATCCGCCATCAGCTTACGGAACTGCGGCTGCGCGCGCTGGAGTGCTACGCGGCCGCCGGGCTGGGCCTCGGCGGGACCGAACTCGCCGGCGCGGTCCGGGCCGGCCGGCAGCTCACCCGCGTGGCTCCACTGCGGGAAAGCGGCTACCGCTACCTCATGCATGCCCTCGCCGCGCAGGGCAACCTGGCCGAAGCCCTCGGCGTTTACGGCCAGCTAAGCGAATGCCTGCGCGACCAGCTCGGTGTCTCACCCAGCCCGGCCACCCGCGAGCTCTACGAACGCCTCCTCGCCGCAACCTGAACGGCGACGGGGTACCGCCCTAGGACCGCTTGCTTACGATCGCCCGCCCGAGTCGGGATACAACGCTGGCCAGCCCGTCGCTGTCGCGTCGGTCACGGCCAAAGGCGCGACCGCGCTCGCTCCGGTGCGCGGCACAGGGGCCCGGGCGCCAAGGTTTCGCCAACCCGGCGGCAACGTTGCGGCAATGCGCCCGTCATAGACCTGTGCCGAAGGAGCCCAAACGCAAGGAGGTTCACATGAAGACGGCGGCAGCGACAACTGCATCCCGGCCACGCCCGGGCACCAGCGATGAGGTGCTGGTGGATCCCGAATGGCTGCAAGCTCACCTGTCTGATCCGCACGTGCGAGTGGTCGAGGTCGACGTCAGCCCGTCCGCTTACGGCGACTGGCACATCGACGGCGCGGTCCTATGGAACATCTACGCCGACCTGAAGGACGCCGATTATCGCCTCGCGGGAACAGCCGCCCTGGAACGGCTGGTCGCGCGCTCGGGGATCGGCCCGGACTCAACGGTGGTGTTCTACGGTTACGCGCCCGCCCTGGGCTTGTGGCTGATGAAGCTCTACGGGCATCACGACGTGCGCATCCTGGACTGCTCACGCGACACCTGGCGGGCCAGAGGCTATCCGTGGAGCACCGCCGCGAGCGAACCGCCGGCCGGCGGCTTCCGCCTCGGCGCCGAGGACTATTGCATCCGGGCAGACCGGGCGGCGGTACGCGAGGCCATCGACCAGCCGGGAACCACCCTGGTCGACGTCCGCTCGGCGGCTGAGTACCGGGGCGAGCGCTTCTGGCCATCGGGCGGCATGGAACCAGGCGGCCGCGCCGGGCACGTGCCCTCGGCTGTCCACCAGCCCATCGACGGCCTCTACCACGAAGACGGGTCGTTCCGGTCCGCGGCGGAGCTGCGCCGCATGTTCGCACCCGCCGTCCTGGAGGGCAGCGGCGAGCTGATCACCTACTGCACCATCGGCGGGCGCGCGGCCACGGCCTGGTTCGTGCTCACCCACCTGATCGGCCGCGACCGGGTCCGGATCTACGAGGGCTCCTGGGCCGAGTGGGGCCGCATCCCGGGCACCCCCGTCGAGGGTCCCCAACTCACCACCTGACAATGTCCGGTACATCGCCGGGTGGCTACGCGGCCTATTCAACCTCGTCTACGAGGCTCGCCCCGGGTCGTCCCGGGCACTGCACTGTGCCCGGGCGCCCCGGTTCATGGGGAGGCACGATGAATGAAGCAGAACCGGCGGTGCCAGGCGCCGGGACCAATGACAGGTGGCGGCTGGATGGCCGCATCGCGCTGGTGACAGGGGCCTCCGCCGGGCTAGGGGCACGGTTCGCGCGTGTACTGCACGCGGCCGGCGCCCACGTCATCGCCACCGCCCGCCGCGCCGGCCGTCTCGACGAGCTGGCGCAGCAGCGCGGAAACCGGATGCAGACCATCGCCGGCGACATCGCCGACCCGCATCACAGGCAGGCTGTCATTGAGATGCTGCGCCCGCACGGCCGGCTCGACGTGCTGGTCAACAACGCCGGCATCTGTGACGACGGGCCGCTGGAACAGCAGGCCCTGGACGGCCTGCGGCGGGTGGTCGAGGTCAACCTGATCAGCGTGATGGACCTGTGCGGGCTGACCGCAGACCTTTTGCGGGCCGCGCCCGCGGCCAGCGTGATCAACGTCGCGTCGATATACGGCATCGTCGCCTCCCGCGGCCCGATGGCCGCCTATAACGCCACCAAAGCCGCCCTGATCAACCTCACCCGGCACCTCGCCGCGGTCTGGGGCCAGGACGGCATGCGCGTGAACGCCCTCGCGCCCGGCTACTTCCCCACCGAGCTGACCGGATTCCTCGCCGACCCCGCCTTCGCGCAGTCCATCCGCGACCGCACGCTGCTCGGCCGTACTCCGGAGCCCGGCGAACTCGACGGCCCGCTGCTCTTCCTCGCCACCGACGCCTCCAGCTACATGACCGGGCAAGCCCTCGTCATCGACGGCGGATGGACCGCGGTATGACCCGGCAGCCGCAGCGCAAGGCGAGCGCTGGGCCCCTGTAGTCCACGACACCCGGCAGGCGGAATGGTCAGGGAGCGGACGGGCTCAGCTGCCATAGATAGGTGCAGCCGTTGCCGTCAGCGGCAGCCAGCAGGTCACCGCCAAGAGCCAACGCGACGGCGTTCACGCCGCGCTGCCGGGGGCGGCGAAGGCGACGGCGAGCTGGCCGCTGACCGTATCCCACAGGTAGACCTGGCCGTTGCCGTCGCCCGCGGCGAGCATCGCACCGTCGGGAGAGAACGCCACGCCGTTCACGCCCCGGCTGCCGGGATGCGGGAAGGCACCGGCGAGCTTTCCGCTGGCCACGTCCCATAGGTAGACCTGGCCGTTGCCGTCGGCGGCGGCCAGCATCGCACCGTCCGGACCGAACGCCACGCCGTTCACGCCCTGGCTGCCGGGGCCGGCGAAGGCGCCGGCCAGTTGAAGGGTGCGCATGTCCCACAGGTAGACCCAGCCGTTGCCGCATGCGGCGGCCAGGATCTGGCCGCCCGGGCCAGACGCCACCGCGTAGACGGTGGGGCTGCCCGGGATGATGAAGGAGCCCGCGGGCAGGCCGCTGACCACGTCCCAGAGATGGACGCGCCCGTCGCCGCCGGCGGCGGCCAGCAGGTCACCGCCCCGGCCGAACGCGACGCCGTTCAGGCCGCCGCTGCGCCGGGAGACGAAGGTGCGGGCCAGGTCGCCGCTGATCAGGTCCCAGAGGTAGGCCCGGCCATTGGCGTCCGCCGCGGCCAGCAGTTCATTGTCGGGATCGAACGCGACACCGATGACGCCGCGGCTGCCGGGATGAGCGAAGGTCGCGGCGAGCCCGCCCGCCATGTCCCACAGGTAGGTGAACCCGTTGCCGTCGCCGGCGGCCAGCACGTCACCGTCTAGTCCGAACGTCACCGCGTAGACGGCCCGGCAGCCGGGCACGGCCAGCGCGGCGGCCAGGACGGGATGGAGGGAAAGCAGACGGGACGGCGCGATTCGCTGCGGATCGGCAGATCGCGGTTCGTCGCCTACGCCCACCTCTGCAGGCTCCTTCGCTTCAGCGGCTTCCATTGTGGCACCGGCGACGGTCACAGCGGCCATCCGCGGAGACCGGATCATTGCTCTCGGTAACTGAAACGGCGCGCTGCTGCGCAATAGGGTACAAACCTACGCTTATTGTGCTATGCATTTCCTTACCGATAGGCGTTTTCCGTTGATACTGGCAGGCTCGTGTGCTCTGCTGTGGCGCGGGAGCCCGCCGAGACGGGCGGCGAGGGGGTGGCGAACGTGAGCGAGGATAACCGTCTGGCGCCGCCCGGAGGCATACTGCTGAACCTGGGCACGCGGACCACACAGGACCGAGCAGCGGAGCCTGCTGGTAACAACGTGAAACGCGCCCCCAAGCCAGCTAAGTCCGCGATGTCCGAGCCATCCTGGACCCGGGTCCTGGCCACCACGATCAAGCTGTGGGTGCTGCGGGCCGGGCGCTGGCAGGCGGTCGCCGCGGTCGCGGTCACCGCGGTCATCACGGTGGCGGCTCTGGCGTTCAGCGGGGTCTTCGCCGGCACCACGGCCCCGGCCGCCCGGGCGCGAGCGGCAAGCACACCCTCTCCGGCCAAGGCCGTCACGCACCCGGCGACCGCTCCGGCCAGCCTGGCGCAGACCGCGGCCGCGGCCTGGGTCGCTGACCAGCTGAGCAGCGACGCGATCATCGCCTGCGATCCCGCGCTGTGCGCGGTGCTGCAGGCGCAAGGGGTCAGCGCGGGCGAGCTGATGCCGCTGAAGCCCGGATCGCCGGACCCGCACGGCGCCACCGTCGTGGTGACGTCGGCGTCGGCCGACGGCCAGCTGGCCGGGTACGCGCCCGCCGCGATCGCGAGCTTCGGCTCGGGCAGCACCCGGATCGACGTTCGCGCGGCCGAGCCCGGCGGCGCCGCCGCCTATGACGCCGCATTGCGGGCGGATCTGGCCGCCCGGATGAGCGCGGGCTCGCAGTTGCTCAGGAACAACCGGATCCACTTCACCGCGCAGGACGCCGCGGAACTCCATGCGGGTCAGGTGGATACCCGCCTGCTGGCGACGCTCGCGGCACTGTCGTCCCAGTACTCGTTCACCGTGGCCGCGTTCGGCGATGCCTCCCCCGGCGCAGCGGTGCTGTACCGCGAGGTGAGCATCACCACCGGCGGCAAGAACGGAACGGCCGAGCTCGCGTCGGCCCTAGCGCTGGTGCAGGCGCAGGTCCCGCCGTACCTGCCCGCGCACGCCGCCATCGGGCACCCGGCCGCGGCGCCAGCCACGCTGGGCATCGAATTCGCCGCGCCGAGCCCGATGGGGCTGCTGACCGCGGTCCTGTACGTCGACCGGAGCCCGACCCGGCCCGCCCAGGGCCGATAGCCGGCGCGATCCACCGCGCCGGGCATGTGATCGATATGGGAGGCGCGTCGCTATGAGATTGTCTCGACATCTTGCCCGGCTAGCTGCGCTCACCGTGCTGTTGGGAGGGGCTGCTACCTTCGTCGCGGCTGCGTCGCCTGCCGCGTCCGCGAGTTCCACGGCGTCCGCGGCCACGCGGGACGGGTGGGTCCGGATTGCCCATTTGTCCCCCAAGGCGCCGGCCATGGACATGTATATGTACCCGTTTGGCGACCCCGAGATGGCGACCGTCCTGCGGGATGTCGGATACGGCGGCGTCTCGGCCTACATGGCCCTCAGCCCGGGCCAGTACACGGTGGCGATGCGGGGCTTCGGCGCGCCTGCCTCCAGTGCTCCCGCGCTGACCACGAGCTTCATGGTGGGCGCGGGCACGGCCTACACCCTGGCCGCCCTCGGGCCGGACCCGGGCCTGCGAGTGGAGGTGCTGCAGGACCAGATGAGCACGCCGACGGGACGGGCGCTGGTCCGGGTGTTCCAGGCTTCGCTCAAGGAGCCGAAGGTGACGGTCAGCTACGGGCCGGACGTGCTCGCGCGGCAACTGGCGTTCGGCGTGGCCACGTCGTACACCGCCGTCGCGCCGGGTACGCACATGGTGCGGTTCGCCGCGTCGGGCACGGACGCCGACCTGCGGGTCAAGCTGGGGGCCGACACGATACACACCATCGTGGTCCTCGATGACTCCTCCGGGCTGAGGGTGGACGCGCTCACCGACGCGGTGGGCAGCCAGGTCATGCCGGCCGGCGGGGCCAACACCGGCTTCGGCGGGACCGCGCCGCACCCGCCCGCGAGCCCCGCGCCATGGCTGCTGCTGATCGGGACCGGAGTGGCGCTGTCGGCAGCGGGCTACGGCGGCTTGCGTCAGCTGGGGCGTGTCGCCGCCTAGGAGGACCCGGCAGCTAGGAGGACTCGGGTACGTGTGGGACGTCGGCGACCACGGCGACGATGCGCAATCACCTGGCCCGGGTGTCGCGACACCTGCTCGGCACCGAGTAAGTCTGGTCGTATCGCCGTTACGCGGCGTTTCTCCTGGCTAGAGCGGTATCCGCTCGTTAGCATGACTGCCTGACCGAACAGCAATCCGGCGGGACGGACACGACCACCACTAATTCGCTCAGACGAGCGCCCGGGCTGGATGGAGTGCGGGCGCTGGCCGTGCTGGCCGTCATGGGCTTCCACGAGGGCGCGTCCGAGCTGTCCGGCGGGTTCCTCGGCGTGGACGTATTCTTCGTGCTCAGCGGGTTCCTGATCACGGACCTCCTGGCCACCCAGTACGACCGGGCGGGACGGCTGAACCTGAAGGACTTCTGGTCCCGGCGCGCCCGGCGCCTGTTGCCGGCGCTGGCCCTCATGCTCATCGTCGTGACCGCGGCGGCCACCGTGATCGAGCCGGGCCAGGGCACCTCGCTGCGTCTGGCGCTGCTGGCCGCGGTCACCTACACCAGCAACTGGTACCAGATCCTGCACCACGTGTCGTACTTCGCCGCGCTCGGCCTGTTCACGGCACCGCCGCCGCTGGACCATCTGTGGTCGCTGGCCATCGAGGAGCAGTTTTACCTGATCTGGCCCCTGCTGCTGTGGCTGCTCATTTTTAGGCTGAACGGACGGCGTGCCCGCGTCACGGCCACGTTGATCCTGGCCGCGTTGTCGGCGCTGGCCATGGCGCTCGAGTACTCGCCGGGTGACCCGTCGCTGGTCTACTACGGCACCGACACCCACGCCTTCGCGCTGCTGATCGGCGCCGCGCTCGCCTTGGCCTTTCCGCTGGCCACCGTGATGTCGCTGCCGATCGCGCAGGTCAGGCGGCTGGACGCGGCGGGCGTGGTCGGGCTCGTGCTGCTGGCCTGGGCCGCCGGGCACTTCTCCGGCAACGACCGGGCCGTGTACCCGTTCGGCCTGATCCTGGCCGCGGTGGGGGCCGCAGGCCTGGTCGCCGCGGCTGCGGGCACCGGCGTCATCGCGGCGATGACCAGCCTGTCTCCGCTGCGCTGGGTGGGGATCCGCTCCTACGGGATCTACCTGTGGCACTGGCCGGTGATCGCGCTGGTCGGCGCGATCACCGGTCCCGGGCCCACCCCGCCGTGGCTGTGGCTGATCAAGGCCGGCGTGTCGATCGCGCTGGCCAGCGCGTCGTGGGAGTTCGTGGAGAGGCCGATCCTGCGGGACGGGTTCTTGGCCACCTGCAGCCGGTGGCGGGTGACGCTCGACGAGAGCCTGCGGCCGGTGGGCGCGCGCCGTCGGGTCGGGCCGGCGGTGGTGGCTGCGGCCACGCTGATCGCCGTAGCGGTGGCCGGCTACGGCGTCGCCCGGCCGCCCGGCTCGGCGGTCCCGTCCGGGTTGCTGCGGCAGGTGGCCGAGGGCCAGCGGATCAGCGCGGCGTCTCAGGCCTCGGCTCAAGCCAGTGCTCAGGCCTCGGCTCAGGCCAGCTCCCAGGGGACCGGCCCGGGGGCGGTGCCGGCCAGCCCGTCCGCGTCGCCCGCGGCCGCGTCGCCCGTGCCTGCGTCGGCGTGCCGGATCGCGGCCGCGAAACTGCCGAAGGTGCCGGGCCGGGAGGTCACGGCGATCGGGGACTCGGTGATGGTCGCTTCGGCGGCGGCGCTGGACGCGGCCCTGCCCGGCATCTACATCAACGCGGAGGTCAGCCGGGCCATGGTGAACGGGCTGGCGGTGATCCAGAGCCTGGCCGCCCGCCATGAGCTGCGCCGCTACGTCGTGGTCGGGCTGGGTACCAACGGGCCGGTCAGCGCGGCGCAGATCCGGCAGCTGCGGCACCTGACCGGGCCGAACCGGGACCTCATCCTGGTCAACACCTTCGGGCCGATGCCCTGGGAGTCCTCCGTCAACACGGTCCTGGACGCGGCCGGCGGGCACACCGCCCACGTGAGCCTGGCCGACTGGCACGCGGCCATCGCCGGTCACACCAGCCTGCTCTGGCCGGACCGCATCCACCCGCAGCCGGCCGCCGCCAAGGTCTACGCCCGGATCGTGCTCGCCGCTATCGCGGCCCAGGTGCCGCGCGCCGCGGCGCCGTCGTGCGGTCCGCAGGTCAGCGGCCCGCCGGTCACCGGCCCCCGATAACACGCTGGCCTGCGGCCGACCGGAGCCCCGGTGGCACCTGGCCTGTACCACAGGGTCCGGCGCGGTTAGGGTGACGGCTGTGGACCGGTCTGCGGCGGGCAACCTGCACGGCTTCCCGGCTGCGCTGACCAGTTTCGTGGGCCGGGCCCGGGTGGTGGACGAGGTGGCCGACTTGCTGGCCCGAGACCGGCTGGTGACGGTCAGCGGGCCGGGGGGCGCCGGGAAGACCCGGCTGGCCGGCGAAGTGGCCAGGCAGGTGGCCGGTCGCTTCGCCGACGGGGTGTGGCTGGCCGAGCTGGCCACGGTCCGGGATCCGGGCCAGGTAGCCGCCACGGTGGCGGCGGCCCTGGGGATCCGCGATCTGCCCTCGGTCGCGGCCGCCGACGCGCTGGCCCGCGCGCTGGCCCGGCGGCAGCTGCTGCTGGTGCTGGACAACTGCGAGCACGTGATCGGCGCGGCCGCGGAGCTGTGCGGCCGGCTGCTGCTCGGCGCCGACGACGTACGGGTGCTGGCCACCAGCCGGGAGCCGCTGCGGATCGCCGGGGAGGCGCGGCACCGGCTGGGCCCGCTGACCCTGCCCGATCCGGGTGACCTGGCCGCCGCCGCGCGGTGCGAGGCGGTGACGCTGTTCGCCGACCGGGCCCGGCGGGTGGAACCCAGGTTCGCACTCGACGAGAAGACCGCGGTGACCGTAGAACGGCTGGTGGCGCGGCTGGACGGGATGCCGCTCGCGATCGAGCTGGCCGCGGCGCGGGTGGACGCGCTGGGCGTGACGCAGCTGCTGGACCGGATCGACGACCGGTTCGGGCTGCTCGCCGACGGCGACCGGCTGGCCGAGGAACGCCAGCGGTCGCTGGCCGGCGCCGTGCGGTGGAGTTATCAGCTGCTGGACGACACCGAACGCCGGGTGTTCCGCGCGGTGTCGGTGTTCCCGGGACCGTTCACCCTGGACGCGGCCGAGGCGGTAGCCGGCCCCGGGCCGGCCAGGCCGTGCTGCGCCTGGTGGACTGCTCGCTGGTGCAGCCGCCGCAGACCGGGCCGGATGACCGGTCCCGGTACGGGATGCTGGAGACGCTGCGGGCCTACGGGGCCGGGCTGCTGGCCGAGGCCGACGAGGAAGACCAGGTGAGCGCCGCCCTGGGCGAGTACGCGGCCGAGATGGCCGGGAACGCGCTCATCGACGTGTACACGCGCACCCGCGAGCTGGACGGCCTGCGGTACCTGGACGCCGAGGACGTCACCATGCGGCACGTGCTGGCCTGGGCCCTGGAGCACGATCCGGGCACGGCGGTCCGGCTCGCGCTGAACCTCGCACCCTGGTGGGGGCTGCGGGGGCGGCTGGCCAGCCAGGCCCCGCTGCTGACCGCGGTGGCCGAGCTGGCCGACGCCGGCGGCACCGAGTGGTGCGCCGCGCACATGTTCCTCGCCCAGGTGGCGGGGCAGATCGAGGACCCGCCCGCGGCGCTGGACCACTTGACCGCGGCCCGAGACGCCCTGCAGGACGCTTCACATCTCGACGATGCGGGCGGGCCCTGGCTGCTGTCGCTGTGCCTGGGCGGGCGGTCGTCGGCGCTGATCCGGCTGGGCCGGATCGCGGAGGCGATCGAAGATAGCCGCCGGGCGCTGGACCTGGCGCGCGAGACCGGCGTCGAAGGGCTGGAGGCGACGGCCCTGGCGAGCCTCAGCCTGGCCGTCTGGTATGGCGGCGACCGGGACGGCGGGCTCCGGCTCGCGCGCCAGGCGCTGGCGATCGAAGAGTTCGCGGGGGCACTGCAGCGCGGCCTGAGCCAGATCGTGGTCGGGGTCCTGACCGAGGCCGGCGACCTGGCCGCCGCCGAGCAGGCCTGCGCGGCTGCGCTGGCCTCGTGCCGGGACGTGGGCGACCTGGCCAACCTGTGCGGGGTCCTGTGGCACCAGACGATCCTGGACCTGCGGACCGGCCGCATTGACGACGCGCCGGCGCATCTGCGCGAGCTGTTCCAGATCGCTACGCAGACCGGGCTGCGGCCGCTCCTGCCCGCCGGCCTGGACTGCTGCGGCCATCTGTGCGCGGCCACCGGGCGCCCGGCCGAGGCGATCACGGTGTGGGCCGCGATGTCGGCCCTGGCCACCCCCTGGCCCATGCACGGCGGCCTGAACCCGGAGCGCCGGGAGGAACTGCGGCGGCAGGCCCGGGAGCTGATCGGCCCGGCCCGGACCCGGGCGGCCGAGGAGCGCGGCACGGCCATGAGCCTGACCACGGCCACCGAGTACGCGGTCCTGCTCGCCTCCGAGCCGGTACCGCCGTCCGGCGACGGTGCCCCGGCGGCCGGAGATGGTGGCTCGCTGCTCGATGACGGCGGCTCGCCGCTCAGTGACGGCGCCTCGCGATCTGGGCTGAGGGCGGACGGGGCGGCGCTGGCGCGGCTCAGTCCTCGCGAACGCGAACTGGTCACGCTGGTCGCTCGGGGCCACACCGACGCGCAAATCGCGGGCCAGCTGTACATCACGGTGCGCACGGTCAGCTCGCACCTGGACCGGATCCGGGACAAGACCGGGTGCCGCCGCCGGGCCGACCTCACCCGCCTGGCCCTCAGCGCTGGCCTGGTCTAGCCCGGGTGTGGGTGGTTCCACCCCTGCCGGCAAGCGGGCAGGGGCCGAGACTAGTAGCGGAGGTAGGCATCATGACTATTGATTCGTTCACGGGAAAGCTCGCTGTCGTGACCGGCGGCGGGTCGGGCATGGGCCGCGAGCTGACCCGCCAGCTGGCGGCCCAGGGCTGCTCGGTGGCGGCCTGCGACCTGAACCCGGACACGATGGCCGAAACGGTGGCCCTGGTGCGGGCGGAGGCCCCGCCCGGCGTCCGGGTCACCGGTCACACCTGCGACGTCGCGTACGAGGCGCAGGTGCTGCGGTTCCGCGACGAGGTGCTCGCCGAGCACGCCAGCGATCACGTCGACCTGGTCTTCAGCAACGCCGGGGCCGGCGGCGGGGGGAGCTTCGCGGCGGGCGGCCGCGAGGAGTGGGAGCGCATCTTCGCCATCGACTGGTGGGGCGTCTACTACTGCGCCCGCGCGTTCTTGCCGCTGCTGATCGCCAGCGGCGACGGGGTGCTGGTCAACACCAGCAGCGTGAACGGGTTCTGGGCATCGCTGGGCCCGGGCATGCCGCAGACCGCGTACAGCACGGCCAAGTTCACGGTCCGGGGGTTCACCGAGGCGCTGATCGAGGACCTGCGGACCAATGCGCCGCAGGTCCGGGTGGCGCTGGTGCTGCCGGGTCACGTGGGCACCAACATCGTGACCAACAGCCTTCGCGCCCGGGGCCTGCCCGAGCCGGAGCGGATGAGCGACGCCCAGGTGTCCGAGGTGATCCCGGCCGGCATGCGGGATGTGCTGATCAAGGGCGGCATCCTGCCCGAGGGGGCGACCGGCGACGACCTGCGCCAGTTCCTGGTCCAGGCCAACACCGACTTCCGGGATAAGGCCCCGGTCAGCGCGGCTCAGGCGGCGACCATCATCCTGGACGGCGTGCGCGCGGGGTCCTGGCGGATCCTGATCGGCAAGGACGCCAAGATGATCGACGAGCGGGTGCGGGCCAAGCCCGAGGCCGCCTACGACTACGCCGAGCTGTTCGCCGGCCTGACCGGCAGCGGCGGCGACCAGGCCAGCTGAGCGCCTGAACCTTAGCGCACTGTGGGTGATTCCACCCCTGCCGCCGGCTGGGCGAGCGGCCGAATCTGTAGGTGAGGGCCGCAAGAGCCTACGGAGGATGAGATGAGGGTTCAGATGATGACCAGTACCCGCGAGCCGGCGCAGGCCGCGGGCAGGCCGGCGGTGGAGATCGAGCACCTTCGCAAGACCTACGGGAGCGTGGTCGCGGTGGACGACGTCTCGTTCTCGGTGGCCGAGGGCGAGATCTTCGGCATCCTCGGCCCGAACGGGGCGGGCAAGACCACCACCGTCGAGTGCGCCATCGGGCTCCGGTCACCGGATTCGGGGACGATCCGGCTGATGGGCCTGGACCCGCGCACCGACCGGGACCGGATCCGGGAGATCGTGGGGGTGCAGCTCCAGGAGAGCGCCTTCCCGGCCAAGCTCAGGGTCGGGGAGATCCTCGAGGAGTTCCGGTCCTTCTACCGTCAGCCCGCCGACGTCAGCGACCTGATCGAGACACTCGGGCTGGCCGGTAAGCGCCGGGCCTACTACCGGTCGCTGTCCGGCGGCCAGCGGCAGCGCCTGTCGGTCGCGCTGGCGCTCATCGGCGCCCCGAAGATCGCGGTGCTCGACGAGATGACGACCGGCCTGGACCCGCAGGCCCGCCGCGACGCCTGGGCGCTGATCGAAGGCGTGCGCGACCGCGGCGTGACGATCGTGCTGGTGACGCACTTCATGGAGGAAGCCGAGCGGCTCTGTGACCGCGTGGCGCTGATCGACCACGGGCGCATCGTCGCCCTGGACACCCCGGCCAACCTGACCGTGCGGGCCCAGGGCGGGAAGACCGTGCGGTTCGTCCCCTCGGCCCCCTTCGACGACCGGGTGCTGACCGCGCTGCCCGAGGTGACGCGGGTCGAGCACGAGGGCCAGCACGTCATCGTCACCGGGACCGGGGAACTGGTCAGCGCGGTGATCCTGGCTCTGCACGCGGCCGGCCTGGAGGCGCGGGACGTGCAGCTCGACGCCTCGAGCCTGGAGGACGCCTTCGTCCGGCTCACCGGAACGCATCTGCACCAGGAGGGAGAGCAGTCATGACTAGCCTGACCATTGGGCGGCCGAGGGCGTCGCGCGCCGCGTTCGGCCAGATCGTCCGCAACGAGGCCCGGCTCGCCTGGCGGCAGCCGGCCGGAATCATCGTCAGCATCGGGATCTCCCTGGGACTGCTGGTCATCTTCGGCGAGATATCTGTGTTCCGGCAGACCTCCGCGAACCTCGGCGGCCTGTCCGCGTTCGACGTCTACATCCCGATCCTCATCGCGTTCGCGATCGGCGTCATCGCGCTGACGTACCTGCCCGGCCCGCTGGTCTCCTACCGGGAGCAGGGCATCCTGCGCCGTCTGTCGACTACGCCGGCGCCGGCCTCCTGGGTGCTGGGCGCCCAGCTCGTCGTCCAGACGTGCCTGATGCTGATCTCGATCCTGCTCCTGCTGATCGTGAGCATCGTGTTCTTCGGGGCGAGCGAGCCGAAGAACCCGGGCGGGCTGATCCTGGCGGTTCTCTTGGCCATCGCGGCGCTGTTCACGATCGGCCTGACCATCGCGGCGGTGGCCTGGACCGCCTCCGCCGCGCGCGGCCTCATGGCCGCGGCGTTCTACCCGCTCATGTTCTTCGCCGGGCTGTGGTATCCGGTCCAGCTCCTGCCGGGCGCCTTCCAGGCCATCAGCCACTACACCCCGCTCGGCGCGGCGGTGCAGGCGATGCAGGCCGCGATGAACGTGGGCTCCCCCCGGCCCAACCGCTGCTGGTGCTGGCGGCTTACGCGCTGGTGTTCGGCTACCTGGCCAAGCGCTTCTTCCGCTGGGAGTAGCGCGAAGACAATCGTGGATCGCTACCTCCCCTGGCGGGCGGTAACGATCCACGATCCTTTTATACGTCCCGGGCCTCTTCGCGGCAGGTCGTGGTCAGCTGCATCACCTGTCACCGACCAGCCGGGCGAGCGTGACGGCCTGGCTGCCCGTGCCCGCCTCACCGACCGTGACCAGGTCCGGCTCGCTGTCCAGCAGGATGCGGAGGATGGCGAAGCCGTCATTCCACCGTGGCCGCGAAGAGATCCAGCTTCCCGGTCCGGGTGTCGTTCCACACGAGATAGAAAGCCCCGGCGCCGCTGGCGATGCCCTGCCAGTCGCCGATCCACCAGATGCCGTACTTCCCGCGGGTGCCCGTCGTCGGGTCGAGGGGATTAAAGGGAGCGGTCGTCACCCGCAGCATTGGCCCGAAGCGGAGTTCTCCAGCTCTTGAGACAACCAGGACTTCGTCTATGTGGCCGTTCGCCAGGGCAAAGGCGGAAATCGCGACCCGGCCCGCCTCATCGACCGCCACGTTCGGCTGGAAGTAGATCACGCCGTCGCCGGGAGTCGCGGTCACCGGCTTGGACCAGGTTCGGCCGCGATCGTAGGATGCGGTCACCACGATGTCCGAGTGCGCGGATCCCGGCTTGTGCGTGGTAAACGCGACGTACAGGGCATCGCCCTGGGGAGAGGCGCCGACCGTCGGGCCGCTGTTGGGCCTGACGCCGCCGGGCAGTGCGATGGCCGCCGATTCGGCCCCCAGATGGACCGGAGCGGCAAAGCTGTGTCCCGCATCGGTCGAGAGGACGGCGAAGACCTGGCCGGTCATGTCCCCGAACGAGTCCTGCCGGGTTGTCCAGTCGAAGACCGCGCACACCAGGCCGTCAGGTCCGGCGGCCAGCTGTGGGCCCGCGCTCACCAGCGACGGGGTCCTGGCCTCACCCAGGATCCGGCGCGGCGGCTCGAAGCTCGCTCCGCCGTCGGTGGAGCGGGTGAAGTCGAGAGCCGTGTGCGAGGCGCCGGCGCCCCAGGCTACGTAGACGTTGTGCCGTGACGGGGTCTGGCCTTGGTCGGCGGCCACCCAAGGGTGATCGCTATATATGCCCTCGACCAGGGTCACCGGTGCCGAGAAGCTACGCCCGCCGTCGTCGGTCCGCCACACGTAAACGGCGCGGTTAGCGTCGGGGTGCGTGGGGGTGAGGTTGGAACCATGCCCAGAACGCGCGGCGCAGACATAGCCGCGGCCGTCCCCGCCGAAGGCGACAGTTACGTCGTCGCCAGCCGGACCGGCCGCAGGCTGCGCTGGCATGCCGCCGATGTGCCAGCTCGCGCCTCCGTCAACCGAGACATAGGTCAGGATGAACTCAGGAGTGAACGGCGAGCCTTGGCAGGCGACAAGGAGCTGGCGAGGGTGCAGGGGGTTCGCCGCAAGCGACGGCCCAACATGCTCCCTGTACCGGTCGCGACTGACGCGGACGTTCAAAGCGACCGTCGATGCCGGGCTTGCCGGCGAAGGGGATGCCGTCCTGTCGCAGGATGGAAGCGCCGCCAGGGCCGCCACGGCCACTCCGCCACGGAGCAGGCTCCGGCGGGAGATCAGATCATCGATCCGAAGTAGCGAGGGATGTTCACTCATGGCTTGCCACAGGCCTCCAAATCGGGCTTGCAGGTCTCCTCTTGACTGGACCATCAGGAACCAGGTTTAGGAGGCGACAGGTGACGTCAAAGTCACATCTGTCACCTGGCTGTCACCCCTGGCCGACCGCACGGCCAGAACCTGCCATGCTGGGAAACAGGTGACAGCCATGCGAGTCCTGATTGCGGAAGACGACGACCGGCTGGCCCAGGCGGTGGCGGCCGGGCTGCGCCGCAGGGGTATGACCGTCGATGTGGCCCTCGACGGCAGCGACGCCCTGGACCGGCTTACGACTGGCCGGTACGACGTTGTGGTGCTGGACCGGGACCTGCCCGGCGTGCACGGCGACGAGATCTGCCGGCACCTGGCGAGGGAGCGCTCGGAGAGCCGGATCCTCATGCTCACCGCCGCCCGCTCGGTCCGCGACCGGGTCGAGGGCCTCGGTCTGGGCGCCGACGACTATCTGCCCAAGCCGTTCGACTTTACCGAGCTGGTCGCCCGTATTCAGGCGCTGGCCCGGCGCCCTGGAGCCCCGCCGCCGTCTGGGCTGGGCTACCGGGATCTCAGCATGGACCCGGCCCGCCGGATCGCCACCCGCGGCGGGCGTCGGCTCCCGCTGACCCCGAAGGAATTCGCTGTGCTGGAATGCCTACTCAAGGCCGACGGACGGCCAGTACCCGCCAGGGAACTGCTGCAGCGGGTGTGGGATGAGGCCGCCGACCCCGTCACCACCACCGTGAAGACCACCATCGGCAGGCTGCGGGCCAAGCTCGGGGATCCGCCGGTCATCGAGACCGTCCGCGGCGGCGGCTACCGCATCGGAGGATCATGATGCCCGCGTTCTACCGCCCGGACGTGGCCCGTCGTCGGCTACGGCTACCCCGCCGCACCGCCCGGCTGCGGCTGACGGCCCTGTACGGCGGGCTGTTCCTCGGCTGCGGCGCGATCCTGCTTGCGGCCACGTACGTGCTGGTGGAGCATGCGATCGATCCTTCCGACTTCTGCGGCCGGCTGCAGGCAGCTGGCTAGCGCCCCCGTCGTGGATGCCTGCTCCCAGCGGCGCTCTACCCAGCTAGTGACGGTGCTGGCGAAGGAGATAGCCGGGAGCGACCTGAGACAAGTGCTGATTCAGGCGCCCGCCGCCCTGGCGATTGTCACCGCCCTCGCCCTCGCCCTCGGCTGGCTCGTGGCCGGCCGGATGCTGCGCCCGCTGGCCACGATCACCGCCGCCGCCCGCCGGATCTCGGCCAGCAACCTGCATCAGCGCCTGGCACTACGTGGACCCGATGACGAGCTCAAGGCCCTCGGCGATACCCTTGATGACCTGTTCGGGCGGCTTGAGGCCGCCTTCGAGGCGCAGCGGCATTTCGTCGCCAACGCCTCACATGAGCTGCGCACCCCCCTCACCCGCGAGCGCACCATGCTGCAGGTCGCGCTTGACGACCCCGACACCACCGCCGAGACGTGGCGGAACACCGCCCTAGACGTACTCGCCTCCAACGCAGAACAGGAGAGCCTCATCGAGGCGCTGCTCGCCCTGGCCACCAGCGAAGGCGGCCTTGACCGGCGTGAGCCCGTCGACCTGGCCGCCATCACCGGCGAGGTCCTGCTCGCCCGCCGCCCCGAAGCCAGCCGCCAGAGACTACGCGTCCAAGCCGCAATCCAGCCCGCAGTCCTGGACGGTGACCCGCTGCTGACCGAACGGCTGGCGGCCAACCTGATCGACAACGCTGTCCGGCACAACGTCCCCGACGGGTACCTCACGGTCACCACCGCTGCCAGAGACGGCCGCGCCATTCTCTCGGTGTCCAGCAGCGGGCTAGTCATCCCGCCTGCCAAGGTCGGCCGGCTCTTCCAGCCCTTCCAGCGGCTGCATCCGCGCGGCACTCCCAACAGTGGCGGCCACGGCCTCGGCCTGTCCATTGTCCGCGCCATCGCCGCCGCCCACGGTGCCGCGATCACCGCGCGCGCACGTCCCGGCGGCGGCCTGTCCGTCGATGTCACCTTCCCCCGCACCGCGAGCCCGCCAGCGTCCCAGCGACGGAAACACGGATCAGCTCATCATGATTGTCCGGCCTCAGTTGAGTTGTCAGGTAAGCGGTCACTCGAGCTGGGCGTTTACCACTTTGACTGAGAACGCAAGTGTGAATTGTCTCAGTTGAGTTGGCATTTCCCGGGCCGGGTGCGCCCGTGTACTGGATGCTGCCCTACATTCTAGCCGACTCCACCTATCCGGCCATGTCCACAAACCGGGAATAATGCCCCTGGAATGCCACCGTCACGGTGGCGGTCGGACCATTCCTGTGCTTGGCCACGATCAGGTCCGCCTCACCCGCCCGCGGCGACTCTTTCTCGTACTGATCCTCGCGGTGTAGAAGAATAACGACATCCGAGTCCTGCTCGATACTATTATGAAGTGTAATTCCATTGGCAACGAAATTGTGACTTTCGAGCACTGTCGCATCATAGACTGGCTGATGCCCGATACTTTCAACATGCGAGATGGTATCCCAATAAACGTCGTTTGTAGCGAGCATTTCCAGCTGCGCGTCATCCAGAACCTGTGCAATGCGCCCGATACGTGTTCGTGTCGGATTGATATTTGAATTAAGGTCGCCTCGGCTCTGGGTTCCGATTGCCACTTGAATGCGGGATAGCGAGATGGAACGCTCCTTCATAACTTCGTGGACACGATCCCATACAGCGCTGGGAATCGTGTCGAAGCGGCCAGCCGCTGTCATATCATCTAGTCGTCGTAGCGCCTTTTCGGCCGCCAGGCCACGCTCGCCATACACGCTGACCTCATCCAGAAACCGGCGCCGATCCTTGACGCCCGTCACGTCGACCGTCCACTGCGGGCGGCCATAGACATTTCCGACGGCATGCAGTCGGGCGGTGATTTCGAACCTGAGAAGTAGAGTTTGCAACTGCCGCGCCAGACGTTCGCTTGTGGTGCTGTAGTACACGCGAACCGCGCCGGACTTGGCGACTGTTACCGAACCGTCCGTAGCCCACAGATGACGAAGGAAAAGTGCAAGCTGCTCGCGAGGTAGCGAGAAGATATGCGCGGGGATGAACTTCTCGTGGCTGCGTAGCCCGAACAGGCCCATGGAGTCAAGCCACGCCGCTATTGGATTGCGCCGCCCGTGAGTCGTATGGTGCGGCGAAGAGAGCCGCAACGATATGCAGCGAGCCGCCGGGTAATCGTCGCGGATCGCGTTAACCCCAAAATGCAGTGCCGCATCCGTTACTACCGCCAGGTTTGCCTCATCCTTGCTGGCGTACCGGATCTGCTGATTCTTAACGAACGATCCGTCTCCGAGAAGATGGGCGAGCATGATGAGCTCAGGCTCGGGAAATTCCCGGGCTTGTAGCGGCGCCGGCGTCTGCCGAGGCACGGCGATCCGGGACCCAGCCTCTAGGTCGCCTAGCGGGCGCCATCCGTCGAGCGTGAGGAAGGGGTGGTTGGCGGTTGCTTCCACCTCGCGGCCCGAGGTCAGCCGGACCCGGAATACCTCTTTGACCCCGCTCGGGAACGCATGCGTCATGGTCTGCGGCACCAGGCGCAGCCGCTCGTCAAGCGACCAGACGGGAACGTTACGCGCGCCGGAGGCCAAGAGGTCGCCGAGGGTGACCTCCGATCCGGTGTCGGCGCGCAGGATGCGCGTTCCGGCGGTCAGGCAGCCGGACTCGCGCAGGTCCGAGAGCATGGGCCTTTTGTCGGTGCGCTGTTCGGAGCCGCGGTTGAGCTGGGAGAGGGCGACGACGGGGAGCTCGAGCTCCTTGGCCAGCAGCTTGAGGGACCGAGACAGCTCGGAGACCTCCTGCTGCCGGTTCTCGACCCGCTTGGGCGAGGACATGAGCTGCAGGTAGTCGACGATGACGAACTTCAGGTCGTGCCGCTGCTTGAGCCGGCGGCACTTGGCCCGGATCTCCATCATCGACATGTTCGGCGAGTCGTCGATGAACAGCGGCGCGTCGGCCACCTCGCTCATCCGCCGGGCCAGCCGGGCCCAGTCGTCGTCGTTCATCTGGCCGGTGCGCATCGTCTGCAGCGGCACCCGGGCCTCGGCCGAGAGCAGGCGCATAGTGATCTCGTTCCGGCCCATCTCCAGGCTGAACAGCACGGTAGCCATGCTGTGCCGAATGGCCGCGGCCCGGGCGAAGTCGAGCGCCAGGGTCGAGTTGTGGGTGGGGATCATGTCGCGCCCGGCCAGGTACAGGTGATCCGCGCTGTCCACCTGGACGCAGCGGACGGGCCGGGACTGCGCAGGCCGGACATCCATGACGTACTGCCACTTCTCGCGCCGATGTAGAACCGGGGGCGGCGAAATCCACTCCGCGGCCACGCCCCTAAGCCTGATCGGAGCGGTAATGGCCACCGCATGGTTGGACCGGCGCAGCTCAGGCTCGCAGCGCAGGGTGCGGCGGATCTCCGCGGTCGTGACGACCTGGGGCGGGACCAGGCCACCCGCCAGGTGGCTCCAGGTGACCCACTGGTGGTTCTCGTCGGCGACGATCACGTCGCCGCCGGAGAACTCGACCTCGTAGCAGGGGCGGCCGTGCAGGACCTCGGTGGCGGCCACGACCTGGGTCGGATGGCCGTTGGTGTCGATCAGGTGGTCGCCGACCTGGACCTCGCCCATCGTTGTCCAGCCGGCCGGGGTGGGCAGCGGGGTGTCCAGGGCCAGGGCCTTGCCCATGGCGGGGCGGGCGGCGATGACGACCATCTGGCTGGGGTGCAGGCCGTTGGTGAGGGCGTCCAGGTCGGCGAAGCCGGTCGGGACGCCGGTGAGCACGCCGTTGCGGCTGCCGATGGCCTCGATCTCGTCCAGAGCGCCGGGCATGATCTCCGACAGGGACTGGTAGTCCTCGCTGGCGCGGCGCTCGGTGACGGCGTAGACCTCGGCCTGGGCCCGGTCCACCAGCTCGTCGGCGTCAGCCTCGCCCGCGTAGCCGAACTGGACGATCCGGGTGCCGGCCTCGACCAGGCGGCGCAGGATGGCGCGCTCGCGGACGATGCGCGCGTAGTAGCCGGCGTTGGCGGCCGTCGGCACCGAGGAGATCAGGGTGTGCAGGTACGGGGCGCCGCCGACCCGGGTGATCTCGGCGCGGCGGGTGAGCTCGTTGGCCACCATGATGGCGTCAGCCGGCTCGCCCCGGCTGTACAGGTCGAGGATCGCCTCGTGGATCAGCTGGTGGGCCGGCCGGTAATGGTCGGCCGGGCGGATCACCTCGATCACGTCCGAGATGGCATCCTTCGAGAGCAGCATCCCGCCGAGGACGCACTGTTCCGCCGCCACGTCGTGCGGCGGCGTGCGCTCGAAGTCGTCATTCCTCGGAACGATCTCGGTGACGCTCACCTGGCCCTCCTCCCCCGTGCAAGTGAACGCGGCACGAACACGGCACAGCCTTCGCCTGAGTCCGTTGTAGCCGATGGCTCTGACATTTTTCCGGGACGCCGCGCCGAACACCAGTCCGGCCGTGGACGACGGTGTGGACAAGGTGTGCAAACACGCCGGCGACGTTGTGCGCAGGCTGGGGAAATAGTTGTGGAAATGGTGGAGGCAAATACCAGCCCAGGGCCCTTAGCTGGGTAAACGTGGTCCACCGGCTGTGTGGAAGAAAAACTTGGCCGGGAATTTCCGGCGCGAAAATCCACAGCTGATATCCACAGCAGCGTGATTACGAATGTGGACAGCAGTTATCAGGAAGGGCCCGCGCGGGGACCGCCGGACTGCTACGATTCGATGGTGTGTTCGATCGAGGGGGGCGCGCTCCGGCGCGTGGCGGAGGCCATCGACCGGCTCGAGGCCGACCGCCAGAACACGGACGCGGCCGACCTGGAGGCCCGGGTGGCCGCCGTCTGGTCGATGGTCAGCGAGATCGACCCGGAGCTGGCCCGGCTCGCCTCTGGGTACCACAAGCCCGGCTGACCACCTGGGCCAGCCGGGCTTGCTCCTGCCCGGGAAGCCGGGGGCCTAGCTGGCCACGATATCGATGTCGACCCAGGCGGTGACCTCGGGATGCAGCCGGACGCGGACCTGGTGCGAGCCGATGGTCTTGATCGGGTCGCGGACCTCAATCCGGCGCCGGTCGAGTACGGGACCGTCCGCCTCGAGGACCGCCGCGGCGATGTCGGCGGGCCCGACCGAGCCGAACAGCCGGCCGTTGCCGCCCGCGCGCCGCCGCATCCGCACGTGCAGCCCCTCGAGCTCGTCGGCGATGAGCTTGGCGTCCTCCACACCGCGGATCTCGCGAGCCGAGCGGGCCCGCTTGATCAGCTCGATCTGCTTCTCCGCGCCGCGGGTCCACGGCATCGCGAAGCCGCGCGGGATCAGGTAGTTGCGGCCGTAGCCGCTGGCCACGTCCACCACGTCACCGGGTGCGCCAAGGTCGCCCACCTCCTGGGTGAGGATGAGCTTCATCGGGGTACGACTCATCTGCCTGACCTCTCCTAGCGCGCCGTGCTGGTGTACGGCAGCAGGGCCATCTCACGGGCGTTCTTGATCGCGGTCGCGACGTCACGCTGGTGACGCGTGCAGTTTCCCGTCACCCGGCGGGCGCGGATCTTCCCGCGGTCCGAGATGTACTTGCGCAGCAGACCGGTGTCCTTGTAGTCAACGTAGACGTTCCGCTCCTGGCAGAACGCGCAGACCTTCTTCTTGGGCTTGCGCAGTGGTGGCTTGGCCATCGTGGTGCTCCTTCAAGCAGAGCCCCGCCCGCGGCGGGGATGGTGTGATTCTGAAATGGGTTCTAGAACGGCGGTTCGTCGGAGAAGCCGCCGGGGCTGTCGGAGGCCCACGGATCCGGGTCCCCGCCGCCGTAGCCGCCCTGGCCGCCGCCGGAGGACCGGCCGCCGCCCTGGCTGCCTTGGCCGCCCTGGCCGCCCTGGCCGCTAGACCGGCCGCCGCCGTAGCCGCCGTCACCGCCGGACCGGGCTACCTTGTTGACTTTGGCCGAGGCGTTCCGCAGCGAGGGGCCGACGTCATCGACCTCGATCTCGTACACGGTCCGCTTCTCGCCCTCCTTGGTCTCATACGACCGCTGCCGCAGCCGCCCGGACACAATCACCCGCATCCCCCGGGTCAGCGACTCGGCCACGTTCTCTGCCGCCTGCCGCCACACATTGCACGTCAGGAACAGCGAATCGCCGTCCTTCCACTCACCCGTGGCGTTGTCCCGGAACCGCGGCGTCGAGGCCACCCGGAACCGCGCCACCGGCTGCCCGGCCGGGGTGAACCGCAACTCCGGGTCATCCACGAGATTGCCCGCGATCGTGATCTGCGTGTCGCCTGCTGCCATGGTGGTACTCCGGATCGCTAGCGAGTATCGGACTGCTGGTAGGACCGGGCGGCGTGAAACGCTCCGCTCAGCGGTGGTGCTCGGGCCGTGTGACCTTGGTCCGCAGGATGGCCTCGTTGAGGTTGAGCTGACGGTCGAGTTCCTGCACCACGGTGGGCTCGGCGGTCACGTCGACGACCGCGTAGATGCCCTCTGGCTTCTTCTCGATCTGGTAGGCGAGACGGCGCTTGCCCCAGATGTCGACCTTCTCGACCTTGCCGCCGCCGCCGGTCACGACCTTGAGGAACTGGTCGAGCGACGGCTGGACGGTACGCTCCTCGAGGTTGGGGTCGAGGATGATCATTATCTCGTAATGACGCATGAGCGTCGCAGCCTCCTCTGGACTGATGCGGCCACGGTCTTTCCGTGGCAGGAGGTACGGCGGGTACACGCCGGCGCTGGTGCCGGCCGGGTCGTCCGCAGCGGCGTTAGTTTACCAACATCGGCCGGACCGCGGTAACCAGATGCTGAGCCGTGGCCGTGACGTTAGCAAAGCTCTGGATTCCCGCCCGCCGGCCGGGGGAAGATTGTCGGGTATCGACAGCCAGGAGGTGGTCATCGTGGCAGGCACTCTCCGGAACCGCCCGCGCCTGAACATCCTGAACAATGACGGGCAACCGCACCCGGCCGAGAACATCGCGGCCATTCTCGTGCTGGTGTCCGGGCTGGTCTCGTTCGTCCTCGGCCTGGTCATACGGAACTCGCACACCGGCCCGGCGGCGCACATCATCGCAACCGCCACCGGGCTGGCCGCGTTGCTGGTCGGACTGTACCTGCAGATGGTCTCGTCCACGCGCAACCAGCGCGTGGTCATCGTGGCCGGCATCATCGCCGGGTTCGTCGGGCTGGCCATCGGCCTGTCCAAGGGTGGGTTCGTGGGGTAGAGCCACGGGGCCTCCCGCGAGCCAAAGGGCGCGGCGGTGCCTGGACTGAGGAGCGACGAAGGAGCGACGAGGGAAGGCGCCGCGTCAAGAGCGCCCGGAGGCGAGTGGGAAAATAGAGCATGCCGCGCATCGGAGCCCACATCCACCTCGCTGACCCGCTCGCCGAGGCGATCGCCATCGGCGCGGACGCGGTCCAGTTCTTCCTCGGCGATCCCCAGGGCTGGAAAGGGCCCGTGATACCCGGCGGCGACCCCGAAGCGATCAAGGCCGCCTACGCCGCCGCCGACATGGACATCTACATCCACGCGCCGTACGTCATCAACGTGGCGACGAGCAACAACCGGATCCGGATCCCCAGCCGCAAGCTGCTCGACCAGCAGCTCCAGGCGGCCGCGTCGATCGGGGCCAAGGGGCTGATCGTGCACGGCGGCCACGTCAACGCGGGCGTGGACTTCGGCGAGGGCCTGGAGAACTGGCGCAAGGCGGTGGAGCGCATCGAGCGGCCGCTGCCCATGCTGATCGAGAACACCGCGGGCGGCGACGGCGCGATGGCCCGGTCGCTGGAGGCGATCGGCCAGCTGTGGGAGGCGGTTTCCGAGGCCGCGGGGGACGCGGACGAGAGCGTCGGGTTCTGCCTGGACACCTGCCACGCGAACTCGGCCGGCATCGACCTGGCCGATGTGGTGGACCGGGTCAAAGCCATCACCGGCCGTATCGACCTGGTGCACTGCAACAACTCGCGCGACCCGTTCGGCTCGGGCCGGGACCGGCACGCCAACATCGCCTCGGGGACGATCGATCCCGCGCTGCTGCTCGGCGTGGTCCGGTCGGCGGGCGCGACGGCCATCTGCGAGACGCCTGAGGAAGGCGGCGGGCTGGCCGCCGACGTCAGCTGGCTGAAGCAGCACCTGCGCGCCTAACCGGCCAGCACTGACCGGCCGGGCGAGCCGGATCCGGAACCGGTCCGGCGCCTGGTCCAGGACGCCACCCGCGGGGTCGTCGAGGCCGCGGGCACGCACCACGTCCCGTTCGGAATAAAGGATGTCCCGCACCACGTACGCGGCGAGCAGGCCTACGGTGAGGAACCTGGCCACGAGCAAGGCAAAGTACCAGCCGGTGCTGATCCCCTGATAGCCGGTGACCGTGCCGCCGTCGATGCGGTACTGGAAGATCAGGTAGGCCCAGATGCCGAGGAAGTACCCGACCTCGGCCAGCTGCCACAGCAGGTACGGCCACAGCCGGGGCCGGGCCAGCACGGCCAGCGGCACCAGCCAGACGACGTACTGCGGGGACCAGACCTTGTTCGTCATCAGGAACGCGGCCAGCAGCAGGAAGCACAGCTGCGGCAGCCGTGGGCGGCGGGGTGCGGCCAGGGCGAGCAGGGCGATCGCGGCGAAGGCGACGACCAGTGCCGCCGCGGACATCTCGTTGAGCGCGCTGAGCTGGGAATTTCCGAGTTTGGACAGGTTGAAGTACTCGAACATGTACCAGACTGAGCCCCAGTCGGCGCCGCGGTTCTTGCTGAACACGAAGAAGTAGGCCCAGCCGGACCGCGCGACGATGAAGACTGGCAGGTTGACCGCCAGCCAGGCCAGCGCGGCGGCGGCCAGGGTCTTCGCGAACTCCCGCAGCTGGCCGGCCCGCAGGCACAACAGCAGCAGCGCACCGAGCACCACCAGCGGGTAGAACTTGGTCGCGACGCCCAGCCCGAGCAGGACGCCGGCCCAGACGCCACGGCGCGCCGCCCAGGCCGCGATCCCCAGCGCGGTCAGCGCCATGGCGATCAGGTCCCAGTTGACGAACGCGTTCAGGATCAGGGCCGGAGACAGCGCCACCATCAGCGCCTGCCAGCGCCGGTCTGGCCCCGCCGCGCTCGCGGTGGCGAGCACGGCGGCCACCGCGCACAGCGCGAGCAGGACCACGGTGACGTCGTAGAACTCCCGGCCCCTGGTCACCGCGTCGACGTTGCGGACCAGCCAGGCCGCGGCCTGCATGGCCCCGCCGATCAGCACCGGGTACTCCACCGGGTGCCCGCTGTAGGGGACCTGCCTGTTGTACAGGCCCTCGTGGTAGTACAGCGGGTAGATGTCGGTGTAACAGGAGTCCTGGAACTGCTTGACGTAGGAGTTCCAGGCCCCCGAGCGGCAGGGCACCTTCTCCGCGAACGCGAGCACCATACCCAGCACCGAGGCGGCGATCAGCACGCTGGCGCTGCCCAGGGTGACCGCGAGTGCCACGTGCTTCCGCGGCGCCCAGTTCACCTCGTGGTGATCGTCGGGCGGGAGAGTACCCGGCCGGGTGTCTTCCACTCTCCTATCTAACCGCGCTTGGTGACTCCCCGGCGCGTGCGGCGCCGGACCCACAGGCACGTCGCGGGCAGCCCGGCGAAGATGCCGCCCATCGCGGCGCCCGCCCCGACGGCGCTGACCGACTGGGTGTTGCCGCCGCCGCCCGGAGCGTTCGGGTTGCAGGTGACCACAGACGGGTCACAGCTGTAGGTGGGGTACGGGTTCGGGTTCCCGTTCCCTGGCGGGGGGGACGGGAAGCCGCCGTTGCCCGGGTTCGGGTTCTGGTCGTGATTCTTCTTGGGGTGCTTCTTGCCGACGTTGCGCAGGTTTGCCGGCACCAGGATCCACTTGGCCCCGGTGAACGCCGCCGGCTGGAAATTCTCCACCCCCAGCGGGAGGAACATGTTCTCCGCGTAGGCGTGCCAGATCATGGCCGGCCAGGTCCCGCCAAAGCCCTGGGAGATGCCGCCCAGGCCGTTCAGGGTCTGCGGGTCGTTGGCCAGGCCGCTCTGGTGGTTGGTGAAGATGCCGACCGCCAGCGATTCCTGCGGGATCGCGCCGATGAGGAACGCCGACTGGGCCGTGTTCGTGGTCCCGGTCTTGGCGATGATCGGGCGGCCGTCGCTCATCCCGGCCGCGGAGCCGGTACCGTCGTACGCGACCTTTGCCATCGCGTACTGGACCTGCGACGCCATGCCCGAGTTCTCGATCGGGCTCTGGCTGAACACCGGGTAGCTGCGGACACTCAACGGGTAGTGCACGCCGCCCTGGGAGATGGACCCGATCATGTGCGCGGCGTGATACGTGCCGCCATTGTCGATCGCCGCCAGCATCGTGGCCTGCTCCAGCACGCTGAGCGAGGCCTGGCCAAGGGCGACGCCCGCCTCGTGCTCCATCGAGTTTTTCCCAGTCAGCCCGGCCAGGTCGGTCCGCACGCCGAACATCGCCGCCATGTGCACGACGGCCGGGCCGCCCACGTAGTGCCACAGGTCGGCGTAGGCCGTGTTGACCGAGTTGGTCATGGCGTCCTGGGGGCTGAACGCGCCGTTCTCGCCGGCGCTGTCATTGGTCATCTTGTACCAGCCGGGCTGGCAGTTCGGGTACGTGGCCGGGTCCGGGTAGTCGTTCTTGATCGTGAGGTTTCCTGGATACAGGGAGCTGTCGGGCGGGATGCAGACGAAGTCCTGGCCGTCCAGCAAGGACCCCTGCACGTTCATGCCGGCGGCGACGGCGGCCGAAAGCACGTACGGCTTGAACGAGGAGCCGACTTGCTCGCGGGCGTAGACGGCCATGTTCTCTTCGCAGTTGATGACTCTGCATTCCTTGGCGGTGATGAGGCGGCCGGAGCCGTCGTATTTCCAGCCCGGATAGCCGGGCCCGCCGTAGAACGCCTCGATCGCGCCGGTCTGCGGGTTCTCCAGCGCGGCGCCGATGTGCATGTAGGACTGCAGCGGCTCGCCGCCGGCGGCCATCTGCTGCTTCTCGGTGATGACCGCCTGGTACAGGGCACGCATCTTGACCGGGTCGATGGTGGTGACGATCTTGTAGCCGCGGTTGAGGAGCTGCGGCTCGGTGTAGCCGTAGACGCCCGTCAGCTCGTTCTTGACCACGTCCATCACGTAGGGGTCCCACACGTCGCTGCCGTAGCTCCCCGGCGTGTGGTCGCCGAAGGCGGGGAACTTCATCTGGGCATATTCCTGGGGCGTAATCCAGCCCATCGTGCGCAGGCCGTCCCGGACGTACTGCCAGCGGGCCTCAAGATCGCTCCGGTACTGCGGCAGCGGGTAGGTGCTTGGCTGCTGGATGATCGCGGCCACCAGCGCCGCCTGGCTCCAGCTGATGGTGGAAAGCTTGGACACGGGGATGTTGAAGTACGTCTGCGCCGCCGCGCCGATGCCGTAGGCGCCCTGGCCGAGGTAAATCGTGTTGAGGTAGTTCTCCAGGATCCACTGCTTGGACTTCTGCCTGGAGACCTTCATCGCGACGAAGATCTCCTTTATCTTCCGGCTCGCGGTCTGCGAGGTGCCGATGCCCTGGTAGTAGTTGCGCACGAACTGCTGGGTGATCGTCGAGCCACCCTGGAAGTTGCCGCCGCCGAGGGTGTCCTGCCACGCGGCGCGCAGGATGCTGGTCGGCGAGACACCGCCCTCGTTGAAGAAGTTGCGGTCCTCGGCGGACAGCACCGAGTCGATGATCTGGGTCGGGATCTGCTGGTAGCTGACGACCTGCCGGTCCGTGGTGCCGAACCGGCCGATGACGGTGTGCCCGTCGCTGGCGTACACCACGGACTGGGACGACATGCTCAAGGCCATCTGCTCGGCGGGCACCGGGGTCTTGCTGTAGATATAGGCCACCGCCGCGACGAGCAGCACGATGATCCCGCCGATGATCGACAGCAGGACGCCGAGCGCCTTGCGCCAGGTCCAGTGGCGCCACCAGCTGCCCTTGACCTTGGCGCCGCCCCCGGGTGGTTTCGGGCCGCCCGGCCCGCCGGTACGCGCCCGGCGGCCGCGCCGGCCCGGCGCGAAAGGGGACCCGGGCGGGACCGGGAGCCAGGGGCCGGTGCTCCCCGGGGCGTCAGGTGCGTCCGGAGTGTGCGGTGCGTCCGGAGCATCCGGGGCCCAGTTCGGCGGGCCGGCCTGCTGGGTGCTGCTCGTCCGCGCGTGGCTGCCGCCGCGGCCGTTCTCTCGCCGCGGGGCCGTGCCCACGTCGTTGCCCGGCTGGGCGGTTTCGTGGTTGTCCAGATAGCCGGCCGTCGGGCTGCGGAAGCCCTGCGTGTCCCAGCCGTTGGCGTCGTAACCCAGGTCGTAGTCGACCGTCCCGCCTATGGCACCGTGATCGTTTCCGGCGTAGCCCCCGTCACCGTAGCCCCCGCTGGGGTGGTCCCCGTCCGCCCCGTTGCCCCAGGCGCGGCCCTCGCGGTCGTCGCGATACCGAACGTCAAAGTCATCAGCTTTGCTGCTCAAGCGTCCTCGCTGGTGGCTCGGAGGCCGCGGCTTGCGGGGAAAAGCGGCCTCTACCTAGAGGCGGGTCCGGTCATCCGGGAACCCGCCGAACAAACACGTTACCTCCTGGGTAAGGAGTTCACTGGCTGCTCCGCGCACGCCGCCTCCGGCGTACGGCAGGTTCACCAGTGCCGAGAACGTAAGAGGAGGCGAGGTGGTTCCATCCGCAACTTTGGCAGACTTCGACCACATAAACCCGGAATTCACCGTATTCGGCGGCCATCTCGGCCAGTTCGCGGGTCTTCTTCACCCGTCCCTCGTACTGGCCGAGCTCGTCGCCGTAGACGTAGGTGACGTGGGTCAGCTTGGTCTTCCGGCAGATCGGGCAGCGCTCGTCGGTGGGCTCGCCGTGGAACTTCGCCGCGCGCAGCAGGTACGGGTGCGCGTCGCAGACGTCGGTGACGGTCGTGCGCCCGGAGAACACGGACGCCAGGGTGGCCCGGCGGGCCAGCCCGTAATCCACGACGGAACGCCTTGACGTCATGTTCGCCAGAGTACGTCCCAACCGGGGTCTGGGCCGAGTCCGGTCGGTGATCATGTTCGGGCTTGCCGGGGGCCGAAGGGGGACATAGTATGCAGATGTATCGGTCCGATACATCGAGGCGATCTAGCGAACCGAAGTATCGTCTCGACGCATCGTGCGGATACACAGGATAGGGATAGAGCCGGCCGAATAGATAGCACTGAGGGGGCAGCGTGGGGCGCAACCGGTCCGCAGTGCTCGAGCTCGCCGTGCTCGGGGTGCTGCACAGGACGCCGATGCACGGCTATGAGCTGCGCAAGCAGATCACCAGTGTCCTCGGGTTGTTCCGCGCGCTCTCCTACGGGTCGCTCTACCCGTGCCTGCACGAACTGCTCGCCGCGGGGCTGATCGTGGAGGAGCACGACGAGGCCCAGCCGGCCCGTACCACCGCGGCCGGCCGGCCGCGGCCCGGCCGGCGGGCGCTGAAGGTGTACCGGCTGACGGCCGAAGGCAAGGAACGGCTGCAGGACCTCCTCGGCGAGGGCGGTCCCGCGGCGTGGGACGACGACGGGTTCGGGGTTCACTTCGCGTTTTTCGGGCAGACGAGGGCCGACGTACGGCTCCGGATCCTCGAGGGGCGGCGCAGCCGGCTCGAGGAGCGCATGGAGTCCATCCGCGCGGCTCTGACGCGAACCAGGGAGCGCGTGGACAGCTACACCCTGGAACTGCACCGGCATGGCCTGGAGTCAGTGGAACGAGAAGTCCGGTGGCTGAACGAGCTGATCGCCTCAGAGCGGCAGGCCGGCGAACCAGAAAACATTTCCGATAAGGAGTCATCCTGATGGGCAAGGTACGCATCGCCATCGTGGGGGTGGGTAACTGCGCTAGCTCCCTGGTGCAGGGCCTGGAGTATTACAAGGACGCCGCCGAAAGGGCGAGGGTTCCCGGCCTCATGCATGTCCGGTTCGGCCCGTACCACATCAGCGACCTGCAGGTCGTCGCCGCGTTCGACGTGGACGCCAAGAAGGTCGGCGTCGACCTGGCCGAGGCCATCGTGGCGAGCGAGAACAACACGATCAAGATCGCCGAGGTGCCGCCGACCGGGGTCACGGTGCAGCGCGGCCCCACGCTGGACGGCCTGGGCGAGTACTACCGGGAGATCATCACCGAG
Source organism: uncultured Actinomycetes bacterium (assembly GCA_963742795.1). Taxonomy (GTDB): domain Bacteria; phylum Actinomycetota; class Actinomycetes; order Streptosporangiales; family Streptosporangiaceae; genus Palsa-504. The sequence goes on from CAVUNL010000013.1 coordinate 348,094, forward strand.
TCCGACGAGCCGGTGGCGGATGTGACGGCGGTGCTGCGCGAGAGCGGCGCCGACGTGCTCGTGTCCTACCTGCCGGTGGGCTCGGAGCAGGCCGACCGGTTCTACGCCCAGTGCGCGATCGACGCGCACGTGGCGTTCGTGAACGCGCTGCCCGTGTTCATCGCCTCCGACCCGGAGTGGGCCGCGAAGTTCACCGAGGCCGGCGTGCCGATCATCGGCGACGACATCAAGTCCCAGGTGGGCGCCACCATCACGCACCGCGTCCTGGCCAAGCTGTTCGAAGACCGCGGGGTGGAGCTGCTGCGCACGTACCAGCTCAACTTCGGCGGGAACATGGACTTCATGAACATGCTGGAGCGCAGCCGGCTCCAGTCCAAGAAGATCTCCAAGACGCGCGCGGTCACCTCGCAGATCCCGCACGAGATGGAGCGCGCGGCCGTGCACATAGGCCCGTCGGACCACGTGCCCTGGCTGGATGACCGCAAGATGGCGTACGTGCGGCTGGAGGGCCGGGCGTTCGGGGACGTGCCGCTCAACCTGGAGTACAAGCTCGAGGTCTGGGACTCGCCCAACTCGGCGGGCGTGATCATCGACGCGGTGCGGGCGGCCAAGATCGCGCTGGACCGCGGCATCGGCGGGCCGGTGATCTCGGCGAGTTCGTACTTCATGAAGTCCCCGCCCGAGCAGTTCGGCGACGACGTGTGCCGCGACCTGGTCGAGAAGTTCATCCGCGGCGAGGTCGCCCGCTAACCGGCCGCCGGGGCCGGGTTCTAAGCTGGACAGGTGGCAGCGAGCGGCCGGTCCACGTTCCTGGGCGACCTGAGGGTCGTCCTGGCCGAGCGGGGCTTCCGGCGGCTGTTCGCCACCCGGCTGGTCTCGCAGACCGGTGACGGCATCATCACCGCCGGGGTCGGCACGTACGTGTTCTTCAACGCCTCGACGTTCCCGAGCCCGGCGGCCGGCGCGGCGGCCTTCGCCGCCCTGTACCTGCCGTACTCGCTGATCGGGCCGTTCGCCGGGGTGCTCATCGACCGGTGGTCCCGGCGCCAGATCCTGGTCTGGTCGGCGGTGGTCCGGGCGGCCTTCGTGGTGCTGACCGCGGCGCTGATGGCGGCGGGCAGCCGCGGCGCCCCGCTGTACGTCGGGGTCCTGCTCGTGCTGGGCGTGAACCGGTTCTTCCTGTCCTCGCTGTCGGCGGCGCTGCCGCACGTGGTGGCCGAGGACAAGCTGGTCATGGCCAACTCGGTGTCGCCCACGGCGGGCGGCATCATGGCCACGCTGGGCGGGATCGTGGCCCTGGGCCTGAACGTGGCCACCGGCAACACCGAGCGCGGCGCGGCCGTCACGCTGCTGGTCGGGGGCGGCTGCTACGTGGCGGCCAGCGTGGTGGCGACCAGCATGGGCCGCGACCTGCTGGGCCCGGTGCGGGCGCCCGGGCAGCCGCCCCCGGGCCGGCTGCTCAGCGAGCTGGCCGTGGTCGCGGCCGGGCTGGTAGCGGGCGCGCGGTACGTCCTGCGGCGGCGCGGCCCGGCGGCCGCGCTGGGCGTCACCGGCGGCTTCAGCTTCCTGTTCGGGCCGTTGTTCCTGATGTCGATCCTGCTGTACCGCGACTACTTCTACCGCTCGAGCGTGGGCTCGGCCGAGGGTCACCTGGGCGGGCTGGTCATCGCGTCGGGGATCGGTTACGCCTGCGCGGCGGTGATCACCCCGCCGGTCACCCGGCGGCTGTCCAAGCCGGCCTGGATCACGGTGCTCCTGCTGGCCAGCGCGGTGCTGACGCTGACGCTGGGCGAGACCTTTAACCAGCTGGCCTACCTGGCCATCGGGTTCGGGCTGTACCTGACCCGGCAGGGCGTGGCGATCTGCGCCGTCACGATCTTGCAGCAGGAAGTGACCGACGAGTACCGGGGCCGGGTGTTCGCCTTCTACGACCTGATGTCCAACGTCCCGTACGTGGCCGGGGCCGCGCTGAGCGCGGCGTTCATGCCGTCTGACGGCCACTCGCCGGCCATCGTGGCCGCGGTGGCGGCCGGGTTCGCGATCCTGGCCGGGGCGTACTGGCTGGCCCGGCCCCGGCATCAGTCCTCGTCCGGCACGTCCTCGTCCGGCGCGGACCCGGCGTCCGGCGCGTCGGCGTCCGGCTCCGGTTCGGGCTCCGGTGCCTCCGGGACCGGGATGCCCTCCAGCGCGGCCCAGCCCAGCAGCTCCTGAATGGCCTGCTCGCGGCCGATCGGGCCTCGGGTCATGCGCAGCTCGAGCAGGAAGTCCCAGGCCTTGCCGACCAGCGGGCCCGCGGGCACGCCGAGGATGCGCATGATGTCGTTGCCGTCCAGTTCCGGCCGGAGCTTGCCCAGCTCCTCCTGCTCGCCGAGCTCGGCGATGCGCTGCTCCAGGCCGTCGTACGCGCGGGCCAGCCGCTGCGCCTTGGCTTGGTTGCGGGTGGTGGAGTCGGCCCGGGTCAGCACGTGCAGCCGGGTGAGCAGCGGGCCGGCGTCCCGGACGTACCGGCGCACGGCTGAGTCCGTCCACTCACCCTCTCCGTACCCGTGGAACCGCAGGTGGAGCCAGACCAGCCGGGACACGTCGCGGACCACGTCGTTCGGGAAGCGCAGCGCGGTCAGCAGGCGGCGGGTCAGCTTCGCGCCGACCACCTCGTGCATGTGGAACGCGACCCGGCCGTCGGGCAGCAGCTCCCGGGTCTGCGGCTTGCCGATATCGTGCAGCAGCGCGGCGAGCCGGACGGTCAGGTCGCCCTCGAGGCCATAGCGCGGCTCCAGCTCGATGGCCTGCCGGAGCACGGTGAGGCTGTGCTGGTAGACGTCCTTGTGCCGGTGGTGCTCATCGGCCTCCATCCGCAGCCGCGACACCTCGGGCAGTACCTGGTCGGCGACGCCGGTCTGGACCAGCAGGTCGATGCCCAGCGCCGGGTCGGGGGTGAGCATCAGCTTGGTCAGCTCACCGGTGATGCGCTCGGGGGAGACGATCTCCAGCCGGGTGGCCTGCTCGGTCATGGCCGCGCGCACCTCAGGCGCGACCGCGAAGCCCAGCTTGGCCGCGAACCGGGCCGCGCGCAGGATGCGCAGCGGGTCATCGCCGAACGAGTCCTCCGGGCGCCCCGGGGTCCGCAGCACCTTGTCCTTCAGCGCGTCCAGGCCGCCGAACGGGTCGACCAGATCGTAGCCGGGCAGCCGGGCCGCCATCGCGTTGACGGTGAAGTCCCGCCTGCTCAGGTCCTCCTCGAGAGACCGGCCGTACCGCACGTCGGGCTTACGCGACCTCGCCTGGTATTGCTCGCTGCGGTAGGTGGTGATCTCGAAGACCGTGCTCCCCTTGCGCAGGCCCACGGTGCCGAAGGCGATGCCCACCGTCCATATCGTGTCGGCCCAGCCCTCCACCACGGCCAGGATCTGTTCCGGGGGGGCGTCGGTGGTCAGGTCGAGGTCGCTGGGCCGCTCGCCGCGGAAGACGTCCCGGACCGGACCGCCGACCAGGGCCAGCTGGTAGCCGTGCCTGGCGAACAGGCGGCCGATGTCGGCGACCTCGGGGACACGCTCGCGCAGCAGCGCGGCGGCCGCCTTCCGCTGTTCACTGGTCATGGGCACGGCCATTGAGAGTAACGCACGGGTTCGGTTTCGATCGGCAATACCATTCCAAGTGTGCACGGCTTGCTGCCGGCGGACATCCCGCGGCGGATCCTATCCCTGGCCGCCGCCACCGTGGTGCCAGCCGCGGTCACGGCGATCCTCGTCCTGGCCGTCCCCGCGCAAGCCCAGCCGGCGCAGACGGCCCAGGTGGGCCAGGCGGCTCAGGCCGGCCGGGTGTCGATCGTCATCGACTCGATGACGCCGCAGACGGCCAAGCCGGGCAGCACGGTCACCGTGGCCGGAACGGTGACCAACGGCACCAGCCAGACGAAGGCCGGGCTGGGCGTCCAGCTGTTGACCTCCTCAATCCGGTTCCAGACCCGGGACGCGATGGACGGGTACGTGAGCCAGGGCACCGGCGCGAACCTGGAGGCGGTCGGCGACTCGTTCTCCCTCGAGGCCAGCCTCAGGCCCGGCGCCACCGCCCGGTGGCACGCCTCATTCCAGGTCAACACCGTGGGCATGGACCAGTTCGGCGTCTACCCGGTCAGCGCCCAGCTCAGTGACGGCGAAGGCGGCGTGCTGGGCGTCGACCAGACGCTGCTGCCGTTCTGGCCCGGGCAGCAGGCGGCCAGCCTGGAGCGCCCGCTGGACATCGCGTGGATCTGGCCGCTGATCGACCAGCCGCACCACCAGGTCTGCACCGCGCTGACGAACAACGACCTGACCACCAGCCTCGCACCGGGGGGCCGGCTGTCGGCCCTGCTGGGGGCCGGGCAGGCCAATCCCGGCGCGCACCTGACCTGGGTCGTCGACCCGGCGCTGCTCAGCGACGTGAACACGATGACCAAGCCGTACCAGGTGGCGTCCGGGCTCGGCTGCAGCGACCCGGTCAACGAGCCGGCCAGCAAGGCGGCCAAGACGTGGCTCGGCACGCTTCGCGGCATCACCGCCGGGCAGCGGGCAGCCGCCCGTGATCACGCCCTACGCCAACGTCGACGTCTCCGCGCTGGTGCACAGCGGCCTGGCCTCGGACATCACCAGCGCCTACGCCATGGGCTACGCGGTGGCGGGCAGCGTGCTGCACGGATCGCTCGGACCGAAGATCGCGGTCCCCGCCGGGGGGACGGCCGACCTCAGCGTGCTCACCAACCTGGCCACCGCCCAGCACATCGGCACCGCGGTGCTGGACAGCAACGAGATGCCGCCCGTCAACTCCGGGGGCTTCGAACCAGACGACGCGATCACCTCGATCCGGACGCCGTCCGGCGTGAGCATGACCATCCTGCTCGCCGACCACGTGCTGACCGGGGTGCTGGCGGCGGGCGACACCGGCTCCGGCGGGCTGCCGCCGAGCACGCAGTTCGCGGTCAACCAGCGGTTCCTGGCCGAGACCGCGATGATCGCCGCCGAGGCGCCCGATTCGGACCGGTCCATGGTGGTGGCCCCGCCGGAGAACTGGAGCCCGTCGGCCACACTGGCCAGCGACCTGCTCAGCGAGACGACCAGCACCCCGTGGCTGTCGCCCACTACGCTGGGCAGCCTGGCGAGCGCCCGGGACAGCGAGCGTACCCTGGCCCGCAAGCCCCCGCCGTCCAACGAGGACAGCCCGGGCGAGCTCACCAGCAGCTACCTGAGCACGGTCGCGCAGACCGGTGCCGAACTCGGCGTGTACCAGGACCTGCTTTACCAGCCCTCCAACTCCTACGTGCAGGGCCTGCAGCAGGCCCTGACCGCCACCGAATCGTCGGCCTGGCGCGGCCGCGCGGCGCCCCAGGGCCTGGCCCTGGCCAAGAAGCTGTCCAGGTTCATGAGCGGCGAGGAGAGCCAGATCCATATCATCGCCGCGCAGCAGGTACCGATGGGCGGCTCCTCCGGCCTGGTCCCGGTGTCCATCCGGAACGGCTCGCAGCACACCATCCAGGTCCGGCTCAGCACCAGCGTGGTCAACGTGCCGGACCGGACCTCCCAGCTGAGCATCGGGCGCTTCAAGAGCCTGATCACGGTCCCGCCCCAGCAGGCGGCGACTCTTCCGGCTGCCGGTGAACTCGGCGCCGATCGGGTCGACCGACATCCAGCTGAGCCTCACCACCGTGCACGGGAAGGCGCTGCCGCTCTCGCTGACTTCGCTCACGGTCCAGTCGACCAGGTACGGCCGCGCGATCTTGTTCCTCATCGGCGCCGCGATCGGCGTTCTCGTCCTCACCTCGGTGTTCCGCGGCGTCCGGCGGCGGATGCGCGCTGACACCCAGGTTGCCCCCGAAGATGCCGATCTACCGGGTAGCGTCGACACCAGCAGCGCGCGACACCCGACGGAGGCACCGGATGACCTGGCCGATGCACGACGCTGGGCCGACGACACCTGAGCCGGGCTCGCAAGAGACCGGGCGCGAGCCCGGCGCGCCGGAGCCAGGGCCGGACGAGCCGGGGCCCGGCCGGCACGGCCGGCACCCCGGGGACGCCGATCCGCTGCCGCCGCTGGACGGCCCGATGCCGGGCGGCGGCCCGAGCCCGGCCGAGACGACGCTGCCGCTGGCGCTCGAGTGGCCCGCTCCGCCCGCCCGGCCGCTCCGGACCCCCCGGTTTACCCCCGCGGGCGCGCCCGGCTCGGTGGACGCGCCGCCGGGCTGGCGCCGGGTGCCCCGGACGACCGAGTACCGGCCGCCCGAGGACCTGCGTTCGCGGCCCCCGCAGCCGGGCTACCGGCCGCTACCGGGAACGCCCCCCGGTGCGCCCCGCGGCCCGGGCGGAGCCCCGCCCGCCGGCCCGCCTCCGGGCGGGCCGCGGCCGCCCCGGTCGGCCGGGCAGCGCGCCGCCCCGCAGTCGAGCCTGGTCCGCTCCAGCGCCGGCATGGCGGTCGGCACCCTGGTCTCCCGGGGCACCGGGTTCCTGCGCACCCTGGTCCTGATCGCCGCGATCGGCGTCGCCGGGCTCAGCGACGCGTACAACAACGCGAACACGCTGCCGAACACCATCTACTACCTCATGCTCGGCGGCGTCTTCACCAGCGTGGTGGTGCCGCTGCTGGTCCGGGCGGCCAAGCGCGACCCGGACCGCGGCGAGGCCTACGCGCAGCGCATGTTCACCCTCGGCGCGGTGGCCCTGCTCGTGGTCACCGTGGTGGCGACGCTGCTGGCGGGGCCGCTGGTGAACTTGTACGCGCCCACCATCCATGGCCCGGCCGGCAGCCACCTGGCCGCCGAGCACGACCTGATGGTGGTGTGGGCCTACTACTTCATCCCGCAGATCTTCTTCTACGGCATGAGCTCGCTGATCGGGGCGATCCTGAACACCCGCGGCCGGTTCGCGGCGCCGATGTGGACGCCGGTCATCAACAACCTGATCGTGATCGTGGTCGGCGGGCTCTACGTGGTGATGCACCTGGGCAAGGAGCCGTGGACCATCTCGGCGGGCGGGGTGCGGCTGCTCGGGATCGGCACCACGCTCGGCGTGGTGGCGCAGACCGTCGCGCTGGTCCCGTCGCTGCGGGGGGCCGGGTTCCGGTGGCATCCCACGCTCGGGTTCCGGCCCGGCGAGGTGAGCGAGATGGGCCGGATGGCCGGCTGGATGTCGGTCTACGTGGTCTCCCAGTGGGCCGGTTACCTCGTCGTCCAGATCGTGGCGAACGCGGCCTCGGCCGGGATCAACGGCTATTCCGCGTACTCCATCGCGTGGCAGTTGTTCCAGCTGCCGTACGCGATCATCGGCATCTCGGTGATCACGGCGCTGCTGCCCCGGATGAGCGAGCACGCGAATGCCCGCCGGTATTCGCTGGTCAGGGACGACTTCTCGATCGGCGTCCGGCTGGCCTCGGTGCTCGTGGTACCCGCGGCCATCTACCTCGGCGTGCTCGGCGGCCCGCTCGCGGAGTTCCTGATCGGCTGGTTCCACAGCACCGGCCCCTACCACGCCAGGTATATCGGCGAGGTCTTCGGCCTGTTCTCCCTGGGCCTGGTGCCGTACATGCTGACCCAGCTGCAGCTGCGGGTCTTCTACTCGTTCCAGGACAGCCGGACGGCCGCCCTCGTCGGCCTGCTCACCATGACCGTCGGTATCGCGGCGGACCTCATCGTGCTGGCCACGCTGCCGCGCCTGGACGTGGTGGCCGGGCTGGCCGTCGCGTACGGGATCACCAACCTGATCGGGGCCACCACAGGCTGGGCCCTGCTGCTCCGGCGGGTCGGCAGCCTGGACGGCCGGGCCATCGCCCGCAGCCTGACCCGCATGCACCTGGCCACCGTGCCCGGCCTGGTCTTCGCGGTGGCCGTCATGATCGGCGCCGGGCATGTCATCCACAACCCCAGCGCAGCCTACGGCTTCGTGGTCACGGTGGTCGGCGGCGGCGGCGCGGTCCTGCTGTACGCGCTGTCCGCCCGGGCCCTGCGGGTCGCCGAGTTCGGGTTCCTGGCCCGGACCGTGGCGGCGAGGTTCGGCCGGCAGAGCGGGCGGCATTAGCATGGGTAACGACCTATGAGCACATACACGTCGGAACCAGGAACCCTGCTCGCGGGGCGGTATCGCCTCGTGGACCAGACGAGCGTGGGCACCGGCTGGGCGTTCTGGAAAGCGACCGATGAACCTCTCGCTCGCTTCGTCACCGTGCTCACGTTCGCATCCGGCTTCCCGAGGATCTCCGAGGTCATCACCGCCGCCCGGGCCGCGAGCAGACTCGGCGACCCGCGTTTCTCTCAGGTGTTCGACGTCGAGGACGTCAGCGAGCTCGCCTACGTGGTGCTGGAGTGGGTGGCCGGCGAGTCACTGCTGGACATGCTGGCCGACGGCCCCCTGGACGCCCCGAACGCCGTGTCGCTGCTGCGCGAGGCGGCCCAGGCCATCGCGGTGGCGCACGCTGGCGGGCTGGCCCACCTGCGGCTGAACCCGGCGTGCCTGCACTGGACGCGCGGCAGCGGGGTCAAGATCACCGGGCTGGGCATGGACGCGGTCCTGGCCGGAGTGACGCCCGCCACCGCCGGCGCCGACCTCGAAGATGGGTCCGGAGACGGACACAGCCCCGAGCTCACCGACACCCGGGACCTGGCCCGGCTGCTGTACGCCGCGCTGACCGGCTACTGGCCCGGCTCGCTGGAACCGGCCGGGTCCGGCGACGCCGCGGAGCCGGCCGACCCCCAGGGCGCCGATTCCGGGGGGTCGGTCCATCTCCGGGCCGGGCTGCCCGCGGCGCCGGAGGCCGACGGGGTGCCGCGCACCCCGCGCCAGGTATCCGCGGCGGTCCCGGCCAACATCGACGCCCTGACCTGCCAGGCGCTGTTCCAGCGGCCCAGCCGTCACGGCCCGGCGCTCAGCACGGCGGCGATGCTGGCCGAGGCGCTGGCCAATGTGGCCTCGCCCGACCCGCTGCCGATGCCCGCCGCGGCCACGGCCTCGCTCCGCGCCCCGGCCGATCACGGCTACCAGCCGAACGGGCCCGCCAACCCGTTCCCGGAGGCCGGCCCCGCCACCCGGCCCCGGTCCGGCGCCCCCTACCGCCGGCCGCCCCCGACCGCTCCTCGACGCGGGCGGCGATCATCAGCGCCGTGGTGGTGATCGTCTTGGTGGCGGCGGGCGTGGTCGGCTGGGCGCTGAATCACCACGGCAGCCCGCCGAACTCCGCGCCGCCGACCCAGAGCCCCTCGTCCTCGTCTCCCCCGCCCGCCGCGGCCTTGGTGGTGCTCACCCCGGTCAGCGCGAACAGCTTCGACGCCCTCGGCAACGACGGCGGCAACGAGGACGGCGGCGGGGCCAAGAACGCGATCGACAACAGCGCGAGCACGTTCTGGCACACCGACTACTACTTCACCTATCCAAATCTGGGCAACCTGAAGAAGGGCACCGGACTCATACTGGATATGGGCAAGCAAGTGCGGCTGAGCCAGGTGGTGGTCCAGTTCGGCGCCAGCTGCTGCACCGACGTCGAGATCGAGATCGGGAACGACAACAACCCGGTCCCTTCCGCGCTGAGCTCCTTCACCAAGGTCGCGAGCTCCACGACCGCGCACGGCAGCACGACGTTCGACGTGAGCAGCACGACCACCGGCCGTTACGTTCTGATCTGGATGACCCGCCTGCCGCCGCTGGCCGGGACGGGCAATCAGTACGAGGCGCAGATCTACAACGTCGTGGTCCATGGTTCCGCCGCGAGCCAGTCGGGCTGATACCTCGTGCCCGCCACGGTGCCCATCTCCGGGCCCATCTCCGGCGACGAGCGGCCCTCGGATACCGAACTCCTCCGCCGGCACGTGGCGGGAGACAGCGACGCCTTCGGCGAGCTGTTCCGCAGGCACCGTGACCGGCTGTGGGCGGTAGCGCTGCGCACCGTCTGCGACCCCGAGGAGGCCGCCGACGCCCTCCAGGACGCGATGATCTCCGCCTTCCGCCGCGCGGGTGACTTCCGCGGCGACTCTGCCGTCACCACCTGGCTGCACCGCATCGTGGTCAACGCCTGCCTTGACCGGCTGCGCCGCCGGGCCGTCCGCCCGGTGACGTCCGCCGGTGACGAGCAGGCGCTGGAGGCCCTGCTGGCGCAGGACCCGGACCCCGCGCGGGCCACCGACACCCGGCTGGACGTCGACGCCGCGCTGCGGATGCTGCCGGACCCGCAGCGGGCCGCCCTGGTGATGGTGGACATGCTCGGCTTCTCCGTCGACGACGCGGCCGCCATCCTGGACATCTCGCCGGGCACGGTCAAGAGCCGCTGCGCCCGGGCCCGCGCCCGGCTCCTGCCCTACGTAGCCCACCTACGGGGGAACCGATCCGCCAGCGAGCGCGTCTCACCTGCGCAGGGAGGAGACACGTGAACGGCAGGGAGGGCCAAGATGACCCACCCGGAGTCCGGCGTGCTAGCCGAGTTCCGGGCGGGGCTGGTGACCGGTCGTCGCCGGGCCAGCATCGCGTCGCACCTGGAAGCGTGCGACCGCTGCGCCGGGCTGAGCGACCAGCTGGGCGAGATCCCGGTACTGCTCGCCGCGGCGCCGCCCCTCGCCATGCCCGACGACGTGGCCCGGCGACTGGACCTGGTGCTGGCCGCCGAAGCGGCAAAAAGAGATTCTTCCGAACGGACCGTGGATGACAGCCCCGCGCACCCCCCAGCCAGCCCAGGGCCACGCAGGCGCTGGGATTTCCGGCTGGTCACCCAGCGGATCCTCGTGCCCGCGGCCGCCGTCGTGGTGCTGGCCGCGGGCGGGTTCGGCCTGAGCCGCGTCACGGGCGGCAGCTCCTCGAGCTCGGCCGCCTCCGGATCCGAGGCCGCCCCGGCCGCCTCCGCACCGTCGGCCAACGGCACCGCCACGGCCCGGAGCGGGGCGACGAGGGGGTCCCCGGCGATCGAGGCTCCGCTCAACTTCCCGGTCGTGAACAGCGGGACCCACTACCTGCGCGCGACGCTGCGGCAGCAACTGGAGACCGAACTGCGACGGTACGCCGAGCCCGCCGTGGGTCCGCAGGTGCTCGCGTCCGGGTCGCTCAAAGGATGCGTGCTCCGGGTGACCAAGGGCACCGTCCCGGGGACCCTGATCCTGGTCGAGAGGGCTCATTTCCAGGGCCAGCCGGCCATCGTGATCGTCGCCGTCAGCGGTGGCCACGACGCGGCCTGGGTGACCGCCCCCGGCTGCTCGGCCAGCAGCGATCACGTCCTCGCCACGGCGACCCTGCCGGGAACATCTGCGTCCTAGGATCGGTTCTCACCAGAGCTAGTGAGATAGGGGGTCGATGAGGGTTGCCAGAAGTGCCCGAAGTCCGGAATGTCATCGTGATCGGTTCCGGCCCGGCCGGTTATACGGCGGCACTGTACGCGGCTCGCGCGGAGCTGAAGCCCTTGGTCTTCGAAGGATCGGTCACCGCCGGCGGCGCGCTCATGCAGACGACCGACGTGGAGAACTTCCCCGGGTTCCCGGACGCGATCATGGGCCCGGAGCTGATGGACTCGATGCGCAAGCAGGCCGAGCGGTTCGGCGCCGAGCTGCTGTCCGACGACGTGATCGAGGTCGACCTCACCGCGACTCCCAAGGTGATCAAGACCGACAGCGAGACCTACCTGGCTCACGCGGTCATCATCGCCACCGGTTCCGGTACAAGGAGCTCGCCGTGCCAGGCGAGAAGGAACTCGGCGGCCACGGCGTCTCCTGGTGTGCCACCTGTGACGGGTTTTTCTTCCGCGGTCACGACATCGCGGTCATCGGCGGCGGCGACTCGGCCATGGAAGAAGCCATGTTCCTGACCAGGTTCGGCAAGTCGGTGACGGTGATCCACCGCCGGGACACGCTCCGGGCGTCGAAGATCATGCAGGACCGTGCGCTGGCCAACTCCAAGATCAACTTCTTGTGGAACAGCGAGGTGGCCGAGGTTCTCGGCTCGGACAAGGTGACCGGCCTGCGGATCAGGAGCACCAAGGACGGCACCGAGCACGTGCTGCCGGTGACCGGGGTGTTCGTGGCCATCGGGCACGACCCGCGGTCCGACCTGTTCACCGGGCAGCTGGCCACCGATCCGGACGGATACCTCCTGGTCAACCAGCCGTCGACGCGGACGGCCATCGAGGGCGTGTTCGCCTGCGGCGACGTGGTGGACCGCACCTACCGGCAGGCCGTGACCGCCGCCGGGACCGGCTGCGCGGCCGCCCTGGACGCCGAGCGCTGGCTGGCCAGCCAGGAAGACGCCTGAAACAAAGCACCGAATATTCACCCGCAAGCTAAAGGGATGTGATCGTAGTGGGCGCGACCAAGGTCGTGACGGACGAGACCTTCGAGACGGAGGTCCTCAAGAGCGACAAGCCGGTCATCGTCGATTACTGGGCTGAATGGTGCGGCCCGTGCCGCATGGTGGCCCCGGTTCTCGAGGAGATCGCGACCGAGTACGCGGACAAGATCGATGTCGTCAAGCTCAACATCGACGAGAACCCGGCCGTTTCGCAGCGGTACGGGATCATGGCCATCCCGACCATGAACGTGTTCTCGGGCGGCCAGGTAGTCCTGCAGATCGTGGGCGCCAAGCCCAAGTCGGCCCTGCTGCGCGAGCTCGCCGACTTTATCTGAGCCTTCGCGAACGACCCCTCAGGGGGCCCGGCCCTTATACGGGCCGGAGCGCGCCCTGGGGGGTCGACGGCGTCATCGAGCCGAGCAGGCGCTCCAGCGCGACCTCGACGTCCTCCCGCCAGGTGAGGATGGTCCGCAGTTCCATCCGCAGCCGCGGGTAGTGGTGATGCGGACGGATCGTCTTGAACCCCACCGCGAGCAGGTAATCCACCGGCAGCATGCAGGACGGCGACTCCCAGCGGCGGTCGCCGAAGGCCTCGATCGCCTTCACCCCGCGCCGGGTCAGATCCTTGGCCATGGCCTGCACGAGCATCCGGCCGATCCCCCCGCCAGTGAACTCGCTGAGCAGGTGCGCGGTCATGAACAGCACCGCGTCGGCGCTCACCGGGCTGGTCGGAAAGGCGATCGAGCGCGGGACGTACTGCGGGGGCGCGAACAGCATGTACCCGGCGGGGACGCCGTCGACATACGCGATCTTCCCGCAACTGCCCCATTCGAGCAGCACCGAAGACACCCACGACTCTTTCTCGAGTTCCGGGTCTCCGCTTTCCTCGGCCCGGGCCCGGCTGACCGGCCCCAGTTCCCAGAAAACACATCTGCGGCATCTCGGCGGCAGATCGCCGAGATTGTCCAGCGTGATATTGACGATACGGCGCGACATCCTGTTCCCCGGTAGGCCGATCCCCGGCAGAATCCACAAGCGTGCCCAGGAGCTACCGCTTATCCTGGCATGATACTGGACCACTTCAGGCGCCGACTTCAGGAGAAGCCGTGACCGGCGAAGAGCAGCCCGCATCCCAGCGACAGCGAATTGACCCCTATGTCGGTCAGTACGCCGAACGTGCCGTCGGCATGGTCGCCTCCGAGATCCGGGCCCTGTTCGCCGTGGCCGCCCGGCCCGAGATCGTCTCGCTGGCCGGCGGCTCGCCCTACGTGTCCGCGCTCCCGCTCGACGCCGTCGGCGAGATGATCGGCCAGGCTGATCGCCGACCGCGGCGAGGTGGCGCTGCAGTACTGCACCGCGCAGGGCGATGCCGGGCTGCGCGAGCGGATCTGCGACGTCATGGCGCTGGAGGAGATCCGGGCGCACCCGGACGAGATCGTGGTCACCGTCGGTTCCCAGCAGGCGCTCGACCTGCTGACCAGGATTTTCATCGACCCGGGCGACGTGATCTTGGCCGAGGCGCCGTCCTACGTGGGCGCCCTGGGCGCGTTCGCCTCCTACCAGGCCCGCGTGGTGCACGTGGCCATGGATGACGACGGCCTGATTCCCGAGGCGCTCGAGGAAGCCATCGTCCGCACCGCCGCGGCCGGGCGGCGGGCCAAGTTCCTGTACACCGTGCCGAACTTCCACAATCCGGCCGGGGTCACGCTGGCCGCCGCGCGCCGGCCCCGGATTCTCGACATCTGCCAGCGCGCCGGCCTGCTCGTGGTCGAGGACAACCCCTACGGCCTGCTCGGCTTCGACGGCGACCCGATGCGGGCGCTGCGGGCCGACGACAGTGACGGGGTGGTGTACCTCGGCACGTTCTCCAAGACCTTCGCCGCGGGCGTGCGGGTCGGCTGGGCGGTGGCCCCGGCCGCGATCCGGGACAAGCTGATCCTGGCCGCCGAGTCGGCGGTGCTGTGCCACTCCAGCTTCGCGCAGCTGACCGTGCGCGAGTACCTGGCCACCCAGCCCTGGCTGGAGCAGGTCAAGAACTTCCGCGAGCTCTACCGGGAGCGGCGCGACGCCACGCTGAGCGCCCTGGACACGATGATGCCGCCGGGCTGTCACTGGACCCGGCCCGCCGGCGGGTTCTACGTGTGGCTCGGGCTGCCCGACGGCGTCCACGCCAAGGCCATGCTGCCGCGGGCCATCTCGTCGCGGGTGGCCTACGTGCCGGGTACCGGCTTCTACGCGGACGGCTCGGGCGGCCAGTACGCCCGGCTGTGCTACTCCCTGCCCAGCCCGGACCGGATCCGCGAGGGGATCCGCCGGCTGGCCTCGGTGATCGAGACCGAGATCGAACTGCGGGACGATTTCGGTCCCGCACCCGGCACCCGGTGAGGTTATTCACAATCATGCATGGACTTGATCGCGTCGTGGTGCTGGCCGGCGGCCTGTCCGCCGAGCGGGAGGTGTCGCTGCGCTCCGGCGACCGAGTGCGGGACGCCCTGGCCGAGGCGGGCATCGACGCCGTGGTGGCCGACGCCGACGCCGACCTGCTGACCCGGCTGCGCGCCGACCCGCCCAGCGCGGTCTTCCCGGTGATCCACGGCGCCTCCGGGGAGGACGGCGCGATCCGGGAGATCCTGGGGCTGCTCGGCGCGCCGTACGTCGGCTCGGTGGCCAGCGCCTGCCAGATGGCGTTCGACAAGCCGACGGCCAAGGCCCTGGTCGCGGCGGCCGGGGTGATCACGCCGCCGTCGGTGACGCTGCCCCGGGAGGCCTTCCACGACCTCGGGGCGGGCGCGGTGATCGACCTGATCGTCGCCCGGCTCGGGCTGCCGCTGTACATCAAGCCGTCCCGGGGCGGCTCCGCGCTGGGCGCGGGACCGGTCCACGACGCGGCCGAGCTGCCGGCCGCGCTGCTGAGCTGCTTCGCCTACGGCGACATCGCGCTCATCGAGCGGTTCATCGCCGGCACGGAGGTCACCGTGGGGGTGATCGACCTGGGCGCCGGGCCGCAGGCGCTGCCCGCCGTGGAGATCGTCCCCGGCGACGGCGGCTACGACTACACGGCCCGGTACACCGCGGGCAAGACCGAGTTCTACGTCCCGGCCCGCCTGCCCGGCGAGGTCGCGGCCCAGGTGGCCCGGATCGCGGGCGCCGCCCATTCGGTGCTCGGGCTGCGTGACCTGTCCCGGACCGACCTGATCGTGGACGAGACCGGTACGGCGTACTTCCTCGAGGTCAACGTGTCGCCCGGGATGACGGAGACCAGCACGCTGCCGATGGCGCTGGAGGCCTCCGGCCACGCGTTCGGCACCACCTGCCTCCGCCTGCTCGAGCTGGCCGCCGCCCGCGGCGCTTAGCCGCCTCGCCCCGTCCGGCACCCTGGCGGGCCCGTCAGGCGGCCTGCGCGCGGATGGCGGTGATGAGCGAGCGGGCGGTGGCGGTCACCGCGCGGTCCCGCGGGTAGCACAGGGCGATCGTCCGCGAGGCGGCCGCGTCGTGCGGCTCCAGCCAGGTCAGCGCCGGGTCGATGGCCCGGCGGGCCGCCACCCGCCCGATGCAGGCGTGGCCGAGCCCGGCCGCGACCAGCCGCTGCAGGGCCAGGTTGTCGTCGGTGCGGTAGACGATCCTGGGCGCCAGGCCGCGACGGGCCCAGGTGTCCTCCAGTTCGGCCTGCGCCCGCCACCGGCGGGTCCAGGCGACCAGGTCGACCTGATCCAGCACGCCGAACCCGGCGTGCCCCAGGCCGGCGATCGCGCTGTCCCGGCGGGTCAGGATGACCCAGGGATCCTCCAGCACCGGGACGGCCTCGACGTACTCGTCGGACTCGGAGTTGTAGGAGAAGGCGAGATCCAGCTCGCCCCGGCGCAGCGCGGTCCGGGAGGTGTCCGGGTCGTCGGCCGCGACCAGCACGACCTCCACGCCTGGATGGTCGTCGCGGAAGGCGCGCAGGGCCGCGGGCATGATCTCGGCCGCCGCGGTCTGGGTCACGCCCACCCGGACCCGGACGATCTCGCCGCGGGCCGCCTGCTCGGCGTCGGCCGCCACCGCCTCGACCTCGCTCAGCGCCCGCCGCGCCCTTCGGCAGACCGCCTCGCCCGCGGGCGTCAGCCGCACCGCCGCCCGGCCGCCCGGCCGGTGGAACAGCGGCTGCCCGAGCGCCGCCTCCAGCGCCGACACCTGGTGCGACAGCGCGGACTGGGTGTAGCCGAGCGCCGCGGCGGCGCGCCGGAAGGACCCGAGCTCGGCCACCGCCAGCACCGCCTGCAGCTCCCGCAGCCCCAGCCCGCTTTTGATCGGTTGAATCGATCGTAGCTGCGACATTTCTTCACTTTAGTAGAAGTTTTTCTCATATTAAGCTGGCCGGTGCCGCCGATCTTCGAGTCAGGAGGACATGATGACGCGGGCGTTCCGTCTGCTGATGTACGGACTGATCCTGGCCAGTGCGGCCGCCCAGTTCGCGCTGGTGCCGGTCATGCCCGTCTACGCTCACCGGTTCGGCCTGTCCGGACTCCAGCAAGGGCTGCTGCTCGGCGCGACCGGCCTCGCCACCCTGGCCGTGTCCGTGCCCGCGGGCACGCTGTCCGACCGGTTCGGCGCCCGGCGGATCACGCTGGCCGCGGGCCTGCTGATGGCGGCCGCGACGCTTGCGCAGGCCCTGGCGGGCAGCTTCCCGGCTCTGCTCGCCGCCCGGCTCGCGTTCGGGGCCGGCTACGGCGTCCTGTGGACCGCCGGTCTGTGCTGGCTGGCCGCCGCCGCAGGCGGGCCGCGGGCCCTGGGCGGGTCGGTGGCCAGCGCTGGCGTGGGCGGCGTGGTCGGGCCCGCCGTCTCCGGCGCGCTCACCGAGCACCTCGGGCTGGCCGTCCCGCTGCTGGTCGCCGCCGCGGGCTTCGCCGTGATCACCGCCGGGCTCGCCGCGCTCCGGGTCCCGGCGGGTACCGCCGAGTCCGGCCCGGCTGCCCCGGCCGGGCTGCGGGCGGCGGGCCGGGACCGTAGCGTCATCGGCGCCGCCGCCGCGGTGGTGACGGCCGGCCTGAGTACGGGGGCCTGCGCCCTGCTCGTCCCGGCCCAGCTGCACCTGACCGGGGCCTCCTCCGGGCAGATCGGCCTGGTCTTTGCCGCGGCCGGGATCTTGTTCGCGGCCGGCAGCGCGCTGACCACCGCGGCCGGCCGGCGGGCGGTGACCCTGCCGGTGATCTGCGCCGGCATGCTGGTCCTGACCGCCGCCCTGTCCCTGGGCGTGCTCAGCACCGCGTCGCTGGCCCTCATCGTGTTGCTGTGCGTCGCCACCGCGGCCCGGTCGGTGCTGTGGACGGTCAGCTACCCGCTGGCCGCCACGGCGGCCGAGCGGCGCGGCATCGGCCTGGGCGCGGCGGTCGGGCTGCTCAACGGCATCTGGGCGGCGACGGCGGTGCTCGGCCCGCTGGGCGCCGGGCTCGCCGCCGAGCGCCTCGGCGCCCGGGCCGCCTTCGGGCTGACCGAGGCGGCCTGTGCCGCGGCGCTGGCCGTCACTATCGCGGCGGCTGGGCGGGGCCGGCTGCCGCCCGCCGGGCGGCCGGTCATGGTCCCGGCCCGGACCCCGTTCCGGCGAGCCGCGGAACGGCCGTCCCCTGGATCGATGACCGGGAAAGATGGGCAGGTCGGTGATCGTTTGACTGGGTGTGTGGGCACCGGGCCTTCCGCCTGCGGACTCTGACTGGTGCCCTCAGGTATCGCATCCTGTGCGCAGGCAGGTGAAGATCACCGGGATAGGCCGGGCAGAGGCCGATGTCCGCACGTCGACGAGCGCATCGCTGCCCATCTTGATGATGAAGCCCAGGTAGTAATCGGATACCGGCCCGTTATCTCCTGGCGGTGTTCCGGGTGGGCAGCTCACCAGGGTCAGGCTGGTAAGCCCGGCGCTGAGCGGGTAGGGGCCGCTGCCGTCATTGAAGCCGTTCAGGAGCCTGAAGTACGATCGTGCGCCGGGGTCGACCGTCAAGACAGCGCGCGACCCGTAGTCGACCTCGACGATCATCACCCCCACTTCGAGCTGGCCGCTGCCCCGGTGATCGCCCGGTGAACTGCCGAGATGCACGTAGCCTTGGGAACGATCGTAGGCAAACCAGACCGGACCGACCCGGAGACTGCCGCCACGCCAGTCCGGGGGCAGCGCGCCGGCAGCGGCCTGGCAGCCATCCGCCGATGGGCCGGCAGGTGCCACTGGTGGCGTCGACGAGCCTGACACGGGGCCCGTGGAAGCGGGCCCTACGAGTCGGCCCCCTGCCGGATGGCCTGCTAGCAACGCGTGCGCGACCGGCGGCGCGGTGATCGCGATGGACACCGCCACGGCGACGCAGGCGAAGCTCACTCTGCGGACATGCCGCCGGTGTCTGCGCCGGATTTGCTGCATGAGGTTGGCCGGCGGCTGCTCGGCCGCTGCGATCATGGCGGCGCGCAGCCTGCGCTCGAGGTCACTCATCAAACACCGCACCGTCCCCTCTTCCGGCCCTTCTGCTGGGTTCGGGCTCGGTCGCCGGGCCGACGCTCGCGCGCATGCTGGCCAGGGCACGTGCGGCCTGCTTCTTCACCGAGCCGACGCTGCAGCCCAGCGTCGCGGCGGTCTGCACCTCGGTCAGATCGCAGAAGTAGCGCAGCACCAGCACGGCCCGCTGCCCGGCGGGCAGCGCGCCAAGCGCCCGCAGCAGCAGGTCCCGGTCCGCGATCTCGTCCGCCTGGTCACCGGCGGCCGGGTTGACGGCGCCGGCGGCCCGCAACTGCTCGCTGCGGCGACGCCGCTGCCGCCACCGGTCCACCGACGCGTGCACCAGCATCTGGCGCACATACGGCTCCGGATCGCCGTTTCGGCAGATCCGCCGCCAGTGGCGGTAGGCACGTTCAAGCACGCCCTGCAGAAGGTCTTCAGCATCGGCCCGCTGCCGGCCGGTCAGCAACAGCGCCATCGTGAACAGGCGCGCCGATGAACCACCGACGAATTCCTCGAAGGACGCACTGGCATCCTCCGCGCCGATGACATCGCGCTGATCACCCACGCTCATCGCGCTCCCTGCACAAGCAGCCACACAATCCTTCCACGCCGCAGCGCGGCAAAAGGTTGACGGCCGGCGCCGGGTGGATCACTCAGCTCTAGATCGATGGCCAGGTCCTGCGGGCAGCTCAGTGGTCATAGGCGATCAGGGACCGCTTGACCGGCGCGCCGATGGCCCAGTTGCGCTAGATCGCGGCGTTGAGGGCGAGCAGGCGCTGGACGATGCGGGCCCACAGCCCGGCGGGGACGCGGCCCCCGTGGCGTTCGAGGCCGAGCTGGTTCTTCAGATGAACACTCTTCACTTCTCAGTCACGAAATAGGAACGGCGTGTCGCAGTAGGCCGTGACCAGCGCCGGATCACCGGTCAACGATCTAGGCTCGTGTGCATGACAGGACGCAAGAGCTTCGGCAGCGACAACCACGCCGGTGCCCATCCGGCGGTGCTCGACGCGATCGTGGCGGCCAACTCCGGCAACGCGGTGGCGTACGGCGCCGACGAGTGGACCGCGCGGGTTACCGCCGCCCTGCAAGAGTCGTTCGGCGCCGAGGGTGGCGCTTTCCTGGTGCTGAACGGGAGCGGGGCCAACGTCCTGGGCCTCAGCGTCCTGCTGCGCCGGCACGAGGCGGTCATCTGCGCGGCGTCCGCGCACATCAACACCGACGAGTGCGGTGCCCCCGAGCGCCTGGTCGGCACCAAGCTGCTCGCGGTGCCGGCCCCGGAAGGCAAGCTGACCCCGGAGCTGATCGCCGGGCAGCTGGGCGGCCGGGGTGACGACCACTTCGCCCAGCCGGGCGTGGTGGCCGTCACCCAGTCGACCGAGCTCGGCACCTGCTACACGCTGGCCGAGCTGCGGAAGATCGCCGACTTCTGCCGGGCCAGCGACCTGCGGGTGTTCCTGGACGGGGCGCGGCTGGCCAACGCGGCCGCCTACCTGGACTGCCCGCTGTCCGAGCTGGCCGAGTGCGCGGACGTGCTCACCTTCGGCGGCACCAAGAACGGCGCGGTGGGCGCGGAGGCGCTCGTGGTGATGCGCGCGGACCTGGTTGCCGACGTCCCGTACCTGCGCAAGCAGCAGACCCAGCTGACCTCCAAGATGCGGTTCGTGGCGGCCCAGTTCGGCGCGCTGCTGGCCGATGACCTCTGGCGGCGCAACGCGGCGCACGCCAACGCCATGGCGCGCAGGCTCGCCGACGGTGTGGAGCACCTGGACGGCGTCGAGATCGTTTACCCGGTGCAGGCCAACGCGGTCTTCGCCCGGCTCGGGCCCCGGCACGTCGCCGCCCTGCAGCGCGACTGGACCTTCCACGTGTGGGACGAGCACGACTCGGTCGTCCGCTGGATGACCGCCTTCGATACCTCGGCCGCCGACGTCGACGCGTTCCTGGCCGGCATCCGCGCTACCGCCGGCGCATAGCCCGCGGGATGAACCGTTCGATACCTACTTAACGTAGTCATATATGTCTCTTACGTAGTTCCGGCCCGGCGGCAGGCCCACGTGGTGCAGCCTGGTTGACTAACCGCACCCAGCGTGCGGCGTGCCCGCGCGCTCGCCGCGCCCGACCGGAGGCTTGATTCTGTCCAGCACGATGGCTCGGCACCGTAAGTCGCCGCCCAGTTCGCCGACCCGGCGACGTGCGGCTACCCGGCAGTCCCGGCCTTCAGAGCCGCCCCGGCCTTCAGAACAGGTTCGGCCATCGCAGCCGCCCCGGCCATCGGAGCCGCCCCGGCCATCGCAGCAGCCCCGGTCCCCGGATCCGGCCCGGCGTCCGGAGACGCCCCGGTCCCCGGATCCGGCCCGGCGTCCGGAGACGCCCCGGTCTCCTGAGCCGTCCCGCCGTTCGGAGCCGACCCGGCCCGTCCAGCAGTCCCGGCCCGCGCGGCAGTCCCAGCCATCCCGGTCTTCGGAGCCACCCCAGCTGCCGAGGCCGCCTCAGCCTGCGCAGCAGTCCCAGCCTTCGCAGAACCAGCCTTCGCAGTCCCAGCACGCGCGTCCCTCTCGGCCGCGGTGGCGGCTGGCGATCGCGGCGGCGTTGCGGAGCAAGTCCGTCCTGGTCGTGGCGGCGGCCGTGGCCGGCCTGGCTCTGTTGGTCTCCGTCTGGCCGGCCGCAGCCCACTGGATGGCCCAGGCTCCCAACTCGGCGTGGGCAGACGAAGCGGACGTGCTCGGCCTGCAGGCGGGAGGCGCCCTGGGCATCCAGGCCCGGCTGCAGCCCGAAGTCGTCAGCACGGGCGTGGCCATCGCGCCTATCTACCTCAACCCGCTCCGTAACGTCAGCGACCTGGTGCCCGAGCGCATCGACCAGGGTGTCGACTTCAGCGGCTCGGGCCCGGTCTACGCCCTGGGCGACGGGATCGTCACCAACGCGGCCGCATATTCCCCCGGCTGGGGCGGAGGGTGGATCACCTATCAGCTCACCGACGGCTCCGACGCGGGGCTGGTGGTCTACCTGGCCGAAAACGTCACGCCCACCTGTGTGGTCGGTCAGCGCGTCACGCCCTCGACCGTGATTGGCGACATGTTCGAGGGCGGCGGCGGCATCGAGACCGGATGGGCGCAGGCCAGCGGTGCGTCCGCAGAGTCGCAGTTGCCGGAGGCCGGGGCGATCGGCGGCGGCGGCCCGTTCCCGACCACGGTCGGGGTGAACTTCGACCAGGTGCTCACATCGCTCGGCGTGCCAGCCGCCCCGAACCGCTACCAGCCCGCCTCCGGGCTCCTCCCGCCGACCTACCCCGCGAACTGACGCGGACCTCGGGTCCGCACGCGACACCGGCCGAGTCGCCTCCGCAACGCGATGGTGGCCTGTGTTGCGGGATCGAGCAGCGGGCGCGATGCCGGGTGGTTTACCCGGTGCGGGCCGGGGGGCTGTGGCTGTGGAGGACTTTGGTGCGGTCGGGGTTCCAGGCGGTGGTGGTGCCGTCGGGGTTCAGGACCAGGGTCCAGCCCCACCGGTGGATCACGACCTGATGGTGGAACCAGCACAGTAGAACACAATCTCGAGTACTGGTATGGCCGCCGTCGGCCTTGTGCTTGACGTGGTGCACCTCGCAGGCCGCCGCGGGCTGATGGCAGCCGCCGGCCCACCGGCACCGCTTATCCCGCAGGATCACCGCGTTGCGGATGCCGGCCGGGATGGTGCTGGCGTACCCGATGTCCAGCGGCAGGCTCGGCCCGGCCAGCCGCGCGCCCAGCTGCCGGGTCCGCAAGAACGAGGCCAGGCCGCCCGGGCCGGACAGCAGGTCCGCGGCCTTGCCGATGATCGCCTGCCGGATCGCCTCCCCGGACATGCCCGACAGCAGGGCCAGGCCGGACGGCGGCTCACCGGAACCGGCCGGGGCGGACTCGCCGGCCCGGGCGGGGCTGCTGACGGAGTCGGGCTCGCCGACCGGGGCGGGACTGCTGGCCGGCTCGGGGTTGCCGGCGGGGGCCGCGGCCGGCTGGGGGTGACAGCGGGGGCCGTGGCCGGTGAGCTGCAGGCAGAGCGCGACCAGGTCGTCCAGGACGCCGGGGTTGACGTCGCCGGTGACGACCGGGATGATCGTCGCGTCGCAGGCCAGGGCGCGGGCGGCGTCGCCGTCCAGCCAGGCGCCGCCATCCCCGCCGGTCCCGCCGGCGGCCTCGGCGCGGCGGGCGCACCAGCGGATCCGCATCTCGGTGACCCACTCGGTCTCCAGCACCGACCCGTCATCCATCGCGCGCAGCTCAGCCAGCGAGACGTGGCCCCAGAGCCTGACCGGCTGCCCGGCCCGTTCGGGGAGCAGGCCGCTGGCGGCCAGCCGGCGCATCGCCTCGGCTAGCCCGTCGTGATAGCGCTGCTCCCGGCTCCTGGTGTCGTCGGCGCCCAACGGGGCGGCCAGGGACTCCAGGACGGCGGTGACGATCGCGGCGCACTCGGGGGTCAGGTCACCGGTGATCACCCCGGCGCCGGCGAAGGTGGTCTCGACCCGGACCTGCCGGTCCTCGAACCTGGGCGCCGGGTCATCCTCGCCCTCGGGCAGGGACCGGGCGTAGATCTCCGCGGCGAGCGCGGCGAGGTCTTCCTGGCGGGCTCCAGCCCCGGCGGCGGCGATCAGGATCTCATCGGCGGCGGGCCGGCAGGCCCCGGGGAGCTTGGCGGTCCACTGGCAGATGGTCCGGGCCATCGACTCCGACACGACGGTGCCCTCGGCCAGGGCCGCGAGGATCTGGGGGTGGGTGACGGTGCGGCCGGCCCAGCCCAGATGGCCGCGGGCGGCGCCCTTGGTCACCTTGGTCCGGTGGATCAGCCACGACGTCGGGCTGTAGTCCGCGTCGGCCGAATAGCCCTGACCAGTGGTGAACGCGGCCAGGTACCAGGCGCGGGCCGCGGTACAGATCGCGTCGGCCTGCTCGAAGCCCTGCAGGCATTCAGCCTGCGCCTGGGCGGCCAGCGCGGCGGGGTCCGCGGCGGCCAGGTAGCGCAGGCCGGAGAGGACCTGGTCCATCGCCTCGGCAGCGCTGGCGGGATCGGGAAGGGTCTGCACCGGGTCCTCACCTCCCTATGGAAGGAGCTGGCAGGCCGGTCCGTTCGGCAGAAAGGATCTTGTGTTCTTTGTTCGAGTTTAACAGTGCTGACTGACATTTTCCCGGATCGACACGCGAGTCAGAGCGTCTTGAGGCAGACGGCGAAGCGGTTACCCGGGGGCCGCGGAAGGTGGCCGGAACGTGCGTCGGGTCGATGCGCACCTCGGTGCTAACCGACGAGGTCGGTGAGGGTGGAGGTGGTCAAGTTAACTGCGGTGGGTCGCTTGCGCGATGGCTCGCCGTGCTGGCCGGGCGCTGCTGACGATGAAGAGAACCCAGCCGACGAGCAGGACCAGCCACAGGCGGATCAGCCGGTAGATCATGAGGCGACTGCCGCGCGCGGCGGGCATCGCGATGCCGCCACGACCAGGGCAAGGAAGGACGTCGCGGTGTACGACCTTAGCGGGTTCGCCCGGCGCTGTTGATTCTCGTCAACATGCACCAGGACGACACCGGCGAGCATGAACGCGCCGCCCGTGAACTGCACGGCGGAAGGCAGCTGGCCTAGCAGGAGCCACGCGTACAGCACCGCGGGGAACACCTCGGCAATGCCGGTGAACGACGCTCGTTTGGCCCCCGAGCCGCCGAGCGGCAGCGATGGATGCCACTGTCTAGTGGCTGAGCCGCTAGACGGTCACAACCATCGGTGGAGCCCTCCGGCCGGGTGCGGCCGCGGATACTCACGCGACGTGATAATGCGCGGCGTGCTTGGAGGTTGATCGTGCGTATCTTGTGCTGCCGATCGCGCCGTGACCCACCTGGGTGCCAGCTGCCTATACCGGCGCCTTCTTGTGGGGTGCGGCCGGATCGGTGTTCGGCGCGGTGGCGGTCACTACAGTCCAGCAGGTCGCTCGCGTGCACGCGCACGGCCCGGTCATGAGCATCAGCGCCACGCTCCAGTCCTGGACCGAGACCATCGGCCTAGCGCTCGGCGGGGTGACCCTGGCCACCCTCGGCGCCCGCCCCGGAGCCCTGGCCCTGGCCAGGGTCGCCCTTGCTGCCGGACTCATCGGCATGACCATCGTCACCGCCCGCCCGGGCGGCAACGTTTCCCGTGTAACATGACGGTGAAACAACTTGGGAGCGTGACATGCCAAGGCAGTTCGACTTCGGGTTCCTGGTCGGCCTCCTGGTCGGCGAGGGTCACTTCGGCGGCGACGGACGCCAGCCGCACGTGACCCTGCGCATGCACGTCCGGCACCAGGCCATCTTCGACTGGCTGCAGCAGACGTTCCCCGGCGGCCGCGTCTACGGCCCGTACCACCACGGCGGGCGGGACTACCTCCAGTGGATGGCGCGCGGCGCCTTCCTGCGCGACGAGCTCGCGCCCGTGCTCGACCGCTTCCTCTCGCCGAGTATCGACCAGCACAGCTTCGACCGGTACCAGCTGATGAAGACCCGCTACCCGCAAATGGCGTCCGGTCCCGGCGCGCCCGGGCTGCCGCCGGACCGGTCGCGCCGGGCCTCGTCGCGGCAACC
This sequence comes from uncultured Actinomycetes bacterium, assembly GCA_963742795.1. Lineage (GTDB taxonomy): Bacteria > Actinomycetota > Actinomycetes > Streptosporangiales > Streptosporangiaceae > Palsa-504. The sequence goes on from CAVUNL010000013.1 coordinate 373,410, forward strand.
CACCCGGAACGCGACGACGAAGGTCGAGGCGCAGCCGGTGACGCATGACCCCACCGACTTTGCCGACTTGTTCGCCGAACTCCGCGAGGTCTGGCCCAACTGAGCGGCCGCCGGACCGGTCCGGACCGCGGCAGAGCTACTCCGACGGCACCTGCACCTGCGGGCTCATCGCCTTCACGATGCGCTCCAGATCCTCGGTCGAGGCGAACTCGACGATGATCTTCCCTTTGCGCCGTCCGAGTTCCACCTTGACCCGGGTCTCGAACAAATCGGACAGGCGGTCGGCCAGGCGGTTGAGGCCGGGCGCGGTGGGCGGCTTGGCCACGGTCCGGACCGAACGCCGGGGCGCCGCATCGTCGGAACCCACCGCGACGATCTCCTCGACGGCGCGGACCGACAGCCCCTCGGCCACGATCCGGGTGGCCAGCCGGTCCTGCGTGTCGGGATCCTCCAGGCTCAGCAGGGCCCGGGCGTGGCCCGCGCTGAGCACCCCCGCCGCCACGCGCTTCTGCACGGCCGGCGGCAGGTTCAGCAGCCGCAGCGTATTGCTGATGTGCGGGCGGGAGCGGCCGATCTTGCGCGCCAGTTCCTCATGAGTGGCGCCGAAGTCGTCCAGCAGCTGCTGGTAGGCCGCCGCCTCTTCCAGCGGGTCGAGCTGCTGGCGGTGCAGGTTCTCGATCAGCGCGTCGCGGAGCAGGTCATCGTCTTGGGTCTGCTTGACGATGGCGCCGATCTCGGTCAGCCCGGCCCGCTGCGCGGCGCGCCAGCGGCGCTCGCCCATGACCAGCTCGTACCGGCCAGTCCCCACCGCACGGACGACTACCGGCTGCAGCAGGCCGACCTGCTTGATCGACTCGGCCAGCTCGTCGAGCGCGTCCTCGTCGAAGGTCCGCCGCGGCTGGCGCGGGTTCGGGGTGATCGCGGTGACCGCGACCTCCTCGTAGCGCGCTCCGGCGACCTCGCCGAGTGCCGTCGCGGACGGTTCCCCGGACGGCGCCTGGGCCGCTGCCGAGCCCCGCGCGGCCTCGCCCTCAGGCAGCCGGCCGGGCTCCGGGATCAGTGCTCCGAGCCCTCTGCCTAGACCGCGCCTCTGCTGCGCCACTGCCTCTCCCCGATCTCACCGTGTTCTGTCGGCCGACTGCATGGCCAGTTCCTTGGCCGCTTCGGTGTAGGCGATCGCGCCGCTCGACCCGGGGTCATAGCTGATGACCGACTGGCCCCGGCTCGGCGCCTCCGACACCCGGACGCTGCGCGGGATGATCGTCTGCAGCACCGACGGGCCGAAATGGGCGCGCACGTCGTCGGCCACGTCGGAGGCCAGCCGGGTGCGCCCGTCGTACATGGTCAGCAGGACGGTCGAGACGTGCAGTCCGGGATTGAAGTTCACCCGGACCAGCTCCGCGGTGTTCAGCAGCTGCTGGACCCCCTCGAGCGCGTAGTACTCGCACTGGATCGGCAGCAGGACCTCCTCCGCCGCGACCAGCGCGTTGACGGTCAGCAGGCCCAGTGAGGGCGGGCAGTCCACGAACACGTAATCCAGGTGCGAGGTGTCGAACCCCCGCAGGGCCCGGGCCAGCCGCAGCTCCCTGGCCACCACCGGCACCAGTTCGATCTCGGCGCCCGCCAGGTCGATGGTGGCCGGGGCGCAGAATAGGCCCGGCATCTCCCCGGCGGGCCGGATCACGTCGGCCAGCGCGCGATCGTCGACCAGCACGTCGTAGACCGACGGAACCCCCACGCGGTGATCCACGTCCAGCGCGGTCGACGCGTTGCCCTGCGGGTCGAGGTCGATGACCAGGACCCGGGAGCCGTGCTGGGCCAGGCTGGCGGCCAGGTTGACCGCGCTGGTCGTCTTGCCGACCCCGCCCTTCTGATTCGCGATCGTCATGATCCGGCAGCGGGGCGGACGCGGCCAGGCCGGCCGGTCGGCCAGGCCCCGCACGCCGACGGCGGCCTCGGCCGCCCGGCCGATCGGGGTGTCCGCCTGAGTGCGGGGGATGTCCGGGATGACGACCGGCGGAGCGGGCGCATCCGCCCGCCCGCCGTCCGCCGCGTTCTCGACGGTCACGATTGCCGACCTCTCACCCTTCACCTGAACGCCTCTCGATCCGTGACCCTCGCCCGATCCCGGACCCGTGTCTGTACCCGTATCTGGCCAGCCCAGGCCGCCGAGCGACGCCGGCCGTCCCGGTCAGCGCGATGCCTTCCGCCTCCGGCACCAGCGACCCGTCCGGCCAGCCCAATCCCGCTGCGCCCTGCCGGTAATAGCTAGGCCCCACCTATGCCCTGCCTCATCTAGCGGAGAACCGAACGACGGTCGTCGCTGGATCGACCTTACCTTGCCCCGCCCGCACAACCCGGACGTCGCGGGCACCTATTCGGCGCAACACGGGTCCGGCGGCCCGCAGTTCTTCCGCTGCCGTGCGTCCCTTGATCGCCAGCACCATCCCTCCCGGCCGTACCATGCCTATCGCTAGTTCGGCCAGGCGCGGCAGGGGGGCTACCGCACGCGCTGTTACCACGTCCGTTCGGATAGTGACATCTTCGGCGCGGCCCCGCAGCACAGTTACATTGGCCAGCCCCAGTTCGGTGACGCACTCGGCGAGGAACCGGCAGCGTCGTTCCATCGGCTCGAGCAGGGTGACCGCGGTACCGGGGAGCATCATGGCCAGGACCAGGCCGGGCAGTCCCGCCCCCGAGCCGAGGTCCAGGAGCGTCCCGGGCCGGGGCTCGATGAGCTCGGCCACCACCGCGCAGTTGAGCAGGTGCCGGTCCCAGAGCCGGGGCACCTCGCGCGGGCCGAGCAGGCCCTGCTCCACCCCGCGGGTGGCCAGGATCCCGGCGTACGTCACGGCCGTCGGCAGCGCCTTACCGAATACGCTCGCCGCGCAGTCGGGAAGCGGGCTGGCGGGAACCGGGCTGGCGGGAACCGGGCTGGCGGGAACCGGGCTGGCGGGAACCGGGCTGGCGGGAACCGGCTCGCACGCCGCAGCCACCGCTGGCGCGTCCCAGGTCACGGCGGGGCCGGGCACTACTGGGCGGGGAAGACCACGACCCGCCGGTCGGGCTCCTCGCCCTCCGACTCGCTGCGCAGGCCGGCCTCGGCCACCGCGTCGTGCACGATCTTCCGCTCGAACGGTGACATGGCCTCCAGCGCCTTGGGCTGGCCCGTCCGGGCCACCTCCTCGGCCACCGTGCGGGCGTAGTCGGCCAGCTCGGCCCGGCGGCGGGCCCGGTAGCCGCCGATGTCGAGCATCAGCCGGGCCCGGATGCCGGTCTGGCGGTGCACCGCCAGCCGGGTCAGCTCCTGCAGCGCCTCGAGGACCTCGCCATCGTCGCCGACCATCTCGTCCAGGGTCGCGCCGACGACCGACACGATCGCCCGGTCGCCCTCGACGTCCATGTCGATATCGCCGTCCAGGTCGGCGATGTCGAGCAGGCCCTCGACGTAGTCGGCGGCGATATCGCCCTCGAGCTCGAGATCGCTGAGCTGCGGAGCGTCCTCGGTCTCGTCGAGGGCTTCCTCCTCGTCCGTGACCTCCACGTCCTGGCTCAAGACCGGACCTCCCACCGTGCTGAGTCGTTAAATCACCGTTCGGGGGGCGCTTGGTTAGCGCTTGCCCGACCGCTTGCTTCTGGCCTGCTTGCTTGTCTGCTGCCGGACCACCTTAGTGGCAGGCACTTCCGGCTCGGGGACAGGTTCTGGTTTCGGCCGCCCTAGGCCCAGCAGGCCGCGCTTGGCGCCACCATTCGGCGCGGCGGCCGCGGCATCGCCGCGCGCCGACCCGGTGCGCGGCCGGGCCGGGCCGGCGCCCGCTGTGGCAGACGCGGGCCGCGACGTGCTCGTCCGCCCGTTAGCTCCGCCCGACGCACCAGCGGCGGCGGGCTTGGCCGTGCCGGAACTCCGGGTGCCGTTGTTCGCGGTCTTCGCCGAACTGCTCGGAGGCTTGGCCGTACTGGAACTCCGGGTGCCGTTGTTCGCGGTCTTCGCCGAACCGGCCGCGGGCTTCGCGGAGCCGGACGTCAGACGCGCGGTGCTCTGGGTGGCCCGGGCCGCGCCGCCGGACGCGGCGGCCGTGGCGCTCGCGGCCTGCGCGTCCTCGGCGGTCCAGTTCCGGAACATGAAGAACTGCTGGCCGAGCGTCCACAGGTTGGTCGTCACCCAGTACAGGACCAGCCCGTACTGCCAGTACAAGCCCGTCAGCGAGAAGAACGGGACGACGTACATCATGTACTTCTGCGCGCCGGCCATCGGGTTGTCCGGGTCCACGTTGGTCTGCATGAGACCGCGCTTGGCGCTCTGCCGGACGGTCATGAACGTGGTCGTCGCGCTGACGATGACGGTCAGCACGATGACGATCGCCACGTGCAGCGACACCGACTGGTGCGAGAAGAGCAGCTTGTCGTACAGGTGCACGCCGAAGATCGTCGCCTGCCGCGCGCTTACCAGTACCGGGACCGTCAGCCCGTACGCCGGCTTGACGCCCGGGTGCCAGTCGGCGATGGCCCGCAGCACGTAGAACAGCGCGAAGAAGATGATCATCTGCGGGATCATCGGCAGGCAGCCCGCGAGCGGGTTGACCCCGTTTTCCTTGTAGAACTTCATCGTCTCTTCGTTGAGACGCTGCTTGTCGTTCTTGTACTTCTTGCGCAGCTCCTGAAGCTGCGGAGCGTGCTGGGCCATCTTCCGCTGGGCGTGCACCTGCTTGACGAACAGCGGGACGAGCAGCAGCCGGATGATGACGACCAGAATCACGATGGACAGGCCCCAGGCCAGGCCGGTGGCCGGGCCGAACAGCGCGCCCATCACGCTATGGATGTGCATGATCGTCCATGCCACCAGGTCGGCCAGCGGGTTGAGAATGCTCACCGGTCAGCTCCTCGCTGGCTTGGCGGGATGTATACGGCCCGGCACCGGGTCGTAACCGCCGGGATTAAACGGATGGCACCGGGCGATGCGCTTGATCGCGAGCCACAGCCCGCGCGCCGCGCCGTGCTCGGCCACCGCGGTGAGCGCGTACTCACTGCACGAGGGCGCGAACCGGCACCGCGGGGGCAGCAGCGGGCTCACGAACCGCCGGTAACCCGCGATGGGGACCATGAGCAGCCGTGCCGGCACCGTGGCGGTGCGGCCCGTACTGTTCTGTATGGCTGTCTGTGGCATTACCGACGTGTGTCCCAACCTGCTGCCGCAGCAACCTACTGATCACCAGGTCCAGATCCGCGGCGAGATCTGGCTGGCGCGCGTGCGCGGCCGCAGCGTTTGCGCGCACCACAAGAAGGCTACCGCCAGGAAGCAACTGAAGGTACCCGCGCATAAGCTCACGAAGGCGCCGCTTGACCCGGTTCCTGGTCACCGCGGAGCCAACCGCCCTGCTGACCACGAATCCTACCCTGGCCGGTTCCCGGTCGTGGATCCCGTCGGCCCGCACGAGCAGGTGACCCACCACGCGCGGCCGGCCCGCACGAGTCCCGGTACGCACGGCCAGCGTGAACTCCGCGCTGCGGCGCATCCGGGACTGGGGCGGCAGGATCAGGCACTCAGCCTTTCACGGCCCTTGTGCCGGCGGGCCGCAAGGACCGCCCGGCCGGCCCTGGTGCGCATGCGCAGCCGGAAACCATGCGTCCTCGCGCGGCGCCGATTATTCGGCTGGAACGTGCGCTTACTCACTGGAGGCTCCAGGTAGGAAAATGCCGGAGAGAGACTCTGATGGGCACGCTCGTATCGACACGCGTGCCGCCCTCGGATTCATCCCAGGCTACCATCTAGAACCCCGCCGTTTGCCACCCGTGCTCAGCAATCGCGGCTTAGGCTGTGGAAAGCTATTCTCCCCGGACTGCCACGGTTACCGTGCGCAGCCGGGAGGCTACGTGCACAACATGTGGATAGTTCTGTGGATCGTGAGCGCCTGGCTCGCGGCATGGGGATGCGAGGGGAGCTCACAGGTGGCTACTTCAGACCTGGCAGAAGTCTGGGCGCGATCCCTCGACGGACTTGCTGACCTGCAGATTCAGCCTCATCAGCGGGCCTGGCTGAAACTGACCCGCCCGCTCGGGCTGGTGGAGAACACGGCGCTGATCGCCACCCCCAACGAGTTCGTCAAGGAGCAGCTGGAGACCCGGCTGCGCCCGCTGGTCACCCAGGCCCTGTCCCAGCAGCTCGGCCGGGACATCCAGCTGGCCGTCACCGTGGACCCGGCGCCGCAGCTCAGCGCCGCTCCGGCCGCGACGGTCAGCGACCTCGCCCCCGAGCCTCCCGCGCCGCGCGCCCCGGGGGACCAGGAAACGGACCATGTCCAACGGCACGTACCGCAAGCCCAGGGCGGCGGGCTGCACGAGCCGTCCCGCCCGGACACCGGACCGCACGGCGCGCCGGGGTCGGTCGGTCCCCGCCTGGGCGGCACCCGGCTCAACTCCAAGTACACGTTCGAGACGTTCGTGATCGGGTCGAGCAACCGGTTCGCGCACGCCGCGGCGGTCGCGGTGGCCGAGGCGCCGGCCAAGGCCTACAACCCGCTGTTCGTCTACGGCGACTCCGGGCTGGGCAAGACCCACCTGCTGCACGCGATCGGGCACTACGCCCAGACGCTGTACTCCGGGCTGAAGGTCCGCTACGTGAGCTCGGAGGAGTTCACCAACGACTTCATCAACATGATCCGGGACGGCAAGCAGGACGGCTTCCGGCGCCGGTACCGCGACGTGGACGTGCTCCTGGTCGACGACATCCAGTTCCTGGAGAACAAGGAAGGCACCCAGGAGGAGTTTTTCCACACCTTCAACACACTGCACAACGCGAGCAAGCAGATCGTCATCTCCAGCGACCGCGCGCCCAAGCGCCTGGTCACGCTGGAGGACCGGCTGCGCAGCCGGTTCGAATGGGGACTGCTCACCGACGTCCAGCCGCCCGAGCTTGAGACCCGGATCGCGATCCTGCGCCGCAAGGCCATCCAGGAGGGCCTCAACGCGCCGCCCGAGGTGCTGGAGTACATCGCCAGCCGGATCTCGACCAACATCCGGGAGCTGGAGGGGGCGCTGATCCGGGTCACCGCGTTCGCCAGCCTGAACCGGCAGTCGGTCGACCTGCAGCTGGCCGAGATCGTGCTCAAGGACCTCATCCCCGAGGCCCAGGGCCCGCAGATCACGATCGCGACGATCATGGGCCAGACCGCGTCCTACTTCGGCCTGTCGATCGATGACCTGTGCGGTACGTCCCGGTCCCGGGTCCTGGTCACGGCCCGGCACATCGCCATGTACCTGTGCCGCGAGCTGACCGACCTGTCCTTGCCCAAGATCGGCCAGCAGTTCGGCGGCCGCGACCACACCACCGTCATCAACGCCGACCGGAAGATCCGCTCGCTGATGGCCGAACGCCGGTCGATCTACACCCAGGTCACCGAGCTCACCAACCGCATCAAGCAGCAGGCCCGGGCGGGCTGACTCCCCCGCCGTACTAATATGCACACAGTTTGTGGACAACATTGTGGAAGAGTTTCGGATAACCGGGGGACAACCAGTGGCAAGCGCGTGCACGGGCGGCCGGACGCCACAGGGGACCCCGGGCCGTCCCCCGACCCCGAACAGCCCCTGTGCGTAGCAAAAGGCCCGCTGGACTGCGGAAACATGGGTTCTCCCCAGTATCCACCGCACCTATGACTACGACGGTTCTCGATTAAGAGAAAAGGACAACTGCAAGTAGGAGGCAGGTCCCGTGAAGCTCCAAGTCGAGCGTGATCAGTTGGCGGAAGCCGTGGCCTGGACCGCGCGGGCACTGCCGGCTCGCCCGACTGCTCCCGTGCTAGCGGGGATGCGCCTGCGCGCGGGGGCCGACCTCACGCTCTCGACCTTCGACTATGAGGTCTCCGCCCAGGCCACGGTCCCGGTGATCACCGACGAGGAGGGCGCGATCCTGGTCTCCGGCCGCCTGCTGGCCGAGATCGTCCGGTCGCTGCCCGCCCGCCCCGTCCAGCTGGTCACCGACGGCACCCGCGCCACCCTTAAGTGCGGCACCGCCACCTTCACCCTGGTCCTGCTGCCCGAGGAGGAGTACCCCACGCTGCCCGAGATGCCGCCGCTGGCCGGCACGGTGGGCAGCGACGCGCTGGCCACCGCGATCAGCCAGGTGGCCACCGCCGCGGGCCGCGATGACACCCTGCCCGCGCTGACCGGCATCCGGATCGAGATCCAGGGCGACACGCTGACCCTGGTGGCCACCGACCGGTACCGGCTGGCCGTCCGCGAGCTGCGCTGGAACCCGGCCCAGCCGGACCTGTCGACGGCGTTGCTGGTCCCGGCGCGGGTGCTCGGCGACACGGCGCGCGCGCTCACCTCGGGTGCCGAGGTGTCCATCTCGCTCGGCGGCGACAGCCTGATCGGTTTCGCCGGGGCCGGGCGGCAGACCACCACCCGGCTGCTGTCCGGTGAGTACCCCAAGTACTCCGCGCTGCTGCCGAGCGAGTTCAGCGCCACCGCGGAGCTGGTGGCCGGCTCGTTCGCCGAGGCGGTCAAGCGGGTCGCCCTGGTCGCCGAGCGGAACACCCCGGTGCGGCTGGCCTTCAGCCAGGGCCAGCTCGTGCTCAAGGCCGGCGCGTCGGAGGAGGCGCAGGCGGTGGAGATCCTCGAGGCGGCGTTCGACGGCGAGGACCTGCAGATCGCGTTCAACCCGCAGTACCTGCTGGACGGCATCGGGGCCATCGACTCCGACACGGCCCGGATCTCCTTTACCTCGCCGACCAAGCCGGCCGTCATCACCGGCAAGACCGAGCGCGAGCCCGACTTCCGCTACGTGCTTATGCCTATCCGCTCCGCAGGATAGGCATAAGCAGTGTTGGCCCGGGGGGACGACCCCCCGGAACCCCCGCTGCGCTCCGCGCCCCGGCTGCGGGGCTCGCCGTAGTATCGCGCGGCCGGAGGAGCCTGCGGCCCCTCGCGGGCCGCGGGATGGCGAGGCTCACGCCTCGCTGTTTCTCGCCGTAAGCTCTGGCTGTGCATCTCACGCGGCTTGGGCTGACCGACTTCCGGTCTTATGCCGACCTCAGTCTGGAGCTGGGGCCTGGGGTGAGCACGTTCAGCGGGCCGAATGGGGAGGGCAAGACTAACCTGGTCGAGGCGATCGGCTACCTGGCCACCCTGAGCAGCCACCGGGTGGCCACCGACGCGCCGCTGATCCGGCAGGGGGCCGAACGCGCCGTGGTGCGCGCCGCCGTGGCCGGGATCAACGGCAGCGCGCTGGCCGAGGTCGAGATCAACCCGGGCCGCGCCAACCGGGTCCGGCTCAACCGCGCGCCGCTGCCGCGGCCCCGCGACATCCTGGGCACGGTACGCACGGTGCTGTTCGCCCCGGAGGACCTGGCGCTGGTCAAGGGCGACCCCGGCGAGCGGCGCCGGTTCCTCGACGAGCTGCTGGTGGCCACCGCGCCGCGGTACGCCAGCGTCCGCGCCGACTACGACCGGGTGCTGCGGCAGCGCACGGCGCTGCTCAAGTCGGCCGGGGGCAAGGCGCACCTGCGCGGCCCGGCCCGCGAGTCGGTAACGGCCACCCTGGACGCGTGGGACGCGCAGCTGGCCCGGACCGGCGCGCCGCTGCTGGCCGGCCGGATGCGCCTGGTGGCCGCACTGCGGCCGCACGTCGAGGCCGCCTACGAGGCGGTCTCCGGCGGGCGCCAGGGCGAGGCTGCGGGAATGTCTTATCGCAGTTCAGCGTTGAATAATGATGAAGGGTTCGAGGACATGGCCGCGCTCGAGACGGCCCAGCTGGAGACGGCACTGCTCAAGGCCGTGGACGGGGTGCGGGCCAGCGAGCTGGACCGCGGCGTCTGCCTGGTCGGCCCGCATCGCGACGAGCTCGAGCTGGCCGTCGGCCGAATGCCCGCCCGCGGCTACGCCAGCCACGGCGAGTCGTGGTCGCTCGCGCTCGCGCTGCGCCTGGCCAGCTTCACCCTGCTGCGGCAGGACCACGAGGACCCGGTGCTCATGCTGGACGACGTGTTCGCCGAGCTGGACGCGGGCCGCCGGGACCGGCTGGCCGGCCTGGTGGCGGGCGCCGAGCAGGTGCTGATCACCGCCGCGGTGCCGGCCGACGTCCCGGACGTGCTGGCCGGCGTGCGGTTCGAGGTCCAGGCCGGCGTGATCAGCCGTGCCGGCTGACGGCTCGGACCGCGTCCGGCGGGCGGCCGAGGCGCTGGCTGAGGCCAAGGCGGACGCGCGGGCCAGGGGCGATCTGCCGGCCGGCCTCCGCGGCCGGCCGGAGCCGGAGGAAAACAACAATGAGGCCGAACGGTCCGGGCCGCGTCCGGCGGGCCAGGCCGGCGCGCCCGCCGTGGGATCGCCGCCGGGCGTGGCCCGCGGGACAGACCGGTCCGGTCCGGCCCGGGCCGGCCCCGCCGGGATGACCCGCAGCTCCTCGGCCAGGCCATCGGCGGCCTGCTCGACCACCAGGGCTGGCAGCAGCGGGCCGCGATCGGGTCGGTGTTCGGCCGGTGGGCGGAGATCGTCGGCCGGGACCTGGCCGCGCACACCCAGCCCGACGCGTTCGCGGACGGCGAGCTCGCGGTGACCGCCGACTCGACGGCCTGGGCGACCCAGGTCCGGCTGCTGGCGCCGCAGCTGGTCCGGCGGCTCAACGCGGAGCTCGGCGACGGGACGGTCCGCCGGGTCAAGGTCCGCGGTCCGGCGCCGCCCCGGCAGCGCGGCGGCTGGCGGGTGCCGGGCGGCCGCGGGCCGCGCGACACGTACGGCTAGGAGCCAAGACGGCCCTGGCTGTCGGTACCAAAAGGTAAAATGAATCTAGCGCAACGACGGCCACGTCGAGGGGGGCTGGGCTGCGCGCTTCCGATGCAGGATGGAGTTCGGTTTGTCCTACGATGCCGGTTCGATCAAGGTTCTGGAGGGCCTGGAAGCTGTCCGTAAGCGACCCGGAATGTACATCGGGTCGACCGGCGAGCGCGGCTTGCATCACCTCGTCCAGGAGGTCGTGGACAACGCCGTAGACGAGGCCATGGCCGGGTACTGCGACGACATCGAGGTGACGCTGCTGGCCGACGGCGGCGTGCGGGTGTACGACAACGGTCGCGGCATCCCGGTCGACGAGCACCCGGTGGAGCACCGCCCGGCGGTCGAGGTCGTGATGACCACGCTGCACGCGGGCGGGAAGTTCGACAGCAAGTCCTACGCGGTCTCCGGCGGCCTGCACGGCGTCGGCGTGTCGGTGGTGAATGCGCTGTCGATGCTGCTCGAGGTCGAGGTGAGCCGCGACGGTTACGTCTGGACCCAGGTCTACGAGCGCGGTGACCCGATGGGACCGCTGGAGCGCGGTAAGGCGTCCGACGAGACCGGCACCACGATCACCTTCTGGCCCGACAACACGATCTTCGAGACCACCGTCTGGTCGTTCGAGACGCTGTCCCGGCGGATGCAGGAGATGGCGTTCCTCAACAAGAACCTGGCCATCTCGCTGACCGACCTGCGGACTCTGGACGAGGACGGCCAGCCACGGGCGGCACGGTACCAGTACGAGGGCGGGATCTCCGATTTCGTTCGGTATATAAATGCCTCCAAAGAGCCGGTGCACGGGTCCATCGTGGACTTCGGTGAGGACGGGGACGGGATCGCGGTCGAGATCGCGATGCAGTGGACCGGGTCGTACACCGAGTCGGTGCACACGTTCGCGAACACGATCAACACGACCGAGGGCGGCACGCACGAAGAGGGGTTCCGGGCCGCGCTGACCACGATCGTCAACCGGTACGCGCGCGAGCAGAAGCTGCTGCGCGAGAAGGAAGAGAACCTGACCGGCGACGACGTGCGCGAGGGCCTGACCGCGATCGTCTCGGTCAAGCTGGCCGAGCCGCAGTTCGAGGGGCAGACCAAGACCAAGCTCGGCAACACCGAGGCCAAGTCGTTCGTGCAGAAGGCGTGCAACGACCACCTGCGGGACTGGTTCGACCGCAACCCCGGCGAGGCCAAGGAGATCATCAACAAGGCCAGCCAGGCGGCCCGGGCCCGGATCGCCGCGCGGCAGGCCCGCGACCTGACCCGCAAGTCGCTGCTCGGCAGCACGTCGCTGCCGGGCAAGCTGGCCGACTGCCAGTCCACCGACCCGGCGAAGTCCGAGATCTACGTGGTCGAGGGCGACTCGGCCGGCGGCTCGGCCAAGGGCGGCCGGGACCCCAAGTTCCAGGCCATCCTGCCCATCCGCGGGAAGATCATCAACGTCGAGAAGTCGCGGATCGACAAGGTGCTGAAGAACAACGAGGTCCAGTCGATGATCACGGCGCTCGGCGCCGGCATCCACGACGAGTTCGACATGTCCAAGCTCCGCTACCACAAGATCATCTTGATGGCGGACGCCGACGTCGACGGGCAGCACATCAGGACGCTGCTCCTCACGCTGCTCTTCCGGTTCATGAAGCCGCTGGTCGAGGCCGGGCACGTGTACCTCGCGCAGCCACCGCTGTACAAGATCAAGTGGACCGAACGCGGCGTCAAGCCCGGCTACGCCTTCAGCCCCGCCGAGCTGGACCGGGTGATCGAGGCCGGGATCGCCGAGGGCCGCAAGGACCCGCGGCCGCGGGACGCCGTGCAGCGCTTCAAGGGCCTGGGCGAGATGAACGCCGAGGAACTGTGGGAGACCACGATGGACCCGGCGCGGCGGGTCCTGGGCCAGGTGACGCTCGACGACGCGGCCCAGGCCGACGAGTTGTTCAGCGTGCTGATGGGCGAGGACGTCGAGGCGCGCCGCTCGTTCATCACCCGCAACGCGAAGGACGTCAGGTTCCTGGACATCTGACCGGCAGGGCCGCATGCCCTGCTGCTGATTCCACGGTTGAGTTAAGGATTGCGAAAAAGTGACCGAAGTTACCGATCCGCCCGAGGGCGGGCACGACCGTACCGAGCCGGTCGACATCCAGTACGAGATGCAGCGCAGCTACATCGACTACGCGATGTCGGTCATCATCGGCCGGGCACTGCCCGACGTGCGCGACGGGCTCAAGCCGGTCCACGTGCGGATCCTGTACGCCATGTTCGACAGCGGGTTCCGGCCCGACCGGGGGTTCTTCAAGTGCTCGCGGGTCATCGGCGAGGTGATGGGCAACTACCACCCGCACGGCGACAGCGCGATCTACGACGCCCTGGTCCGGATGGCCCAGCCGTGGTCGATGCGGATGCCGCTGATCGACTCGCAGGGCAACTTCGGCTCGCCCGGCAACGACCCGCCCGCGGCCATGCGGTACACCGAGTGCCGCCTGGCCCCGCTGGCCATGGAGATGCTGCGGGACATCAACGAGGACACCGTTGACTTCCGCGACAACTACGACGGCCGCTCGTCCGAGCCGGTGGTCCTGCCCAGCCGGTTCCCCAACCTGCTCATCAACGGGTCCGAGGGCATCGCGGTCGGCATGGCGACCAAGATCCCGCCGCACAACCTGCGCGAGGTCGCGGCCGGCGTGCAGTGGTACCTGGATAACTTCGACGCCTCCGACGAAGAGCTCCTGGACGCGCTGATGGAGCGGATCCCGGGGCCCGACTTCCCGACCCGCGGCCTGATCGTGGGCCGTCGCGGCATCCGCGACGCCTACCGCACCGGGCGCGGCTCGATCACCATGCGCGCCGTGGTCGACGTGGAGGAGGACTCCCGCGGCCGCACCTTGCTGGTGGCCAAGGAGCTGCCGTTCCAGGTCAACCGGGACAACCTGGCGACCAAGATCGCCGAGCTGGCCAAGGACGGCCGGATCAGCGGCATCGCCGATCTCAACGACGAGAGCAGCGGCCGGACCGGCCAGCGGCTGGTCATCGTGCTCAAGCGGGACGCCATCGCCAAGGTGGTGCTCAACAACCTGTACAAGCACACCCAGCTGCAGGACACGTTCGGCGCCAACATGCTGGCCCTGGTCGACGGGGTGCCGCGCACCCTGCGCCTGGACCAGATGATCCGCTACTGGGTGGCGCACCAGATCGAGGTCATCGTCCGGCGCACCCAGTTCCGGCTGCGCAAGGCGGCCGAGCGACTGCACATCGTGGCCGCGCTGATCAAGGCCATCGACCGGATCGACGAGGTCATCGCGCTGATCCGGGCCAGCGCGTCGGCCTCCGTGGCCCAGCAGGGCCTGATCGGGCTGCTGGAGATCGACGAGGTACAGGCGCGCGCGATCCTGGACATGCAGCTGCGCAAGCTGGCCGCCCTGGAGCGCCAGGAGCTGGTCGACGAGCGCGACGACCTCGAGGCCAAGGTGGCCGACTACGAGAGCATCCTGGCCTCGCCGGAGCGGCAGCGCGAGATCGTGGGCACCGAGCTGGCGGAGATCGTCACCAAGTACGGGGACGAGCGGCGGACCCAGATCATCGCCTACGACGGCGAGGTGGCTGACGAGGACCTCATCGCCGAAGAGGACGTCGCGGTCACCATCACCTACGGCGGCTACGCCAAGCGGACCCGGACCGACCTGTACCGGGCCCAGCGGCGCGGTGGCAAGGGCGTGCGCGGCGCGCAGCTGCGCACCGATGACATCGTCGACCACTTCTTCATCACCTCGACCCACAACTGGATCCTGTTCTTCACCAACAAGGGCCGGGTCTACCGGGCCAAGGCCTACGAGCTGCCCGACGCCGGCCGCGACGCCCGCGGCCAGCACGTGGCCAACCTGCTCGCGTTCCAGCCCGACGAGCGGATCGCCGAGGTAATGACGCTGCGCGACTACCAGGTGGCGCCGTACCTGGTGCTGGCCACCCGCAGCGGACTGGTGAAGAAGTCCAAGCTGACCGCGTTCGACTCGCCTCGCTCCGGCGGCATCATCGCCATCAACCTGCGCGATGACGACGAGGTGATCGCAGCCCGGCTGGTCGCGCCCGAGGAGGATCTGCTGCTGGTCAGCAAGAGCGCGCAGGCGATCAGGTTCCACGCCGACGACGAGTCGCTGCGCCCGATGGGCCGGGACACCTCGGGCGTGATCGGGATGCGCTTCAACAACGGCGACGAGCTGCTCGGCATGTACGTGGTCCGGGACGGCGGCGACGTGCTGGTCGCCACCGGCGGCGGGTACGCCAAGCGCACGCCGGTGGACGCCTACCCGGTGCAGGGCCGCGGCGGCCACGGCGTGGTCACGGCCAAGATCGTGGAGGCCCGCGGCGAGCTGGTCGGCGCGCTCATGGTCACGGCCGACGACGAGATTTTCGCCATCACCTCGGCAGGCGGGGTCATCCGGACCCGGGCCAGCGAGGTCAAGCAGTCCGGGCGGCAGACCATGGGGGTCCGCCTGATGAACCTGGCCGCGGGAGATAGCGTGGTAGCGCTGGCCCGTAACGCGGAGTCGCTCGCCGAGGGCGACCAGGAACCGTCTGATTCGGATGAGGAGAGTGACCCGGAAACTTCAGCTGGTGAAGCGGACCTAAGTTGACGGCAACGATTGCCGGGTCTCAAGCGTCCTAATCAGTGTCACGTTGTCGCGGAGTCTCGGCACAAAGGCGTCTTCTTGGCATGAGTGTCCTTTGGGCGTCCTGTCCAGAGATAACCTCATGAGGGTCAGATCATAGGAGGACGGCTTGGACAGGCGCACGAATACGTCGGACGGCTCGGGTGGAGCCTCGCCCACGGTCGTGACCGCACAGCATGACGACGATGATGACCTGATGGCTGACACCGACGAGGACACCCAGATCATGGCCACCTCGGCCGTGCGAGCGGCCCGGCAGAAGGTCGCGCGCGCCGCCGCCGCGGCCAAGGAGGTCCTGGTTAACGGGAGTTCGGCCCCCGCCACTGCCGGCACTGCCACTGCCGGCACTGCCACTGCCGGCCCTGCCACTGCCGGCACTGCCAATGCTGGACCGGCCCACGGCGGAACGGCGGCGGCCGAGAAGGACGCCGCGGCCGACCAGGTCCCGGCGCTGCCCGCCGACACCATCGGGACGCCCCGGGACTCATCCAGCCTCGGCTTCAGCCGGTCCGCTGCGGCGCCCGTCGCGCCCGAGGCCGACGACTGGGCGCTGGGTAATGACAGCTTGTCTTCCTCGATTGCGACGCCTGAGGCGGAGCCCGCCCCGGCGGCGGAGGAGCCGCCGTCGATTTCGACCGGCACCGGGTCGGCCGGCCGACGGCACCCTGTTCGGCACCGGAGTCGAAACCGGAGTCGGCACCGAGCGCTCCGACCCGGCCCCGGCCGCATCGCCCGCCTCCGAGCCCACCGTCTCCGCGGCCTCGTTCGTGTGGGACGCGCCCGATCCGGAGCCCACCTCGCCGTCCTCTCCGGCCCGGAATTTCCTGCGCTCGAGCACGACCGCCAAGACGTCGGCTCCGCCGCGGACGCCGCCCGTCAGCGTGGCCCCGGCGGAGGCTTCCCCGGCGGGTGGGTCGCACGCGAGCACGCGGCCCAAGGCGTCGTCGAAGCGCTCGTCGCGGCAGGCCCACCTGACCATCGCCCGGGTCGAGCCCTGGTCGGTGATGAAGTTCAGCTTCGTGGTGTCCCTGGTCGCGTTCGTGATCCTGTTCGTCGCGGTCAGCGTGATCTACGGCACGCTGTCCGCGCTCGGGGTGTTCACCTCGCTGCAGCACGTCGTGCAAAGCGTCACGTCGAGCCAGAACTCCAGCGGGGTGAACGCGGCCAAGTGGTTCACCGCGTCCCGGATCCTCAGCTACACAGCTCTGCTCGGCGCGCTCAACATCGTGCTGATCACCGCCATGTCGACCATCGGCGCGGTAGTCTACAACCTGACTTCGCGGCTGATCGGCGGCGTGGAGGTGACCCTCCGCGAGACGGAGTGACGCTTCACCCGTCACGGCGCAACCCGTCCCGCCGGTACGGTAAGATGTTTGCTGCTCCTGTTTCCGCAGGTCAATGGGGTTATAGCTCAGTCGGTTAGAGCGCGTCCCTGATAAGGACGAGGCCCGTGGTTCAAGTCCACGTAACCCCACGCGGCGGCGAACGCTGCTTGTTCGCCCTTCGGGCGACCTTCGCCTAAGGCCCCGCAGTGCTGGCCCGGGGGGACGACCCCCCGGAACCCCCCGGTGCCGGGCTTCGCCCGGCCGGTGGCTGAGACCGTAGGCGCGGGCTGGGTGGTCTTCTCTTCACGTTCCAACAATTCGCCTGGCAGAACCCTCGCCCCCAACTCTCGCGACCCTCCGACCCAACCTCTCCGCGGAAGCTCGTCTATGAAGTGAAGTTGCAGCCCACTCCCTTATCGAAGGCTCAGGAAGACTCCCGCCGTTGCTCGGGTCGTCGGCCGACGGGCCTGGTTGGAGCGTGGTGGGCTTTGGGGTTGGTAGGCTGCTGGAATCTCTTGGTCGTGTGTCTGCGACCTGACTGTGAATGTCATCGAGGCGGAGGGTTCCTCGCTGTGAAGATCAAGATATTGCTGGTCATACTGGCTGGGCTCGGCGCGTTCGCTGTGTGGCGCAAGGTGCAGGCCGACCGTGCCGAACTCGACCTCTGGAACGAGGCCACCGCCGCCGACGAAGACTGAAGCGGCCGGTGAGCGATCCGTCCCCGGTATCGCTGGTCTGCTGTGACGTCCTAGGAGCCGCGGCCGTCGACGGCAGCGTACTCGAGCGGGCGTTCGCCGAGGCGATCGCGACTCAGGGTGTGGTGACGGGAACCGCGGCCTACGTCAAGGCGATGGTGCACTTCGACCAGACCCGCGGGTGGTCCCCGGCCGACGTCATCCGCACCCTGTTTCCCGAGGACGAGATCCGGGCTCAGGCCGCGAACCTCTCCTTCGATCGCTCGTTCCAGACCGCCGTCGACCGGTTCGGCGCCCTCCCCCTGCCCGGCGCGAACGACGCGCTGGCCAAGCTCGCCGCGGCCGGGACCAAGGTGTGCCTGATGTCCTGCCTGTCCCGGCCCGCGCTCAGCCTGATCATGGAACGGCTGGCCTGGTGGCAGCGCGGCGACCTGATCTTGTGCGCCGACGACGTGGCCCGGGGCTTCCCCTGGCCCGATCTGGTGCTCACCGCGATCCTGCGCCTGGGCGTCGGTGACGTACGGGACGTGGCCGTGGTCACGGCCACCGAGAGCGGGGTACTGTCCGCTCGCCGGGCCGGCGCCCGGCTGGTGATCGGCGTGCTAAGCGACGTGCACGACGGCCGCAGGCTCCGCCGCGCCGGCGCCAGCCACCTGCTCGCCGACCTCGGGGAGCTGCCGGACCTGATCGCCTCAGCCGGCTAAACCACCCGCTGACCGGGGCAAACCTCTCGCCGGCGCGTGGCAGACTGGAAGCATGCCGGAACTGCCGGAAGTGGAGTCGCTGGCCGTCTTCCTGCGCGAGCACGCGGTCGGCCATGCTGTCGCGCGCGCCGACGCCGCTTCGTTCTCGGTGCTGAAGACGTTCGATCCTCCGTTGACCGCGCTAGCCGGTCAGGTGATCACCGGAGTCGGCCGGCACGGCAAGTTCCTGGACCTGTCCACCGACCAGGGCCTGCACCTGATCACCCACCTGGCCCGGGCCGGCTGGCTGCGCTGGCGCGACGACCTGCCCACGGCCCCGCCCAAGCCGGGCAAGAGCCCGCTGGCGTTCCGGCTGCGGCTCGACGACGGCTCCGGGTTTGACCTGACCGAGCAGGGGACCAAGAAGCGCCTGGCCGTCTACCTGGTCCGCGACCCCGCCGAAGTCCCCGGCGTCGCCACCCTCGGCCCGGACCCGCTGGCCGCGGACTTCACCCTGGACACCCTGTCCGGCCTGCTGGCAGGCCGGCGGACGCAGATCAAGGGCGTGCTGCGGGACCAGGGCATCATCGCGGGCATCGGCAACGCCTACTCCGACGAGGTCCTGCACGTAGCCAAGATGTCGCCGTTCAAGATCGCCGCCAGCCTGACACCGGAGGACGTTGCCGTTCTGTTCGACGCGATCAAGACGACGCTGGGCGAGGCGGTCGAGCGTTCGGCGGGGCTGGCCGCGGCGGACCTGAAGGGCGAGAAGAAGAGCGGTCTGCGGGTGCACGGGCGCGCGGGTCAGAAGTGCCCGGCTTGCGGGGACACGATCAGGGAAGTTTCGTTCGCTGACTCGGCACTGCAGTACTGCCCCACCTGCCAGACCGGCGGGAAGCCCCTCGCCGACCGGCGGCTGTCCCGGCTGCTGAAGTAAGCGCTAGACGGCCGCGACTCCGCCGTACGCCCAGGCCCGGTCGGCGTTAGGCCCCGGATCGCCGTCCTCCGGTCGCCAGTACGAGACCAGCACCAGCCCGGGATCGACCAGCTCGCGCCCGTTGAACATGCGCAAGATCGCGTCCTTGCTACGAGGGATGAGTATCGCGCCGCTGCTCTCGGCCACCTCGGAGTTCGCGCGCATCTTCTCCGGCGAGGGGTCATCGGTGGCATGCGAGATGACCAGGTAGCTGCCCGGCGCCAGCGCCGTCAGATACCGGGCCACGATGCCGGCCGGGTCATCGGAATCCACGATATGGTGCAGGCACCCGACGAACAGCAGCGCTGTCGGCTGGGTGAAGTCGACCAGTTCCGCCGCCTTGGCCAGGACCTCGCCGACGTCGCCCAGGTCGGACCGGACCACGGCGGTCGCGCCCTTCCCGGCCATCAGCGCCTCGGCGTGCAGGAACACCACCGGGTCGTTGTCCACGTACACCACTCGCGCACCGGTGTGGCCGACCTGGGCGACCTCATGGACGTTCGGGCTGCTGGGCAGGCCGCTGCCGATGTCGATGAACTGCCGGATCCCGGCATCGCGCAGGAAACGTACCGCACGTACCAGGAATTGACGATTACCGCGCACCGTATCCAGGATTTCCGGCATCACCTGTATGACCTGCTCGGCCGCGGCCCGATCGGCGGCGAAATTGTCCTTACCGCCCAGCCAGAAGTCATACACCCTGGCCGGGTGTGCGATGTCCGTGCGGATGTCCGCCGGAACCCCGTTCTCCGGCTGACCCGATCCGGCCATTTCGTCCCTTCCTCGCGATGGCGTGCTCGCCTAGATTGTGCCATGTACGAGTGGATGAAGCGTGACGAAATCCGGCGCGAGCACCGGGCGGTAGCGCAGCCGCGCTGAGCTACCTACGCGGTAATCCGTGCTGGCCGGTAATAACAGGTACCCTTGGCGGAAGACATCTCGGGGCTATAGCTCAGCTGGAAGAGCGTCTGGTTTGCATCCAGAAGGCCAGGGGTTCGAGTCCCCTTAGCTCCACAGGTCAAAGGCCAAATGCGATCTTGAAGGCCTCGAAGCAGAGCCAAACCAAGAGCCAAAGCCGACGTACCATTCGTTGTATGACGGCTACTGCGCGCCGTGGGCACGGCGAAGGTTCGGTCTACCGGGACGCGGCGAACGGCACCTGGGTCGGTGCTATATCGCTCGGCTGGCGTCCGGACGGATCGCGCATCCGGCGGAAGGTCACCGGACGCACCAAGACCGAGGTCCGGGACAAACTCAAGAAGCTCCAGGCCGAAGCGGACGCTGGGCTGAAGACGTCGGCTTCCTACACGCTGTCCAAGGCCGTGGACGACTGGGCCGCTGAGGCGCTGGACGGGCTCGCGGCTAAGACTGTCCGCTCGCATGTGGATCTGCTCAGGCCGGTCACGATGCTGATCGGGAACATCCCGCTGCGGGACCTGACCGCGCACGACGTGCGTCACGCCCTGAACAAGCTGGCCGAGGACCGGTCCACCCGGACCATGGCCAGCACGCACAACGTGCTGGTGCGGGCTATCCGGCACGCGGAGGCTAACGATCACGTGGGGCGGAACGTGGCGTCGTTCGTGAAGCCGCCGCAGGGTAAGACCGGGCGGCCATCCCGGGCGATGACCGCGGCCGAGGCGGCCGCGCTGCTCGCCGTGGCCAAGGATCACCCTCGTCTCGGTGCCTACGTGATCCTGTCCCTGACCACCGGGATCCGCACCGAGGAGGCCCGGGCCTTGCGGTGGGATCACGTCGACCCGGACGGCGACCCGGATGCGCGGCTGCCGGTGCCGCCGAGCATCGCGGTATGGCGGTCTGTCCGGTTGCACGGTGACACCAAGACCGAGAAGTCGCGTCGGACCCTGGCGTTGCCGCAGAACGCCGTGACGGCCTTGCGTGAGCATCGCAAGTGGCAGGCGGAGGCCCGGCTGGCCGCCGGGCCGCTGTGGCAGGACACCGGCCTGGTGTTCACCACGAGTCTGGGAACGCCGCTGGATGCGTCTCATGTACGCCGTGACTTCCGGGTCATGTGCGAGAAGGCGGGCATCGAGGGTGTGTGGGCGCCCCGGGAGCTTAGACACACGTTCGTCTCGGTTATGTCTGAGTCGGGCGTAGCCGTGGAGGAGATCGCCCGGCTCGCCGGGCACTCTAGCTCGAGGACGACCGAGGTCATTTACCGTCACGAACTCCGCCCGATGATTACCACCGGCGCCGATGTCATGGACCAGATCTTCGTCTAGCCCCGGCCGGCTCCTCGTGGGCCGGGTTTTCCGTATCGCTACTGCCTATCCTGGAACTTCCGGCACATCCTGGAGGATTCTCGCCTGTGGATAACGGCACACTGCGGCGCGCTCCGGGCCGCGTGCTGTATCTGGTGATCAGCGGCGCCCCTGCACCCGAGGGCGTACCTGCGCTGATCAGAGCGTGCCAGGTCGCCGGATGGAGGGTCGTGGTCTTCTCCACCCCGACGGGGACCAGGTTCGTCGACTCCGCCGAACTTGAGCAACTAACGGGCCAGCCGGTGAGGTCTGAGTACCGCATGCCCGGCACCGGCACGCCGGTCCCCGCAGCGGACGCCGTGCTTGCGTGCCCGCTGACGTTCAACAGCGTCAACAAGTTCGCCCACGGCTACGCGGACAACTTCGCAGTGGGCCTGCTGTGCGAAATGGTGGGATACAGCGTCCCGGTCGTGGTGGTGCCGCATTGCAAGCCCCAGCTCGCCAGCCACCCGGCTTTCGCCGCGAGCCTGCAGACGCTGCGCGGCATGGGCGTGCAGGTGCTATTCGACCCGGGCGCTCCGTACGAGCGCAGGCTGCCGCCGTGGCGCGACGTCATCGACGCGCTTCCGGTCAAGGCTGGTGCCGCGTGAACCCCCCGGACCGGGAGGTGGCCGGGCAGTGGATCGCCCGGGCCAGGCGCCGCCGCGGCCTGTCACAGGCCGTGCTCGCCGGGCTGATCGGCAGATCCGAGTCATGGCTGTCCCAGGTCGAGCGCGGCAAGCGCGGCGTCGACAGCCACAGCGTCCTGATGCGCCTCGCGGAAGTCCTGCACGTGGACATCGAGGAACTCACCGGATCCGGCGACGGCGATGAGCCGACTCGGCGCGTTCACCCAGCCGCGTCCCTGATCGAGCAGGCCATGATGGCCTACGGCGCGCCCGACGCATCGGCCGGGCGAGACGAGTCAGACCACGAGGTCAGCCTGGGCTACCTCCGCGCGAAGGCTCGCTCCGCGTACCAGAGTTACCAGGCAACCCGCTACGACACGACTGGCAGGATTCTCCCCGGGCTCATCGGTGACGCGGAAACCGCGGCCCGCGGCGTCGGCGCAGCCAGCTCGGACGCCTGTCAGGTACGCGTCCTGGTCTACGACACCGCCGCTGCGCTGCTGAGCCGGGTGGGTGAGCCGTTCCTGGCCTGGGCGGCAGCAGACCGTGCCAGGTCCGCCGCTGAGTACGCCAGCGATCCGGTGCTCGCGGCGATCAGTGCCTGGCGTCTGTCTTACATGATCACCGGCCGCAAGCATCCGCAGGAGGCGCTCGGCCTGGCGATGGACGCCGCCGCTGCGCTCGAACGCGCGATGCGGGCCCCCTCGCCGCAGCAGCTCAGCGTCTACGGCGCCCTGCACCTGGCTGCCGCCACGGCAGCGGCAGCATGCTACGACCGGACCGCGACGGAAGCTTTGCTGGCCAAGGCCCGCGGCATCGCCAATCACATTGGTGAGGCGAACCACATGGGTACCGCGTTCGGTCCGGTCAATGTCACGCTCCATGCCATCGCGGCATCGCTTCGGCTCGGCGACCCCCGGAGGGCGGCCGAGATCGGCGAGGCACTCGACACCGCCACAATGCCGGTCGGCCTGGTCGGCAGGCGTACACAGGTGAACCTTGACCTGGCCCGTGCGTACGCCATGTGCCGCAAGGACGCGGCCGCGGTCAACCTGCTGCTGGCCGCCGAACGGCTCAGCCCGCAACTGGTCCGCTACGACCAGGCCACCCGGGACGTCCTGACCGAACTGCTGCGCCGTGAGCACCGGCCCTCCACACCGGAACTGCGCCCGCTGGCACATCGCGCAGGCGTCATCTGACCCGCACTTTCGTGCGGGTTTCCCGCCCGCACCCGCGTCCGGGTCCTTTACCTTCACGCCGCTGCGGCCCATCCTCGCCAGCCCGTCCTAGCCTCGTCGCTGGGCAAAGTCCAGCGAATGCCAGGGAGGGTGAAGTGGACGAACGAGCGGCCCGCAGCCTGCGGCTGATGCCCGACGACTGGGATCAGCTTCTGCGCCTGGGCCAGTTCCGTCGACGTCACCCCGGCGTGGTCATCGGCGCCGGAGAAGGCTGGTGGCAAGCCCGGATCCCGGAGCCAAGCGGCGAGATCGTCACCACCCGGTACACGCTCCGCGCCCTGCTCGACAAGCTCGACGAGCTGCTCAGCACGAACCCTGGCGGTACATAGGAGGCGTGATGGTCGCTGTCTAGTCAGGTTGCGGCTGCCTTGAGGAAGACCTCCTCGAAGTGCCATTCCAGGAAGTCTCGGCCGGGCCGGTCGGCCCGGCGTTCCGGTAGGTCGATGACCTGCCCAGCCTTCGCGTAGAACTGGTCGCCGTTGCTGAAGTCTGCCCGAAGACGCGGGCTGACGAGCAGGCGGTGCTGCGGGTCGACGCCGAGGTACCCGCGATCGAACAAGGTGTGGATATCTGACCTGAGCAGCAGCCCGTTGTCGAGCCGGTGCTCCCCGCCCTTGGCGACTGGCTGGATATGCGCCGCCTGGAGGACCGGCGGGATGTGCGTGCCGCTGATGGCGCACCGCCGGTGGTACGAATCCAGGACCACTGCCTTGAAGGACTGCTGGCCCAGCCGGTACGGCGCCAGCCGCGGGTCGCCGAACACCGGCCCCGGCCGGTGCCATGGCTGGGTGAAATCCAGTTCCACCGTGGCGCCGAGGATCATCTGCAGCACGTCGGCGAAGTACGGGGCTACGGACGGGTCGGCCAGGTCGTAGCTCTTGCCCTGCACGATGTTGCGGGCGAACTGCGGCGGCGAGTCTGCGGTGCGGTCGACCGGGAAGAAACGGACGTCACGCACGAACAGGCAGCCGATCACCGGGTCCTCCCCGACGCCGATCGGGGTCCGCCGGTACTGACCAATCCGGGCCCTCATCTCCTCCACGCTGGCGACTCCATTAGCCTCGCCGAAGAACTCCCAGGCCTCGGAGACCCGAAGCCGCGCGGAGTCGCTGAAGAAGCCCCCGCCGACCACCCTGTTCTCCGGGTAGTGGGTCTTGAAGAAAAACGGCTCGCCCGGGGCCAGGACCCTGAACTCGCGCGCGCCGCTAGGCTGCCAGAAATTGACCTCCGTCACCTCTGGGCGGTCCGCCAGGAACCGGTACCAGTGCTTATCCGTCACCCCCACGTACGCCCGCACAACGGCAATTGTGGCACCGGCCCGTCTCAGGCTGCCCGGAATCTGGCCATCCCTCGCTGACATGCACAGTCGGTGTATCCGCCAGCGGTCGCTCGTTAGCGTCGCCGAAGATGTCCTGTGCCATTGGATCTGAGCCACGGGCAGGCTGACCTGGGCTGGCTCAGTTTTAGTCCGAAGTTACTTGGCGGTGGCACGCCACTCGCGGCGCTGACCTGGGCCTTCGCGAGCTCCAAGGTCATGTCTTCTGGCTACATGTCTGACCAGCGCAAACTCCCGTCATGGTAGCGGGTCGTGGTCGCGGATTTTCTGTGCAGAAAAACCTTGCTCTCTTGGGCGTTATCGCAGGTCAGAGCACAGATATCTACACATAGTGACGGCAACTTCGGTTTAGTGGCAACGTCTTACGCAGTTGCGGGCGCCCGTCTGCCAGTGAATGTGAGCCCATTTCGCCGCGGGCGGGCTGACCCGATGCCGTTTAGAACGGCGTGATCGCTGTTGGCGATCATCCGGTGATCCCGGTCGTGCCGCTGGCATAGCGGTTGCGGAATGTGATCGCCGGGCTGATGGCGAGATGATGCCCTCGCCGCCCCCGCAAGCGCCGCCCGCTCCGGTCACTCATCCAGGACGCCCAGCTCCGCCGCGGCCGGCAAAAGGCGCAGCCGCCGCGGGAAGCTGCCGCGGCTCCACGGCCGGCCGCCCGTTCTTTACCCGGCTGGTCTGCGCTGATCCTCCAGCACGGTGCTGAGGGTGCGGCGGCCGACTTCCAGGAGTACCGGATTGTCTTCGGAGTGGGCCAGGAGCGCGATCGCCAGGTTCAGTGCCCAGCCTCTGGCCCGCGTCCGCAGGGCGTCGCCGGGCCGGCCGCCGGCCGCCTGGTAAGCCAGCCAGAAGCGGGCATGGCAGCCGGGCGGGAGCAGCATCCAGGCCACCGACAGGTCGCAGGCCGGGTCGCCCGCGGTGATGTCGCCGAAGTCGATCACGCCGCTGACCTGGCCGTCATTCACGAGAATGTTCGCCGGGTGCAGGTCGCCGTGCAGCCAGAGGGGCGGGCCGTCGTAGCCGGGGGCCGCGAGCGCCACGTCCTGCACGCGGAGCACCGCGTCCCGGCCGGCTTGATCTTGGCCGGCTTGACCGGTGAGCAGGGCGAGGTTGGCCGCGAAGCTGCCGGCGCGCTCGGCCAGCGGGACGCCGCGGAACGGGTTGGCCGGCGCGTCCGCCGGGGCGGGGACGTGCAGCGCGCCGAGGAACCCGCCGATCGCGGCCGCGGCTCCCGCCCGGTCGAAGAAGCTGGCCTGCGCCGCGGGCACGCCCGGCAGGTAGGGCACCACGCTCCAGGAGTAGGGGTAACCGTGCGCGGGGACCCCGGTCCGTTCTGGATAAGGGACGGGCAGGGGAAGCCTCGCAGCGAGCCCGGGCAGCCAGCGCTGCTCATTCTTGATGATCTTCGCGCCCAGGGCGCGCCGCGGCAGCCGCGCGAGGAGCCCATCCCCGACCCGGTACAGCTCGTTGTCCCAGCCGTTCGCGAGGAACTCCACCGGCAGCCGCGCCAGGTCAGGATGCTGATCGGCGAGCAGCCGCCGCACCAGATCCGCCGACACCTCAACATCGGCGGCCGGCATCCGGTTCACAGCCACAACGATTAATCCTGCCATCGAGGGCTCCCTCGCCATCGCCGGACCACCGGCCCGGACCACCAGCCCCACCGTCATCCGCATCACCCCTTCACAGGGGAACACGCTCGATGGCTCAACTCAGATGGCAGAAACCCGCAAATGGCTCAGACACGCTGGCAGTAGCTCAGATTCGTTGGCACAGGACAGAAGAACGCCAACCCGGTCAGCCGAATCCAGCTGGCAAAGTCCAAGAAGCAGCGTTTCCCGCTTGCCTTTTGAAGTTCCTGTAGACGCAGCTCAAAACCCTCCCATGCCCCATCCAGACTGCGTTCCACAGCCCGCTCCAAAATGATCATGAAACGCGTTTCGCTCACCATGGTTGATAGCCGCGCAGACCGTTGCATTCATGTAAATGATCATGGTCGGTCCCGCGGCGGCGTGAGCTGGTGGGAGGAGGCAGCCGGTTGGCCGTGGTCGTCACCGTGGGCAAGGGCTACGACCTTGGCTACATCTGGAAGACCCAAGGCGAGACAGCTAGGCGCACAACGGGCGGCTATTACATCGACGCTGCCCAGGCCGGGGAACCGCCCGGCCGGTGGTGGGGACCAGGAGCACAAGCCCTCAGCCTCACCCCCGGCCAGATCGTGCAGCGGAAACCGTACGAGGCGGTCTACCAGCAGATCGACCCGCGCACCGGTGTCAGGCTCGGCCGGGCCCGGGGCCGCTACCCGACCTTCGCAGATCACCTGGCCCGGCTCCAGGCGGCCGAGCCGCACGCGACCGCCGAGCGGTTGATCGAGCTGGAACGCGAAGCCGCGCAGGCGACCCGCCAGCCCGCGGTCTACACCGACGTGACGGTCTCGTTCTCCAAGTCCATCTCGGTGCTGCACGCCTCGATCCGGGAGAACGAGCGCCGCGCCCGCCTGGCCGGGGACCAGCGAACTGCCGGGTACTGGGCCGGACGCGAGCAGACGTTCCAGGAGATCTTGCACCGGGCCAACCAGGCGGCTCTGGAGTACTTGCAGGCCTGGGCCGGGGTCACCCGCACCGGCTACCACGGCACAAGGGTCGACGGCCGGGAGCCGGGCCGGTTCGAGGCCGCCGGGCTGATCGTCACCTCATGGCTGCAGGGCACCAGCCGGGACGGCGATCCGCAGGACCACATCCACAACCAGATCGCCCGGATCACCCGGACCTTCCGCGACGGCAAGTGGCGTGCCCTGGACACGATAAGCGTGCGCGGGGTTCTGGGCGCGCTGCAGGGCATCGCCGCCACCGCGGTGGAGTGCGAGCTGACGCGCGAATTCGGCGTGGAATGGATCCCGCGCGCCGACGGGCGCGGCAACGAGATCGGCGGTGTCAGCCAGGCGCAGATGGACGCGTACTCCACGCGCACCGTCCAGATCCATGAGAAGGAACGCGAGCTGGCGCGGGCCTGGGAGGCCAAGCACGGCCGCGCGCCCACCTCCCGCGAGCTGCTGTACATCACGAACGACGCCACGCTGCAGTCGCGCCGGGGAAAGGACCCGGGCGCCGTGGACTGGGATGCGCTGGCCGCGCGGTGGGACACCACGCTCGGCGGCGAACTGGCCGGCGTCGCGCCCGCGGTATCGAACGCGCGCGGCCCGGGCGCGCAGGCCGGTGAGCATCGCGGTGGCTGGGCGCCGGCCGGGCCGCCCACGCGGCAGGCCCAGGCACGGGCCCTGGCCAAGGCCCTGATCCTGGTCTCGGCCAACCACCCCGCGTGGACCCGGCATGACCTGCTCAAGCAGCTCGCCTTGGTCATACCGACCGAGACTAGGCAGATGAGCGCGCAGGCGGCGCAGGAGCTGCTGCTCGGCCTGGCCGAGGAGGTCCTGTCCGGCTGGACCGGCCAGGTGGTGTGCCTGGAGGCGCCGCAATGGCCCCCGCTGCCCGCGTCGCTGCGCCGTCAGCTGGACGGGCGCAGCGTGTACTCGCGTCCCGGCGTCGCGCGGTACGCCACCGCCGCGCAGCTGACCATGGAAGAGCAGCTGGTCGCGTACGCGCAGACACAAGGCGCGCCGCGGCTGCCGGGCGAGGTGGCGGCGCGCCGTCTGGGCGCCGACGTAGCGCTGCTCGAGGCGGAGCTGTGCGGCCGCGCGCCCGACGCGCGCGCGCCCGACGCGCCGCGTGGGCTGCGGCTGGACCAGGCTGCCGCCATCTGGCACGTGCTCACCTCAGCGCGCACCGTCGAGATCATCACCGGCCCGGCCGGGACGGGGAAGACCTGGGTTCTGGCCACCGCCGCCAGGGCCTGGAACGGGCCGGTGTTCGGCACCGCCACCTCCCAGAACGCCACCAACGAACTGCGCAAGGCCGGCGTCCAGGTCGCCGCCAACACCACCCGCCTCCTCGCCGACCTGACCGAGAGCCGGATCCCGCCCGGCTCGCTCATCCTCGCCGACGAAGGCTCCATGATCTCCGCGACCCACCTGGCCGCGATCGTCAGGTATGCGGCGCAGAACGGCTGCAAGCTGGTGCTGGCCGGGGACCAGGAACAGCTCGCCGCCGTGGAAGGCGGCGGCGCTATGACACTGCTCGCGGAACGGCTCGGCTACGTCCAACTGGCCGAACCGGTCCGGTTCACCGCCACCTGGGAGCGCAGCGCCTCGCTGCGGCTGCGCCAAGGCGATGCTACCGCGCTGGATGAGTACGACCAGCACGGCCGGATCCGCGGCGCCCCGCCCGACCAGGCCATGGCCCAGGCCGCCCGCGCCTACGTGGCCGCGTACCTAGACGGCCGGGACGTGCTGCTGATGGCCGCTGACTGGGCCCGCTGCCGGGAACTTTCCCAGCGGATCCGCGACGACCTGATCCACCTCGGCCTGGTCGGCAACGGCCAGACGATCCGGATCGCCGACCGCGCCGAAGCCTCCGTGGGGGACCTGATCATCTGCCGCCGCAACGACCACGCGACTGAGGCAGGAGAGCCGGGCCGGGCCCTGGCTAACGGTGACGTGCTGCGGATCGAGGCCATCACCCCCGGCGGCATCATGGTCCGCCGCCGCCTCGACCCGGACCGGGCGACCGGCCAGCGGCGGTTCACCGACCGGGCCTTCCATTACGACGGCTACCAGTCGGCCGACCTGGCCTACGCGATCACCGGGCACTCCGCCCAGGGCGCCACCGTGCATACCGGGATCGCCCTGGTCACCGGCACCGAAGACCGGCAGTGGCTGTACCCGGCGATGACCCGCGGCACCGACACCAACCTCGCGTTCGCGTTCATCCCGGCCCGGCCCGCCGACCCGCAGCCAGGCACCCGGGCCGCTCGCGAGCTCGACCGGTACGACCGGACCCGGCACGAGCACGACCGATACCCGCCCGGCCTGCCCGGCACCACCGACCCGGGCAGCCCGGACCTGCGCGAGCCGGTCGCCGTACTCGCCGACGTCCTCGGCCGCGACGGCGCTGAGCTATCCGCCACCCAGACCAGGCGGCAAAACCGGGCCAACGCCGACCACCTAGGCATCCTCCACGCGATCTGGACCGCCGAGACCACCGGCGCCAGCAACGACCGCTACCGCGACCTCGTGCTGGCCGCACTCCCGCCCGGCCACCGGCAGGACCTGTCCCCCCAGGACCGGTGGCTGTTCCGCACCCTGCGCGACGCCGAACTGGCCGGCCTGGACCCCGCCAGGGTCCTCCGCACCGCCATCGCTTCCCGCGACCTAGCCGGCGCCCGGGACATCGCCGCCGTCCTGGACACCCGGATCCGCCCGCGCGTCGACCCGCTGCTGCCCCAGCCGCAAGGCCCCTGGGCCAGCCGCATCCCCCGGCTGCCCGATCCCACACGCCAGGCCTACCTGGCCCAGATCGCCGCCATGATGGACGACCGCACCCAGCGCCTGGGCCAGCACGCCGCCCAGACCGGCCCCGCCTGGGCAATCACCGCCCTCGGCCCAGTACCCGCTGACCCAGCCGCCCGCCTAGCCTGGCAGACCAAGGCAGCCTCGATCGGCGCCTACCGCGAGACCTACGGCTATGACCACCCCGACGACCCGATCGGCCCCGAGCCCAGCCACCAGAGGCCAGATCAGCGGGCCGCCTGGCACCAGGCCTTCGCCGCCCTCGGCCCGGCAGGCGGCCCCGGCGTCCGGGCCATGCCCGACGGCCAGCTATGGCTGCTCCGCGACACCTACACCGCCGAGACCGCCCGGGCACCCCGCCACGTCGGAAAGGAACTGCGGCTAGCCCGGCTCGGCGCCTTCGACGCCGCCGTGGGTGCGATCCGCGCCGCCGCCGAAGCCCACGCCGCCCGCAAGACCGGCGACCACGACCACGCCGGACAGCATGAGACCCTGGCCGCCAGCTACCGCGCCCTGCGCGACCTCTACCAGCAGCGAGAACACACCCTCGCCCAGGCCATGACCGACCGGCAAGACTGGGACCACGCCACCGCCAGTTCCCGGCACCTGGCCATCGCCGCCGACACCGAACTGCGCCGCCGTCACCCCGGCCACAAGATCGAACCGCTGCGCTCCGCCGAACCACTCCCCGACACCGACACCGAACCCGACGGCAGGCCATCCGAAACGGCCACCCGGATCGGCGACCTTGCCGCACAGCACCATGCATCCCGCCAAACAATCAACCAGCGACAGCACCGGATGACGCCCCGCAAGGACCCGGACTGGGCTGCCCTCGGTGACACTTTGCCCTCCTGGTGGGCACCGCACCCGGATGCGATCTTGCGGCCCCCAAAGCCTGAGATCACCCCATCGGCGAAGATCCTCCAGCTCGCCGCCGAGCAGAACATCGAACTCGAGGCTGGCGGTTAACCACAGCCATCCCACCACAGGTGCAGGCGGGGCTGATAAGAACTCACACTGTCAGCTTGGGAATCTGTACCGCCCGGGCCTGTCACATGGCCTGACCTGTGGGTCAGCCTGTCCGCGAGTGGCCGTGAGAGACCGCTCTTCACCGAGGTTAATGGCCGCTAATGGCCTGGGCCCGAGGCCTCCGGGCTCGACCGGCGGCCTGCCGTCGAGCAGCTCGCCCCGCGCCCGCGGTCGCCGGGGCTCGAAGTCGGCCGAGGCCGGCGGCCGTGTTGAGGGGCGAAGGCGATAGCCAACGCCGCCGAGCGCGACCAGGGCCCCGACCCCGAAGGGGTCAGCAGCCGTCCCGCTTGTCCGCTGTCGGCTGAGCTGTGCCCGGGTAAATCTTGACGCCGATCGTGGCCCCAAGCGGACCGATCAATGCGGGTACGTAGACGGCAGCGTCCCGTGGATTCCGGACAGTATCTGGAAGAAATAGCGATACGGGTCGTCGGCGGAAATCTAGATTAGCCATTGGCCCTGTAACTATTCCCGGCGACGGTACGGCGCATCGTGGCAAACTTGCGAACAACACTGCCTTGCCCACATGCTCCTGACTCTTCGCCGCGGTTTCCCGCAGGGCATAAACAAGCGGACCTGCGGCGCGCTCAGGATTGGCGGGATCCGCCTTGGCGACAACCCGGATCTTGTGATCGAGAATTTTCCTGGTTACCTCAGTCATCGGCCAGCCTACCGAGCGCACCAGCTGCCGCCTGTTACCGAGCGGCTCCACATAGACTGTGAACTCTCGTTGTAGCGCTTCAGCAGAGTAATTACCTTGATTATCAACGCTATTCGAAATGAGCACGTTCATGGGGTGAACTCGACCGCCGGGACAAAGGCTGGCATATCCTGTGGCGAGGAACGCTTGCGGTATCCGTTCGGATCGGCGCAATCGGTTGAATACGGCGCCTATCTCCCGCGCTAGCACGTTGAAATATTCCTCGGTAGGAACACCTCTGAGGACGTCCGCCACCCACCGCTCCATCCGGATACCATTGATTCGGGAATACCCGGTAAAGCCCATAAGGAATTGGCCGAAGAGCTTGAACGTCTTCGTATCGCTATCTTCTTTTTTATCCTTGGACCAAGTAATCCGGCGGTCCGATACCAGCGCTACGTATTCGTCGGTAAGAACCGAAATGATTAGGGTCACACACCCATAATACCGGCATCCGCTGGCGGAACGAGTGCGATGCGCGATGCGCAACCCGCCTACTAAATAATGCTAACTGGCCACAAGTATAATCAGCGTCAGCCGATCGGCGGCTCGCGGCCGACCGGTGGCGCCGACCAGGTGCCCCCGCCGTCGAACAGCTCGCTGCACCCCCGACCTCGGCCGTGCCAGTGGCGCCGACCAGGTGCCCCGCCGTCGAGTAGCTCGCCGGACTCGCAGTGGCCGACCCCGGTGGCCCGTTGAGGCCCTACGTCGCGGGCCGTGTAGCCGCCCGTGGTCGGCTAGGTCATCAGCGCTAGTCGAGATTCCTGGCCCGAACGGCGGCTCTGCTGCCCACCTGGTGGCCGCATGTTCTCATCCAAGCACCACCCAATGGCGTAATACCTGGTCAAAAGCGGAGGGCGTGGGATTCGAAAACCCACGAGGAATGTCACCATCCGTAATGGTTTTCAAGAGCATATGTGATTCAGCGTTAACCAGCGCTGTGACCTGGGTTTTCAGTGGCTACGTCCACCGGGCCGCCCATGATCATCCCGTGTATATCCCGTGCGGTCTATGCGGCGGCGTCCGGGTCATCTTCTGGCCAGAGCTGGACGCTCCGGCGGGCGGCGTCGAGGATCAGTTGTCCGTCGATGCCGATCCGCGTTTCGCCGATCCCGTACACCGGCCACTGGCAGATGAACTCCAGCGGCCCGGCCGGGGGCAGCGGCCACACCCACCACTGAAAGAGCTGAGAGTGCGAGGTACCGCCGCCGCCGCGCGATTGCAGGATCGGCCCCGTGGGTTCAAAGTCACCGCGTGGTCTTCCGCTGATGGCCGTACGGCCATCGGAGAACTGCACGCTAATCGGGAAGTCCTCCGGCTCCCTGCGCCTGCGCCTCAGCATCTCCGGCGTAAGGTCCTCATCGAGGCCGGGAGTGCCCGGGCGGATGCGGCGGGCCAGGAAGAATTCGAATCCCCTGGCGTAGGCGGCTATCCCGATGATCGCTACCGCAGCCTGCTCGGACCGGTCAAAGTGCAAGGTATTGATCGGCACGATGCCAGGAAGTTCCGCCTCCGGCGGGTTCCACGGGTGATGCACCCGGCGCGGCGCCGGTTCGGGGGCTGGTGATTTGCGAAAGAAGGGCACGGCACCAGCCTTGAACAGGGTTCCCTTCTATGCAACCGGACCGGTGATCAGTGCAGGAATCATGAGCGCCCTTGACCGGCCCGTCCTGGAGGGCTACACAATCGGAAGCGGATGAGGCTCCCATCGAGGTGGTGACGTGTCAGGACCGGTACAGACCGTGTATGTGTCAAACGGCCGCGGGGGCACAGTGACACCGATCGGCACGGCCACGAACACCCCGGGTCTGCCGATCCCGATCGGCCGGGGTGCCGGACTGATCGTGATGGCCCCGGACGGCAGGACCGCGTACGTCGCCAGCGATGAGTCCATCGTGGTGCCGATCGACACGGCCACCGGCACGCCCGGGGCGCCGATCAGAGTCGGAGTGACCGGCCCGGGACTCCACGACCAGCCCGACGGGATCGCGATCACCCCGGACGGCAGGACCGTCTACGTCGCCAATATCGGGTCTGGCACGGTGACGCCGATCGACACGGCCACGAACACGCCGGGTGAGCCGGTCGAGGTCGGCGTGCGGCCCCGGGCGATCGTGATCACCCCGGACGGCAGGACCGCTTATGTCGTCAACCAGAGCAGGCCGCAGCCCCCGCCCTGGCACAGCTATGAGGCGGAAAAACGAGGACTGCCGCAACCGGCGCCAGACCCCCGCGGCACCGTGACACCTGTCGACACCGCCACGAACACGCCGGGAGAGCCGATCGACGTGGGGGATGAGCCGTTCGCGATCGCGGTCACGCCGGACGGCAAGACCGTCTACGCCGCCAATACATGGGAGAACACAGGCCGTCTCGCCGGTGGCCAAAGCACCGTGACGCCGATCGCGACGGCCACCAACACGCCTGGAGCGCCGATCGAGGTCGGAAGCGGCCCGTGGGCGTTCGCCATCACGCCGGACGGGAAGACGGCCTATGTCATCAATTTCTATTCGCATTCGGTGACGCCGATCGCGACGGCGACCAACACGCCGGGTCCGCCGATCCCGGTCGGCCAGGGACCACGGGCGATCGCGATCACGCCGGATGGCAAGACCGCCTATGTCGCCAGCTGGCAGGGCGGTACGGTGACGCCGATCGCGACCGCGACCAATACGGCAGGGACCCCGATCGAGGTCGGCGAGGGAGCCGGGGCAATCGTGATCACGCCGGACGGGAAGACGGCCTACGTCGTCGTCTGGGGTGAGCCGGGCACGGTGACGCCGATCGCGACCGAGACCAATACCGCGGGGACGCCGATCGAGGTCGGCGACGGGCCATATGCGATCGCGATCACGCCCGGAGCCAGTCATCTTTGACCTGCCCGCCGTGCGGTGTGGCCCGCGTGGGCCTCCCAAGGCCAGAGCCCGGCGCTGACGCCGGGCCAGCGGCGCCGCAGGCGCCGCCTTGATTTCAAATACGGCTCAATTCGGCAACACAGCTCGGGGAGCTCGGGGAGCGCCGACCGGACGCCCGGCCTGGCAATGTGGATTCTGGAGGCGCCAGCCAGAAGGCCTTGATAAAGGGCCAGCCAGAGCCAAGTAGGTCAAATCGGTGCGCTGACCTGCGATTTCTTGGTCCCGCCTATCAGGAAACCTGGCCACCGCGACCTGCGCCGATGCTGTGGGTGTCAGGCCCGAGCCACACGAGTCCCGCTGCCGAGCCCAGAAGGATGCCTCAAAAGAGCCAAACAAAGAGCCAACGGGGCCAGACTCCAAGCGACGTCCACCGACAGTCAGCGACAATCTCCGCAGGTAAACGGACCGTCAGGCAACGTCCAGCGACGTAGAAACACGCAAAAAGTCTGGTTTGCATCCAGAAGGCCAGGGGTTCGAGTCCCCTTAGCTCCACAGGGGGTTACCGACAGAACTGCCGGTGTCGGGCCGACAGAACTGTGGCGGTGGCCTGTCTTTGAGTGTGGTGCGGGGGTCTGACGTTTGCGTTGGTCGCGGTTTGGCCTGGTTCGGGGGCGCCGATGGCCGGCTTGGCAGCGCTCAGGGCGGATCGGGGGCGTGCTTGCCTGGCTTGGGGTCGGGTCTGCTGGCGGTGAGGCTGGGGGCTGTGCGCTGTTAGCCGTCTGGGTGGTAGTCGCGGAGGCTTGTGCGGCGCCGCCGTGCCCGCTGGGTGGTGCGGGCCTTGCCGGGGGCGGTGAGGGCCCGCCGGGCGCGGATCTTGCGGATGTTCGCGGCGATCAGCAGCAGGGCGGTGAAGGTGGACTGGGCGGCGATGCCGCGGGCCCGGCGGCGGCCGGGCTGGGCGAGGGCCTGGTGGGCGGTGTCTTTGGCGTAGCCGTTGAGGCCTTCGATGGTGTTGCGCAAGGTGGCGTAGGTCTGGTGCCAGGCTGGTGAGGCGTGGGGCAGGTCCTGGCGGTAACGGGCACCGATGTCCGGGGCGATGGTGATTGCCGTCTGGCGGCAGATCCGCGGCGGTTCGGGGGGTGGCTGGAGGACCTTGGCGCGCCCGTCGCGCGGTGACTGCGAGCCCGCGCGGAGGGGGCATATGAGCGCCGGGTGGCGGCCGAGGGCGGGGCAGGTCAGCCGCTGGTACCGTCAGTGCCGGGGCCGTCCTTGTGCTTGAGCTGGTAGCAGGCCCGGGCGGTGATCTGCTGGTCATACAGCTCGCGGGTGATGGCGTGGCGGCGCAGCCGGGTGGTGGCGGTGATCAGCGGCTCGGGCAGGGCGGGGCAGTACCAGGTGCCCTCGACGAGGAGCGCGCCGCCGGTGCTGGCCTGGATGCCGGGCTGGTCGTCGCGGTAGTCCATGACGGGCCGGTAGCCCAGGGCGCGGGCCGGGAGGTGGAAGCGCCCGGGGAGCGCCTGGGTGCAGGCGCGGTCGTAGCCGAGCCAGCCTGGTTTGTGGCCGCGGGCGGCGGCTGATGCCAGGACCCGGGCGCCGGTGCCGCCGGGGTCTTGGCCGGGCCGGGTCAGGGCCAGGCCGGTCGCGAGGTTCGGGCAGCCGGGCTCGGCGTGAGGCGGCCGGGCGGTGGCGGCGATGGTGGCTTCCAGCGCCCAGGCGATCGTGCGCAGCGGCTTGCCCTTGTCGTCCTCGCGCTCGCGGTGGTCGCCCTCGCGGACGTACCAGCCGCCGTCCGGGTCGCTGGCCGACAGCCCGGCGCGCCTGGACGGGCCGCGGGAAAACAGCGGCACCGCGGTGGCGTCCAAGGCGGTGCCGCCGTCGAAGGCGGCGCGTTCAGCCTCGGTGAGGACCGAGATGCTGGCTTCCAGCAGCGCGTTGACCAGCGCCTCGAGCCGGTCCCGGGCCGCGGTGGCCTGATCTGGGGTCATCGGCTTGATGCGGGCATTGAGCTCGCCGGCGGTCAGCCGCCGGTTTTTCGGCAGCGCCGAGGGGTCAGCGACGGACACGATCGCGTGGAAGCAATACCGGACCCGGCGGTAGGCGGCCAGGAAGGCCCGCTCGGTGCCGGCGGTGGTCGCCTCGCCGATCACGATGAGGCCTGCCTCGCCCGCAAGGAGTTCCTCGGCCGCATCATCCAGCTCCTTGCGGGTCAGGGCCCCGCCGCCGAACCACTCGGGGATGATGCGGACGTGCGGGTGGTCCATCCGCTTGACGACGTGCGCTTTGCCGTTCTCCTTGTCGACCACGGCCGCGTCGTACGTGCCGGCCACCTTCTCGTGCGGGTGCTCGATGGTGTCCAGCACTGCCCGCGCAGCCGCGACAGTCGGGTACGTTGCGGCGTAGATGACCACATATTCTTGCTCAGCCATGACATCTCCTTGTCGCTCGGGTGTTCCTGCGGTCCGAGGCGAGGGCTGCGACTGGGGGGCGCGGTCGCGCCCGCGACATTGAACGGCTCAGGAGCGAGTTCTAACGCGCACTCCGCCCGATACCGCCAGCCGATCCCGCTGCTGCTAGGCACAGGTTTTCGTCTCCGGGGAACAGAACGTCACCTCGGGGTAGCGCGGTGACGGCTGGTCCAGAAGGGCTTGTGGCCTGCTGCGCAGGTGCTGGTCGAAGAAGGCCCGGACGTAGGCGCGGGTGATGTCCAGGGACCGGGCTCCGGGGAGGTCGGCGCCGGTGTCGATACCGATCTGATCCGCCAGTAGCCCAAGGTCGGTGAAGGAGGCGTGTATCGCGCCGGCAACCAGGAGCCACCGCTTCCACCCGGTCAGGCGTTTCCAGTCACGCTCCCAGGTGGTCACGGCACCTTCGCTGCCCGGGGTGTAGTTCGATTGCTTGCCCAGGAAGAGAAACGGCCGTGACAGGCCGTGATCCGGGATCCGGGCGTGAGTCGAGCCGTCCATGTCGATGCCGGCGCGGATCCGGGAGTCAGCCACCATGGCGGCGATGGCGGCTGCGCCGCCGGCGGAGTGGCCAGCCATCGCCATCCGCGACGGGTCGATCAGCCCGGCGCCCGGCCATGCCGGGTGCGCACCGGTCAGCTCGCCGAGCACGAAGGAGACATCGGCGGCCCGGCCTGTCACCACCTTCTCCCAGAATCCCGGGCCCCTGCGAGGTGCCTCACGGGCCAGGCCGGTGGTGACCCGCCCATCGGGAAAGGCCGTGGCGAAGCTCTCGTACGTGTGATCAATCCCGGCCACGACGTAACCGTGGCTGGCCAGGTCCTCAGCCAGCGCGGTGAGCGCACTGCGGGAATTGGTGAAGCCAGGTGAGAGCACCACAAGGGGGAGGGAGCGCTGACCCCCCGCCGGTGTGGCATCGCTGACCGCATTGGTCCGGACCGTGCTCAGCGCGTCCTGCCGGACGCCGGTGATGCCCCTGCTGGTGAGCTGGAGTTCCGACTCCGCTGGTGTCATGTACCGGGCTCGCCGTCCGTCCGACGGCGTCGCCGGATACCACAGTGAGGCCATCAGCTCTCGTGCACTCACCCCTGCGGCCCAGGGATCGGGACGAGAGACGTCTTTCAGGTACAACGACGTGGTACCGACCGGGGACGGACCGGTCGGCTCAGGCAGGTACGGCGTGTATCCCTGCCCGGCCGGCGCGTCACCGGCGTCTGCAGAAGTTCCCATAGCGCCCATCATCACCGGCCAGCTGCTGCGTTTGGGACAGGAAAGCCACGCCGATTGCCTCACCAGACCGGCCGGCCATAGTTCGGCCATCGGTGAACGAGCCTTACGGTGGCGGGCGGCGGGAGCGAAGATGCTGGCATGGCGCAGTTCACGTCCTATGACGGCACCAAGCTCGCGTTCCGCCGGGCCGGGGCCGGGCGCCCGCTGGTCTGCCTGCCCGGCGGACCCGGCCGGACCCCCGACTACCTGGGCGACCTCGGCGGACTCGGCGCCTGGCGGGAGCTGATCCTGCTGGACACCAGGGGTACGGGGGAATCGGGGGTGCCCGCTGATCCGGTGACCTACCGCTGTGACCTGCTGGCCCGTGACGTCGAGGCGCTGCGCGCGGAACTGGGGCTGGAGCGGTTCGACCTGCTCGGCCACTCCGCGGGCGGGAGTGTGGCCCTGCGCTACGCGGGCGCCTACCCGGAGCGGATCGGTCACCTGGTGCTGCTCAGCCCCGGGATGGGTCCACTCGGGCTGGAGGTCACCGATGCGCAGCAGCAGGCGGCGATGCGGCGGCGGTCGGGGGAGCCCTGGTACCAGGAGGCGCGGGCCGCGGCGCAGGCAGCCGATGCCGGTGACGGCTCGGCGGAGACCCGCCTGCGCTATATGCCGTTCTTCTACGGCCGCTGGGACGACGCCGCGCGGGCGCATGCCCTGGTGGGGTTCAGCGAGCGGGCCAGGGCCGTGCAGGCCGGGTTCTACGCGCCGGGAGGGTTCGACCCGCCGGCCACCCGGGCCGGGCTGGCCAGAGTCACCGCGCCGGTCATGATGTATGCCGGCCAGGCCGAGATCGGCCCCACCCCCGAACTCGCGGCCGAGGCGGCCGGGCTCTTCCCCGGCTGGGAACTCACGGTACAGCCTGGCGCCGGTCACTACCCGTGGCTGGACGATCCGGCCTGGTTCACTGCCAGGCTTCTGGACTTCCTGGGCTGACCCGTCAGGGCCGGGCGCCGGTCACCTCCGACGACAACGACTCATCTCCGGCGACAACGACGTGCATGTGCCGATCGAGCGGCAGAATGAACTGCGTGGCGGAGCGAACCAGCGGGAACCCGATCGTGATCGTCGGCGGCGGCATGGCGGGCGGCAACGCCGCCGCCACTGTCCGGGAGGAGGGTTTCCCGGGACCGGTGGTGCTCATCAGCCGGGAACCGGGCGTCCCCTTCGGCCGTCCTCCGCTGTCCAAGACCTACCTGCGGTCCGAGGAGGATCTCGACGGCTGGTACGTGAGACCGGCCGGCTGGTACGCCGATCACGACGTCGAGATCCGCACCGGCCCCAGCGTCGTGGCCGTCGATCCCGCCGCGCACATGGTGACCCTGGACTCGGATGAGGAACTCAGCTACCACAAGGTCCTGATCGCTACCGGCGGGCGCAACCGGAAGCTCGGGATCCCGGGCGCCGGCCTGCCCGGAATCCACTACCTCCGGACCAAAGCTGAGTGCGACGCGATCAAGCAGGAGGCGGTGCCGGGCCGGCGCGCAGTCGTCGTGGGCTCGGGATTCATCGGCTGCGAGGTCGCAGCCTCGCTGACTCAGCTCGGCGTCCAGGTGACCTCGGTCTACCCCGACCAGGTACCGCTGGAACGGGTCCTGGGCGGCGAGGTTGGCGGGCTGATCGGCGCCATCCACCGCGCGAAGGGCGTCGACCTGCGGCCCGGAGAACAGGTCACGGCCTTCGAGGGCACCGAACGCCTGGAAGCGGTCTTGACCACCGCCGGTCACCGTTTCCCGTGCGATTTCGCCGTAGCGGGCATCGGCATACAGCCCGATATCCCGCCCGTCGCGGTCGACCAGGAGAACGGGATCCTGTCCGATGAGTTCTGCCGGGCCAGCGCGCCCGATGTCTACGTGGCCGGTGACGTGGCGAACCAGCTCCACCCGCTGTTCGGGCGGGTCCGGGTCGAGCACTACAACAACGCGGAGAAACAGGGCGCCGCCGCGGCCAGGTCCATGCTCGGCTCCACGGCCCCCTACGACTACCTCTACACCTTCTGGTCTGACCAGTACGAGCACAAGCTCGAATACGTCGGCCACGTCACCAAGTGGGACGAGTTCGTGGTCCGCGGCAGCGTGGCCGACGCCAAACTGATCGGTTTCTACCTGGTTGACGGGGTAGTGCGGGCCGCTGTCGGCCTCGACCGCGGCGGTGATCCCGAACTGGACCTCGACGGCGAGATGGCGGCCTGCGCCCGCCTGGTATCGGCGCGAGCCCGGCCGGCTCCCGCCGTGCTCGCCGACGACCGCACCGACCTATGGTCACTGGCCGGGCGCTGAAGCGCGAGGCTAGGCGTTCGAGAACAGCGGAATGTTCGCCCCGCTGGCCGGGGCCAGCGCGCTGTCCAGCAGCGCCACGATCAGCTCCGCGACGTCCCCCGGGGTCAGGCCAGGACGCAGCGCGGGATTGGCCCGACGCAACATCTCGGTGTCGACGGCACCGGGGCTCAGGCAGATGGCGCTGATGCCGTGCTCCTTACCCTCGACCGCGATCGCCTCCGTGAGGCCGATAACCCCGTACTTGGAGACGTTGTACGCGGCCAGCCCGGGGAACTTCTCGGTGGCATAGACGCCGGAGAGCGAAGCGATGTTCACGATCCGTCCCTCGCCGGCGAGAACCATGGCGTTGAACGCCGCGCGGCAGCACAGGAACATCCCCGTGAGGTTGACCCCGAGTGTCTCGTCCCACATCTTTGACGTCGTTTCGGCGAACGGCGCGGGCGTCAGCACCCCGGCTGCGCAGACCAGCGCGCCTAGCTGGCCGACGTGCTCCACCTCGGCGAACAGGCGCTCGACCTCGGCCTCGTGGCTCAGGTCCGCGGGCACGGGTGTGGCCTGGCCGCCCGCATCCTTGATCCGGTCGGCCACGCGACCGAGAGCTTCGCGGTCACGGGCGGCCAGAACTACGTGAGCGCCGGCCGCCGCCATCGCCGCGGCGGTGGCCGCCCCGATCCCGCGGCTGGCCCCCGTGACCACCGCCAGCCGTCCCGTTAGCCAGTGCACCGGCTCACCCGCCCGCCACTCGCCGGTAGAGCCGTTCGTGAGCGCCCAGGCTGAGTTCGAGGTCAAGCTGGCCCACGGCGTGCTCGCGGCAGGCCGGCCGCGAAATCCCGGCCACCTTTGACACCGCCTCGGCCGCAGCCTGGACGTCATCGGGCGGCACCAGGAAACCGGTCACGCCATCCACGATCACCTCACCGAGTCCGCCGCGCCTGAACGCGACCACAGGAGTCCCGCACGCCTGCGCCTCGGCGGCGGCCAGCCCGAAAGGTTCGTCCCACCTGGCCGGATACAAAACCACGGCCGCGCGGGTCATGGCCTCCCACAGCGAGGTCCTGGGTATTCCCTGGTGAACCGTCACGTCTGGCCAAGCTCGGCGCGGGTCGATCTGTTCCCGGCTGTACTCGGCATCGTAGACGTCGCCGTAGACGTTGATCGGCATTCCGGCGGCGCGGGCGATGTCGATGGCTTCGGCGGCGCCCTTCTCCGGACTCAGCCGGCCCGCGAACAGGGCGCCCTGCCCGGCCGTCCCCGACCAGGGGATGACGCTGGTGGGCGGGTACGGCGGGAGGATCGCGTCGACGGGGACGATCCGGCGCCAGGCATACGCCTGGAAGGCAGACACGACGGCTACCGCCGGCGGTCTGCTGCCCCGGGCTACGTGACGAACCGCCGCCGCCACAGCCCGGTCCGGAGGCAGGTGGAGCGTGTGCACCACCGGTGCCTGCAGGGCCGTCGCGAGCCTCACGGCGGGCGCGTCGAAGGCGTGATTGTGGATCACGTCGTACCGGATCATCTGCATGGCCGTGTACGCGGTGGTGAACGCGGCCTCGGCCGCCGCAGACGCTGCCGCCTCAGGTTCGCCCGTGGCTGGTCCGGCCCGGTAGAACGTATCCGCCAGAAGCCCGGGATCGACTCCGGTGTCGATCACCTCGACCCCCGGGATCTCCGATCCGGAGGCGGCGTAGACGGCCACCTCGTGCCCCCGCCCGGTCAGGCCGAGGGCCAGATCGGACACGAACGCCTGGGAGCCACCGCGCTGAGGCTCGCGGATGGCCGTCACCAGCGGCGCCATGATGGCGATCTTCACTGTGCCAGCCTCACTGTGCCAGCCTCACTGTGCCAGCCTCACTGTGCCAGCCTCACTGTGCCAGCCTCACTGTGCCAGCCTCATTGGCCCAGCACCTTAAAGGCCAGATCGCGCGGCGGGTTGATGCCCAGCACCTCGAACGGAACCGTCCTCCGGCCGCGCCGCCGGACCTCTTCGGCCGCCCTGGGATAGAAGATCCCGGCCAGCTCCACCGCCTCCCGAGAGCTTCCGAACTCCACAGACATCGGTCCGGGGAAGCTGACGTACGTGTAGCCATGGGCGGCGAGCCAGTCCAGGTGGTTCGGCCAGATTATGGCCACGCGCCCGCCCGGTCGACAGACCCGTTCCATCTCGGCTAGGCCCGCAGCGCCGCCGTGCCCTGGGGCGGGAGTGAAGGCCGAGCAGGCCACGACCAGGTCGGCATAGTCGTCGGGAAGCGGCAGCTGGTCGAAGAACCCGCGGATCACCCGGACCCGGTCGCCGTGATCGGCGGCCGCGAGCTTTCGCCTCAGAATCCGGCGCAACGGCCGCGCAGGCTCCACCGCCACGACCCGTTGGCCACGCTCGATGAGCTCGAGCGTGAGCCGTCCGGTGCCCGCGCCGACCTCGGCGATCCGGTCCAGGTCGCGCG
This sequence comes from uncultured Actinomycetes bacterium, assembly GCA_963742795.1. Classification (GTDB taxonomy): domain Bacteria; phylum Actinomycetota; class Actinomycetes; order Streptosporangiales; family Streptosporangiaceae; genus Palsa-504. The sequence continues at coordinate 416,420 of CAVUNL010000013.1, forward strand.
GCAGCCAGCCCACGACACCGGGATGGAGCCGCTCGGCGCCGGCCAGCCGGTCATAGAGCTCCGGTTCCAGCCGGTACAGCAGTTCCCAGGCCAGGACCACGTTGGTTTGCGGGTCACCGACCCCCTGCGGGACAAACCGGCTCGCCTCATCACACGTGAACACGCCTAGGTCCGCGGCCGTGTAACGGTTGCGAAGTTCCCGGCCCGCACGGGCCGGAGCCTCAGGCCTGGTCACCGACTTCAGCCCAGTTCTTGTCGGTCTCCCAGAGCCGGACCGACCGCAGCAGCCCGTCGGGAAGCTCGGGCTGAAGCCGTTCCCAGAAGGCCAGGACCAGGTTTTCCGTGGTTGGGATGCGCCCCTTGAGCCAAGGGACGTCGGTGTTCAGGTTACGGTGATCCACCTCGTGAATGACCAGCCTGTTGATGACGTCCGACAATATTTTCAGGTCCAGGACGTAACCGGTGGCCTGATCGATCTCGCCGGCCACCCTCACCTCCAGGACGTAGTTGTGCCCGTGCAGATTCGCGCATTTCCCGAACAGGCGCCGGTTCTCGTCATCGGACAGGTCCGGGTGGCACAGCTGGTGCGCGGCATTGAACGATTCGCGCCGGCCGACCAGAACAGTCATAAAGCCCGGTCCTCTTTCGCGAGCTTTTGCTAACGATAGACTACATGAGTGAGCTTGCCGCAGAGCGAGGCGGACCTGGCCTCGCTGAGCTGTCTGGGCGAAATGAACCTCGGGCTGATCCGGGGGCGTGGGCGGCGACGGGCTGAACCCGGTCCTTGAATCGGAACCCGAGCACTGCTCCGTCCTCATCCCGGCAGCCACGCCATGACGTCAACGGGAGCACTATGACCCACCAGCCAATCCCCGACGGCGCCGACCAGACGCCAGCTCCGCCGAAGCCGAGTTCGGCCAACGGCACACGGCCGGGTTCGGCGCTGCTCGTAGCTCATGAGAGCCCGGCCTGGGACGCCACCGTACGTCAGGCCGTGGACCAGGACGGGGCGCACCCTCCTGTGGACCTGGACGGGGGGCAGCGCGTCGTCGATCTGGAGGCCGCGGAGCGGGCCGCCGCGGACTTCCTCGCCGCGCTCGGGATCGACCTCGACCGCGAGGAACGGCGAGCCACGCCTGCCCGGATGGCCCACGCCTACGCAGAATTGCTTGCCGCGCAGCCGTTCCGGCTCACTACCTTCCGGAACGACGAGGGCTATGACGAGCTGGTGCTGGCTCGCGCCATCCCGTTCCGTACTCTCTGCGAGCATCACATGCTGCTCTTCTCCGGCGTCGCGCACGTTGGCTACCTGCCCGGGGAGCGCATCCTCGGGTTGTCCAAACTGGCGCGCCTGGTTGAGCACTTTGCCGCCCGGCCGCAGACCCAGGAGCGGCTGACCATGCAGGTCGCCAAGTGCCTCGACGCGAATCTTCACCCCCGGGGTGTCGGCGTGGTGATGGAGGCCGAGCACACCTGCATGACCCAGCGCGGCGTCCGCGCCCTGGGCGCCACAACGGTCACCTCCGCCCTGCTTGGCGCGCTGCGCACCGACCCGCGCTCCCGCGCCGAGTTCTTCGCCTTGGCCCGCGTACCTAATCCTCCTACCGGATAGACCGGAATCAGTTGTCGCGCGGCTAGCTCCTGCGCAGCACCGCGGCCTGTTTCTCCAAGGGGAGGATCTCGGAGCCGAAATCGGGATACGCGTCAAGCCAGAGCCGCAGTACTTTCTGCATGTCCGGCACGACGAGATCGTCGAGGACGGCGGTGGCAACCGGGCTCAGCAACCCGCCCAGCAACGGCAGCGCCGGATAGCGAGCCTGGTGACCGGTGATCGCGGGCGGCCCGTCGACGAAGAGGAGATCGATCCCCTTCAGGTCCTCCCAGGCCCGCCTGGCGTACCACGAGTAGGTCTCGCCATCAAGGCTGAAACTCTCCAGCGGGGCGTCCCGTACCTCGGCCAGATCGCGGACGTTATGCCTGGCCAGGAGGTCGCGGGTCTTGGCGCCGAAAACCGGGTCGTGATCGAGCGCGATGATCCGGCCGTCGATCTCGAATCGCCGCATCGCTAGTGCGAGCCACAGCGTGGACGCGCCGCTGCCGCATTCCACGACGAGCGACGGCCGTTCGGTGATAACCAGGTCGACCAGCACCACGAGCAGGTCTGGCGACGCTGCCCAGCCTCGGGTGGCGGGCAGCACGTCGCTGGCGGGCAGCACGGCGTTCAGGCTCTGCAACGCTTCCAGCTGGCGGAATGTCTGCTTGATCTCTGTCTTGACCTCTTTCTCGACGCGCGCTCCGAGGCGCCGCACGGTGTCGAGCGTCCGCTCGGACTGGCTGGCCAGGTTGCCGATCCGGCTGGCCAGGTCGAGGTTGTGCCTGATCAGCAGGAGCAGGCCGCCAAGCAGCGGGCCCAGCGCCATCAGGGCCACGGTCGGCACCGCGCCCGCGCTTGTGGCCAGCCCCAGCCCGAGCGCGCCAGCCAGCCACACAACGACCAGCACGGCTACTGTCTCGATGCGCGCGAACCGCCGGATCAGTCGGCGCATGGCGGACTCCTTTTATCCTGCGGCGTTCATGCGGCCTGCCAGCCTCCTGGCGAAACTGCCCTTACCTTACTGTGATCCGCCCTCAGCTTCTCGGCCGCCGACCGGCCGCGCGCCGCGCCGCGGGCGCCGATACACGCGGTGTGCCCCAGCTCGACGAGACGGCGCGGACCGTAGCCCTGCCGTGGGGTTGCGGCTTACCCGAACTGGCCAGGCTGGTAGTCGCCGGCGGGCTGCTGGGTGATGACGTTCATGCGGTTCCAGGTGTTGATGAGGGCGATGAGGGACACCAGCGCGGCGAGCTGGTCGTCGTCGTAGTGCTTGGCCGCGTTCGCCCAGGCCTCGTCGGTGACGCCGCCGGCGGCGCGCGGGAATCCGTCACCGATCCGGGTGCCCTGTTCGGCCAGTTCCAGGGCGGCCCGCTCGGCCTCGGTGAAGACCGTGGCCTCCCGCCGGGTCGCGACCAGGTGGGGGAGCACGGAGGTTTTTGTGGTGCGCGCGGTGTCCCGCTGAGGCCTCGGTGAAGACCGTGGCCTCCCGCCAGGTCGCGACCAGGTTGAGGCGCACGGAGGTTTCCCCGGCGTGCGCGGCGTCCTTGGTATGCATGTCGGTGCAGACGGCGCAGCCGTTGATCTGGCTGGCCCGGATCTCCACCAGCTGCTGGGTTGCGGCTGGCAGCGCCGAGTCCGACACGACCTTGCCCGTGAGACTCGGAGCGGAGGTCTGGCGCCTCTAACAGTACAGCGGCAGGGGTGAACAGAACTAAGGACAGCAGAGACACTGGCTAGCAGACGAGGAGTTATGCGGCTGGCTGACGCAGGCGGCAGAACTAGCGTGAGGGTACAGACGGCACTTATACAGAAGCTGAAACAGAGGGCTGCCTCATAGTAGACAGGCTGGCAATGTTCTACAGACTGCTGGCGCGGGTAAGAAAGACTCGGGAACTGCCTTGAGGAACCTCTGGACCGCATCTGGGCCGCAATGCCGGTGGTAGAAGATAGTGACAAACAAGCGCTGGCTCTCAGTACTCAGCTAGCTGAACACCTATGTTGCTTTTTTGTTCCCAGTTCACTTGTGTCACTCATTTACTGAGACACGACGGCCGGCATCCAGTAGATGTGGTCCTCATCGGTCACGTCGGCTCGGCCACGGACCTGACGGCGAACGGCACGATCACCTATACCGGCGGATCTGGCTTCGCCACCGCTTTTGCCGCTGCTGCTGTACTAAGACGGCGTCGGCCTGGTGGCTCAGGTAGGAGCGGACTTCGATCTGGGCTTGCTCCGGGTTCTCTCCATCGACATGGAGAGGGTGACTGTTACGGGCGCCTCGGCCACATTTGTTATCGAACAGCGCGGCGACGGCAGCCTGTGTTCAGCTCCGACCTGGGAGTCGCGGCCGAGCCGCGATTCGACTTGTTCCCGAGCTCTATTTCCAGGCCCGGTTCGTGCATCTGGGGACGGCGCCGCCGCGACCAGCAGCTGGCGTGGCTGAAATTCGCCGCGACAAGGGGTGCCGGGCGTAGGTGTCAGTCGAAATGTTTGAGCCGTTCGTGGCGGCCGAGCCGGGGTGCCTACCGTGAGAGCTGAGATCGCGCGGACCTCATTTTACAGAACGAAGCGGAATACCGGGGCCTGTACGGCGCGCGGCCGCTGACTCGAGGCCGACGATCCTCAAGCGCGGACTCGCTGGCGCGGAGTTCCGAGCGGAAGGTATACGGCACTGTATTCCAGCCCGCGCGGGTCGCGAAGTGGATCCGATCGGAGCCGGGGAGATACTCGCCGGGTCGTTTCTCGCCCTGCGTGCCCGAGGGTGGCGGAGGTACTTGGCTTTGACTACTAGTCGCCGCGGCGACGATCGGTGACGGTGGTCGTAGTAGCCGAAACGGGCGTGACCATGGTGATCTCCTTAGCGGGTGAGAGCCGAGCTGGCCACCGGCCTGATGACTTCCGAGCTCGATCACCGGAGCTCTTGATCGAGCCTTTGATCGCCAGCTGACTGAGGGCTACCTGCAGATTCGCCGCGAAGCTGGTCAAGTGCGAGGCTAGGGGCGCGGGACCGTCCTAGAGTAGGTCCCCGTGCCGAGGCCGTCGATTCCGAACGCAATCCGGGCGCTCCTGATCATCCTGGCGAGCCTGGCGATGGCGGGCGTGGTGGCCGGCCCGGTCTCGGCCAGCACGATGGCGCCGAACACCGCGGCCGTTTCAGGCGGGACCGCGGCCGGTTCCGGGCCGACCGGGATCCGGATCAAGGCCGGGGCGCTGGCCAACGCGGCGACCGGCCAGATCCTGTGGAGCGAGGGCCTCGGATACCGAGCGGCCGATCGGCAGCATCGTGAAGGTCATGACGGCGCTGGTGGTGATCCGGGCGGGAAACCTGAACCAGGTGATCACGGTGCCGAAGTCGGTGATCGGGTACCTGAAGAAACAGGATCAGCCGAGTACGGCGGGGCTGATCCCGGGGGACAAGCTGACGGCCAGGGAACTGCTCGAGGCGATGCTGCTGCCGTCGGGCTGCGACGCGGCGTACACGCTGGCCATGGCGTACGGGCCGGGGCTGGACGCGTTCATCGCCAAGATGAACGCCGCGGCCCGGCAGATGGGGCTGACCGACACCTACTTCTCGAACTTCGACGGGCTGCCGTGGCCGACCGAGCACTCCACCTGGTCGACGCCGCCAACAGATCACGCTGGGGCGGCACGCGATGAGGTACGGGGTGTTCAAGAACATCGTCGGGCAGGCCAGCTACTCGTTGCCGGCCGGGAACGGGCACCACGCGTACAAGTGGCAGAACACCGATCCGCTGATCGGGAAGTACGCGGGAGCGACCGGGATCAAGACGGGTGACACCAAGGCGGCGGGGAACTGCCTGCTATTCGAGGCGACCCGGGGCGGCGTGACCCTGATCGGGGTCACGTTGGGCACCCCCGGGACCGAGATCTCCGACACCGGACCGGTCGCGACCAAGGTGCTGAACTGGGGCTTCGGTCAGCACTAGGCGGGTGCCGAGTCGAGGCGTTAGGCCTGCTACGTGCCCCAGCGGAGGCTGGGCTCGGGCAGCACTGGGGGCTCGAGGAACGCGGGCTCACCGGTCAGGTCGAGCGCGTCCAGCGGCGCCCGGGCCGCAGCGTCCCGCGCGGTCAGCGCGGGCAGGTTCCACTTCTCCTCCACCAGCTTGAGCACCGAGGTGTGGTCGAAGGTCTGCGAGCTGACGTAGCCGGGCCGTGCGTACGGCGACACGATCACGGCCGGGACCCGGAACCCGTACCGGTCGTACCGCTGCGGCCCCTGGTTCAGGTTCTCCTTGCTCTGGACCAGGCCGGGGGCAACCACCCGCAGGCAGCTGGTCAGCACGTTCGGGCTGCCGATGGCGCTGCGCCCCTCGACGTCGTCGGGCGGGATCGCGGGCGGCGGCGGCACGTGGTCGTAGTACCCGCCGTGCTCGTCGTAGACCCAGATCAGCACGGTGTGCGGCCAGCCGGCGCCGCGCATGACCTGGTTGATCACCTCGGCGGCGAAGCTTTCGCCCTTCCTGATGTCCTGCGGGTTCTCCTCCGAGTAGGCCTCGAAGTCCGGGTCCACGATGCTGACGGCCGGCAGCGTCCCGCGGGCGGCGTCGGCGAAGAACTGGTCCAGGCCGTGGACGTGCTGCATGTACCGGCCGATCCCGAGCGGGAAGACGTCGGCGGTGAACTGGATGTCCTTCTGCGCGCCCTGGGACACCGCGGGCACCGCCCGGAGCGCGGAGCGCAGGCGGCGCCTGGTCATCTTGCGGCTGTGCCGGGCGTAGTGCCGCCACCGGGGCTGTTCGCCGGCCACGGGGTGGTAGTTGGCCCACGAGATACCGTGCTCGGTCAGCAGGTCGAAGATGGTCCCGGCCGGCGGATAGTCGAGCAGGTCGTAGGGCGAGTCGTCGATCAGGCCGTGCGCCGTGCCCGCGATCAGGAACCGGCGGTTGGGGAAGGTCGGGCCCAGGCACGAGCTGAACCAGTGGTCGGCCAGCGGGAACGTCCGGGCCAGCCCGTAGTAGAACGGCAGATCCCGTTCGGACCAGTAGCCCAGGCCGACCGTGGCCGTTTCGGGCGCGATATCGACGGAGTCCGCGGCGGTGCCGGCCCGGGCCTCGGCCTGCACCTCCTGCGCACTGGTCACGAACCCGTCGCACTTGCCCTCACCCCACTGCTGGTGGGTCGCGTGCCAGCTCTGGCACGGCACGCCCTGATGCTGGACCGTGGACGGTAGCGGGAAGGCGCGGATGGCCTCGCCGTCGGCCGTGTCGTTGAACACGTCAGGCCGGCCGTCGGGCGCCAGCGGGAAGCCCTCGCCCCGGCCGGGCAGCATCCCGAGGTAGTTGTCGTAGGAGTGGTTTTCCATCATCAGCACCACGATGTGCCTGATCTGCGGGAGCAGGTCCGTCCCGGCCGGCTGGGCGGGCTGCGGCCGAGATCCGTACCGGGCCGCCGAGCGCCCGCGGGCCAGGCGCTTCATCTCACGGTGTTCGAGCACGTGCCACATGTCGCTGCCGCCTTAGGGTGATCGTCTTACCGTGACGTCCGACTACCCCGGATTCCGCGGTTGACGCCAACCCTGCGGTCGTACCCGAGGGCCAGGTACGACGTGACCGCGGCCGGGATCACGCTGGCCTGCGGCAACCTGACCCGGATGGCCATCCCGTCCGGGGTGCGCTCGACCCGTGCCGCGGGCCAGTGCCCGGTGACCATGGCCAGGACCTGGCGATTGCCGTCCAGCACGTCCATCTCCAGCACGGCCACGCCCCGGGCCTGGGCCCCGGTGACGATCGCGCGCATCAGCGCCGCGCCGACGCCGCGGCCCTGCCAGGCGTCGTCCACCACCACGCCGATGTCGGTCACCCGGGTGCCCCTGGGGTCCTTGGGCTCGAGCCGGTCCACGGCCATGGCGTGCCCCACGATGACACTGCCCCGGACCGCGACCAGGGCGTCGACGTTATCGGCACAGCCGGCCAGCGTCCGGAGCAGGGCCGCGCCCGGCGTGACCGGGCCGAAGAAGCGCAGGTAGCGGCTGTACGTGGAGAGCCCGGCGAAGAAGTCGCTGAGCGCGGGCAGGTCCTGTTCCGGATGCACCTGCCGGATCGCCACGGCGGCGCGGCCGTGGGCCCAGCCAGACCCGGGTGCCTGGGTTCGGTTCACGAACTCAGCATCGCCCGAGATTGCTGAGTCTGTCAAATAGATTTAGCATGACGGCATGGGACGTGCCTGGATCCTGGACTATGACTCGGCCAACTGCGCCATCGGCGCGACCGTGGGGCTCATCGGGGAGCGCCCGACGTTCCTCGTGCTCCGCGAGGCCTTCAACGGCGTCCGCCGTTTCGCGGACATGCAGCGCCGCACCGAGATGCCCCGGCAGGTGCTCAGCGACCGCCTCGGCCGCCTGGTCGGGGAGGGCCTGTTGCGCAAGGTCCCCTACCAGGAAAGCGGTCAGCGCGTCCGGTACGAGTACCGGCTCACCGAGAAGGGCCTGGACCTGTATCCGGTGCTGGTGGCGCTGATGGAATGGGGCGACCGGCACGCGCTCGGCGCGGCCGGCCCGCAGGTCCTGCTCGAGCACCGTGACTGCGGGGAGCCGGTCCAGCTGCAGTTGGCCTGCCGGGCCGGGCACGTACTCGGCTCAGCCCGCGAGGTCACTCCGGTGCCCGGCCCCGGCGCGCGCAAGATCGCCTGACGGCTCAGGTTCCCCGGACCGCGCGGACCAGGGTGTCGACGGCGGTCGCCGGGCCGTCCTCGCGCGCCACGGCGCGGCGCACCCGCTCGGCCCGCAGGATGCGCAGCCCCGGCAGCTCCGAGCGGACCGCCTCGGGGGTGTACAGCACCTCCGGGTCCTGCGGCCCGCCCGTGCCCTCGCTGAGGTTGGTCAGGTCGTGGGCCACGATGAACGCCGTGCCGCCCGGGGCCAGCGCGGCGGCGGCCCGGGCCAGCACGGTGGCCCGCACCTTCGGGCTCACCTGGAAGTAGGCGATGAGCGCGAGGTCGTAGGCGCCGGGCTCAGGCTGGTAGTCGCACAGATCGGCGAGGATCCAGTCGACCCGCTCCTCGGCCACGCCGCGGGCCGCGCTCAGCGCGCGGCCCTTGTCCAGCCCGACCCGGGAGAAGTCCACGGCGGTCACCCGCCAGCCGCGCTCGGCCAGCCAGACGGTATTGCGGCCCTCGCCCGCGGCCAGGTCGATCGCGCGACCGGGCGGCAGGCCGGCCAGTTCGGCCGCGACGAACTGATTCGGCCCGGTGGCCCACACGAACCCGGCCGCCGAATAGCGTTCATCCCATTGTTGACTGTCCACGTCGCCACTCTCGCTGATCAGCCACGTTGTCGGCAACCTCGGCCCGGCGCGGCGCTCGCTGCCGCCCGTGCCCGGACATGCCGGGTCAGTTGAATGACTTCCGGGACCGAAGTTCGTAACGTCTCGAGCGAAGGAGGCGTGAAGTGGATCAGCCTGCCTAATCTTATGCGCCGCGGCGACGCCCTGGCGGCCTACGGAACCTGGCCCGCGCCGGCCGCCGTTATCAGCGACGGCGCGTACGGAGTCCGCGGAGTCCGCGGGTTCCGCGGGGACACGACCGGGGCCGGCAGGCTGATCGACTGGTACCGGCCGCACGAACTTATGGGCACACCCACCTAGGGTAAATAGCATGCGCGACATCCGCGAACTGGCCGAGCGACTGCGTGATTTCGCCGTCGCCAGGGACTGGGAGCAGTTTCACACGCCCAAAAACCTGGCGATGGCGCTTGCCGGCGAAGCTGGCGAGCTCCTCGCCGAGTTCCAGTGGCTGACACCTGAGGAGGCGGCGGACATCATGGCTGACCCGCAGGCCGCCCGCCTGGTCCGCTCAGAGATAGCCGATGTCTTTCTCTATCTCACCAGGCTCGCCGATGTTCTCGGGGTAGACCTGCTGGGCTCGGCTGCGGACAAGCTCGAGGAAAACGAGCGCCGGTATGACGCCGCAACGTACCGCGGCAGCCGACGCAAGGCACCCGCGTTACCTGAGATGAATCCACTGCGTGAGCGATAGTATTCGCCTCATTACATGATTGCGGTCCGCCGGGCTTCCGACGATTAGCTGATCTGCCGATCGAGGACATGCCCCCATCCGCACGAGAACTCGTGCTGCGTTGGGGGTCAGTCGGTGACGGTCTTCCGCCGGACTGCTGGGACGCTCGCCTCGCCGATGGAGCAACGGTTTAGCGAAGTGCTGGCAGAACATTTGCGTATGGCTGCTGGCATTAACGCGTCACCTGCAGAACGTAGGTCATGGGATCGCAGTCTTCCTGTCCTTGCCCACGATCTCGTGCAGGCGGGACTGAGCCAGGTAGAGATGTTCATCGAATACCAGCTCCCCCTCACCAGCCAACGCGCCGATGTGGTGCTGGCGGGGCAGGACCGCCGCACCGGTGGCGACGCATATGTAGTTGTCGAACTGAAGCAGTGGAGCCATGCCGAGCTTTTCGAGGAAGACCCAGAACTGGTGCTTGTCGAGCACATGAGCGGCGGCCCGAAGCTCCATCCAGTCCTCCAGGTCAAGGGATACTGCGAATACCTGTCCGGTTACATGACCGTTCTCCGCGATAGACAGCACGCCCTGCACGGCGTCGCCTACCTGCACAACGCCGCGCAGTCCGACGTGGCAGACCTCTACGACCTGATGCAGGACGACCGGACCAGGCTTTTCACGCAGACGACCAGGGGCGCGTTCGTCGATTATCTTCAGGACCGCTTTGCGCAGACATCAGGCGCCGACGCTGCCGACCGATTTCTATCCAGCGACATAAGGCCGTCACGTCAGCTACTTAAGGCGGCCGCTGCCGAAATCAAGAACCAGAATCAGTTCGTGCTCCTGGCGGAACAGCAACTCGCCTACGAACTCGTTCTGCATGCCGTTGACCGGGCTCACAGGGGGGACTCCAAGACTGCCGTCATCGTGACCGGCGGTCCTGGCAGCGGCAAGAGCGTGATCGCTCTCGCCCTCCTGGGAGAGCTGTCCCGGCAGGGTCGGCCGGTCCTGCATGCGACTGGTTCGCAGTCCTTCACGCAGACCATGCGCCGCTATGTCGGCAAAGGATCTACCGCTGTCAAGAGCATGTTCAAGTACTTCAACAACTTCGTGGACGCGCGACCGAACGGGCTAGATGTCCTGATCTGCGACGAAGCGCACCGGATCCGGCAGGTCTCCGCCAACCGGTACACCCCGGCCCGGAACCGGACCGGACGTCTCCAGGTCGATGAACTGCTCGATGCGGCCCGAGTGCCGGTGTTCCTGCTCGACGAGCACCAGGTGGTGCGGCCCGGTGAGATCGGGACGGTCGAAGAGATCAGCCATCGTGCGGTCGCTAAGGGAGTGAAGGTGCAGCAGGTCGACCTTGATGCACAGTTCCGCTGCGGCGGCAGTCGCTTGTATGAGGACTGGGTGCTCAGCATGCTCAGCCTCGATGGGAAGGATCCGGTCACCTGGGTCGGAGATGATCATTTCGACGTGTCAGTCACCGAATCACCTTATGAGCTGGAGGCGGTGCTGCGTGACCGACTAGACGCGGGATACTCCGCTCGCATGACGGCCGGCTTCTGCTGGAGATGGAGCAATCCAAACGGTGACCGGCTCCTCCCCGACGTGGTAATTGGCGACTGGGCCCGGCCGTGGAACGCCAAGGGCGATCGGTCAGTAGGCAGCGCGCCACCCAGCGCGTTGTGGGCGACCCTCGACGGCGGCTTCGATCAGGTCGGCTGCGTCTACACCGCGCAGGGCTTCGAGTACGACTGGAACGGCGTGATCGTCGGCCCTGACCTGCTATACCGAGACGGGAAGGTGGTGACCGTGAGGAGCGCCAGCAAGGACCCGGCCCTCGTTAGGGGGGGCGTGAGCGATGCCCAGGCGGACCAGCTAATCCGCAACACCTACAAGGTGCTCCTCACCCGCGGGATGATGGGGACCGTCCTTTTTTCGACGGACGCTGAGACGCAGAGTTTCCTGGCGAGCTTGGTGGGCTGACGTCCCGCGACTGCTCTGTGCCCCGTAGCTGCGCAGGCGTGTGCGCGAACTCCGGGTGCTGGTCTACCTAGAGCGGATGGATGGCGCCGCCACTCCTTGAACGGCGCTGCGCAACCTCTGAGCCTATGGACGTAGCACAATTTGCGTGCGCGGGATTAGCGGCGACGCTCGGAGATTCACCGATCTGGACGGGTTCGTACGGGAAGGCTCGCCAATCTGGGAAGCGCCTCAGCTGGGTGGCCGGAAGCTGTGGCTGGCCGAGCCGGGCGTGACCACGGTTGCGGTCATTCCCATGGACACGTTTTCCTCGGCGAGGTACGGCGGGCGTTGCTCGCCCGCCGCTAGCGCTTCGACGCTGGATCGTGGTGAGCCGTCAGCACTCTATGACGTTGACGGCCAGCCCGCCACGCGACGTCTCCTTGTATTTGTCCAGCATGTCGCGGCCGGTGATGCGCATGGTGTTGATCGCCTTGTCGAGCGAGACGAAGTGCCGCCCGTCCCCGCGCAGCGCGATCCGGGCCGCGTTGATGGCGGTCATGGACGCCACCGCGTTCCGCTCGATGCACGGCACCTGGACCAGCCCGCCGACCGGGTCGCAGGTCAGCCCCAGGTTGTGCTCAATGCCGATCTCCGCGGCGTTCTCTACCTGCTCCGGCGTGCCGCCGAGCACCTCGGCCAGCGCGCCCGCCGCCATCGAGCAGGCCGACCCGACCTCGCCCTGGCAGCCGACCTCGGCACCGGAGATCGACGCGTTCTCCTTGAATAGCACGCCGATGGCCGCCGCGGTGAGCAGGAACCGCGTCACGCCGCGCGGCGACGCGCCGGGAACGAACCGGTCGTAGTAGTGCAGCACGGCGGGGATGATCCCGGCCGCGCCGTTGGTCGGTGCGGTGACGACCCGCCCGCCCGCCGCGTTCTCCTCGTTGACGGCCAGCGCGTACAGCGTGACCCAGTCCATGGCCCGCAGCGGGTCGTCGGTGCTCGGCTCGCAGGTGAGCTGCCGGAACAGGCGGGGCGCCCGGCGCGGGACCTTCAGCCCGCCCGGAAGAATGCCGTCGGTGGCGCACCCCCGCTGCACGCAGGCCTGCATGACCTGCCACAGGTCACCCAGGTCCGTCTCGACCTGCGCGGCCGTGCGGCCGAGGGCCTTCTCGTTCTCGAGCATGATCCCGGACACGGGCAGCCCGGTGCGTTCGGCGAGGGTCAGCAGCTCGGCGGCGGTGCTGAACGGGTAGGGCAGGACAGAGGTATCCGGGGTGGGCGAGATCGGCCCCGCGGCCGTCTCATCTGCTGTCTCGTCGGCCACGAAGCCGCCGCCGACCGAGTAGTAGGCCCGCTCGCGCAGCAGCGTCCCGCCCTGGTCGTGGGCGGTGAAGCGCATGCCGTTGGGGTGGTAGCTGAGCTTCTTCTTGCGGTTGAACTCCAGGTGCTCGGCGACGGTGAAGCCGATCTCGTGCTCGCCGAGCAGCCGTAGTTTCCCGTCCCGGGTAATGGTCGCCAGCCGCGCCGGGATCGTGTCGACGTCGACGGTGGCGGGCTGCTCGCCCTCGAGCCCGAGCAGGACCGCCTTGTCGCTGCCGTGCCCCTTGCCGGTCAGGCCCAGCGACCCGTACAGGCAGACCCGCACCGTCTGGACCTGCGGCATGAGGCCGTCGTCGCGCAGGCCCTCGGCGAACATCCGGGCCGCCTTCATCGGCCCGACCGTATGCGAACTGGACGGGCCGATGCCGACCTTGAACAGGTCGAAAACGCTGATCGCCATGCTGTGCTCCACCGTAGGCGCCACTCAGTGGAAGACTACGGTCCGGTCGCCGTTGAGCAGTACCCGGTGCTCCGCGTGCCAGGTCACCGCGCGGGCCAGGACCTGGGCCTCGACGTCGCGGCCGGCCTCGGCCAGCCGCTCGGGCGGCAGGGTGTGATCGACCCGGATCACGTCCTGCTCGATGATCGGCCCGTCGTCCAGGTCGGGCGTCACGTAATGCGCGGTCGCGCCGACCAGCTTGACGCCGCGCGCGTGCGCCTGGTGGTAGGGCTTGGCACCCTTGAAGCTCGGCAGGAACGAGTGATGGATGTTGATCATCCGGCCCTCGACCCGCTTGCACACCTCGCCGGACAGGATCTGCATGTACCGGGCCAGCACGATCAGGTCGGCCTTCGTGTCGCCGATGAGGTCGAGCAGCGCGGCCTCCGCCGCCGCCTTGGTGTCCGGCGTGACCGGGAGGTGGCAGAACGGGATCCGGTAGGACTCGGCCAGTTCGGCGAACTCGTCGTGGTTGGAGACCACGCCCGCCACGTCCACCGGCAGGGCACCGGTCTTCCACCGGAACAGCAGGTCGTTCAGGCAATGACCGAGCCGCGAGACCATGATCAGGGTGCGCACCCGGGTGGCCTGGTCGTGCAGCTGCCAGGACATGTGGAACGCCTCCGCCACCCAGGAGAAGTCGCGCTCCAGGTCGGCCAGCGGCAGGCCGGGCGGCGGCACGGTGAAGTGCACCCGCATGAAGAACCGCCCGTCCGGGCTCTCCCCGTACTGCTGGCTGGCCAGGATGTTCCCCGAGTGCTGGACCAGGAAGCTGGACACCGCGTACACGATTCCCGGCTTGTCCGGGCAGGACAGCGTGAGCACAAACTCCCGGCCCGGTTCCGCGTCCATGATGCCTGCCTCAGCTAGTTGCATATTGAGCAACTCAAATCGCTATACGCAACAATTCTGCCTCGCTCAGCCGACTGCGGTCAAGGAGGGGGAAGGGCCACAAGACCGTGGACCGTTACGGGTGTCATGACAATGACACCCGTAACGGTCCACGCTAACGGGAGGTCCGGATAGTGTTGCGCTATGGGCAACAAGGGTGGCGGGCGGGCTGCGGGGGCGGAGCCGGGAACTAGCTCGGACCGGGCCGAGGCGGAGCGGGGCGCGGGCCCGGACCGGGGCGTGGGCCCGGAGCGGGCTGGTGTAGGACGGGGCGACGCGGGGGCGGGACGGGGAGACGCTGGGGCGGGGCGGGAGGACGCCGGGCCGGTGCAGTCGGTGGACCGGGCGGTGGCCATCCTGGAGATCCTGGCCCGGGACGGAGAGGCGGGAGTGACCGAGGTCGCGCGCGAGCTCGGGGTGCACAAGTCCACCGCGTCCCGGCTGCTGGCCGCGCTGGACCGGCGCGAGCTGGTGGCCCAGGACGCGGCGCGCGGCCGGTACCGGCTCGGGGTGGGGCTGGTCCGGCTGGCCGGGGCGGCGGGCCGCGGGCTCGACCTGGTGCAGGAGAGCCGGCCGGTGTGCCGGGCGCTGGCCCAGGAGGTGGGCGAGACGGTCAACCTGGCCATCTTGTCCGGGCGGGACGCGCTCTACCTGGACCAGGTCGCGGGCCCGGCCGCGCTGTCGCCGCACAACTGGGCTGGGCAGCGCATCCCGCTGCATGCCACGTCCGACGGCAAGGTGCTGCTGGCCTACCTGCCCGAGACGGACCTGGCCGAGTGCCTGACGCCGCCGCTGGCCCGGTTCACCGGCCGCACGATCACCGACCTCGCCCGCTTCCCCGCGCTGCTAGCGGCCGTCAGGCGGCAGGGGTACGCCACCGCGGTGGAGGAGCTCGAGGCCGGGCTGACCGCGGTCGCGGCGCCGGTGCGCAACGCCGAAGGCGTCGTGGTCGCCTCGATCAGCGCCTCGGGTCCGAGTTTCCGCATCCCGGCCGACCGCATTCCGGTCCTGGCCGGCCCGGTCCGCCGCGCGGCGGCCGAGGTCTCCCGCCGCCTGGGCTGGACCGCCGCCTAACCACGCCAGCCGCGACCCGCGGGAAGCAAGCCGCGACCCGCGGGAAGCAAGCCGCGACCCGCGGGAAGCAAGCCGCGACCCCGCCGAAAACTATCCGCGACCCGCGGGAAACAAGCCGGAGCTAGTCGCCTAGTTCGCGGCGGCGGCGGACGACGAAGTCGTCCAGCTCGGCGCGGATGGCGTCGTCCAGCGGCGGCGGCTCGTACGTGGCGAGCTTGGCCCGCCAGATCTCGCCGGCCCGGACGGCGGTGTCCTTGCCGCCGAGCTTGAGCCAGCGCTCGAAGTTCGCGGTCGAGGACAGCATGGGCCGGTAGAAGCACTCGCGGAATCGCTCCATGGTGTGCGCCGCGCCCAGGAAGTGCCCGCCGTGCCCGACCTCCTGGTGCGCGCCGAAGGCTAGCGACTCCTCGGAAATCTCCAGCGGCGTGAACTCCACCCGCAGCTCGCGCAGCAGCTCGATGTCGATGATGAACTTCTCGTAGCAGCTGACCAGGCCGCCCTCCAGCCAGCCGGCCGCGTGCATGACGAAGTTGGTGCCGGTCAGGAACGTCGGCAGCAGCGTCATCAGTGCCTCGTACGCGGACTGGGCGTCGGGCGTCTGCGACGAGTTCAGCCCGCCGCCGGTGCGGAACGGCAGCCCGTAGTGCCGGGCCAGCTGCCCGGTGCACAGCAGGCCGATGGCCGACTCCGGGGTGCCGAACGACGGCGACCCGGACTGCATGTCGATGTTGGACAGGAACGACCCGAAGATGACCGGGCAGCCCGGCCGGATCAGCTGGGCCAGCGCGATGCCGGACAGTGCCTCGGCCAGCTGCTGGGTCAGCGCGGCCGGGATCGTCACCGGGGACATGGCCCCCATGAGCAGGAACGGGGTCAGCACCACCGGCTGGGCCGCGGCGCAGTACTCGAACTGCGCGTCCAGCATCCGGTCGTCCCAGCGCAGCGGGGAGTTGCAGTTGATCAGCGAGATCGTCGCGGGAACACGCTCGATAACGGAGCGCCCGCCGAACAGGATCGAGGTCATCGCGATCGTGTCGGCCGCGTTCGGGCCGGAGACCACGTTGCCCATGTAGATCTTGTCGGTCAGCGTCTGCAGCGCGTAGATCATGTCCAGGTGCCGGGAGTCGAGCGGGGCGTCGTTCGGCTCGCAGATCACCCCGCCCGCCGAGTCGAGCTCGTCATACGACTGCGACAGCATGCACAGCTGGTGGAAGTCGTTCAGGGTGGCCTCGCGGCGCACGTCGCCCTCGCGGACGAACGGGCAGCCGTAGACCGCGCTGAACACCATGTGGTCGCCGCCGATGTGCACGTTGTGCGCCGGGTTCCGGGCCTGCACGTCGAACTCCCGGGGCGCCTTGGCCACCTGCTCCAGCACGAACTCCGGGTCGAGGTAGACCACCTCCCCGTCCACCCGCTGGCCCGCCTTGGCGAACAGCTCGACCGCCTCCGGCTTGGCGAACTGGATGCCGATCTCGGAGACGATCCGCCGCCAGCCGCGGTCGAGCACCCCGATCGCGTCCGCGGAGAGGATCTCGTACCTCGGCATCGTGTTGACGAACATCGCTCAGCCTTCCCGGAGGAGTCAAAGGACTGGAACTTGACCGATATTAGACCGTCGTCTTACGATCACATAGTAGAACTGCGTCCCATAAAGTGGAACATCCTAGAAGTGAGAAGCCCCGGATGAGCAACCAGAACGGCACCCAGGCCGTCGACCGGGCGGCTCGCCTGCTCACCGAGGTCGTGCACGCGACCGACCCGATGACGTTCACCGGGCTGAGCGCGGCCACCGGACTGGCCAAATCCACCACGTCCCGGCTGCTGCTCGCGCTCGAGCGCAACGGGCTGGTCCGCCGCGACGACCACGGCAGGTTCCTGCCCGGCGAGATGTTCGTCAGCTTCGCCTGGCGCGGCGGCGCCGAGGCGGGGCTGGTCGCCGTGGCCCAGCCCTTCCTCGAGCGGCTCGGCAAGGCGACCGGCGAGACGATCAACCTCGGCGTGGTCAGCGGCGGCGTGGTGGAGCAGATCGCCCAGGTCGACAGCACCTATTTCATCGGCGGCACCAACTGGGTCGGGCTGTCCGTCCCGCTGCACTGCTCCGCGCTGGGCAAGGTGCTGCTCGCCTACGGGACGGCGCAGCTGCCCGCCGAGCGGCCGGAGCGGCGCACCGACAAGACCATCACCAGCGAGGCGGCGCTGCGGGCCGAGCTGGCCGGGGTACGGGCCCGCGGCTACGCGATCACCGACGAGGAACTCGAGCCGGGCCTGATCGCGCTGGCCGCGCCGGTGTACGGGTTCGACGGCGCCGTGGTCGCGGCGCTCTCGGTGTCGGCCCCGGCGGCCCGGATGACCCGGGACCGGCTGACCGTCGCCGCCGGGCACTGCGTGGCCGAGGCCACGGGCCTGTCCGCGGTGCTCGGCTACCGCCAGCGCGCAGCCCGGCAGACCAGGAAGGCAGGCTAATCAGAGTGACCAGGGAAGAGCTACTCAGCCAGCTGTACGACGACACGCTGGTCGGCAACGCGCCGGCCGTCCTGGAACTGACCAACCAGGGTCTGGCCCTGGGCATTCTCCCTGAGGAGCTGCTGTACGAGGCGCTGATCCCGTCGCTGGAAGAGGTGGGCGCCCGGTTCGAGCGCGGCGACTTCTTCGTGCCCGAGATGCTCATCGCGGGCAAGGCGATGGCGGGCGCGCTGGAGATCCTGCGCCCGCTGCTGGCCGAGACCGGGGTGCAGACCATCGGCACGATCGTGATGGGCACGGTCAAGGGCGATGTGCACGACATCGGCAAGAACCTGGTCAACATCATGTTCGAGGGCGCCGGCTTCCAGGTCATCGACCTGGGCGTGCAGGTCGCGCCGGAGAAATTCGTCGAGGCCATCAAGGAACACAAGCCGGACATCGTCGGGTTCTCCGCGTTCCTGACCACCACGATGCCGATGTTCAAGGCCAACATCAACGCGCTGACCAAGTCTGGCCTGCGCGATCAGGTCATCGTCATGGTCGGCGGCGCCCCGGTTACCCAGGAGTACGCCGACGTGGTGGGCGCGGACGGCTACGCGGCGGACGCCTCCGCCGCCGTGGTCCGGGCCAAGGAGCTGCTCGCGAAGCGCCGCGCGCTGGCTAACGCCTGAGCACATAACCCAGGAGCAGCAACGTGCACACCATCCTGTCCTCGGCGACCAAGACGGTACGCATCGGCGACGACCAGCCGTTCGCGATCATCGGCGAGCGCATCAACCCGACCGGCCGGAAGATCTTCCAGCTGCAGCTGCGCAACGGGGACCTGTCCCGGGTCGAGATCGACGTCAAGGAGCAGGCCGACGGCGGGGCCATGCTGCTGGACGTCAACATGGGCGCGCCGCTGGCCGACGAGGCCGAGCTGATGCGCCGCGCCGTCACCCTGATCCAGGAGCTCACCGACCTGCCGCTGGTCATCGACTCCTCGATCATCGAGGTGCTCGAGGCGGGCCTGGCCGCCTACCAGGGCAAGGCGCTGGTCAACTCGGTGACCGCCGAGGACGAACGGCTCGAGGCCATCCTGCCGCTGGTCCGCAAGTACGGCGCCGCGGTCATCGGCCTGCCCAACGACGAGGAGGAGATCCCGGAGGAGCCGGCCCGCCGGGTGGACCTGGCCCGCAAGCTCATCCACGTCGCCACCGAGCGGTACAAGATCCCCGTCGAGGACATCGTCATCGACCCGCTGGCCATGCCGGTCGGCGCGGACACCCTGCACCCGACGCGGACGCTCGAGACCATCGCGATGATCAAGGCCGAGTTCGGGGTCAACATGACGCTGGGCGCGTCCAACGTGAGCTTCGGGATGCCGGACCGGTACTCGATCGCGGCCACGTTCCTGCCCATCGCCATCACCTACGGCCTGACCAGCGCGATCATGGACGCCCGCTCGCCGCAGATCGTCCGCGCGGTCAAGGCCGCTGACCTGGTGCTGAACCGGGACGAGTGGGGGGCGAGCTGGATCGCCGCCCATCGCGCCCAGCTGGCCAGAGAAAAAGCGCAAGCGCAGGAAAGCACGTGACGGTGACGCAGGAGCAGGCACCCGGGCCCGTTCGGATAAATCTGCTTTTCAATGAGCGGGCGGTGCGGGTTCCGTACGGCGTGACGTTGTTCGACGCCGCCAGCTGGAACGGCATCGCGATCGACTCGACCTGCGGCGGCCACGGCACCTGCAAGAAGTGCCGGATCCGGATCGTACCCAATACCGACGACCCGCCCGCGCCGTCCAGCCTGGACATCCGCGCCTACACCCCGCAAGAGATCAAGGACGGCTGGCGGCTGGCCTGCCGCACCTTGGCGACCCGTGACACCACCATCGAGGTGCCGCCGCTGACCACCCGGCCCAAGGCGGCCACGGTCGGCGTCGGGCGGCAGGTCATCTTGCGCCCGGCGGTGCAGAAGCGGTACCTGGAAATGACCGAGCCGGACCTGTCTGACCAGGCCAGCGACCTGGAGCGGGTGCTGGCCCAGCTCGACGACCTCGAGCCCCGGGCCGAACTCGCGGTGCTGCGGACCCTCGGCCGGACCCTGCGCGCGGCGGACTATCACGTCACCGCGGTGGTGGTGGACGACGTGCTGATCGCCGTCGAGCCGGGCGACACCACCGACCGCCGGTTCGGCATCGCCTTCGACCTGGGCACCACCACCGTGGTGGCCACCCTGCTCGACCTGGGCACCGGCACCCCGGTCGCGGTGGCCTCCGCGCTGAACAAGCAGCAGCCGTTCGGCGCGGACGTGATCACCAGGATCAGCGCCACCATGATGGACCCCGGCGCCCTGGACAAGCTCCAGGCCCTGGCCCAGGAGACGCTGGCCGAACTGGCTGCGGCGGTGTGCGCCGAGGGCGAAGTCGAGCCGCAGGAGGTGTACGAGGTCGCGCTGGCCGGCAACGCCACCATGACCCATATCGTCCTGGGCATCGACCCCGAGCCGCTCGGCATGGCGCCGTTCATCCTGGCCACCCGGCTGTACCCCGAAGTACTCGCGGCCGACCTGGGGCTGCCCGTGCACCCCCGGGCCCGCGCGGTGGTGTTCCCCTCGTTCGGCGCCTACGTGGGCGGCGACATCACGGCCGGCCTGCTGGCCAGCGGCATGGACCGGGACGCCCGGGTCCGGCTGTTCGTCGACATCGGGACCAACTGCGAGATCGTCCTGGGCAACCGGGAGTGGCTGCTGGCCACCGCCGCGCCGGCCGGGCCCGCGTTCGAGGGGGCCGCGATCCGGTGCGGCATGCGCGCCGCCGACGGCGCGATCGAGGTGGTCACGATGACCCCGGAGGAGCTGACCCTGAAGGTCATCGGCGACGCCGAACCGCAGGGCCTGTGCGGGTCCGGGCTGGTCGACGCGGTGACCGGCCTGGTCAAGCTGGGCCTGCTGGATGAATCCGGCCGGCTCGTCGCCGAAGAGGCGGCCCGAGCCGCGGCACCGGGACTGGCGGGCCGGCTGACCAGGATCGGCCAGGAGCGGGTGTTCGTCCTGCACTGGCGGGGCGCGGCGGAGGACAGCATCTACCTGTCCCAGCGCGACGTCCGCGAGCTCCAGTTCGCCAAGGCCGCGATCGCGACCGGCTGGCAGATCCTGCTCGAGGAGGCCGGCCTGACCCAGGCCGACGTCAAGCAGGTCCTGCTGGCCGGGTCGTTCGGCAGCTTCCTGTCCCCGGCCGCCGCGATCCGGATCGGCCTGGTGCCCGAGGTGCCCGTGCAGCGCGTGGTGCCGGCGGGCAACGTGGCGGGCGAGGGGGCGAAGATGGCGCTGCTCAGCCTGCGCGAGCGGGCGGGCGGCCTGGCCCTGCTGGAGGAGGTGAGGTATGTCGAGCTCTCCGACCGCGCCGACTTCAACGACCGCTTCGTCGAGCAGCTCAATTTCCCGGGGGGGTAGGGCCACCGGGGTCTGGGGTGTCCCCAGGGAGCGGAGTGTCCCCCCAGCCAACAGAGCCCCGCACGTTGACGTCCTCGCCTGCGGGGCGCTGGCCGGGCACGTCCGGGAGATCGTGGCGCGCCGCGGCTGGCCGGTCGCCGTACGGTCCCTGCCCGCGGTCCTGCACAACCGGCCGCGAAAGATCGTTATTTTGGCCGAACGGTACGTGGTGCGTGCCCTGGGCGCCGGCCGCACCGTCGCCGTGGCCTACGCCGACTGCGGCACCTACGGCGCCCTGGATGAGCTGTGCGCCCGGTACGGGCTGCGCCGGCTGCCCGGGCTGCACTGCTACGACGTGTTCGCCGGGGCGTCCCGGATGGCCGCGATGTTCGAGGCCGAGCCGGGCACCTACGTGCTGACCGACTTCCTGCTGCGCGGCTTCGACCGGCTGGTGCTGGCCGAGCTGGGCTTGGACCGGTACCCGGAGCTGTGGCCGGACTATTTCGGGCACTACCGGCGGCTGGTCTGGCTGGCCCAGGAGCCGACCCCGGCGCTGGCGGCGGAGGCGAAGCGGGTGGCGGGGATGTTCGGCCTGCCGCTGACCCGGGTCGAGACCGGGGTCAGCCGGCTGGAGTCCGCGCTCGCCTCGCTGGTTCCGGAGGCCGTTCCGTGGGCGTGACCGAGTTGCTGCACGGTTTCCTTTCCCGGCCCCGGTTCGAGGTGATCCCGGGCAAGGGGACCGAGCAGGCCGTGGCCGAGTGGGTGCCGGCCGGGATGACGGTGACCGTCACCGCGTCGCCGGTTAAGGGGCTGGAGCCGACCATCGAGCTCGCCGAGAAGCTGGCCGGCCGCGGCTACCGGGTGGTCCCGCACCTGGCCGCCCGGTCGGTGGCCAGCGACGCGCACCTGGCGGAGATCGTCGAGCGGCTGCGGGCGTCCGGCGTGGACGACGTGTTCGTGCCGGGCGGGGACGCGTCGCACCCGGCCGGGCCGTTCGAGGGCGCGCTGCCGCTGCTGGAACGGCTGGCCGCGATGGGCGGGCCGTTCGGCCAGGTCGGGATCACCGGCTACCCGGAGAGCCACCCCAAGATCCACGACGACGTCACCATCCAGGCCATGTGGGACAAGCGCAGGTACGCGACCTACATCGTGAGCAACGTGTGCTTCAACGCGGCCCAGCTCGGCCGGTGGATCCAGCGGATCCGGGCCCGCGGCGTGACCCTGCCGCTGTACGTGGGGCTGGCCGGGCCGGCCGAGCGGACCCGGCTGCTGCGGATGGCCGCGGTGGCCGGCGCGTCGGAGTCGGCCCGGTTCATCACCCGGCACCCCGGCTGGATCCTGCGCTTCTGGGTCCCCGGCGGTTACAGCCCGGACCGGCTGCTGGACCGCGCGGCCCCGGTGATCACCGGGCCGGACGCGGGCGTGGCCGGGCTGCACCTGTTCACCTTCAACCAGCTCCAGCAGGCCGAGCAGTGGCGGCGGGCCGCCCTGGAGCGCACCGGAATCAACAAACCACAGCGACTGGCGGGATGAGATTTATGACTGATACCCCGGCTACTCCGGCTACTCCGGCGCGCGCCAGCGCCGTCATCATCGGGGCCGGCATCGTCGGCAACAGCCTCGTCCACCACCTGGCCTTGCTCGGCTGGCGGGATCTGGTCCTGGTGGACAAGGGCCCGATGCCCAACCCGGGCGGCTCCACCGGCCACGCCTCGAACTTCATCTTCCCGATCGAGTACTCGAAGATGATGTTCGACCTGACCACCGACAGCACCGAGCAGTACCAGGGCCTGGGCGTGTTTACCCAGAGCGGCGGCATCGAGGTGGCCCGCACCCCGGAGCGGATGATCGAGCTGCGACGGCGGTGCTCCCAGGCCAAGTCGTGGGGCATCCCGGCCGAGATCCTCTCGCCCGGTGAGGTGAACAAGCTCGTGCCCTACCTGGACGAGTCGGTCATCCTGGGCGGCGCGCACTTCCCCACCGTGGGCGTGGTCGACTCCCTGCGGGCCGGCACGCTGATGCGCGAGGGCGCGCAGCGGTCCGGCGCGCTCACCGTGCTGCCTGGCACCGAGATCCTGGGCATCACGGTGGAGGGCTCTGCTGGCCTGGCCGGCGGTGCCGGCGGGCAGGTGCGCGGCGTCTCGACCAGCGCGGGCGAGATTGCCACCGACCACGTGGTGATCTGCTGCGGGGTGTGGTCGCCGCGGATCGCCCGGATGGCCGGGGCCCGGCTGGCGCTGACCCCGACCGTGCACCAGATGATCAGCGTCGGCCCCATCGCCCTGTTCGCCGACACGCCGGGCGAGATCTCCTACCCGATCGTCCGCGACGTGGACACCAACATGTACGAGCGCCAGCACGGCGGCGACATGGAGGTCGGCTCCTACGCGCACCGCCCGATCATCGTCGCGCCGGACGAGATCCCGTCCATCGAGGAATCGGTGCTCTCGCCGACCGAGATGCCGTTCACCCAGGAGGACTTCGACCCGCAGCTGGAGCAGGCGCTCGAGCTGATGCCCGAACTCCTCGGCGACGAGCGGGCCGGCATCCGGTACGCGATCAACGGGCTGATCTCGATGACCCCGGACGGGCACCCGCTGCTGGGCGAGATGCCCGAGGCCAAGGGGCTATGGGTGGCCGCGGCCAGCTGGATCAAGGAGGGCCCGGGCTGCGGGCGCGCCGTGGCCGAGCTCATGTCCGGGAAGGTCACCACCGTCGACGTGCACGAGGCCGACGCCGCCCGGTTCTACCCGCACCAGCGCACCATGGCGCACGTCCGGGCCCGGGCCCGCGAGGGCTTCAACAAGATGTACGGGATCGTGCACCCCGCCGAGCAGTGGGAATCCGGTCGGCCGGTCCGGGTCAGCCCGGTCTACGACCGGGAGCGGTCGCTCGGGGCCTTCTTCTACGAGACCGTCGGCTGGGAGCGGCCGTTCTGGTACTCCTCGAACGAGGACCTGCTGGAGCGGTACGCGGGGCGGCTGATGGAGCGCCCGGCCGAGTGGGAGTCGCGCTGGTGGTCGCCGGTCATCAACGCCGAGCACCTGGCCATGCGGGACGCCTGCGGCCTGGTCGACCTGTCCGCCTTCGCCGTGCTGGATGTGTATGGCCCCGCCGCGCTGGATGCCGTGCAGAACCTGTCGGTCGCGCAGCTGAACGTGGCCGTCGGCCGCGTCGTGTACACCTCCTGGCTCAACGAAGACGGCGGGTTCCGGGCCGACCTGACCGTGATGCGGCTGGGCCCGGACCGGTTCCGCGTGGTGACCGGCGGCGCGACCGGGATGTCCGACGCCAAGTGGATCACCGACCACCTGCCCGCCGGGGCGGCGCTGGCCGACCTCACCTCGGCCTGGACGACGATCGGGCTGTGGGGCCCGCGGGCCAGGGACGTGCTGGCCTCGGTGACCGGCGACGACGTGTCGCACGCGGGGTTCGGTTTCGGCACCTGCCGGGAGATCGAGATCGGCGGCATCGTGGTGCTGGCCTCGCGGATCTCCTACGTCGGCGAGCTCGGCTGGGAGCTGCACGCGCCCATCGAGGAGGGCGCCAGGCTGTGGGACACCCTGTGGGAGGCGGGCCGGCCTGACGGCCTTGTCCCGGTCGGCATCGGCGTATACGGGACTACCGGGCGGCTGGAGAAGGGGTACCGGGCGTTCGGCGCCGAGCTCACCCCCGACTACACCGTGGTCGAAGCGGGCATGACCCGGCCCAAGGTCAAGGAGCAGCCGTTCATCGGCAAGGACGCCTACCTGCGGCAGCGGGCCGAAGCGCCGTGCGCGGTGCTGTGCACGCTGACCCTCGGCTCTGCTGAGTCCGCGGACGGCACCCCGCGGTACATGCTGGGCGGCGAGCCGATCCTGACCCCGGCGGGCGAGCGCCTGGTCGACGCCAAGGGCCGGCCGTCGTACGTGACCAGCGCGGGTTCGGGTCCGTCGGTGGGCAAGCACCTGCTGATGGCCTACTTGCCCGCCTCGCACGCGGTCGAGGGAACCTCGATGCTGGTGGAATACATGGGCGAGGCGTACCCGGTCACGGTCGCGGTGGCCGGGGCCACCCCGCTGTTCGACCCTTCGAATGCCCGGATCAGGAGCTAGGTCGTTTCACTATGGAGATTCTCGTCTGCATCAAGCGCGTCCCCACCGTGGGCGGCAAGATCGCGGTGACCCCGGACGGGCAGGAGGTCGACACCCGGGCGTCCGGGTTCTCGATCAGCCCGCACGAGGAGTGCGCGGTCGAGGAGGCGGTGCAGATCACCGAGCGCCTGGGCGGCACGACCTCGGTGCTGACCCTGGGTCCCGAGATCGCGATCGAGCAGCTCAGGGACGCGCTGGCCCTGGGGGCGCAGCGCGCGGTGCTGCTGGAGACCGACGGCCGGGAGTTCGGCCCGATCGCGACCGCGGCCGCCATCGCCGGCGAGGTCCGGGCCCGCCCCTACGACCTGGTGCTGCTGGGTAACGAGGCGGCCGACACCGGCGACTACCAGGTCGGCATCCGGCTCGCGCACGAGCTCGGCTGGCCCGTCGCCACCGGGATCAAGAACCTGGCCGTGTCCGCGGATGGTTTGGTCGCCCGCCGGGAGTACCGGGGCGTCGAGGAGGCCTACTCGCTGCCGCTGCCCGCCGTGGTCACGGTCAAGGAAGGCATCAACCTGCCGCGGTACCCGTCGCTGCCCGGGCGGTTGCGGGCCAAGCGCGCCGCCGTCGAGCGGTCCGCCCCGGCCTGGGCCGCCGAGGGCCTGCGCAAGGAGGTGCTCCGGGTGCCCGCGTCGAGCAAGCACCAGGCCACCGTGCTCGGCCACGGCGCCGACGCGGTGCCGGAACTGGTCCGCGTCCTGGACGAACTGGGGGTCCTCTCATGACGGTGCTGGTCCTGGTCGAGCTGGATGGCGGGGTGCCGGCCGACGCTTCGCTGCGGGCCGTCAGCATGGCCCGGTCGATCAGCGACGTCAGCGCGGTCGTCTTCGCCGACACCGCACCCCAGGACACCCTGGGCCGGTATGGCGTCACCGATGTGTACCTCATCGAGTCCAGCTCCCTGGACGCGTATGCCCCGCAGGCCTGGGCCCGGGTCCTGGGCGGGCTCGCGGAAGAGACCGGGGCGACCGCCGTGCTGGCCGCCGGAACCGACCGGGGCAACGAGGTGCTCGCGCACCTCGGCGCGATCACCGGGCTGCCGATGGCGGCCAACTGCACGATCGTGACCCCCGACGGCGGGCAGACGCACCGGCTCGTCCGGCACCGCTGGGCCGGGCTCCTGCTGGAAGAGGCGGTGATGGAGGCCCCGGTCGCACTGTTTACCGTGGCCACCGACGCCGTGGCCCCGGTGCCCGCGCAGGCGTCTTCGGCCATCCAGGTGCACCTGTACAAGCCCGAGCTGAGCGAGGACGACCTGCGGGTCCGGGCGGTGGAGTCGCCGGCCGGCGCCGGCGGCGCGTCCCTGGCCACCGCGCGGGTCGTGATCGGCGGCGGCCGCGGGGTCGGCGGGCCGGACGGCTTCGCCCCGCTGGAGGAGCTGGCCGCGCTGCTCGGCGGGGTGGTCGGCGTGTCCCGCGTGGTCACCTCGGAGGGGTGGCGGCCGCACAAGCAGCAGGTCGGCCAGACCGGCACCAAGATCACCCCGGAGCTCTACCTGGCCTGCGGGATCAGCGGCGCCATCCAGCACATCGCGGGCTGCGCGGGGGCCAAGCACATCATCGCGATCAACACCGATCCGGGCGCCCCGATCCTGGCCCACGCCGACTACGCCGTCATCGGCGACCTGCACCAGGTGATCCCCGCCCTGGTCAGCGCCCTGCGCGGGGGGGACGCCAGGGGGGTCCGGGGGGATGGAGTCCCCCCGGGTGGGGAAAAGGGTCGTCCCCCCGGGTAATAGTGCGTGCGCGCTGACCAGGGGAAGATCTTCGGCTGCCGCCCCCTCGGACGGCGGCGGCGGGGCGATGGCCAGGGACGGAGCACGCAACGGGGCCTCCGCCGGGCTGACCGGGAGCGTGCGTTCGGCCGGGGCCGGGACCGGGATGTGGACCCAGCCACGCCGCCGGAGTTTGGCAACTCGGACGTTCACCGACCGTACGAGCGGCCCGGCGTCGACGTAACCGTGCCGGACTATCGCGGAGTGGATCTCCTCCGAGACCACGAGCACGACCGGTGACACCGGCTCTTCTTTGAGGGCCTTCTTTACCGACGGTGAATTCAGGAGCCGGAACGCGACATCGATGTCTTCGCCGTAAAAACCCCATCCGTCGTCGTGAATCTCGCCGGCATGCAGGACCGCCCGCAGCCGGAGCCGCAGCGCCGGCTGAGCGACCGTCGCGTTGTGCTCGACGAGCACGGCGGCGAGCTTCGGGATCAGCTGGCCGAGCAGGAGCGTCTTCGGCACGTCGTCGTGCGGCCGGAACATGAGCAGTACGCCATCGCCGCGATCGGCCGGGTTCTCCAGGTGCTCGCGGCCGATCCCGGTGGCGCGCAGCGCCCGGTAGAGCAGGGCATACATGATGCGACGGAACTCGCCTCGCTCCGGGTTGGTCCGCTGCGTCGATCCTTCGACGTCGACCGCGAGGATGGTGCGCGGCACCGGGTCGGTGACCGACCGCCCCGTGGACGGCACCGTCTTGAGCCGAGTACTCATCCGCACTCCCTGCTGGGTCCGTGATTGAACCGGTAAAGGTATCTGCCCACGTGCCCGCCCGGCGGCCACATCATCATCACCTCGCGGCTGCAGAACTGGCCGGGCTACATCGAGGCTGACAGTATCGAGGTCTCGCCATTCACCGAAGAAGAGGCCATCAGCTTCCTGCGCGGCAGGGTGCCCGTCCTCGGCGGCGCCGGACGGCTGAGCGCGGAAGAGGACGAGCAGCGGAGCATCAAGGCCGGGCGGCTGGCCGCCGCGCTCGGTCATCTGCCGATCGCCATCGAGCACGCCGCGGCGTACCTTACCGAGACCAAGCAAAGCCCCGACGACTACCTCACGCAGTTCAACACGAACCCGCACCGGCTCCTCAGCGAACAGCTTCCGGATTTCCCGGCGTCCGTCTCAGCCACCTGGACGATGTCTACCGCGCTGCTGACCCCGGACGCCGAGCACCTGTTCAACCTCTGCGCCTTCTTCTCCCCCGAACCGATCGCGGGAGAGCTTTTCCTGCAGAACGCCCACGCCATCTGCGATCCGCCACTGCGCGAATTTCTCCGCTCTTCTCCCCGGTTCCGCGCTGCGGCCACTCAGCTGCACCGGTTGTCACTGGTCAAGGTGGACGGAGCCCGTGACCAGCTGCAGATGCACCGGGTGGTCCAGGCCGTCACCAGAGGTCAGCTCCGCCAGAACCGCCGCGCCATGTACCAGGCGTACCGGGCATCAGTCGACGCCCTGCTGGCCGCATCCAACCCCGGCAATCCGGACCGGGGTAGCAACGATGTGGCATATGACCTGTCGTTGCAGCATCTCGAGTCCGACCGCAACTTCCTCAACACATCAAATCCGGATCTGCGCGGTCTCATCATCGACCAGGTGAGACGGCTGCACCTGCGCGGCGGGCACGTCGAAGCGGTGCAGTTCGGCCAGGACGCGCTGAGAGTGTGGCGGGACCGGCTCGGCCGGGATGACCTGCAAGTACTGACCATGGCGGTCGAGGTGGCGATCGCGATGCGGCTCGACGGCCATGCTGCGGACGCCCGGCGGCTCACCCTGGAGGCGCTCCCCCTGCTCAGGAGCGCGACTACCTCGGCCCGGAGCACACCTATACCCTCAGGGCCGCCACCAACCTCATCAACGACCGCCGGGCGGTTGGTGACCTGGTCCGCGCCGAGGAACTAGGCCGGGAGGTCCAGGACCGGTGTCGCGAAGCCGGCTTCCCGTTCGATTTCAGCTACGCGGCGCTGGCGGGACTGGCCTCCGTGCTGCGGGTCGCTGGGCACTCAGAAGAGGCCCGCAAGTCCGACCTGCAGGCCAGAGACGGGTTCATCGAAACCTACGGCGAACTGCATCCGTTCACCCTAGCCGTGAACATCAACTACGCCGCCGACCTAGCCGCATGCGGCGAGCTGGCGGCCGCGATCCGGGTGGGCCAGGAAACGCTGACCAATTGCCAGAGCACGCTGGGAGCGGACCATCCGGACACGCTGATGGCGGCCGCCAACCTGGCCATCGACGAGGCCGCCTCGGGGAATCACGCAAAGGCCGACCGGCTGCGCGCCGACGCGCTGCGCAGGTACTCAGAAACGCTGACCGCGGAACATGCCGAGGCCAGGACGGCCGTGCAGGGTATCCGCCTTACCGCCGAGATCGAACCGTACTGAGCTCGGTCACATCCCGGATCACCCGGTCGCTGACGTAGGAAATGAGCCGCGTCAGGTCGGCGCAATAGACCGAGGGGTTGCGGAATCCTTCGCCGCTGCGGTATCGGTGAGGATAAAGGCCTCCGCCGCAGATCCGCACGACCGGACAGGTCTGGCACTGCGGGGCCAGGGCATCGGCGCCGATCTGCCTGGCGACGGTCGTGGGGTGGTTGAGTGCGGCGTCGAATGAATCGGTGAAGACGTGCAGCCCGGTGTCGGCCGCGCCGGAATAGGCCGAGCTCAGCGAGTCGAGCTGCCTTATGGAACCGTCCGTATCGACCACGATGAGGGTGCTTGGTTCCAGGCCCAGGCCTTCCACTGCACCCGGCCGGCCAAGGACTAGCTGAATCAATTCAGAGAAAAGGCGGATGCGGGTCTCTTGCTCGGGTGCGGAGTACCATCGCTCGAAGACCGTGATCAGCCAGTCCGCGTAACCAGAGCCAGGCGGCGGGCAACTCCAGTTCGCGTGCGGCAGCAGGAGATCCACTGCCGGAGGGGCGAACTTGAGCAGCGTCTCGTAGGTGGCGATCGGATCGTTGTCCACGTCAACCGTGCACAAGATCCCGCCGTAAATGTCACGGAATTCGGCCGAGCCGAGGAGGTCCAGACCGTCGGCGACGTCAGCGAAACTATTGCGGCCATTCGCGTACCGGCGATGACGCCCGGTAGCTTCCGCGTCGCCGTCCAGGCTCACGCCGACGCGAATGCCGAGATCCCTGAGGGTTTCCAGCATGCTTGGACTCAGCAGGATCCCGTTGGTCTGGACGCACATGTTCACGTCCGCTGGCACCTGAGACCGCAGCGACCCGGTGAGCGTGGTCAGCCACTGCGCGCCGGCCAGCAGTGGCTCGCCGCCGTGCAGGATGATGTCGACGCTGGGAAGATCGTGCTCCCCGGCGTGCTCGGCGATGCGTTCGACGATCCTGTCGGCCACCGCCGGCGTCATGCGCTTGGGCAGGTTGCGCCAGGCCTGATCGGCCATCTCGTAGACATAGCAGTAGGCGCAGGCCAGATTGCACCGGCTATGGACCTTGAGGATGAACTGCTGGAACGGGACCGGCTGGTGACCGGCGCCCCGCGTGCTCGCCACGTCCAGATCGCGCAGCGGCCACGGGGCAGGACTCTCGGTCACACGAACCACCTCGCTAGGTCCAGCGGGTCCATCCGGCCGCCCAGGCAGCCATGGACCTCCAAGACAAGCGGCAGGCGGGTATCCAGCACGGCCTGAAGCGGCGATGGGGGGAGCCGATGCAGCGCCAGCGCCAAGCCTATCCAGGCGTCCGGGCGCGACTCGGCGCAGGCGATGATCTGCTCCCGGTAAGCCTGAACCGCCGCGCTCACGTTCTGGTTGACCAGAAGATGATCCGCCTCGCTGAGGGCGAGCGTCCCGTCAGCGCACAGCTCACGATAGCGAGCCGGGGCCAGGTAGCGCAGGTTCAGCAGCCGGCTCCTGACGGTGGAGTCCACCTTCCGGGCGTCCTCCTCGATCCAGGTCCTCGGCTCGGCCTGATCCCGGGCCGCAGCACCCTGGCGGTAGGCCGCCGCCAGCCTCGCCACGTCCGCCGGATCGATCGCCAGGTGCCGTACCTGCCAGGTCAGCCGGTGGTCTAGGGCGACCTCCCGGGCGATGTCCTCCGCGTCGCCGGGGACCGGATCGGTTTCCAGGTCCCGCCCCTGGGCGCGCAGCATCCCGACGAAGCTGACGCCAGCCGGGGTCAGGCAGCCCGTCCGCATCAGGGTCTCGGCGGTCGGGTCGATCGTGGCCCGCCAGCGGGCGAAGAGGACCTGAGCGCGCAGGATGTCATCCGGGTCGGTCTCGGCATGCCGCTGCTCATGCCAGAACCGCGCGATCCCCAGGAGAGCGTAGACCCCCTGGAGAAGGCCGCCTGGCGGTCGGGGATCCTGCCGCCACGCGGCGTAGACCTTCTCTCCACCCGGCCTGGTCAGGGGCACCAGGTCGATCAGAGCGCCGAGCTTGACGTGCTGAAACTCGTGAACAAGGGTCTCGGCCATGGTGACCGGGTCGGGCGGCCATGAGGTCGCAAAGGCGCCGAAGGCAGCGGGCGTGGTCACGCTGACCATGTCGGTGTCGGACCGTGGGATCAGCGCCCTCGGCCAGTGCACGAAACGTGGCCTCCGGCAGTAGATGAGTCGTGAGCAAGTCGACCCGACCTGTCAGTAAGGGTCCGGCCGAATCTAGATCCTGGCCTGGAACGAGCTCAACGGAATCCCATTTTCCCTGAGCCGTTCCCGGTAGAGAGCAATTGAATGGGCAAGGGCAGACGAACCCAATTCTGTGAGGCGGTTGACCGGTATGTTGCGCAGATCGGGAATTTGGGTCTGCTGGTTGTGTTGCTGCGAGGTCATCGCATCTCTCCGGCTGAGATTATGAATCTTTGGCATTTTGATGGTCATGGCTGCCGCTCGGTAAAGAGGTGTCCGGCAGCCCCTGACCCGCGTCAGATCTTCCCGCACAATGAGCGACATGTTGCAGCCAACACGCCGTTTGCTCGTTCGGCAAGGTCAGAACCTGTACAAGGATGGCGAACCCTGCGTGAGGACAACCGTGGACAACCCCGGACGTCCGCTGCCCGATCGTATGTGGTCCGGGTAATCACTCGTACCTCGCTAACCGTACGTGCGCATCAAGTTTCGCAGCAGCCTCTTGGCTGTGCGTCACGTTCTGCAAAGGGCGGCGACGCTCCGCGCTGCCAAAGATCGCGACGAAAGCAAACACCTCGGGCAGGGGTGCCGCGGACAGGGATTTCTGGCCCAGCTCCGGGAAGAATTCCTGAAGTCCGAAATGATTTATACCTGCGCAACGTTTTCGTTGCCGTCCTCACCGTTTCCGGCTTCGGGCCTGGAACGGCTGGGCCGGTCGGCGGCGTCGCAGCGGGCCCGAGGGCACGGAGGAGCGGCGAGCCCCGCAAGCTGGGCCGGTCAAGGCCGTGCCGCCTGCCAGGGGTCCCGAGCCGCGGCCCGGGACCGCCTCGCCCACTGAGCTGGACTGGCCCGCGTGAACATCGCCAGGATGGGAAAGTGGTGATGACCGGAACGTATGGTGAGTGCGAGGAATGGGGAACTTTTGGCGGCGACTGCCGTATGGCCAGGCGACAGCTATCCGCTCGGGGCCACCTATGACGGGGCCGGGACCAACTTCGGGCTGTTCTCCGAGGTAGCCCAGCGGGTCGAGCTGTGCCTGTTCGACGACGACGGGACCGAGAGCCGGGTCGAGCTGCGCGAGGTGGACGGGTTCGTCTGGCACGGCTACCTGCCCGGCGTCAGCCCCGGCCAGCGCTACGGGTACCGGGTGCACGGACCCTACAACCCGGCCGCCGGACAGCGCTGCAATCCCTCCAAGCTGCTGCTTGACCCGTACGCCAAGGCCATCGACGGCCACGTCACCTGGGGCCAGCCGGTGTTCTCCTACCCCTTCGGACATCCGGACCGGCGCAACAACACCGACTCCGCGCCCTACGTCCCGCGTTCGGCGGTGATCAACCCGTACTTCGACTGGGGCCTGGACCGGCCGCCGCGGACCCCGTACCACGAGACCGTTATCTACGAGGCGCACGTCCGCGGGCTGACCAAACTGCACCCAGTCGTGCCCGAGGAGCAGCGCGGGACCTACCTGGGCCTGGCCCACCCGGCGATCATCTCGCACCTGCACCGGCTGGGTGTCACCGCGATCGAGCTGATGCCGGTCCACCAGTACGTCACCGACAGTCACCTGAACGACCGCGGCCTGCACAACTACTGGGGCTATAACACGATCGGCTTCTTCGCCCCGCACAACGGCTACGCCGCGAGCGGCCGGCGCGGCGAGCAGGTGCAGGAATTCAAGACGATGGTGCGCGCCCTGCACGAGGCCGGCATCGAGGTGATCCTCGACGTGGTGTATAACCACACCGCCGAGGGCAACGACCTGGGGCCGACGCTGTCCTTCCGCGGCATCGACAACGCCGCCTACTACCGGCTCGTGGACGACGACAAGCGCTACTACATGGACACCACCGGTACCGGGAACAGCCTGCTCATGCGGCACCCGCACGTGCTGCAGATGATCATGGACTCGCTGCGCTACTGGGTGCTCGACATGCACGTGGACGGGTTCCGGTTCGACCTGGCCGCCGCCCTGGCCCGGCAGTTCCACGAGGTCGACCGGCTGTCCGCGTTCTTCGACCTGGTTCAGCAGGACCCGGTGGTCTCCCAGGTCAAGCTCATCGCCGAACCGTGGGATGTGGGTGACGGCGGTTATCACGTGGGTAACTTCCCCCCGCTGTGGAGCGAATGGAACGGCAAGTACCGGGACACCATCCGGGACTTGTGGCGCGGCCAGCCCGCCACGCTGCCGGAGTTCGCCTCCCGGCTCACCGGGTCCAGCGACCTGTATAAGCAGGACAGCAGGCGTCCGGTGGCCTCGGTCAACTTCGTCACCGCACACGACGGCTTCACCCTGCAGGACCTGGTCTCCTACGACCGCAAGCACAACGAGGCCAACGGCGAGGACAACCGGGACGGCAGCGACGACAACCGGTCCTGGAACTGCGGCGTGGAAGGCCCCACCGACGACCCGGCCATCCTGGCCCTGCGCGCCCGGCAGAAGCGCAACTTCCTGACCACGCTGTTGCTATCCCAGGGCGTTCCCATGCTGCTCGCGGGCGACGAGATGGGGCGCACCCAGCAGGGCAACAACAACGCGTACTGCCAGGACAACGAGATCTCCTGGGTCGACTGGGCGGTCCGCGCCGAATCGGACCAGGAATTGCTTGACTACGTGCGCAGGCTGACCATGCTGCGCGCCGAGCACGCCGTGTTCCGGCGGCGGCGGTTCTTCCGCGGCCAGGCCATCCGCGGCGGACGGCAGCGGCTGGGCGACATCGCCTGGTTCACGCTGGCCGGGGAAGAGATGACCGACCACGACTGGGACGCCGGCTTCGCCAAGTCCCTCACCGTGTTCCTCAACGGCCGGGCCATCAGCGAGCCGGACCGGCGCGGCGACCGGGTCGCCGACGACTCGTTCCTGCTGCTGTTCAACGCCAGCGAACAGGACCTGGTTTTCACCATCCCGCCGCGCCGCTACGGCCAGCGCTGGGCCAAAGCGCTGGACACGGCGATGCCCATGGCGGATTTTGAACATGACACTGCCGTCAAGCCAGGAGACGTGATCACGGTTATCAACTACTCCCTGCAGGTGCTGTCCCGTGGCTGAGCTGGCCGGCTGGGACCCGGGCCAGCCCTGGGCTCCGCTGTCCACGTACCGGCTGCAGCTCCGGCCGGGGTTCGGTTTCGCCGAGGCGGGCGAACTGGCCGACTACCTGGCCGACCTGGGCGTCACGCACGTCTACCTGTCACCGATCCTTCAGGCCAACCCGGGTTCCCCGCACGGCTACGACGTGGTGGACCACTCGCGGGTCTCGGCCGACCTGGGCGGCGAGGACGCCTTCCGGGCCATGGCGGACCGGTTCCACCGCCATCACCTCGGGGTGGTGGTCGACATCGTGCCCAACCACATGGCCCGGCCCACGCCCGAGTCACGCAACAAGCAGCTGTGGTCGGTGCTGTACCAGGGCCAGGCCTCGCCGTACGCGCACTGGTTCGACATCGACTGGGCGGCGCAGGACGGCAAGCTGCTCATGCCGATCCTGGCCGGGCCGCTGGAGAAGTGCCTGGACGACCTCATCATCGACACCGCGCCCAGGACCCCGGAGAACGCCGAGCACCGCGGTCCGGTGCTGCGCTACTTCGACCATGTGCTGCCGCTGCGGGACGGCGTCGCCGACCTGCCGCTGGGCATGCTGCTCGCCGAGCAGCACTACCTGCTGGCCGACTGGCACGACGCGGCCACCCAGCTCAACTGGCGCCGGTTCTTCGACATCGACACGCTCATCGCCGTCCGGGTCGAGGACCCTGACGTGTTCGAGGCCACCCACCGGGTGCCGCTGCGGCTGGCCGCCGAGGGCCTGATCGACGGCCTGCGGGTGGACCATCCGGACGGGCTCGCCGACCCGGGCGGCTACCTGCGGCGGCTGGCCGGCGCGACCGGCGGCATGTGGGTCGTGGTGGAGAAGATCCTGGCCCGCGGCGAGGAGCTGCCGGCCTGGGACTGCGCGGGCACCACCGGCTACGACGCGCTGGCCCTGGTCGACGGGCTGTTCGTGGACCCGGACGGCGAGCCCCGCCTGACCGAGGACTACGTGCGGTTGACCGGCGGGAAGCCGGACTTCGCCGAGGTGGCCAGGGACGCCAAGCGCGGCATCGCCGACGCCACGTTCAGCGCCGAGCTGTACCGGCTGACCCGGGTGTTCGCCCGGGCCGACTTCCCGGCCCTGGCCGGGCTCAGCGAGGCCGACCTGCACGACGTGCTGGTCGAGCTGCTGGCCGCGTTCGGCGTATACCGGGCCTACGTGCAGCCGGGCGAGCCGCCGCCGGAGGTCTCGGCGGCCGTCGTGTCCGCCGCCGCGGCCGCGGCCCGCGAGGTCCTGGAGCCCCGCCTGCACCTGGCGCTGGACGCGGTGTGCGCGGGGGTGCTGGGCCTGGGCGGCGCGGCGGGCGACGAGGTGCGGCAGGCCGCCCGCGACGAGCTGGTCGTCCGGTTCGGGCAGACCACGGGGCCGGTGCTGGCCAAGGGGGTGGAGGACACCGCCTTCTACCGCTGGCCGCGGCTGGCCAGCCTGAACGAGGTGGGCGGCGACCCGGACATCTTCGGCGTCAGCCCGGCCGAGTTCCACGCCGCCGCCGGGCGCCTCGTGGCGCGCTGGCCGGCCACCATGACCACGCTGTCCACCCACGACACCAAGCGGCAGGAGGACGTGCGGGCCCGGCTGGCCGTGCTCGCGGAGTGGCCGGAAGACTGGGCGCACAAGGTCGCCGAGTGGCACGGCCTGGTCAGCTGGCTCACCGACGGAGCCGCGGCCCAGGCCACCGAGCGGGCCCCGGATCCCGACCTGGAGTACCTGATGTGGCAGACCCTGGTCGGCGCCTGGCTGCTGGGCGGCGAGCGGCTGCGCGAGTACCTGGGGAAGGCGATGCACGAGGCCAAGACGCGGACCTCCTGGACCGTGCGCGACCCTGGCTACGAGGCGGCGGTGCTCGGCCTGGCCGACGCCGTGCTGGCCGACCCGGAGCTGGTGGCCGGGATCGCGGAGTTCGTCGCCCGCATCGCGCCGGACGCCCGGGTGAACTCGCTCGGCGCCAAGCTCGTCCAGCTCACCATGCCGGGGGTGCCCGACCTCTACCAGGGGTGCGAGCTCACCGGCCTGTCGCTGGTGGATCCGGACAACCGGCGGCCGGTCGACTTCCAGCGGCGCCGGCGGCTGCTGGCCGCGCTGCGGGCCGGCCACGAGGTGGTGGGCCTTGATGCGGAGAAAATGCTGCTCACCAACCGCGCGCTGGAGCTGCGCCGGGACCATCCCGCGTGGTTCGCCGGCGGCTACACCCCGCTGGCCTGCGAGGGCCCGGCCGCCGAGCACGCCGTCGCGTTCGTCCGCGGCGAGCACGCGGTCACCGTCGTCACCCGGCTGCCCGCCGGGCTGCGCCGGCGCGGCGGCTGGGCCGATACCGTCTTGCCGCTGCCGGGGCTGCACTGGCGGGACGTGCTGACCGGGACCCGGCACGCCGGCCTGCGGCCGCCGCTGGCCGAGCTGACCCGGCGGCTCCCGGTGGCGCTGCTCATCCCGGAGGAGATCTACCTGGCCGAGCAGGAACGGCTCGCCGGCGAGAGCGCCCGGTGACCACGTTCAGCGTCTGGGCCCCGGCCGCCGGCCGGGCCGAGGTGGAGGTCGCGGGCCAGCGCTACCCGATGAGCCAGCAGGACGCGGGCACCAGCTCCGGGTGGTGGAGCGCGGACGTGCCCGACGTCGCGGCCGGCATCGACTACGGGTTCCGGCTCGACGGCGGCGAGCTGCTGCCCGACCCCCGGTCGCCGCGGCAGCCGCTCGGCATCAACGGGCCGAGCCGCACCTACGACCACACGGCGTTCACCTGGACCGACCGGAGCTGGCGCGGCGGGCCGCTGCACGGGTCGGTGATCTACGAGCTGCACGTCGGCACGTTCACCCCCGAGGGGACGTTCGACGCGGCCGTCGGCCGGCTGGATCATCTGCGCCGGCTCGGCGTGCAGATGGTGGAGCTGATGCCGGTCGCGGCGTTCCCCGGCCAGCACGGCTGGGGCTACGACGGGATCAACCTGTGGGCGGTGCACGAACCCTACGGCGGCCCGGACGGGCTGAAGCGGTTCGTGGACGCCTGCCACGCGCGCGGCCTGGCCGTCATCTTGGACGTGGTGTACAACCACGTCGGCATCGGAAACCGGCTCGCCGACTTCGGGCCGTACTTCGCCACCGCGCACGTGACCCCGTGGGGACACGCGGTGAACCTGGACCAGCCCGGGTCGGACGAGGTCCGCGCGTTCCTGATCGGCAACGCGCTGATGTGGCTGCGCGACTACCACCTGGACGGGCTGCGGCTGGACGCGGTGCACGCGCTGGAAGACCACCGGGCGCTGAACTTCCTGGAGGAGCTCGCGGCGCAGGTGCTGGCGCTCGCGGCGCTGCTGAACCGTGAGCTGGTCCTGGTCGCCGAGTCCGACGCCAACGACCCCCGGCTGGTCACCTCCCGGGAGGCGGGCGGCTACGGGCTGACCGCCCAGTGGAGCGACGATTTCCACCACAGCGTGCACGCCGCGATCACCGGCGAGCGGCAGGGTTACTACGGCGACTTCGGGTCCATGGCCGCGCTGGCCAAGACCTACACCAAGGTGTTCTTCCACGACGGCATCTGGTCCTCCTTCCGCGGCCGGACGCACGGGCGGCAGGTGGACGTGTTCCGCATTCCCGCGCACCGCTTCCTGGGCTACCTGCAGGACCACGACCAGATCGGGAACCGGGCCACCGGCGACCGGATCGCCGC
Organism: uncultured Actinomycetes bacterium; assembly: GCA_963742795.1. Classification (GTDB taxonomy): domain Bacteria; phylum Actinomycetota; class Actinomycetes; order Streptosporangiales; family Streptosporangiaceae; genus Palsa-504. The sequence continues at coordinate 454,854 of CAVUNL010000013.1, forward strand.
CACGCTGCCGCCGGACCTGGTCAAGGTGGGCGCCGGCCTGGTGCTCACCGCGCCCTACACGCCGATGCTGTTCATGGGCGAGGAGTGGGGCGCCGACACCCCGTGGCAGTACTTCACCGACCACATCGACCCGGGGCTAGCCAAGGCCGTGGCCGAGGGCCGCAAGGCCGAGTTCGCGGCGCACGGCTGGGCCGCGGCCGACGTGCCCGACCCGCAGGACGAGGCGACCTTCCTGCGCTCCAAGCTCGACTGGGCCGAGCTCGACCGCGAGCCCTATCTCGGCCTGCTGGCCTGGTACCGGGAGCTGATCGCGCTGCGCCGGGCCTGGCCCGAGCTGACCGACCCCCGGCTGGACCGGGTGACGGCCGACCTCGACGAGGACGCGCGCTGGATCATGGTCCGGCGGGGACGGCTCCGCATCGCGGCCAACCTCGGCCCCGAGCCGGCCCGGCTCGCGCTCGGCCAGCCCGGCACCGGGGTGCTCGCGGCATCCAGCCCGGGCGTGACGATCAAGCAGGACACGGTCACGATCCCGCCCGCCGCGTTCGCCGTCATCGAGACCCGGGGCCCGGGTCCGGGTACTCCGGGAGCGTGATCGCGGTCGCGGTCCGGGTGGACAGGTACCGGATCAGCCGCTTGGCCGGCAGGTGGGCCAGCAGGCGGAAGAACCGGTCTCGCTGGCGGATCTTCTTGGCGGTCGCCGGGGCCAGGAAGTCACGGCCGCCGCGGGCCTGCTTCTGGCCCCGTGCGACGTAGGGGCGGAGCAGCTGCTCGTACCGGTCATACGCGACGCGATGGTCGCCGTCGGCCGCGGCCAGCTCGCCGGCCAGCACGTAGGCCGCGACCATCGCGGTGCCGGTGCCGTTCCCGCCCGGACCCGCCGCGTACCCGGCATCGCCGATGAGGGCCACCCGCCCGGCCGACCACCGGTCCAGCCGCACCTGGCTGACCGAGTCGAAGTAGAAGTCGTCCGCCGCGGCCATCTGGTCCAGCAGGGCCGGCACGTGCCAGCCTACGCCGTCGAAGGCCCGGGCCACGATCTCCTGCTGCCGGCCGGTGTCGCGGTAGTCGTAGCCGACCGGGACGCCGTCTGGCGCGGCGAAGAAGAACTGCGCCACGGCCCGCCCGGTCTGCCGCGCGCTGAACACCGCGGCCGTCCGGCCCGGCACGCTGTGCAGCAGCCCGGAATGGTCCAGGCCGAAGGAGTTGGCCACGCTGAAGATCGACACGTACAGGCCGAGGTCGTCCCGTGCGCCCGCTACGTCACCGAACTCCAGCCGGCGGACCGCCGAGTGCAGCCCGTCGGCCCCGATCACCAGGTCGAACACCCGCGGGGCAGCGCGGGAGAAGGTCACGTGCACCCCGTCGGCGCGCTGGTCCAGGCCGGTGATCGTGTCGCCGAACAGGTACTCGGTCCCGTCCCTGGTCGCCTGGTACAAGATCCGGCCCAGGTCGCCGCGCAGGATCTCCACGTCGCCGGCGAAGATCCCGGCCGGCATCGCGGCCACCCGCCGGCCGTCCGCGTCCACGTAGGTGGTCGTGTCCAGGTGGGTCTGCTGATCCCGGACCTGGTCCAGCAGGCCCATCTTGGCCAGCACGGACAGGTGCGCGGCGCCGCGGAAGTCCACCGCGTACCCGCCGCCGCGCAGCGACGGCGCCCGCTCCACCACGGTCGGGTTGAACCCCCGCCGCCGCAGCCAGTACGCCAGGGCGGGCCCGGCCACGCTCGCGCCCGAAATGAGGATGTTCTGGTTCTCCATGCCCCGGATCATACAAACGTGTAGGACAAATGTATAGGACGTTTGTATAGATTTCTTGCTAAGCTCGGATCATGAGCCACAAGGAGGATCTGCTCGCAGGGGCGGTCGCGTGCCTGCGGGAGAAGGGCTACGCGCACACCACCGCCCGCGACATCGTCGCGGCCTCCGGGACCAACCTGGCCTCCATCGGCTACCACTACGGCTCGACCAAGGCGCTGCTCAACGCGGCGGTGCTCAAGGCCCTGGACGAGTTCGGCGAGCAGATGGCGCAGGCCATGGGGACCGGCGCGGTCGCGGGCGAGACCACGCTGGAGCGCTTCGAGCGGTTCTGGGCCGCGGTCATCGACTCGTTCGCCACCAACCGCCAGGTGTGGCTGGCCACCTTCGACATCTTCACCGTGGCCCAGCGGGACCCCGAGGTACGCGCCGCGGTGGCCGACGGGATCGAGGACGCCCGGGCGTTCTGGGCGCAGGCGCTATACGGCGTCGACCCTGCCGACCAGCAGCAGGCCCGCGCGGTCGGCTCCCTGCACCAGGCGCTGGTCAGCGGCGTCCTGGTCCAGTGGCTGATCGACCCCGAGCGGGCCCCCTCTCCGGCCGGGCTCGCCGCCGCCATGGCCACCATCGCCGGCCAGTTCACCGCCGACCCCGCCTGACCGGCTCCCCGCGAGACGGGCGAGACGGGCGAGACGGCTAGCTCGCGCAGGTTTGCTGGGCGGCGGTGGCCCCAACCCAGGACACCGGCCGGGTGGCAACAGCGTCATCAGCACCAGGATGCTTCGGAGGTCACGCGTACAACAGGCGTTCCGGAAGCCCTAGTCCGCCTACGCGGCGGCCACAGGTTCCCATGCCTCATCGGAACGACACCAATGTTCCATCGGTGCCGCTATAACGACACCAATGTTTCATCGCTGCTGTTCGGCTCCGATCGGCGGCGGGACGGCTGGGGTTGAGAAGGTTAATGTTGGCTAGCTGCAGGTCTGCTGGGCGGCGGTGATCAGGCCGGAGAAGGTCCAGGGGTTCTGCGGGGCGTTCGGGCCCTGCAGGGCCTTGGGCAGGTCGCTGGGGAACGTGAACGACGCGTGCGACCAAACCCAGCGGGTACCGGATGAGGCGCAGACCTTGACCGGCTGGCTCAGCGTCACCACCGTGGCCACCGAGTACACGTGGCCTCCGGCGCAATCGGGGTTGCAGTCGTCCAGCTTGTAGGTGCCGGTGCCCACCGCTTCGGTGCCCGACCAGGTGGTCCATGTCATGTGGAACAGGAACGCGGTGGAATCACCGGACAGCGCGCAACCGAAGCCGCCGCAGGCGGGCTCGTGCAGCAGCGTCCCGTTAAGAGACTGCTCGGCGGCCAGGAAGGTGCCGGCCCCGGTCGGCGCCGCGGCCGGGCTCGGGGAGGAGGCCGGGGTGGTGGGCGGCGTGGTCGGGCCGGTAACCGGGGCCGAGGTGCCCTGGGTGCCCGCGGTGGTGGCGGGCGAGGACGCGGCCGAGCTGGTCGAGGAGTTGCAGGCGGTCAATAGAACGGCAACGCACGCGAGGGATGTCCAGGACGCAACCTGCCGGGATCTGCGCGTCTTGCTTGCCTGGCCGCCTTCGGCGGCGGGGGTGATCTCCATGATGTCCAACCCTTCAATCAATCAGTGAGCGGCTCGGCGAGCCACCTCGCCTCTAGGACGCCGAGCGCCCCGCTCGGGTTGGAGAACCGCTGCGCAGGGGCGGAAACCACGGTCCGTTCGGAATAAAAGATCGTTACGGCCTCAGCCGAAGCACTGGCCCTCGCCCCGGTAGGTCGGGACGGCCGTGACCTGGTCGCCGCGGAGCACGTAGTAATCGGTGAAGCGCTCGGCCAGCTCGCCGGCCTTGGCGTGGCGCAGCCAGACGCGGTCGCCGGGGCGCAGCAGGTCGGCGGCGGCGCCGCGCACCGGGGTCTGGACCTCGCCGGCGCCCTCGACGCCGGTCAGGGTCAGGCCGGCCGGCAGGTACGGCCGCGGCAGCCGGTTCCGGGTGCCGGTCCCGGAGGCCACGTACCCGCCGGAGAACAAGGTGGCGATGTGCGGGCCGGCCGGCGCACCACGGGCAGGGCGAACAGCAGCGCGGGGTCGGGGGTGAAGCGGCGGTAGGCGTCGAACAGGGTCGGGCCGACCAGCCCCGAGCCCGCGGTCAGCTCGGTCACCGACTCGTCCCCGGCGGTCGTCTCCAGGCTGCCGGTACCGCCGCCGTTCACGAACTCTAGGCTGGTCAGGGCCTGGATCAGGCGGACCGTCTCGGTCCGGCGCCCGCGCAGCTCGGCGGCCGAACGGTCCTGGATGCCGCGGATCAGCCGGGCCCGGACCGGCTGCCCGGGCGGGGCGTCGCCCAGGCCCGCGATCTGGCCCTCGTAGCCCATCAGGCCCACCAGAGCGAAGCCGGGCCGGCCGGTGATGATGCGGGCCACGTCCGCGGCCTGCCGGGGCGTGAACACCGGGGAGCGCCGGGAGCCGATGTGCACCAGCGGCTGCCCGGCCAGCGGCCGCCAGGAAACGTCGAGCTCGAGGCAGACCCGGATCTCGGGGTGGCCGTCGCCCAGGGCCTGGTCCACCACGTCCAGGTGCGCGGCCGAGTCGACCATGATCGTGATATGCCGCCGGGCCTCCTCGTCCGCGGCCAGTGCCCGAAGCGCCCCCCGGTTCACCGTGGGGTAGGCGACCAGCAGATCGTCGCTGGTACCCGCGGCGTAGAGCCAGAGAGCTTCGGGCAGCGAATAGCACATCACGCCCTGGTAGCCGGGCTGGGCCAGGGCGCGCTCGATCAGGTCGCGGCACCGCAGCGACTTGGTGGCGACCCGGATCGGGCGGCCCGCGGCCCGGCGGGTCAGGTCGGCGGCGTTCGCGTCGAACGCGTCCAGGTCGACCAGGGCCAGCGGCGGGTCGAGCTCCGCGGTAGCGCGGTCGTACCGTCTGCGCAGCGCTTCGGCTGGCGAGGTACCGCCCGGCTGGGTGCGCGTGCCCTGGACGACTGACATGCTCGCACAGTATGCGGAAGCCCGGTAAATATGAATACCCTCGGGTAATGAAGCAAGCACTCGGGCCTGGCGAGTGGCGGAACTGGGCGGGCACGGCGACCGCGACGCCCGCCCGGCGGGCTCAGCCCAGGACCGAGGCCGAGATCTCCGCCGCGGTCAAGGACGCGGCCGCGGCCGGGCTCGCGGTCCGGGCGCTCGGCAGCGGGCACTCGTTCACCCCGGCCGCGGCGACGACCGGGCTGGCCCTGGACCTGTCCCGGTGGACCGGCGTCACGGCCGCGGACACCCGGACCGGCCTGGTCACGGTGCGGGCAGGCACCACCCTGCGGGCGCTCAACGCGGCGCTGGCCGAATTCGGGCTGGCCCTGGCCAACCTGGGCGACATCGACGCGCAGACGATCGCGGGCGCGCTGGCCACCGGAACCCACGGCACCGGCGCGCGGCTCGGCGGGCTGGCCACCCAGATCGAGGCGCTCGACCTGGTCCTGGCTGACGGCTCGCTGGTCACCTGCTCGGCCTCGGCCCGGCCCGGATTGTTCGCGGCCGCGCGCGTCGGGCTCGGCGCGCTGGGCGTGGTCAGCGCCGTGACGCTGCGCTGCGTGCCGTCGTTCACGCTGGCCGCGGACGAGCGCCCGATGCCGGTCGAGCAGGTCATCGAGGAGTTCGACGCGCTCGCGGCGGCCAACGACCACTTCGAGTTCTACTGGTTCCCCTACGGCCGCCAGGCCCTGGTCAAGCGGAACAACCGGGTTTCGTCCGGGGCGCCGGCCGCGGGGCCGATGCCGGGGTGGCGCCGGTTCTGGGAGTTCGAGGTGATGGAGAACGCCGCGTTCGGGACGCTGTGCCGGGTCGGGCGGACCGCGCCCCGGCTCATCCCGGCGCTCAACCGGCTCTCCTCGGGCGCGCTGTCCGCTCGGTCGTACACCGACGCGTCGCACCGGGTGTTCGTCACGCCCCGGCGGGTCCGCTTCGTCGAGTCCGAATACGCCGTTCCACGTGAATCACTGCCCGGCGTGCTCGCCGAACTGCGTCGCGCCGTCCCCCGGCTCGCCGATCCGGTCATGTTCCCGGTCGAGGTGCGGGTGGCCGCGGCCGACGACATCTGGCTGTCCACCGCGTACGGCCGGGACACCGCCTACATCGCCATCCACCAGTACACCGGGCTGCCCTACCGGGCCTACTTCGACCTGTTCGAGTCGGTCGTGGCCACGGTGGCGGGCCGGCCGCACTGGGGCAAGATGCACACCCTGGACGCAGCGCGGCTGGGTCCGCTCTACCCGCGCTTCGAGGATTTCCGCCGGGTCCGGGCCGAGGTCGACCCCGAGCACCGGTTCGGCAACGCGTACCTCGGCCGGGTGTTCGGCCCGGCGGGATGATCCATTACCGCTTGATGACGGGTGCGGCGGGCCCCGAACCGCAGAGGGCCGGCCGGCCGTAGTCCGGGTTAGTGGCCAGTGCTCGCGGCCGCCGCGAAAGATCACGGCCCGTCGCTCATCTTGCGCGGTGATCGCCGGGCTGATGATCACCGCCTTCTTTCGCTCGTGCGGCCGCGGCACCGGTCCAGGTGGCCGACGTCTGGGAAGTGGGTGGCGGGATGTCAGGGAATGGTCCGGGCGGCACGCGGCTGCCGTGCCCGTGCGCGGCCCGGCACGCGACGGCGGCCCGCATGCGCGTCCTCCCGGCCCTGGCTGTGGCCGGTCTCACCGCGCTAGCCGTGCTGTGCGTGTCCGGCCCCTCGGTCCAGGCCCAGCCCACCGCGAGCTCGGTGAGCCTGCCGCCGTGGCACGGCGGGGGTTCGGCGGGGGAGCGGATCACGCTTATCGTCATCGTGGTGCTGGCGGTGGGCGCCTTCACCGTCCTGCAGCTCATCGCGCGGTCGCAGCGGCGTCGCTGGTCGGCCTTTGCCGACTGGCGGACCTGGCCGCCCGGCTTCGACCCCTGGGCCGGCCGTGGTGACCCGGTGGCCGGCCAGCACGAAGGCTCCGCCTACCGGCCGGGATACGGGTTCCTGCCCGGTCACGGGCGGGGCAGTGGAAGTAACAACGGGCAGCGGCTGGGTCGTGCCGGAGGCGCGCCGTGATACTTCACTGCGTGACCCGCCCTGTTTAGGGTATTTGTGTCAGGACGTAGCAAACGTGTGGAAAGGCGCGTGGTGACCTTAGGCTGGCCCGAGCTGACCGCGCTTGACGCGTACCGCATTACCGAGATACCGCGGCGGCCCGGCCCGGGTGAGACCGGAGCATCCGCCGGCCTGCCGAACGACCCCGGCCGCACGCAGCGGCTGGCCGCGCTGATCGCTGCTTACCACGCCGGCGTCGGCGCCAAGGACAACGGCGCCAAGGACAACGACGTCAAGGACAACGACGTCAAGGACAACGGCCCGGGCGCGCTGGCCTTGGGCTGGGTGCGGCACCGGGCCGGCGGCCCGGTCCAGTTCCTCGCGGCCGGCCCCGGCCTGGTCGGCAGCCAGGACGACCGCGAGGTCCTGCTCACCCTGCCCGGCGGCGCCCGGGCTGAGCCACTGGTCCGTGGCGCCCTGGCCACCTTCATGGCCGAGCTGCCGAGCTGGCGGGCCATCGGCGGGCTCCGGCTGGAGGCCGAGCGGCACACCGGGCAGCGGCCCCCGCCGTCGCTGGAAGAGTGCCTGCTGGCGGTGTGGCCCGGGGCGTTCGGCTGGCTGCTGGTGGCCGAGCCTGTGGGGAGCGCCGAGATCGGCGCGATGGCCGAGCGGGTGGCCCGGCAGGCCGAGTCGTTTCCCGGCGAGGTGCACCGGCTCCGGCTGCGGCACGCCGAACTGCGCCAGGGCCTGTCGACCGGGCTGTGGCGGGTCCGGCTGGCCGCGGGCGGCGCCGACGCCGATGCCGCGGCCCGGGTGGCCGGGCTGGTCTGCGCGTCCGCCGACCTGGCCGAACTGCCCTACGCACTGGCACCGGCCGCCGCCGGCGCCCGCGACCTGCCCGCGCTCATGCAGGACACCGGCCCGGCACCGGCCGACGGGGACGCGGCGACGGGCTACCCCTGGTACGCCAGCACCGAGCTGGTCGCGGCGCTGGCCCGGCCGCCCGAGCGCGAGATCCCGGGGGTACGGCTGGCGCTGCCCCCCGACTTCGACGTGGCCCAGGAGCCCGCCGCGGCCGGGCGGGAGGCGATCGCGGTGGGTGAGGTGCTGGACCGCAGCCGCCGGCCCGCCGGGCCGCTGCTGCTGCCGCTCGACTCGGTGAACCGGCACGTGTTCGTCTGCGGCGCCACCGGGGCCGGTAAGTCGCAGACGGTGCGCGCAATGCTCGAGTCCGCCACCCGGGCCGGGATCCCGTGGCTGGTGGTGGAGCCGGCCAAGGCCGAGTACCGGCTAATGGCCGGGCGCCTGGCCGAGGCCGCCGAGGTGGTGCGGATCCGGCCGGGAGACCCGGACGCGATCGCCGCCGGGCTGAACCTGCTGGAGCCGGCCCCGGACGCCACAGGCCGCCGGTTTCCGCTGCAGACCCACGCGGAGCTGGTCACGGCGCTGTTCATCGCGTCGTTCCGGTCGCCGGAGCCGTTCGGGCAGGTGCTCAGCGCGGCGCTGACCCTGGTCTACGAGGACGCCGGATGGGACATGGCGCTGGGCGAGACGATCGCGGCCGATCCTAACCCCGGCTACCCGCGCCTGGCCGACCTGCAACGGGCCGCGGTCAGGATCCTGCGGGAGGTCGGCTACAGCGAGCGGATCACCGACGACGTGCTCGGGTTCGTCAAGGTGCGGCTGTCCAGCCTGCGCCTGGGCACCACCGGCCGGTTCCTGGAGGGCGGCCATCAGCTCGACTTCAGCCGGCTGCTGCGGACCAACGCCGTGCTCGAGCTCGAGGACGTGGGCGACGACGGCGACAAGGCGTTCCTCATGGGTACGGTGATGATCCGGCTGGCCGAGCACCTGCGGATGGAGCACCGGGCCCGGCCGTCCGGCCAGGTCCGGCTCCGCCACCTGACCGTCATCGAGGAAGCGCACCGGCTGCTGCGCCGCCCGGACGTCCCCGGCAGCGCGGCCGCGCACGCGGTCGAGCAGTTCGCCGGCCTGCTGGCCGAGATCCGCGCCTACGGCGAGGGGGTCATCATCGCCGAGCAGATCCCCGAGCGGCTGGTCCCGGACGTGATCAAGAACACGGCGGTGAAGATCACCCACCGCCTCCCGGCGGCCGGCGACCGCGAGGCCGTGGGCGCCACGATGAACATGACCAGGGCGCAGAACCGCTTCCTGGTCACCCTGCGGCCCGGCGAGGCCGCGGTCTTCGCCGACGGGATGGATTACCCGCTGCTGGCCCGGATGCCCGACGGGACCGCCCGGGAGGCGGCGGCCGAGGCGGCCACCGCGACCCCGGCCGGGGTGGTCCGGTCGCGCAGCACGACGTGCGGCGCGGACTGCACCGCGCGCCCGTGCACGCTGCGCGACATGCGGGTCGCCCAGCGGGCCCTGGAGGAGTACCCGGCCATCCGGCTGTGGGCCGAGCTGTCGGTCCTCGGGCACCTGGCCGGCTGGCCCATGCCGGTGCCCCGGACCGCGCTGCTGTCCCTGCTGCAGATGATGCCGTCCCGGCTGCGGGACTGCGCCATCTCGCACGGCGTGGACGCCGCGGTGAGCGCCCGGGTGCCGGTCATCGCCCGGCGGGTCAGCCCGGTGGGGCTGGCCGCGCACGTCAGCACCGCGATCCGGGCCCGGGTGTCGCGGGGTAGCTGGCTATGCCAGCGGGAGGAGCCGCGCTGGCTCGCGCCCGCCTACCAGTGGACGCTCGTGCTGGACGCGCTCAAGACCGCCGACCGGAAGAACCCCGGAGCGGGCCCGCACCCGCGCAGCGCGGAATGGGAACGGACGTACGGGCAAGCTGTTGCCGGCGACACCTGTGCCCGGCAGGTCGGGACGGTCCAGCGCTGGTACGACGGAGCGCAACGCGATGCCTGGGAGGTACGGGCGGTGGCGTTCGGCGTGGACAGCCCGTCCGCCGTCGAACGGGCCGCCGGGGCCGCCGCGGAGGACGACGACTTCGAGGAACGGCTCACCGGGTACCTCGACCAGTTCGTCGACTGCCGTTGGCCTCGGCTTTACCTGACCGGAGACGCCCTGGGGGATCCTCCGGATCAGCCCCTGTAGCCCCGGGTTGTCCACAATTTAATCCACAGACATGTGCATTCAGTTGCCGGGGCCCCTATGCACCCTGGGACGTTGCGTTCTGAGTTATCCACAGTGCGTGCTTGTGGAGAACGCCAGTCAGGTGGCCGGCAGCAGCTCGGGAAGCCTGCCGGGGGACACCGCCGGCGCCGATCGCCAGCCCCAGCGTCCGGACAGGCAGAGCCAGACCAACGCCACGGTGGCCAGCAGGCGAACCCCGGGCGTCAGCCAGGCGCCGTCGAACTGGCCCAGATCAGCGAGCCAGTGCGGCTGGACCGGGCTCTGCACGGCCTGGACGTAGACGGTCGCGCCGGCCAGCAGGCGGATCAGCACCACCCAGTCCAGCCGGGACGCCGAGTACAGCGCGAGCAGGCTGATCGCCATCGCGTCGTACCAGGGCCGCTGGAAGGCGGTGACGAACAGCCAGGCCAGGCTCAGGGCCAGCGCCGGGGTCACGGCGGGCAGGTCCGGCAGCCGGTCGGGGAGGCGCAGCACGGCCAGCACCGCCACGGCCGCGAACAGCAGGTACGCGACCAGCTCCAGGTGCGGCGGGACGCTGGTCACGCTGAACTGGGTATAACCGAGCACCGGCCGCCAGAACAACTGGTACATGGTGTCCCAGGTGATCCCGGGGCTGCGGGTAATCAGGACCTTGATCGCCGGGGTACCCGCCGCCAGGTAGACCGGGACCACGACCAGCACGAAGCCGGCCGCGGCGGCGGCCAGCGGCTTGAGCGACCGGCGGCAGGCCCAGGCCACGGCCAGGCCGAACAGCGCGTACTCGACCTTGATGCCGGTGGCCACGCCGATCGCCAGCCCGGCCAGGGCCGCGTCGCGCAGCCCGATCTGCCCGCGATCGCCGTTCGGAGTGGAGCTGGTCTGGCTGCTGCTGGTCTGGCTGGGGCTGGTCTGGCTGGAGCTGGTCTGGCTGGGGCGCAGGCGCAGTGCGACCACGCCCAGCAGGCCGAACAGCGCGGCGAGCCCGTCGATGTGGCCGCTGGCCACGATTTCCCAGAGCAGCAGCGGGTTCACCGACCAGAGCAGGTGGGCGCGCAGGCGCTGCGCGGGATCGGCCCGGAGCATCCGGTCCAGGGCCACGATCACCGCGCCGAAGGCCAGCGCCTCCTCCAGCTTCAGCCAGAACGTGATCCGGGCCAGCGACGACCCGCCCAGCTCAGCGGCGGCCCACTCGGCCCCGGTGGCCACCGGGCCGTACACCGACACCGTGGTCAGCCAGGTGGACGGGATCTCGCTGAACGGGATCTGCCGGCCGATCGGGTCGCCGCTGCGCTGCAGCTGCAGCGGGGTCATGACGTAGGGGCTGTGCCCGATCACCGCCATCCGGCCGTTGGCGGCGTAGGAGATGGCGTCGGTCGAGCCGGCCGAGGGCAGCACGGTCACCACCGCGACGGCCAGGAACGCGGCCGCCATGACCGCGCGCACCGGCGGCCGTGCGCCGCGCGCCACGGCGACCAGCCCGGCGATCACCCCGGCGCAGCCCAGCACCATCGCGGCCCACAGCGACACGGTCACGAACGTGGCGGTCAGGTGCAGCGCATGCCACCAGGGCGGCCACCCGGGCGTACCGACCGACGGCTTACGCATGACCGGGACGGCGACGTTCGGTCCCGCGGCCGAGAGCGCGATGATGATAAGCGTCGAGACGGCGATGGCGGCCGCGGCCAGCCAGCCGAGCAGGCGGGTCAGTCCGGGCGAGGCGGACCGGGTGGTCCTTTCGTCCCCGTCGTGCTCGCTCACCGCTTTGCCTGCCTGCCGGTCATGATCCTTGGGTCCGTCACTAGACGGTACCGGATCAGGCGCGGACAGGCGCGGCGTCCGGCCTGGACGCCGCGCCTGTGCGGCGTGCTTGTTACTTCCCGTTAGTTCCCGGGCGTGGTGACCCGTCCGTTGACCGAGGAGGCCTCGGCCGCGGGGTCGTCGGCCGCCGCCTGCTCGGTGGCGTCCGGTTCGGTGGCGTCCTTGGCGTCGGCGGTGGCCCGTGCGTACCGGCGCCGCATGGCGACGGCCGCCGTGGCGCCGGCCGCGGCCAGCACGGCGCCCAAGCCGACCATCAAGCGCCAGTCGAGCAGCCGGCGCGCGCCGGTCTTGGCCGGGGTCGCGGCAGGCCGGACCTGGCTGGCGGTGGAGCGCAGCGCCGAAGAGACCTTCGGCGCGACCGTGGTGGTCACCGCTTCCGCGGCGTCTTCAAGCCGGGGCGCGGCCCATTCCCGGGCGCCCCGGACGGTGTCCTGCACGCGCGGTGCGACCCATTCCTTCGCGTCCTGCACCCGGGGCACGGCCCAGTCTCTTGCACCCGCAGCTCTCTGGACCGCTGTCGTTCCCGCGCGCTTTCCCATCGGGACGGCCTGAGCGGCGGCATCCTTCGCGCGCGCGCCGATCGTCGCCGTCTCGTCGGTAGTGCGGTTGGTGTTGATAAGGGACACAGTAAACCTCCCGAGTGTAATCCCGTTATCACAGACTTCCCGTCCCGGCTGTCTTCAACCATCGCGCGCTACCGGTACGGTGATGAATGAAGGATGTTTACGCCGACGAAATATTAGGCCATCGGATGGAGTCACACGCATGGCAGAAACGCTGACGGCGACGTTGCAGACGAACCAGGGCCGGGTGGTCGTCCGCCTCTTCCCTGATCACGCACCGAAAACCGTGCGCAACTTCGTGGAACTGGCCGAGGGCGGCAAGCAGTGGACCGACCCGAACACGGGCCGCGCGACCACGGCCAAACTGTATGACGGGACCATCTTCCACCGGGTCATTCCCGACTTCATGATCCAGGGCGGCGACCCGCTCGGCAGCGGCCGCGGCGGACCCGGCTACAAGTTCGCCGACGAGATCCATCCCGACCTGCGCTTCGACCGGCCCTACCTGCTGGCCATGGCCAACGCCGGGCCTGGCACCAACGGCTCGCAGTTCTTCATCACTGTCGGCCCCACCCCCTGGCTCAACGGCAAGCACACCATCTTCGGTGAGGTCATCGAGGGCGCAGACGTGGTGGACGCGATCACCCGGCTGAAGACCGGCAGCCAGGACCGGCCGGTGGAGGACGTCGTCCTCGAGTCGGTCACCGTGGACCGCTCCGCCAGCTGATCGGACCTTCAATCGTGAGCGCGCCCAGCGACCCCGGATCGGGCGCACCGGGTCAATGGGACCAGCCAGGCCAGCCGGGCCAGGGAGAGCAGACCGGATCGCAGGTCCCCACCTGTTACCGGCACCCTGGCCGGGAGACCTACGTCTCGTGCGTCCGGTGCGGGCGCCACGCGTGCCCTGACTGCATGCGATCGGCCTCGGTGGGCCAGCAGTGCGTGGATTGCGTCGGTCAGGGCGCGCGAAGCACCCGGCAGGCCAGTACCGCGTTCGGCGGCCGCCCGGCCGCCGGCGCCGTCGTCACCTGGACGCTGGTCGCGATCAACGTCGCGGTCTTCCTGGTCACCTGGGTCCGCCCGAACATCGTCACCGACCTGGAGATGGTCGGGTACGCCACGTACGGGCCGGGCGGCCCGTGGCACGGCGTCGCCGCGGGCGAGTGGTACCGGCTGATCACGTCCGCGTTCCTGGCCCCCGCCACCGGCCAGGGCGGCCTGGGCATCCTGGACATCGTGTTCAACATGTGGGCCCTGATCTTCGTCGGCCCGGCCCTGGAGGGTCTGCTCGGCCGGCTGCGCTTCCTGGCGGTGTACCTGCTTAGCGCGGTCGGCGGCGGGGTGATGTACTACTTCCTCGCGGCGCCGAACGCCCCCGCGGTGGGCGCCTCGGGCGCCATCTTCGGGCTGTTCGGCGCGTGGTTCGTGGTGTCCAGGCGGCTCCGCCTGGACACTCGCGGGATCGTCGCGCTGATTGCCATCAACCTGGCGCTCAGCTTCTTCTGGCACACCACCATCGCCTGGCAGGCCCACATCGGCGGGCTGCTCACCGGCGCGGTCCTCACCGCCGCCTACGCGTACGCGCCGCGCAAGAACCGCGTCGCGCTGCAGGTGCTCGCGACGGTCGCGGTCGTGGTGCTGCTGGTGATCGCCATCGTGGTCAGGAACGGGCAGCTGACCGGGGCGGCCGGCTAAGGCGCGAGGCCAGCGGTTGACTCAGCGCCAGCGGGTGGACAGAGCGACGCCGGCGATGATGAAGGCGAAGCCCACCACCAGGTTCCACGCACCCAGGGCCGACATGCCGGGGAACGAGCCGTTGGTGATGTAGTACGCCACGATCCAGGCCAGGCCGAGGATCAGGCAGACCACGATGGTCGGTCCGACCCACGGCGCGCTGACCTTCCGCCGCGCCGACTTCGACGGCGGCGGCGTATAGACCGTCCTCTTCCGGACGCGCGACTTGGGCACGACGGCCTCCTGCATGGCAAACCCCGCGGGGGTCCGGGGGGCCGTCCCCCGGGCAAGCACAGCGGTGCGGAACCTAAGCGTAGCGGCTCCCGGCGGTGGTCGCGTTCTCCGCCGCCGGCTCGCCCGCAGCCACCAGGGGTCAGAAGCCGGGCAGGATGCCGCCGCTGCCGGACGGGGTCGGGGTGGGTGAGGTCGACGACGGGGTCACGGACGGGGACGGGGAGGCCCCGTTCTGGACGAAGATTGTGATGGTGGTGCCCTTCGGCTCCGTACTGTTGGCCGCCGGCTGCTGGGAGAAGACCGTGCCGTTCGCGTACTGGGACGGCCCCGACCCCTGCTGGACGCTGACCGCGAACCCGGCCGTGGTCAGGATCTGGTTGGCCGTCTGCTGGGAGTCACCGACGACCGACGGCACGGACACGGCGCCGCCGGAGACGGTGATCGTCACCGTGGAGCCTGGCGGGGCCGTACCGCCGCTCGGACTCTGGCTGATCACGGTGCCCGACGGCTGCGTCGAGGTCGGGTCAGGCTTGACCGAGACCTGGAAGCCCTTGCCCTGAAGCTCGTTCTGGGCCGTCGGTTTCCTGCTGGCCGACCACGTTGGGCACCGCCACCGGCGCCGCCCCGGTGGAGACGTACAGCGTCACCAGGGTGTTCGCGGCGACGTTGTTGCCCTGCGGCGGGTTGGAGCTGATCACCAGGCCCTTGCCGACGTTGCTGCTGGCCTGGTCGACCACGGTCGAACGCAGATGCTGGAGGGAGATCTCGTGCTGCGCCACGGCTACTGTCTGGTTATTCACCAGCGGCACGGAGTACGTCTTGCCCCCGGCCAGCAGGTAGTAGGCCACGCCGATGACCACGCCGAGCACGAGCACCAGCCCGAGCACCCACGGGATCCACCGGTGCCCGCCGCCGCCGCGGCCGCGGTCGTAGCCCTGGCCGGCGTAGTCGTAGTCGGACACCGGCGGGATCGCGGACGTCCGGCCGGTCATCGGGTCCGAGCCCATCCGCTGGGCGTCCTGGTACATGTCCACCCGGGTCGGCGGCGCGGCCGCCACCGGCAGGCCGGACGCGGCGCGCTGCAGGTCGGCGCGCATGTCGCCGGCCGTCTGGTACCGGTCGGCGGGAGACTTGGCCATCGCCTTCAGCACGATCGCGTCGGCCCAGGGCGGGACGTCCGGATCCACCCGGGACGGCGGGATCGGGTTCTCCCGGACGTGCTGGTAGGCGATCGCGACCGGCGAGTCGCCGGTGAACGGCGGCCGGCCGGTGAGCAGCTCGTACAGCAGGCAGCCGGTGGAGTACAGGTCGCTGCGGGAATCGACCCGCTCGCCCCGGGCCTGCTCGGGCGACAGGTACTGGGCGGTGCCGATCACCTGGGCCGTCTGGGTCATGGTGGCCTGCGCGTCGCTCATCGCGCGGGCGATGCCGAAGTCCATGACCTTGACGTCGCCGTTGCGGGTCACCATCACGTTGCCCGGCTTGATGTCCCGGTGCACGATGCCGGCCTGGTGGCTGTAGTCCAGGGCCCGCAGCACGCCGTCGATGATCTCCAGCGACCGTTCCGGCAGCAGCCGGTGGCCGTCTTGCAGCAGGTCACGTACCGTGCGGCCGTCGACGTACTCCATCACGATGTACGGCACCGGGAGCCCGGTCGCCATATCCTCGCCGGTGTCGTAGACCGCCACGATCGACGGGTGGTTCAGCGACGCGGCGGACTGCGCCTCGCGGCGGAACCGGGCCTGGAATATCTGGTCCCGGGCCAGGTCGGCGCGCAGCGTCTTGATCGCGACGATCCGGTCCAGCCGGATGTCGCGGGCCCGGTACACCTCCGCCATGCCGCCGCGGCCAACGACGCCGTCGAGCTCATAGCGGCCGCCGAGTAGACGGGGCTGTGTCATGTCTCGCACTCTGCCAAACCACCCTGCGTTATTGCCAGTATCTAAGGCGTCGGGGGTCGCCGTCGAAGACGCACTCGACGACGCCGATGACGACGAAGAAGCACTTGCCGATGTGGAGCTGCTCGCCGACGAGGCGGGGCTCGACGACGATGGTGAGATCTTGGGAGATGATGTCGGTTTGGTTGACTTACGGGGCTTCGGGCTCGCCGTAGCTGGCGGGCACTGTTGACGGCTCCACGGTACTAGGAGTCGGGCCGGTCGTGACGGGCTGACTGGCGGACGCGGACGACCGGACGGCCGACGAGCTCAGGTGCTGCACCGTGTTGCCCACGTCTCCGCTGGTCTGGCCGTGGAGGTGCCCGCTGAGGTACAGGCCGCTGGCGGCGGCCGCGGCGCACAGCACAGCGGTCAGGCCTGCCGTCACCCAGCGGCGCCGGCTGCCGGGCGGGCGCGGTCCGGGGCCCTGTTCATAACCGGCCGGGTCATAGTCGTCCGGGCGAAGCGCACCGGTGGTGGCGACGGGCAGGTCCGCTCTGGTCACCCCGGCGAACTCGCCGGTCCGGCCGGCCGCGCCCAGGGCCCCGCCACCAAGAAATAGAGCCTCGCGCAGCATGTCAGCCCGGTCTGCCACCACCCGGGCGCTGACCGGGCGCCCGGCCGGGGTCTTGGCCAGCATGTCGTAGACCAGGTCAGCGACCGGCTGCGGCACGTCCGGCGGCAGCGCGGGTATCGGCGCGTGCTTGTGCGCGTACGCGATGGCCAGCGGCTCGCTGGCCATGAACGGCACGTGCCCGGCCAGGCACTCGTACGCGACCACCCCGAGTGAGTAGATGTCGGAGGAGGCGTCCACCGGCGCGCCGGTGGCCTGCTCGGGCGAGACGTACATGGCGGTGCCCATGACCATGCCGGTCTCGGTCAGGTGCGAGGCCTGCGCCGCGCGCACCGCGGTGGCGATCCCGAAGTCCGTGATCTTGGTCGTGCCGCCCGCGGCCACCAGCAGGTTGCCGGGCTTGATGTCGCGGTGCACGATGCCGGCCTGGTGCGCCGCGTCGAGCGCCCGGGCCGCCTGGCCGACGATATCCAGGGTGGCGTCGGGCGAGAGCCGGCCCGCCCGGGCCAGGATCGCGGACAGCGGCTCGCCCTTGACCAGCTCCATGATCAGGTACGCGCCGCCGAACTCGGCCGACTCGCCGTAGTCGTAGACCCGGGCGATGCCCGGGTGGGACAGGCTGGCCGCGTACCGGGCCTCGGCGCGGAACCGGGCCAGGAAAGACTCGTCGCCCGCCCGGCCGGTGGGCAGCAGCTTGACCGCGACGGCGCGGTTGAGCAGCACGTCTTCACCGCGCCAGACCTCGCCCATGCCGCCGGCCGCGATACGGTCGGTCAGCCGGTAACGGCCCGCGAGCAGGTAATCGGTCACTTACTACTTCCCCAGGGATGCCAGGTAGGCCTTGATGACCTGGACAGCGATGGGGGCGGCCGCGGTTGCCCCGTACCCTCCGCCTTGAATTATGACGCCCACGGCGATCTTCGGGTTGTCGTAGGGCGCGTAAGCGGTGAAGACGGCGTCGTTGAGGCCGGTGTTGTTCACCCCGTTCTGCGCGGTACCGGTCTTGCCGGCCATGGTGAAGCCCACCGCCGCGGTGTTGTACATGTTCGCCGTGCCGTCGGAGTTCTGGACCACGGCCAGCATCATCTGGCCCAGGCCGGTCGCGACGGTGGGCGAGACCGGCTGGCTCAGCTGAGTCGAGTTGGTGGTTTCCACCGTGCTCAGGTCGCTGGCGGTGACCTGCTTGACCAGGTACGGCGTCATCAGCTTGCCGCCGTTGGCGATGGCCGCCGCGAACATGGCCTCCTGCAGCGGGGTCACCGTGTCGCTGTACTGCCCGATGGCCGAGAACGCGGTCAGCGCCTGGCTGGGCGGGATGACGTAGTTGCTCTGGGTCACCGGCATCGGGATCCGCAGTGTCTTGCTGTTCATCCCGAACAGCCCGGCGTAGTTGTTCAGCGTCGGCGCCCCCAGGGTCATGCCCAGGCTGCCGAACGTCGTGTCGCAGGACTGCGCGAACGCGGTCAGCAGCGGCGCCTGGCCGCTGCCGTTGCCGCAGACCTCGCCGTCGTTGTTGGTCAGGATGTGGGTCGTCTGCGGCAGCTTCAGCTGCGTGGGCGAGTTGACGTTGGTCTGCGGGGTGCTGGCCGGGTTCTGGCTGAGGTACGCCGAGCTGGTCACGATCTTGAACGTGGAGCCGGGCGGCCAGGTGAAGTTGATGGCCCGGTTCAGCAGCGGGTTGCCGGCCTGCTGGAGCAGGGCGTTGTCGGCCGCGTTGAGCTTGGTGCCGTTGTGGGT
The DNA here is from genome assembly GCA_963742795.1 of uncultured Actinomycetes bacterium. GTDB lineage: Bacteria > Actinomycetota > Actinomycetes > Streptosporangiales > Streptosporangiaceae > Palsa-504. The sequence goes on from CAVUNL010000013.1 coordinate 473,355, forward strand.
GGCCAGCACGTTGGGGTCGAAGCTCGGGTAGGAGGCCATGGCCAGGATCGCGCCGTTCTGCGGATCCAGCGCGACCACGGCGCCCGGCTTGCCGCCGGTGTCGCTCTGCAGCGCGTTCCAGGCCGCGTCCTGGGCCTTGGAGTTGATCGTGACGGTGACGTTGGCGCCCTTGCGCGGTTTGCCGGTGAGCAGGTCGATGAAGTTCCTGACCGTGAGCGAGGAGTCGCTGCCGTTCAGCACGGAGTTCTCGTAGTACTCGATGCCGCTCTCGCTGTACAGCGTGTCGTAGCCGGTCACCGGGGCGTATTCGGCGCCGTGCGGGTACTTGCGCTGGAACTTGTAGATGTCGCTGCTCGGCGTGGACTCGGCGATCGTCACCCCGTCCGAGGTGACGATGCTGCCGCGCTGGTACTGGAACTGCGCCTCGAAGGCGCGCGCGTTGTTCGGCTTGGTGGCCAGGCTGGCCGGCTCGAAGCCCTGCAGGTAGTTGACGTTGATCAGCAGCAGCACGAACATCACCAGCACGGCGATCGATATCCGGCGCAGCGCGCGGTTCAATTGAGCGTCACGACCTGCGTCAGCCCCTCGTCTTGGATCGGCCGCGGCGGCGGGCGCCGCGCGGCGTCACTGATCCGGATCAGCAGCGCGATGAGTATCCAGCTCGCCACCAGCGAGGATCCGCCCTGGGACAGGAACGGGGTGGTGATGCCGGTCAGCGGGATGAGCCGGGTCACGCCGCCCACGATCACGAACACCTGCAGCGCGAGCATGAACGACAGGCCGCCGGCCAGCAGCTTGGAGAACGGGTCCTTGACCGTCATCGCGGCGCGCAGCCCGCGCTGCACGATCAGCCCGTAGATGAGCAGGAGCGCCATCAGCCCGGCCAGGCCGAGTTCCTCGCCGAACGCGGTGAACACGAAGTCGCTCTGCACCAGCGGCGTGATGTACGGCTGGCCGCCGCCCAGGCCCTTGCCGAGCAGCCCGCCGCTCGCCATCCCGTACAGGCCCTGGACCAGCTGGTAGGCGTTGTGGCTGGGGTTCTGGCCCGCTGAACGGGTGCAGCCAGATGTTGAACCGCAGGGCGACGTGGGAGAACAGCCTGCTCGCGGCGAACGCGCCCGCCACGAACATGACGAAGCCGAGCAGCAGCCAGGAGGTCCGGGACGTGGCGATGTACAGCATCGCGACGAACAGGCCCATGAACACCGCGCTGGTGCCGATGTCGCTCTCGAAGACCAGCAGCAGCAGGCTGGCCGCCCAGATGACCAGGATCGGGCCGAGGTCGCGGGCCCGGGGCAGGTCGATGCCGAGCACCCGGCGGCCGGCCAGGGCCAGCACGTCCCGCTTGGCCACCAGGTAGCCGGCGAACGAGACGGCCAGCGCCAGCTTGGCGAACTCCTCGGGCTGGATCGTGAACGAGCCGAGCCGGATCTGGATCTTGGCCCCGGTGTTGGCCACCTCGCTGATCGACGACGGCAGCAGGGCGGGCAGCGCGAGCAGCGCCAGCCCGACCGCGCCGAGCGTGTAGGTGTAGCGCTGCAGCACGCGCGGCTCGCGGACCAGGACCAGGACCGCCACGAAGCACCCGACGCCGATGGCGGTGTAGAGCACCTGGATGCCCGTCGCGGACGAGCTCAGGGAGGCGCTGAGCAGGTTGCCTTGCTGCGCCAGCCGGTAGGTCATGACGATGCCCAGGCCGTTGAGCAGGGCCGCCAGCGGGAGCAGCAGCGGGTCCGCCCACGGGGCCAGCCTGCGCACCGCCACGTGGCCGAGCACGGTGATGACCACGAAGGCGCCCAGGTACTCCACCATCGACGTGGGCAGCTTGCCCTTCAGGGTGTAGCCCACGTTCGCGAAGGCGAACGCGACCAGCGCGAAGCCGAAGATGAGCATCGATCAGCTCGGTGCGCCGCCTGCCCCGCGACGCGGGGACCAGCCGGGCTGTCCGGGTCGAGCGCCGGTGACGGGGCGGTGATGCTGCTCACCACGGCCTCACGGCGTCTCGCGAGCCCGCGCTCCCGGTCAAGAGGACCCCGAGGCGGCCGGGGCGAGCGCGCTGGGCGCGATGCCGAACGCCTGCGGCAGCGGGCACAGCCCGCCCGCGCTGGGCGGCCGCTGGCCTGCGGCGAGCGGCGGCGGGCCGGGGTTGACAGGCGGCGGGCCAGGGTTGGTCGGCGCGCCGCCCGTGGGATGCCTCTTGGCCGCGGCGACCTTAGCCTGGTACTGCTTGAGCTTGGCCTGGTAAGTAGTTTCCTTGGAGACCCACTGCTCCTGCACCAGGTACGCGTCGTGGCACTGACTGACGGCCGCGCTGATGTTCCCCACCGTCGGTCTGGGCCTGGGACAGGCTGCCCCCGCCCTCCGGGTTCAGCACCGTCTGCTGGAAGTTCGCCGGCACCTGGGCCAGCGGGATCCCTGTCCGCGCATGCAGGCTGAACAGACTGATCCCCAGGATGCGGTAGTTGATGCCGCGGTAGATGACGACCTGGCCGCCGTTGGCCGCGACGTAATACTGGTCCTGGCTCACCCGGTAGAAGATGTAGCCGCCGCCGATGACCACCGCGACCAGCACCGCCAGCGCGGTCGTCACGATCGGCCAGCGCCGGCGCCGGCGCGGCCCGGTGCCTGGGAGCGCCGCGGCTGCGCGCGGTGGCTGCGCCGGGCCCGCGTCGCCCGCGGGTCGGCGCCGTTCTCGCTCACCGGCACCGGAATGACCGCGGCGGTCATCATCGGGTCCAGGTCTTCCACGGCCGGCTGCGGCGCGGTCCGGGCTGCCTGTACGTGGTCCTCGAAAATGCCGAACGGCCCGGTGCCGCCGGCCAGCCTGAGGTCGCCCAGCGAGGCAGCCGCCCCGGCCAGCACCGGGGTGGTGGTCAGCGGCAGCCTGGTGGTGGCCGTGTCCACCACGTCGGCCACGATGCAGGTGATGTTGTCCGGGCCGCCGCCGTGGATGGCCAGGTCGATCAGCTGGCGGGCGGCGGTCTCGGGGTCCTCGAAGCTCGACAGCGTATCCCGCAGCGTCTCGTCGCTGACCACGCCGGACAGGCCGTCCGAGCACAGCAGGTAACGGTCGCCGGGCAGGCTCTCGTGCACCGACAGGTCGGGCTCGGCGACCGACCGGCCGTCCAGGGCGCGCAGCAGCAGCGAGCGCTGCGGGTGGGTGGAGACGTCGTCGGCGCTGATCCGGCCCTCGTCGACCAGCGACTGCACCAGCGTGTGGTCGTGGGTGATCTGGTAGAGCTCGCCTTCGCGCAGCAGGTAGCCGCGGGAGTCGCCGATGTGGCAGACCGCCGCGTGCCCGTCGGACCACAGCAGCGCGGTCAGCGTGGTGCCCATGCCCTCGACGGCCGGGTTGGCGATGATCTTCTCCTGCAGCCGGGCGTTGGCCATGGCGACCGCCATGGCCAGCACCTTCAGCATGTCGCCGTCGGCCTGCTCGAGGTCGGCCTGCTCGGCGTCGAGTTCCGCCATCGACGCGATGGTCAGCGCGCTGGCCACCTCGCCGGCCGCGTGGCCGCCCATCCCGTCGGCCACCGCGAGCAGGCGCGGCCCTGCGTACGCCGAGTCCTCGTTTCCTTCGCGGAGGAGGCCGACGTCCGAACGTACCGCGTAGCGGAGTTCAAGTGTCATCTGCGCAGTTCCAGAACGGTCTTACCGATTCGGATCGGCACGCCCAGCGGAACGGGCATCGGCCGCGTCACCTTCTGCCGGTCCAGGTAGGTGCCGTTGGTCGAGCCGAGATCCTCCACGATCCACTGGCCGTCCTGCGGGAAAATTCGGGCATGTCGGCTTGAAGCGTAGTCGTCGTTCAGCACCAGCGTGGCATCATTCGCCCGCCCCAGCGTGATCTGCTGCTGGGCGAGATCCAGGCTCGTGCCCTTCAGCGCGCCCGCCGTCACCACCAGGAAACGCGGTGAACCCCGGCCGGCCCGCTGCGGCCGGGCCTGCCGTGGCGGCCGCAGGTTCTGGGTCTGCCGCCCCCGGCTCCGCCGGGGCGACGTGGCCGGCCCGCCGAGCAGGTCAGTGCGCACCACGCCGATCGCGGCGATGACGAACAGCCACAGCACGGCCAGGAAAGCCACCCTGATGATGGTGAGGGAAAGCTCGCTCATCTGTGGCCACGTCCTTGGACCTTAGTAGCTGCTGCCGGGGTACGCACTGCCCTGGCCATCTTGGCGGTCCAGCGGGTCCTGGCGGAAGACCAGCGTGGTACGGCCCAGCGAGATGTGGGTACCGTCGCTGAGCGCGACCCGCCGGACCGGCTGGCCGTTGACGAAGGTGCCGTTGGTCGAGCCTAGGTCAACCAGCACGACTTGGTCGTGCTCGACGCGCAACTCGGCGTGGTGCCGGGAGACACCGGGGTCCACCAGGCGCAGGTCGCAGTCTGTCCCGCGGCCTAGCAGCGTCACCGGGGTCTGCAGTTCGTAGGTGTGCTGGCCGCCGTCGCCCTCGGGCGTCCGCGGCGCGGAGACCAGCAGCCGCGGATGGCCGGGGAAGCCCCGCCCGCCGTCGCGCGGCAGGTCGCTGGCGGGCAGCCGGATCTCCCCGCCCTCGATGGTCGAGCCGCGGATCACGCCGGAGCGGATCCGGAACGTGCCGGTGGTCATGTCGGGTACGCCCTCGAACCGCATCCGCACCGGGCCGACGAAGGAGTAGCCCTGTTCCTTGGCGTAGTCCCGGGCCAGGTTGGCCAGTTCGACGCCCAGGCTCTCCGCGTATACATCGAGACGGTCGTGGTCGCTCTCGGCGAGTTCGACGACGAAATCATTGGGCACCAGGGTGCGGCCCTTCGCCACGATGGCGGCGCGGTCGTCCATTTCCCGCTGTACGGCGCTGGCCACCTCGACGGGCTGCAGTTCAGACCTGAAGGCGCGGGCGAACGCACCCTCCACCATTCCTTCCAGCCGGCGCTCAAAGCGCTGCAGAACTCCCAACGTGCCACCTCCCTTCCCGTCTCATCACCCGATCGTATCTGTGGCGCGGGAGCGCTCGGGGTCGTGCTAACCTACTCGTTGCCCGGGGCGGGTGGCGGAACGGCAGACGCGCACGGTTCAGGTCCGTGTGTCCGAAAGGACGTGAGGGTTCAAATCCCTCCTCGCCCACTCATTACTACCTCTTTATCTGTGTGCGTCCCACGTATTCGGACGTAAGCGCACCGTACGTAAGCACACCGTAACGGCACCACGATGACCGGGCAGCGAGCGTGGCGGGCCAGCCACCCGGAGACCGAGCCCGCGATCCGGTGCCAGAAGTGCGCGGGGGCGCCGATCACCAGCGCGTCGGCGCTGAATTCCTCGGCCGCGGCCGCGAGTTCCCGGGCCGGGCTGCCGCGCCGGGTGCGGACGTGCACGTCGACCTCGGCGTTCCCGGTGACCTGGTCGAGCTCGGACAGCAGCCAGCGCTCCAGCGCGTCCGCGTCGCGCGGCACGCCCACCACCTGCCCGGTCAGCGGCTCGCAGTAGACCCCGGACGAGCACACGTACACGATGAGCAGCGGCCGGCCGAGCCGGACGGACAGCCCGGCCGCGTAGGCCAGGGCGTTGCGGCTGGATGCCGAACCGTCGTATCCGGCCACGACCGGGTGCTCGAGCCGGAGGGCGGGTACCTCAGGCTCGGCGCGACGATCATGCTTCGGGGCCGCGGCCCGGCTGACCCGGGGCTGGCTGGCCTGGTTCCGGCTGGCCCGGTGACGGGCTTGACTCTGCCTGGTCCATGGTCCGCGTCCTAGCGGGAGACCGTCTCTCCGGCAGTAACTGCTTCCGGCATACGTGATGCATGCCCCGGATCAACGGCCTTACTCGTATTTGAAAAGCACTATAGATCAGCGGAGCGCCATATGGTGAGAACTCATGGACGCCCTGCTCGCCGAGCTGACCGCGATCGCCGGCCCGGACCACGTGCTCACCGATCCCGACCTGGTCACCGGGTACACGACGGACTGGACGCGCCGGTTCAGTGGCGTGGCCCGCGTCGTGGTCCGTCCCGCGGACGCGGCCGAGGTCGCAGCGGTCCTGCGGGCCTGCGCCCGGCACGGCGCCCCGGTCGTGCCGCAGGGCGGGAACACCGGGCTGGTCGGCGGGGGCGTGCCGGTGACTCTTGGGGGCGGCGGCGCCGTGGTCCTGTCCGCCCGCCGGCTGCGCAGGCTCGACCCGGTGGACACCCTGTCCGGCCAGGTCACCGCCGGCGCGGGGGTGACGATCGCGGAACTGCGGGCGCACGCCGCCCGGGCCGGTCTTGAGTACGGCGTGGACCTGGCCGCCCGGGACTCCGCCACGGTAGGCGGCACGATCGCCACCAACGCCGGCGGCATCCAGACCATCAGGTACGGCCCGACCCGGGCTCAGCTGCTCGGGCTGGAAGCGGTGCTGGCCGACGGCAGCGTGATCAGCAGGCTCGGCGGCCTCCAGGCCGACAACACCGGCTACGACCTGACCCAGCTGCTGGCGGGCAGCGAGGGCACCCTCGGGGTCATCACCGCGGCCCGGCTCCGGCTGTGGCCTGCCGAGCCGCCCACCTTGACCGTGCTGGCCGGGGTGCCCGGCATCGAGGCCGCGGCCGCACTGCAGGCCGAGATCAGGTCGCTGCTGCCCCGCGTCCGGGCCGCCGAGTACTTCGAGGCACCGGGCCTGGCCCTGGTGCGCGCGCACACCGGGCTGCCCGCCCCGCTGGGCCGCGAGCATCCCGGTTACCTGCTTGTGGACGCGGCTGCGTCAGAGGATGAGGCGGAACGGATCGTGGTGCTCGCCCCGCTCCAGGACGCCGCGGTGGCCATGGATGCGCCGGCCCGGGCGCGCCTGTGGGCGTACCGGGAACGGCACACCGAGTCGATCAGCGCGGCGGGCATCCCGCACAAGCTGGACGTGGCGCTGCCGCTGGCCGGGCTGGCCGCGTTCCGGGCCGAGCTGGACGAGGTGATCGCCAAGGCGGACGCGCGCGCGATCGTGTTCGGGCACATCGGCGCAGGCAACCTGCACGTGAACGTGCTCGGCCCGGCCCCGGACGACGACGGGGTGGACGACGCGGTGCTGCGCCTGGCCGCCGAGCACGGCGGGACGATCTCGGCCGAGCACGGCATCGGCCGGGCCAAGGCGGCCGTGCTGCACCTGTACCGGTCCGCGGCCGAGATCGCGGCGATGCGGGCGGTTAAGTCCGCGTTCGACCCGGCCGGGCTGCTCAACCCTGGCGTACTCTTCGTATCTTGATCTCTCTCGCGTGGCACGATGTTCAGGTGACCGCCGAGCCAGCGGTGCCTTCCGCCCAGTCTTCTGGCGCGCCTCCGGCGCGACAAAGCGAAGCGCCCGCGAGGAAGCCGGAAAACAGAGTCAAGACGGACGCGATGGCGCGGGCCGTGATCGAGTGCGCGGCCGACGCGATCGTCGCGTTCGGCACCGACCGCAATGTGATGCTGTGGAACCCGGCCGCCGAGCGGATGTTCGGCTGGGCCGCGGCTGAGGTCGTCGGCCTGGAGCCGCAGATCATCCCCGAGGAGCTGAAGGCCGAGCACAACGCGGTCCTGGAACTGGTCCGCGGCGGCGGCCAGATCTCCTTCGCCACCCGCCGGATCCGCAAGGACAGCACGGCCGTCGACCTGCGGATCGACACCAGCGCGCTGACCGACGGCGCGGGCGAGGTGACCGGCTGGGTCAACGTCTGCCATCAGAGCGGCGAAGACGACCTGGCCCGGCACTACATGGCCGAGCGCGCCAGGGTGGTGCGCCGGCTCGGCGACGTGGTCGCCGACATGAACGCCCAGCGCGACCTGGAATCGGTCCTCGACCGCATCGCGGCCAGCCTGCGGGAGCTGACCAGCGCCGACGCCGGCGGCTTCGTGATCATCGAAGAGGACACGCTGCGGCTGGTCAGCACGGCGGGCTTGCCCGCCCGGCTGCGCGGCCGGACCGCGACGCTGTCCGCCAGCCTGGTCGGCGAGCTCATGGGATCGGGCAAGACGGTCATGATGGCCACCGGGGAATCGGGCGGCTTCGACGACCTGATCTGGTCCGCGCTGCCCGGCCTGCACACCATCGCGCTCAGCCTGTCCCACGTGGCGGGCAAGCCCTACGGCGCGCTGTACGCCCTGTACAGCAGGCGCAAGCTGAGCCACGTCGAGCTGGAGCTGCTCGAGCTGCTGGCCGGGCACGCCGGGGTGGCGCTCACCAACGCGATGGCGTTCGAGGAGGTCGTCAGGCAGCGGGCCCACGAGCGGGCGGTCATCGACGGCAGCGCGGACGGCATCGCCGTGCTGGACGAGGCGGGCCTGGTGCGGCAGTGGAACCCAGCCGCGCACCGGATCACCGGCATGGCCGGGCCGGACGCGATCGGGAAGCCGCCGCCGTTCCCGCTGCCTGAGCCGGACGCGATGCTCAACTGCAAGCTACCCAACGGGCGCTGGCTCGAAGTGCTCTGCACCGCGCTGCCCGACGAAGGCGAGCTGGTCATCGACTTCCGCGACGTGACCGCGGCCAAGGAGCTCGAGGAGGCCAAGGACCTGTTCCTGGCCACCACGAGTCACGAGCTGCGCACGCCGATCACCGTGGTGCAGGGCTTCGCCAGCACGCTGGCCAGCCGGTGGGACCAGCTCGGCGACGCCGAACGCCGGGCCGCGGTGCGGATCATCGCCGAGCGGGCCGGCTCGCTGGGCCGGCTCGTGGAACAGCTGCTGCTCGGCTCGCGGGCCGGGGCCGACCAGCTTCCGGTCAGCAACGGCCCGTTCGACCTGGGCGCGGTGCTGCGCGCCGCCGCGACCGCGTTCCGGCCGCTCTCGGACAAGCACACGGTCGTGGCAGAGATCCCCGACGACCTGCCGGCCGCCAGTGGCGACACGATGGCCACCGACATCATCGTCGGGCAGCTGCTGGAGAACGCGTTCAAGTACTCACCCGACGGCGGCACCGTCGTGGTGCGGGCCCAGGTGACCGGGGCCTGGATCGAGGTGACGGTGGAAGACGAGGGGATCGGCATCGCCGCCGGCGATCACGAGCGCATCTTCGACCGGTTCTACCAGGGCGAGACCGGCGACCGGCGCCGGTTCGGCGGCGTGGGCATCGGCCTGTTCATCGTGCGCCGCCTGGCCGAGGCCCAGCGCGGCGAGGTCACGGCGGGCTCGCGCCCCGCGGGGGGCACGGTCATGCGGCTGCGGCTGCGGCTCGCGCAGTGCTGATTACCCGGGCTGATTACCCGGGCTGATTACCCGGGCATGATCAGCCGGCGGTGTGATCGACTTCAGCCCGGTCCCGCAGGCGGGGCTCGCCGCCGGTGGCTTCCAGGTAGGCGTCGATGATCCCGGGCACGTCGTAGCCCTGCATCATGATCTTGCCCTTCTCCAGCCAGATGACCCGGTTGCAGCTGGCTTCGATCTCGCCCAGGTTGTGCGCGACGAGGAACACCGTGCCCGCCTCCCCGCGCAGCTGCATGATCTTCTCGTGGCTCTTGGCCCGGAAGTTCGCGTCCCCGGTGGCCAGCGCCTCGTCGATCATCAAGATCTCGTGGGTCTTGGCCGCGGCGATCGAGAACCGCAGCCGCTGGGCCATCCCGGTGGAGTAGGTGCGCATCGGGTAGTCGATGAAGTTGCCGACTCCGGAGAAGTCCACGATGGACTCGTAGCGGTCCTTGACCTCCTGCGGGCTCATGCCCATAGCCAGGCCGCCGAGGACCACGTTCCGCTCCCCGGTCAGGTCGTCGAGCAGCGCGGCGTTGACGCCGAGCAGGGCGGCCTGCCCGCTGGTGTAGACGCAGCCCTTCTCGGGCGGCAGCAGGCCGGCGACGGCCTGCAGCAGGGTCGACTTGCCCGACCCGTTCCGGCCGATGACCCCGATCGCGTCGCCGTGGTTGACCACGAACGAGATGCCCCGGATGGCGGCCACCTCGCGGACCGACGGGCGCCGCTGGCGCTTGACCACCCGCATGAGCGCGGTCGCCGCGGTGCCCTTGTCGCCGCCCGCGCCGTATACCCGGTAGACGACGTGCAAGTCGTCGACGATGACGGTCGGCTCGGACCCGCTGCCCGTGGACATACTCCAGACGTTACCGTGCCCGCAGTAGCGACCGGTGCCACCGGAGAGTTTGCCTGAGGTGCCGTTACAGCTGCGATATCAGCGGTGTTCGCGTGTTTCCAGGACGGCCGAACGGGGCATTTCCCGCTCGTACCAGGTTCGCGCACGGTGGGACAGCATAGCTGGGCTGATGTGGAGGTGACTGAGTCGAGCGTCCTGCAGCTCCCGTTCACCCCGTCAAGCGTCGGCGAGGCCCGGCGGCACTTGGTGTCCGACCTCATCGAGGCCGGCGTGTGCGCATCCGCGGTGACCGACGCGGCCCTGGTGATCAGCGAACTGCTCAGCAATGCCCTGCGGCACGCGGGGCCGCTGCCCGGCTCGGCCATCCGGGTGGCCTGGGAGCTGGAGGACGGCAGCGTCCGGGTCTCGGTCAGCGACGGCGGCGGGTCCACCCAGCCTGAGCTCGGCGAGCCGACCCCGACCACGACCGGGGGCCGCGGCCTGCGGATCGTAGCCCGGCTGTCGCGCCGCTGGGGGACGCTCTGCGACGACGAAGGCACCACGGTATGGGCAGAAGTCCTGGTCATGCCGCTGGAGACGGTGGCGGTACGCGCCGCCGCGGCCGAGAGCGGTTTAGCGGACCGGGTCCGGCGGCGGTCAGCCAACTCTCAGCGTGCGCTCAACGTAGCCACCTGGCTTCCGGGCGCGTGGCACGGTAAGGTTCGGCTCGTGGAGCTAAATGTCTCGAGTCGATTTCATGATGATCACACGATCGTGACCATTTGCGGGGAGATCGATCTCTACACCGCTCCGCGGCTGCACAGCGAGCTGGCCGGCCTGCTGGCCGAGGGCATGCCCGCCCGGGTGATCATCGACATGTCCGGCGTGGAGTTCTGCGACTCGACCGGCATGAACGTGCTGCTGTCCTGCCTGCGCCGGGCGCGCGAGCGCGGCGGCGAGCTGGAGATCGCCGCACCCAAGCCCGCGGTGCGCAAGATCCTTCAGGTCACCGGGCTCGACTCGGTGTTCACGCTGGTCGACGACGCCGACCTGCGAGGGCTCAGCCGCCCCAAGCCCGCCGTCCAGCAGTAAACGGGGACCGCGGCGCCGGCTCGTTGACCTAGGATCGGGCGCATGTCAGCAGCGCCTGCCTCGGACGAAGTCGCGGTGGTCATCCCGGCGCGGAACGAGGCGGACCGCATCCAGGCCACGGTGACGGCGGCGCTCGGGCTGCCCGCGGCCGCCGTGGTCATCGTGGTCGACGACGGCTCGAAGGACAGCACCGCCGCCGCGGCGCGGTCGGCGGGCGCGGTCGTGACGCGGCACGCCAGGAACCGGGGCAAGGGTGCCGCGATGGAGACCGGCGCCGAGGCGGTGGCCCTGCTGGATCAGCGCGAGCGGCGCGACCGCCCTCGGCACCTGCTGTTCCTGGACGCCGACCTGGGCCGCACGGCCGCCGCCGCCGGGCCGCTGGTCGAGCCGGTTCTGGCCGGCGCCGCGGACATGACGATCGCCGTCTTCGCCACCACAGTCAAGCTCGGCGGGCACGGCCTGGTCGTGGGCCTGTCCGGGGCCGGCATCCGCCGGGCCACCGGCTGGCGGCCCGCGCAGCCGCTGAACGGCCAACGCTGCCTGACCCGCGCGGCGTTCGAAGCCGCCCGCCCGCTGGCCCGCGGCTGGGGCGTAGAGACGGCCCTGAGCATCGACCTGCTGCGTAAGGGACTGCGCGTCACCGAGGTGGAGGTCGAGCTCGCGCACCGGGCCACCGGCACCGGGATGCACGCCCAGCTGCACCGCGCCCGCCAGCTCACCGACGTAGCCAGGGCCCTCGCCGCCCGCCGATGACCACGAGCCAGGGGGCGCCGGTGCCCGCGGGGCCAGGTTCGGATCGGCCTCAGCGTGTCTTCCAACGACATAGTTGCCACAACCATGCGTACCAGACGACATCATTGCCGCAACCATGTCGTTGCCCTGCCGGCCGCCGCAGGCCGGGGAGCGTGACTATGGAAACCGTTGATTCTAGGGGGACTTAGGGTACTTGACCGATGCTCTAGCACCGCGCGCGGGCCTGGCCGCCATGGCGGCCAGCACCGGGCTGACGTTCGCGGTCGCGGTGGCCGGGCCCTCGGTCATGGAGCCGGTGCTGCCCGGCCGGGCCGGCCAGCCGCCGTGGGCGTTCGCCGCGCATCCGTCGCCCTACCTGGCGGTCGGGCTCACCGCCGCCGCGCTGGCGGCGGGCGCGCTCGGGCTGGTCCTCGCGCTGCGGGCGGTGCGCGGCGGCTGGTCGGTCCCGGCCCGGGCGGTCCTGCTGGCCGGGCTGCTGGCCGCGGTCGTGCTGACCCTGGTGCCGCCGTTCGGATCCTCGGACCAGCTGAGCTACGCCGCCTACGGGCGGATGCTGGTCACCGGGCACAACCCGTACATGACCACGCCGGCCCAGCTGGCCGCGCTCGGCGACCCGGTCGCGCGGGCCGTGCAGGACTGGTTCACCACTCCCTCGGTCTACGGGCCGCTCGCCACCGGGGTGCAAGGCCTGGCCGCGCTGATCGGCGGCGCCTCGGCCCGGCTCACCGTGTTCGTGCTCGGCCTGGCCAACTTGGCCGCGTTCGCCGGCACCGCCCTGCTGCTGCATCGCATGACGCGCCGCGACCCGGCCCGCCAGCTGCGCGCCGCCCTGCTCTGGGCGGCCAACCCCCTGCTGCTGCAGCTGCTCATCGCGGGCGCGCACGTCGACGCGCAGGCGGTCGTCTTCGCGGTAGCCGCGGTCGCGGTGCTGTTCGGGCCGTGGTCCGGAGACCGCGCTCCGGTTCCTTCCCTGACCCGCGCGACGCTGGCCGGGGTGCTCGTGGGGCTAGGGTTCGGGGTCAAGGTCTCCGACGTGGTGGTCGGGGTGGGGCTCGCCGTGGCGCTGGTGCTGCGCGCGCGGGCCGCCGGGCGACGGGCCGGGCCAGCGCTGGCCGCGCTGGCGGCCGGGTTCGCGATGACGGCGGGCGCGGCGCTGGCCATCGGCGGCCCGGCCATGTGGCACCAGCTGTCGCGGGAGAGCGAGCTGGTCTCGATCGGGTCGCCGTGGCGGGTGATCCGCAGCGGCGTCCACCTGGTCGCGGCTGGGACGGCCGCCACCGACATCATCAAGGCCGCCGCGGTCGCGCTCGCGGTGCTGCTCGCCGTGCTGATCATCCGCGGGCTGCCCGGCGCGGCGGACTCGGGCGCCGGTGTGGTGTTCGCGGTGGTGCTGGCCTGGCTGTTCGCCTGGCCGTACGTGCTGCCCTGGTACGACGCGCTGGCCTGGGCGCTGTTGCCCCTGGTAGCCGCGGGCACGGCCACCGCGAACGGGGCGGCCTGGCTGCTGCTCGCGCGGACCACCGCGCTCGGGTTCGGTTACCTGCCCGCCCGCCAGGCGGACGCGGTCGTGCCCCGCGGGCTCTCCTGGCTGCAGCCGGTGGTCAGGCACGGCGTGACCCCGGCCGTGCTGGCCGCGGCAACGGTGTGGCTGGCGGTGCTCATGGTGCGGTCGCGGTCACCGGAGCGGCCGGAGCCGGCGGGGACCGTCGATCCCCGGCCGGCCGCGACGAAGGCGGCGTGACCGGCGTGCGCCCCGCCGCAACAGGCGCTCAGATGAGCCCCGCCGCCGGGGTGCGGGACGCGGCCGAGGCGGGGGGTCCGTCCTGGCGCGGCCGGGCGGCCGAGCGCCTGGCCGGGCTGCCCCCGTGGGCGGCGGCGACCCTCGGCGTGCTGGCCTGGGTCGCGGCGCTGGCCGCGGTCGCCCCGCTGGTGCGCGGCTACCTGACCGGCCCGCCGGACCAGCGGCTGGTCGACCTCGACGTCTACCGGACCGGCGGCCTGAGCGTGCTGCGCGGCCAGCCGCTGTACACCATGCTCACCCAGCCGCCGCAGCTGCTCCCGTTCACCTACCCGCCCGCGGCCGCGCTGTTCGCGGTGCCGCTGGCTGTCCTGCCCTGGCCGGCCGCGCAGCTGGCCTGGGTCCCGTTCGTCTACGTGCCGCTGGCCGTGGTGATCTGGTACGCGTTCGCGCCGCTGTTGCGCCGCGCCGGGCGGCTGCGCCCGGCGGCGTTCGCGATCGTGTTCGCGGCCTGCGCGTACCTGTTCCCGGTGCGCGACGAGATGCGGTTCGGCCAGGTTGACCTGGTGCTGGTGGCCCTGGCCGTGGCGGACTGCGCGGCCCGCGAGCCGCGGTGGCCGCGCGGCGCCCTGGTCGGGCTGGCCACTGCCATCAAGCTGGTGCCCGGGGTGTTCGTGGTGTACCTGTGGCTGTCCGGCCGGCGGCGTGCGGCGCTGACCGCGGCGCTGGTGGCGCTGGCGGTGACGCTCGGCGCCTGGCTGCTGCTCCCCCAGGACTCGGTGACGTACTGGACCAGCGCGGTCTTCGATTCCGGCCGGCTCGGGCCGAACTCCGGGACATCCAATCAGTCGCTGCGCGGCCTGCTGCTGCGGGCCTTGCTGCCTTGGCCGCCTGCGGCGGCGGGCCTGCCCGCCCGCCTGCCCGGCGTGATCTGGGTCGTGGCCGCCGCCGCCGTCGCGCTGTCCGGCTTCGCGGCGGTCAGGCGGCTGGCCCGGCCGTCGCGGAAGCCCGCCGCCGCAGGCGGCCAGATCGGCCCCGCCGCCGCAGGCGGCCAGATCGGCCCCGCCGCCGCAGGCGGCGAGATCGGCCCCGCCGCCGCAGGCGGCCAGATCGGCATGGAGGCCATCGCCGTCACCGCCCTGATCGGCGTGCTGGCCTCGCCGGTCTCCTGGATCCACCACTACGTGGTCGTGGTACTGGTCATCGGCGCGATCCTGGCCGACGGGCGGGCCCCGCGCCGGGTCGCGCTCGCAGCGGGCACCGCGGCGTACTTCGCGCTCACCATCCCCTGGTGGGGCCAGTCTCTGCTCGGGCAGCGGGACGTGCCCGTGCTGGCCGCCCGGGTTGTACAGGACGGCTTCGGGCTCGCCGCCCTCGTGCTCATCGGTGTCCTGGCCCGGCTACGGACCGCCACCGACGCGTCCCGGCGAGCTGACCTGGCCGGCCAATCTGGCCGGCCCCGCCCGGGCAGGCCCAACCCGGGCGGGCTGGCATGATGTGGGCTATGCCAGTTGCCTACCTGGGGCCCGAGGGCACCTTCTCCGAGGCGGCGCTGCGCGCCGTCGATCCCGGCGCCGAGCCCCTCTCGTGCCCGACCATCCAGGCCGCGCTCGCCGCGGTCCGGAGCGGGACGGCGGACCGGGCCGTGGTGCCCATCGAGAGTTCGGTCGAGGGCGTCGTAACCGCCACCCTGGACGACCTCGCCGCCGGGAACGACCTGGTGATCGTGGCCGAGCTGCAGATCCCGGTGGCGTTCGCGCTGCTGGGCCGGGCCGGCACCGCGGTCGGGGACGTCAAGCGGGTGGGCGGTCACCCGCAGGCCATGCCGCAGTGCCGGGGCTGGCTGGCGGCCAACCTGCCCGACGCGGAGTGGGTCCCGGTCGCGTCGAACGCCGAGGCGGCGCGGCAGGCCGCCGACGGACAGCTCGACGCGGCGCTGGCCGGCGCGTTCGCCGCCGACCGGTACGGCCTGCAGGTCCTCGTGCCGGACGTGCACGACCGGTCCAACGCCGTGACCCGGTTCGTCGTGGTGGCGGCGCGCGGCCCGCTGCCGGGCCGGACCGGGACCGACCGGACCTCGGTGGCCGCGTTCCTGGCCGAGGATCACCCCGGCGCGCTGCTCGAGATCCTCACCGAGTTCGCGGTGCGCGGCATCAACCTGACCACGATCCAGTCGCGTCCGACCGGCGACCGGCTCGGCCAGTACTACTTCTTCATCGACTGCGAGGGGCACGTGGACGACGCGCGGGTCGGTGAGGCGCTGATGGGGCTGCGCCGGGTCTGCCGCGACGTGCGCTTCCTGGGCAGCTATGCCCGCTGCGACGGCGGCGCCACCCAGGTCCGGCCGGGCACCTCCGACACCGAGTTCGCCGAGGCCGCCGCGTGGCTGGGACGGCTACGCTTCGGCCGACCTTAGGGTGGGCATGCGGGGAAACTAGAGCGGGCATGCGGGGAAAGTAGAGCGGGCATGCGGGGAAAGTAGAGCGGGCATGCGGGGAAAGTAGGGTGGGCTCGGGGAAACACAGCAACACGAGCCCCGGTCCGTTCGGAAAATCTGGTTTTTAAAGATACGGACCCGAGCCTGGGCGCGGCGGCTCTTGGTCGAGACCCGGCTGTACCGGCATCATGCCCGGCGGCAGCGCCCTGCGCATCTGCTCGAGCTGCGCCCGCGCCGCCATCTGCTGGGCAAACAGGGTGGTCTGGATGCCGTGGAACAGGCCCTCCAGCCATCCGACCAGCTGGGCCTGGGCGACCCGGAGTTCGCCCTCGCTGGGCAGCTCGTCTTCGGTGAACGGCAGCGACAGCCGTTCCAGTTCGCTGACCAGCTCGGGCGCGAGCCCGTCTTCGAGCTCCTTGATCGAGCTCTCGTGGATCGCCTTCAGCCGGGCCCGGCTCTTCTCGTCCAGCGGGGCCGCCCGGACCTCCTCCAGCAGCTGCCTGATCATGCTGCCGATCCGCATGACCTTGGCCGGCTGCTCGACCATCTCCGTGACCGGGCGCTCGCCGCCCTCGTTCTGGGGGTCCCCTGATCTGGCAATACCGTCCGGACCCACCACGAGGACTTGGGGGTGCTCTTGCATTTCAGGGTTGCTCATTCCCCTAGTCTGTCCCCCGGCCGGCCGCAGGAGACCACGGGGGTCAGGTAGCAAGCAGCAAGATCTTGCCCACGTGCTGGCCGGCGGCCATCACCCCGGTGCGCCCGGGGCGCCTGCGACATGGCCAGCTCCCCGATCCCACTGGTTCCCCCGTGCACCAGGGCGCACACCTCGTCGCCCGGCCGCCTGCTGCCCCATTGTGCCGCCCAGAGTCGCGCCCGCCGAGAATAGCCACTCAGAGCCACCAGACATGTGCACTGGGTATCGAAATTACGCGAAATTTGTCTTACGCTCGGATTGATGGACGAACCCCGCCCGCATGCGCCTACCCATGAGGACCAAGGGGGGACGACCCGTGACGACGAATAACGATACGCCCCGGATATTCAGCGACGGCGGAGGCGACGACGCCGACGCGGAGTCCGGCGCGTCCGGCCGCGGGTGGCGCGGCGAACCTGACGGCGCGTGGTTTGGCTGGGAGGAGCAATCCGAGCCAGCCGACGGCTACCCGCAGCTGTCGTTCAGCGCAGCGGACGAGCGGTATCCGGGGGAACCGGATACCCCGGAACAGCCTGGATACCCGGAGGCGCTCGGCTACCCGCGGGAACCGGAGTATCCGAGCGGACCGGGGTACGCCCCGCTCCCGCCGGACCGCCCGGAGCATCCGGCCGGACCCGGGTACGTACCGGACTCGGGCTACGCGCACGACCTGGGGTATCCGCACGAGGGCTGGTACGAGCCGGTCTCCGGCTACCCGCCGGACCCGGGCTATCCGCCGGACCCGGGCTATCCGCCGGACCCGGGCTATCCGCCGGACCCGGGCTATCCGCCGGACCCGCGGCACGCAGCGGATGGCCAGTACCTCGGCTACGAGCCGGAGCCGGGCTACGGGCGGGACCTGGAGGGTCCCCCGTCGATGGAGTCGATGCTGGAGGCCGGGCACGCGCCGCCGGAGTTCCGCATCGACCAGGCGTCCTGGCCCGGCGTTGGATTCTCCTGGTCGGCCGGGCTCTCTGGGCCTACCGGGCTCTCCGGCCGGCCGGCCGGGCACCGTCGCCGCTGCTGCCGCCGCTTTCGTCGCGGGCGGCGCCGGCGGCCCCCGCCGAGACGTCGGACAGCCTGACCGCCGAGTCGCTGCTGAACGGCAAGCTGTCCGCAGCCGGGTCCGGCTGGCGGCACCGGATCTTCAGGGTGACCGGCGGCCTGCTCCGGCTGGGCGAATCGGCCGCCGACATGCGCCGACGCGACCTCATCAACCGGGTCAGGACCCCGGTCGCGGGCGGCCACCACCGGGTGGCCGTGCTGAGCCTCAAGGGCGGCGTCGGCAAGACCACGACTGCGGTAGGGCTGGGCGCGACGTTCGCCACCCTGCGCGGCGACCGGGTCATCGCGGTCGACGCGAACCCCGACCGGGGCACGCTGTCGGACAAGGTCAGGCTGGAGACCGCCGCCACCGTCCGGGACCTGCTCAACGAGCGGGACCAGATCCGCCGCTACGCCGACGTCCGGGCGTTCACCACCCAGGCGCCGAGCCGGCTCGAGGTGCTCGCCTCGGACCGCGACCCCGCCGTGTCCGTCGCGTTCAGCGCGGACGACTACTGCGACGCGGCGCTGGTGCTCGAGCACTTCTACTCGATCTGCCTCACCGACTGCGGCACCGGGCTGCTGCATTCGGCGATGTCGGGCGTGCTCACGCTGGCCGACCAGATCGTGGTGGTCAGCTCGCCCTCGGTCGACGGCGCGCGCAGTGCCAGCGCCACCCTGGACTGGCTGGAGGCGCACGACTGCGGGGACCTAGTCCGCAACGGCGTCGTCGTACTGTCCACCATCCGGCCGAAGAGCAAGAGCACCGTCGACCTGGACCGGCTCGAGCACCACTTCGCCGCCCGCTGCCGGGCCGTGGCCCGGATCCCTTACGACCCGCACCTGGAGGAAGGCGCCGAGGTCGACCTCGAGTTGCTCAGCGCCGAGACGGCCGACGCGTACCTCACGCTGGCCGCGCTGGTCGGCGACGGGCTGGCCTGGCCGCGGCGGCTGACGTCCCGCTCCGGGTTACCGTAGGCTGATGGCCACAGGAGGGCTCGCCTAGTGGCCGATGGCGATGGTCTTGAAAACCATTGTGGCGGCAACGTCACCGTGGGTTCGAATCCCACGCCCTCCGCTTCCAACCTCGAAAAACAGTCCTGACCTGGGACCTATGCCCGCCGATACCATGTCGTAGATTCGTCACCGACCGCGGCCAGATGCAGCCGACCGCTGCCATCTGTCGCTGGTCGCGGGATGGATCTTGAAGCGTTTCCAGGTCAACCTAGGGAAACAGAAGGGGCAGAGCAGGATCGGGCCGGTCGGTAGGCCGACCTGTGCTCGGTAGCGTTGTGCCTGTGCTCGCCCTGCTGCTGGTAGCCGTCTCTCTTGGTCTGTCTAATTTCGCGGCCTCAGTGGGCATCGGCGTCAGCGGGGTAGATGCACGCACACGGCTCCGCGTAGGAGTGATCTTCGGCGTCTTCGAGACCGCCATGCCGATTCTCGGCCTGCTGGCGGGCCGCGGCCTGGCCAGTACCCTCGGCCACGCCGCGCACTGGATCGGGGCGGCGCTACTTATCGCCACCGGCGCTTACGCCCTGATCCAAGCCATCCGCAGCCCGCACGGCGAGGAGGACCAAGCCAGACCAGCGGACCAGCGGACCGGGCGGCTGATCATCGCCGGGGCCGCGCTGAGCATCGATAACCTCGCGGTCGGCTTTGCCCTCGGCACCTATCACATCAGCCTCATGCTTGCTGTCGCCGTCATCGGCACGGTGAGCATCGTGATGTCGCTGGCGGGCCTGGAGCTCGGCGCAAGAATCGGAATGCACGCCGGGCAACGCGGTGAACTCCTCGGCGGCCTGGTCCTCATCGGCGCAGGCATCGCCATCGGCACCGGCCGCCTCTAGCGCCAGCCCACGACATGCACGCCAGGCAAACGGAAGTGACCAGTGACCCGCGCCCCGGACGGTGAGCTGGCCCGGCTGCGGCGCCGGGGATTCGGGCTGGAGTATGCCAGCCTGGTCTGGATGACCGTCGAGGCAGCGGTCGCGATCATCTCGGGCATCATCGCCGCCTCGATCGCCCTGGTCGGCTTCGGCGTGGACTCGGTGATCGAGTCCTTCGCTGCGGCCGTCGTCATCTGGCAGCTACGCGGCGGCGGCGAGGAACGCGAGACCCGCGCGGTCCACCTCATCGGCATCACGTTCTTCGTGCTCGCCGCCTACCTCGCGGCCGAGAGCATCCAAGACCTCATCGGCCACGCCAGGCCCGAACACTCGATACCGGGGCTCGCCGTGACCGCCGCCGCCTTGCTCGTCATGCCGGGACTGGCCATCGCCAAACGCCGCACAGGTCAGGCTCTGAGCAACCGCACCCTGATCGCTGACTCCGCCGAGACCGCGTTCTGTGCCTTCACCTCCGGTGCTGCCCTGGTCGGCCTCGGCCTGAACTCCTGGCTCGGCTGGTGGTGGGCCGACCCGGCCGCCGCGCTCGTCATCGGCGCCCTAGCCATCAGGGAAGGCCTGGAGGCATGGGAAGACGACTAACAGCAACAGCAGCAGCAGTCAGCGCCCAGGCGGAAGATACAAGAGTTGTGCTGAGGGTCGCGTTGCCTACACTGCGCTGAGTGCGGGCTGCGGCAGGTAGCGATCGTGCGCGATAGTCAGGTCCTGGTAACACCGCCGGGAGATCCCGACAACTTCGAGTATTCGATCGAGCTGGTAGAGCTTGACGATGAGGCTGGAGTGTGGGCAGGAGCCTGTCCCGGCTGCCCGGACGCCTACGGCAGCGCGGGAGAGGTGATCGCGGCGCTGACCTCAAGACCACTCGATGATCCGTGGGTAGGTGAGGTGGTAGCGGCTCTGGGCCGCGACCGGGAGTGGGCCACTCGTTGGGGAGCTGGCACCGGTCGGCTGCGGCAGCATCTTGAAATCGTCCGAGGCCAGGGTAAGCGGGTCCACGCGACAGCCGCCGCGAATCGGGAATCCATCGATCGGTATGGCCTGGATTGGAACCGGATGGGACTGGCCCCGGGGCTTGCCGGAAACGCGAGGCCCGAGCTCCCGGCCATCTTCGTCTGCGAAGACCTGGACGACGTGAGCTTCCTGCTGCGTATAGCTCAGGTCCCCACCGACATCTGGTCTGTCGATGTTGACGGGATATGGCTGGAGAACGCCCCGAATGGCTGGCAACTCATCAGCCATCCCGTCGCCAGAGAGCGCCTGACACTGCTTGTCCATGACATCCCGGCCGGCGGCTTCAGAGCGGACCCACCTGTGGTTAGCCTGGACCGAGACGCGCGCGGCGAACCTCCGCGACACCCGTTCCGGAAGTAGACCGTCCACCATTTGAGATGTATCGTAACGCCGTGGATCAGGCGACCCGGAACGATATCGCTGCCGCAACAGCAGCTCATCACGAACTCGGCCGCGACTATGACAGCGCGATCGCAGAAAGCTTGGTCGATCGGATCGGCGCGGAGATCGACAAGCGGATAGACACCAGACTCGACGCTCGTTCGTCAGGTTCTCACTCGCCAGCGGAGACCTGGCAGTGGAGCAGGAGCCAGGCACTGTGGACCGGTCTCGGGATCGGCGCAGCGGTTACTGGCCTCGTGGCCATGCTCAAGAACAAAGATCAGGATCCTGGCCTCAACGGGTTGATGATCGGGATCTGGGTCATTCTGGCAGTCGCCTGTCTAGGCACAGCCCTACTGCGTAGGTACCGCAGCCGTCAGCCACGGGCTTGACGCTGACCACACGGTGGAGCGAGCTCAGCGAGAGTAGCCGCAGGCTGGTCATTGCCGCAGCAATCGGCGAAGCCGTCCTCAAGACGGCGGCGCTCATCGACATCAGGCGCCGTCCGGTAAGCTAGATCCGCGGCTCGAAGCGTGTGGATCATGGCGGCGGCACGCCGGGCCACACGCGCAAGAGCGGCGCGGGTCAACACGGCTAAATCGCACGGCGCCAATGCGGGGTCGTCACCTGAGTCGATGCCGTGCTGGCGCAAGATCGCCCGCAGCTTGTCCAGCTCGGCGTACAACCGGCTAGGCCTGATACCAATACAGTAGGTCGGGCTCGCGCGTGATCCGCGGAGCTGCTCCGTTCAGCAGGCGCCTGGCTGCCTGGTCAGGACACACTCCGCGCGGCGTGGCTGGCACCGAACGCACGCCCGGCCTGATCGGCCAGCGTGACGGCGACCAGTCGCGCCTGCAACGAGGGCTTGGAGCCCGGCTTGGCCTTGAGCATGAACCGGCCGTAGTACCGGCCGTTGCCGAAGGTGCGCAGCTCGACCTCCTCTGTCGGCAGGCCCCAAAGCTCAACATCCCACCGGGACCGGCCCAGCGTCACGGTCCCGTCCGGCTCCAGGCGCGGCGGATGGCCAAGCAGCGACCCGTACTCGAAGCGGGCTCCTTCGAGATCCAGCAGGGCGACCAGTTGCTCCTTAACGCGATTAACCACCACGTCGGGGATCGTGGCCGACTTCGCCAGCGCGGCGGTCTCGTGGATCTGCGCGAGGTAATCCGCACCCGTCACCGTAATGATCTTCAGCCGCCGGGCCCGGGCCGCGAGCTGCGACACAGCCAGGCCGGTGAGCAACAGCAAGACGGCCGTCGTGACATCAGCCGAGCTGCGGATCGTGAACCGGTAGTACGGCACGGTGAAGAAGAAATCGAACCATAGAGCCGCCCACACGGCCGCCAGGGCGCCAGCGATTCGGTTCCCGATCGCCGCCACCCCGACTATGACCACGACCAGCAGCAGGGCCACGTTGGTGTTCGACCAGCTCGCCCGGAACGGCAGCAGTACCGCCGCGGCTGCCAGCGGCGCTGCCAGTGCGGCAACAATCGCGATGCGGTCCCTCGTCAAGTAGCCAGTCATGGCTCACATCTCCCGCCGGCCCGGGGCTGCTCGCGCCATAGCTGCACACTGCCGACGGCCAGGACGGATTCGAAAGTCACGAGCGTCATGCCGACCAGGCTTCCCGGCGCACCTGATATAAGAGCATAGATCCCGCTGAGCTGGCCGCCAAGTAACCGTCAGGTAGCCGCCAGCCCAATCAACGCTACGCGCAAACTCAGCCTCGCACGGATGTCCTCCACTGGTCCTGGTCCTGGGCGAGTAGTCTCGGCGCCATGGGAAGCCAGGCCCTGCCGCCAGTCAGCGTGATCCAGCTGGTCGGACTGTGGCAGTTCGCCCCGGTCGTGACTGCCTTTGCCGTACTGGCGGCCGGGCTTTATCTGTGGGGCGTGCTGCGGGTGCGGCGGCGCCATCCGGCCCGGCCGTGGCCGTGGTACCGGACCGCCCTGTTCCTCGGCGGCCTGGCCGTGATCGTGATCGCGACCGAGAGCGGCGTGGGCAGCTACGACGACGTGCTGTTCTGGGATCACATGATCCAGCACCTGCTGCTGCTGATGGTGGCGCCGCCGCTGCTCGTGGTCGGGCAGCCGGCCACGCTGCTGCTGCACGCCAGCCGGAACCCGGTGCACACGTGGACCAAGAGGCTGCTGCGCTCGCACGTGGTGACGTGGATCACCTGGCCGCCGTTCGGCGTCGCGCTCTACTTCGGGGTGATCGTGGGCACGCACCTGACCGGGTTCATGAACGTGGTGCTGTCCAACGACACCGTGCACGAGGCCGAGCACGTGCTCTTCCTGGTCGCCGGTTACCTCTACTTCCTGCCCCTGATCGGCCGGGAGCCGATCCGCTGGCGGGTCTCCTACCCGTCCCGGATCTTCCTGCTCTTCCTGGCCATGCCGGTGGACGCCTTCACCGGCCTGGTGCTTGGCTCCGAGAACGCCAACCCGTTCCCCCTCCTGGCCCGGGACCGCCCGAGCTGGGCGCCGAGCCCGCTCACCGATGTGCACATAGGTGGCGCGGTGATGTGGGTCGGCGAAGCCGGCCTGATGTTCGCGGCCACGCTAGCGGTGTTCTTCGCCTGGAGCCGCGAAACGGCCGCCGACGGCGGGCTGGGCTGGCTCGAGACCGCGCGCCGGGCGAACTTTGCCGCGCAGGTCGGCGCGAACCGGGAGGCCGGCGCCAGCCCGGGCGTCCCGGCGCAGGTCGCCAGGGCCGACGAGGATGAGAGCGTCGACGACGACGAGCACCTGGCCGCGTACAACGCCTACCTGGCCCGCCTCAACGAACAGCACGATCGCTGAACGGACCGGGCGGCGACACGCCGGTAGGGTTTTCTAGCCAAATCTAGGGTTCAGGCTAGATCTCGCCATAGAGTCCGATTCCATGGATCCGGTGCGCAACCCCTACGCTCCCGGCGCGGGCCAACGGCCGCCCGAGCTCACCGGGCGGGACCGGGAGATCAGCCAGTTCGAGGTGGTGCTGGAGCGGATCGCCCGCGGCCGCCCGGAACGGAGCATGGTGCTGACCGGGCTGCGCGGCGTCGGCAAGACGGTGCTGCTGAACACGTTCCGGTCCATGGCCCTGCAGCGGCTATGGGGCACCGGCAAGATCGAGGCCCGGCCGGGCCAGTCGATCCGGCGGCCGGTCGCCGCGGCGCTGCACATGGCGGTCCGCGAGCTGGCGCCCCGGCACCGGGCGCCGGACCGGGTGGAGTGGTTCCTCGGCGTGCTCAAGGCGTTCGCGCTGCACGATCCGAAGGCCCCTAAGGGAAGCACGGTCACTCTCGGGCTGGGCATCGACGTGCCCACCCAGCGCGGGCGGGCCGATTCCGGCGACCTGGAGGTCGACCTCACCGAGCTGTTCGCCGAGGCGGCCTCGGTGGCCGCCGACCTCGGCGTCGGGATCGCCCTGTTCGTCGACGAGATGCAGGACGTGCCCGCCGACGACGTATCCGCGCTCTGCGCCGCCTGCCACGAGCTGTCACAGACCGGCGGTCCGCTCATCGTGGTCGGGGCCGGCCTACCGCACCTGCCGTCGGTGCTGTCGGCCAGCAAGAGCTATTCCGAGCGGTTGTTCCGGTACGCCAGGATCGACCGCCTGGACCGGGAGGCCGCCGACCTCGCCCTCATCGCCCCGGCGCAGCGGGAGGACGTGACCTTCACCACCGGCGCGCTGGACGAGCTGTACGCCGCGGCCGACGGTTACCCCTACTTCGTACAGGCCTACGGCAAGGTCACCTGGGACGTGGCCGCGTCGAGCCCGGTGACGGCCGCCGATGTCGGGATGGCCGCCCCGGAGGCGGAGGGCGAGCTGGCCGTGGGGTTCTTCGGCAGCCGGTACGAACGGGCCACCCAGGCCGAACGTGAGTACATGCGGGCCATGGCCGCCACCGGGGATGACCCGGTGCCGACCTCGGTGGTGGCCGACGAGCTCGGGCGCAAGCCGTCGAGCCTGTCACCGGCCCGGGACGGGCTGATCAAGAAGGGGCTGATCTACAGCTCCGAGCGGGGCCTGATCGCGTTCACGGTCCCGCATTTCGGCAAGTTCCTGCGCTCGCAGCCGGCCTAGCCGTGCGGCGCGCTAGCGCTCGATAGGACCGTCTAGCGTGTCGCCTAGAGTCTCCTAGATAACGACAGACTCACCAGCGACGCAGCGATCGCAGAACAGCCTGGCCGCCGCTCCGCAGCTGGTCACCGGGAGCAGCACCGTTTCTCGCGCGGTCGCCCGGCTGCGCATTGACGCCGAACTCGGCGAGGATTCCGGCACCTGAGCCTTAATGCGGTAAGTCGCGACTTATCCCGGCCTTATCGGTATAGCTGAGCATTAATTGCGGCTCCGCGGGGTCTACTGCGGGCCGCATGACTCATGGCACTATCAGGTATGCAGGTCAGCACCCCCCAGGAGGTAGCCGGTGCGCAGCACGATCATGGACATCCCGCTGACGATCGCGTCGATCATGCGCTACGGAACATCGGTATTCGGTGATCGGGAGGTTGTCACCTGCACCGAGGATGGCGTCCAGCGTCGCACCTACGCCGAGGCGGGCCGCCGCGCCGCGCGGCTGGCCAACGCGCTGCGCCGCCTGGGTGTCGACGCCGACCAGCGCGTGGGCACCTTCATGTGGAACAACGCCGAGCACCTCGAGGCGTACCTGGCCGTGCCGTCGATGGGCGCGGTCCTCCACACGCTGAACATCCGGCTGGCCCCGGCGGAGGTCGGCTACATCGCCACCCACGCCGACGACTACGCCATCATCGTGGACGCCTCGCTGGTCTCGAAGTTTGCCGAGATCCTGCCGCACGCGCCCGCCGTCAAGCACGTGATCGTGTCCGGGGCGCCGCTCAGCCAGACACCCGGGGCCGACGAGCTCACCGGGGTGGCCCTGCACGAATACGAGGAGCTGCTGGCCGCCGAGCCGGACGCGTTCGACTGGCCCGAGCTGGATGAGTTCTCGGCCGCGGCGATGTGCTACACCAGCGGGACCACCGGGCATCCCAAGGGGATCGTCTACAGCCACCGGTCCAGCTACCTGCACTCGATGGGCGCCTGCCTCGGGAACGCCTTCGCCCTGTCCGAACGCGACCGGGTGCTCCCGGTCGTGCCCATGTTCCACGCCAACGCGTGGGGCCTGGCCTACGCGGGCCTGCTGTCCGGCGCGGCCCTGATCATGCCCGACCGGTACCTGCAGCCCGCCGCGCTGGTCCGGCTGATCGGCGACGAGCGGGTCACCGTGGCCGGCGGCGTGCCGACCATCTGGGCGGGCGTGCTCACCCACATGCGGACCGAGGGGGGCGACCTGTCCTCGCTGCGCCTGGTCATCGCAGGCGGTTCCGCGGTCCCGCACGCCCTGCAGGTCAGGTACGAACAGGAGTTCGGCGTCCGGCTGCTGCAGGCCTGGGGCATGACGGAGACCTCGCCGCTGGCCAGTGTGGCCAACCCGCCCCCCGGCGTCTCCAAGGAGGAGGAGTGGTCGTACCGGGACAGCCAGGGCCGGGTGTTCTGCACCGTGGAGGCCCGGCTGGCCGGAGACGGCGGGGCCCTGCTCCCCGCCGACGGCGAAGCGGTCGGCGAGGTCGAGGTCCGCGGCCCCTGGATCACCGGGTCGTACTACAAGGACGACGACCCGGGCAAGTTCCACGACGGCTGGCTGCGCACCGGAGATGTGGGGACGCTGGACGAGCACGGCTTCATCCGGCTGACCGACCGGGCCAAGGACGTGATCAAGTCCGGCGGCGAGTGGATTTCCTCCATGGAGCTGGAGAACATCCTGATGGCCCACCCCGACGTGGCCGAGGCCGCGGTGATCGGGGTCGCCGACGACCGGTGGGGCGAGCGGCCGCTCGCGGCGGTCGTGCTGCGGGCCGGCGCTGACGTCACCGCGGAGAAGCTCCGCGCCTTCATGGCCGAGCAGATCCCGCGCTGGCAGCTGCCCGAACGCTGGTGCTTCGTCGCCGAGGTACCCAAGACCAGTGTGGGCAAGTTCTCCAAGCGGACCATGCGCGACGCCTACGTCGCTGGCCACTATGAGGTCATCGAGGTGCACTAACGCGGCCGGCCCCGGTCCCGGCGCGGCCCGGTGAGATTGCTTTGCCGGGGCGGGTCAGTCCCGGTACGCTATGGCCCACCGCACCTGCTGGTGCGAGTGGAGGATTCGCCTAGTCCGGTCTATGGCGCCGCACTGCTAATGCGGTTGGGTGGCAACACCCTCCGGGGTTCAAATCCCCGATCCTCCGCCACCTGAGCAGCAGTTACGCCAGAGTTCTCTGTCTCGGCGGGCTGCTGCTTTCTGCTTTCCAGGCAGCTTGCGTGGCCACTGCGTGGCCACGGCCGTCATCCGGCGCTTTTATCCCGCCTGCCGTCCACGGCAGCGCGGTCCTTCGCCATGCCCGTCTACCGGGCCGAATCGCTCCCGCAACCAACAGGCCGCCGCATGCGCTGACGACGCACGCGACGGCCCTAGATCCAATCCCGCTCTGAACAGGAGAGGACCATGACCATCAACCTTACGACGGCCGCCAGCCCGCCGCCGGCACCCAGCGCCGATGCCGGACCGCCAGCCACCGCCGTCACCCGCTCTTTCTCCGGGCGTCCAGAGTCCGTCAGCGCGGCCCGGTCGTGGGTCGCAGGGTTCTTCCCCGTCCCTGCGACCGCGGCCGACGCCGCGCTGATGACCTCCGAACTAGTCACCAACGCAATCCTGTACTCGGCGTCGGGCCTCCCCGGCGGCACCTTCACGGTGAGCGTCCGCGCGGGAGACGGCCCGCTCCTGGTCGACGTCGCCGACCAGGGCGAGATCGCGCCCCGCATGGCCGGGTCGCGCAGCCTCGGCCAGGGCCTAGCGCTGGTCGCCGCGCTCGCCGACGCCTGCGGCGCTGACGGGCGCGACCGCTGGTTCGCGCTGCGGACAGGCGGTGCGCGATGACTACGACCGAACAGCGCCTCGCCACGATCGAGGCCGAGGTCACCGAGCTCCGCCGGGCGGTGCTCTTCACGACGGAGCTCGGGGATGCCATCCATGACAGGGGCTACCAGGAAGGCCGCGAGAGCATCCTCGGCCGCCAGTTTGTGCCCCGGTCCCGCCGCCCGCGTCACCTGAGCGCGGCCGGCGGAGGCCGGTCATGAGCCCGCGCGGCCGTCACGAGCCGGTGATCGTCACGATCCGGGGACCCGGGGCGAAGGTCGCGCTCACCAAATCGGACGTGGCCACCATCCTGCAGGCTCTCACCGACGCGGAGAGCTGGCGGCGGCGACGCGCAGACCAGTGGTGCCGCGACTGCGAGAACGCTGCCCAGGGCAGATGCGACGAGCACGCCGCCGACCTGGATCTCGCAAGCGCCTACGGGAACCTGGCTGCCGCGTTGGCCGGCGTCCTGCCCGAATCTCCCGGCGGTGCGCCATGACGGGGCCGCTGGGACCGTTCGACACGGAGGTGCAGGCCCGTGTCGCCGCACAGGCTGCCGCGGACCCGGGCCTGCTGCCGATCAAGGCGTCCCAGAATCGCAGGCTGCTCGGCCGGGCATGCGAGGCCGCAGGCGTGGCGATGGGCCGCTACGACGACCGGATCGTGGAATGGCTGTCCATCTGGCAGCCGTCCACTGTGGTCGTGATCGCCGGGTGGGTCAGCCGCGCCTTCGAGGCCGGGCAGCAGGCCGCCGCGCCAGGCGGTGACCGGCTGTGAGCGGCGCCGAAGCCGAGCAGATCCTGCGCGCCCGGGCCAGCGTTGGCGACAAGTTCGTCGTCCTTCCGCTGGCCGACCTGCTGGCCCGCCGTGGTGACGTGGACGGGCTGCGCGCCCGGGCCGACGCCGGCGACATGTTCGCCCCCTGTCAGCTGGCCGACCTGCTGGCCCAGCGCGGCGACATGGACGGGTTGCGCGCCCGGGCTGATACCGGCAACAAGGCCTCCGCCCGGCAGCTGGCCGACCTGCTGATCAAGCAGGGCCGGGGTGAAGCAGCAGATCGGTTGCGCCGGTTCGGCTTGAACCCGGACGGGTCAATCGCCTGTACGTGAGGGGACATCGTGCCTCAAGTCCTCCAGGTGCCGGAACAGCAAGGCCAACCCCGAAGCTCGGCTAGGCCCCGGCCGCTTGGCTCGGCGAGTGTCCCGCCAAGCCTGGCGCGGACCCGACCTCCTGTTCATCTCGATCCGGGGGAGCTGGATGGTCACCGATGCGATCGTGCCGATTACCACTGCCGCCGTGATGGACGACCACGTGACCAGTCATGTCCTGCGACATACCTTCGGCGCCGAGTTCCGCAGTGGCGTCGGCATCGTGACCGTGGCCGAGCTGATGGGGCACGCCTCGGATGCCAGGCCTCAAAGGCGGAGTCGTGGACTCTGCTGGATGAAAATCGCGAGCCTGGCCATAGGCACGACCGCGCGCATATCGAACTCCGTAGCCAAGATCGCGAGAGATCACGGCTCGGTGTATCAGCGGGGGCCGTCTGCTGCTCTGCACAGATGGGGCAGGCCGCCGACCACCAGAACCGGGGGATCTGCGATGGAGCGGTGTGAATTCAGGTTCATTGTGGCCGACACGGAGTTGAGGAGCATCGGCAGACGGCGCGGCCGATGCCAGGCGTAGTTGCCCTGGCGGCTTCGGCGCTTCCTGATGCGATCATAGGATGGTACGGCGTCATCCGGTGGTGGCGTGGCAAGTCGGCCAGGCGACGTGATCACATGAGCCGTAAATACCCGAAGCTGGCCAGAAGGCCGTAAGGGAATCGTTGTTAATAATGGCTTCTAATTCTGCACTCGCGATCGTTGCCAGCGGGCTTTTCAGCTTGCTGGTGGCGGGCATCAGCGGCGTTATAGCTTTCCAGACCGCTCGTACCAATGCCCGCGGGAAACTGGAGGAGATCCAGAGGCAGGTCGATGCGCAACAGGCTGTACTTGACAGGGCAAAGATCACGGAGTTGCGCCAGCATTACCTCACTCCCCTGCAGTATTATGCTCGATCTTTGAGCCATCGGCTCACTCAACTCGAAACGATGCTTCAGTCCGCTAGGAAGGACGAGGTGCGTGGCTGGTTCAAGACCGTAAAGGATCAGGTTACTCGGGACAAGGTCCGCGGGGACTACGAGGCATGGTGTTACTACACAGGCGTATTTGCAGTAAGCACACTGTATTATACCTGCTCCTACTTCTACTGCGCACGTTCGATTCGTTTCAATCGGCCATTCGGCGAAAGCATGTCAGCTTACAGTGAAAAACTAGAAGCGCATCTTGTGCGTGTCTCCGATGCGTTTGGAGATGACGAAGAACGCGGTATCTGGCATACGACGCAGGAGGTGATTGGCGAGCGGTTCGCGAATAATGGTTTGTCTTTGACTTATTTGGAAATGTGCAGGGAGCATAAGGCGGATGAGGAGTTCCGCCGCGCCTTGTACTTCCGACCGCTCGATTTCTGGTGGGAGAAGGTCGATGCCGCTATGGCGCGCGAGATAAGGGCCGCGCTCGATGATCTGGTCAATTTCCTTGGCAGCACCCCCGCGGATGTCCCGGCAGCCTGAAAAGGGCGCCCTGGACCAGCGGGTACTGGGAAGGATGAGAACCGAGCAGTTGCTGAGGGACGGTCCGGGATCATCGCGGCTAGCGGGGCTGCGCGGTGCACTGGTCACGTACCTATTATCCCACGTCAGAGGCCCATCTGGAGGCATAACGCGCTGGTCAGGTGGGTATGCGGGAGCCCGGCCGGCGGGCAGGTTACGTCATCCTGAAGGGTGTGGGGGCCCCGGGGTCCTGTTTGCCGGGGCCACCCGCCGCGGGTGACTGCTCTTCCAGGTCGGGTTCCGGTTCCTGTGGTTGTGCCTGAGGTCGCTTCCGGCCCTTGGGGTATGCCACCCTGGTCATGGGAGGCTCCGGGCCGGGCGGGCTGGCGGTCACGGACGGTGGGGCGGGGGGCCCACTGGCGCGGCCTTCCTCTGCCTGGCGGAGGGGATGTTCCCCGGGAGGGTACCTGCTGCCACGGACCGTCTCCCCGGCCGGGACGAAGCCCGGGCTGGCCTCGGACCAGTCCGGAAGCCGTCCCCCGGCAGGCACATGGGTGGCGTAAACGGTCTCAGGCTGTCCCGGGCCGGGCGGGCTCGTCCCGGGTGGGGCGCTCAGCGCGAGGGTGGCGTGCACCTGGGCTTCAGCCAAGATCTCGCTGCGGCTGATCTGGTCAGGCGTGGTGCGCGCTTGCTCGAGCAGTTGCTCAGCCTTGACGTGGTGCTCACTGGGGGTGCTCATCATGGCCTCCGGTTGCTGGGGTGTCCGCTGATGGAATGACACACCCGGACTGCGGGACCCGCAAGATCCCTGCATACGCGGGGGCCCGGCCTGCCGATGACCGGGGCTGTCCAGCCTGCCGTCGTAGTACGGGCTAGCGGCGTTCAGGGCGGGCCGGTTTGTCATCGGTCCCCAGCGTGCCCGGTGTGAGGCTGCCTGGTTGTCCCGAGTGCGGGCGGCCAAATGAAGGGCCTGGATCTGCCAGTCCCGACGGGTCAGGCTTCGGGGGGATCCGTTGCTGCGCTTCCTGCCCGATGGGGTGCGGAGGAAGCACCCTCGGCTTCCGGCCGGCCGACGATAGGGCCAGGTGCATTTTTCGGCGGCGGCGGGTCGGTTCCGACCGATAACAGGCCTTACAACCCGCCGGACCCGGATCCCCAGCAACACGACTGGCGCCCCGCATTCCCCGGTTAGGGCTGGATCTGCGGCGCGGCGCCCGTTCGTACCGCTCCCACGCGGCCTGACCTGATTGCAGTACGCGCAGTAAACTGGGCCTATGCCATACGGCCCATCTCCCAGGGAGTCTCCCCCCAAGTCTCGCCGGGAGGCCCGCGCCGAGCGCCGCCGGATCATGGTCGAGCTGACCCCGGCCGATTATGAGGTCCTGAAACGCTGGCTAGCCAGCGCTGGCGAGGAACTCGATCAGTCGGCCGACGAGATGACCCTGGCCGGGGCGGTTAGTGCCATGATTCGGGCAACTGCGGCCGACCAGGTCGTCAACGACGTCGTGCTCGACCTGATGCGCAGAGAGCAGTCCTGAAGACAGGCCCGAAGTCGCGGACGGCTTCGTCGTAGGTGGTCATGATGCCTGCGGCGTGCCCGCCTCCGGCCGCGCAAGCGGGCTGACCTCGGCCTCGCCCAGGTGCTCGGCCAGGAGGCGCCGGGCGTAGGCGTTGATGACCCGGTCGACGTACTGGGGATCGGCAAGGCGCTGCGCGGTCAGCGCGGCGACTGCCTCCTGCCTGGTCATCCGGCCGTCGAGCACGGCGGGGCCTAGCGCGGCCACCGCGGGGTCAGCTGGCCGGCTCATGATGCCTCTCCTTAGTGCTTGCTCGTACCGCTCGCGGGCGGCGATGAACTCCTTGTTGGTGCCGCCGTGGTCAGGGTGGGCGTCGGCCATGGCCATGCGGAGCCGCCTGAGCTCGGGCCCGGCTTCTTCCCGCTTGCGTTCCTGTTCCCGTTCCCGGCTGTAGAGGTGTTCCTCGGCCGCCTCGCGGGTGGCGTAGACGGTGCCGCCGCGGTAGTGGTGACCGCCAGCGGCCTGGCCATCAGCTTGCGTGCGGTCGGCGAGCCCCAGGCGGCCCGGGAGCTGGCCGAAGACATCCTGGCCCGCCGCCGCCGCGTCCTGGGCGAGGACCACCCCGACGCCCTGACCGCCGCCTTCCACCTCGTCTGCGAGCTGACCGAGTTGGGCGAGCACCATGCGGCGGGTGACTACGGGTTAGACGGTCAGGCCGGTACGACTGCCTCGCGGAAGGCTCCTTTACAAGCGACGGGTCAGGTGCTTGTGGCTGGAGGCCTGGCCCTTGTCAGAACTGGGCCTTGAGTTGGTCGATCTCGTGCACTCGCTCCTGGAGCTGGGCGTATGCCGGGTGCTCGCGGATGCGGCCCACGGCCCAGCGCAGGACCTCCGCGCGGCTGTTCGCGATGCCTGCGGTGATCAGGGTGTCTACGGTCGCCAGATCGGCAGGGCCGAGCCGGGTCATTACCGGGGTGAGTTCCTCCGATACCTCCTCCGGTGTCCTCGCCCGTCCCCCGCGGCCTGCGATGCTGAGGACGGGGAGGCTATGAGGCCTGGGCGCCCCGCTTGGCCGGTCAGGCAGGAACTCGATCCACCCGATGAAGCGGGGCAGCTCGTCGCGTATCTTCATGATCACCGGGCGGTTGGCCTCCTCGAATGCGGTCACGGTCTCCTTGTCGGCCTCCTTGCCCTCAGGTCGGCCTGCCCGGGCGATAAAGGCCCGGACCGCGGTCTCTCCCGGCTCGACCTTCGGGTCGTCGCCGTACTCCAGCACCTGAACCCGCTCGATGGCGCCTGCGGGGAAGGCCGACTTCAGCTGCTCCTCGATGCGGTCAGTCACTGTTTGATCCATGTCATCCTCCACGTGTTGCTCCTATAAGAAGCGTAACACGCGTTAGCCATATTGCCGACGTAAGGCGTATGCGTGGGCGTGGACTGATCGAGAAGCGGCTCAGTTCGAGCGGCACTAGGCGTTCCAGCGTCGGTGGGCTTGGCGGGCGTGGTACTGGTGGCGGCGTCGCCAGGCCGACCAGTGCAGCCGGTGGCCCCGGTCTCGCCGGGGCGGCGGGATGACGATGCCGCGCAGCAGCCGCAGCAGCTCCGGGACGGTGATCGGGATCAGTCCGGCGTCCAGGTCTGAGCGGCCCTCGCTGGCGTTGCACGGCGACGGCGACGGCCAGGTAGATGTAGGCGAGCAGGCAGATCGCGGTCCAGCGGTGCCAGGACTTCCAGCGGGTGACCTGCCCGGCGTCCAGGCGGCGACCTGCTCGCTGAGCTGGTGATCTTCCTCGATCCGCCACCTGGCCGAGGCGGTGGCGATCAGCCGGGACAGCGGGACCGGCCCGGGTGTCCAGCACCGGTAGAACGACACCTGGCAGGTATAGCGGTGCCGCCTCGCCAGCAGCACGCTGTGCCCGCCTTCCTGACCGCCGGGAGTGTCGTCGCTGGTCACCTCCAGCATCGCCCAGTCGTAGTGCCGGGTGCCCTTGGTCCCGGACCCGGTGCGCATCCGGTGCCAGGCGCGGGCGGGGATCATCCCTGCCGCCGCCGCGGCGGTCACCGTGCGGCCCGAGCCAGTGGTAACGACGTGATTGGCGCGGACCGCCATCACGTAGCCCGTCCCGCGCTGGCGGATGCTCCGGCGCAGCCACGCCCGCCGTACACTGCATCGCCGGCCACGAAGGCGGCCGGATCCCCAGGGCGTGCGCGCGGTCCAGCAGGGCGCCAGCCAGCTGCGGCAGGTGGCGAACATCACCTCCTCCGGGACGCCAGCCAGCTCGCGGTGCTCCTCATCGCGGCACAGCCCTCGGGCAGGTACAGCGCACGGCCGATAAGCGCATGTCCGCAGCCGGAGGCAAAGTCAAGGTCACCGCCACCTGGCACAGCGCGACACCGCCGAGCGCGCCGCTGTACTGGCGAGCCGCGGCGGCCGCATCGGCTGAGGACTTCTCATCGGCAGTTTCTGAGGTCCAGGTTGCAGTTTGGGTTGCAGTTCACCACCGTCCAGCACCGTCCCCGAAGGACCGATTAAGGACGGCGGTCCAGGTTTGAACTGATCCGGACGGAGGCGACCCGAGCTGCTAATGCGGTTGGGTGGCAACACCCTCCGGGGTTCAAATCCCCGATCCTCCGCCACCACCTGAGCAGCAGTTACGCCCGAGCGCTCAGAGGGGCGCTCCCGGTCCATCTGGTCATGACCGTGGTGCTTTCACCCGCGGCCGGGTGAGGCGCATCATGAGGATGCGCGAGATTATTGGCACGTCCCGCATCCTCAGAAAACGCAGGAGCATGACATGACGACAAAAGCCGCCTTTTCACCCGAGGAATGGACGGTGGTCCTTGAGGGGCCGCCGACAGCGGGCATGATCGTGCTTACCGCAGCCCATGGGGGCACGTTCCGCGAAACCATCGCCATGTCGAAGGCCTACACCGAGGCACGCGCCGAGCACGGCGAAAGCGAGCTGCTCGACGAGATCGCGTCGGCGAAACCCAAGATCGACCACACGCGATATCACTCTGCCGAAGAGCTCAGGGACAACGGGCTCGGGCACCTCCGCGACGCCATGGCGCTGCTGGAAAGCAAGGCGACCACCGGGGAACGCGATGATTACCGGCACTTCGTCCTCACCCTGGCCGGCAAGGTCGCCGCCGCCCACCGGGAGCACGGGCAGGAAGTGAGTCCTGCAGAGGCAGAGGCCATCCAGCAGATCACGACGGCGCTCGGCCCGGCCGGCTCTTGACCGGACACACCGGCCTGTTACGGTCACGCAAACAGTGATCTGAACGGGGAGTTGCGTGCGGGGACGCGCTCGCTCAGGGCTGGCCATGCAGCTCAGTGCCCGCTGACATCGCCGGCGATCACCCGCGAGAGGTGAACCGCGGCGCGTGGTGGGTTGGCTTCAATGACCTCATAGCGGTGATTGCCGGCTTCGGGCCGGCACGATCACGCGCCCGGCACGCCGTCGGCCGGGTGAGACGGGAGGGAAGGGCATGGTCCTTGACCTGATGCTCATCGGCCTGGCGGTCGCGTTCGACCCGCTGCCGCTGACGGCCTTCCTGGTGATACTGCCCTCCACGCGAGGCGCGCGCAAGGGCGCGGCGTTCGTGTTCGGGTGGCTGGTGTCCCTGGCCATCGTGGTCGCGGTCACGGTCCTGGCGACCGGCAATAACCCGCCCAAGCCAGCCACGGCCCCGTCGCTGGCCGCGCTGGCGGTCAAGATCGTGCTCGGTGTCATCCTGGTCAGGATCGCGGTCCGTCACATCCGGGCCAGAGGGCAGCCCAAGCCGTCCAAGAAGCCGCCCAAGTGGCAGGCGCACGTGGACAGCATGTCCCCGTGGTTCGCCCTGGCCCTGGGCTCGATGCTGCAGCCCTGGGTGCTGATCGGCGCGGGCGCGGCCACCGTGGTGGAGGCCAAGCTGTCCAGCTGGGAGAGCTTCCTGGCCCTGGGCTTGTACTGCGTCCTGGCCTCTTCGTCCTACCTGGCCATGGAGATCTACGCCGTGGTCAGGCCCGCCCAGAGCCAGGCGTCCCTGGTCAGATGCAGGACCTGGGTCGACTCCCACACCGACCAGGCGATCATCGTGGGGAGCCTGCTCATTGGTTTGTGGTTCATTGCCGACAGCATCTACCTGATCGTCTCGTAGCCTCCGGTCACAAGAGGCCGCGCGAATGGCCGATCTGGACGCAGAGACGTCTGCGCCGACCACATCGGGGGAAAAGGTGATGACTAGGACCGCCGCTCGGGTAAGCCGCTGTACGCCGATGCCGCCGGAGAGGAGTAACCATGACAGAATCTCAGCCCCGCAACGATTTCGCCAGCTTCCCTGCGCCCGCCGAGGGCATTCTGGTGGCGTTGTTCATCACCGTCCGCAAGGTCGCGCGATCGCGGGACTTCTACTCGCGCGTCCTGGGCGGCACCGTCATCCTGGAAGAGAACCCGTGCACGGTCAGGCTGTCGAACTCGTGGATCATCATGAATCCCGGGGGGCCGCCGACCCCCGACAAGCCGGGCATCTCGGTGGTCGACTACCAGCCAGGCGACACCACCTCGATCTTCCTGAACTTGCGGGTCGCTGACATCCAGGCCTGCTACGAGGACTGGAGGGCGAAGGGGGCAGAGTTCGTGACGCCGCCGATCGACCGCGGAGCGGAGATCCGCTGCTACATGCGGGACCCGGACGGATACCTTATCGAGGTCGGCCAGTCCACCGGCCTGCTGCAGGGCCATCTCGCCGCAAAGCGCCCCGAGGATCTCCCAGGCTGACGTGTGACTCACGAGGCGACCGAGGTCGGGTCCGGTACGGTCGAGCGGCTGGAACTTGCCGTGGACGACCTGGCCACCGCCGGACCGGTGGGGGACTGCTAATGCGGTTGGGCGGTAACACCCGGCTCGGTAACCTGAAGGTCATGGCCCGTGACGAGCGCAGCGTTACCCCGCAGAGCGAGGACTTCTCAGCCTGGTACAACGACGTGGTCTTCCGCGCCGAACTGGTGGACCGGGGACCGGTCCGCGGCAGCATGGTGATCAGGCCGTACGGGTACCGGATCTGGGAGCTGCTGCAGGCGGACCTGGACGGGCGGATCAAGGCCACCGGACACCAGAACGCTTACTTCCCGCTGCTCATCCCGCAGAGCTATATGCAGCGCGAGGCCGAGCACATCGAGGGGTTCGCGCCCGAGCTGTTCACCGTCACCCACGCGGGCGGCAAGGAACTCGAGGAACCGCTGGTCATCCGGCCGACGTCGGAAACGATCATCGGCGAGATGATGGCCAAGTGGATCAGCTCGTACCGGGACCTGCCGCTGCTGCTGAACCAGTGGGCCAACGTGCTCCGGTGGGAGCTGCGGCCCCGGATGTTCCTGCGCACCAGCGAGTTCCTCTGGCAGGAAGGCCACACCGCGCACGCCACCTCGGCCGAAGCGATCGCCGAGACCATGCTGGCGCTGGGTTTTTACCAGGACGTGGCGGTGCAGACCGCGGCCCTGGCCACCGTGCCGGGCGAGAAGACGCCGGGAGAGCGGTTCGCCGGGGCTGAGCGCACGTTCACGATCGAGGCCATGATGCGGGACGGGCGCGCCCTGCAGGCGGGCACCTCACACTTCATGGGGACGAACTTCGCGGCGGCGTTCGGGATCACCTATACCGCCGAGAGCGGCACCGCCGAGCTGTGCCACACCACCTCCTGGGGCATGAGCACCAGGATGATCGGCGGCCTGATCATGACCCATGGCGACGACAAGGGCCTGGTGCTGCCGCCGGCCTTGGCTCCCTACCAGGTGGTGATCGTCCCGATCGGCCGCGGGGACCAGGCTCAGACGACGTTGTCCGCCGCCACCGAACTGGCCGCCACGCTGCGGCGCGCGGGCATCCGGGCGCACGTGGACGACCGGCCGCATTTGTCGCCCGGCTTCAAGTTCAACGACTGGGAGATGCGGGGCGTGCCGATCCGGCTCGAGCTCGGCCCGCGGGACCTGGCCGCCGGCACCGCGCTTATGTCTCGCCGCCTGAGTTACCCGCAACCGGACGCGGCCAAGGAGGCCATCCCGCTCGATGCGGCGCCCGGGCTGCTGGCGGCCGAGCTAGCCGCGTTCCAGGCCATGCTGGCGCGGCGGGCCGCCGACTTCCGCGACGGCCATACCACCACGGTCAATTCCTGGCCCGAGTTCACCGCCGCCGTGGCGGTCGGCTGGGCGCTGGCGCTGCACTGCGGCGATCAGGCGTGTGAAGACGAGATCAAGGCGGAAACCACGGCCAGTCCCCGCTGCATCCCGCTGACGGGCGAACCCGAGCAGGGCCCGTGCATCCGCTGCGGCAAGCCGTCCGCCTACGGCAAGCGGCTGATCTTCGCTCGCGCCTACTGAGCCGGTCTGGCCGCGTTTGAGTCCTCACCTTCGTCCTCCTAGGCGAGGCGCGCGAGGCGAGCGACGCGGCCGAGGAATCGGCCCGGCGCTGGCGATATTGCTCTCTGCTAGCGCATTTCCCTAGACTGAACCGTGGCTCAGCCGCCGGACGAGGAGGACGCATGCCATTCGACTGGGTGGTCGTTGGCCTGGATAACGGCGGGACGACGAACAACGGGACGATTCTCGACTCCGAGGGCCGGTTCCTCCTCGACCAGATGGCGGAAGTTCCCAGTAACGTCAGGGAGGGCCCGGACAAGGCCATCCGGTCCCTGATCGATGCGGTGGAGCAGGTGCTCGCGCTCGCCGGCGTGCCGCTCGCGGCGGTGCGCGCGATCGGCCTGGATACGCCCGGCCCGGCCAGCGCCGACGGCGTCATCTCCTCCAAGGGCGCGACGAACTTCGGCGACGCCGGCTGGGGCGGCTTCGATATCCGGGGTGCGCTGGCCGAGCGGGTCGGGCTGCCGGTGATCTACAACAACGACGGGAACGCGGCCGCGTTGTACGCGCATCACATGCGGTTCGGCCTGCAGTCGGCGCGGCACAGCTCGCTGTCCGCGATCGTGGGCACCGGGCTCGGCGGCGGCCTGGTCGAGGGCGGGCGGGTGATCAAGGGCGCGGCCGGGATGGCCGGGGAGCTCGGCCATGTCCCGATCCCGCTGGACGGCCTGCTGGACCCGGGTCAACCGACGACCGCGTGCAACTGCGGGCAGTTCGGCGACGCGGAGAGCGTGGCCTCGCTCACCGGAATCATGAAGAACCTGCTGCCCTACTGGCTCACCAAGTACCCAGACCATCCGGTTGCCAGCCTGCCCCTGGGCCAGGCGGCCAAGCAGATCCGGAATTACGGCGAGCAGGGCGACGCCCTGGCCCTGGCCATCTTCCGCCAGCAGGCCATCGCCCTGGGGCGGCTGTTCACCATCGCCGCGAACTTCTTCGATCCCGGCGCCTACTTCCTGGGCGGCGGCGTGGTGGAGGCCGCGCCGCACTTCCGCGACTGGTTCCTGGCCGAGGTCCAGGCCAACACCGTGCTGCGCGAGGAACAATCCCGGGCCGCGGAGATCGCCTTGGTACCCGACCTCGACATGGCTGGCGCCCGCGGGTCCGCCGTCGCCGCGCGTGACTGGCTCATCGGCGTGGACACCGGGGTCCAGTCCGCCGGGCTGTTATCCCTGAGTCGGCGGGATGACGACGACCATGGTGAACCGCGCCGGCTCCTGGCCGTCGTTGCGGTAGCGGTGCGGGCGGCCGGCCGGGAACCGGGCGCACTGGCCCGGCTCGACGGCATGCCGTTCCCCGGCAACGGTCAGGGTCAGGCGGCCCGCCTCGACCCAGACCATCTCGCGGGTGGCCGGCGCGTGCGCGTCGCCGCCGAACTCCTCGCCCGGCATCACCTCCCAGCGCCATAGCTCCACCGCCCATGGCGGATCGGTGGCGCCGACGATCGTGCCGGTGCCGCCGGACGGGCCGCGCCACAGGACGCGCGAGGCGTCCGGGCTGCTGATCCGGACGGCAGGCTCGCCGCCGAGGTCGACGAGCTGCGTGACGGGAACGCCGAACGCGTCGCTGATCCTGGCCAGCGTGGCCAGGTTGGGGTTGGACCGGCCCTGTTCGAGCGCGACCAGCACGCCCTTACTGACCCCGGAGCGCGCGGCGAGCTGGTCCAGCGACCAGCCGCGATCGGCACGCAGCGCCCGCAGGGTGCCCGCCACGGCGGTCGTCAGGTCGGGTGCATCCGCCATATTTTCCTTTCCGCACGAGCCGCCGGTCGTTAGGATGAACTATATGTGTCAATATTCCGACCGCACTCAGACCTTCCCGGGGGACCTGCCGTGGTGACGATCCTGGCACTGGCCGCCGCCGTGCTCTACGGGACCGCCGATTTTCTCGGCGGGGTGGCGTCCCGGCGGGCCAGCGTGTTCGCGGTGCTGGCGCTGACCGTCCCGGCGGGCGCGGTCGTGATGCTGCTGGTCGCGCTGCTGGGGCAGGTGCCGGCCATTGGCGGGCTCCTGGGGCACGGCGGGGTCGGCTCGCCGGCCTCGGTGGGGGACTGGAGCGCCGTCGGCTGGGCGGCGGCCTCGGGGGTCTGCGGCGCGGCCGGCCTGGTGGCGTTCTACGCGGGCTTCGCCACCGCGCCGATCAGCGTCGTGGCGCCGGTCGCGGCCCTGGTCTCGGCGGTGCTGCCGGTGGGCGTGGCGATCGTCGGCGGCGAACGGCCCGCCGCCACCGTGATCGCGGGCGGCCTGATCTGCCTGGTGGCCGTCGTCCTGGTCAGCGCGCAGCCTGGCGATCACGGCGACGGGCGGGGCGGCGGGATCCGGCTCGTGACCTCGGGACGGCTGCGGGCGCTCGGCTACGGCGCCGCGGCCGGGGCCGGCTTCGGGTTGTTCTTCATCTTCCTCAAGAACGCGGGCCAGTCCGGGGTGCTCTGGCCGGTCGCAATCTCGCGGTCGGCCGGTACGGTGCTCGCCTTCGGCATCGCACTGGCCACCCGGACCCGGCTGCCGTGGGGCCGGGGCGGAATCACCGGCATCGCCCTGATCTCCGGGGCGATCGACGCCGCGGCCAACGTCTGCTACGTCCTGGCCACCCGGGCCGGCCTGTTCGGGCTGGCCGTGGTGATCACGTCGCTGTACCCGGGGATGACGGTCCTGCTGGCCCGGGTCCTGCTCGGCGAGCGGATGCGCTGGCTGCAGCGGGCGGGACTGCTGCTCGCCGCGGCCGGAGTGGTGCTCGTGACCGTGTAGCCGGGCTATTCGTCCCGCTTGTCCCGCCGGTTGTTCTGGTTGAGCCAGCGGGTCAGGACCTGCGCGAGTTCGGTGGCGACGTCGCTGGCGTCCGTCGGTTGTTCCTCGTCTTTGAAGATCAGGCCGCACACCTCGAGGTAGAGCTGCTCGGGATACGGGATGAACCTGACGTTGCGCAGCGCCTGGTCCTGCCCGGCCGACTCCACGATGAACTCCCCGTAGCCGAGGATCCGGCCGATCGTGGTCCGCCGGAAGCTCATGTCCGTCACCTTGATGAGCGGCAGCATGCCCACGTTGCGGACGACGACGCCCTTAGCGAGGATCAGCCGGTGGGACGTGACCACGAAGTAGTTGACGGCCCAGTCCCAGATCTTCACCCCCAGCCAGAGCAGCAGCACCGCCCACAAGCCCCAGATGATCAGGATGGCAGTCGTGTTGCCGTGCGCGGCGTAGTTGCTCAGAAGGCCCGCGATGGCGAGCCCGAGCAGAACGAGGGCGATCGGCGGGATGAGCACGGCCGGATGCTCATGGACGCTGATGACCTGGCGCTCATGGGGCAGGAGGTACTTGTTGACCGAGGCCGGGACCGTGTCGGTGTTCGGGGCCAGCCTCATCGGAGCACCGTGCCTACAGCGAAGCGAAGAAGGTGGAAATCCCGTGGGCCGCTGAGGTAAGGAAGGTCCCGATGTTGTGCACCACGTGAGCGGCTCCGCTGGGGTCTTCGATGATCCACCAAACGACAAACGCGACAGCCAGCCACCCGAGGACTGTCTTAAGATTCACGTCGCCTCCCAAAGGCGCCCGGACTCATCCTGCTCGTCAGGGAACCAATGCTAGCTTGAACCGAAATTCGGGCCAAGGTTAACGGGGTGAAGCTGCCGTGTCGGCATCGGTTATGCCCCGTTCCCCGCCCCAGTATGCCGGATCGGTGCCAGGAGTGTGCGGCAGCGCGGGTCGGCCACGCCGGCGCAGCTCAGGCAGGCCGTGCCCGCGGGCCGGCTTGATCGGCGATTTTGCCGCGGCGGCGGGTACCGATCTGACACTATTTCCCTCCGTGCAGAGCATGCTGGTGCAGTGACGATGTCCGACATGGGTGAGACGGACTTCGCTGTCATCGTCTACCGGGAAGAAGACCAGTGGGAAGCCGACGCGCTGCCCGCTACGCTCACCGCCGATCTGGACGGCCTCGTGCACGCGCTGCGCCGGCAGCCCAGCATGGGGGGCACCATCGGCTTCGCCGGCGTCGGCGATGACTTCTGGCTGGCGGTCAGGATCATCGGCGAGGACGTGTCGCTGTTCCTGTCCGACCTCACCGCGGCGGTGGACTATCCGCTGGCCCGCCAGGTGCTCGAGGCCCTGAACATCCCGGTACCGTCGGACGACGAGCTCGATCAGGTGCTCCCGGCGGGTGATCTGTCCATCTTCGCCGATCTCGGGCTGGAGGAGATGGAACTCGGCGCCGTCGCGGCCGATCTCGATCTCTACCCCGAGGACGCCGTGGCCGGCATCGCCGATCGGCTGCGATTCGGGGAAGCGGTGGAGCAGGCCCTGGATCGTGCGCTCGGCCCGTGACCGGTTATATCGCGGGCTTCGAGCCCGCGATGCGGCTCGCGCTGGCCGAGGCGGTCGGCAGGCCGGGCCGGAGCTGGCCGGGACCGGTCAGGACGACGTGCCGGTGGGCGCCGTGATCCTCGACGAGGCGGGCACGGTGCTCGCGCGGGCGCGCAACCGCCGCGAGGCGGACCGCGACCCCACCGCGCACGCCGAGATGGTCGCGATCAGGCAGGCCGCCCGGGCCCTGGGGAGCTGGCGCCTGACCGGCCTGACCCTGGTCGTGACGCTGGAGCCGTGCACCATGTGCGCGGGCGCGGTGACCCTGGCTCGGCTCGGCCGGCTGGTCTACGGAGCCGAGGATCCGAAGGCCGGCGCGGTGGGCTCGCTCTGGGACGTGCTCAGGGACCGGCGCCTGAACCACCAGCCGGAAGTCATCGGCGGCGTCCTGGCCGAGGAGTGCGGCGCCGTGCTGCGCGAGTTCTTCGCCGCCCGCAGGCAGCACGGCGGCTAGCACCTGCCCCGCCCGGCCTCCGGTTCGGGTAAGCTCACCCACGGTGGAGTCGCCTAGTGGCCGAGGGCGCACGCCTCGAAAGCGTGTGAGGGGGCAACCCCTCCGTGGGTTCAAATCCCACCTCCACCGCTGAACGGGAGCCGAGAGCACGTTCGACGTGCTCGCCGGGGAACTCAATGTCACGTCTCGGACGTTCGCACAAGTGATCATGCGGCAGCGCGCGGGTATGGCCCGTCCTAGCTAGGCGAACCATCCCCCACTGGCCACGGTCCGGCGAGGAGATCCGAGTGTTCGAACCGCAGGGAGCTGGGTTCTTTCTGCTTCTGATGGTGGTCTTCGCGGCATTGATCGTCTGGGTGGCCCTGGCCAAGCAGGTCGTGTTCAGAGTGCTCGCGGCGTGCCTGGCGTTCGTTCCGGCCATGGCTTTCGGAATTGCCTCGGTCAATAAGTTCTACGATTATTACCAGACCTGGGGCGGAATGATCAGTGATCTCACCGGCCAGGGCGCGAGCACCATTCCCAAGTACGCGGTGGCCGCCGCCGGGTCCAACCGGCAGTTCGACAAGGATATCGGCCGGGTCACCAGCACCGCTGAAGACGCCCAGGTCGGCTACCTGTTCCAGACGACGATCGTGGGGCAGCGCAGCCGTCTGGCCCGCAACGTGTACGTCTACCTCCCGCCGCAGTACTTCCAGAAGGCCTACGCGCACTACAAGTTCCCGGCCATCGAACTGCTGCACGGCTCGCCGGGCAACCCGCAGGCCTGGCTGTCCGTGCTGGACGCGATCCCGACCTATCTCAACCTGCTCGAGGCCCACCCGTCCGACGCCGCGGTCCTGGTCATGCCCGACACCGACGGCGGGCAGCAGTACGCGCTGCAGTGCCTCAACGATCCGGGCGGCATCCAGGACATGACCTTCGTAGCCGAGGACGTGCCGGACTACATCGCGCGGTTCGTGCGGGTCCAGCCGCCCGGCCGTGCCTGGGGTGTGGCCGGCTACTCGGAGGGCGGGTACTGCGCCGCCAACATCGCGTTGCAGGAACCAGACCGATTCGGGGCCGCGGGCGTCATGTCCGGCTACTTCGCTCCCACCCCGAGCCAGGTGCCTGTCGGCAACAAGCCTGGCGGGAGGCCGTACACGGACTACGTGTTCGTCGGGCACCGGGCGCAGCTGCTCATCAACTCGCCGAGCGCGTATATCACCAAGGTGCCGCTCAACGTCCCTCTGCCCGCCTTCTGGCTTGCCGCCGGGGCGCAGGACAAGCAGGACGTCAGCGTGGCGGAGAGCTTCCGGCAGCAGGTGCAGGCCCGGGAACTGCTGCAGGCCAGGGAACTGCTGCAGACCGGGTTGACGCCCGTGCCGTTCCTGATCGTGCCGGGCGGCGGCCACCAGGGCAGCGTGTGGCGCGCGGCTCTCGGCCCGATGCTCGCCTGGATGACCCCGCAGCTAGCCGTGCAGGCCGCCAAGGCCGATGCCGCGGCCGCCAGCGCCGCCGCCCAGCGCAAGGCGCACCCCGCCAAGCCGCCCGC
Organism: uncultured Actinomycetes bacterium; assembly: GCA_963742795.1. Classification (GTDB taxonomy): domain Bacteria; phylum Actinomycetota; class Actinomycetes; order Streptosporangiales; family Streptosporangiaceae; genus Palsa-504. Next base: position 518,164 of record CAVUNL010000013.1, read on the forward strand.
TGCCCCGTCCTTGGCCCCGCGGAAGAAGTAGCCCGCCGCGAGGGAGCGTCGGGCGACCGCGATGTTATCGAAATGATACCGGCATGACAAAGGCGTGTAATTGTCGCGGAAGGGGCCGAATAATGTCCAGTCAAATCACCCTTAGTCGGTCAATTCGCCACATCATCCTGGCCCCGGCCAGCGGAAACGCAGACCAGAAGTGGGTCTTCAACGGAAACGTACCCGGGTGGTGGACGAACGTCGGAACCGGCGACGTGCTCAAGGCCACCTTCGGCGGCGGCCCCATCACTACCGTCCGCAGTGAGTCCAACATCTCGTCCGAGTTGTGGACCTTCGTGACCCCGTAACCGGGCCGGGAAGCCTCCTGGCGGAGGATAAGAGATTCGAACTCTTGAGGGCTTGCACCCAACACGCTTTCCAAGCGTGCGCCCTAGGCCACTAGGCGAATCCTCCGCCGGGAAGCTTACCCGAAACAGGCGGCACGACGGGGCAGATGAGGCGGCCCGCGGCCAGCGCGGGTCGCCGGTCACGGCACCATCCGGTCCCGGGGCTGACTACACTGACCGGTGACCCCCCGCACGGCGTTTATCCCGCCAACCCCCCCAGGGCCGGAAGGCAGCAAGGGTACGCGGGCTCTGACGGGTGTGCGGGGGGTCCTCCCATTACCGGTGAGGATGAGCTGATGGCCGCAGCCGCGTCGGAACGCGAGGGGGCGACCCCGGTTTCTGGGTCCAGCTTGGCCCTGTACCGCAAGTACCGCCCGGCCACGTTCGCTGAGGTGAAGGGACAGGAGCACGTCACCGGCCCGCTGCGGCAGGCGCTGAGCACCGGCCGGATCAACCACGCTTACCTGTTCAGCGGCCCGCGCGGGTGTGGCAAGACCTCGAGCGCCCGGATCCTGGCCCGGTCGCTGAACTGCGTCAACGGCCCCACGCCCGACCCCTGCGGGATCTGCGATTCCTGCGTCGCCCTAGCCCCGTCCGGGCCGGGCAGCATCGACGTGATCGAGATCGACGCCGCCTCGCACGGCGGCGTCGACGACGCACGGGAACTGCGCGAGCGGGCCTTCTACACCCCGGTGTCCGGGCGCTTCAAGATCTACATCATCGACGAGGCGCACATGGTGACCCAGCAGGGGTTCAACGCGCTGCTGAAGCTGGTCGAGGAACCCCCGCCGCATCTGAAGTTCATCTTCGCCACGACCGAACCCGAGAAGGTCATACCGACCATCCGGTCCCGCACGCACCACTACCCGTTCCGCCTCGTGCCTCCCTCCATCCTGCGGGAACTGATGCAGGACATCCTGCGTGCCGAGGGCGTGGCGTTCGAGGACACGGTGCTGCCGCTGGTGGCACGGGCCGGGGCGGGATCGGTCCGGGACTCGCTGTCCGTCCTGGACCAGCTGCTGGCCGGGAGCGATGAGTCCGGGCTCAGCTACGAGCGCGCGGTGGCGCTGCTCGGCTACACCGACGCGAGCCTGCTCGACGAGATCGTGGACGCGTTCGCCGCCGCCGACGGCGCCGCGGTGTTCGGCGTGGTCAACCGGGTCATCGAGGGCGGCCACGAGCCGCGCCGGTTCGCGGCCGACCTGCTGGACCGGTTCCGGGACCTGATCATCCTGGCCGCCGTGCCGCACGCAGCCGAGACCGGGCTGCTGGACCTGCCCCGGGACCGGGCCGAGCGGATGGCCGCCCAGGCGGGCCGGTTCGGCCAGGCCGGGCTGGCCCGCGCGGCCGAGATCGTCAGCACCGGCCTGGACCAGATGCGCGGCGCCACCTCGCCCCGGCTGCTGCTCGAGTTGATGTGCGCGCAGGTGCTGCTGCCCGCTGCCACCACCGACGAGAAGTCGCTGCTCGCCCGGCTGGAGCGGCTGGAGTCCGGAGGCCGGGGCACCGCGGCTCCGCTGCCGCAGTCACCCCCGTCCCCGCCGCACTCCGGTACCAACGATTTTTCCGAACGGACCCGGGTTCCCGCACCCCCGGACCGGAAGGCCGCCAAGCCCCCCGAGAGCGCCGCGCCGGCCACAGCGAGCCCAGCCAAAACGAGCCCAGCCAACGCGAGCCCAGCCAACGCGGGCACTGCCAACGCGAGCCCGCCCACCCCGGCGGCCGAACCCGCGACGCCAGCCAGCGCTCCGCCCGCGGCGGCGGCCGGGTCGTCCCCGGCCGATTCGCTCCGGCAGAACTGGGGCGCGGTCCTGGACGCGGTCAAGCGCGAGCGGCGCGTGGCGTGGATCCTGCTCAGCAACGCGAGCGTGCTGTCCCTCGAGGACGGGATGCTGACCCTGGGTTTCCCCCGGGACGGGGACCTGAAGGGCTTCATCACCAGCGGGTGCGACGCCGACCTCAAGCGGGTGCTGAGCACCGGATTCGGCCTGAACGTAACGGTCAAGGGCGTGACCGGCGTCGATCCGGGCGCCGGCCCGGTCGGTGGCCCGGCCCGGCCCGGCGGCGGCCGGCGGGTCCCGGCCCGGTCGCCACGGGCGCGGCGCGCGACTCAGTCACGGCTGCCCCGGCCCGGTCCCGGCCGCGCCATGATGAGCCGCCACCCGACGACGTAGCATCCGATGACCTGGCGTCCGACGAGTTCGCGCCGGACGACATTCCCCCCGATGAGCCCGACGGCGACCAGGCGCCCGTCGTGCCGGAACTCACCGGCATGGACCTGATCCAGCGTGAGCTGGGCGGCCAGGTGATCGGCGAGATCGAGGACTGAGTCACGGCCCTGCTTGGGCTTGACCGCTGCAGGCTGGTCGTAGGCTCTGGGTAGGAGGGCGATGTGGATCCCCAGATGGATATGCAGCAGCTGTTCGCGGCGGCGCAGCAGATGCAGGAACAACTCATGAACGCCCAGCAGGCGCTGGCCGACGCCGAGGTCACCGGCACGGCGGGCGGCGGGCTGGTCAAGGCCACGGTCAACGGCCAGGGCGAGCTGCTCGATCTCAGCATCGACGCGGCCGCGGTGGATACCGACGACGCCGAAGAGACGGCGCGCACGATCGCCGACCTGGTGCTCGCGGCGGTCCGCGACGCGTACCGGGCGGTCGAGGATCTCCAGCAGCAGCAGATGGGACCGTTCGCCGCGGCCATGCAGGGCGGCGGGATCCCGGGCATGCCCGGCGGCGGGATACCCGGCCTGCCCGGCGGCCTCGACCTGCCCGGCGGCCTGGACCTGTCCGGCCTCGGGCTCGGCGGCCCGGGCCCGCACGTGCCGGAGCCAGACGACGAGGATGACCCGGAGACCTAGGAACTACCGTGTACGAAGGGGTCATCCAGAACCTCATCGACGAACTCGGGCGCCTGCCGGGGGTGGGGCCGAAGGGCGCCCAGCGCATCGCCTTCTACCTGCTCGCCTCCGACCATGCCGACGTCAAGCGGCTGGCCGATGCGCTGATCGAGGTCACCGAACGGGTGCGGTTCTGCCGGACCTGCGGGAACGTGGCCGAAGCCGACGAGTGCCGGATCTGCCTCGACCCGCGGCGCGACCCGGCGGTGATCTGCGTGGTGGAGGAGCCCAAGGACATCGCGGCGGTGGAGAAGATCCGCGAGTTCCGCGGCCGCTACCACGTGCTAGGGGGCGCCATCAGCCCTATCGACGGGGTCGGCCCGGACGAGCTGCGGATCAAGGAGCTGATGACCCGGCTGGCCGACGGCACGGTAACCGAGCTGATCCTGGCCACCGATCCCAACCTGGAGGGGGAGGCAACCGCCACCTTTCTCGCTAGGCTGGTAAAGCCAATGGGCTTGCGGGTGACCCGGCCCGCGAGCGGACTGCCGGTCGGGGGCGACCTGGAGTACGCCGACGAGGTAACGCTGGGCCGCGCATTTGAAGGACGGAGACTGCTTGATGTCTGAACCGCCAGCTCAGGGGGGCGAATGGCGGCCGATCGCGGATCAGATCGCGGCAAACGTAAAGAACTTCATCGACGGCGTGGACGCACTGGCCCGGACGGGGGGCGACGAGACCGTGCCGATGCTGCTGCTCGAGGTGTCGCAGATCCTGCTCGCCGGGGCACAGCTGGGCGCCAGCCGGGACGTGATCCTGCCGGGTAACTGGGAGGCGGAGGTCGGCGGCGACCCGGACCTCGACGCGCTGCGGACTGGCCTGGCTCGCCGGCTGGCCTCGGTGGACGAGTACGCCGAGGTGTTCGACCCGTACAAGGACACTTCCTGCCTGCCGTTCCGGATCTCCGATGACATCGCGGCGGTCGTCGCCGATCTCATCCACGGGCTCAAGCACTACCAGGCGGGCCGGTCCCTCGAAGCGCTGTGGTGGTGGCAGTACTCCTACTTCAACCACTGGGGGACCCACGGCGGCGCCGCCCTGCGCGCGCTGCACGCGGTGGTCGCGCACGCTAGCCTCGACGTCGCCGAAGAGCGGACCAGCCTGTAGCGGATAAGCTCATAGGTCCATTCCGACCCGGGAGGTGCGGCCGTTCGTGGCGCTTATCGTGCAGAAGTACGGCGGCTCGTCGATCGCCGACGCGGACGGTATCAAGCGGGTCGCGCAGCGGATCGTAGCCACCCGCAAGGGCGGTGACCAGGTGGTCGTGGTGGTGTCCGCGATGGGAGACTCCACCGACGAGCTGATGGACCTGGCCGGCCAGGTCAGCCCGCTGCCGCCGGCCCGTGAGCTCGACATGCTGCTGACCGCGGGCGAGCGGATCTCGATGGCCCTGCTGGCCATGGCCATCGCCACCCTCGGCCTGGAGGCGCGGTCGTTCACCGGCTCCCAGGCGGGCGTGATCACCGACGCCGAGCACGGCCGGGCGCGGATCATCGACATCAAGCCGGGCCGCATCGCGGTCGCGCTGGCCGACGGCGCGATCCCGATCGTGGCCGGGTTCCAGGGTGTGTCGCAGACCACCAAGGATGTCACCACGATGGGCCGCGGCGCGTCGGACACCACCGCGGTCGCGCTGGCCGCCGCGCTAGCCGCCGACGCGTGCGAGATCTACACCGATGTCGACGGCATCTTCACCGCCGACCCCCGCATCGTGCGGTCCGCCCAGCGGATCCCGCAGATCAGCTACGAGGAAATGCTCGAGATGGCCGCCTGCGGGGCGAAGGTGCTGATGCTCCGCTGCGTGGAATACGCGCGCCGGTACGGGGTGCCGATCCACGTGCGGTCCTCCTTTACCAACCGCGACGGGACCTGGGTCACCGGGCACGCGGACAACAAGTCGGAGGTAGCCGGGATGGAGCAGGCCATCATCTCCGGGGTCGCGCACGACCGGAGCGAGGCGAAGATCACCGTGGTGGGCGTGCCGGACCGGGTGGGCGAGGCGGCCCGGATCTTCACCGTCATCGCCGAGGCCGGCATCAACATCGACATGATCGTGCAGAACGTCTCCGCCGTGGCCACCGGCCGGACCGATATATCCTTCACGCTGCCGCGAGACGACGGTCAGCGCGGGATGGCCACGCTGCAGCGGCTGCGCGAGACGGTCGGTTACGAATCGCTGCTCTACGACGACCGGATCGGCAAGGTGTCACTGGTCGGCGCGGGCATGCGCTCCCATCCGGGCGTCACCGCGCGGTTCTTCGGCGCGCTGGCCGAGGCGGGCGTGAACATCGAGATGATCTCCACCTCAGAGATCAGGATCTCGGTGGTGGTGGATCAGGACGACATCGACCTGGCCGTGACCGCGACGCACAAGGCGTTCGAGCTCGACTCGGACCAGGTCGAAGCCGTCGTGTACGGGGGGACCGGCCGGTGAGCGCGGGCTTGGCCGGGAGGCCCGCGCTGGCCGTGGTCGGGGCCACCGGCGCGGTCGGCACGGTGATGCTCGACATCCTGTCCAGCCGCGAGGACATCTGGGGCGAGATCAGGCCGGTCGCCTCGCCTCGTTCGGCGGGGCGCCGGCTGACCGTGCGGGGCCGCGAGACCGAGGTAGTGGCGCTGTCCCGGGACGCGTTCGACGGCATCGACGTTGCCATGTTCGACGTGCCCGACGAGGTCTCGGCGCAGTGGGCGCCGGCCGCGGCCGAATGCGGCGCGGTGGCCGTCGACAACTCCGGCGCGTTCCGGATGGATCCCGACGTCCCGCTGGTCGTGCCGGAGATCAACCCGGAGCAGCTGGCTGACCGGCCCAAGGGGATCATCGCCAACCCGAACTGCACCACGCTGTCGATGATCGTGGCCGTGGGCGCGCTGCACCGGGCGTTCGGGCTCGAGGAGCTGGTGGTCGCCTCCTATCAGGCCGCCTCCGGCGCGGGCCAGGCTGGCGTCGACACGCTCTACGCCCAGCTGGACAAGGTCGCGGGCACGCGCTCGCTCGGGCAGCGGGCGGGCGACGTCCGGTCCGCGGTCGGCGACCTGGGGCCGTTCCCCGCGCCGCTGGCCATGAACGTGGTCCCGTGGGCAGGCTCGCTGAAGGCGGACGGCTGGTCCTCGGAGGAGCTGAAGATCCGCAACGAATCGCGGAAGATCCTCGGCCTGCCCTCGCTACGGATCTCCGCGACGTGCGTCCGGGTCCCGGTCGTCACCACTCACTCGGTCGCGGTGCACGCGGTGTTCTCCCGGCCGGTCGGGCGGGAGGAGGCGCGGGACGTGCTGCGCTCCGCGCCAGGCGTGCTGGTGGCCGACGATCCGGAGGCCGGCGAGTTCCCCACCCCGGTGGACGTGGTCGGCACCGATCCGTCATGGGTCGGGCGGGTCCGCCAGTCGCTCGACGACCCGCGGGCGATCGAGTTCTTCGTCTGCGGCGACAACCTGCGCAAGGGCGCGGCGCTGAACACCGCCCAGATCGCGGAGCTGGTCGCGGCCGAGTTCGGGCCGCGCTCCTGACCAATCCTGACGCCCATGGCAGCCGCTGACCGGCTTGGCGGGCTGGGGTCTCCGGCACGATCCTGTCCAGGTGGACCTCAACGGATCCCGGGTCACCGGCGACCCCGGATCGCTGGTGCTCGAGCCGCACCAGGAGGTCGTGGTCGCCTACCGCGAGGGCTCGGCCGGCATCCGGCCCAGCTACGCCTTCCCGCCCGGCGTATGACCGATGCCTTACCGGAGGCTTACCAGCGGTCCGGAACGCGGGCTACCACACGGCCCCGGTGCTAGCGCGCCTCCCTGAGGAGGCTCCCCAGCCCACGCGGTGTCCGCCCCCCGGCCGGGGCGATTATGGCCAGTATGAGGATATATGCCTGATTTGCGACGAAAACCAACGAGTCGGCGGAATGGGCAGTTATGTGCCGCCGAGGCCGGGTGGCCGGAAGAGTTCCGTAAGCAAGGACCTTGCTGGTTTGGCAGATCTGCCACGGCCGGGAGCGATATAACAGGCGAGGAGGCGGGGTAGGGCGAAGGAGGAACGTGCTCGTATACCGCTATGCTCCGGTCCGTTCACGGGGACCCCGGGCTTGGAGCGTGTGCCCTGCCATGTCGGACGGCCTGCCGGGAGCCGGGTCCGCCTCGGGTTCACCGCCGCCTCAGCGCACCGCATCAGCCCGAGATCGTTCATATACCATTTCGCAGTCAAAGCGTTATTACCGCTGATATAGTCGCAGTCCACGACATACGGACAAGAGATAACAGCCAGCGGTCCGGGCGTCGCAAATGGCTTTCTCTCGGCAATCACGATCGCAGGAGGATAAGCGTGCCAACGACCGCCGGCCGTTCACGCGGCCGCCAGGGTGTGCGTTCGGGGGCGCAGGGAGCGGTTGGGGAGCACTTGTCGAAGATCATGACGGCGCTGATCACCGGGCTCGTCGTGATCGCCTTCGCTCTGGTCATGACCAAGCCAGGGCAGGCCATTGATGCTGCTACGCAGCATTTCATGCTGTTCTACGCCGGGGTGTTCGCGCTCATCGGGCTGACCGCGTCGGTCGGTGTCGGCCTGGTGGCGACGGACCGCATCGTCATGACCCCCGGTCACCGGGTGATGGCCCAGGCCGTGCACCGGGCCGTGTCGTTCGGCGCGCTGGCCTTCCTGGTCATCCACATCGTGACCGAGATCCTCGCGCAGCGTGCACATGTAATAGACGCGTTTATTCCTTTCCTGTCACCGTACCGGACCTTTTACATCGGGCTCGGCACGATCGCGTCGGATCTGATTCTGCTAATTATCGTGACCAGTATCTGGCGCAAGCGGTTCACCGCGCACGGCAAGGCCTGGCGCTGGCGGGCCATCCACTACGCCTCGTACCTGGCGTTCGTGTTCGGCGTCCTGCACGGGCTGCTCGGCGGCCGCGCGGCCAAGCCGTACGTGGACTGGAGCTACGGGTTCGCGATCGCGCTGACCGCGCTGGCCGTGGTAGTCAGGTTCCTGGCCATTTCGCTGCGCTCCAAGGACAAGGTGACCGCGCGTCACGGCGCGGACCGGGCGGCCGGCGGGCTGGGCTACTCAGGGACCTCGCCGCTGCGGTCCGCCGCGCTGAGCATGACTCAGGCTCAGCTGAGAGGGGCCATCCAGATGCAGCCCACCGCGGTGGGTGCGCAGGGATCCGGCCTCGGCCTGCCGGGCAGCCAGGCCTGGGCCGCGCTGCCGCCCGCGCCCGACTGGGCTGCGTCCTCGGGCCCGCTGCCCGCACTGCCCGCCGGAGCCGGCTACGCCGCGGATCCTTCGCTCATGCCCCTGGGCGCGCCGGTGTACGGCGACTCCGCGACCGCCGGGACCAGGAGCTACCCGTACCCGGCCGCGCCCGGCAGGCAGCCCCTGTACGAGCCGGAATACGACGGCCCGCCGCGTTTCCAGGGAGCGCCGAGGAAACATGTGCCCCAGGACGACCTGTCGTCCTATCCGTACACCGCGCAGGGCCGTCCGCCGGGCTGGGGTAACGGCGGTACCGGGCCGTTGCCCTTCAGCCCGCCTCCTCGTCCGGGTAGCGGCCCGACCCCCCGCGCCAACTCCGGTCCGATGCCCCGGCTGGGGACGGGTCCCGTGCCGCGTGCCGACTCCGGCCCGATGCCCCGGCTCGGGTCGGGCCCGATGCCGATACCCGGGTCGGGCCCTGTGCCGCGTACCGACTCCGGCCCGATGCCGCGCCTCGGGTCGGGCCCTGTGCCGCGTACCGACTCCGGCCCGATGCCGCGCCTCGGGTCGGGCCCGATGCCCCGGACCGATACTGGCCCGATGCCCCGGCTGGGGACGGGTCCCGTGCCGCGCGCCGACTCCGGCCCGATGCCCCGGCTCGGGTCGGGCCCGATGCCGATACCCGGGTCGGGCTCGATGCCCCGCGCCGACTCCGGCCCGATGCCGCGCCTCGGGTCGGGCCCGATGCCCCTGACCGATACTGGCCCGATGCCCCGGCTGGGGACGGGTCCCGTGCCGCGTACCGACTCCGGCCCGGCGCCCCGGCTCGTGGCGGGCCCGGTACCCCATCCCGACACCGGCCCGATGTCCCGGATCGACACCGGTCCCCTCCCGCGGCTCGGGACGGGTCCCGCGCCGCGCGCCGACTCCGGCGCGCAGCCCCGGCCCGGGACGGGTCCGGTCCACCGGACCGACACCGGCCCGATGCCGCGGCTGGGATCAGGCCCGATGCCGATACCAGGGACGGGCTCGATGCCCCGCGCCGACTCCGGCCCCACGCCGCGGCCCGGGACAGGCCCGATGCCGCGCCCGGATTCTGGCCCGATGCCGCGCCGGGATTCCGGCCCGATGCCGCGCCCGGATTCCGGCCCCACATCCCGGCCTGGATCGGGCCCCGCGCCCCGCGCCAATACCGGCCCGATGCCGCGGCTCGATACCGGTCCCCTGCCGCGCGCCGACTCCGGTCCGATGCCGCGGCTCGAATCAGGCCCGGTGCCTCGTGCCGACTCGGGCCCGATGCCCCGCGGGACGGCCCCGGTGCATGGCGCGGACTACGGCTCGGCGCCGTGGTCCGGCACGCAGCCGAATCCTCATGCCGCCGGGTCCCGGTCACGCGCCGACGGCGGGCCCCGAGTCGGCTCCGGCTCCGTGCCGAGCGCTGAAGCGCATCACGGGCCGCGCACCGGCCCCGCGCCCGCGACGGCCACCCGCCGGTCACGCCGGACGCATGCCACGGACCCGAGGTACCGCGACACTCCCGGGCGCTCAGGAGGCGACGAGTGGAGATGACCCAGGTCGAGGGGCTTGACGCGCCCGCGATCATGAGGATCGGGGCTGCCCGGCTGACCGCCGGCCTGGACCGGATGCCCCGGCTCGACCTGGACGCCCACCGCGAGATCTTCGGCCCGCTGCCGAGGCTGTCCATCGAGGAACTGATCTCGATGGCCGAACAGGTCGACCTGCGCGGCCAGGGCGGCGCGGCGTTTCCCTTCGCGCGCAAGCTGCGGGCCGTGGTTCAGTCCGCCCAGGCCAGCGACAGCCCGACGATCGTGGTCGTCAACGCCAGCGAGGGCGAGCCGGGCAGCGTCAGAGACAAGATGCTGATGATCCGCTCGCCGTACCTCATCCTCAGCGGAGCGGCTCTGGTGGCCGAGGCCCTCGACGCCGACGAGATCATCGTCGGCCTGGCGGGCAACGAACTGGCCAACCGGTCGATCGAGGCCGCCATCGCGGCCGAGGCTGGCCTGCGCAAGATGGTCAGGGTCGTGCAGGTGCCGGACCGGTTCATCTCCGGTGAATCGGGCGCCTTGGTCCGCGCCATCAACGGCAAGCGGCCGGTCCCGCCTGGAACCAAGGTCCTGGCCAGCGACGTCGGTGTGGACGACCTTCCCACCCTGCTGTCCAACGCCTCCACGTTCGCCCATCTCGCGGTGCTCGCGCTGCTGGGACCGGAGCGCTTCGCCGCGGTCGGCACCGTGGACGAGCCCGGCACCATCCTGCTCAGCGTGGGCGGCTCCGCCGCGCATCCCGCCGTGGTCGAGGTGCCCGCCGGCCTGCCGCTGGCCGCGGTCCTGGACATCTGCCAGGCGCCCGCGGGCGACGGCGTCCTGGTCGGCGGCTATCACGGCATGTGGCTGCCGGCCGAGACGGCCTACGCGGTCCCGGTCTCGCGCGAGGGGCTCGCCGCCGTGGGCGGTACCTTGGGCTCCGGTATCGTGCTGCCCCTGGGTGATGGGACCTGCCCGCTGGGCGAGGTGTCGCGGATCGCGAGCTACCTAGCCGGTGAGTCAGCCGGGCAGTGCGGTCCGTGCAAGCTCGGCTTGCCCGCCATCGCCCGGGCCCTGGCCGCGCTGGTCGACGGCTCGGGCGGCATCGAGGCCCTCGACGTGGCCCGGCGGTCCGCCGCCGGGGTGAACGGCCGCGGGGCCTGCTCGCATCCCGACGGGGTGACCAGGTTCGTGCTGTCCGCGCTGGACGTCTTCACCGAGGACCTCGCCGCGCACGTCTTCCACTCCTCCTGTGGCCGCCCGGTCCGCGGCGTCCTGCCGCTACCCTCCGGCCCGGAGCAGGAAGGGCGCCAGCGCCTCGTGGTCGACTGGACGCGCTGCCAGGGACACGGGCTGTGCGCGCACCTGGTGCCAGAGATCATCCACCTGGACGCCCAGGGCTACCCGGTTATCCTCAACATCCCGGTCCCGGCCTGGCTGGAGAAGGACGCTCAGCAGGCCGTGCACATGTGCCCGGCGCTGGCCCTGCGCCTCAGCAACTCCTCGCTCATGTCCACCCGTTCGGTGCCCGTCACCATTCCCACCCCCACCTTGCGTACCGGGCTCATCGGCGGTGCCAGCAGCACCCGCGGCCAGATCACCGCCGGCTAGCTCCCGGCCCTCCGCGATAAACCCGGCGACGTCGGCGATCATCCCCGGGATACTGGTCGCTCATGGATGAGGTCAAAGTCGTTGTCGCCCATTCCGAGCGCGCGACTCTGCGCGTCGGCGACGTGTTCTTGAAGGTGGACGCCGATCAGGCGCGCATCGACGTCGAGGTCGAGGCGATGTCCCTCGCGCCGGTCCCGACCCCGGAGGTCCTGTGGCGCAAGCCGCCGGTGCTCGCGATCGCCGCACTCCCGGGGACGACGCTTGGGCGCCTCGGCGGGCCGTCGACCGAGTCGTCGGCGGCGTGGGCCGCGGCGGGCGCCGCCATCCGGAAGCTGCACGACGCGCCGCTGCCGCCCCGGCCGGGCCGGGCCGGCCGGAGCATCGTCGCGCTGGCGGCGGAACTCGACGACGAGTGCGAGTTGCTCGTGACGAACGGCCTCCTGCCCGCCGACCTGGTCACCCGCAACCGCCAGGTCGCCGAGGCCGCGCTCCGGCCGTGGACTCCGGCGTTCACGCACGGCGACCTGCAGATCGCGCACGTCTTCGTCGACGGCGACGAGGTCACGGGCATCATCGACTGGTCCGAGGCGGGCCAGGGTGATGCCCTGCACGACCTCGCCACCTTCACGCTCGGACACGAGGAGCACCTTGACGACGTCGTCGCGGGCTATGGCACCGACATCGACCTCGACGTGATCCACGCGTGGTGGTCGTTGCGAAGCCTGCTGGCGGTTCGCTGGCTGATCGAGCACGGCTTCGACCCGTTCGCGCCGGGTTGTGAGGTCGACGTGCTGAGATCCCGGATGTCAGGCTGCGCGGGCCCGACTGCACCGAATGCGTTCTGACGCATCGAGCAGGCCATCCCCTGGGGCGCATCGCCTGCCCTTACTCTCGACAAAGTGCGGTGCGCAGTCGTCGCCAGCAGATGACGGCGCAGCCGAGGGTGGCGAACGCGTGATGGATGCCGTCGCGGATCTCCCAGCGGATGCGCAGGCGGCGGAACCAGTGCAGCAGCGCGATCGCTCCTTCCGCGACCCAGCGGTACACGCCCAGGCTACAAGATCATCAGCCTCCCCTGCGCGGCCCGGGCCTCGCCGTACGGACCGCCCAGCAGCGGCCCGCAAGCTCGCCATCGGGATTAGCGTGGACCTCTGAGCCCGGCCCGCAGATGTCATGGAGGTCGCATGCGTATCAGCCTCGGCGATGTGTCCTTGTGGTTCGATGTGTCCGGGCCGTCGGTCATCCCGCAGGGAGACACGACCGCAGAGCGCCCGGTCGTGGTGGCGGTCCACGGCGGTCCCGGCCTGGATCACATGACGGTGAAGTCCGCCCTGGGGCCGCTGGCCGAGGACTTCCAGGTGGTGTACTTCGACCTGCGGGGCCACGGCCGCAGCGATCACAGCAGTTCCGAGTTCTGGAACATGCGGACCTGGGCCGATGACCTGCGGCGGCTGTGTGACGCGCTCGGGCTGGACAAGCCGGTGGTGCTCGGCAGCAGCTTCGGCGGCTTCGTCGCCCTCGCCTACGCGGGGCTGTTCCCCGATCACCCTGGCGGCGTCATCCTGGCCAGCACCACCGGGGGCCGCAACGATCAGCAGCGCGTCATCGAGGCGTTCGGCCGCCTCGGCGGCCCCGAGGCAGCCGCCGTCGCGCGGCGCACCTACGCTGATGAGACCGGGGACTACCAGGCTGAGTTCAACCGGGTCTGCTACCCGCTGTACAGCGCCACGCCCGGCTGGGCCGGGGAATCCCGCCAGTTCCTGGCCCGGATGATCAAGAACATGGACGTCAGCCTGCACTACGCCAGTCAGCAGGCCAACGGCTTCGACCCCTGGACCGTGACCGCCGCCGTCCGGTGTCCCGTGCTGGTCCTCACCGGTGAAGACGACCCGGTCTGCCCGTTGCCCGTAGTCGAGGAGCTAGCCAGCCAGCTACCGGCGAAGACCACCCGCCTGGTGAAGCTTCCCGGTGCGCGCCACACCATCTTCCGCGACCGCCCAGACCTTGCCTTCCCGGCCGTAAGAGACTTCGTCTTCCAGATCAAGGAAAGTCAGCCTGCCAGCTAGAGCCATCAGGTTGCCACGACCATCGGTTGGAAATCCTGTGGTTATGTGACGTGAGTGGCTGGTGGGCTTGTTGGGACGGGTGGTGCGGTCCGTCCCGGGCGCGGGCCTCTCTGCGCCTGGCACTTACATGATTACCGAGCAAGAATGGTGGCGGCGGAAGGTCACGCCTACGGGAGGTCGCCATGACGGCAATGACGGACGTCGGATTCGTGCGGATGCGGATCAGCAAGGTGGCGGGGGTCAGGGACGGGGACCGGGTCCACGAGTTCGTGGTCCTGGATGAGCCGGGCGGGGACCGGCACCTGCTGATCAAGATCGGGCAGGCCGAGGCGTTCGCCCTGGTCGCGAACCTGGGCGAAATGGAGTGGGGCCGGCCGATGACCTACCAGTTCATGGCCCAGCTGGTGCGCAGCCTGAGCGGCCGCATCCGCGAGGTCCGGCTGGACGGGCTGGTCGCGGGAGCCTACGCCGCCACCGTGGAGGTGGAGGGTCTGCAGGGTGTCGAGCTGGTCGACGCCCGGTCCAGTGACGCCCTGAACCTCGCGGTGCTGACCGCCGCGCCGATCCTGGCCGCGCTCGAGGTTCTGGAGGACAGCGACCGGCGCCAGGAGGGCGACTCGGCCGAGGCGGTCCTGATGCGGCGGGCGCTGGCCGCCCGCCCGATGACGATCGCCAGGCTGGACCCGTAGGACGTGCAAACGGCCACTGCCGGGAGCGGCCCTTGGCCGGGGCTGGCCGGATTTGAACCCGCAGCCGCGTCGTCCCGAACTGCCGGCACGACGCTGGTCGCGGGCCGCGGTGCAGCTCAATTGGCATGAATGCGGCTCGGATACGGGCATCCGTGGTGGATGCTCGCTGACGGCTCCGGAGTCAGTCGCTTGCGGCCTGGGTCATCCTGCCCGTCGTGCTTGGATTTCCGCGAACTCGATGCCCAGCAGTCGCTCCGCGGTTTCGGTGTCCAGGCCGAGCGAGGCCAGGGCCTGGCTGGTGCGGCCGTCGGCGAGCAAGACTCCCAGCAGCAGGTGCTCGGTTCCGATGTAGTTGTGCCCCAGCCGCAGCGCGGCCTTCAGCGCGCCCTTGAGCGTCGCCTTGCCGCCCGCAGCGAAGCTCAGCTCGCGCAGGGCCGCTGCGTCCATGTCCTCGCCTGCCGTCGCGCGCGCTTGGCACATAAATGGCACGGCGATCGTGGAGATGCTCAGCGTTGCTGATACTGGTGTTATGACTGAGACCGAGTCCCTGATCGCCGAGGTCCGCCAGTTGCGCGCCGACGTCGCCCGGCTGCACGCCGCGCACACGGCGGTGCACATCCGGCACGGCTGGATGAAGCCGCTCTTCAAAGACCTGTCCACCAACCCGTACACCCAGTACAAGGTCCACATGTGGGGCGCGATCTACTGGCTGATCAACTTCCCGCTGATCTGCTGCCTGTTCTTCTTCACACCCACGCTGTGGCTCAAGCTCGGCATCTTCATCACCCTGATCTACTCGATCTACGCCAACCTCGCGACCGACTACGGCGCCATGTCCGCGGCCGAGGCAGCGTTCGGCCAGCCGCCGCCGCCGCCGATCCCACTTGAGCCGCCGCCGCCGCTGCCGCCGATGTGAGGCGGCGCAAGCCTCTGGGCGCTACGGGTCGCCCGTGGGTGCGAGGCGGCGCAGAGGCTCCGCAAGGAGCGGGAATTGGTGGCTGGTCCGGCGCCGCGTAGCGGCGCCACTTGATCCAAGAACGGCTCAATTCGGCAGTAGTAAGTCAAACTAAACAGTCCATTATCTGTGTTCGCTTCCGAATGGCCCCCAAAATCGGACACCCGGGACCGTGTAATGCAAACGGCAGGTCACTAGATTTATTGTGACCTGCCGTCTCTCTGTCGGGGTGGCCGGATTTGAACCGGCGGCCTCTTCGTCCCGAACGAAGCGCGCTGCCAAGCTGCGCTACACCCCGCCGTCCCGCACCGGACTACGGTGCTGAGCGAACGTCAGACAGTCTAGCGGAAGTGCGGACCCGTCCGAGCCCGGCTGCAAACCGTGGCCAGCCGAGCCCGGCCGGTCAGCCGGAATCGCGCGGCACGAGGGTCAGCAGGCTGGCCTCGGGACGGCAGCCGAACCGGGCCGGGGCCCACGGCGAGGTGCCCAGCCCGGCCGATACGTGCAGCCAGGCCTGCCCGTCGACGGGATGCCGGTGCAGGCCGCGGGCCCGCTTCCGGTCGATGCCGCAGTTGGTAACCACGGTGCCGTATCCCGGCAGGCATAGCTGGCCGCCGTGCGTGTGCCCGGCCAGCAGCAGGTCGTAGCCGTCGGCCGCGAATCGGTCGAGCAGCCGCGGCTCGGGTGAGTGCATGACGCCGAGGCGCAGGTCGGCCGCCGCGTCCGCGGGCCCCGCCACCTGCGCGTAGCGATCGCGCTTGATGTGCGAGTCATGGACGCCAGCAAGCGCGATGGTGAGCCCGCCGGCGGTCAGCTGGCCCCGCTCGTTGTTCAGGTCCAGCCAGCCGGCCGCGGTCATGCTGTCCCGCAGCTTTTCCCAGGGCAGATCCGGTTCCTTCTTCTTGCGACGCCGCGAACTCGGTCCCAGCAGGTAGTTTGCCGGGTTGAACGGCTCGGGAGCGTACAGGTCGTTGGAACCCAGCACGAATGCTCCGGGCCGGTCGAGGAGCGGTCCCAGCGCGTCCAGGAAGTACCGGACCGCCTCCGGGTGCGCGATGGAGTCCCCGGTGTTCACCACCAGGTCGGGCTCGAGGTCGTCCAGGGTCCGGATCCAGGACTGCATGCGCGTCCGGCCGGGAGTGAGGTGGGTATCGGAGATGTGCAGGACGCGCAGCGGCCCGGTACCCGGGGGCAGAACGGGAATCTCGAACCTGCGCAGCGCGAACCAGTTCCGCTCGATGATCCCGGCGTACCCGACAGCAGCGCCGGCACCGGCCGCCGCGGCGAGCGGGATGAGAGTTCGCAGTCGCACGCACCTATGGTGCCATGACCGTGGGTATGCACCGACCGCTGCCGATCCGTCCCCGCTCCTAGGATGGGCTGCGTGGCTGAACTCAAGGAACGGCTCCGCGCGGATCTGAACGCCGCGATGCGGGCCCGTGACCAGGTGCGGATGCGCACCCTGCGGCTGGCGCTCACCTCCATCACCAATGAGGAGGTGGCCGGGGCGTCGGCCCGTGACCTCACCGACGACGAGGTCGTCCGGGTGCTCACCCGCGAGGCGAGGAAGCGGCGGGAAGCCGCCGAGGCGTTCAGCGCCGCCGGGCGCAGCGACCAGGCGGCCGCCGAGCGCGCGGAGGGAGAGGTCCTGGCCGGATATCTTCCGGCGCAGCTCAGCGACGACGAGCTCGCCGCCCTGGTCGACGCGGCGATCGCCGAGACCGGCGCCAGCGGCCTGTCCGGCCTGGGTCAGGTCATGAAGACGGTGACGCCCAGGATCGCGGGCCGGGCCGACGGCGCGCGCGTCGCCGCCGAGGTCCGCCGCCGCCTGACCAGCTAGCCGTCGCCCGAGCCAGGGCGCGGCTCAGGGCGTGGCCCGGCTCAGGAGAGCGGCTCAGGGCGTGGCCTTGGGCTCAGGAGAGCGGGAAGCCGTTGGCTCCGTCGTTGCCTTCGCCACCATTACCGCCCGCCGCCGCCTCCGCCGCCGTTGCCGCCCCCGCCGTTGCCGCCGCCGCCGCCCCCGCCGCCGCCGCCGCCCCCGCCCCCGCCGCCGCCGCCGCCCTTGCCGCCCTTGCCCGGCTTCTTCGGCTGCACGACGACCTGTCCGTTGCCCTTGCTGTTGAACGGGCTGTCGGCGGAGACGGGCACGAAATAGGTGACCGGTCCCAGGCTGGCGTGGTCGAAGGTCATGTGCCAGGTTGACGCGGGCGCGTTGGCCCCGAACATCTCACCCGGGCAGGACAGGCCGCCGAACTCCAGTTGGTAGCAGCTGGCCGACCCGCCCATCGTGTCGTGCACGGTCGGGGAGATCGGGTTGAACACCGAGACGTAGCCGACCAGGCTGGGGGTGTAGCCGGCGAACGCGGCGTACGGGGTGCCGAAGCCGTTCGCTACGTTGGACGTTCCGGTCTTGCCCGCCGCGGGGCGGTTGAGGCCGCCGGGGCCAGCTGGCGGTGCCGCGGTGCCGCTGGTCAGGACGCCCTGCAGGATGTAGTTGACCGCGTCGGCCACGTCGGTGGAGAGCACCCGGTGACAGCCCGCCGACGGGACCGGCAGCTTGCTGCCGGTGTCGGTGACGATGCTGTCGATGGCGACGGGCGCGCAGTAGGTGCCCCGGGCCGCGACCGTGGCGTAGGCCGCGGCCATGGACAGCGGCGCGACGCCGACCGAGCCGAGGGTGAACGAGGGGATGTTGTCCGCGGAGGCCTGCGTGCCCTCGGGAGTCTTGTCGCTGCTTAGCAGCGACGTGCCATCGACCCGGGTCATGCCCAGGTCCGCGGCCGTGTGCACCACGTTGCACAGGCCCACCCGTTTCTCCAGCTGGGCGTAGAAGACGTTGACCGACTGGGTGGTCCCGGTGTACAGCGACTGGGTGGAGGCCGACTGCGGCCCTTCGGCGTTCGTCACGTTGTACGCGCCGTTGATCCCGTTGTACTGGCCGGCCGGGTCGCCCTGGCAGTTGGTGTAGCCGTTGATCGTCTGGGTACCGGGCACGCTCAGCTGGAAGCCGAACGAGTAGTTCTGCTTCAGCGCGGTGATCAGGGTGAACAGCTTCGACGAGGAACCGGTCTGGACGCCCTGGGAACTTCCCCCGTAGGCGGTGTTCACCGCGTAGTCGATCTCGGTCTGGCCCTTGGCCGTGCCGTACGGCGCGTTCTCGGCGAGGGCCCGGATCTGCCCGGTGCCCGGCTGGATCAGGGCCTCGGTGTCGGCGTTGTGGCCCGGGTTGTAGTTGTTGCTGTGGCCCGGCTCGACGAAGTTCACCGCTTGGTTGGCCGCCTGCTGGTCCTGCGGGTCCAGGGTGGTGCGGATCTGCAGGCCCCCGGTGGACAGCAGCTTGGCCCGGTCCGCGGGCGTCTTGCCGTAGGCCGGATCGTGCAGGAAGGCCTCTTCCACGTACTCGCAGAAGAAGCCGGCCGTGCCGACCGAAGCCGCCGTGCAGCCGCTCTCGGGCACCGATACGTGCAGCCCGAGCGGGGCGGCCTCGGCCGCCGTGGCCTGCGCCGCGGTGAGCCCGGTGTTGGTCTGCGCCATCCGGGCCAGCACGGTGTTGCGCCGGGTCAAGGCCGTCGTGGGGTCCGTGATCGGGTCGTACTTGGACGGGTTCTCCACGATGCCGGCCAGCGTGGCGGCCTGGGTCACGGTCAGCTTGTCCACCGTGGTACCGAAGTAGGTCTCAGCCGCGGCCTCGATCCCGTAGGCGTTGTTGCCGAAGTACGCGTCGTTCAGGTACCCGGCCAGGATCTGCTGCTTGGTGAACTCGTGCTCGACGCCCACCGCCAGGCGCAGCTCGTTCAGCTTGCGGCTGAGCGTGGCCGCGTACGCGGCCCGCTCGGCCCCGGTGTCGCCGGCCTCCTCCGCGGACAGCAGGAGGACGTTCTTCACGTACTGCTGGGCGATGGTGGATCCGCCCTGGACCGGCTTGTGCTCGATATCGTTCAGCGCCGCGCGGATGGTGCCTCGCAGGTCGATCGCCCCGTGCACCCAGTACCGGTAGTCCTCGATGGCCACGATCGCGTTGACCATGTCCGGGTTGATCTGGCTGTAGGGCACCGGTTGCCGGTCCCAGCCGTAGTACTGGAGCACGGCGGCGTTGCTGGGGCTGGTCGAGTAGGGCACGTCCACGCCGTACACGTACGCCAGCAGGTGGCCGTTCCGGTCCAGGACCTCCGATCGCTGCGGCAGGGAGGCAGCCGTCAGCGACAACGTGGTGAACTTGTCGGCTTCGTTCCTGACCAGCACTCCGGTGGCGGCGACGATCGGCATGATCATGGCCGCGGCGAGAACCCCGCCCACGGCGGCGAGCACGATCAGGCGCCCTAGTACGCTCGTCCGGGTGAAAAACGTCTCTCCGCGCTGCACGGGACTTAGGGTACGCGCGTTTGCCACTAGCGAGTGCGCTCGTACCGGACATACGGCACCTACAGGTGCCCAGACCCGTATAGTTACGCCAAATCATGTGTAAATCGGAATTTCTGCAGCAAGGATCGCACAACGCATGAAGTGCTGCCGAAGTCGCGGAGTTACCAGCAGAACATGCCCGCACCCGGACTGTGACTCGGCCCGGTTGCATATAGTCCGTCAGAACTATTTGGTAAATGGCCATGCCGGGGTCTTGGCATGGCGCCCGGACTTCCGTATGTTGCTGGATCACGAACAGATAACCGAGGCTGCGCGGCCGCACACGCTAGCCCGGGATCGCAACCCATCGAGACGACCGTCTGGGCACTCGTGCTCGACGATCAAGAGGAGTGGGCACATGTGGATCACTGACTGGACCACACGCGCCGCATGCAAGGGAACCGACCCTGACGAGCTGTTCGTCCAGGGCGCGGCGCAGAATCGCGCCAAGCTGATCTGCCGGGGCTGCCCGGTTCGCACGGAGTGCCTTGCGGATGCGCTCGACAACGGAATCGAGTTCGGTGTCTGGGGTGGGATGACCGAGCGGGAGCGGCGTGCGCTCCTGCGCCGGCGGCCCGAAGTGACCTCGTGGCGCGAGCTGCTTGAGCGGGCGCGCGACGAGTACGAGCGGCAGTCCATCGACGAGCTCGTGGCCAGCTGATCAGCACTGCTGGCCAACCGGCTGGCCAACCGGCTGGCCGCCGCCCCGCGGCCAGCCGTCCAGACGTTAAAACCTAGCGAGACCCGGTCTCACGGACTCTGCTGGGACAGAATCGTCCCGATCACCCGGAGCCCGTCGAGGTCGTGGACGTCTTCTGGCTGCGCGACGACCTCGGCGACGGGGATGGCCGGATGGGCCGAGGTGAAGTGCTCGGCCAGCCGCCGTTCGCGTTTGCCGAGGTTCATCCGCTCGGCGTGCATCCGCAGGACCCCTGCCGCCAGGCCGTAGCGCGGCCCCGAGCCGTCGCCTTCGTCGTGCACGTCCAGGGCCTCGGCGGCGGCCAGGGCCTCGGCGGCGGCCAGGCTCCGGGCGGCGCTCAGCCGGGCCGCCGGCGAGACGTGCACCCGGTTCAGGATGAGCCCGGCCAGCGGCATGCGCTCGGCGTCGAGGCGCTCGACGAAGTACGAGGCCTCGCGCAGCGCGTCCGGTTCCGGCGCGGCCACCACCAGGAACGCCGTGCCCGGCGTCTGCAGCAACCGGTAGGTCGCCTCGGCGCGCTCGCGGAAGCCGCCGAACATGGTGTCAAACGCGGTGATGAACGTCTGCGCGTCCTTGAGCACCTGCGCGCCCAGGATCTTGGTCAGCGCGCTGGTCATCATCGCGAATCCGGCGTTCAGCACCTTCATGTACGACATCCCGGCCCTGGCCGGGACGGTCAGCAGCCGGATCAGCCGGCCGTCGAGGAACCGGCCGAGGCGCTGCGGCGCGTCCAGGAAATCCAGCGCGGACCGGCTGGGCGGGGTATCCACCACGATGAAGTCCCACTCGTCGGCGTGCCGGAGCTGGCCGAGCTTCTCCATGGCCATGTACTCCTGCGTCCCCGCGAAGCTCGAGGACAGCGACTGGTAGAACGGGTTGGCCAGGATCTGCGCGGCACGGTCCGGGTCGGCGTGCGCCTCGACGATCTCGTCGAACGTCCGCTTCATGTCCAGCATCATCGCGTGCAGGCTGCCGCCGTCGGCGGTGTCGACGCCGTCCACCCGTCGCGGGGTGTTGTCCAGGGAGGTCAGGCCCATGGACTGGGCCAGCCGCCGGGCCGGGTCGACGGTCAGCACGCAGGCCTGCCGGCCGCGCTCGGCGGCGCGCAGGCCGATCGCGGCCGCGGCGGTGGTCTTGCCCACGCCGCCGGACCCGCAGCAGACGACGATCCGCGTGCGCCGGTCATCGATGAGCCGGTCCATGTCGAGCTTCACCGGTGCCATGGTCAGGCCGCCCCCTGCTCCCTGAGTTTGGCGGCCAGCTGGTACAGGCCGGCCAGGTCGATCCCATCCGGGATCATCGGCAGTTCGTAGTGCGGCAGGCCCGCGGTCAGCACCTCGTCCCGCTCCCGGTTCTGCTGGGCCACCTGCAGGGCGTGCTCTCTCAGCTCGGTCATGAGGTCGGCGGCCAGGCCGTGGTTGTCGCTGATCCCGGCGGCCTTCAGCCCGACGACGAGCTCGGCCACGTCCAGGGTTCCGCTGGCTGCCGCGGCCAGGTCGGCGGCGTCGAGCATGGCCGGGCGGGCCATGTTGATGATGATGCCGCCGGGCCGGATGGCGCCCTCGGTCAGTTCCTGCAGCTCCGCGATGCCGTCCAGGGTCTCCTGGACCGGCATCTCCTCCAGCGTGGTGACGAAGTGCAACACGGTCTGCGGCGAGCGGATCACCTTGGCCACGGTGTCCGCGTGCGTCTTTATCGGACCCATTTTGGCCAGGCCGGAGACCTCCGTGCTCACGTCGAGGAACCGGCCGATCCGGCCGGTCGGCGGGGCGTCCATGACCACCGCGTGATACAGGTGGCTACTGCTCCGGCCGTCGACCCGCCGGCGGGCGGCCTCGGTGGCCTTCCCGGTGACCAGCACGTCGGCCAGGCCGGGCGCGATCGTGGTCGCGAAGTCGACCACGCCCATCCGGGTCAGGGTCCGCCCGGCACGGCGCATGTTGTAGAACATCTCCAGGTAGTCCAGCAGGGCGCCCTCCGGGTCCACCGCGAGCGCGTAGACGTCCCCTCCCTCACCCCCCGAAGTGCCCAGGCCGAGCGCGACCTTGCGTTCCGCGTACGGCAGCGGCGGGCAGTCGAACAGCCGCGCAATGCCCTGCCTGCCCTCGACCTCGATGAGCAGGACGCGGCGGCCGGCCCTGGCCAGGGCGAGCGCCAAGGCCGCCGACACCGTGGTCTTGCCCGTGCCGCCCTTGCCCGTGACCACGTGCAGCCGCACGCCGTCCCAGTCGGTATCCCTGGTGGTCATCCCGATGCTGCCTCCGCTAGTTCTCCTCCTTCGGAGGCTATCTCCGCCCGGATACCTTATGGTTCGGTCTTGCTCGCCGGTTTTGCACGCCGAGAACTAGCGCGTGTTCAGTTAGTCACTACGCTGGGCTCTAGGAAGAGAGGTGATCCCGGTGGGTGTAGTAGTGGCTGTCATCGTGATCGTCGCCCTGCTCGGGCTGATTGCTGCCGCACGCTCCTTCAGGGTGGTTCAGCAATACGAGAAAGGCATCATCTACCGGTTCGGGCGCGTCCTGCCGGAGATCCGCGGCCCCGGGCTGGCCCTCATCCGGCCGGTCGGGGACCGGATGCAGAAGGTCAACATGCAGATCGTGGCCATGGCGGTGCCTGCTCAGGAAGGCATCACCCGGGACAACGTGAGCGTCAGGGTCGACGCGGTGGTGTACTTCCGCGTGGTGGACCCGATCAAGGCCACCGTGAACGTGCAGAATTACATGTTCGCCATCTCCCAGCAGGCGCAGACCTCGCTGCGGTCGATCATCGGCCAGTCCGAGATGGACCAGCTGCTGGCCGAGCGGGAGACGGTGAACCGGGAGCTGCGCCGGATCATCGACGAGCCGACCGAGGGCCCGTGGGGCATCAGGGTCGAGCGGGTCGAGATCAAGGACGTGTCGCTGCCCGATGCCATGAAGCGGTCCATGTCGCGGCAGGCCGAGGCCGAGCGCGAACGCCGGGCCCGGATCATCACCGCCGACGGTGAGTACCAGGCCTCCAAGCGGCTGGCCGCGGCGGCCAACGTGATGGCGCGCGATCCGGCCGCGCTGCAGCTGCGCCTGCTGCAGACCGTGGTCGAGGTGGCCGGCGAGCGGAACAGCACGCTGGTCATGCCCGTCCCGGTCGAGCTGCTCCGGTTCTTCGAGAAGATGGCCCCGGGCCGGCCGCGCCCGCAGCCGAGCCGGCCGCGGACCTCGACGACCTCGGCGACGCCGAGGTGGCGGCGGCCGAGGCGGCCATCTCCAACGTCCACGTGCCCGAGCTCACGGAGTCGTCGATCCCGCCGGTTCCGGAGGTGACCGAGGCCGTAACGCCCGAGATCAGCCAAGTCACGGCCCCTGACATGGCCACCAAGGAGCAGGCGTAAGGTCGGTCCATGCCAAAGTGGGAGTACGCGACGGTGCCGTTGCTCGTGCACGCGACCAAGCAGATCCTCGACAACTGGGGTGACGACGGATGGGAGCTGGTCGCGGTGATCCCCGGGCCCAACTCCGAGCAGCTGGTCGCCTACATGAAGCGGGAGAAGCCATGAGCAGCGCGGCCGAGCAACTGGCCGCACTCGGGCTGACGCTGCCGCCGGTAACGGCCCCGGTGGCCGCCTACGTACCCGCCGTGCGGACCGGCTCCTACGTGTACGTCTCGGGTCAGCTGCCGGTGGTGGACGGGAAACTGCCCGCCACCGGCAAGGTGGGCGACGCGGTCAGCGCCCAGGACGCGGCGGGCCTGGCCCGCACCTGCGCGCTGAACGCCCTGGCCGCCGCCGCGGAAGCGGCCGGCGGCCTGGACGCCATCGTCCGCATCGTGAAGGTTCTCGGCTTCGTGGCCAGCGCGCCGGGGTTCAACGGCCAGCCGCAGGTGGTGAACGGGGCCAGCGAGCTGCTCATCGAGGTGTTCGGCGAGGCCGGGCGGCACGCGCGCAGCGCGGTCGGCGTGGCCGAGCTGCCGCTGGACGCGCCGGTCGAGGTCGAGCTGATCGCCGAAGTCCGCGCCTGAGATGCGACACTGAGCGGTGCCGACGGACGAAGGCCGGGCACGCTCCCGGGTCCGCGTGCCGCGCGGAATGGCCGACCGGGCGCGTGAGTTCGCCGCGGCCGGATTGCGGCCCGCGACGCCGCGCGACGCCGCCACGGTGATCCTCGTCCGGCCGGAAACCGAGACCGCCGGGGTCGAGGTGTACCTCCTGCTGCGCACCCAGGCCCTGGAGTTCGCTCCGGGGGCCTGCGTGTTTCCCGGCGGATCGGTGGACGCGCGCGACGCCGATCCCGGCATCGCCGAGACCGGCTGGACCGGCCCGGCCCCGGCCGATTTCGGCCACCTGCTCGGCGTCCCGGCCGAGCGGGCCCGCGCCCTGGTCTGCGCGGCGGTCCGGGAGACGTTCGAGGAGTCCGGCGTGCTGCTGGCCGGGCCCTCGCCTGCCGAGCTGGTGCCGGACAGCACGGACCTGGCCCAGGACCGGCGGGCGCTGCTCGACGGGTCGCTGTCGCTGAGCGAGCTGCTCAGCCGGCGGGGCCTGCTGCTGCGGGCCGACCTGCTGACCCCGTGGGCCCGCTGGATCACGCCCGAGGTCTCGCCCCGCCGCTTCGACACCTGGTTCTTCGCCGCCGCGCTGCCCGCCGGGCAGCTGGCCGGGCTGGCCCTCGCTGACCAGCCAGCCGGGCTGGCGGCCGCCGGACCGCGCGAGTCGGACTCGGGCACGTGGTGGCGGCCGGCCGCGGCCCTGGAGGCGGCCCGGGCCGGGCAGATCACGCTGCTGCCGCCGACCGCGGTGACGCTGGCCGAGCTAGCGGCCTACCAGGACGTGGCGGGCATCCTGGGCGAGCGCCGGATGATCACCCCGCTGCTGCCCAAGGTGGTCGTCGAGGACGAGCGGGCCTGGCTGGCCATGCCCCACGCCATCGAGTACCCGCTATGACCATCGACGGCTTCCGCACCCCGCGGGCCACGTGCCTGCTGGCACCCAATCCCTCGCCCATGACCCTGGACGGCACCAACACCTGGGTCATCGCCGAGCCGGGCTCGCCGTCGGTGGTGGTAGTCGACCCCGGGCCGCAGGACGAGGGTCACCTGCACCGGGTACTGGCCGAGGCGGAGGCGGGCGACCGCCGGGTGGAGCGCATCCTGCTGACCCACGGGCACCCCGATCACTCCGCCGGGGCGGCCCGCTTCGCCGGGCTGAGCGGGGCGGCGGTCCGGGCCGCCGACCCGGCGGGCCGGCTCGGCACCGAGGGCCTGGCCGACGGCGAGGTGATCACGGCGGCCGGCTGTGAGCTGCGGGTCGTGGCCACCCCCGGCCACTCCGCGGACTCGGTGAGCCTGCTGCTGCCCGCGGACGGCGCGCTGTTCACCGGGGACACCGTGCTCGGCCGCGGGACCACGGTCATCGCGCGGGACGGCAACCTGGGCGACTACCTGCGCTCGCTGGATCAGCTGCGGGCGCTGGCCGAGGCCACGCAGCTGCGGCTGCTGCTCCCCGGGCACGGGCCGACGCTGGCCAACCCGATCGGGATCCTGGACTACTACCTCGCGCACCGCGCGGAACGGCTGGACCAGGTCCGGTCGGCGCTGGCGGCGGGCGCGAAGACGCCCGCCGAGATCGTGGCCATGATCTACACCGACGTGGACCGCAGCGTCTGGCCGGCCGCGGAGTGGTCGGTCCGGGCCCAGCTGGACTACCTCTCCGACGCAGAACCATGATCATGTACAGAAACGGGCAAATAGGGCCCAAAACTGTTCATGATCATGAAAAGGGGCAGTTAAAGGAACAGCTAGCGGGCGCGCCGGCGGAGGCGCTCGATGTCCAGGATGAGGACCGAGCGCGCGGAGATCTGCAGCCAGCCGCGGGCCGCGAAGTCGGCCAGGGCCTTGTTGACCGTCTCCCGGGACGCCCCGACCAGCTGGGCCAGTTCCTCCTGGGTCAGGTCGTGATGGACGTGCAGCCCGTCGCGGTCCTGCTCGCCGAACCGGTCGGCCAGGTCCAGCAGGTTCTTGGCCACCCGCCCGGGGACGTCGGTGAAGACCAGGTCGGCGGTCACGTCGTTGGCCCGCCGCAGCCGCCGGGCCAGGGCCTGCAGCATGTGCATGGAGACCTCGGGCCGTTCCAGCAGCCAGGGGCGGAGCGCGTCGTGGCCCAGCGCGGCGACCGTGGCGTCGGTGACGGCACTGGCCGATGAGGTCCGCGGCCGCGGGTCGAACAGCGACAGCTCGCCGAACATCTCGCCCGGCCCGAGCACGGTCAGCAGGTTCTCCCGGCCGTCGGTCGCGGCGCGGGTGAGTTTGATCTTGCCGTCGAGCACGACGTACAGCCGGTCTCCGTCCTGCCCCTCAAGGAAGAGGTGCTCACCGCGGGACAGTTTGACGTCCGCCATCTGCCGCCGGAGCGCCCGTGCGCTTTCTTCGTCGAGCCCATCGAAAAGCGGTGCCCGCCTGAGCACAACTTCGGCGTCCTCCACCGATCCTCCTTGCTGGCCCGCGCGCCGCCGGTCACGTCGGCCGACGGGCCTGGCCAGCGATAGCTTCTAACCTTGCTCGTTCAAGTGTGGATCATCGGCCAGAGTGCAATGTGCTCGGGATCACACTAAGCCATCACCGCGCGGCACTGTGACTAACACCACAGTCAAGCATTACGGTAACTCCGTCACGGAGCTGACTGTTCACCGGAACGCGAAAGGCGCAGGGTCACGGGGTGCTGGAGCTTTGAGGAATTCGCGCGGGCCGTTCGGGCTGAGGGATAAGCTCTCCCGCCGTTCCCGGCTGCGAATGGTCATCGCCTGCGGCGTGCTGGTGGTTTTGAGCATTCCGGTGGCCCTGCCGCGCTGGCAACTGGACGGCAATCCCAAGCCGCCGAGCCAGGCCCAGATCAACGCGGCAGAAAACAAGGCCAGGCAGCAGCAGGCGGCCCTGGGCGCGCAGCAGGGGAAGCTGTCCTCGGCGAACGCCCAGCTGGCCTCGCTCCAGGTCCAGGCCGAGGTGCTGACCCAGCGGTACGACCAGACCCTGGTAGACGAGCAGCGGGCCGCGACCGCGTACCGGGTGACCGAGGCCCGGCTCAGGTACGCCCAGCACGCTCAGGACGCGAGCCAGCAGTCGCTGGCGCGCCTGGCGGCCAGCGAATTCGAGTCCGGCGGCGGCTTCGGCCCGATGACCTCGATGCTCGGCAACGCCAGCGGCCCGCAGGGCTACCTGAACGGGGTGGGACTGAGCCAGGTCCTGGCCCAGAACGGCACCGACACGGTGGCCCAGGCTCAGGCGAACGACGTGGTGGCCGGCGCGTTCCGCAAGCAGGCCCGCGACCTGCTGGTGGCCGAGCAATCGGACCTGGCGGCGGCTAACCACCTCAAGCTGGCCGTCCAGGCCGCCGTGACCAGGCAGCAGGCGTTCGTGCAGGCCAGCCAGGCCAAGCGGAACTCGCTGGCCAAGCAGGTGGCCAGCGCCCAGGCTCACGTGGCCGCGCTGAAGTCGGCCCGGCAGGCCGCCCTGGCCGCCCCCGCGGCGGCAGCCGCCGCCAAGGCCGCGGCGCAGGCCTCGGCGGGCAGTACGCAGGGCTCCGCCACGGCGGCGCCGTCCTGGGCGTCGAGCTCGGGCGCCTCGGCCAGCCAGGGCGACGTCGCGGCCAACTGGGCGCTCAGCCAGCTGGGCAAGCCGTACCAGTGGGGCGCGGCCGGTCCGGAGACCTACGACTGCTCCGGCCTGACCATGGTGGCGTGGGCCCACGCGGGCGTCTCGCTGCTGCACTACACCGGGTACCAGTGGGACGAGGGCCCCCACGTGCCGCTGGACCAGTTGCAGCGCGGTGACCTGCTGTTCTACGCGACCAACAACTCAGCCCCGGACACCATCCACCACGTCGGGATCTACATCGGCAACGGCGTGATGGTCGACGCCCCCTTCACCGGGGCGCTGGTCCGCATCGACAGCATCTACCAGCCCGGCACCCCCATCGGCGCGGTCCGTCCGGCCAGCTGACCGGCGGCGTTCCCCCGGACCACGAGCGGCGAGCTTAAGACGGTGGGCGGGGTCTCGAGCTGCCTCAGCACCTGGCCGTAGGCCAGGGAGATGAGCTTGACCACGTTGCCGTGCGCGCCGAGCGGAGCGGCGCACTTGGCGCCCACGGCCGCCGCGGCGCCCTCGATGGCCGCGGGATCGGCCTCGGGCCCGATCACGCACGGGGCCAGGGCGATCCGGCTGACGCCCATGTCGTCCAGCCGGGCCGCCGCCTCCTCGACGCTGGGCTTGGCGTCCAGCGACGCGGCCAGCACGGGCAGGGCCAGCCGGGCGGCGAGCAGCACGGCGGTGACGCTGGCGGTGCCGACCGCCTCCTCCCCGCCCACGGTGAGCAGGATGATGCCGTCTGCGGAGGTGGTGATGCTGAACATGCGCACCCGGTCGGCGCGGGCCAGCCCGGCGTCGGCCAGCCGGTGGTGCAGTGCCTCGGCCAGCAGCGCGTTGGTGTTGAACACCTCGCCGATGTGCGCGTTGACCCCGGTGGCCGCGATCGCCTCGCGCAGCGCGCGGAACGACTCCGGATGCGGGGTGACCAGCTGCGGCACGATCACCGCGGACGGCGCGCCCGCGGGACGGCGGGCCGCCGCGTCGGCCAGCACGGCCCGGATCCCGGCCGGATCGCCCCGCCCGCCGTGGTTGATCCGCGCCGTGCGGACGTCCAGGTTCGAGTTGTCCACGCGCAGTACGGCCGCGATGTCGGCGGTGGGACCGGACAGGCCGTCGTCGCTGAGGCTCGGCACCGCGAGGATGAGCGCCGGGGCGCCCTCAGGCAGGCTGGCGGGCATCGCGCGCCGGTGGCGGCCGCCCGGCTGGACCAGCCGGGCATGCGGCTGCCGGACCGGGAAATCGTCCGGCGGCGGGGGCGTGGGCTCTGGTTGCGGCTGGGGCTGGAGCGGCGTGTCCCTGGCCGGCCGGCGGGCGGGCAGACCCGCCGGGAAGTCGGATGCGTCGCTCACATTAGCGAAGCGTAGTCGCCAGTGATCAACGAGGTGTAAAAACTCATAAAAATTCGGACATGCGGCCAATAGTGACAGGCAGGGCCATTTGTGTCCGCTGACCGTATCGGGGCCGGGGGCCCTGTCGACGCTCTTGTTACTAGCGGGTAGCATTGGAGCCGGTACGGTGAACGGCGAGCAGTGGAGCAACGGATGAGCCACTACAAGAGCAACCTGCGGGACATCGAGTTTAACCTGTTCGAGGTGCTGCGGCGCCAGGATCTGCTGGGTGAGCCGCCCTATCCGGACCTGGACGAACAGACCGCCCGCACCATCTTGGCCGAGCTGAACACGATGGCCGTCGGCCCGCTGGCCGCGTCCTTCGCCGACGCCGACCGGAACCCGCCGGTCTTCGACCCCGCCACCGGATCGGTGCGGGTGCCCGAGTCGCTGCGCGCGTCCTACCGCGCGTTCATGGACGCCGAGTGGTACCGGCTGTCCCTGCCCGCCGAGCTGGGCGGGACGCAGGCGCCGCGGTCGCTCACCTGGGCCATGGCCGAGCTGATCCTCGGCTCCAACTCCGCGATCTGGATGTACTCCAGCGGGCACACCATGGGCCGGGTGCTGTGGGAGCTGGGCACGCCGGAGCAGAAGCGGTTCGCCGAGCTGGCCATCGAGCGCGAGTGGGGCGGGACCATGGTGCTGACCGAGCCGGACGCCGGCTCCGACGTCGGCGCCGGGCGCACCCGGGCCGTCGAGCAGCCCGACGGCACCTGGCACCTGGAGGGCGTCAAGCGGTTCATCACCAGCGCCGAGCACGACCTGGCCGAGAACATCTTCCACCTGGTGCTGGCCCGCCCGGAGGGCCACGGCCCCGGCACCAAGGGGCTGTCCATGTTCCTGGTGCCCAAGTACCTGGTCAACGAGGACGGGACGCTCGGCGAGCGGAACGGCGTGGTAGTCACCAACGTCGAGCACAAGATGGGCCTGAAGGCCTCGACCACCTGCGAGCTGACCTTCGGCGCCGTGCAACCAGGGGGTCGCCCGGCGGTCGGCACCCTGGTCGGCGGGGTACACGACGGCATCCGGCAGATGTTCAAGATCATCGAGGACGCCCGGATGATGGTCGGCACCAAGGCCATCGCCACCTTGTCCACCGGCTACCTGAACGCGCTGGACTTCGCGCGGAGCCGGGTGCAGGGCGCCGACCTGACCCAGACGACGGACAAGACCGCGCCGCGGGTGACGATCATCCACCACCCCGACGTCCGCCGCATGCTGATGCTGCAGAAGGCCTACGCCGAGGGGATGCGGGCGCTGGTCCTGTACACCGCCACCCTCCAGGACACGCTGCAGGTCGCGGCGGCGCAGGGCCGCACCGACGAGGCACTCGCGGCCCTGAACGACCTGCTGCTCCCGGTGGTCAAGGGCGTCGGGTCCGAGCGGTCCTACGAGATGCTCACCCTGTCCCTGCAGACCCTGGGCGGCTCCGGGTTCCTCCAGGACTACCCGATCGAGCAGTACATCAGGGATGCGAAGATCGACAGCCTGTACGAGGGGACGACCGGGATCCAGAGCCTGGACCTGTTCTTCCGCAAGATCATCCGGGACCAGGGGCGGGCCTTCGGCGCCCTGCTGGCCAAGGTCAGGGAGTTCGCCGCCGCAGACGGCGGCAACGGCCGGCTGAAGGCCGAACGCGCCGCCCTGGCCGACGCCGCCGCGCAGGTGGAGGGCATCGCGACCGCCATGACCGGGTACCTGATGGCGTCGGCGGAGCAGCCCGCCGAGATCTACAAGGCCGGGCTGAACACCACCCGGCTGCTGATGGCGCTCGGCGACCTGGTCATCGGGTGGCTGCTGCTGACCCACGCCGAGGTCGCCCTGCGCGAGCTGGACCAGCTCGACGCGGGCGCCCCGGATCACGACTTCTACGCGGGCAAGCTGGCCGCGGCCCGGTTCTTCGCCGCCACCGTGCTGCCCCGGCTGGCCGCCGAGCGCAAGGTCGCCGAGGAGACCACCCTGGACCTGATGGACCTCCCGGAAGGCGGCTTCTAACCGGAAGGCTCAGTTCCAGGCCAGCATCCGGACCGGGTCCTCGAGCATCGCGCCGACGTCGCGCAGCAGGGCCGAGCCGAGCTCTCCGTCGATGATGCGATGGTCGAAGGACAGCGACAAGGTGCACACCGAGCGCACCGCGAGCTGCCCGTCCACCACCCAGGGCGCGTCCCTGACCTGGCCGAAGGCCAGGATGGCGGCCTCGCCCGGGGTCAGGATGGGAGTCCCGCCGTCCACGCCGAACACGCCCACGTTGGTGATCGTGATCGTGCCGCCCGCCAGGTCGGCCGGGGTGGCCTTGCCCGCCCGCGCCGTCTCGGCCAGGTCCTGCAGGCTGCGGGCCAGTTCCGGCAGGGACAGCTCGCCGGCGTTCTTGACGTTCGGCACGAGCAGGCCGCGCTCGGCGGCCACCGCGATGCCGAGGTTCACGTAGTGCTTGACCACGATCTCCTGCGCGCCGTCGTCCCACGAGGAGTTGACCATGGGGTGCCGGCGCACCGCGGTGAGCAGGGCCCGGGCCACGAACAGCAGCGGGGAGACCCGCACCTCGGCGTACTCAGGCAGGTCGCGGACGCGCCGCATCGCCGCCATCGTCTCGGTGACGTCGACCTGCAGGAACTCGGTGACGTGCGGCGCGGTGAACGCGCTGGAGACCATGGCCGCGGCCATGTGCTTGCGGACCCCGCGGACACCGATCCGCTCTTCACCGGCCGGGCTGGGCACCACGGCCAGGCTGGCCGTCCGCGCCCCGTTCTCTACGACCTCTTGGTCCGAACGGAGCGTGGTACCACCGGCCGCCCGCTGCACGTCATCCCGGGTGATCGTGCCGTCCGGCCCGCTGCCCGTCAGCTCGGCCAGGTTGATGCCGAGATCCTTGGCCAGCCGGCGGACCGGCGGCTTGGCCAGCGCCCGGATGAGTGCTGGTTCGGGTCCTGGTTCGGCCGCGACTGCAGGTTCTGCCGCGACTGCTGGCCTGGCCGCGACTGCTGGTCTGGCCGCTGCCGCGGCGGGCGCGGCGGGCGGGGCGGCCCCGGCCGGCTTCCGCGCCCGGCGCGTGGTGGACGAGGCCTTGACCCCGTAGCCGACCAGGACCGCCTGCCGTACGGGCTGGTCGGGCTCGCTCGCGACTGCTGGTTCGGCCGCGACTGCTGGCCTGGCCGCTGCCGCGGCGGGCGCGGCGGGCGCGGGGGGCGCGCCGGCCGGGGCGGGCTGGGCGGTGGCGGGCGCGGGCACCACGGACCGTTCGGCCGAATCGTTTTTACCGGCTACGGCGGATCCGGCGCCCGCTACCTCGACCGCGATGATGGGGGTGCCCACGTCGACCGTCTGGCCCTCCTCGACCAGCAGCCGGGCGACCGTCCCGTCCCACGGCGAGGGCAGCTCGACCACGGCCTTGGCCGTCTCGATCTCCACGATGATCTGGTTGACCTCGACCTGATCACCCGGCTTGACGTGCCAGGCCACGATGTCGGCTTCGGTCAGGCCCTCACCGACGTCGGGGAGCTTGAACTCCTTGAGCTCGGTCATGTTCGCGGCCCGCCCCTCAGTAGCCGGACGCGCGGTCGACGGCGTCCAGGATCCGGTCCAGGTCGGGCAGGTAGTGGTCCTCGAGCCGGGACGGCGGGTAGGGGGTGGCGAAGCCGCCGACCCGCAGCACCGGCGCCTCCAGGTGGTAGAAGCACTGCTCGGTGACCCGGGCGGCGATCTCGGCGCCGAGGCCGGCGTACACCGGCGCCTCGTGCGCCACCACGCAGCGGCCGGTACGGCGCACCGAGGCGCTGATCGTCTCCATGTCCAGCGGGGACAGCGAGCGCAGGTCGATGACCTCGATGCTGCGCCCATTACCGGGGCCGCCCTGGCGGGCGGCGAGCGCCGACTCCAGGCAGGTCCGGACCAGCGGGCCGTAGGCCAGCAGCGTCACGTCGGTCCCCTCGAGCACCACCTTCGCCCGGTCTAGCGGCATCGCGTGGGTCACGCCGGAGACGGTGTCGACCTCGGCCTTGTCCCAGTAGCGCCGCTTGGGCTCGAAGAAGATCACCGGGTCGTCGCAGCTGATCGACTGCTGGATCATGGCGAACGCGTCGGCCGCGTCCGCGCAGGCCACCACCCGCAGGCCCGCGGTGTGCGCGAACAGCACCTCGGGGGATTCGCTGTGGTGCTCGACCGCGCCGATGCCGCCGCCGCACGGGATGCGGATGGTCACCGGCAGGCTGAGGTTACCGCGGGACCGGTAGCGCATCTTGGCCAGCTGGCTGACAATCTGGTTGGTCGCCGGGTAGACGAAACCGTCGAACTGGATCTCGCACACCGGCCGGAAACCGCGCAGCGCCAGGCCGATCGCGGTGCCGACGATGGCGGACTCGGCCAGCGGGGTGTCGATCACCCGGTCCTCGCCGAAGTCCTTCTGCAGGCCGTCGGTGACCCGGAAGACACCGCCCAGCTTGCCGACGTCCTCGCCCATGATCAGGACCTTGGGGTCGTTCTCCATGGCCTTGCGCAGCCCCGCGTTGAGCGCCTTGGACAGGGTCAGGGTGGTCATCGCCCGGCCTCCTCGAAGGAATCCAGGTAGGCGGCGTACTGCTCGCGCTCCTCGCGCAGGATCGAGGTGGGCTCGGCGTACACGTTGTCGAAGATGGACAGCGGCGGCGGGTCGGGCATGGTCCGGCACGCCTCGCGGACCCGCGCGCCGACCTCCTTGGCCTCCCCCTCCACCGCGGCGAAGAACTCGGGCTCGGCCTGGCCGGTGCGCACCAGGTAGGCCCGGACCCGCTCGATGGGGTCCTTCAGCTTCCACACCTCGAGCTCGCTGGCCAGCCGGTACCTGGTCGGGTCGTCGGTGGTGGTGTGCGCGCCCATCCGGTAGGTGAAGGCCTCGATGAGGGTCGGGCCCTGGCCCTCGCGGGCCGCCTGCATCGCCTTCTTGGTCACCGCGTAGCAGGCCAGCACGTCGTTGCCGTCGACCCGCAGGCCCGGGAACCCGAAGCCGCGGGCCCGCTGGTACAGCGGGATGCGGCTCTGCTTCTCCAGCGGCTCGGAGATCGCCCACTGGTTGTTCTGGCAGAAGAACACGACCGGCGCGTTGAATACCGAGGCCCATACGAAGGCCTCGTTGACGTCGCCCTGGCTGGTGGCGCCGTCGCCGAAGTAGGCGATGACGGCTTCGCCGCCACCTCCCCCGCCCTCCCTACCCTCATCCTCCCCGCCGACCGCCCCGTCGCGCTGGATGCCCATCGCGTACCCGGTGGCGTGCAGGGTCTGGCTGCCGATGACGATCGTGTAGAGGTGGAACTTGTACTCCTCCGGGGCCCAGCCGCCGTGGCTGACGCCGCGGTAGAGCTCGAGCAGCTTGACCGGGTCGATGCCGCGGCACCAGGCCACGCCGTGCTCGCGGTAGGTCGGGAACACCATGTCATGAGGGCTCAGCGCCCGGGCCGAGCCGATCTGCGCGGCCTCCTGCCCGAGCAGCGAGGCCCAGATGCCGAGCTCGCCCTGGCGCTGCAGGGAGATCGCCTCGGTGTCGATCCGGCGGACCAGGACCAGGTCCCGGTACATGGCCCGGATGTCGGCGGCGGTGAGGTCGAGCGGATAGTCGGGATGCTCGATGCGCTCGCCCTCCGGGGTGAGCAGCTGGACGAGTTGCTCGGGCGGGAGGGTTTCGCTGGTGTGAAGGTTCGGCTGGGTGGGAGTGGGTGGGTCGGAAAGGTTCGGCTGGGTGGGGGTGGGTGGGTCGGAAGAAAAAGACTGTGCGGCGGTGGTCGCACCGCCGGATTCGACGGTCACGTGCCACTCCTTTCCAAGCCGGGACTGGGATCACCAGCGCCGGCCAGATGGGCTAGGGTTCCCGGACGCGTCTGTCACGGAGCTGTCGCGTACGCTGCGTGCCCGGTGGGGCGCACGCGCCCGCGGTCCAGCAAGACGCTCCTCACCAGACGATATATGCCCTGATGGCCCAGGAGGATACGTGGCCCGGATGATCGTGGAAGTAATGCTCAAGCCGGAGATTCATGATCCGCAGGGGGAGGCCATCGCGAGCGCGTGCCGCCGCCTGGGGTTCGGGCAGGTGCTCGGGGTCCGGCAGGGCAAGCGGTTCGAGGTGGAGCTCGACGGGCCGGCGGACCAGGACGCGGTGACCGCGGTCACCGAGCTGGCCCGGGATCTGCTGTCCAACCCGGTCATCGAGGAGTTCACCGTGCATACGGGGTGAACGGGCCGAACCGGGAAACTACCTTCACCGTGGTGCTCCCGCTCCCGGGGCCGCGCGCTGTGACTGCTGTCACAGCGGGCCAGGCTGACCTGCGGTCATCGTGATGTTCACCGAGCCGTAACAACCCGCGGGTGCGCAGTCCTGGTTTCGGCCGCGTTAACGGGGAATCACTCGGACTGTGAATGCGAGTAGATGACGGTGGGTACGGGGTTACTCGATGCGCTTGAAATCGGTTCCTGATGTGAAGTTCTGCCTGATGTTCCGGTGCGAGACGCTGAGCGTGCCGGTGATGCGCCGGGTGCTCGGGGATACCCTGCGCGGGCTGGGCGTGGACGAGGAATCCGTGTACGACCTCCTGCTCGCGGCCACCGAGGCCTGCACCAACGTCCTGCAGCACGGCGGCCGGGAGGTCCGGCAGTACGCGGTGATAACCAGCCTCGGCGCGGTCGCCTGCCAGGTCGAGGTGGCCGACGAGGGCGCCGGCCTGCGCAGGACGAAGTGGCGCAGGCGGCCGGCCGAGCAGGAGACCCCGATCGCCCAGCTGCCCGAGTCGGGCCGGGGCCTGGCGGTCATGCGGGCCTGCGTGGACAACGTGACCCTGGACAC
The DNA here is from genome assembly GCA_963742795.1 of uncultured Actinomycetes bacterium. Lineage (GTDB taxonomy): Bacteria > Actinomycetota > Actinomycetes > Streptosporangiales > Streptosporangiaceae > Palsa-504. Next base: position 554,401 of record CAVUNL010000013.1, read on the forward strand.
CAGCCCGGGGCGCGGCACGGTGGTGACCCTGCGCAAGCACATCAGGTGGTCCCAGGACGCCCCGCTGCGCCAGTACCGGGCGGCCAGCTAGGGCAGACTACACTGCCTGCGTGCGGATAGGGATCATCACCTTCCCGGGGTCGCTCGATGACCGTGACGCCGCGCGGGCCGTCCGGCTCGCCGGGGCGGAACCGGTCGCGCTGTGGCACGGCGACCGGGACCTGCGCGGCGTCGACGCGGTGATCGTGCCCGGCGGGTTCTCCTACGGCGACTACCTGCGTTGCGGCGCGATCGCCCGGTTCGCCCCGGTGATGAGCGAGCTGGTCCCGGCGGCGCGTTCGGGCCTGCCGGTGCTCGGCATCTGCAACGGCTTCCAGATCCTGTGCGAGGCGCACCTGCTGCCGGGCGCGCTGACCCGCAACGCCGGCCTGCGCTTCGTCACCCGGGACCTGCGGCTGCGGGTCGAGAACGCGACGACGGCGTGGACGCGGGCCTACGCGGGGAGCGAGCAGATCGTGGTCCCGCTGAAGAGCGGCGAGGGCGCCTACGCGGCCGACCCGGACACGCTGGCTCTCCTGGAGGAGTCCGGCCAGATCGTGATCAGGTACGCCGATTCGAACCCCAACGGGTCCGCGGGCGGCATCGCGGGCGTGTGCAACGCCGAGGGCAACGTGGTCGGCCTGATGCCGCACCCCGAGCACGCGGTCGACCCGCTGACCGGCCCGTCCGCCGACGGGCTTGGCTTCTTTACGTCGGTGGTCGCCTTTACGTCGGTGGTCGCGTGACCGCCGATACCGTTCTGCCTCAGCCCTATGCGGAGCTGGGGCTGACCACGGCCGAGTACGAGAAGATCGTGGCGACCCTCGGCCGGCGCCCGACCGGGGCCGAGCTGGCCCTGTACTCGGTCATGTGGAGCGAGCACTGCTCGTACAAGTCGTCCAAGGTGCACCTGCGGCAGCTCGCTTCGAAGGCGCCGCCCTCGGCCGCGCTGCTCGCCGGGATCGGCCACAATGCCGGCGTGGTCGACATCGGCCAGGGCTACGCGGTCACGTTCAAGATCGAGTCGCATAACCATCCCTCCTACGTGGAGCCGCACCAGGGCGCGGCCACCGGCGTGGGCGGCATCGTCCGCGACATCCTGGCCATGGGCGCGCGCCCGGTCGCGGTCATGGACGCGCTCCGGTTCGGGCCCGCTGGCGCTCCCGACACCGTGCGGGTGCTGCCCGGGGTGGTCAGCGGCATCTCCTTCTACGGCAACTGCCTGGGCCTGCCGAACATCGGCGGCGAGCTGGACTTCGACGCCTGCTACGCGGGCAACCCGCTGGTCAACGCGCTCTGCGTGGGGGTGATGCGGCACGGCGACCTGCAGGTCGCCGCGGCCAGCGGGCCCGGCAACCAGGTGATCCTGTTCGGCTCGACCACCGGCCCGGACGGCGTGGGCGGGGCCTCGGTGCTGGCCAGTGCGACGTTCGGCGGGTCGGCGGAATTGGCGGAGGCGGCGAAGCGGCCCAGCGTCCAGGTCGGGGACCCGTTCATGGAGAAACTGCTGGTCGAGTGCTGTCTCGAGCTGTTCGCCGAGGGCCTGGTGGTCGGCATCCAGGACCTGGGCGCGGCCGGGGTGGCGTGCGCGACCACGGAGCTGGCCGCGGCCGGGACCGGTGGCATGCGGGTCCGGCTGGACGCGGTGCCGCTGCGCGACCCCTCGCTGGGGCCGCCCGAGATCTTGATGAGCGAATCCCAGGAACGCATGATGGCGGTCGTCGAGCCGGCCCGGGTGGACCGGTTCCTGCAGGTGTGCGCCAAGTGGGACGTCCGGGCCGCGGTCATCGGCGAGGTCACCGGGACCGGCCGGCTGGTCATGACCTGGCACGGCGAGACGGTGGTGGACATCCCCCCCGGCTCGGCGGCCGACGGCCCGGTGTACCGCCGGCCCCTGGCCCGGCCCGCGGAGCAGGACGCGCTTGTGGCCGACGTCGCTGAAGCGCTGCCCCGCCCGTCGGACGGCGCGGGCCTGCGGGCCGGCCTGCTGGCCCTGATCGGATCGCCGGGCCTGGCCGACAAGAGCTGGGTCACCGACCAGTACGACCGCTACGTGCGGGGCGACACCGTGCTGGCCATGCCGGAAGACGGCGGGCTGGTCCGGGTGGACGAGGCGACCGGGCTCGGCATCGCGCTGGCCACCGACGGCAACGGCCGCTACGGCAAGCTCGACCCCTACCTGGGCACCCAGCTGGTGCTGTCCGAGGCGTACCGGAACGTGGCGGCGACCGGCGCGCGCCCGCTGGCCGTGACCAACTGCCTGAACTTCGGGTCGCCGGAGGATCCCGCGGTGATGTGGCAGTTCGCCGAGGCGGTGCGCGGCCTGGCGGACGGCTGCGCGGCGCTGGGCGTGCCGGTCACCGGCGGCAACGTCAGCTTCTACAACCAGACCGGGACGGTGGCCGTCCACCCCACCCCGGTCATCGGGGTGCTGGGCGTGCACGACGACGTGCGGCGGCGGCTCTCGATCGGGTTCGGCGCGTCCGATGCGGAGCTCGTGCTGCTGGGCCGGACCGGGGCCGAGTTCGGGGGTTCGGCCTGGGCGCACGTGCTGCACGGCCACCTCGGCGGCCGGCTGCCGGCCCCCGACCTGCCCGCCGAGCAGCGGCTGGCCGGGCTGCTGGCCGCGGCGGCCTCGGCCGGGCTGCTGGCCGCGGCGCACGACCTGTCCGACGGCGGGCTGGCCGTCGCGCTCGCCGAATCCTGCCTGCGCGGCGGGACCGGGTGCCGGGTACGGCTGCCCGGCGACCCGTTCACCGCTCTGTTCAGCGAGTCGGCCGCGCGGGCCGTGGTGGCCGTGCGGCCCGGCGCCGTTGCTGGCTTTGACGCGCTTCGCGCCGCGCACGGCGTGCCGGGCGTGACCATCGGCCGGACCGGCGGCGAGGACCTGGTCGTCGAGGACTGGTTCGCGATCCCGCTGGCCGAGCTGGCCGCCGCGCACGCCGGCGTGCTGCCCGGGTTGTTCGGCTGACCTCGGTTTCTGGCATGCCCACCCGGCGCCCGGACCCGCGCGGACCGCAGCTGGTCGCCTCGGTGCTGCGGGATCTCGACGCCGATCGTGCCCCGGAGCCCGGTGAGCTGCGCGACGCGGCCCGGTACCTGCTGGCGTTGCTCGCCACCCGGTACCCCGGCCGCGTGCTGGAAGTCCGGGTCCCGCCGGTCGCGGCCGTCCAGTGCCTGCCCGGGCCGGTGCACACCCGGGGCACACCGCCCAACGTGGTGGAGACCGACCCGCTCACCTGGGTCCGGCTGGCCACCGGCCGGCTCGGCTGGGCCGACGCGGTGGGCTCGGCCGCCGTCCACGCCAGCGGTCCCCGCGCCGACCTGGCCGCCTACCTGCCGCTAACTGACTAGCGTGCCTGCCGTGCGCTTTCAGCGTCCCGGCCCGGACCTGGCCGCCTATCTGCCGCTTGTTGAATCGTTGAATAGACTGACGTGGTGACACCCCCCGACGGCGGTCTGGCGGATGAGCTTGTTCCCGAGGACCCGCCGCCACGAGAGGCCTGCGGCGTATTCGGTGTCTGGGCGCCGGGTGAGGATGTCGCGAAGCTCGCCTACTACGGCCTGTACGCGTTGCAGCACCGCGGGCAGGAATCGGCGGGCATCGCGGTCAGTGACGGCAACCGCATCGTGGTACACAAGGAGATGGGCCTGGTCGCCCAGGTCTTCGACGAGCCTGCCCTGACCGCGCTGCGCGGCCACATCGCGGTCGGGCACTGCCGGTACTCCACCACCGGCGCCTCGGTATGGGCCAACGCGCAGCCGACGTTCCGCTCGACGCCGACCACCAGCCTGGCGCTCGGGCACAACGGGAACCTGATCAACACCCGCGAGCTGGCCGCGCTGCTCGGCGAGACCGGCCAGGGCAGCGGCGGGATCGCCGCGACCTCGGACACCGACGTGCTCACCGCGCTGTTCGTCAGCGGCCGCGTGCCGCCCGGGGCTGCGTCCGTTGCTTCGGCCGTTGCTCGGCCGTTGGTCCGGCCGGGGCTGCGGCCGTTGGTCCAGCCGGGGCTTCGGACGGGTCTTCCGGCGGGCTTCCGCCGCGCGCGGCGGGGGTCGAGGCCGCCGCGGCGGCGGTCCTGCCACTGGCCAAGGGCGCGTACTCGCTGGTCTTCATGGACGAGCAGACGCTGTACGCGGCGCGTGACCCGCACGGCTTCCGGCCGCTGGTGCTGGGCCGCCTGAAGGGCGGCTGGGTGGTGGCCAGCGAGACCGCCGCGCTGGACATCGTGGGCGCGACGTTCGTGCGCGAGATCGCGCCCGGCGAGCTGGTCTGCATCAACGGGCGGGGGGTGCGGTCCCGGACGTTCGCTGCGCCGCGGCCGAGCGGCTGCCTGTTCGAGTACGTCTACCTGGCCCGTCCGGACACCACCATCTCCGGCCGGGGGGTGCACGCCACCCGGGTCGCGGTGGGGCGCCGGCTCGCGGCCGAGCATCCCGCCGACGCCGACCTGGTCATCCCGGTCCCCGAGTCGGGCACGCCGGCCGCGATCGGCTTCGCCGAGGCCAGCGGCATCCCGTTCGGCCAGGGGCTGGTCAAGAACCCGTACGTCGGCCGGACCTTCATCCAGCCCAGCCAGACGATCAGGGAGCGGGGCATCAAGCTGAAGCTGAACCCGCTCCGGGACGCTATCGCGGGCCGCCGGCTGGTCGTGGTGGACGACTCGATCGTCCGCGGGACCACCCAGCGCGCGCTGGTGGCCATGCTCCGCGAGGCAGGTGCCGCGCAGGTCCACGTGCGCGTCGCGTCCCCGCCGGTGAGCTGGCCCTGCTTCTACGGCATCGACTTCGCGACCCGCGCCGAACTCATCGCGGGTCACCTGTCTCCGGCCGAGATCTGCGCCTCGATCGGTGCCGACTCGCTGGGCTACGTGTCGCTGGAGGGACTCACCGAGGCCAGCGGGCTGCCGGCCAGCCGACTGTGCCGCGCCTGCTTCAACGGGCAGTACCCGATCCCGGTCGCCGAGGACGACCGGGGCAAGCACGTACTCGACGGCCTAGGCGTCGGCTCCTAGCCGGGTGCTACCGCGGCCGCGCGTCGGCGTCTTTCCAGGCGTCCTCGGAGTCGGACCCTGGGTCCTCGTCTTCGTCGTCGTCGTCGTATTCCCCGGCGGAATTACCGTTGCCGGAGTCCGCGCCGACGCCGAACTCCGCACGCAACCGGTCGAGGTCCGTGTCGTCGCTCTTGTACTTGAGCTGACGGGCGACCTTAACCTGCTTGGCCTTGGCTCGGCCGCGCCCCATTGGCTCGACCCCCTCGAACGTCCGGAGCCAGTCAGGCCCCATGATCTCCGCCTAGCTGGCTTTGTCCGTCATATGACTTTCGTGCGTCATACTACGCGCCGCCGCCCCGCAACGGGGAGCGCGACGTTCACCAGCATCCGTACAGGTACAACCGTACCCGCTTTGCGCCTCTGATGCCTACGCTGATCCCATCGTGCCCAGCCAGATTCCGCGCAGCCGCCCCACATCGGACATTCGGCGCTCGGCGAGGCGATCCGCGGCCGCCGACGGGGACACTCCGTCCGAGTCCGCGATCGACAGAACCTTCGCCGTGGTGGTGAAGATCTGCTCGGTGGCGGCCCGGGCGCGATCGAAGCTGAACCCGCCCAGCTCATCGGCCACCTGGATGACGCCGCCCGCGTTGACCACGTAGTCCGGCGCGTAGATCACGCCCCGGTCGGCGAGCAGTTTCTCCACGCCGTGGTGGGCGAGCTGGTTGTTGGCCCCGCCGCATACGATGCGCGCGGTCAGCTCGCTGGCGACCTGCTCGGTCAGCGTGCCGCCCAGCGCGCACGGGGCCAAGATGTCCAGGTCCGCGGCCAGCAGCGCGTCGATGCCGGGGACGACCCGGACCTCGGGGTGGCGGGTCCGGACGGCCTCGGTCGCCTCGGTGCTGACGTCGCAGATCACCACGCGGGCCTCGGCCTCTACGAGGTGGTCGACCAGCCGGCGGCCCACCTTTCCGACGCCTTCGACGCCCACGGCCCGGCCGCGCAGGGCGGGGCTGCCCCAGGCGTGCTCGGCCGCCGCCTGCATGCCGAACAGAACGCCCAGGGCAGTGAGCACCGAGGAGTCCCCAGCGCCCCCGTGGGCCGTCGTGCGGCCGGTCACATAACGGCACTCCCGGGCGATGATGTCCATGTCCTCGCTGCGGGTGCCCACGTCACACGCGGTGATGTAGCGTCCGCCGAGGGACTCGACGAAGCGGCCGTAGGCGCGCAGCAGGGCCTCGGTCTTGACCTGGGCGGGATCGCCGATGATGACGGCTTTCCCGCCGCCGTGGTCCAGGCCGGCCAGCGCGTTCTTGTACGCCATGGCCTTGGACAGCCGCAGCACGTCGGCCAGGGCCTCGCCCTCGCTGGCGTACGGGTAGAAGCGGGTTCCGCCCAGCCCGGGGCCGAGCACGGTGGAGTAGATGCCGATGATCGTCCTGAGCCCGGTCGGGGTGTCCTGGCAGAACACGACCTGCTCGTGGTCCGCCTCTCCGGCGGAGCCGTTGTCCCTGTGGGACGTCGCGAACACGTTGGTCACGGTAGCGACTCTCCTCATCCCGTCCCGGGTCCTGGTTGAACCGGGATCGGGAACAAGCGTATTGCCCGCGGCGGCATGCGGCCGGACGGGGAGCCGGCTGCTTTCCGTACTGATCGGTAACTCACAGCATTGATGATCTCGTTACCTTGAGCACCGTCTTTGCGGCGTTCCGGTATGTCACGATACGACAGTGATGACTTACGCCGCGTATCTCCGGATCTACGAGCCGGTGGCGGCGTTCCACGAGCCGGAGCGTTCCAGCTGGGCGGCCTACGCGGCCTTGGCGGCCCGGCCGAGCCGAGACCGAACTAGGGGAGGTGGGCCGCTGGCTGGCGGAGTTCCACCCGTACTCGCTGGTCGAGCTGCACTACGGAGGTCTGGTTCACCTGCTCAGCGACGATGCGCTGAGCAGTGACCAGTCGGCCGCTGAGATCGCGGCGGCCATCGATGGGGTAACCAAGGGCGAGCGCGAGCTCGCCCTGGCGATGTACAAGCGCGCGCAGGGCCGGTGGCGCGCGTTCGCGGAATACGAGATGGCGAACTGAGTCCCGGGCAGGCCTGGCGGACACTTCCCGGGCACTATTTCCGAATCCGGCGCGATGCGACGATAAGTATCGCTAGACTCACCGTGAGTGACGACATTCGGCGGAGCAACTGGGCATCCTGGTACGAAAACTTTGCGCCTGGTGGTCGACGCGTCACGGCTGGTGATGGCAATATGGTCCCTGTCGGCCATATAGGACATCCCCGACAGGCTCCCCACGGAGCGCCAGGCAAAACAGAGATGCAGGATCGCAACACTGGTCCAGGAGGAGAGGCCACACACATGTCCGCTCGTACACCAGAGGCCGAGCCGCTGTTGACACCCGCGGAGGTCGCCACGATGTTCCGTGTCGACCCCAAGACCGTCACACGGTGGGCGAAGGCCGGAAAACTGACCTCAATCCGCACGCTGGGGGGACACCGGCGCTACCGGGAGACTGAGGTTCGTGCACTGCTCGCGGGTATTCCGCAGCAGCGCTCCGAGTGAGCCTCTGCCGTCTTCGCCGGGCGGGCGCTTCGGGCGCCGGACCACGGTGGATGCGGCAGCACTCGATCAATGGAATGGGGGGTCGGCCCCGGTGCGGCGCGCCACATCGACAGTCTTGCCCGGCAGGGCAGATCTAGAAGGCATGCTTCCGGGGCCGGTCCGCTCTCAGGGGAGGGTCGCGCGATGCGTGATCCAGAACCGGTCGCACGTGCTCAGCGCGCCGCGACGCGCCTGGAATCGGCACGGGAACAATGGCGTGCACTGCATGGACTCGCTCGCGCCCGGGCAGCCGGTAGTCAGTTACGTAGGCTACTCACTCAAAGAGCCGTGGGGGGAACCCCGGGTCGTCATCGGAATCGACGCTGACGAGGCTGCATACCTCGCGGAGTTCCTCGACCGCGATGAACGCGTCCAGCGGGTGCAGATTCCGCAGCAGCAGGGACGGCGGGCCGAACTGCCGGGCCGCCGTGCCGCGCTCATTCTCGTTAGCTGAGGCTGGTTCACAGCTGTGTCCTAGCGTCCGTTAAGGTTCCCGCGGCATGATCGACATCGACAGGGCTGAGGGTTCTCGCCCTTTCGCGTCTGGGCTCGGGGTGGCCAGGCCCCGCTCCGAGCCCAGGCCACCCTCCCGTCGGGTCCGGCGGACTTTCTGCGGCTGACCTCGGGGTACGGGCGGCGATGTGCTCATGGTTACGGTGATCGCGGTGGTTCAGGCAATGAACCGCGCTATCGCGACATACTGGCAGGCCGCGGCGGCGCAGACGTAGGCATGAAAGACCTCGTGGTGGCCGAACACCGACGGGTAAGGGCTTGACCAGCGACGATGGTAGGAAAGCGCTCCGGCGGTGTAGAGCAGGCCGCCGGCGAGCATCAATACCCCGGGTGCGACGCCAGCGTGGATCCACACCCACGGCAGTGAAAGGCCAGCTGCCCAGCCCAGCCCCAGGAACGTCCCGCCGACCAGAAGCTCTGGTGCGTTCATCCACGCCAGGTGGATCACAGCCGCGGTGAGGGTCAGGGTCCACATCACGATCAGGCAGGCCAGCCCGAAGGCACCGGGTGCATCCAGGAGGAAAGCGGGAGTTGCGGTGCCGGCGATGAGGAAGAAGATCATCGCGTGATCCAGGCGCTGCAGGCGCCGCCTCCCGGCATCGGACCAGGTACCGCGGTGATACAGCGCGCTGATCCCGAACAACGCGCTCACGCTGGCCGAGTAGACGGCGACCGCCGTGATCCGCACGGCTCCGTGCGCGCCGGCCAGCAGCAGGGGGCCGAGCACCAGCGACGCTCCGAAGTAGAGCAGGTGCAGCCAGCCGCGAAGGACGGGCTTGGCGTAGTAGACGCCGCGCCGGGCGTCGTAAAGCGGCTGTGTCGCCGGGGAGCCCGTGACCGTCACCGTCGGCCTCCATCTCGCGTCTCGTCTCCGGACAGACCGGGCGGTCGGTTGGCGTGGCCAGTCCGGCTCTTCAGTCAATAGCGAATCTCGCGTGCGCGCAGCCGGTCTTGCAAACGCAGAAAATCCGGACGCCTCGCTGCTCCCGCGATACTCACGGGGCAGCTGCCAGGGTCCGGAGCAGCGCTTTGAGCGTACGCTCCGCAGGGCCCCGCGAACAGGGCCGTACACCGCTCCCCCCGGCCAGCGACCGCAAAGATCGTGCGCCTCACGACGCCAGTGGCGCCAGAAACGATTCCACCAATGACGTGTAGCGGGACCGGTCGATGTTCCACGACTCCAGGTGGCCTGCGCCCGGGAACACTTCGAAGGTGACCAGGGAGGGCTTGAGCTCGTTCAGCCTGACGCTGATCGAGATCGGCACCCGGGGGTCGTCATCGCCGTGAGTGACTAGCGCGGGGACCTTGAGCCAAGTCGTCTCATCGAGGTAACCAGTAGCGGACCAGTCGACGCCGAAGCGCGCGCTGGCGATCCTCTTGGCCGTCCATATCAGCGGAGCCGGAAGACGTCCGATGACCGGGATGAGGTGCCGGTCGACTTGGTAGTCGATGGCCGCGTGCAGGTCCAGCATCGGTGCGTCTAGCACCACGCGCGCCACCTTCGGAGCAAGCGGCGAGCGCTCCAGGAACGCGGCGACGACGCCCCCGCCCATTGACTGGCCGACCAGGACGACCCTCCGGGCGCCCTGCGCAAGCGACCATCGCACCGCCGCCTCGATGTCGCTCCATTCTGTTTGCCCGTACCGGATGTAACCCGACGGGTCGCGGGCGGCGCCGAGGTCGTTGCGGTAGGTAACCGCGAGAGCGGGAAATCCCATGCGATGCACGATGTCGACAACGCGCAGCACATCCTTTCGGGTGCCGTTCTGCCCGTGTACCCCGATGATGAACGTGCTGCCCGGTCCCGGAAAGTACCACGCGGGAAGTGGCCCGAGCGGGCCCGGTACGACTACGTCCTGCACGGGAATACCCAACGCCGTTTCCGGATCGCTCAGGAAGTACGACCTATCGAGAGCAGCGAGCTGCCCCACCGTGGGAGCCGATCCGGATATCACCGTCAACGGGCGTGTGACTACGCCCCCGGACACGGCGGTCAAGGCGCCCAACTGCCCGATACCGCCCTGCCAGGCAATGCCATAGAGCACTGGCTTGAATAGGGCCGCCTGGTCGCCGACGGCTCGCAGCTGGACCTTCTCGGGCGACAGGCCTACAAACTGCACGTCGTCGTACGCGGGCATCGCTGGGCCCGGCCCGACCGCCAAGGCCTCCGAGCGGATCTTTTCGGCAAGGTACCAGCCGCTGCCGAAGAAGAGCGCAGGTACGAGACTCATCCCGCCTGCGATCGTGGACCACGCCAGTTGCCGCAAGTTCCGCAGCTCGTTCTCCACCCGCCAGAAGCATGTTTCCCTGGTGGGGCGCCAGGGGGTCGAACCCTGAACCAATCAGGTTAAAAGTAGCCCGGCCCAGCGCTGCGGGCGCTCTGCCTGCACCGATGCCACGAGTCTATGCCGTGGTAGCGCTCATTGCACCCGTTCCGACAGTCGATTCGGTCCACGACTTGTTATGGCCCGTCAGCCGACGGCAACTACGCTACGTTACTCCACGCACCAAGGCCCACGCTGCAGAGTCCGTCACGCTCGCCATAAGCAACCCGGTGGCGACCGGTGACCGATGTTCGTACACTCTAGGGTGTACTTGAACAAGGAATTCAACCCCGCACTGGAGGAGGCGTGCGAGGCGGTCCGAGCTCATCAAGAAGATCAGGCAGGAAGCCAGGCGGCAAGGCGTCGAGTGGAGGCAGGTGGAGAGCGCCAAGCACCACACTTCTGGCTCGGATCGGTGAAAATCCCGATCCCCGGGCACGCCGAGATCGGGCAGCGGACCACCGAGGACATCCTCCACGAATGCGAAGCTGAGCTAGGGAAGGCTGGTGGCGGAACTGAAGACCTACCACGCTGAAGTCGACCGGGAGGGCAAGGTCTGGCGCATCCGCGTGCCCGAGGTCGCCCGCACCACCCAGGCGCGCACGCTGCGCGAGGTCGAGGCGATGGCCCGAGAGCTCATCGCCATCATGGACGACATCCCCGCCGACTCGTTCGACCTTGACGTCACCCTGGCCCTTCCCGCCGACGTCCGAGCCGAGCTCGATCAGTCCGCCGAACTCCGGCAGCAAGCAGCGCGCAGCCAGGCCCAGGCCGCGCAGCTGGTACGACACGCAGCGCGGCGCCTTCGGGACCAAGGGCTGCCGCTACAGGACGTCGGCAAGGCACTTGGGGTGTCGTTTCAGCGGGCCAAGCAGTTGATCGACGAGGCTGACAAGCTCGCAAGCTGATCCGGCGGCGACTCACCGATAGCTGCTTTGTCCTAGTTCGAACTACTCCTGACCCCTCTTCGCCCGCTTATTAGCTCTCCTTGGGATCCCTGGCGGCGACGAAGCTGCCCCAGCCGGGAGTCGTTACGATCAGGCCCTCATCCCTCAGCGCGGCTAGGACCTTCCGCGCGGTGGTTTTGGCGATGCCGTATTCCTGATGGATCATCACGATGCTGGGCACCATCCCCCCGGGCGCCAGCTCACCGGACAAGATCTTCCGCCGCAGGATGTCTCTGACCTGCATCCATGGCGGAATGGGCCCCTCACGGTCCGGCATGGCCCGACCTTACCTGGGGGCGACAAGCTACTGCCTAATGCGGCGCGCATTGCCGCATTCCCCTCCGGGCACTTGTGCTGGTCGGTCTTCTGGGACAAACGAAAGGGGCTGTGGCGCGCTTCCGAGGACGACCCCGATTCTGACCTCCATGTCGAAGTCCCGACGCCGATATCGTGATCAGGTACATCTCGGCGCATTCCTAAAGACGCCAGGACACTCGCCGACTGCCAGTCCTGCAACGATCACGGTCGGCGGTGTGTCTGGTCGTGCGCGTGGCAGTGTGGCGGCGGTCACGTTTTCGTCACCACCCGCGCATTCGGCGGTCTCTGACCGCCGACTGGGCGCTGGCCGGGGCGGTTGACCAGAGGCATCGGGTTCACGCGCGGCGCGTGCCGGCTGAATAGCATCCGTGTGCCTCACCCGAACGGGGTGAGGACCGCCAGAGCAGGCGGGCGTAGCTTGAAGTCTGGGCGCTTGGCGACGGTTCTCGTACCTGCGCTGTCAAGCCGACGGCTATCGAGACGCCCGAGTTCATGGCCCGCGACCCGATCAAGGCGCGACTCGTCCCGCGCGACACGACCGTGGAACGGGCACCGGCTTTGAAGTAACACCAGTCAGCAGGCCAACGGGAAAGGCAAGAATCGATGACAGACACATCCCTAGATGAACTCGGCCCCGTTGATTACGTCGTCGTCGAGTTTCCGGCGGGCGCCAGCAACTTCACCGGCGAGATGGTGAAAGAGCTGCTCGCACTGGTCAACGCCGGAACGATCCGCGTGATCGATGTCCTGATCCTCACCAAGGACGACGATGGTGCCGTCGAGGCGACTGAGCTTTCCGACGTCGGCGAGCTCGGAGAGCTGCAGGCACTGGAGGCTCAGCTCGCGGAGTTGCTGGCCGAGGAAGACGTCGAGCACCTCGCTGCCGCGATGGAGCCGGGAAGCACGGCCGGCGTCCTGATCTGGGAGAACTTGTGGGCGGCGCCATTCGCGGCAGCGGCGCGGCGCTCAGGTGGCCAGCTGATCGCCAACGGACGGATTCCGATCCAGGCGATCATCGCCTCGATCGAGGCTGATGAAGCACTTACGGAAGGAGACTGACAATGCCCGTCAGGCCAGCACGCGTGGGAAGAGTCGGTGTCATCGGCGCGCCCGTAGCGAAGACCGCGGTCGTGGTCAAAGCCGTCACCCCGGGTCCCGCGCCCGTGGCGAAGACCGCGGTCGTGGCCGCGGCCGTCACACCTGGGCGCCGTCGGCGGATCTAGCCTCGATTCGCTGGTCAGGTTCCGCCTCACTCCGCCTGTTGCCGGATGTCGTCAAGCAACTCGAACCGCATCCGTCCGGCGAGCCCGGCTTCGTTGCCGAGCTGCGACGCGGCGGGGTCAGGACCCGGTCGAGGAAGTCAGCCCTGGCGGCTGTCTCGAGCTTGCCGTCAAGGCTCAGTCCCGTTCTTCTACAGAACGCGCTGACGTTGCGGGTAATGTTCAGGCGCCGTTCGGCTTCGCCGATGATTTCGGTGATGGCGGCCGCGCCGAGGACTGGATTGTGCCGGATGACCCAGTCGAGAATGCGGGCAACCTGGTGGGTTATCCCGTAAAGGGCTGCGCCATCGCTGCCGGCGTCCCCGAGTCAAGGAACTCGCCCGGCTGATGAGCGATCACCACGCATGGTTACCGTCCACATAAACTCGCGTGGACCGGTTCGTGGGACCGGCGCGCAGGAAGATCCCAGCGCAGCGAGTGCCGTCAGTGCGATTATCCGTGTCATCTGTGCAGGTAGCTCCCATAACGCACAATGCCGTACTTCTCATAATCTGCAGGTCCTGCTGGACGGCGTGGATTTCGCGGTGACAACCGGCTAGGTGTCAGCCTGGATGAGTGGTGCTTCCAGTACCGGTGGGAGGTGGCGGTGGTGGAAGGCTGGCGTTCGGTCGAAGAACTGATCGGATGGGGCTTCGCGCACGCGCCGGTAGTGATGGCCAACGAGGCACACAACGGCCTGGCGCGCTGTATCCGGACCCGGGAAGTGGGCGTCCAGATGATCCGGGCAGCACATGAGGCCGGGGTGCGGCGGCTTGCAATGGAGGCGCTGCCGTGGCCAGCCCCGGACACGCCGGGCCCGATCGTAGCCATCCCGCCTGTGCCCGGCGGCTACCTGGCTCAGCCGGACATGCGCCGATTGATCATGGCGGCATTGGAGCTGGGCTGGAGCCTGTGGGCCTATGAGGCCGGGCCAGCCGCCGGAACCGGCCAGGCCGAAATGCTCACCATGGAGTTCACCAACTGGCGCGAACACGAACAGGCCCAGAACTTGTGCCATCTGCGGGCGGCCGCCCCGGACGAGCCGCTGCTGGTCTGGTGCGGTAACGGCCACGCCTGCAAGGAGGCGATGCAGGAGTGGGTGCCGATGGGATGGCACTTCCGCGCCATGTCGGGCACCAACCCGTTTGTCATCGACCAGACCGTGACGGTCACCTTCGAGGGCGAGCCCCAGCCGTGGGTCCAGGAGTTGCTGGCCGCTCTCGGCGAGACCCTGGCCGCCCACGGCGGCACCGTCGGCATCCTCCGCGACTACGCTCCCGTGTCGTTGGACACCTGGCCCGGCGTAGATGCCGTGGTCGTCTCCAGCGAGAATACGCTCGCTTAGCGTTGCCGCAGGTCACTGAGCTTGAACCGACCTGAACCGCGGCGGTCTGTAAAACGGTCGGCCACGGCGGTCGGCGTCCGCTTACGGTTGCGCGAAGCGCAGTCATTAACGTTACGCACAGTAGCCCGGATTACCGGATAGAGGGCCTCGGGCGTGGAACGGCGCTCCGGATAATCCCAGCGTCGTGGGTGCCGTCAGTGCGATGACCCGTTCTATCGGTGCAGCTAACCACCTTCGGCTGCCTGAAAAATCAACTTTAGCGTGGGCTCCTCCGTCCGTCACCGGCATTTAGATGATGGGCTGGCCCGGGGCGGGGCGGCGGAACTCTGCGAGCCAGCGGTGGTCGTCTGGCTCCCCGGGAGTGACCGTAATCTCGATCCGGATTGGGATCAGTCCGTCAGGCCCAGTGAGCCAGCAGCGGATGAGGCTGGCGGCGCCTCCACGGGACCGGCACCTGCCCGCGCGCACCCGCGGCGTACAGGCGATCGAACCAGCCGGTCGGGTCGCCTGCGGCAAGTGATGCCGATGCCAGGCGGGCCTCCTCTTCCTCTTCTAGGACGCGCTGGGCGGCGTCCGCTGCCTCGTGCTCAGGCTGTCTGGGACTGGCGCACATGGCCTACCTCCCTGGTCCCACCGGACCTCCTGGAGTACCCACGGGTTGCCGCCTCGGCGGTCAGCCCGCGGCCCGCGTCGATTACCTCGCGCACCTCGGCCTCGGTAGGTTGCATGCCGAAATCGGTGACGATCAGGTCTTCCGCAGCCGGATCTCGCGGCCCGTCAGCGGATCGGTCCCGGCGTATACCTTCACGCGCCAGGATCCGCTGGGGAGTCGCTCTATGTGTCCGGCCGGTCCTCTGGCCATGACAATGACGGTACCTCGGACCACTGACATCGGTCCACAAACCGGTCCACGCTCGGATCTGTCAACACCACGTTTTCCCAGGTGGGGCGCCAGGGGGTCGAACCCTGAACCAATGGGTTAAAAGCCCACTGCTCTGCCATTGAGCTAACGCCCCGCCGCGCCGGACGGGCGGCGCCTAAAGACGAAGCGTACCGACTTCCCGGCCCGATCGTCTTCCGGAGAGGCTAGCGGTATGCAGAGAACCCGGTCAGGGCCTGGCCGATGGCCAGCAGGTGGATCTCCTCGGTGCCCTCGTAGGTGAGCACGGCCTCGAGGTTGTTCGCGTGCCGGATCGGCGGGTACTCCAGCGTCACGCCGCTGGCGCCGAGCACGGTCCGCGCCTGCCGGGCGATGTCGATCGCCGACCGGACGTTGGTCATCTTGGCGATGCTGACCTGCACCGGCGTGACCGAACCCGCCTCCTTGAGCCGGCCCACGTGCAGGGCCAGCAGCTGCGACTGGTACAAATTCACCGCCATCCAGCTCAGCTTGGACTGGGTCAGCTGGAACGCCCCGATCGGCAGGCCGAACTGCTCGCGGGTCTGCGCGTACTCGATCGCGCTCTCCAGGCAGGTCCGGGCCGCGCCGGTGACGCCCCAGGCGATGCCGTAGCGCGCCTCGGTCAGGCACGACAGCGGGCCCTTCAGCCCGGCCACGCCGGGGAGCACGGCGTCGCCGGGCAGGCGCACCTCGTCCAGGTACAGCTCGGAGGTGATGGAGGCCCGCAGCGAGAGCTTCTTGTGGATGTCGCGCGCGCTGAACCCCGGCGTCCCTCGGGGTACCAGGAAGCCGCGGATGCCCTCCGCGCTGTTGGCCCACACCACGGCGATGTCGGCGATGCTGCCGTTGGTGATCCACATCTTGGTCCCGGAGAGCACCCAGTCGGACCCGTCCTGCCGGGCGAAGGTTCGCATGCTGCCCGGGTCCGAACCGTGGTCGGGCTCGGTGAGCCCGAAGCAGCCGATCGCGTCTCCGGTCGCCATCCGGGGCAGCCATTCGGTCTTCTGCTCTTCCGACCCGAACCGCCAGATCGGGAACATGGCCAGCGAACCCTGAACCGAGGTGGCGCTACGCAGGCCGGAGTCACAGGCCTCCAGTTCCCGGCAGGCCACGCCGTAGGCGACGGCCCCGGCGCCGGCGCAGCCGTACCCGGTCAGATGCATGCCGAGCAGGCCCAGCTTGCCGAGTTCCGGCATGATCTCACGCGGCAGCGTGCCCGCCTCGAACCAGTCGGTGACGTGCGGCAGGACCCGTTCCGTGGTGAACGCCCGCACCGTGTCGCGGAGCAGGCGCTCCTCGTCGGTGAGCTGGTCATCGATGTCGAGCAGGTCCATGTTCGGCGCGGGCGTGGGCATGGCGGTTCCTCTCTTCGCTTCAGATCAGGGTATTTACCGGGACCTCCCCGATGTGAGACCGGCCCCGCGCCGGGCATGATCGAGCCATGAACGAACCGAACAACGGCGCCACCAAGCGCCTGTACCGGATCCGAGACGGCCGGGTTGTCGCGGGCGTATGCGCGGGCCTCGCGGCCTACTTCGGGGTCGACCCGACCCTGGTCCGTCTGGTGTTTGCCCTGCTCACGGTCTTCGGCGGGGTGGGAGTCCTGCTCTACCTGGGTGCCTGGGTGGTGATCCCGGACGAGGTGGACGGCGCGTCCATCGCCGAGACCATGGTCAACAGGCGACGGTCTTAGGACTCTGCGGCCAGGATGCCGAGCCCCTGGACGGCGTACAGCCCGGATTGCGCCAGGCCGAACGCCCGGGCCCTAGTCGCGGGGCGCAGGGCCTGCACGAAGGCCGCGGCGGCGGCGAGCCGGTACGCGCCGCCCGCGCCGGCCACGGTCCATAGCAGCAGGACGCACCACAGCGGCCGGTCCCCCGCGCTGCCGATCAGCGGGACGCAGGACAAGATGGCCAGCCACCCCATCATCCGCATCCTGGTTGACGGAGTGGCGATCCGGCTGAGCAGGAACGCGCCGATCACCATGCCGAACGGCATGGCGGCCATGAGCAACCCACCGTCACTGTCCTGCCGTGCAGGGAATACGCGTACGGCGCCGCAAGCCCCTCCGGGACGATGTAGAAGCCGGCCAGCCAGCCGAACAGCAGCAGGGTCAGCAGCCTGCGGTTGCCGGAGACGATCCGGCTCCCGTCAGCCGACACCGTCCGCAGGGAGGGCCACGCCGCCTCGCGCCTCGGCAACGGCCGCGGTCTCACTCCGGTCACGACAATAAGAGCGGATATTCCGAACGAAACGGCGTCCAAGCCCAGCGTCCGGTACGGGTCAACCACGGCGACGACCGCCGCGCCCGCCACGAACCCGAGAATCTGGCTCGCCTGGAAGCTGATGTTGCCGACCGCGGAGCCCAGCACGAACATGTCACCGGGCAGCACATCAGGCAGCAGCGCGGCCAAGGTCCCGCGTGGGATGTGATCTACCTGGTCGTCACACATAGTTGCGGCCCTCGATCATACAGTGAGACCACCCGGTTAGACCCGGTGATGATGCCACTGAGTGACTCTCTTATCGCTTACCGTGTCTGATCGTGGCGCTCTTGGCAAGGGGCGCCGCGCTGAATCTCGCCTGGCAGGTCGCGATGCGGTCGTTCCGCTTTGCTGGTTGGGGTGTCCGTCCCCTATGCTGAGGCAGTCCCCGACGGGCTGATACGGTTACGGCGGCCAAGGCCGTCGGCGCCCCCATCGTCTAGCGGCCTAGGACACCGCCCTTTCAAGGCGGCGGCACGGGTTCGAATCCCGTTGGGGGCACACGTCGGCTACGGTTGACGGTATGAGGTCCTGTAGAGCAGCTTGGAGTGCTCGCCACCCTGTCAAGGTGGAGGTCGCGGGTTCAAATCCCGTCAGGACCGCAGGGATACCTGGTGCGGACTCACTGGGTATCCAGCCAGGTCAGGTAGCTCAGTCGGTATGAGCGTCCGCCTGAAAAGCGGAAGGTCGACAGTTCGATCCTGTCCCTGACCACCCCTCCGGAGCTGGCGGCGTTAGCCCTCCTGCCTGCGGAAACGCAGGAAGAGAGGGTTTTCCGCCAGTGTGTACGCCAGATTCCCGGGACCGTTCCGCCGTGCCTGAAAGCCGCAAACCGGGCAGCCTTGCGGGCATGGAGGCGGGGGATGAGCGTGAAACTACCGCCGTCCCCACGCGCCGCAGGCGCCGTCCGAAGCAGCTGGACGCGGGTCCGTTCGCGGCTGATGTCGCCTCGTTCGGGCTGCACCTGGCGGCGGAGAACAAGGCGGCCGGGACGATCAGGATCTACACCGAGGCGCCGTTGTGGTTCGCCGCCGCCCACCTGCTCTGCCAGACGGATAAGACCAGGTGGGAGCAGGTGCACACGCAGGACGTCCAGCGGTGGATCACATGGCTGCTGGGCCGCTACAGCGGGGCGTACGCGCGCCAGCAGTACCGGTCGCTGCGCCAGTTCTTCGGGTGGCTGGCCGCCGAGGACGAGGTTCCCGACCCGATGGCCAGGCTGCGCGCACCCGCGGTGAGAGACACGCCGGTACCGGTTTTCACCAGCGTAGAACTTTCCAGACTCGAGAAGGCGTGCCAGGGCGGCACGTTCGCGCAGCGCCGCGACGCGGCGATCTTGTCGGTGTTCCGGGCCACCGGCATCCGGCTAGCCGAGCTGGCCCAGATCCGCTACCACCCCGGCGACCCGGGCCGCAGCGACCTGGACCTGGACCGGCGGGAGATTCGCGTCCGCGGGAAGGGCGGCAAGGACCGGACCGTCAGGATCGATCACGAGGCCGCCCGCCGCCTGGACCGGTACCTGCGGGTCCGCGCCAGGCACGAGCAGGCGTACCGGCGGGGGTTGTGGCTGGGGACCGGCGGGCGCGGGCCGCTGACCGGCAACGGGATCTACCAGCTGGTCAAGCGGCGCGGCGAGCAGGCCGGCGTGGCCGTGTACCCGCACCGGTTCCGGCACCACTTCAGCCACACCTGGCTGGACCGCGGCGGCGCCGAAGGTGACCTGATGGAGCTGAACGGCTGGGCCTCCCCGCAGATGCTGCACCGGTACGGCGGCAGCGTCCGCGGCGCGCGGGCACGCCGTCACTACGACCTGATCATGAACCGCTGACATCTAGCCCCGGATTCTCCTCGGATGAAGGCGCGTGGTTGACGATCGCCCGTAACCGGTGCTGACCTGCTGTGGGCGGTGCGCCAGTCGAGGAAAGGCACAACCATGGCCGCACCACAGCCCCGTTACCGGCAGCCCAAGCAGCTAGACGCCGGAGACCTCCAGCCGGAGATCAGCTCGTTTCGGCTGCACCTGGCCGCCGAGGGCAAGGCTGCCAGGACGGTCCGGACCTATGTCGAGGCGGTGCAGTGGTTCGCCGCCGCCCACCTGCTCGCGCAGGCCGGCCGGACCGGCTGGGAGCAGGCGGCAAGCACGACGTGCAGCAGTGGATGGTGTGGCTGCTGGAACGGTACAGCGCCGCGTACGCCAGCAACCAGTTCCGCGCGCTGCAGCAGTTCTTCAAGTGGCTGGCCGCCGAGGAGGAGATCGGTGACCCGATGGCCGGGCTCAGGCCGCCGCACGTCCCGGACAAGCCCGTGCCGGTCTTCGCCGCCGCGGACCTAGCCCGGCTGGAGCGCGCCTGCGCCGGCCGGTCGTTCCAGCAGCGCCGCGACGCCGCCGTGATCGCCGTGTTCACGGCGACCGGGATCCGGCTGTCCGAGCTCGCGGGCATCCGCTATGACCCCCGCGACCCGCGGCGCAGCGACGTGGACCTGTGGCACCGGGAGATCACCGTCCACGGCAAGGGCCGCACGACCCGCACGGTCAAGATCAGCTACGACGCCGCCCGCGCCCTGGACCGGTACCTCCGCGCCCGGGCCCGGCACGCCCAGGCCTACCGGCCGCAGCTGTGGCTCGGGGTGAACAACCGGGGTCCGCTGACCGCCAGCGGGATCTACCAGGTCATCGCCCGCCGCGGCCGCCAGTGCGGCATCCGCGTGTTCCCGCACCGGTTCCGGCACCACTTCAGCCACACCTGGCTGGACCGCGGCGGCGCCGAGGGCGACCTGATGGAGCTGAACGGCTGGACCTCCCCGCAGATGCTCCGCCGCTACGGCGCCAGCGCCCGCAGCGCCCGAGCCCGCCGCAGCTACGACCGCATCATGACCGACCCGCCCTGACCCGAGCCCGCCGCGGCAACGATGCCTGCCTGTTCCGCTGGCGCCACCACGCGGAATGCCCACCCGATTCCCCAGCCGCGGCCCTTGCGACGTTGCAAGGCGACCACGCACAGGTCGGCCCGGCCTGCACGCGATGAACTCCACGGCCACACCGGAGGCGACCGCACATGCCGATGAGAGATTGTCGGCTGGTGAGATTAGAGAGCCTTACCCGGACGTAGGAGCGCGAAGTCAGGCGGCCAGCAATTCATCCAGGCGCTTGGTGATTGGCCAGGCACCATCGGAGCTATTGGAGATCACTGTGTGCGTTACGTTTGACTTCGGGTCGTGCACGCTCCGGAATGAGACACCGGCATCGAATCCCTCGAGAATTACGCTGTCGCTGTGCCTGCCGAGCCAGAAGCCAAGGCCGTAGCGCATCGACTCCGACGGGACGTCACTACGGGCCCGCACCATTTCCGCCACCCAGGCGGCAGGAACGATCTTTCCGGTGAACAGCGACTGCCAGAAGGTGGCGATGTCCGCGGCCGTGGAGTAGATCCCGCCGTCCCCGCTGCCCAGGACCGGCAGGTGGAACACGTTCGTCCTGGACCTGCCCGCGACGGGCAGGTAGCCCAGCGCGGTGCGGCCGGGGAGTTCGTCTGAACGGATGAACCCGGTGTCCGCCATGCCGGCCGGGATGCACACACGCTCCCGCACGAGCTGGTGGAAAGCAGTGCCGCTGACCCGCTCGGCGATCAGCGCGAGGATGACGTAGCCGCCGTTGCAGTAGCAGAACCGCTCGCCAGCCGGGAACTTGGCTGGATGCCCGTCGAGCACCGCCAGGTACTGCTCGGTTGCCGCAAGATCCTGGGCCGGCACGGTGAGCACATAGTCGGTGATGTCGTAGCCAGCCTCCTCGTCGAGGTAGTCACCGATACCCGACCGGTGCGCCAGCAGGTGCTCGATCGTGACATCGCCGCCGATGAGCGGGAAATCGCTGCCCAGCACCGAGCGCGCGGTCGTGGACATGCTCAGCGCATTGTCTGTGATCAAACTGACCACGGTAAGCGCGGTCAGCCCTTTCGATCCGCTGGCGATCGCGAACCGGGTGCCGGCGGTGTTCGGTATCTGGTGCGCGCGGTGCGCGAGCCCATATGCCTTGACGAACTCGATCTCACCGCCGCGGTTTACTGACACAACGCCAGCGAATCCATTATGACCGGCGATCGGGTCGATTATCTCTGACCATTGCAGCATTCATCGAGTATAAAGCCGCGACGTTTCTGTAGCAAGGAATTTTCTGGCGGGGCGCTGCAGGAACGTTGCCGGCTCGGTTCCAGTTCGCTCACATTGCCCATTTCAAGAGATCCTGACGCTGCCGCGAAACATCCTCATCTGCCGCGGACAGGGTCTGCTCTGGGTTCTCGGTGCTGAGCCTCATCGGATGAGCGTTTCCTTTGAGCGCACAACCCAGAACTCGTTTCCCTCAGGATCGGCCGGCACAGTCCAGGACTCAGCGCCGGTCTGGCCGATGTCGACCTGGCGAGCCCCGAGCGTGTGAAGACGGTCGATCTCCTGGTCGCGGTCAGCGGCGCTGGTGGTGAGGTAAGATTACGCGGTTCTTGACCGTCTTGGGATCGGTGACGGGCATGAAGCACATGCCGACAGGCGCGTTCGTCGGTCCCGGTGACGATCTCGTTCTCCCGCTCGGACAGGACCTTCCAGCCCAGCGGCTGCGTCCAGAACCGGGCCAGCCAGAGCGGGGAGATCGTGAGCGTCGAGCACGATGTGGAGGAGTCGAACGGGCAGCCGGCAGTATGCGCGGCACGCTGGACCGTGTCCGGAAACCCGCTGTTTTAGCGGACGGGTCGATCACCGGAGGTCACGCCCCGGGATGGCGCCCAGATCGTGTGATCAACCTGATCCCGCGGCAGCTTGCGAACCCTGCCAGCTGAGCGCGTGGCCTGACGGGAAGATCATCACGGAAGTAACCGAACACTGCGTACCTGTGCAAAATA